>NZ_JBVJHV010000015.1:0-1287 GCF_055586645.1 Nocardia sp. NPDC049935 | reverse complement strand
GTGAGGTTCCCCCGCTTCCTTGGAGGGCTCTGAGCATGGTCCGATAGGACCGGGAAGGAGCCCCGCGTGGCAGCACCGAAGAAATACCCGGACGAGTTGAAAGCCCGAGCGGTCCGGCTGTATCTGGAATCGGACCCGAAACCGACGATCCGCAAGCTCGCCCAGCAGTTGGGCGTGCATCACGAGGCCTTGCGGAACTGGATCCGCCAAGCCGACACCAGTGGCCAGCGACCGGAACCGGCGGCGACGGATCTGGCCGAGGAGAACAAGCGGCTGCGCAAACAGGTGGCCGAGCTGGAACGGGTCAACGACATCCTTCGCTCTGCGAGTGCGTATTTCGCTTCGGAGCTCGGCCAGACCCGGAGGTGATTGTGCGGTTCGTCAAGGACAGCCGGCACCCGGTCGAGCTCGTATTGCGGGTGCTCGGGATCGCGTCGTCGACCTATTACTGGTGGTGCAAACGCCTGGAACAGCCCTCGGCGCGGCAGATCGCCGACGAGGCGTTGCTGGCCGAGATCGTCGATATCCATACGAGCTCCGGCGGCACCTATGGCTCTCCGCGGGTGCATGCGATGCTGGTCCGCCGCGGCATCTCGGTCGGCCGCAAACGGGTGGAGCGGGTGATGCGTGGCGCCGGGTTGCAGGGCGCTTTCCTGCGGAAACGGTGGCGCATCGCCTCGACACGGACCGATCCGCGGGCGGCGCCGGCACCGGATCTGGTCGAACGGGTCTTCACCGCAGATCGACCGAACCGGTTGTGGGTGGCGGATGCGACCAGGATCCCGTGCGGGCAGGGTGCGTTCTGGCTGGCGGCGGTGCGGGATGCGTTTTCCAACCGGATCGTGGGCTGGAAGACCTCGGATCGTTGCGACACCGAGCTGGTGTTGGGTGCGTTGGAGTTCGCGGTCTGGAGCCGCGACATCCGCGATGGCGAGTTGATTCACCACAGCGACAGGGGCTCGACCTACACAGCGATCCGGTTCGCTAACCGGCTGGCCGACAATGGGATTGCACAATCCATGGGGTCGGTCGGGGATTCTTACGATAACGCGCTCATGGAGAACTTCTTCTCCACATTGAAGACCGAACTGGTCTATCGGCGGGCCTGGCGGACCCGTGACGAGGCCGAGAACGCCCTGTTCGCCTACATCGATGGCTGGTACAACAGCCAGCGCATCCAGAAGAAGCTGGGTTGGCGATCACCCGATGAGTTCGAGGCGAGCTACCATCACCCGGTTCCGGCCGGAACCTGATAACCCCGCCCTCCAACAATGCGGGGGAACCTCA
>NZ_JBVJHV010000014.1:0-5341 GCF_055586645.1 Nocardia sp. NPDC049935 | reverse complement strand
CCCCCGTGTGGAGGGCCGAACATTTATGTCAGCTAAATTCCAGCTGGCGATTGTTTTGCTAGGTTTTCGGACTCTAGTGTTTACTTTTGATTGCGCCCCTTGGGGTGTGATTGTGAGTCTTCAACGGAGAGTTTGATCCTGGCTCAGGACGAACGCTGGCGGCGTGCTTAACACATGCAAGTCGAGCGGTAAGGCCCTTCGGGGTACACGAGCGGCGAACGGGTGAGTAACACGTGGGTGATCTGCCTCGCACTCTGGGATAAGCCTGGGAAACTGGGTCTAATACCGGATATGACTTTCGACTGCATGGTCGAGGGTGGAAAGATTTATCGGTGCGAGATGAGCCCGCGGCCTATCAGCTTGTTGGTGGGGTAATGGCCTACCAAGGCGACGACGGGTAGCCGGCCTGAGAGGGCGACCGGCCACACTGGGACTGAGACACGGCCCAGACTCCTACGGGAGGCAGCAGTGGGGAATATTGCACAATGGGCGGAAGCCTGATGCAGCGACGCCGCGTGAGGGATGACGGCCTTCGGGTTGTAAACCTCTTTCGACTCCGACGAAGCGAAAGTGACGGTAGGAGTATAAGAAGCACCGGCCAACTACGTGCCAGCAGCCGCGGTAATACGTAGGGTGCGAGCGTTGTCCGGAATTACTGGGCGTAAAGAGCTTGTAGGCGGCTTGTCGCGTCGATCGTGAAAACTCGGGGCTCAACCCCGAGCTTGCGGTCGATACGGGCAGGCTTGAGTACTTCAGGGGAGACTGGAATTCCTGGTGTAGCGGTGAAATGCGCAGATATCAGGAGGAACACCGGTGGCGAAGGCGGGTCTCTGGGAAGTAACTGACGCTGAGAAGCGAAAGCGTGGGTAGCGAACAGGATTAGATACCCTGGTAGTCCACGCCGTAAACGGTGGGTACTAGGTGTGGGTTTCCT
This sequence comes from Nocardia sp. NPDC049935, assembly GCF_055586645.1. Taxonomy (NCBI): domain Bacteria; kingdom Bacillati; phylum Actinomycetota; class Actinomycetes; order Mycobacteriales; family Nocardiaceae; genus Nocardia; species Nocardia sp. NPDC049935. The sequence goes on along the minus strand of NZ_JBVJHV010000014.1, from coordinate 4,407 downwards.
TCCACGGGATCCGTGCCGTAGCTAACGCATTAAGTACCCCGCCTGGGGAGTACGGCCGCAAGGCTAAAACTCAAAGGAATTGACGGGGGCCCGCACAAGCGGCGGAGCATGTGGATTAATTCGATGCAACGCGAAGAACCTTACCTGGGTTTGACATACACCGGAAACCTGCAGAGATGTAGGCCCCCTTGTGGTCGGTGTACAGGTGGTGCATGGCTGTCGTCAGCTCGTGTCGTGAGATGTTGGGTTAAGTCCCGCAACGAGCGCAACCCTTATCTTATGTTGCCAGCGCGTAATGGCGGGGACTCGTGAGAGACTGCCGGGGTCAACTCGGAGGAAGGTGGGGACGACGTCAAGTCATCATGCCCCTTATGTCCAGGGCTTCACACATGCTACAATGGCCGGTACAGAGGGCTGCGATACCGTGAGGTGGAGCGAATCCCTTAAAGCCGGTCTCAGTTCGGATCGGGGTCTGCAACTCGACCCCGTGAAGTTGGAGTCGCTAGTAATCGCAGATCAGCAACGCTGCGGTGAATACGTTCCCGGGCCTTGTACACACCGCCCGTCACGTCATGAAAGTCGGTAACACCCGAAGCCGGTGGCCTAACCCTTGTGGAGGGAGCCGTCGAAGGTGGGATCGGCGATTGGGACGAAGTCGTAACAAGGTAGCCGTACCGGAAGGTGCGGCTGGATCACCTCCTTTCTAAGGAGCATTCTCCATGCCGGCTCGAAGAGTCGAGTACCGGTTGTGGCAGAGGCCATTACGAACTCGAATGTGGTTCGGTGGTTGCTCATGGGTGGAACGCTGACAATCTCCATCACGTACGGCCGAGGCTTGAGTTCTCGGTGCTGGTGGATATATCAACACACTGTTGGGTCCTGAAAGAACAGGCGTTCTTTCCAGGCAAGATAATACGATCCGGCTGGGTTCCCGTTCATACCGGGAGAGCTGAGAGGTTCTCCGCTGGTGCGGAATCCGGATCTGGCTGGGTGTGTTGTTTGAGAACTGCACAGTGGACGCGAGCATCTTTGTTTTGTAAGTTTTTAAGAGCGTACGGTGGATGCCTTGGCACCAGGAGCCGATGAAGGACGTAGGAGGCTGCGATAAGCCTCGGGGAGCTGTCAACCGAGCTGTGATCCGAGGGTGTCCGAATGGGGAAACCCAGCACGAGTGATGTCGTGTTACCCGCCAGTGAATATATAGCTGGTGTGGAGGGAACGTGGGGAAGTGAAACATCTCAGTACCCACAGGAAGAGAAAACAACATGTGATTCCGTGAGTAGTGGCGAGCGAAAGCGGATGAGGCTAAACCATGCGTGTGTGATACCCGGCAGGGGTTGCACGTGTGGGGTAGTGGGGCTCATTTTCTTGTTACTGCCGTGACAAGCAACAGTCAGAAAAGTTCGTGTTAGTCGAATTGGTCTGGGACGGCCAACCGTAGACGGTGAGAGTCCGGTAGGCGAAAACACGTTCTCTGTTGTAGTGAGTGCCCGAGTAGCAGCGGGCCCGTGAAATCTGCTGTGAATCTGCCGGGACCACCCGGTAAGCCTGAATACTCCCTGGTGACCGATAGCGGACTAGTACCGTGAGGGAAAGGTGAAAAGTACCCCGGGAGGGGAGTGAAATAGTACCTGAAACCGTGCGCTTACAATCCGTCAGAGCCTGTGCCACTTCGGTGGGTGGGTGATGGCGTGCCTTTTGAAGAATGAGCCTGCGAGTTAGTGGCATGTGGCGAGGTTAACCCGTGTGGGGTAGCCGTAGCGAAAGCGAGTCCGAATAGGGCGTTTCAGTCGCGTGTTCTAGACCCGAAGCGGAGTGATCTACCCATGGCCAGGGTGAAGCGACGGTAAGACGTCGTGGAGGCCCGAACCCACTTAGGTTGAAAACTGAGGGGATGAGCTGTGGGTAGGGGTGAAAGGCCAATCAAACTCCGTGATAGCTGGTTCTCCCCGAAATGCATTTAGGTGCAGCGTCGCGTGTTTCTCACCGGAGGTAGAGCTACTGGATGGTCTAGGGGGCCCACAAGCTTACCGAAATCAGCCAAACTCCGAATGCCGGTGAGTGAGAGCGCGGCAGTGAGACTGCGGGGGATAAGCTTCGTAGTCGAGAGGGAAACAGCCCAGATCGCCGGCTAAGGCCCCTAAGCGTGTACTAAGTGGAAAAGGATGTGGGATTGCGCAGACAGCCAGGAGGTTGGCTTAGAAGCAGCCACCCTTGAAAGAGTGCGTAATAGCTCACTGGTCGAGTGATCCTGCGCCGACAATGTAGCGGGGCTCAAGTACACCGCCGAAGCCGCGGCAGTCACATATTACATCCGCACATCTCTACGGGGGTGTGTGCAGTGGTGTGGCTGGGTAGGGGAGCGTCGTGTAGCCAGGGAAGCAGCGGGGTGACCTAGTTGTGGAGGCTGCGCGAGTGAGAATGCAGGCATGAGTAGCGAAAGACGAGTGAGAAACTCGTCCGCCGAATGACCAAGGGTTCCTGGGCCAGGTTAATCCGCCCAGGGTGAGTCGGGACCTAAGGCGAGGCCGACAGGCGTAGTCGATGGACAACGGGTTGATATTCCCGTACCCGTGTATCCGCGCCCAATGGCGAATCATCTGTGCTAAGTGCCCAAAACCTGATGGACCTCCTTCGGGAGGCCGGATGGGGCTGCGCACGACCCTGGGTGTAGTAGTCAAGCGATGGGGTGACGCAGGAAGGTAGCTGGGCCAGTCAGTGGTTGTACTGGTGTAAGCCTGTAGGGCGTTGTGTAGGCAAATCCGCACAGCATTGAGCCTGAGAGGTGATGCGTAGCCGATTGAGGCGAATTCAGTGATCCTATGCTGCCGAGAAAAGCCTCTAGTGAGTTGGTACACGGCCCGTACCCCAAACCGACACAGGTGGTCAGGTAGAGAATACTAAGGCGATCGAGAGAACTGTGGTCAAGGAACTCGGCAAAATGCCCCCGTAACTTCGGGAGAAGGGGGGCCCGAGCTGGTGACCGGCTTTACGCCGTGAGCTGGTTTGGGCCGCAGAGACCAGAGAGAAGCGACTGTTTACTAAAAACACAGGTCCGTGCGAAGTCGTAAGACGATGTATACGGACTGACGCCTGCCCGGTGCCGGAAGGTTAAGAGGACCGGTTAGCGCTTCGGCGCGAAGCTGAGAATTTAAGCCCCGGTAAACGGCGGTGGTAACTATAACCATCCTAAGGTAGCGAAATTCCTTGTCGGGTAAGTTCCGACCTGCACGAATGGCGTAACGACTTCTCTGCTGTCTCGACCACAGACTCGGCGAAATTGCATTACGAGTAAAGATGCTCGTTACGCGCGGCAGGACGAAAAGACCCCGGGACCTTCACTATAGCTTGGTATTGGTGTTCGGTACGGTTTGTGTAGGATAGGTGGGAGACTGTGAAACGGGCACGCCAGTGTTCGGTGAGTCGTCGTTGAAATACCACTCTGATCGTATTGGACCTCTAACCTCGGACCATGATCTGGTTCAGGGACAGTGCCTGGTGGGTAGTTTAACTGGGGCGGTTGCCTCCCAAAATGTAACGGAGGCGCCCAAAGGTTCCCTCAGCCTGGTTGGCAATCAGGTGTTGAGTGCAAGTGCACAAGGGAGCTTGACTGTGAGACTGACAGGTCGAGCAGGGACGAAAGTCGGGACTAGTGATCCGGCACCGGCATGTGGAAGCGGTGTCGCTCAACGGATAAAAGGTACCCCGGGGATAACAGGCTGATCTTCCCCAAGAGTCCATATCGACGGGATGGTTTGGCACCTCGATGTCGGCTCGTCGCATCCTGGGGCTGGAGTAGGTCCCAAGGGTTGGGCTGTTCGCCCATTAAAGCGGCACGCGAGCTGGGTTTAGAACGTCGTGAGACAGTTCGGTCTCTATCCGCCGCGCGCGTTGGAAACTTGAGGAAGGCTGTCCCTAGTACGAGAGGACCGGGACGGACGAACCTCTGGTGTGCCAGTTGTCCCGCCAGGGGCACGGCTGGTTGGCTACGTTCGGAAGGGATAACCGCTGAAAGCATCTAAGCGGGAAGCCTGTTCCAAGATGAGGTTTCCCACCACCTTCGAGTGGTTAAGGCCCCCTACAGACCATGGGGTTGATAGGCCGGAACTGGAAGCACAGTAATGTGTGGAGGTGACCGGTACTAATAGGCCGAGGGCTTACTGAACAAAGATTGCTACGCGTCCACTGTGCGGTATCTGAAACAACACACAGATACAGAAGACACCAGAACCATCCGTATCGGATGAGGGAAGGTGGCTCTCTGTGGATAGTTTCATAGAGTTACGGCGGTTATAGCGGCGGGGAAACGCCCGGTCCCATTCCGAACCCGGAAGCTAAGCCTGCCAGCGCCGATGGTACTGCACTCGACAGGGTGTGGGAGAGTAGGACACCGCCGGAACATACATT
>NZ_JBVJHV010000013.1:0-10546 GCF_055586645.1 Nocardia sp. NPDC049935 | reverse complement strand
CGACGCAACGCCAGCGCCACCCGGTCCTCCGGACCCACACCCAGCGCAATCAGATGCCGCGCCAGCGTATTCACCCGCGCGTCCAACTCCGCATACGTCACCTGCGACCCGTCGTCGGCGACCAGCGCGGCCGCCTTCGGATCGCGCTGGACGGTGGCCGCGAGCAGCGAGGCCAGCGTTTCCTCCGGGACCGGCCGCGCGGTGTCGTTACGCGTGGTGAGGACCCGGTCGCGTTCGGTGGCCGCGAGGAGTTCGATATCGCCCACCGGCACACCGGGTTCGGCGACGATCGCGGCCAGCAGCCGGGTGAAACGGTCCACGAAGCCCTGCACCGTGGGCAGATCGAACAGATCCGTCGCATAGGTGAAGTAGCCGGTGAGGCCCTGCGGTTCACCGGAATCGCCGTACTGGTCGGAGACGATCAGATGCAGATCGAACTGCGACAGTTCGGTGTCCACGTCCACGCCGGACAGCGTGAGACCCGGCAGTTCCAGACCCGTGCGCGCCAGGTTCTGGAACGACAGGCCCACCTGGAACAGCGGATGCCGCGCGGTGGACCGCACCGGGTTCAGCACCTCGACCAGCCGCTCGAACGGCACATCGGCATTGGCGAACGCCTGCACGTCGATATCGCGCTGGCGCGCCAGCAGCGCGGCGAAGGTCTCGCCGCTGTCGACCTGGGTCCTGAACACCAGCGTGTTCACGAACATGCCGATCAGATCGTCGAGTTCGGCTTCACCGCGACCCGCCAGCGGCGAACCGATGGCGATATCGCCGGTACCCGACAACCGGGCCAGCAGTACGGCGAGCGCGGAGTGCACCACCATGAACAGGGTGGCGCCCTCGGCCCGCGCGAGTTCGGTCAGCGCGCGGTGGGTCGCGGCGTCGATCTCCACGGCGGCCTTGCCGCCGGCGAAGGTCTGCACCGCCGGACGCGGCCGGTCGGACGGCAGATCCAGCTGGTCGGGCAGATCGGCCAGTGCCGAACGCCAGTACGCGACCTGCTTGTGGGCCGGCGATTCCGGGTCGTTCTCGTCGCCGAGCACGGCCCGCTGCCAGATACTGAAATCGGCGTACTGCACCGGCAGCGGCCGCCAGTCCGGCGCCGCGCCCGCCGAGCGGGCGGCGTAGGCGGTCATCAGATCCCGGACCATCGGGCCCACCGAGGAGCCGTCGCCGGAGATGTGGTGCACCACCATGGCCAGCACGTATTCGTCCGGCCCGGCCGGGTCCGCGTCGGCGATCCGCAGCAGCGCCAGTTTCAGCGGTACCGCGGTGGTCACGTCGAAGACCGTGGAGATGAGCGTCATCACCTCGGCCTCGACCGCGGCCGCCGCCACCTCGCGCACCTCGAGTCCGGGGACCGCGCCCGCGGCGGGCACGATCACCTGCACCGGACCCTGTGCGGTTTCCGGGTAGTAGGTGCGCAGGATCTCGTGCCGGGCGATCAGATCGCCGATGGCCGCGCGCAGCGCGTCGACATCCAGTTCTCCGGACAACCGCACCGCGACCGGCATGTTGTAGGCCGCCGACTGCGCGTCGAACCGGTTGAGGAACCACATCCGCTGCTGTGCCAGCGACAGCGGGATATCGTCGGGCCGTTCCAGCTCACCCAGGGCGAGACGGGTGCCGCGGGTCTGCGATTCCAGCGCCGCGGCCAGGCCCGACACGGTGCCGTTGTCGAACAGCTCCCGCACCGGCACCCGGGTGTCCAGTGCGGCGCCGAGCCGGGCCACCACCTGGGTCGCGATCAGCGAGTTACCGCCGAGGGCGAAGAAATCGTCATCCGCGCCGACCCGGGCCACGCCCAGCAGATCCGCGTAGACCCCGGCCACGATCTCCTCGATCGGTGTCGAGGGCGCGCGGAAGTCGCGGCTCGCGAAGGTCGGTTTCGGCAGCGCCTTGCGGTCGAGTTTGCCGCTGGTGTTCAGCGGGAATTCGGCCAGGCCGACGATGGCGCCGGGAATCATGTACGTGGGCAGGGTCTGCCCGATCGCTTCCCGCAGGGTCGCCTGATCGATCTCCGCGCCCGGCGCGGGGACCGCGTAGGCCACCAGCTGGTCGCCGAGTTCGGACGGCATCACCAGCGCCACGGCCTGGCTCACCGACGGCTGCCCCAGCAGCGCCGATTCGATATCGCCCAGTTCGATGCGCTGACCCCGGAACTTCACCTGGAAATCGGTGCGGCCCAGGTAGTCCAGCACCGGCTGTCCGTCGATCTCCTGCCAGCGCACCAGATCGCCGGTGCGGTACATCCGCTCGCCGGAGTCGAACGGGTTGGCCACGAACCGATCCGCGCTGAGATCGGGCCGGGCCACATACCCGCGGGCCAGCTGATCGCCCGCGAGATACAGCTCGCCCACGACACCCGGGGCCACCGGATGCAGGCGGCCGTCGAGCACGTACACGCGGGTGTTCCACTGCGGCAGGCCGATCGGGACGCTGCCCCGTTCGGTGCCCGCGGCCGGCCAGTAGGTCACCGAGACGGCGGCCTCGGTCGGGCCGTAGAGGTTGTGCACACCGGCGTCGGAAACGGCCTTCATCGCCGAGACGGTCTCCGGCGGCAGCGCCTCGCCGATCACGAACACATGCTTCAGCGTCGGAATCGAACCGGGCTGCGTATGGGTGGCGAAGACCGTGAGCATGGACGGTACGAAGTCGGTGACCGTCACCTGCCGGGCCGCGATGGTCTCGGCGATATAGGCCGGATCGCGGTGCCCGTCCGGGGTGGCCACGACCAGTGTCGCGCCCGCCCGCAGCGGCATGAACCAGCCCCACAGCGAGACGTCGAAGGTGGTCGCCGTCTTCTGGAAATAGACGTCCTCGGGGCCCATCGGGTATTCCGCGAGCATCCACTCGGTCTGGTTGTTGATCGCGCGATGCGATACCGCCACGCCCTTCGGGCGGCCCGTCGAACCGGACGTGAAGATCACATACGCCGGGTTCTCCGGACGCACCGGCCCCCGCAGCTCCGCCGGTGACACCGGCGAACCGTCGTAGGAGGCGGTATCGGCGGTATCGATGGCCAGCACCGGAGTGCCCTCGGGCACCGGTACCGCGTCACGCGTGGTGGTGACCACGCAGACCGGCCGGGCGGTGTCGAGGATATGGCCGATGCGCTCGGCCGGATGATCCGGATCCAGCGGCACATACGCACCACCGGCCGTGATGATCGCGTACATCCCGACCACCAGATCCAGCGACCGGCGGACCGCCAGGCCCACCAGCGATTCCGGGCCCACACCCTCGGCGATCAGCAACCGCGCCAGGCGGTTCACCCGCTCGTCGAACTCCCGGTAGGTGAGCCGCTCGCCCTCGTACTCCACCGCGACCCGGTCCGGGTACGCGGCGGCGGCCCGGGTGTATCCGGCGGTCAGCAGTTCCGGCGCCACCGGATGCGCGGTGTCGTTCCATTCGGTGAGCACCCGGGTGCGCTCGGCGGCGCCGAGCACGATGTCGATATCGCCCACCGGCAGGTCCGGGGCGTCGATCAGGGCGTCCAGCACTCGGGTCAGCCGGGCCGCCAGGGTCTCGATGGCGGCCGCGTCGAAACGGCTGGTCAGGTACTTCAGCACCACCTCGACGGTGCTCTCCGCGGTGACCAGGAGGGTCAGCGGATAGTGGGTGTTGTCGAACATCCCGGCGCCGGTGACCGACATTCCGTCGATCTCGCTGGTGGCCGCGATGGCCGCCGAGTCGATCGGATACGACTCGAAGATGAACAGGCTGTCGAAGACCGCCGGCGCGCCCGTGGCCCGCTGGATATCGGTGAGCCCCAGGTAGTGGTGGTCCAGCAGCGCCGCCTGCTCCCGCTGCAGGGCGGTGAGCAGATCGCTGGTAGTGGCGGCGGGGTCGATCCGGACCCGCACCGGCAGGGTGTTGATGAACAGGCCCACCATCGATTCCACCCCGGCCAGTTCGGCCGGACGCCCGGAGACGGTGGCGCCGAACACCACATCGTCACTACCGGTGATCCGGCCGAGCAGAATGCCCCAGGCCGCCTGCACCAGCGTGTTCACCGTGACGCCGAGGTTCGCGGCCCGTTCGGAGAGCTGCCGGGTGCGCTGCTCGTCCAGGACGGAGACCAGTTTGCCGATCTCGTAGCTCTCCGACTCCACCGGCTGCGGCGCCAGCAGTGTCGGATCGGTGAACCCGTCGAGCGCGTCGGCCCACGCCCGCTCCGAGACGGCCCGGTCGCGCCCGGCCAGCCAGGACAGGAAGCCGCGGTAGGACGCCACCCGCGGCAGCGCCGCGGTCTCCCCGCGCAGCGCGTACAGCGTGAGCAGTTCGCGCATCAGCAGCGGCATGGACCAGCCGTCGAGCAGGATGTGATGGGTCGTGATGGCCAGCTGCCAGCTGTCCTCGGTCGACCGGAACAGGTTGAACCGCATGAGCGGCGGCACCGTCATATCGAAATGCGTGGCCTGGTCCTCGGCCAGCAGCCGCAGCCGTTCGGCCTCCCGCTCGGCCTCGGGCAGGGCGCGCAGATCGAATTCGCGCCACGGCACCTCGACCCGGTCCAGCACCACCTGCACCGGTTGCCCGGTGGCATCGGAGACGAACGCCGTGCGCAGGTTCGGGTAACGGCCGAACATGGCCTCGGCGGCGGTCCGCAGCCGGGCCGTATCCACCGCGCCGCTCAGATCGACGGTGGCCTGCATGGTGTAGACGTCCACCGTGTCCTGGGTGAACTGCGCGTGGAACAGCAGCCCGGACTGCAGCGGCGACAGCGGCCACACCTCGGCCAGCGGCGGGTAGCGGTGCTCCCATTCCTCGATATCGCGCTGTCCGACCCGGACCAGCGGCATATCCGACGGGGTGAAACCACCGGCTCCGGGCCGCCGCGCGTGCTCGGCGAGCGCGGTCAGGGCCGCGACCCAGAGGTCGGCGAATTCGCGCACCTTCGCCTCGGTGAGCAGCCCGGACGGGAACGCGAACACCGCGTTCAGCTGCGGACCCTCGTCACCGGAATCGACGATCGCGTTGATATCGAGCACCGCGTTGGCGGGCATATCCCGGTCCATATCGGCGTCGATCCGGCCCAGATCGGTGGTCGGCACCCAGCCCAGTTCGGCGAGTTCGGCCGGAATCTCACCGGCCGAGACCCGGCCCAGATAGTTGAAGCTGATCTGGCCCGGTACCGAAGCGGGCAGTTGCGCACCGGTTCCGGGGTTCAGGTAACGCAGCAGGCCGTAACCCAGCCCCTTGTCGGGAACCGAGAGCAGCTGCTCCTTCACCGATTTCAGCACCGCGCCGAGTACCGCCTCGCCGCGCAGCGCCGCGTCGAGATCGACCGCGCCGAGGTCGAGCCGCATCGGATGGGCGGCCGTGAACCAGCCGACGGTGCGGGACAGATCGGCGCCGGGCACCACGGACTCCTCGCGTCCGTGGCCCTCGAGTTTCAGCAGGGTGGCCGAATCCGGTCCGTCGCCGCGCCAGCGGGCCACCGCCAGCGCGAGCGCGGTCAGCAGCGCATCGTTGGGACCGCCGTGATAGCGGGCCGGGATCGTGGTGAGCACGGCCTCGGTGACTGCGGCGGGCAGCCGCACCTCGAACCGTTCCACCGTCGCGTTGGTATCCACGGCGGGGTCGAACGGGCGCGAACCCAGCAGCGGGTCCCGAGTCGCGGCGACCCGCCGCCAGTAGGCGAGTTCGGCACTCCGGTCCGGATCGCCGGCCGCCTCGGCCAGGCCGTGCGCCCAGCGGCGCAGCGAGGTACCGACCGGTGCCAGCGCCACCGGCTGCCCGGCGGCCAGCTGCGACCAGGCCAGGGCCAGGTCGGGGATGACGATGCGCCAGGACACGCCGTCGATGACGAAGTGGTGCGCGACGATCAGCAGCACATCGCGACGGTCACCGCCGGAGAACGCGAACCACACGAACCGCACCATGCTCGCCGTGGCCGGATCGAGCCGGCCCAGGGCGTCGTCGAGTTCGGCGGAGGCGATCCGGGTGAGTTCGTCGTCGTCGATCGCGCCGTCGAGTTCGACCCGGTGCAGCAGCGCCGCCGGATCCACCGCGCCGGGCGCCAGCGACTCGAATTCCGGTGCGCCGTCGCCGGTACGCAACCGGGTGCGCAGCGCGTCGTGGTGATCGAAGACCGCGGCCAGGGTGGCGACCAGGGTCTCGGAGTCGATACCCACCGGCAGCCGCAACATCATCGACTGCGAGAACCGCCGGTAGTTCTCGGCGCCCTCCGGGTTGTCCTGACCGTCCAGGATCTGCGCCATGATCGGCAGCAGCGGAATATCGCCCACACCGCCGCCGGGCAGCTCGGCCAGGCGCGGTTCGTCGGCGCCGCCGAGGGTGGCGACCTCGGCCAGCGCGGCCACGGTCCGCCGCTCGAACACATCGCGCGGGCTGAACACGACACCGCGCGCCTTGGCCCGCGACACCAGCTGGATCGACAGGATGGAATCGCCGCCGAGCCCGAAGAACGAATCGTCCACGCCGATCTGGTCGACGCCGAGCACATCGGCGAACACCTCGGCGATCACGGTCTCGATCTCGCCGACCGGGGCGCGGAACTCGCGCGCCTTCAGCTGCGGTTCCGGCAGCGCCTTGCGGTCGAGTTTGCCGACCGGGGTCAGCGGGATCTCGTCGAGCACCACGATCGCCGACGGCACCATATGCGGCGGCAGCGACCGCCCCACGAATTCGGTGACCGCGTCGGTATCGACCGCGTGGCCCTCGGCGGCCAGCACGTACGACACCAGGATGGTGGCGCCCGCGTCGGTCTGTTTGCCGAGGGTGATCGCGTACTCGATATCCGGATGCCGGCCGAGCGCGGTATCGATCTCGCCCAGCTCGACCCGGAAACCACGGATCTTGACCTGGAAGTCGGAGCGGCCCACATAGTCCAGCTGCCACGGGATGGTGGGCAGCGCCTCGTTACCGCCGCGCATACCCGGATCGGCGTACCAGCGCACCACATCGCCGGTGCGGTACATCCGGGAGCCCGCGAAACTGAACGGGTTGGCCACGAACCGGTCCGCGGTGAGATCGGGCCGGTTGTGGTAGCCGCGCGCCAGCGCGCCGCCCGCCAGGTACAGCTCACCCGCGACACCCGGCGGTACCGGGTTCAGGCGCGCGTCCAGGATCAGCGCCGTCATACCGTGCACCGGATCGCCGATGGTGATGTGGTCACCGGCCGACAGCCGCGCGTACGACGAGATGATGGTGGTCTCGGTGGGACCGTAGCCGTTGAAGTACTTGCGGCCCGGTTCCCATTTGGCCAGCAGTTCGGGGGTGGTCACATCGCCGCCGACCGAGGCCACCTCGAGGGATTCGATACCGGCGGGATCCATCGTGCCCAGTACGGCGGGCGTGATGATGGTGTGCGTAACCCCTTCGGAGCGCAGCAGTTCCGCCAGATCCGGGCCACCGATGATCTCGCCCGGCACCACCACCAGGGTGGCGCCGATATAGCCCGCGCAGACCCATTCCAGCACCGACGGGTCGAAGCTGGGCGAGCAGATGTGCAGGAACTTGTGGTGCGATTCCAGGTGGTACAGCTCCGTGGCCACATCGGCCAGGCCGCCCATACCCGAATGGGTGACCATGACGCCCTTGGGCAGACCGGTCGAACCGGAGGTGTAGATGACGTAGGCGGGATGCCACATCATCAGCGGCGCGAGCCGTTCGGAATCGTCGACCCGGCCGGCCGGGCGCGCCTCGATCTCCGCGGCGAACGCGGGATCGTCGAGCCGCAGCCATTCCACATCACCGGGCAGCCGGTCCACGTATTCGCTGCCGGTGATACCCAGCACGGCACCGGAGTCGGTGAGCATATGGCGCATCCGGTCTTCCGGATACATCGGATCCACCGGCACATGCGCGCCGCCGGCCTTGGTGACCGCCCAGAACGCGGCCACCATCTCGTAGGACCGCGGGAACGACAGCGCCACGATCCGCTCGGGGCCCACGCCCCGGTCGATGAGCACGCGCGCCAGTCGCGACGAGTAGTCGTCGAGTTCGCGGTAGCTGATGGACCGGCCGCGGTAGCGGACCGCGATCCCGTCCGGGTTGAGCGCCACACCGTGGGCCAGCAGTTCCGGCAGCAGCCCGGTCGCCATGACCTCGTCACCGTGGACGTGGGTGAGCAGCCGGAATTCGCCGTCGTCGAGCAGCGGCAGATCGCCGATGGGTGTGCGCGGCGCGGTGCTCACCGCGCGCAGCAGCCGCAGGAAGCGGCGTGCGAAGACCCCGACCGTCTCGTCGTCGAAGAGATCGCGGGCGTAGGAGAACTCCGCGAACATCCCCTCGCCGGGCCCGGTTTCGGTGAGCGTGAGCGAGAGGTCGAATTTCGCGGTGTCGATATCGAAATCGACGCCCGCGACCCGCAGGCCGGGCAGTTCGAAATCGGATTTCGGCAGGTTCTCGAACGACAGCGCCACCTGGAACAGCGGATGCCGCGCGGTGGAGCGTTCCACGTCGAGTAGTTCCACCAGCCGCTCGAACGGCAGGTCCGCGTGCGCGAACGCCTGCAGATCGGCGTCCTTGGTGGCGGTCAGGAATTCGCCGAAGTCCAGTTCACCGCGCACATGCGAGCGCAGCACCAGGGTGTTGACGAACATACCGATGACATCGTCGAGTTCGGCTTCGCCGCGGCCCGCGACCGGGGTGCCGATGGCGATATCGTCGGTGCCCGACATCCGCGCCAGGAACAGCGCCAGCGCGGCGTGCACGACCATGAACAGGGTCGCGTTGTGCTCGGCGGCCAGGCGCGACAGGGCGCGATGCAGTTCGTCGTCGACGCGGAACTGCACGCTGCCGCCGGCGAAGGACTGCGCGGTGGGCCGCGGCCGGTCGGCGGGCAGGTTCAGCTCGTCGGGGATACCGGCGAGGGTGGTGCGCCAGTAGGCGGCCTGTTCGCTGACCAGGCTCCGGTCGTCGTCCTCGGAACCGAGGATCTCGCGCTGCCAGATGCTGTAGTCGGCGTACTGCACCGGCAGCGGCGACCACCCGGGGGTGAACCCGGCGGCCCGGGAGGCGTAGGCGGTCATCACATCGCGGGTCAGCGGGCCCATCGACCAGCCGTCGGCGCCGATGTGATGGGCGACGAACACCAGGACGTAATCGCCCTGGTCGAGATGCAGCAGCGCGGCGCGCAGCGGTACCTCGGCGGTGACGTCGAACCCGCCGGCGATCACCGCGGCGACGCGGTCGCGCAGGGCGTCGGCGGTGATCGGGATCGGGGTCAGATCCGGGACCGCCCGCTCGACCGGCAGCACCACCTGATGCGGTTGCCCGTCCTGTTCGGGGTAAACCGTGCGCAGGGTCTCGTGCCGGGACACCACATCGGCGACCGCCTGCTGCAGTGCCGCCAGATCCAGTTCACCGGTGAGCCGGACCGCGACGGGGATGTTGTAGGCGGCGGAGTCGGTATCGAACTGGTTCAGGAACCACATCCGCTGCTGCGCCAGCGACAACGGGATCCGCTCCGGCCGCGGACCCGCGACCAGCGCCTTGCGACGACCGGTTCCGGCCCGCTGTTCGGCCCGCACCGCGAGCCCGGCGACCGTGGACGCCTCGAAGAGGGTCCGGACCGGAACGGCCGCGTCCAGCGCGGCGCCGATCCGTGCCGTCACCTGCGTGGCCAGCAGCGAGTTACCACCAAGGGCGAAGAAATCATCGTCCGCGCCGACCCGCTCGACCCCGAGCACCTCGGCGAACACATTCGCCACGATCTCTTCGACCGGCGTCGACGGAGCCCGGAACGCCTTGGCCTCGAACTCCGGCTCCGGCAACGCCTTCCGATCCAGCTTGCCGTTCACGTTCAACGGCAACGCGTCCAGCACCACGAACGCCGACGGCACCATGTACGACGGCAACTGCGCCGACAACTCCGCGGACACCCGTGCCGTATCGACAGACCCCTGCCCCGGCACCAGATACCCGACCAGCCGATCACCGGTGCGCGCATCGGATTTCGCGATCACCGCGACCTGCGCGACCTCCGGCAACGCCAGCAACGCCGCCTCGATCTCACCCAACTCGATACGGAAACCACGAATCTTCACCTGGAAGTCCGTACGACCCCGGTACTCCAACTCCCCGGCCGCGTTCCACGCCACCAGGTCACCGGTGCGATACATGCGCTCACCGGACGCGAACGGATCGGCGACGAACCGGTCCGCCGTGAGGTCCTCCCGCGCGAAGTAACCGCGAGCCAGCTGGGCGCCCGCCAGATACAGCTCACCCGCGACACCGTCGGGCACCGGCCGCAGCCGGTCGTCGAGCACGTAGACCCGGTTGTTCCACTGCGGCGCGCCGATCGGCACCGATACCTGATCCGCGGTGGTCACCCGATGGGTGGTCACCGACACCGCGGCCTCGGTCGGACCGTAGAGGTTGAACAGTTCCACCCGCGGCACGCCGGTCAGCATCCGCTGCGCGGTGGCACCCGGCAGCGCCTCACCGATCGCCATGACCCGCCACAGCGAATCCGGCAGGCCGTCGGCCAGCAGCGCGTCCAGCATCGAGGGCACCACATGCAGGGTGGTCACCCACTCACGCCGCATCAACTCGTTCAGATACGACGGAT
>NZ_JBVJHV010000012.1:0-11503 GCF_055586645.1 Nocardia sp. NPDC049935 | reverse complement strand
GCGATCACCCGATGAGTTCGAGGCGAGCTACCATCACCCGGTTCCGGCCGGAACCTGATAACCCCGCCCTCCAACAATGCGGGGGAACCTCAAGGCATGGCGGCCAGTGGCTCCGCAGTGACCGATGCCGCGAACAAATACAAGGAACAGGACGACACGACCGCCGATGTCGTTCTCCGGACAAGCTGGGATGCGAGCTGATCCGTGACTATCGATACGAAGATCGAGGGTGATCCAGCAAGCATCCGTGCCAGCGCAGCGTGGCTGCGTGACACGCTCGGCAGTCAACTCTCCACGGCTGTCGATGATCTCGACAAGGTTCGCGGCCTTGCGGAATCCGGCTGGGATGGGGAATCGGGTGACGCCTTCGTCACCAAGACACGCGACGCGGCCACAAAGGCGAATACCTTTCTCACTGAGGTGCAGAAGTATGCGACAGCGCTCGAGAACCTGGCAGGGCAGGTCCAGCAGGCGCAGCTCGATATGTCGACAGTCAGAACCCATGCCACCGAGGCCGGGTTGACCCTGACCGGCACCACAATCGAGAAGCCTTCCGATGACGACGCCACGAAGATCGCCGCCTACAGCACAGTATCCGCGGAAGCCGAGAAGGTGCGGGACACCGAAGAATTCTGGGGCACTACCTGGAACAATATGGTCAACGACGTCAAAGACAAATGGTTCCTCGTCATCGGTGACATGATCAATGGTGCGGCCGGAGTGATGGCTACAAGACATGCATCGAAGCTTCTGCAGAGTGCGTCGAGCGCTTCCCAGCTTGCGACCGCGTTGATGGACGACGCCAGGTTCGCGCCGGCCGGCTCGCCGCGTGAAGTCGTTTATCGCAACATGCATTTCGCGCGTGACTTTTCGGGCACAGCTACCGCTCTCAATGAGCAGGCATCAAATGCGAAGACCAAGTCCGCGAAGATTGGTTTCAGGGTTGGCGGCGCGCTTGCGGTTGCAGGTGTTGTCTACGACATCCACAACGGCAAACCTGTTGAACAGGCAGTTGTATCGGGAGCGGCGGGCTTCGGTGCTTCCGTTGCTGCGGGTGCTGCCACGGGAGCGATCATTGGCAGCGTCTTTCCAGGGGTTGGTAACGTTGCCGGTGCCGCAGTGGGGACGGTCGTCGGCGCCGGTGCTGGGCTTTTCACTTCTGGTGCTGTCGATGCTCTGTACCAGGATGGTCTCAGCGTAGGCAACGCAATCAACGGAGGTATCGATGCGTTCGAGGCTACGGGCGATGCCATCGGTGGTGGGGTATCGAAGGCGTGGAATGCGCTCTTCTGACCGAACGATGAGTCCTACCGCCTGGCGCACCTCGGCTCGCTATGTCGGAACGATACTGCTGTCGACCGTCTTCTTGGCCGGGTTTGCGGCCATGTGCTTCGTGCTGGCATTGGCCGGCTGGGGGAGCGCCGACGAGTTCGGCCATGCCGCCTCGAAATACGTGGCTCTACTGGGTATCGCGATGCTCGTCCTCGCGGTCATGGGAATCGCGGGGCTTGTCACGCGAACACGTAGCACCAGCGGGATCCGACTGGAATCGGTGGACGGCACAGGCGCCACCGCCATTCCCGGCGCGATTCCAACCTTCGCTTTGTACCAATTGATGTGCTTCTGTTTCGCGGTACTGCTGCTCGGAGCGAGTCTCGAAATCGCGGTATCGGGGCAGCCGATTCTCTGGATTCCCGCGCTCGCGTCATTCTGTATGGGATTATTCTTCGCCTCGACAACAGGTCTCGCTCTGGCCGGTCGGATACGCAGGGCGAGTCTCGTGCTCACGCCCCAGGAGATCGTCTACGAGGGCTGGAGTTCCCGGATGAGTCTGCCGTGGTCGGATGTGACCGGTGTGCTTGCCGCGTCGATGCAGAACACCCCGCTGATATGCGTTATCGGCTGGGAGGGAGCTGTACGGAATCGCCTGCGCACGCCATCCATCCGATTCGGACGCAATTCGTATCGGTTCTGGAAACTGGAAGTTCAGGCGCCGAACGGAGCGGTCATCCTCGAATGCCCTCGTCTCGCCGCCGATGCCCACCGGTTGTTCCGATTCCTGACCTATTACGCCCACACTCCCGAGGCTCGGATGGAACTCGGAACTCCGGCGGCACTGAACCGCTGGGCCACCGTTTAGCCGACCGTTCGAGGTCCGCGCGCAGGCTTTTCGGGTAACCCGCACTGGCTTCGACGCCAGGATGATGCCGAGCAGTGGGGCTACCAGCTTGCCGAGGAGCGGAAGCGACTGGTATTCACGCGGGCGGGTCTGGCCGAGACCATGAATCCGTACGCGCGTTCGGAGTTTCAGCCCCAGGTGGCCTGGTCGGGCACGGTCGAGGTGGGCACCGCATAGAAGAAGTGGCCGGGCCTCAGTTCGTTCATTGGGTGCCAGCCGCCCCATGGATCGCGCTGATAGAAGCTGAACCCTCCCATGTCGGCGTCGAAGCAGACGATGTCGGCGGTGCCGAACGGGCTCCAATAGACGTCGGTGCCGGGGCGCGGCCCCTCGAGTGGTGTGCGGAACAGGTGGCTGCACGGCGTGATCACCGGGTTGTACATGGAGGGCTGGGCGGCGGCGGACGGCGTGAGCGCAGTGAGTCCCGTAGCGGTGATCGCGGCGGCGACAAGCCCGTTGCGGATCGTAGGTCGCATCTATTCTGCTCCATTTACTGGGTGGAAAAGGGCCTGCTGGTTTCACCCGGTGTAGAACTGCTCTTCGCTCCAGCGGTCGAAGTGGTAGGGATGGCCGGGATTCAACGCTCGAACCGAAGTGTAGAGGCAGTCCTCGACGTCGAGGTCGTCGAGGATGTCGCCCAGCCATCCGCGCCAATCGACCCCTGCTTCAAACTCTGGGTAGGTGTCGGCAAGTATTTCAGCTTGGCTGAGAATGAGGTACAGAGCTAGTTCTTCCAGTACCGTGTGTGCGCGTAGGTGTCCTGCGGAGAAACGCAAGCGAAGCGTGTTTACTGCGGCTCCCAGGGCATAAACGAGTTCGTAATCGTATCGGGGTACGAACTGAGGCGGAAGTTCCCCGTCGAGCCACGATGCAGACAGCTGCCCCAGATGTGCTGCTCGCGGTTGCTCGGCCAGTTTCGAAAGGTCGTCGTTGATCTGGTCGCTGAGCACATCGCTTCCAACCGCGAACGTCACCGCACATTCCCGGCCGAAGTTCTCCTCCAACGCGGCAGACCACGCGCGATGATCTCGATCGACTGTGCCGAGGAAGCCGTCATCATCAGGCTTCTGGTCGTTCTGCCCTGTTTCAGGGAGCCGACTCCATCCCATCGCCTTGCAAATGCCCCGAACCTTGTCCGCTCGAATTGATCCCCCGGACTCGTAGCGACTCCACGACTTCGTACCGATACCGGCTTTGGCTGCGGCTTCTTCGATGCTGAGGTCGAGGGCTATTCGTCGGTCCCGGATTGCTGATCCGAGCGAGGGGCTGCCGTTCTTCGTGCGCGGGGGCATTGGACCCTCCTAGTGGCCGGTCAGTACAGGGTATGTACCCTACCGGATGTTGTAGGGATGGAAAAGATGGCTGTCGACGGTTGGCCTTCATTGGCGTCGCAATTCTTCACGCTGTGGCCAGTGGGCTGGACTATAGAATTTGCTATAGTCCAGTGGTGGGTCAATGGGAGATCTACCAGACCGATGAGGTGGCCGCGTGGATGTCCGGCCTGCGACGTTCCGATCCCGAGGCTGCTGAGCGGGTCGAAGCGGCTGTCGATGTGCTCGCTGAATACGGGCCGACCCTGGGGCGCCCACTCGTCGACACGCTGACCGGTTCACAACTTGCCAACTTGAAGGAGTTACGCCCGAGACAGACGATGATCCGTGTGCTGTTCGCGTTCGACCCGTGGCGGTCGGCGATCCTGCTGACCGGCGGCGACAAGACCGGGCAGTGGAAGGCCTGGTACGAGCAGGCGATTCCTCGCGCGGAAGAGCTGTACGCGGTGTATCTGAAGGAACGGGCAGAGGAGGAAGGGCGATGAGTAGCTTCTCCAAATGGGATCGTGAAGGCTATCGCCGCCGTGTGGGCGAAGAGGAAGCCACACGTCGTCGTCGGTCGATCATGGCCGAGCAGTGGGGCTACCAGCTTGCCGAGGAACGGAAGCGGCTGGGGTTCACGCAGGCGGGCTTGGCCGAGATTATGGGAGTCAGCCCCGGGCGGGTGTCGCAAATCGAGCATGGCGAGGTCGCGACGGTCGAGGCTCTCGCCGCGTACGTTTCCGCGCTGGGCGGGAAGCTGGAGCTGCTGGCGGACATCGGTGGGCATCTGCTGAAGATGCCGACCGACCCCGCGGCGTGAGATGACTGCCTCCGACGGAGGGCTGCACCGTCGCACCCGAGTGCTACTGCCGGTGGCCTATTCGCGATGCGACGATCAGGGCCACCAAATTGTCGCCGCGATCACCAGCAGCGGTAGTCCGATCGCGATGGCGTAACCGACCACTACCAGGGCGCTCATGGTGTGTCCTGCGTGGAGGTCCAGCGTGGGAAGCTGAGACGCGGTAGCACGGTTTCCACATCGGCGACGTCCAGTACGGCGTCGAGTTCGTACGGGCCGAGGTGGTCGGGTGCCGGCAGGATCACCAGGTCGGCGTCGGCGTTGCGTGCCTGGTCGGCCACGCGTAGCACCGAGTGTTCGCCGGGCCATACGAGGTGGTAGCCGAGTCGGTCGGCGAGGCGGTGTATGTGGTCGCGGTCGGTCTCGGGGGCTCGGCTGATGTCGTGGTTGATCCAGCCGAACGCGATCGAGTGGCTCATGGCGCGATATCGGCGTCGGTGACGAGCTCCGGGACATCGCGACTGGTGCGGAGCCCGGCCGCCACTCGTTCCAATGTTGCTGTATCGATGCAGTATTGGTCGCGCAACAGCCGGACGGTCGCTTCCATTGCCCGGTTTCGCACCGGTCGCTTGGGCAGAGGTGGTCGTTCGCGCACAGTGCCTCCTGGTCGGGTGTCATGGCGTGCACCCGGCGCCGAGGAATTCCGTGGTCGGCGGGCTCGTAAGGTGCTGGCCCACCTGGTGGTTCGACCCGGCGCCGGGGCTGGATCAAGCCTCATCGACCGGTGTTCGCGGTCCCAGGGACAGCAGTCATAAAGAACCGCTACGCTTCCGCTAAGTGCGCAGCGACAGGGGGTTTCGCGTGATCGTGGAGGTGTGGACAAGGGTCGAGGTGCGGGCGCTGCGTGACGCGGCGTTGCGGATGACGCAGGAGCAGTTCGCCGAACAGATCGGGTGGTCTGTTGCGACCGTGCGAAAATGGGAACGTGCCACCGAATCGCGGCCGGTGCGCGGGCAACGTGCCGCCGACCTCGATAGTTGGCTGGCGAGGCTCAGCCCTGAGGCGATGCGCCGCTTTGCGCTCGCCATATCCTCCGCTCGGCCTCCATCGCCGGTGCAGCTGCCGCCGACCGCCGGGGTCGATGGAGAGGAGGACGCCGTGAACCGTCGCCAATTCGGTCAGCTTGCAGCCATTGCCGCGGCGGTGCCTCATTCGAGCACGTCTCGGATCGGGATCGCAGACGTGAAGCGGCTCAAAGAGTTCACCTCCGAACTCACGGCGTTGGACCAATCGGTGGGCGGAGCCAATCTTCTGCCGAATGCTGTCGGTGCATTGGCACAGGCTCAAGGTCTTCTGCACGGCTCCGCTTTCGACGAGAAGACAGGTCGCGCGTGGATGTCCGCTGTGGGGGAGCTTGCGGTGGAGACGGGCTGGCTTGCACACGATGCGGACCAGACTGATGTCGCTCGGCGCTGTTACGCCGATGCATTGTCGCTGGCGTCCGCAGCGGATGATGACAATCTGACCGTCCATGCGGCGCTGAACTCCGCCTTGCAGACCATCAGCTTGGCACGGCGTGGAGAAGCTTCTCCCTCCTATGCGCTAATGCTCATCCAACGTGCCGGAGACCTGGTCCGACGTCGTCCGCCGGGGCGTATTCACGCCCTGATCGCCGCGCGACAGGCAGCGGCCCACGGTGTGGCTGGCGACCGGCACGGCGTAGCGCGCGCAATGTCTACAGCCTGGCGGGAGATGGACTCTGCCGTCGAGTACGAGCCGACCGAGGCCTGTGAACCCTGGCTGCGGTTCGTCACACACTCGGAGATACGTGGGCATGAAGCACGTGCCCATACCGCCACAGGGAACCATGGCCGGGCGCTGGCGTTGTACGAGGTCGCGGCGGCGGAACCAGCGAGTGCTCGAAACGCGGCTAACGCAGCCGCTTGGTTCGCGGCTGCCCTGGCTCGCACTGGTGACGCGTCAGGAGCGATCGAGGCAGCAAAACCAGTCCTCGAAACCCTGGAGAAATCGGTTGCCTCGCCGCGCACATTGCGGGTGTTGAAGCCGGTCCGGCTCGCGGCCGACGCTGGGTCCGAAGCTGAGGAGTTCCGGGAGCGGTTCGATGCGCTCACGACAACGAAAGGCCAAGCAGTTGACTGAGTTCCGCCGATTCGACCAACTGGGTGCCCACGAGATCCGTGACACCGTGCAGGATGTGTATGCGCGTGCCTATGCGGAATCTGTCGCAAGCGGTGACCCGTTCGAGTCATTGGAAGCGGCCATGCGCAGATTCGATGCCTACACGAACAATTCAGGATTCGATCTGGTCGTGCTATACGCCGATGGTGAGGCAATCGGACAGGCGTGGGGGTGGCCGCTTAACGAGAATTCTCGCTGGTGGAGCAACCTGCGACTTGACGTCGAGGAACCAGAATTTACTACGGAGGATGGGACGCGGACCTTCGCGCTGTCCGAGATTATGGTGGTGCGCGAGCGCACCGGCCGAGGTTACGCAAGGGCGCTGCACGACGAGCTGTTGGATGGTCGGGAAGAGCGGCGGGCGACACTGCTGGTAGACCCGACGAACGAGCACGCGTATGAGCGGTATCGAATATGGGGTTGGTCTCGGGTAGGGGTTCTACAGCCGAGTTGGGAAGGCGCCCCTACGTTCGACGCACTAGTTCGAAGTTTGCTGCTGTAAGCGGGATCCACCGCACTTACAGATCAGTTCAGAATGAGTTTGCGGAGGCAGATCTGTTAGCACGATAGTGGGATTTCGTCTTTTCATAATCAGTTTCGTCGATGGCGGAGCACTCGGGTGTGGTGTTGGTGGCGTCGTGTCCAGTGGGTGGCTGCCAGGGTGTGGGTGATGGTGCGGGCTGGGTGCAGGACTATCGCCAGGAGACGGCGGATGTCGACGACTGTGAGTGGGCCCAGTCCGCGAGTGCTTTGGGTCGGTGACGGCGGTGACGGCGGTGAAGGCGTGGGCGAGCATGTCCAGGGTGACGTGGCGGTACCAGGGTTCCCATTAGCGGACCTGGTAGTGATCCAGGCCGCATTGGTCCTTGGCGGCTTGGAAGCATTCCTCGATCGCCCGTCTGGTCCCGGCGACCGCTACGACCTGCTCGCGCTCGATGGTGGCGCGATGGAGGCACAGGTAGTAGGCGATATCGGTGGGGTCCTCAGGGGAACGGCGGGCCAGCAGGGTCCGTGCGTATCCGGCGGGCAGATCACCGAAATACGGGAGCGTGGCCCACACCCAGTCGTAGAGACGTTCTCCGCGCTCTCCGAGTCCGGCCGAGACCCGATGCCATGCCTTGGCGGGTGCGCGCCCGACCAAGGTATCGACGCGTCGGCGGCCATTGAGATCGGCAACGGCCTGTTTGTCTATCCCGCAGGAACATGTCGACTACCGAGAGTGCATGCAGCGCCGTCAGTTACGAAGCGTCGTAAGTTGCTCAGGCCGTTGTCCGAGCCGGCTGCTCGGCCTGACGCGACTTCAAGCTTCCTGTACGATCCTCGCGACTTGACGTCCGTCCAGGGTATCTTGTTGAACTGTTGAGACTTCGGCGAGAAGGCGCTGACTGCTGTTGTGGCCCACGATATTAACCAACGGTCGTTTCAACGGCCTGTCGAAAAAGGAGTATGCGGGGTGCGTCTTCGCCGGCTTTTGCTGGATGGTCACCGCTCGATTGAAAATATCGAGTTTGAGGCGAGCTCATTCACAGTGCTTTTCGGTAAAAATAATGCCGGCAAGACCAGCATCCTCGAAACTCTGTTCGGTATTTTAGAGCCAAATGCGGAGCGTAGGCTTCGCGACTCGCCGTCGGGGCGTGGCTCCAATCCTTCCGGGGCGGTGGTGGTTCAGCTTGAGTCTGGCTTGCCCTTTGACGAAGAGGCGTCATTAGCCGCGTTTGGTGAAGCGGGTAGTATCGACATGAGCGAAGTGGCTTTTACTAAATCCCGGAATCAGCTTGACGACTTACTCCGAGACGAGATATTTGAGTGGCGGGGTCAGGTTGTTGACGCTCCCCGCCCACATGTCCTGTTCCTCGACTGGAGTTTCAGTGACATTCATGGCAGGGTCGAGTCTGCCATTGAGAAATTGGCGGTGACCGAGGCGCAGCGCAGGCGGAACGACTCGCCATGGCTTGAGTCAACTCCAATGACCGATAGAGGTTTCGAGTACCGAATTCCGCCAACAACGGAAGCGCGGGTCGAACAGCTCAGCCAGTTGTCTTCGGACCTGCTCCCCGACTTCGTCGACGGGAAGATTCGAGCGCACGTCACGGTTCCGAGCCTATGGCAACGAATGCCGAAAGTATTGCTTGAGTACGACCAGCGCGGTCTTACCCAATGTGCTGACACCATTGATGCAGCCGGTAGCGGTGCCGCGAGATGGATGGCAGCCGCGATCCAGATCGCGCTACACCTCATGGAGCAGCATCCCGACGTGAAATCCTTGAGTGCCCTTGGAGATCGAGGGCTTTCCGGGAAGATACTGCTGGTAGACGAGCCGGAAGCTCACCTTCATCCGGCGGCTGTACAGAGCATGGTCGCTTGGTGTCAGCGCATGGTCCATCACGGCGCAGTGGTGATTGTCGCCTCGCATCACGAACAATTCCTCCGCGCGGCAGGAAATGGGATAACCCTAGTGCACGTGACCCGGGATGCTGATCTGGTTACAACGTCAGCTCGCACGTTACCCACCGCTGCAACTACCCGACTGCAAGACTTGGCACGCGATATCGGCATGCACCCCGCCTCAATCCTTTCGCTTCACAAGGCTATCTTGTTCGTTGAGGGCCCCCTCGATGAGGCTGTGCTAGACGAGTATGCCGGAATCGAACTCGAGGCTGCTGGTATCAAAATCCTCCCGATCCACGGCACCAAAAACCTCGAAGGGCTCATCGATTCCGAAATCGTCACTGAACTCGGAATCAAGATCGGGATTCTAACCGACGCAACGGATCCACTAACGATGGAGAGTCGGTCGGGTAGAAAGCGATCCTCTGAAGAGCGCAAGCTTATTAAGATTCTTGAAATAGCGGCAAGAAAGAAACTGCCTGCACCTAAGATATTCGGTGTTACCGAAGCGGACCTGTTGTTTGTCCTGCCGCCTAAGGCAGTAAATGACTTTTACAGCCCGGATTTCCCAGGTTGGGAAGAACTCGTCGCAGAGTGTCGTCAATCGCTAGGCAAGGGCGCGTCGGACTCGGTTAACTGGAAAAGGTTTGCGTACGACCGCTACAACCTGCCCATAGAAACTCCGAGTGGGGTCCGGAGTGTCGTTCGCAAGCTCGACCTCTCCAATATACCACTTCCTTCCATTCGAGCCGTAATAGATGAAATCGTCGGTTGGGCGCGCGAAGAACGGTAGACTCGAAATCATGATCGGTGGTCGAAGAATACCCGCGAGCTGTTCGCCTTCCTCGCATATTCGGGACGCGCGGGTCGGGCGCTGATCGACCGGGAGCTCTACCTGCCCGAGTCCTGGATCGTTGACCCGGACCGCTGCGCTGATGCCCGGGATCGATCCTGCTCGCGCTATCGAGTGGTCTCCGGCGGTGTCGAGGATCATGATCTCATCGGCGTCGGTGCTCACCGAGCTTACTCTTTACAGATCAATTCAGCTGGCGCTCTGCCCGGTCGACTGGCTGTGGTCCAGCTCCATCGAGTTGCCGAATGAAGAAGTGCTCAGTTGTCGACGTGGATGCCCGCCATCTAACGCGAACCTAATTGGCTTCGCTCCTTGACGTGCATCTTCAAATTCTCGCGGTAGAACCTGTAGCGCTGGTGATCCGCCAACGCATCGCGTATTTCTTTGGCACCGAACCCAGCGTGGGACAGAAGGCACAGCCGCAATACCCAGATGACCGACGACTCCACGATCATCCAGTTGTAGAGCTGGACATCCAACGAGACGATCGGGTTGTGGTGTGCTAGATCATTGCGGGCCTTCTTGACCAGCTTCGCCCAGCCGGTGACAGGAGCCGTCACTTCGCGATCAACGCGCAGTGCCATCCTGTGGAGGTCAGTAGCGCGACGCACGTATTCCGGGTTTCCCCCAATGATCCGTTTGTGTATCCCCTCTACCAGCGAACATGCTGTGAGCGCATGAACCTGGACAGCATTGTCCTCGACAGGATCGGCGACGGCAGCAGCGAGCCCGTCCATCTTCTGTTCGATCTCCAGCCATCGCGCGAGTCGTTCGAGCGTGAGTGATTCTGGCGGCAAGAGGTTGTGAGGGTTTGGCCAGGAGGTCTTGCTCGGGTCCTGACTATCCGACTTCACCGTGATCCAATCCGTCTGACCTGCTTCACGGACCCGCACGCGGAGGGGGGTCAAATCCACGTCGAGCGCCAGTTTCGCCAGCGTGATCACTGACCACATAGCACGGTCAGCGGATCGCAACGACAGATCGGACGCTAGTCTCAGCGTGAGCCAGACCTCTCCGTCATCGCTGTAGGTGCATTCGATCTTGCCAGCTGCGCTGGAGGCCGAGTCATTTTCAGCTAGGTGAGCCCACCACCCGGGGTTATCGAGGACGACAGATATGGCATCAATTTTCGTCGAGAAGCCGTCGATGAGGTGAGCGCCAATGATGAGCTTGTACGGCTCCCAAATCTGCCGCAGTGGCGATCTCGCATAGTCGATCATGTTGCCTGCCGGGTGCTGGAGGTATGAGTCAATGCAGGTCACAGGCCCGATTGCGGTATCTCCAACGATGACACGCGGCGCGTAGTCAGCAACGATCCGAGCCGGGTCGCCGCTACGAGAAATCCTCAGGCCAGTCTTGGTGATGGAGACTTGATTCGCCAGCTCATCGACCAGCCGAGTCTTGAGCGTCAGACGAGCTCGCGCCCCCGGCTCCCATGTCACATCCCCGGCGACACGCTTCGTCGTGTCGTCAGGCGACCAGAAATGGCCCGATGCTTCCAGTGTGTCCACGCTGCCACGATAGTTTGAGCAGGGCAGGCCGCGGCGCCGAACGAACACATGAATAGCCCATGGTAGAAGGAGCATTCAGCCCCTCAGAGGCTGGCATTCGCGATCTTCGGCCGCATGGCCCTGCTGGCTGGTGGCCTGCATTATGTTCCCGCGCCCCTCCACCGTCAAGGGTGAGGTTCCCCCGCTTCCTTGGAGGGCTCTGAGCATGGTCCGATAGGACCGGGAAGGAGCCCCGCGTGGCAGCACCGAAGAAATACCCGG
>NZ_JBVJHV010000011.1:0-171941 GCF_055586645.1 Nocardia sp. NPDC049935 | reverse complement strand
TCGTCCGGGTATTTCTTCGGTGCTGCCACGCGGGGCTCCTTCCCGGTCCTATCGGACCATGCTCAGAGCCCTCCAAGGAAGCGGGGGAACCTCACAACATGTGCTCCAACGCGACCAGCCCGCGCCGCACCTCCGAGCGGACCGGTTCGGCCGCGCTCATGCCGCAGCTCCGGCGGCCGGGAGCGGGAGCGGCTGATGGTGGCGGTAGTGATGGCGGACGGTGTCCACCGGTAGATCCGGACGGACCCCGAGCACCCGCTCCACGTCGTCCTGAGTCGCCTTACCGGTGCGCCAGATGTGCGCGGCCAGTTCGGCGATCGCGGACCAGGCGAATTCGATATCCGGCTCGAGGTGACGCAGGGGGCGCGGCGCCGGGCCCAGCGCTGCCCGGTCCTCCGGGGTCGCGCTGTTGACCGCCGCCCGCAGAACCTCCGCGCTCGGCTTGCTCCGGCGATCGACCCGGGCGCGGGCATAGATGCCCCAGTACGCAATCGCGGGATCGTCGGCCGCACCGTGGCGGGTAGAGGTGACCTGCCCACCGGCCGCCGACGCGGTGCACGCGGTGACGGTGCCACCGGCGAGCACGGCCGCGACCGCGTGCGCTGCCTCCTCTGCACACACGGCCAGACGGCCGCGCTCAGTGGCGATCAAATCATTCCATTTCACGATGTCTCCTCCTCGGTCCTGCGTTCGATGATGGGCCTCCCCCGTGCATCCCGGCCGGGCGGCGCGGGGTGGCCTGCCCGGTCCCGCCGGGAGCGGGGATCGGCGGGGCGGTAGGCGATCCCGATCACCTCGGTAATGCAGCGCTGGCACCGGTGTTCGTGGACGCTGCCGCGCCAGCGGGCAGGTTCGCCGCAGTCCTGGCACACACCTATTGCCGGCAAAGGCACGGAACCCGTGTTTTCGCTGTCAGTGGCCATATCCCGCCGCCTTCAACTCCGCACGGTGGCGACGGTCCATCGCCGTTACCTCCGCACGATGACGGGCCCGTACCGCATCGACCCGGCGGCGGTCGGCCGACACCGGCGGCGCGGTATCGGTGACCGCCGCACGGTCCAGTGCGGAGTCCAGACTCTTCGCCGCCCGGTCGATCTCGCGAAGATGGCGGACCAGGTGATCGGCGATCGGTTCGCCGTGGTGGGTCGCGCGACCCCGTAGCGCAGCGCTCAGCGGGCCGTCCAGCGCCCGGCACACCTCGGCTACCCCCTGCGGCCACGAACCGCTCACGGCGTCGGCGGCGGTCGGTTCGGGGAGCGCGGGAACCTCCGCCCCGATCATCCGGGCGATGGACGCTACGGCGTCGGCGACGCTGTTGGTCACGGTGTCGTCGTGGCCGGTCGCAGCGATCACCCGGCCGATCCGGCCGACCCACCGCGCCGGGGTCGAGTCGTAGGTGATCCGCGCGGCCGGACCGGCGAGCACCGCCACCACTTCCTCGGAGAGCGTGAACGATTCGGTGTAGGCCACCGGCAGACCCTTGCGGCGCCGGTCGCGCGCCGTGTCCTGGTCGTCGGCGGTCCGGTCGGCCGGGTGCACCGTGGCGAACGGGTGCAGCCGGTCGCGGCGGCCACCCGATACCGGGGTCGGTTCGGCGGGAGCGGTGTTACCACGGCGGTTCAATCCGAGCATGATGGTTTCTCCTCGTTTGTGCTGGTGGGCAGCGGATTACGGGAATCCGCGGCGCCTATTGGTTGACGTTGGTGGTTGATGTCACAGGGTCGATTCCGGGTCTCCGACCAGGTATTTCGCGGGCCAGCGGTCCGTCCAGACGTGTCCGCAGCGCGGGCAGAGGTATTCGGCGGTCACCTTTTTCGCGCCGGGGCGCCATGAGATGGCCGTCTCACAGGTGCTCGACTCGACGTAGGAACACCCCGCCATCAGGCACTCGACGCAATGGGATGGCAGGAAGTAGATCCCGAGGTCGGGCGGTTCGGTCGGCGCCGGGGCGACGGTGGTTGGCATCATGGTTTTCGGTCTCCCTGTTGTGTTCTCCGGCCCCGGACGGTTGCCGCCGCTCCGGGGCCGGGCGTCGTCTAGGTGAACTGCTCGGTGACGCGGTGCCGCTCGTTCTCGATCGCGGCCCTGTCCCGCCGCTCCCGCTCGGCGAACCGGCGTTCGGTGGCCGCCTCCCGTTCCCGCTGCGCCGGGTCGATACCGCGCAGCCGTGCGATTACCTCGGTGCGCTCCTCGGCGGTCGCTCCGGGGATCGGGATACGCCGCTGCCCGGTCACCGCGCAGCTCCATTCGGTTTCGGTCGTGTCATTACGCAGCTCTCCAATCGGGTGGGGTGTGTCCGGTCTGTGTGCTCCGTGTGCTCGCACAGGTGTGCGAATGGTTGTGTGCTCGGTGTTGCGCCGCCCCGGTTGGAACACCAGTCGGAACATGGCCGGTGTGTATGTCTGATGTTCCGTGTTCCAACTGACAAAACCGTCGAGATATGTTTCGTATTTATGCTGGTCAGATGGGGTGTCTCCAGTTGGAACACCAGTCGGAACATCGCCCCCAGTCGGAACATCGAATGTTCCGACTGGGGGCGCGCAAAACCGCAGGTCACGCCCAGTTGGAACATCAGAGCCCAGTTGGGACACGCCCAGACATGGTGCAGCGGTGCGCCCACTGTTCCGGCTGTGCCGTGCTGCGTTCACTGCTCCGCCCCTTGCTCGGGGTCGAACGCCAGGTCTGGCAGCGACCAGTGGTTGGTCGCCGGAAAACCCGCCTTGGTGTAGACGACGCCGATCTTCTTCGCCGCGCGCTTCAGGGTGTGTTCTTTGATTCCCGCTTCCCTGGCAGCGGCTTTCACCTCCTTGCCGGATACGGGTTCCTCCCTGCGGTGTCCCTCCTGGCCGGTCAGGTAGTCCGTCAGCCATTTCTCGGCTTCCTCGGCATCCGTCAGATCCTCGGAGTCCTCGTCTTCCGGCCCGTGGAATGCTTCGGCGATCAGATCCCGGGA
This sequence comes from Nocardia sp. NPDC049935, assembly GCF_055586645.1. Taxonomy (NCBI): domain Bacteria; kingdom Bacillati; phylum Actinomycetota; class Actinomycetes; order Mycobacteriales; family Nocardiaceae; genus Nocardia; species Nocardia sp. NPDC049935. The sequence continues at coordinate 168,988 of NZ_JBVJHV010000011.1, read as the reverse complement.
GGACTTGCCAACGGGGCCGACGTATTCGAGCACCGGCACTGTGCCGTCGTCCTCGTCGCTCGCCTCGAACCGCTGAACGGGCACCTTGCGGAATCGCGTGGCCTCCGCCGTCCGGGCGATATTCGACTTCTCAGGCCCGACGATCATGCATGTGTCGTCATCCGGATCGGCCTGCGCGTACAGCGTCATACGCGCTTTCTTCCGCAGTTCGGCCGTAGCTCCGTACTTATCCCGCGCGTTGGCGGTCGCCACCCGGTTTGTGTGCGTCAGCAGCAGCACGGCCGCTCCGGTGGTGGTGGCGAGTTCCTTCCACGGGTGGAGCGCCTGCCGGGCCTGCTGCGGGTCACGGACGGACAACTTCGCGGGCACCGTATCCAGCCAGGCGTCCACAACGATCAGGGCGGGCGTAATGGGAGCCGAGCGGATCACATCGAGGTCGTCCGGGAACGTCGGCGATCCGCTGCCGTCCGGCTCGGTCGCGATCACATGCACCCGCGTCAGGTCGACATGCGCGACCTCCAAGCGCGGCAGGACGGTCGTAGACCAGTCGTCCTCGGTGATCACGATGAACGCGTCGGCCGGTTCGCGCGGAGGGATTCCGAACTCGGGGCAGGGCTTACCCGTGGTGACGTACCGCAGCAACCAAACCCATTGCAGCGACTTGCCGATACCTTCGTCGCCCACCAGCAGCGTGACCGCCGCCTTCGGGACATGCCCGGTGGCCAACCATTCGCGCTGCTGCGCGGCGTGCAGGTCCAGAGCCGACCACAGCCGGGGCCGTTCCGAGACGATGGCCGCCGCAGTCCGGTCCTTGCGCATCTTCTCCGCCTCGGCCATCGCCTTCGCCGCTGCGGCCGTCTTCTCCCGCTGCCGCTGCATCTCCTCCCGGTCCGTGCGCTCCCGGTCCTGATAGGCCCGTGCCTCATTGGTCAACCCCCGGTCGGCGTACCACTGGTCGACCTGCGCCCAGGTGACCCTCTGGCTGGTAACGGCGGTGAACGAGGCCCCTTTCACCAATTCGTCATCGCGCCCGAACTCCCGGATGAAGTCGAAATTCAGGTGTTCCTTGGAAGTCGCGGCATCCACGCCCACGAGTTTCGCCACCATCGGCCACGGGATAGGCGGATGGATATCCGCCGTGTCGACCACTTCGCCCGGATCGAACGCGAGACCCGGAGTCCCGCCGGTGCCGTCGGTAGACTCACTGGTGAGTGACTCCGACTCATCGGTGCGGCGGCCCCTACTCTCCTCGGTTTCGGTGGGGCCGCCGTTCTGCGTCTGCGTCATCTGCGCGTCTGTGTCCTTCCACGAATTCGATGTGTTGCGGTCCATCTCTCGTGGTGGTTGTAGAAGGACTCAGGCGGCCGAATCGGGTTCGAGCATCCGCAGCAGGTCCGCGCTCTTGATACGCATCCGCCGGGGCCCGAGTTCGATCGCGGGCAGGCGGCCGGACCGGGCCATTACGTACGCGCTCGACTTGCCGATGCCCAGCAATTCGGCGGCGCGAGTGACGGAAACCGTTGCAGTGGTGCGAAGTTCGGCGAGCGGGTCGGTGTTCGTGGTTGTCATGCTTCCATCGTGGCCGATTGAGTGATGGTTTTCCAGATGTTCCGCTATCGTTAGTCAGTATGGAGACCGATAGCCGAGTGAAACCGATCAAGGGCGACGTCGACCACGCGCACATCCGCCGCGTATCCGGCACCCCGCACACCGATGACGGACTGATCGAAATCCCGTTGGTGGAGCACCGGAACCGCTATCACGTTCGCGTCGACCTGAGCGGCCCCGCGCCGCGCCTGGCCGAGCTGCGCATCGTCGCCGACGAGACCGGCGATATCGACCCGGCCGCGATCAAGGCCGTACCCGTGCGCCGCCTCACCGGCGCGGCGGCGTGGTTCATCACCCACGGTGACGGCGCGTTCGTCACCGTGACCGAACTGCACGAACCCGCGCGGCTCACACGCCCCGAACGCTCTGCGTCGCGACATTTGGACGATGACCACTACCGGCGAGTGGCATCCAAACTCATGGCGGCGCGACGGGCCGGAGCACCGCCCCGTCAAACCGTCGCCGAACAAATGGGCGGTGCCGATCCCGTCCCGCTGGCCACGCTGGATCGTTGGATCTCGGAGGCCAAACGACGCGGCCACCTCCGCCGGGACTGGCGCACCAGTACCGAGCTGGACTGAGCAGTGAACGCCATGCCCTCCTCTGCCCGCGCTCCGCCGCCGACATCATCTTGATCGGTCCCGACCGCTCGACATCATCTTGATAGATCCACCCACATACCCGCAGCTCAGCAACACCATGAACACCACGAGAGGACACACCCACATGAGCACGAGAGACCCCGGGGCACAGGCGAAGAAGACGCGCCGGGCCGAACCGATCGACACCCGCACCGCGAAGAACGGAAGCGTGTCCTACACGTTCCAGCTCGACGTCGGGACCAAACCGGACGGGTCCCGCGACCGGCAGAGGTTCACCTACAGCACCAAGACGGAGGCGCGGCGCGAGTACCGCCGGATCAGCGCGGAGGTCGCCGAAGGCCGCTATATCCGGCTCACGACGCTCACCGTGGCCGAAGCGTGCGATCAGTGGCTTGCCGGGCGGCGCGGTATCCGCCGGGTGAGCGTGAACAACTACACCAAGCACCTGTTGCCCGCGCGGCGGTTCATGGGCGGCAAGAAACTGGCGCAGCTCACCAAGGCCGACGGAGACGCGCTCGTGGAATGGATGCTGACGCAGGGCCGTGTGGACCAGCGGCGCGCGACCCGGCCGGACTCCCTGTCCTCCCGGATCGCGGATTTCATCGCGCGGCATCCGGACGGCGTGACGGTCCGTGCGATCGCAGCGGAGTTCCCCGGCAAGGACGTCCACACCCCGATCTCGGCCCTGGTCCGCGCCGGACGGATCACCCGGACCGGCCGCGCGGTGTACACCGCGTGCGAACTGGCCACGGTGACCGCCGGGGTGAAGCCGGTCTCGGTCCGCTCCACCTTGACCGCGCTCAACGGGATGGTGCAGTCCTACGTGGACCAGGGTGCACTCCCCCGCAACGTGATCGCGCTCGTGGAACGGCCCGGTGATGAGATTCCGGAGGATGACGACGCGGCGGAGGCGGCGAAGTCCTGGACCGTGGCAGAGGTCCAGGACTTCCGCCGGGCGGCGGCAGCGCACCGCCTTCACGCGTGCTGGTTGATGTCCACCTACGGAATGCGCCGCTCGGAAGTGCTGGGTATGCGGTGGAACCGGTTCGATGATGATGCGTTGCGGGTCCGCCGGGGCCGGGTGGCCATCGGGTCGGAGACCGAGGAGAACTTGCCGAAGTCCCGCCGCAGCCGCCGCAGCCTGCCGCCGCCCGCCGATCTGGCCGAAGCACTGCGCGCCTTGAAGGCGGCGCAGAAACGGGAGGCCCTGGCACTCGGCGTGCCGTGGTCCGACGATCGGCTCATCGCGGTACGCGAGGACGGTACGCCGTTGCGCCCGGAGTGGTATTCCGATGAGTTCCAGCGGATCAGCAAACGCGCCGGACTCCGGCGCATCCAGTTGAAGGGGCTGCGCAACACCTCCGTGAGCCTCATGCTCACGCTCGGTATCCCGGTCCATATCGTCGCGGCCTGGCACGGCCACGACCCGGCGGTGTCTCTGTCTATCTACAGCGATGCGCAGCCCGAGGATTTGAAAGCGGCGGGGGCCGCTCTCTTCGGGTGATCTGAAAGGGGTGCTCCCCGCGCGTTGGCACACTGTTGGCACAGTGGCCCGGCCGGACCGTCGCGCGGAGAGCTGAAAATGCCCTCTGACCTGGAGCCGCCTAGGAGAATCGAACTCCTGACCTTTTCATTACGAGTGAAGCGCTCTACCGACTGAGCTAAGGCGGCGTGCCGTTCGGCCACGCGAGTCTATCGCCTCGGGGTCGGTTACGCGAAAACAGCTGGTCAGGACGATTGGGCGATGAGGGTGGCGGCCATCGCGGCGAGGGCGAAACGGGGCTTGACGTTGAGGTCGAGAGCTTCGCGGCAGGCCAGGATGGCGTCGATGGAGCGGAGCAGGCCCTCGGGGCGGGCACGGGCGGCGAGGTCACGGGCACGATCGGCCATATCGGGGTGGGTCATGGTGAGGCCGGTGGAGTCGCCGAAACAAATGGCCAGGGCGTCGCGGTAGAGGCCGGCGATATCGAGGAGGGCGCGGTCCAGGGCGTCGCGGCCGGTGCGGGTGGCGCGGGATTTCTGGCGGCGTTCGAGTTCTTTCAGCACACCCGCCGACCCCCGGGTGGCGGAGGCGGCGCCTTTACCGGTCCCGCCGGCGCCCAGGGCGGTGGCGAGTTCGTCGCGTTCGCGTTCGTCGCGTTCGGCGCTGAGCTGTTTGGCCTCGTCGTCGGCGGCTTTGACCAGTTCGTCGGCGGCGAGGTAGGCGTTGCCGCGAACGACCGCCGATACCAGGTCCAGGGCGAGGCGGCGGCTGGTCCGGGCCTCCTCGTCGGTGGCGAGGCGGCGGGCGCGGCCGACGTGGCCGCCGCTCACCGACGCCGCCCATTCGGCGGTTTCGGGATCCAGGCCGTCGTGTTCGCGAAGGACGCGGGCGATGGCGGGAGCCGACGGGGTCACCAGGTGGACGTGGCGGCAGCGGGAACGGAGGGTTACCGAGATGTCCTCCGGGTCCACCGACGGTGCGCACAGCAGGAACACCGTGCGCCCGGGCGGCTCCTCGACCGCCTTGAGCAGGGCGTTTCCGGCGCCCTCGGTGAGGCGGTCGGCGTCCTCGATGATCACCACCTGCCAATGGCCGGTGCTGGGACGGCGGGCGGCGATCTGCACGATGCCGCGCATCTCCTTGACCGAGATGCTCAGGCCTTCGGGGATCACGCGGCGGACATCGCCATGGGTTCCGGCCATGGTCGTGGTGCACGGGTGGCATCGGCCGCAGCCGGGTTCGCCCGGATCGGTGCACTGCAGGGCGGCGGCGAAGCACAGCGCGGCCACCGAACGGCCGGAACCGGGTGGACCGGTGAACAACCACGAATGCGTCATCGCGCCCTCGGCGGCCCCGGAACGCGCGGCGACGGCGGCGGCGATCAGATCGGCCGTCACCGCCTCCTGGCCCACGAGACGATCGAAGACTCCCACGACCGACACCCTAATCGAGGTGCGCCGCGGAACCGCCGTCGACGCCGACCGCCGGACGGCCGAGTGTGGCCGCGGAATGGTTTCGCACGGGCCCGCCCTATCCGGCGCGCTGCGCGGTCGTATTGGCACCGTCGAGTTCTTCGCGAATGATGTCCGCGTGCCCGCTGTGGTGGGCGATCTCGCGCAGGATGTGCAGGATCAGGAAACGCGCCGACCACCACACCCGGCCCGGGACCCAAGGGTTCTTGGGGGTGGGGATGGATGCGTCGAGATCGTCAACGGCCCGGACGAGTTCCGCGGTGTTCGCGCTGATCCGCTCCCATTCCGCGAGTAGTCCCGCGACGGTTTCCTCCGGAGCGATGATGTATTCGCCGGCGTAGTCCTCGAGCTTCTGCTCGGCGTTCTCGTCACGTTCGACCAGCACGGTGGTCCACTCGCGTTCACACCGGACCAGATGGTGCAGCAGCCCGCCGAGGGTGAGCTCGCTGGCGGTGGTCCTGGTACGCGCCTGATCTTCGTCGATACCGCGCAGGGTGATCCGGAACATTTCCCGCTGCTCGTCGAGCAACTGGATCAGATCCTCACGTTCCCGGCTGCGGGTCATCGGCGCTCCTTCGGTATCGGACGGTATCGCGCGTGACACTACGGCGAGGGTCCGACAGGCGCCGTTGATCAGTCGCCGTTCTCGGCCGAACCGTTCGCGGACTGTTTCGCCGGAGCCTTCTTCGCGGCCGCTTTCTTGGCCGGGGCCTTCTTCGTGGCGGCCTTCGCGGTCGTCTTCTTCGCCGCCGTGGTGGTCTTCTTGGCGGTGGCCTTCTTCGCCGCGGCCTTCTTGGCGGGCGCCTTCTTGGCCGCCTTCTTCGCGGTCTTCTTCACCGGCCCCCGAGCGCGCCGGTCGGCCAGCAGCTCCGAAGCGCGCTCATCGGTGATCGACTCCACCTCGTCGCCCTTGCGCAGGCTGGCGTTGGTCTCACCGTCGGTGACATAAGGCCCGAACCGGCCGTCCTTGATCACCATCGGTTTCCCGGTGGCGGAATCGTTGCCCAGTTCGCGGAGCGGCGCAGCAGCCGCGGCCTGTCTACCTCTGCGTTTGGGTTCGGCATAGAGTTTGAGCGCCTCGTCCAGGGTCACCGTGAAGATCTGATCCTCGGTGGCCAGCGAACGCGAATCGGTGCCCTTCTTCAGATACGGGCCGTAGCGGCCGTTCTGGGCGGTGATCTCCTCGCCCGACGCCGGATCCGTGCCGACCACGCGCGGCAGGGCCAGCAGCTTCAGGGCGTCCTCGAGGGTCACCGTCGCCGGGTCCATGGATTTCAGCAGCGAACCCGTGCGCGGTTTGGGACCGTTCTTCTTGGCGGTTTTCTTGGCCGCCTGATCTTCCTCCGGTTCCGGCAGGATCTCGGTGACGTAGGGGCCGAAACGGCCTTCCTTGGCGACGATCTCGTGGCCGGTCTCCGGGTCGACGCCGAGCTTGCGGCCCTCCTGCGGAGTGGCGAACAGCTTCTCCGCGATCTCCGGGGTCAGCTCGTCGGGGGGCAGATCGTCGGGGAGGTTCGCGCGCTGCGAGGTCGGTTCGGCATCGGGATTGTCGGGGTCGGTGACCATCCGCTCCAGGTACGGTCCGTACCGGCCGACCCGCACCACCACATCGCGGCCCGCGTCGTCGTTGAAGAGTTTGATCGAATTGATCACCCGGGCGTCGATATCGTCGAGCCGCTCCCCGACCATCTTCTTCAGCCCGCCCGAACGCGCGACCGAACCCTCGGCCCCGTCGTCACCGCCGAAGTAGAAGCTGGACAACCAGTTGCCGCGCTGGGCGCGCCCGCCCGCGATGGCGTCCAGATCGTCTTCCATCGCGGCGGTGAAATCGAAATCGACCAGCCGTCCGAAGTACTGCTCCAGCAGCCCGGTCACCGAGAACGCGACCCACGACGGCACCAGCGCGCTACCGCGCTTGTAGATATAGCCGCGATCGAGGATCGTCTTGATGATCGACGAATACGTGGACGGCCGGCCGATCCCCAGCTCCTCGAGCGTTTTGATCAGCGAGGCCTCGGTATATCGGGCGGGCGGATTGGTGCTGTGCCCATCGGGGTTCAGCTCGACCGCGGTAACGCCCTCGCCCTCGTCGAGCTGCGGCAGCCGGGTCTCCGCGTCGTCGGACTGGCCGCCGGCCTCCTCGTCGACGCTCTCCACATACGCCTTCAGGAAGCCCGGGAAGGTGATGGTGCGTCCGGAGGCGGAGAACACGCACTGCTCGCCGGTACCGGCGGTGCCGGTGATGCGCAGGGTCAGGGTGGTGCCCTTGGCATCGGCCATCTGCGAGGCCACGGTCCGCTGCCAGATCAGCTCGTAGAGCCGGAATTCGTCCTGGTCCAGGCGGGCGTGCAGCTGACCCGGGGTGGCGAAGGTATCGCCCGCGGGGCGGATCGCCTCGTGTGCTTCCTGGGCGTTCTTGACCTTCCGCGTGTACTGGCGGGCGGTCGGATGCACGTACTCGGCGCCGTAGAGCTGGGTGGCCTGGGCGCGCGCGGCGTTGATCGCCGACTCCGACAGCGTGGTCGAGTCGGTACGCATATAGGTGATGTAGCCGTTCTCGTACAGCCGCTGCGCGGTGCGCATGGTGCGTTCGGAGGTGAAACGCAACTTGCGGCCGGCCTCCTGCTGCAGCGTCGAGGTCATGAACGGGGCATACGGCTTACGGGTGTAGGGCTTGGACTCCGCCGAGGTGACCACGAGGTCGGCGCCGTGCAGGGCCTCGGCCAGCCGCCGGGCCCGGGCTTCGTCGAGGACCAGCGCCCGCGAATCGGCTTTCAGCTGTCCGTTCGACCCGAAATCACGGCCGGTGGCCACCCGGGATCCGTCCACATCGACCAGACGCGCGGAGAAGGTGCGTGGGTTGGCGGAATCGGTTTCCCCGCCGGCATCCAGTTTCGCCGCGATATCCCAGTACTCCGCCGAACGGAACGCCATCCGCTCACGTTCGCGCTGCACGACGACCCGGGTCGCCACCGACTGCACCCGGCCCGCCGACAATCGCGGCATGACCTTCTTCCACAGCACCGGGCTGACCTCGTAGCCGTAGAGGCGGTCCAGGATGCGGCGGGTCTCCTGCGCGTCGACCAGGTCGTTGTCGAGATCGCGGGTATCGGCGGCAGCCGCCCGGATCGCCGGTTCGGTGATCTCGTGGAACACCATCCGCCGGACCGGGACCTTCGGCTTGAGGGTCTCCAGGAGATGCCAGGCGATGGCCTCACCCTCGCGGTCGGGGTCGGTGGCGAGATACAACTCGTCGGCGTCGGCCAGCAGACCCTTGAGCTCGGTGACCTTGCCCTTCTTGTCCGGGCTCACGACGTAGATGGGTTCGAAGTCGTTGTTCACGTCGACCCCGAGCCGCGCCCAGTCCTGCCCCTTGTACTTGGCGGGCACATCGGCGGCGCCGCGCGGCAGGTCCCGGATATGCCCCACCGATGCCTCGACCGTATAGTTCCGCCCCAGGTAGGGGGCTATTTTTCGGGCCTTCGTGGGGGACTCGACGATCACGAGACGACGCACGGGACGGCCCGCCTCGGCTGCGCTTCGGTCTCGTGTTGCCACCGGTGAATCCCTTCCCTTCCTCGACCCGCTGAACGCTGCTGGGGGCGCAGGACGCGGCTGGATGAACAGATGGTGACGTCGTACATCACCACCAGACACGTTTATACCTTGACGCTGCGCGTGGTCGAGCGGTTGCGACCATCGGGCGATGGCGCGTCGATGCCGTTCAGTATGCAACGCCGGAGGGCGGCAGAGCACGCACGGTGGGTGGGAAACCCGCCCGATATAGCGATGACCGGTACGGGCGGGGGGCAATCCGGCACCGCGTCGCGCGTGGCGGCGAGGCGCAAAGCCGGACCGAACGCGGAGGTACGCATAGAGCGCACGGCCGGAGCGAAGGCGGAGGTACGCATACTCCTACATATAGTTCGTCCCTCGCTCCCGTTACGGGAGGCGAGGGACGTACTGGGAGATAGACCCGCTCAGCTGAGCGCGCGCACTCCGGTGGCCTGCGGGCCCTTGGTGCCCTGGCCAACCTCGAACTCGACTTTCTGATTTTCCTCGAGGGTGCGGAAGCCCGAACCCTGGATCTCCGAATAGTGGACGAAGACGTCCGCAGAGCCGTCCTCGGGCGCGATGAAGCCGAAGCCCTTCTCCGCGTTGAACCACTTCACAGTTCCCTGTGCCATTCTGTTCCTTCTCTTTTCTTACTCGGAACGGCGGACAACTGGGTTTCGTCCACCGGGCCTGTTCCGATCGGCGGTACTCTGGACTCCCGTGGGGGCCAACGTAAGCCGTTCGCAACATCGATCCTGCCAGGGTTTGGACTTTGCATCCGCCCCTCGAACACAGAAGCTTGCGACCGAGACCCAGTGAACCATGTCTCTGGGAAATTCAACAGCGGAGTTACCGACAATTTGCAAAAAAAATGATCTCGTGAATGCGGGGGTCAGGGAATCTCCCACAAAATCTGAACCTCCGGTATGTTTGCCCCCTGATAACCAGCCTCCAGGACGAGTACCCAGCTGTGACCCAGATCGCCATTCGGTATCGAAGTCGCAGGTAGCAAGGCCCGGACGGCGATGTTTCACACTGTTCGACGGTCCGGAAGGCACATCGGAATGACGCGGGAGATCCCGGCGAATACGAGTTATGGGCGATCGTTGCTGAATCGTGTCCTACTGGGCAGTTCGGACTCCGATTCGCGACTGACGCATATCGCCGAGATACCTGCCCGAAAAGCCGTTACCGGGGATTGGCCCGAATGGGCGCCGCCCGCGGTCATCGATGCGCTGCGGGCCGAAGGCATCGCGGAACCGTGGAGCCACCAGTCCGAAACCGCGGAACTGGCCTTCAACGGGCAGCATGTCGTCGTCGCGACCGGGACCGCGTCCGGAAAGTCCCTCGGCTATCAGCTCCCGGTGCTCACCGCGCTGCACGACGACCCCCGCGCCACCGCCTTGTACCTGGCCCCCACCAAAGCGCTGGGAGCCGATCAGCTCCGGGCCGTCGGCGCGCTGACCAGGCACGATCCGCTCCGGAAGATCGCGGTCGCCACCTACGACGGCGATACGCCCACCGAGATCCGGCAATGGGTGCGATCCGAGGCGCGGTGGCTGTTCACCAATCCGGACATGCTGCATCTGAGCCTGCTGCGGTCGCATCGCCGATGGGCTCGGCTGCTGCGCAGGTTGCGCTATGTGGTCGTCGACGAATGCCACGCGTACCGGGGAGTTTTCGGATCTCATGTGGCCCTGGTGCTGCGGCGGCTGCGGCGCCTGGCCGAGTACTACGGTGCGGATCCGGTGTTCGTGCTGTGCTCGGCCACGGCGGCGGACCCCGCGGCCGCGGCGTCGCGGTTGACCGGTACGGACTGCGTGGCGGTCACCGGTGACGGATCCCCGCGTGGGTCGCGCACGGTGGCCTTCTGGGAGCCGCCGCTGCTCACCGCGATGACCGGAGAGAACGGCGCACCGGTCCGGTTGGGCGCCACCACCGAGGCCGCCCGGATCACCGCCGACCTGGTGACGGAAGGTGCCCGCACCTTGACTTTCGCCAGGTCACGGCGGGCCGCGGAGTTGATAGCGATCCACACCCGGCAACGGCTCGCGGAGGTCGATCCCGACCTGCCGGACCGGGTGGCCGCCTACCGCGGTGGCTACCTTCCCGAGGATCGGCGGGCGCTGGAAGCCGGGATATCGGATGGTTCGATTCTGGCCGCGGCCACCACCAACGCCTTGGAGCTGGGGGTCGATATCGCCGGTCTGGACGCCGTGGTGCTCGCCGGATTTCCCGGCACGGTCGCATCCTTCCGGCAGCAGGTCGGCCGGGCCGGACGCCGGACACAGGGCGCGCTGGCCCTGCTGGTCGCCCGGGACGACCCGCTCGACACCTACCTCGTCCACCATCCGGAGGCGCTGCTGGACCGCCCGGTGGAGGCCACCATCATCGATCCTTCGAACCCCTACGTCCTCGGACCGCAGCTGCTCTGCGCGGCGATGGAATTGCCGATCTCCGATCTCGAGGCGGAGCAGTTCGGCGCCCGCCGGGTACTTACCGAACTCGCAGGTCAGGGCCAGGTCCGGCGACGGGAAACCGACGGCGGGCACCGCTGGTTCTTCACCGCCGCCGAACCGCCCCACGATTCGGTGGACGTCCGCGGCGGGATCGGCACCCAGGTGGCGATCGTGGTCGCCGAAACGGGCCGGCTGCTCGGCACCACCGACGCCGGCCGGGCCCCGGCCACCCTGCACCAGGGTGCCGTTCACCTGCACCAGGGCGAAAGCTACGTGGTCGAGGTGCTGGATCTGGAATCGGGCGTGGCGCTGGTCCACGCGGAGAGCCCGGGCTGGACGACCAGCGCGCGCCAGGTCACCTCTCTCACCGTCGAGTCCGTGCGCGAAAGTGCGGTATCCGGCCGGGTCATGGCCGCATTGGCCGAGGTCACGGTACGAAGCCAGGTGGTGGGGTATCTGCGCACGCTGGTCACCGGCGAGGTCCTGGATCTCGTCGAACTCGACCTGCCCCCGCAGACCCTGCCCACCGCTGCCGTTCTCTACACGGTGACCCCGGAACTGCTGGAGCGCGCCGGTATCGACCCGGCCGGCGTCCCGGGCGCGCTGCACGCCGCCGAGCATGCGGCGATCGGCCTGTTGCCCCTGGTCGCGACGTGTGACCGGTGGGATATCGGCGGTGTGTCCACCGATCGTCATCCCGATACCGGCCTGCCCACCGTGTTCGTCTACGACGGCCAGGCCGGGGGCGCCGGTTTCGCCGAACGCGGCTACGCGCTGCTGGACCGCTGGCTGAGCGCCACCCTCGCCGCGATCGAGTCCTGCGCCTGCCGCACCGGATGCCCCTCCTGCGTGCAGTCGCCCAAGTGCGGAAACGGCAACGATCCTCTCGATAAGGCGGGAGCCATCAGGTTGTTGACGGCGGTTCTCTCCGAGCTCGCCGACACTCGACCCCTTCACCTTGCGGATCGAAGAGAAACCACTGGTCAGGCGGCTTTCTCCAGCACCCGGCCGGCGGACGAGACGACTCCTGGACGGATGATTTAAAAGGAAGTTGATCATATTAACCGGACGATTGCCCCAAAACCGCCCGGTAGCTTTTATCCGCGCCCCCCGGACAATTCCCGTGACCCTCCGGAAAATGGGTAACGGGAGATTAATTGCCGCCACTAAGTGATATCGGTATTCGGCGTTAACAAAATTCATCGAACTCCGATTACCGCCCCTTCTTCCACCGGCCCGGCCCGAGCGATCGCTCGTATACTCCGCTCTCCGAACGGACCCACCGGTACTTTTTGTTCGGCCGCTATCGAGACGTCCCAACCGGTTACCTCACATCGCTCGACCCGGACATTCATCCGATGTCCCAGCGATTCCGCGGCAGCGCATCCCGCATCCGCTCCGGAGCGCAATTCACCCGCGGCGGCCAGCGCCGCGAGGTCGGCGGCCGCCTGCACACGATGCCGGGCCACGACCACCGCGCCGACCTGCACCACGAGCACTGTCAGCACGATGAGCGCCGCCAGCCCACAGCACGCCGTGACGGTCGCCGAACCCGTTTCTCCCGTCCGGCGACCGAACAACGGTCCACCGCGAATCCGCGGTCCGCTCCCGGCCCTCACCCGAGCACCCCCGCGCCGGGTTCGAGTGCCGCGACCGCCTCGGCGCGCAACTCGAGCACCGGCAGCAACGGGGTGTCCGAGGTGACGACCGCCACCACCCGCTCCCCCTCGTAGCGCAGCGAGATGACCGCACCGGCCGGCGCCACCCGCCGCGCGGCGGGTTCCGCTCCCGCGCGATCCCCGCGCGCCGCGAGGCGGGCCGCCTCGCGGGCCGCGTCGACACACCGCACCTGAGTAACAGCCGCGAACACCGCGCCCACGCACAGCACGACGGCCACGGCGAGCGCGCCCAGCGCGATCGCCGCCTCGACGGTGACGGCTCCGTCGTCCGCACGCAGCGCCGCGGCCCGCCCGGCGGCCCGGCTCGCCGGAAGGCACCCCGCTGCCTTATCGGCTCCGGGTCCGTGGGCCCCGCCGGTCCCGGCCACGCACCCGGCGGGGTCCGGTGCCGTCAGACGCTCGTATTCAGCGCCTTGTCGATGATGCCGGTCAGCGCATCGGGAATGCTTTCGCCGGTCACCACCGTGTACAGCACCGCCCCGAAGGCGGCCGCGGCGATGGTCCCGATGGCGTATTCGACCGTGCTCATGCCGTCGTCCGCCACGATCAGCCGAAGCACCCGGGTGTTCGCCTCCCGCCGCAACGATCCGATCCCCCGCGGCACCCGCCGAGCGGTTTTCGCTCTCCGCACCTGTCTCCCCTTTCATTCCCGCCCGTACGGCCGATCCGTACGCGCATGTCTCCCCGGACACTTCCCACGCGGGCCTCACCGCAGCACCCCGCCCAGGACCCCGCCGGCCAGGCCGATGATCACCGGGACGATGCCCAGGCAGATGAAGGCCGGGAGGAAACATAAGCCGAGCGGTCCGCCGATGAGCACGCCGGCGCGTTCGGCCCGGGCGGTCGCCGCCTCTTCCACCCGGGCCCGCCGTTCGCCGGCCAGCTCGCCGACCGCGGCCGCCAGGGACGAGCCGGATCGCGCCGATCTACGGGCCAGACGGGCCAGCGAGACGAAGTCGGAATCCACGGCGGTTTCCGGATCGGCGGAACTCCACACGGTGGCCGGATCGGCGCCCATTGCCAGCAGATCGGCGACCCGGCGCAACGGTGGGCCCAGCGCGACGGGCGCGGTGGGGACCACGGCCCGGACCGCGTCGGCAGTCGGCAGTCCGGCCCGCAGACACGCGGCCAAGAGATCGAAGAGGGTCGCGATCGCCACCGGATCCGACTTCTCGGGGCGTTTCCTCACCTCCGCGCGGCCCACCCACCGGCCGGCCCGGAGGCGGAGCAGGACCGGTGCCCGGGGTGGGAGAAGCAGAATCGCCACCGCGAGTGTGGAATACGCCCAGATCGTACCGCTCATCTCGGCACCACCCGGCGGGTGATCTCATCGGCCCACAGCAGGCCGGCGCAGGCCAGACCGGTCCCGAGCGGGAGCAGATAGGTGCCGGCCGAGGAGAACAACAGAACCCGGAGGGGGTCCGCGCCCATCATCTGTCCCAGCCCGATACCGAGTACAGGCAGTACTGCCAGGATCGCGGCGGTGGCCCGGGCGCCCGCGAGCGCGGCATCGGTGCGACCGCGGAAGGCGATCCGGGCCGCGAGGTCGGCGCGAGTGGCCGCGAGCAGTTCGGCCAGTGCCAGGCCGTAACGTTCGGCGACCCGCCAGGCGTCGGCGACGCGGCCGAGTTCGGGCCCGATGACCGAATCCGGGCGTAGCAGACCCCCGGCACCGGAACCGCCCAATCTGCTGCGGGCCGCGCCGACCGCGAGCGCCTGCGCCGCGACGCCCGTGGTTTCCCGTGCGGCGGCCGCCGCCGCGGCAGCGGGATGGGCTCCGATACGCAACTCCGCGATCACGGCCTCCAACCCGTCCAGCAGATGTCCGCACTCCGCGCGGTGCAGACGGGCCGCACGGGCCCGGCGGGCCCGCACGATGACGGTTGCCCCGACCAGCAGCGCCGCCATGAGGCTTCCACTGCCGAGACCGAATGCCGCCACGCAGCCGAGGCAGGCGGCGGCGCGCACGGCCGGGCGAAGAGGAAGCCGCCGAATGGCCGGACCGGCGAAGATCGTCGTGAACCGCCGCCTGCCCGCCGCGGTGGGCAGGACGAGGAGCGCGGCGCCGGCCAAGACGAGGGCGAGCGCCGGCCCACTGGATTGCGCGGTGCTCATCGTCCCGGCCGTTCCTCGATCAGAGCTTCCAGCCGGGACGCCGCGGGGACCTCGCCCGCCGGTCGCCATGCGGGCAGTATCTCCACGAGGTCATCCGTATTCCGGTGGACCACACCGATTTCGCGGAGCTGCCGGGTCCCGTCTCCCAGTCGCCGCACATGCAGTACGACCTGTACCGCGGCCGCCAGCTGGCTGTGCAGCGCGGCGCGATCCAGGCCGCCCAATCCGGCGAGCGCCTCGAGCCGGGCGGGCACCTCACGTGGCGAGTTGGCGTGGACCGTGCCCGCGCCACCGTCGTGACCGGTGTTGAGGGCGGTCAGCAGGTCGACCACCTCCGCGCCGCGAACCTCCCCGACGACGATGCGGTCCGGGCGCATTCGCAAGGCCTGGCGCACCAGGTCGCGTAGCGTGATCTCGCCCGCCCCTTCGATATTGGCGGGACGCGCCACCAGCCTGACCACATGCGGATGCGGCGGAGCCAGTTCGGCGGCGTCCTCGACGCAGATGATGCGTTCGCGGCGATCGACTTCGGCGAGCAGTGCCGACAACAGGGTAGTTTTCCCGGCCCCGGTGCCGCCGACCACCAGGAAGGCCAGCCGGGCCCGGATGATCCGCCGCAGCAGGATTTTCGCGTCGTCCGGGATCGTGCCCGCGCGGGCCAGCGCGTCCAGACCCTGCGTTGCGGGGCGCAGCACCCGCAACGATAGGCAGGTACCGCCCCGCGCGATCGGTACGAGCACCGCGTGCAGCCGCACACCGAAATGCTCGCCCAGCACCAACTCCCGACCGGACAGCTGCCCGTCGACCCAGGGTTGCGCGTCGTCGATCCGGCGGCCGGCCGATAGGGCGAGGCGTTGCGCGAGACGCCGGACCGCGGCCTCGTCGGGAAAGGTGATCGCAGTCCGTTCGACTCCGCGCCCCCGATCCACCCAGACCTCGTCCGGAGCGGTGACCAGGACATCGGCCACCAGTGGATCCTGGAGCAGGGGTTCGAGGACCCCGGCGCCGGTGAGTTCGGTCTGCAGCATGCGCAGCGTACGCAGTAGATCGGTATCGCCCAGCATCCCGCCGGCTTCGGCCCGGATGGCCGCGGCGACCCGGGACGGATCCGGTTCTGCGGATTCACCCGCCAATCTCTCCCGCACCCGATCCAGCAGTTCGGCCGAGACCACCGCGGGGTTCTGCGGGCCGGTCATCCGGCTTTCCGTTCGCCCGGCGGGCTCAGCACGGCGAGCACCGCGTCGCAGGCCTCGCGCAGCGGACCACGTCGCAGCCGTAACCCGCCGCGCTCCAGCCGCGCCGCCAACCCGGGCTGGGCCCGGACCGCGGCCAGCAGCGGTAGGTCCAGAACCTCCGCGATCTCGTGACCGCGCAGGTTCCCGGGCGCGGGGCCGCGCACGATCAGGCCCTGGTTCGGATTACGCGACGCGATCCATCGCGCGACCGACTCGGCCGCCGCGACCGCGCGCAAGCGGGCCGGTACGACGAGCACCACCAGATCGGCGGCGTCGAGGATGCGATCGATATGCGGGCCACGCTCGCTGGAGATATCGCAGACGACGAGATCCCCGGCGCGACGGGCGGCTTCGACCACCGCGTGCGCCGCGGCCGCCCCGATATCGCCGGTCCGGCCGGTTCCCCGGCCGCACGACAACACCGACAATCCGGATGCCGCGCCGGGTAGCGCGTCGTGTAGTTCGGCGGCGGCGACCCGGCCGTCGTCGACGGTCAGATCCGGCCAGCGCAATCCGGGCAGACCTTCGATTCCGAGCAGCAGATCGAGCCCGCCACCGTGTGGCACACCGTCGACCAGAACCGTATTCGGACGGAAGCCGGTGCTCGCCGAACGCAGGGCGGTGGCCGCCGCCAGGGTGGAGGCGCCGGCCCCGCCACCGCAGCCCGCCAGAGCGACGACGACCCCGCCCTCGGCCTGCTGACCGGCGTACTCGGCGAATTTCTCGATGAGCTCCTCGGCGGCTCCGGGTAGCGCGACCACGCGCTCCGCGCCGATCACCGCGGCCGCCTGCCAATCGGCCAGACCGGGTGCGCCGTCGGTGACGGTGACCACTCCGTCGCGCCGGGGCGGGCCGGTGGCGGCGCATTGCGCCGCCGCTTCGGTATCGAGCACGATGAGCGGCGCGACCGCCCAGGCGTGCCGGCCGGCCGGCGGCTCGAATTCGTCCAGGCGGCGCCCGGCCGCGGCCGCCACGCGACGCACCTCCTCGCGGAGCCGGCCGTCCCGGATGAGCGCCAGCACGGCGGGAGCGCCGGAATGGGCGGTGGTGGATTCGTTGTCCATACGGCCAGCGTGGTCGAGAACCGGGGTCGGAAATGTGCCGTGCGGGCGATTGTGGACAACTCGCGGGTTGTGGAGAAACGCGGTGCGGAACCGAGGGCCGAAGGACCACTCGGGCACTGTCCGGAAACCAGGCGACCCGGAAATAGAGGACGGCCCCAGCCGGGGGGGGAGGAGGCTGGGGCCGTCGGGGTTCAGCCCCGGGGGGTCGGGCTGAACGCGCCTGGAACATGTCCAGGTGACAGCAATACTACACCCAACCGAGGACGGGAACGCAAGCCTCGAGTCAAAGAAGTTCCACAGGTCACGTACACCCGATCCGGACAGCCGAAACCACAGGTCAGCCACCCCCGGACCGGAGCAGGGTGACGACACGCCGCACGGAAATGCCTATCCTGTAGCGGTGACTGGCCCCGGCACGACGACACCGCTCACCGGCGATCGGCACCGCGAGAACGGCCGCATCGCCGCGTTCTTCGATCTGGACAAGACAGTGATAGCCAGATCGAGCACATTCGTGTTCAGCAGAACGTTCTTCGATCAGGGCCTGATCAGCCGGCGCACCGTTCTGGAGAGCAGCTACGCGCATTTCATGTTCCTGCTCTCGGGCGCCGACCACGATCAGATGGAACGGATGCGAGCCCATCTCACCGCCATGTGCGCCGGCTGGGATGTCGCCCAGGTCCAGGCGATCGTCGCCGAGACCCTGCACGAACTCGTCGATCCGCTGATCTACGCCGAAGCGGTCGACCTGATCGCCGATCATCGCATCCGCGGCCACGATGTGGTCATCGTCTCCGCCTCCGGTGAGGAGGTGGTGGCCCCGATCGCCGAGGCGCTGGGCGCCACCCATACCGCCGCGACCCGCATGGAGGTCGTGGACGGGAAATACACCGGTCAGGTCGAGTTCTACTGCTACGGCGAGGGCAAGGTCACGGCGATCGAGAAGCTCGCGGCCGCAGAGGGTTACGACCTCCCGCGCAGCTACGCGTATTCCGATTCGGTCACCGATCTGCCGATGCTCACCGCGGTGGGCCACCCGACCGCGGTGAACCCCGACCGCGCCCTGCGCCGGGAGGCCGCGGCCCGCGGCTGGCCGGTTCTGAGCTTCTCCAACCCGGTCTCGCTGTGGTCACGCTTCCCGGCGCCGTCGAAAACGGTGGCCGCCGGTATCGCGGTCGGATTGAGCGCGCTGGCCGCGGGCATGGTGAGCTACCGCCTCCTGCGCCGCCGCTGAACACCCCGACGACCTGGCCTTATAGCATATGACTCCGGAGAGTGCCGGGCGTTCTCGAATGTTGAGTTATGTAGCTCCAAGCCTTGATGTGAATGCGCTCACAGTGTAAAAATGGAGGCACGGAAGGACGGAAGGCCAAGGCGCAGCCGGAAGAGAAGGCCCAGTCTCCCGACCACCCTTCCCAGCACGGACGCCAGGCACCCACGCGGAGCTCGCCGCGACAAGGGCAGAAGCGTTGTGGGCCTGCGAAATCCGGTCCGTTGCCGGCGATGGCCTCGCATAGCTGCGGGGATGAGCTGCTGCGGAGCCGGAGGAACGCCGAGGCCGGAGAACACAACCCCAATCAGCACGCATGGTAACCGGGTAGTCCGTGCTCGCGGGCGGTGAGGTCGACAGACCACGCCGCCCGCTTTGATGTGCGGAGCCGATGCGGGGGCGACCTCAGCCCGCTGCCGAGTCCGCGATGGAGGTCGCTTCCCTCGCCCCGTCTTCGAGTGCGGCGCAACAGAAGATCACCCAGCCGCCCACGCCGTCGGCGGTCCCGCTACCGAAGCCGGCCGCGGCGTCCAGATAGGCCTGCCGGCGGCGCATCCAGAACACCTCCGGCACCCCCAGCGCTCGCAGATCCAGGCCGCTGGACACCGTGACCAGCCGCGACGCTGCCCGGGCGACCACGCCGTCGGCGGACCCGAACGGTTTCAACGTCAGCAGTTCGCCGTGCACCACCGCGGCCGTGACCGGAGCGGGCGCCGAGGTGGCCAGCAGGGTCTGCGACAGCACGTCGAGCCGCTCGGCCACGCCCGCGTCCGCGCGCGGGCGGCCCAGCCCGGTCTCGTCGCCGACCAGATCCGCGGCGGCCAGCAGATGCAATCGCGCCAGTGCCTGCAGTGGCGCCCGCTGCCACACTCCGACGAGATTGCGCAGGGCATCGCCGTCCAGCGCCTGACCCACGCGCAGCGCACCCGCCAGGATGGGGTCGGCGGCCTCTCCGGCGCCGGGCATGGTCGTCGCACCGCCTTCGAGCGCGGCGGAGGACCGGGCGGCCCGCACCGAGGCCTCGGCGGCGGTCGTGGCCCAGCCGCGCCGATTGGCGCGATGCCGGTGTACCTCGGCCAGCGCGTCGCGGGCCTTGTCGGCGGCGGCCCGGACCCCGGGCAGGTCGATGAGAGGCGCGAGCGGATCGGTCACGACCAATGAGGCTACTGCGAGTGCCTCCCGAGCCCGGCGGACCGGTCCCCGATCACGCGACGGGCAGGTCGCGACCCGGTATGGCGTCGAGTAGCCGGCGGGTGTACTCCTCGCGCGGGGATCGGAAGATCTCCTCGGTCGGCGCGGCCTCGACGATCCGCCCGTTGTGCATCACCAGGACCTCGTCGGCGATCTGCCGCACCACCGCGAGATCGTGGGTGATGAACAGATAGGTCAGACCCAGTTCGTCCTGTAGCCGGGTGAGCAGGTCGAGGATATTGGCCTGGACGAGCACGTCCAGCGCCGATACCGCCTCGTCGCAGACCAGCAGCTCCGGTTTCAGCGCCAGGGCGCGGGCGATGGCGACGCGCTGCCGCTGCCCGCCGGAGAGTTCGCTGGGATAGCGGTCGAGTACGGAGCCCGGCAGCGCCACCTGGTCCAGGAGTTCCCGTACCCGGGCATCGCGTTCGGTGCGGGAGCCGATGCCGTGGATCCGCAGCGGTTCGGCGATACAGCGATGGATCGAGTACAGCGGGTCCAGTGAACCGTACGGATTCTGGAATATCGGCTGTACCCGGGACCGGAAGCGGATCTGTTCCCGGCGGCCCAGGCCACCGATATCGGTTCCGTCGAAAACGACCGATCCGGAGGTGGGTTCCAGCAGCCCGAGCACGAGCTGGGCGACCGTGGACTTCCCGGACCCGGATTCGCCGACCAGCGCGGTGGTACCGCCGCGGCGCAGGGTGAACGAGATGTCCTCGGCGGCTGTCGATTCCCGCGACCGCCAGGGCGCCGAGCCGCGCAGGCGGTAGCGCTTGGTGAGCTTGTCGGCCACCAGGATCGGGTCCGCATCCGGCGACTCCCCGGCGCGCTCCGGCCGGCGGCCCGGCGTCCGGGAAGGCGCCGATTCGACGAGCCGGCGCGTGTACTCGTGCCGCGGATCGCGCAGCAGTTCCAGGGCCGGGCCGGATTCCACGACTCGGCCCCGGTACATCACCACCAGATGCTCCGCGCGTTCGGCGGCCAGGGCGAGATCGTGGGTGATGAGCAGCATCGCCGTGCCGAATTCACCGGTGAGCTCGGCGATATGGTCGAGGATGCGCCGCTGGACCGTGACATCCAGCGCGGAGGTCGGCTCGTCGGCGATGAGCAGGGCGGGCCGCCCGGACAGTGCCATCGCGATGAGCGCGCGCTGGCGCAGGCCACCGGACAGTTCGTGCGGATACTGTCCGAGCCGCTGCTCCGGATCGGAGACCCCGGCGGTGCGCAGGATCTCGACGGAACGCTCACGTGCCTCGCGGCCGCGGGCGATCCCGTTGGCGGCCAGCGTTTCCCGGAGCTGAAAGCCGATCTTGTACACCGGGTCGAGATTGGACATCGGGTCCTGCGGGACGAATCCGATCTCGGTCCCACGTAACGCCACCAGCCGGGATTGCGGTGCGCCCACCAATTCCGCGCCCTCGAACCGGACACTGCCCCCGACGATCCGGCCACCCGGCGGCAGCAGGCCGAGGGCCGCCAGCGCGGTGGTCGATTTCCCGGATCCGCTCTCACCCACCACCGCGACCGTCTCACCGGCGTACACGGACAGATCGACTCCGCGCACCGCGTCCACGCGGTTCTCGCCGGAGCCGAAGGCGATTCGCAGATCGCGGATCCGCAGCAGTGGGTGTTCGGTGCCGGTCTCGTCGCTCACGGCCGCCTCCTGTTCCGGCGCGGTCACCGGGTGGCCCGGGATTTCGGATCGATGGCGTCACCGAGCGCGTCGCCGAGCATGATGAAACTGAGTACGGTCAGCGCCAGCGCGGTCGCCGGATAGAAGAGGATCAGCGAACCGCCGCGCAACTGCTGCTGTCCGGTCGCGATATCGGCCCCCCAGGAGACCTCGGTGGGCGGCAGACCCACGCCGAGGAACGACAGGGTCGCCTCGGTGGTGATGAAAACGCCCAGCCAGATGGTGGTCACCACGATCACCGGGCCGAGGGAGTTCGGCAATACGTGCCGCAGCAGGACGGTGAACCGGGACGCCCCCAGCGCCCGCGCCGCGGGTACGTATTCGTTGTTCTTCGCCGCGATCACCGAACCACGGGCGATCCGCGCGGCCTGCGGCCAGGTGAACCCGGCCATGATGATGATCACCAGCCAGATGGTGCGCTGTTCGGAGAGTTGCATGAGCACGATCGCCGCCAGCATGAGCGGAATGGCGAATACGATCTCCGCGATACGCGAGACCACCGAATCGAGCAGACCACCGTAGTAGCCGGCCAGCGCCCCCACCGTCGCGCCGATCAGCACGAACAGCGAGGCCGCGCCGACCCCGGTGAGTATCGAGGCGCGGGCGCCGTAGATGGTGCGGGCGTACACATCACAGCCCTGCAGGTCGAACCCGAACCAGTGCGCCGAACTCGGCGGGAGCAGGCTGTTGTCCACCACGCAGTAGCGCGGGTCCTGATCGGTGAACAGGCCGGGGAAGGCCGCGACCAGCAGCACCAGCACGATCAGCGCCGCCGAGATCAGGAACAGCGGGTTGCGCCGCAGATCGCGCCAGGCCCGGCCCCAGAACCCCCGCGGCGACCCCGCGACCCGCACCCGGTCGGCGCTGTCGACGGTCACCGTGTCCGCCGGGGCCACCCAGCGCTGCCGGTCCGGCCGCAGCCGCCCGGCGGATATCTCATCGGACATGACCGCACTCCTGTTCAGGCATAGCGAATCCGCGGGTCGAGTAGTGCGTAGAGCAGGTCGACGAAAAGATTGGCGAGCAGGAACACCACGATGAGCACCGTGACGAACGAGACCACGGTCGGCGCCTCACCGCGCACCACGGCCTGGTAGAGGGTGCCGCCGACGCCGGGGATGTTGAAGATGCCCTCGGTCACGATCGCCCCGCCCATCAGCGCGCCCAGATCCGCACCCAGGAAGGTGACCACCGGGATCAGCGAGTTGCGCAGGATATGTACCGGCACCACCCGCCGCCGGGGCAGACCCTTGGCGGTCGCGGTCCGCACATAGTCGGCGTCGCGGTTCTCGGCCACCGCATTGCGGGTCAGCCGCAGCACGTAGGCGAACGACAGCGAGCCGAGCACCATCGCGGGCACCACCAGCCGGCCCCAGCTCGCGTCGGCGCCGACCGTCACCGGCGCGATCCCCCATTCGACGCCGAGCAGGTACTGGGCGAGGAAGCCGATGACGAAAACCGGTACCGCGATCACCACCAGGCTCAGCACCAGCATGGTCGAATCGAAGAGTTTCCCTTTGCGCAACCCCGCCAGCGCCCCGAACAACACTCCGAACACCGCCTCGAACAGCACTGCCAGGATCGCCAGACGGAAGGTGATCGGGAAGGCCCGCGCGAGCTCGTCCGCGATGGACCGCCCCGAGAACGAGGTGCCGAGGTCGAACGTGAAAATGCCCTTCAGATAGTAGAAGTACTGGACGAAGAACGAGCGGTCCAGGTGGTACCGGGCACGCAGTTGTTCCTCCAGTGCGGGGGTCAGGGTCCGGTCACCGGCCAGCGCGGCCACCGAACCGCCCGACACCTTGTAGATCAGGTAGTAGACGAGCAGTGTCGCGCCGAAGAACACCGGGACCATCTGCAGCAGCCGGCGAACTACATACCAGGCCATGGGGTCTCCTCGCGGTCGGGACGCGAACGGTGTCCGGGCGTCATATCAGTTCGAGGTTCTCGAAATCGGCCATCCCGTTCCAGCCGAACACGACCCCGCGGACCCGCTCGGAATATCCGGAGGAGTTCACGTAGTCGAAGATCGGGATGGTGGGCATATCGCGCAGCAGCACCGTCTGCGCCCGGGCCACCAGTGCCCACGACTCGGGTTCGGTCGGCGCTGCCTCCGCGGCCGCGATGAGCGCGTCGAATTCCGGGTTGCGGTAGTCGAAATCGTTGGTTTCGGAGTTTCCCAGGAACGACGGTTCCAGGAACTGCAGCATGGTCGGATAGTCGCCCTGCCATCCCGACCGGAACGCCTTCCCCACGGTGCGTGAGGTGATCTGGTCGCGCAACTGTTTGAAGGTCGGATACGCCGCGCCCACCGCTTCGATCCCGAGGGTGTTCTTGATACTGTTCGCGACCGCGTCCACCCAGGCCTGATGATCGCCGTCGGCGTTGTAGGCGATCTCGAACCGGCCGGACCACGGGGATATCTCGTTCGCCTTCGCCCACAGCCGGCGCGCTTCGTCCGGGTTGTACTCGAGCGCCTCGGCGCCCGGCAGGTTCCCGTCGAAGCCGGGCAGCACACTGGAGGTGTAGTCACGGGCGGGAGCGCGGGTGCCGCGGAAGATCTTGTCGCCGATGGCCTGCCGCTGGATCGCCATCGATAGCGCGTGCCGTCGCAAACGGCCCTCCTCGCCGGCGAAATGCGGGAGGCCCGGCTGGGTACCGATCCACTGGTTCTTGGCGGTCGCCGCCTGAACCGCCCGATCCCCCAGATCGGCGTGCGCGACGGTCAGCGCGCTGGTCGGCAGGGTGTCCAGCACGTCGAGGTTCCCCGCCAGCAGATCGGCGTAGGCGGCGTCGTAGTCGGCGTAGAACACGAAGGTCAGTCCCGTGTTGCGGGCGGGCCGGCCACCGGCGTACCGCTCGTTGGGCACCAGATCCAGTTTCACGTCGTGCTGCCAGGCGTCGGGGCCCGCGAAGCGGTAGGGCCCGTTGCCGATCGGGTGCTGCCCGAACGACTCCATATCGGTGAACGCCGCCGCGGGCAGCGGATAGAAGGGCGCGTAGGCGAGCCGGGTGCGGAAATCGATCGTGGGTTCCTTCAGCGCGACGGTGAAGGTGAGATCGTCGAGCACCCGCAGCCCCGACATGTTCCGCGCGCGTGGCGGATCGGTCTGCAGATCGTCGAAACCCGCGATCGGCGCGTAGGTGTAACTCTGCAACTGGGCGTTGGTCACCAGGGCGCCGTAGTTCCACGCGTCGACGAAGGACCGGGCAGTCACCGGGGAACCGTCGGAGAACGTCCACCCGGGTTTCAGCCGGATCCGGTAATGCTGCTGATCGTCGGTATCGATGGACTCGGCCACCTCGTCGTGCAGACTGCCGTCCGCGTCGATGCGGCGCAGTCCCGCGAACAGCCGATCCACGATCCGGCCGCCGCCGTTCTCGTTGGTATTCGACGGGACCAGCGGATTCTGCGGTTCCGACCCGTTGACCGCGATGGAATCGCCGAGCGCCGGTGTCACAGTGCAGGCGGGCAGCACCATGACGGCGGCCACGATCAGCACCAGTCCCACGGCCCGCAGCGACCAGGACCTTCCCCTCACACACCCTCCCCGAGTCGTCGGTGCACCCCCTGCCGGGCGGTCGGCCGCACAGGCAGAGTGGCCCGAGGATATCGGCACTCGGCGTGATGTGCGCGACTTCCGCGTCCGGCCCCGCGGCGCAGGGGAACCGTTCGTCGGCTCCCGGCTGCCGTTCACCCGGCCTCGGCCGCCTTTCGGCCGGGGATTCCCTCGGCCGGACAGAGGAGCGTTTAGGGTCACAGTTGGCCCCATATGGTGCAGGTAATGCGAAGGAAGTGACTCAGATGACCGAAACCGCCGATCACCCGGACGCCTACCCGCCGAGCGCGGAGTTCGCGGCCGCGGCGAATGTGGATGCCGGTATCTACGAGCGGGCCGCGCGGGATCGCGACGGATTCTGGGCCGAGCAGGCCGATCGGCTGCACTGGCACCAGCGCTGGAACCAGGTGCTCGACTGGAGTGACGCGCCGGTGGCGAAATGGTTCGTCGGCGGCCGTCTCAATGTCGCCTACAACTGCGTGGACCGCCACGTACTGGAAGGCCGCGGCGACAAGGTCGCGCTGCACTGGGAAGGCGAACCCGGCGATTCGCGCACGATCACCTATGCCGATCTGCTGGCCGAGGTGAGCCGTGCCGCCAACTACCTCACCTCGCTCGGGCTCACGGCCGGCGACCGGGTGGCCATCTATATGCCGATGATTCCCGAGACCGTGGTGGCCATGCTGGCCTGCGCCCGGCTGGGCCTGCCGCATTCGCTGGTCTTCGCCGGTTTCTCTCCGACCGCGCTGCGGCAGCGGATCGACGACGCCGAAGCACGCCTGGTCATCACCACCGACGGCCAGTGGCGGCGCGGCACTCCCGCGCCGCTGAAGGAAGCGGTCGACGAGGCCCTGTTCGCCCACGGCGATGTGCCCTCCAGCGTGGAGCACGTGCTGGTGGTACGCCGGACCGGGACCGAGGTCGCCTGGACCGAGGGCCGGGACGTGTGGTGGCACGAGACCGTCGCCGCGGCCGAACCGGCGCACGAGGCCGAGGCCTTCGACGCCGAGCACCCGCTGTTCATCCTCTACACCTCGGGCACCACCGGGAAGCCGAAGGGGATCCTGCACACCAGCGGCGGCTACCTGACCCAGACCAGCTATACGCACCGGGTGGTGTTCGATCACAAACCCGAGACCGATATCTACTGGTGCACCGCCGATGTCGGCTGGGTGACCGGGCACAGCTATATCGTCTACGGCCCGCTGGCCAACGGCGCCACCCAGGTGCTGTACGAGGGCACCCCGAATTTCCCCGATGAGCACCGGCACTGGCAGATCATCGAGAAGTACGGCGTCACGATCTACTACACCGCGCCCACGCTGGTCCGCACCTTCATGAAGTGGGGACGGCAGATCCCGGATGCCCACGGCCTGTCCTCGGTCCGGCTGCTCGGATCGGTGGGCGAACCGATCAACCCGGAGGCGTGGCGCTGGTACCGCGATGTGATCGGCGGCGGCTCGGCGCCCATCGTCGATACGTGGTGGCAGACCGAAACCGGCGCGATCATGATCTCCCCGCTGCCCGGTGTCACCGCCACCAAACCGGGCGCCGCGATGACCCCGCTGCCCGGTATCTCGGCCACCGTGGTCGACGAGGAGGGTAACGAGGTACGCCACGGTGAGACCGAGGCCAACGGCTACCTGGTGCTGGACCAGCCGTGGCCGTCCATGCTGCGCGGTATCTGGGGCGATATGGACCGCTACCGGGCCACCTACTGGGAGCGGTTCGCCGCACAGGGCTGGTACTTCGCCGGAGACGGGGCGAAACTCGACGTCAACGGCGATCTCTGGGTGCTGGGACGCGTCGACGACGTGATGAACGTATCCGGGCATCGCATTTCCACCGCCGAGGTGGAATCGGCTCTGGTCGGACATGCCGGAGTCGCGGAAGCCGCGGTGGTCGGGGCCACCGACGACACCACCGGACAGGGCATCGTGGCGTTCGTGATCCTGGCCGCGGGAGCCACCGACACCGGGCAGGCCATGGTCGACGAGCTGAAGGCCGAGGTGGCCCGCGAGATCAGCCCGATCGCACGCCCGCGCGAGATCCACGTGGTGCCGGAACTGCCCAAGACCCGCAGCGGCAAGATCATGCGGCGCCTGCTGCGCGATGTGGCCGAGGGCCGGGAACTGGGCGACACCTCCACCCTGGTGGACCCGAAGGTCTTCGAGAACATCCGGGCAGGCAAACAGGACTGACCGTCCCGCCCCACCGCACCGGACGCGGGGCCGTTAAAATTGCGTACGGTGTGCCGGGAAGTCTGGTCGGCGAGATCGACGCGCGCCCGGGTAGCGGATTCTGCCCGGGCGGGCGCAGAAGTTGCCCGTCGACCGGAAGGTTCTCCGTGCTCAGCCGCCCTCAGTCGGAACTCGCCAGATACCTCCGGACCGAAACGGTCGGCGGCTCACTACTGCTGATCGCGGCCGCTGTGGCGTTGCTGTGGGTGAACTCGCCGTGGGGCGATACTTACACGACCTTGGCGGACACCCATCTCCCGATCCCGCCGCTGCACCTGGATCTGACCGTCGCCGAATGGGCCAAGGACGGTCTGCTCGCCGTCTTCTTCTTCGTCGCCGGTCTCGAACTGAAACGCGAACTCGTCGTCGGTGAACTCGCCGACCCGAAACGGGCCGCGCTGCCGATCATCGCCGCGGTCGGCGGCGTGGTGACCCCCGCGATCATCGCCTACTGCGTGGGCTTCGGCGTGGACGGCATGGATCGCGGCTGGGCCATCCCGGTCGCCACCGATATCGCCTTCGCGCTCGCGGTCCTGGCGATGACCGGCTCCCGGATCCCGGCCAGTGCGCGGGTATTCCTGCTCAGCCTCGCCGTGGTCGACGACCTCATGGCGATCGTGCTCATCGCGATCCTCTTCACCACCGGCCTGGCGTTCGCCTGGCTGCTTGCTGCCCTGGCCTGCTGCGCGGCGTGGTGGTTCGCCCAGAAGCAGCGGTGGACCTCGCCGCTGATCTATATAGCGATCGGGCTCGTGTGCTGGTATGCCCTGCACGAGGCGCATATCCACCCGACGCTGGCCGGGGTGGCCTGCGGTCTGCTCACCCGGGTGCGGCCCGACGAGGGCGAACACGAGGCGCCGGCCACCCGCTGGGAGCACCAGGTCCAGCCGATCTCGGCCGGTCTGTGCGTACCGCTGTTCGCGCTGTTCGCCTCCGGTGTCCCGTTCAACACCGAGGTGCTCGGCGACCTCTTCACCGAACGCCTTTCGCTGGCCATCATCCTCGGCCTGCTGTTCGGCAAGATCATCGGCATCTTCGGTATCAGCTGGGCCGCGATCCGCCTCGGGATCGCCAAACGTCCCGCGTATCTGGGGTACCGGGATATGTTCGCCCTGTCGGTCCTGGGCGCGATCGGGTTCACCGTTAGCCTGCTCGTGGCAGAACTGGCGCTCGAGGACTACCCCGCTTCCGCGGAACTGGCCAAGGCCGCGGTCCTGGTGACCTCCATGGGCGCATCGCTGGCGGGTTCGGCGCTACTGTTGCGGCGTGGGCGTGTCCACCAAGCACGGCGGGACTCGGATGCGCTAGAACCAGAACAGTAGGACCGAGCAGGTTCGGACAGGGAGAGGGTCGACGACGTGAGTGTCACACAGGGCGGTAACGGAGACGGTGCACGAGGCGCGGTCACCTCGATACCGCTGTCCGAGATCGACCCGCACGCCTCGGCGAGCTTCGGCAGCCTGGTCCGCGATGCGTCCGAACAGGTCTCCACCCTGGTTCGCGCCGAAGTGGCCCTGGCGAAGGCCGAGGTCACCGGCGAGATCAAGAAGGGCCTGCAGGGCAGCGTCTTCTTCATCACCGCGCTCACCGTCCTGCTGTTCAGCAGTTTCTTCTTCTTCTTCGCCGTCGCCGAGACGCTGGACATCTGGCTCACCCGGTGGGCCGCGTTCTGGATCGTGTTCGCGTTCATGATCCTGGTGACCGTGCTGCTGGCGCTGCTGGGCTGGCGCAAGGTGAAACGTCTGCGGGCGCCGGAGAAGACCATCGATTCGCTCAAGCAGACCCGGACCGTGCTGCCCTCGGGCCTGGGCAGCCACGACGACGCGGTCGCGCTGGACAAGTCGCCCCGGTAAGCGGGTCAGCCACCGGACGCGACCCGGCGTTCACTACGCTCGGACGACGTGGCGTCGAACAATGCACCGGACCCGTCCAGCGTCCGCTACGACGGTTCCTGGGCACATCGTGATGTGCACGCCAACGGTATCCGTCTGCACGTAGCGGGTATCGCACCCGCGGATCCGGAAGCGCCGCTGGTCGTGCTGTTGCACGGGTTCGCCGACTTCTGGTGGTCGTGGCGTCATCAGCTGACCGCGCTCGCCGAACTCGGCTATCACGCGGTGGCGGTGGATCTGCGCGGCTACGGCGACAGCGATAAACCGCCCCGGGGCTACGACGGCTGGACACTGGCCGGCGATATCGCCGGGCTCATCCGCGCACTCGGTTACAGCGACGCCACCCTGGTCGGGCATGCCGACGGTGGCCTGGTGTGCTGGGCGACCGCGGTGCTGCACCCGCGCCTGGTCCGGTCGATCGCGGTGGTCTCCTCCCCGCATCCGGCGGCGCTGAAGAGTTCGGTACTGCGCGACAACGCCCAGCGCCGGAGCTGGCTGCCGGATTTCCTGCGGGCCCAGCTGCCCCGATTACCCGAACACCGGCTGACCCGTCAGGACGGGCAGGGCGCCGCCGAGGTGCTGCGCCGCCGGGGCGCGGACTCGTGGGCGGCGACGGCGGATTTCGCCGATACCGCGGGGCGGATGCGGTCGGCCATCCGGATCCCCGGCGCGGCGCACTGCGCCCTGGAATATCAGCGCTGGGCGTTCCGGAGCCAGTGGCGGCCCGATGGACGCCGGTTCATGGCCGTGATGCGGCGGCCGATCGATATCCCGGTGGTATCGATGCGCGGCGAATCCGACCGCTACATCCTGCCCGCCACCGTGCATCGCGGACCGCAGCTCTCCCCACGGCGCCGGGTCGTCACCATCCGCGACGCCGCGCATTTCGCGCATCAGGAGAACCCGGACGCGGTGACCGCGGAGATCGCGAAACTCCTCGCCGCCCACGACAGGCCCCGGCGCCCGGCCTGACCTCGTCCGTGGGCACGGCCCACCGGGCCGATGGCCGGGCCCGGCCGGCGAGTCGCCGGCGCCGGCGAATCAGCTGAGCACGCAGGGACCGGTGGCCACCGCATCGGTGGACGACGGCGCGGCGGTGATCCGCTGGCGGACCTCGTCCAGCGTCAGCACATAGCCGGTGTCGTCGTCGGTGACGGCCGCGCCGAACACCACGCCCAGCACCTGGCCCTCGGTATCCACCAGCGGGCCACCCGAATTACCGGCCCGCACCTGGCCGCGCACGGTGTACACCTCGCGTTCCACCGTCCCGTCCCGGTAGATGGTGGGCCCGCTCAGGTCCAGCGTCTCCCGGACCCGCGCCGCGCTGGCCGTGTACCGGCCGCCGCCGGGATAGCCCAGCACGATCGCGCTCTCACCCGAGCGCGCCGGTTCCGGCGCCTGCGGAATGACGGGCGCGACCAGTCCCGGCACCGCGAGAACCGCGATATCCATGGACGGATCGAATTCCACCACCGAGGCGTCCAGCGGCCCGGCCGCCGAATCCACGGTCACACTGGTCGTTCCGGCGACCACGTGCGCGTTGGTCATCACGCGTTCCGGCGAGATCACGAAACCCGAGCCCTCCAGGGCCCGCTGGCAACTCGGCGCGACACCGCGGATGCGCAGCACGCTCTGTTGCAGCGAAGCGGCCACCGGGCTGGTCAGCACGCTGGGATCCGGGGGTTCCACCGCGGCGATCGGGGCGCGGCCGAACGGGCCGATCACATCCGGCAGGCCGGAGGTGTTCAGCAGTTTGGAGAACTCGTTGGGCAACTGGCGCAACCAGTCCGGCGCGACCCGGTTGACGTCGGCGAGCACCCGCGATCCGTTGATCGCCGCGGCGATCGCGGGCTGCGAGGAGGTCGCCAGGGGTAATGCGAGCAGCCAGGCCGTGACCAGCACCGCGCCGGTCTGCAGAACCGCGCCCACGGCGCTGTCGGCGCCCCGGGCGAAGGGGTGACGCATCCCGCTGCGGGCCGCCCGGCCCAGCACCATACCGGCCACCTCGCCGACGATCACCAGCGCGACGATCAGCAGCACACCGGCCAGCACGCGGCTTCGGCCCTCGTCGATATGCACGAGGATATGGGGCGCGATCAGGATTCCGGCGACGGCGCCGAGCACCACCCCGAGGAAGGCCAGAGCGGACGCCACCGCCCCCTGCCGCCATCCGGAGGAGGCGGCCAGCAGGGCCAATATGACAACCGCTATATCGAGCCACGCAGAGGAACTCACAACACCATCCCCACCGCGGCCAAGGCCTGTTCCAGATCACGCACGTCGGTTCGGTCCCATTCCGATTCCCAGCCCAGTGAAGTCACGAGTCCGGCCAGTATGCCGCCGGTCAGTCCCCAGACCAACATTCCGTCCACCTGGAACGCCGGACCGCGGTAGCCGAGACTACTGCGCACCAGGAAGCGGTTGGCGGGATCCAGCAGTTCCGCCATGGGAATACGCACCACTCGGTCGGTTTCGGCGCGGTCCATCACCCGGACCTCGCTGGGCGCGCGCCAATACGCCACCACCGGCGTCACATCGAACCGGGACGGCGGGACGAACAGTTTCGGCAGCGTCGTGAGCGGCTGGACCCCGGAGCGGTCGAGCCCCGTCTCCTCCCATGCCTCGCGCAGCGCGGTATCGACCGGACCCTCGTCGCCGGGATCGACGGCGCCACCGGGAAACGCGACCTGGCCGCGATGCTGGCGCATGGTGGAGGCCCGCTGGGTCAACAGCACCTCCGCGTCGGCGGGCAGTCCGCCGGGGCCGTCCGGGTCACCGTCGGGGTCACCGGAGAACAGCACCAGCACGGCGGCCTGCCGGACCTGCCCGGCCAGGGTGCGGCGTAATGCCCGCGCCCGGCCGAGCGTATCGGAGAAATCGGGCTGCGCCGGACCGGCCACCCCGTCGAGCCAGGGCGGCACCTGTTCCTCGTTCACCGGAACTCCCTCGAAGCGGTCGGATGCGGTCCGCGGACGCCGCAGCGCCGGCCGAGGTATCGCATCATGCGGCGACTCCCAGGGCGCCGGCCACGGTGCCGGCGATATCGGTCACATCCCGGAACGGGCGCGCGACGTAGTCGGCGATCGACCCGTCCGCACGCACCAGCACGGTGATGGGGAGGGCGGTGGGCGCGTTCGCCGCCGCGCGGACGCGGGCGTCGGGGTCCTGCAGCCCGGGCAACCGCAATTCCGGACGCCCCCGGGCCCGCAGGTCCTCGTTCAGAGCGGCCAGCAGCGACAGCGCCTTGGCCTCGTCCGGGTCGCTGTGCACGGTCACCACCCGCACCGCGTCACCGGCGCGGTCGGCGTATTCCTGGAACAGCGGTAGTTCGGTGCGGCACGGCTCGCACCAGTACGCCCACAGGTTGAGCACCAGCGGCCGGCCGGTGAGATGCCCGGGTTCGACGGGCGCGCCGTCGGCCAGACAGCTCAGCACCAGATCCGCCAGCGGTCCGGCCGCGGCCGCGGCAGGGCCCGCGGCGGGACAGTCCGCCACCCCCGACTGCTGCCGCAGCGCCGGGTCGATCTGGCGCGCGGGCGGCGGCGGGGCGCCGGTTCCGGCGTTCTCCGAACCACCGCGTGGCCACAGCGCCACCGCCGCGGCCAAGACCACCACGACAGCCGTCAACGCCCATTTCCAGAAAACCGGTATTCGGCTCAACGGCCCACCAGTTCGAGCAGATGCGCCGCCTCCGGGCCTTTCACCAGAGCCGCCGCCGCTTCCGGATCGGTGGGTCCGGCGCCGAAAGACGGGCAATCCTTGGCCAGCACACAAACCCCGCACGCCGGTTTACGGGAATGGCAGACACGGCGTCCGTGAAAGATCACCCGATGCGACAGCATCGTCCATTCCTTACGTTCGATCAGCGCCCCCACCGCGTGTTCGACCTTCACCGGATCCTCTTCGGCGGTCCATTCCCAGCGCCGCACCAACCGGCCGAAATGAGTGTCGACGGTGATGCCCGGAACACCGAAAGCATTTCCCAGAATCACATTGGCCGTTTTGCGGCCGATGCCCGGTAACCGGACCAATTCCGCCATCGTGTGAGGTAATTCACCGTCGTACTGCTCGAGCAGCGCCTGTCCGAGTCCGATCAGGGAATTGGCCTTGTTGCGGAAGAAACCCGTGGGACGGATGAGTTCTTCCAGCTCCGTGCGGTTCGCCTCGGCGTAGGCGCGGGCATCGGGATAGGCGGCGAACAGCGCGGGAGTGGTCATGTTCACTCTCACGTCGGTGCACTGGGCGGACAGGATCGTGGCCACCGCGAGTTCGAGCGGAGTGGTGAAATCCAGCTCGCAGTGCGCGTCGGGAAACGCACGTGCCAGCATGCGGTTCATACGGCGGGCCCGGCGCACCAGGCCCAAACGGGTTTCCGCCGGTCGGGAACCGGTTTTCCGATTCCGGCCCCCACCCGTGGCCGGGGGTGCGGAGGCCGCCTCGGCAGCGCCGGAAACACCGCTTCCAGCGGTATCGGAGGGGGAGATTCGCACCCGTCCACCATACGGAACCGTCCGACAACGTTGCCTTGTCAGTTCTACTCCCGTATTCCATCTGAGACCTCGACCGTGTTTACTACCCGGCATGCAAGGACTCGCTGTGGTGCTCTTCCCAGTGGTGTTGATGCTGTTCGCACTCGGCATGGAACGAGTGGAGAACCGGCTTCGCAAACTTCTCGAGCCCGACGAGGAAGTCCAGGCCTACCTGGACAAAGCCACCAACGCCGAGGTCAACGAGCTCACCAGGCTCGGACTACCGGCGGCGGTCGCGCGTATGCGCCGCCGCCGTAACCGCAATGAGGAGGCCGGGGAGAACCTCGATATCGCTCGCGCGAGCTGACCGCCGCGCGAGGGCCCGTACACGCCCATCGGGGCGGCCGATACCCCGCCGCGGCCCGACCCCGGTTAACCTTCCTTACGTGGTGTCTGTCACTGCGCGCCGACCGGCCGCGTAGACTGCACTGTCGGCCGAACCGCTTCGGTCCGCCGACGACTACAGCCATTTTCCTAAGGAGCACATTCGTGGACGAGGCCCTCGCCAGAGCAGGCATCTTCCAAGGCGTTGAGCCCACCGCGGTGGCTGCGCTCGCCAAACAGCTGAACCCCGTGGATTTCCCGCGCGGCCATGTCATCTTCAACGAAGGCGAACCGGGTGACCGGCTGTACATCATCACATCGGGCAAGGTGAAGCTCGGCCGGCGTTCCCCCGACGGCCGGGAGAACCTGCTGACCATCATGGGTCCGTCGGATATGTTCGGCGAGCTCTCCATCTTCGATCCCGGCCCGCGTACCTCCACCGCCACCACGGTGACCGAGGTCCGCGCGGTCACCATGGACCGCGACGCGCTCAAGGCCTGGATCGATCAGCGCCCGGAGATCGCCGAACAGCTGCTGCGGGTGCTCGCCCGCCGCCTGCGCCGCACCAACAACAATCTCGCCGACCTGATCTTCACCGACGTTCCCGGCCGTGTCGCCAAGGCGCTGCTGCAGCTCGCGCAGCGTTTCGGCACCCAGGAAGCCGGTGCGCTGCGGGTCACCCACGACCTCACCCAGGAGGAGATCGCCCAGCTCGTCGGCGCCTCCCGGGAGACCGTCAACAAGGCGCTCGCCGATTTCGCGCATCGCGGCTGGCTGCGCCTCGAGGGCAAGAGCGTGCTGATCTCCGACTCCGAGCGGCTGGCCCGCCGGGCCCGCTGACGCCGCTCCCGCACCGGGAGCCGTGACCGGTTCCGGCCGCAGCGCCGATCGGAACCGGTGACGAGCCCCCGGCGCGGCGGGCCGCCCGGGGAATCCCGCCTCGGCTCAGTTCTGTGTGTCCCGCTCCGACCGCAGATAGGCCAGCTGGGATTCCACCGAACTCTGGGCGGCCGGCCACAGGCTCTCGTCGACATCCGAGTAGACCGTGCGCACGATCGCCATGGCGTCGGCGTCGGCGCCGAGTTCGGCCAGGGCCGACCGGACCTGCGCCAGGCGTTCCTGCCGATGGGCGATGTAGTACCGGGCGACCGGTTCCAGATCGGGGTGATCGGGCCCGTGCGCGGGCAGCAGCGCCGATCCGGCGCCCGCTTCCAGCAGACGGTCCATCGACTCCAGATAGTCGCGCAGGGTGCCGTCCCGGTCCAGCACGGTGGTACCGCGCCCGAGGATCGTGTCACCGCTGAGCACCGCGTCGGCGAGCAGGAAGCTCACCGAGTCGGCGGTATGGCCCGGCGTGTGCAGCACGGTGATCCGGAGTCCCGCGGCGTCGACGACCTCACCGTCGATCAGCGGGGCGACCGCACCGCGCAGGAATTCCGGATCCATGGACCGCACCGGTGTGCCGGTCAGCCGGACCAGTTCGTCGATACCGCCGGTGTGGTCGGGATGCCGATGCGTGATGAGCGTCAGCGCGACCGCGCCGCCGGTCACCTCGGCGATACGCGCGATATGCGCGGGGTCGTCCGGCCCGGGGTCGACGACCACACAGTCCGGACGGCCGGGCGCCCGCAGGATCCAGGTGTTGGTTCCGTCCAGGGTCATCGGGCCGGGATTGTCCGCCAGCAGCACCGAGGCCGAGGGGGTCACCGCGCGCAACTGTCCGTAGGCGGGATGGGCGAGTGTCATACGACACCTCCGGTTCGAAAGCAGCACAGTCGAATCTACGGCCCGCGGTCCGGCCGTCCCTATCCGGCCGACCGGTGGCGCCGGGTATGTGCCGTCCCCGGCGCCGTACCCGCGAGTCCGCTCGGACGGCCCTAGCGGACCTCGGCGATCAGTTCCACTTCGACCGGGGTGTTACGCGGCAGCTCGAATACGCCCACCGCCGAACGGGCGTGGGCGCCGGCGGGGCCGAACACCTCACCCAGCAGTTCGGAGGCCCCGTTGATCACCAGCGGCTGGTCGGTGAACCCGGGCGCCGAGGCCACGAATCCGACGACCTTCACGATCCGCACCACGGCATCCAGGCCGACCAGATCGTGCACCGCGGCCAGCGCGTTGAGCGCGCACCAGCGGGCGGCGACCGCCGCGTCCTCGAGGGAGACCTCGGCGCCGGCCTTACCGACCGCCGTCAGCTCACCGGCGACGAAGGGCAACTGCCCGGAGGTGTACACGTACGAGCCGCTGCGCACCGCGGGCACGTAGGCGGCCACGGGGGCCACCACCTCGGGGACGGTCAGTCCCAGCCGGTCCAGGTTCGCCCGCCAGTCGACGCCGGACGCGGTCTTGTCCGATTCCGCCACGGCGCTTACTGCTTCGGCCGCTTGAGGTACGCGACATGCTGCTCACCGGTCGGCCCGGGCAGCACCGTCACCAGTTCCCAGCCGTCGGCGCCCCACTGGTCCAGGATCTGTTTGGTCGCATGGGTAAGCAGCGGCACGGTCGCGTACTCCCACTGGGTCACATCGCTCATGCGCACCGAGCGTACTGGGTGTCCGGACGATCCCCGGCGCAGGCACCGGCGGGTGGCGGACCCCGTGGCACATCCCGGTGTCTGGTACACCACATCGCTGCGAATCGGAGTATGCGGGCGTGCGTTCACCGCGCGCTATAGGCTCGCGACCGTGGCAGAACCAACGACGATGTCGGAATCGGCCGGGCCGGCCCTGAAAACCGGATGGCCCGATCGTGCGACGAACGCCCGCCTGCACTATGTGTCCGGTAAGGGCGGCACCGGTAAGTCGACGGTTGCCGCCGCGCTGGCGCTTGCCCTGGCCGCGGGCGGCCGGCGGGTCCTGCTGGTCGAGGTGGAGAACCGGCAGTCCATCGCGCAGTTGTTCGATCTGCCGCCGCTGCCGCCGACCGAGACCAAGATCGCCACCGCCGACGGCGGCGGCGAGGTGATGGCACTGGCCCTCGATATCGAGCACGCGTTCCTCGAATACCTCGACATGTTCTACAACCTGGGCTTCGCCGGCCGGGCCATGCGCCGGATGGGGGCGATCGATTTCGTCACCACCATCGCGCCGGGGCTCCGTGACGTCATCCTCACCGGCAAGATCAAGGAATGCGTGGTCCGGGCGGGTAAGGACGGCAAACCGGTATACGACGAGGTGGTCGTCGACGCGCCGCCCACCGGCCGGATCGCGAGTTTCCTGGATGTCACCAAGGCCATGGCCGAACTCGCCAAGGGCGGGCCGATCGCGGCCCAGTCGGAAGGCGTCTCCCAGCTGCTGCATTCCGATCAGACGGTGATCCACCTGGTCACTCTGCTCGAGGCACTGCCGGTGCAGGAAACCCTGGATGCCATCGCCGAACTGCGCGCGGGCGACCTGCGTATCGGCAGCGTGATCGTCAACCGGGCCGCACACAGTCCGATGTCCGCCGAATCGCGCGCCGCCGCCACCGACGGCGAACTCGACACCGAGGCGCTGCGCGCCACCCTCGAGGCTGCCGGAATCGGCCTGTCCGCCGCCGATTTCACGGGTCTGCTCACCGAGGCGGTGGAACATTCGGCCACCATCAACACCCAGGACCAGAGCGCGTCGGAACTGCTGAACGTAGAGGTCGCGCGTTTGCTGCTGCCCGCGCTGGCCGACGGTATGGACCTGGGCGGCCTGTACGAACTGGCCGCCCATCTGAACGAGCAGGGAGTCCGATGAGTACGCGACCGGGTCCGGCGGCGCTGGATATCTCCACCATCATCGACGATCCGGCGGCCCGGGTCGTGGTGTGCTGCGGATCCGGCGGGGTCGGCAAGACCACCACCGCGGCCGCGATCGCGCTGCGGGCGGCCGAACAGGGTCGCAAGGTCGTGGTTCTCACCATCGATCCCGCCCGCCGGCTGGCCCAGTCGCTGGGGGTCGCCGACCTGGACAACAGCCCGCAGCGGGTCGAACTGGGCCCCGAGGCCAAGGGCCAGCTGCACGCGATGATGCTGAACATGCGGCGCACCTTCGACGAGATGGTGCTCGAGCACACCGCGCCGGACAAGGCCGAGCAGATCTTCGCCAACCCCTTCTATCAGGCGGTGGCCTCCTCGTTCGGCGGCACGCAGGAATACATGGCGATGGAGAAACTGGGCCAGCTCGCCGGGCGCCGGGAATGGGATCTCATCGTGGTGGACACCCCGCCGTCGCGCAACGCCCTGGATTTCCTGGACGCCCCCAAGCGGCTCGGCAACTTCCTCGACGGCCGCATGATCCGGGTCATCATGGCGCCCGGCCGCGGGGTCGGGCGGTTCGTCACCGGCGCGATGAGCCTGGCGGTGCGCGGGGTGTCGACCATCGTGGGCGGCCAGATGCTCAAGGACGCCTCGAATTTCCTGCAGTCGCTGGAATCGCTGTTCGGTGGTTTCCAGGAGCGGGCCAACCGCACCTTCGACATGCTGGCCGAACCGGGAACGCATTTCCTGGTGGTCGCGGCGCCCGAACCGGACGCGCTCCGCGAAGCGTCGTTCTTCGTCGACCGGCTCTCGACCGAGAAGATGCCGCTGGCCGGTCTGGTCCTCAACCGCACCCATCCGGTGCTGTGCTCGCTCCCGGCCGATCACGCGCTCACCGCCGCCGACCGGCTGGCCGAGACCGAACCGCTGGCGGCGGGGGTGCTGCGGGTGCACGGGCAGCGGGTGGCGACCGCGCGGCGGGAACAGCATCTGCTGCACCGGTTCACCGGCGCCCATCCGCGGGTGAAGATCGTCCCGGTGACCGCGCTGCCCTTCGATGTCACCGATCTGACGGCACTGCGGGCGGTCGGGGCGCAGCTGGCGGGCGGCGATTCCACCGCGGCGGGCTGAGCACCGCCGGACCGCCGCGCCGGAACCGGATATCCGGCCCCGGGTAGTCGGCCGCCGGCCACTCGTCCCGCGAGTGGCCGGCGGCCGGGTCGTCCAATGGGAATTGGCTTACATCGCTACCTGGTGCGTCCGCTGGACGTGGAAGAAATCCGCCCAGGAGGTCACGTCCGGATGCTGCTTGAGCAGCGCCCGCCGTTGCCGTTCGGTCATACCACCCCACACTCCGAACTCGACCCTGTTGTCGAGGGCGTCCGCCCCGCATTCCATCAGGACCGGACAGTGCCGGCAGATCGTCGCCGCCTTGCGCTGAGCCGCGCCGCGGACGAACAGTTGATCGGGATCCACTTCCTTGCATCGGGCCTGGGAGACCCAGGCGATCCTCGCTTCGGCCTGCTCTACGTTCAATCGAGCGACGGGGGTGGTTGTCATGTGCATTTGGTGTGCCCCTTTGCCAGTCCGAACACCGGGTCACGGCGCTCCGGAATCGCGTGCCACCCCGCAGCAACCCGAACCCCGCTGCGAAGTGCACCACATTCCACATTGAGTGTTAGCTCTATCACACTGAGCTCTCAATCTAGGTAAAGGTATGCCCCGAGCGCAAGACCGGATGATGACTTTTTGGTACGTCCGTGCCTGCCGACTCCGGTCCGTTCCCCGCCCACGAGCCCGTATTCGCATGTCAGGACCTATCGCGCGAATCCGGCGCGAAGATCTCGAATCGAACGGAACAACACCCGGTGTCCACACTTCACGAGCGCCGCGGGCCCACCCTCTACGCTGGTGCTGTGCCGATCACACGTGCGCTCATCAAGCTGGCGGGCAGCTGTGTACTCGCCTCCGTGCTCGTTGCGGGAATGTTGTTCCCGGTCGCCGGAGGTTTCGGATTCGTCTCGAACCGCGCCGCCGACGCCGTCGACAACGTCTCCGCGGAGCTGGTCGAGGGAACCGTGCCCGCCGTCTCCACCATGGTGGACGCCGCCGGTAATCCCATCGCCTGGCTGTACGAACAGCGCCGGTTCGAAGTACCCAGCGACCGGATCTCCAACGATATGAAGCTGGCCATCGTTTCCATCGAGGACAAACGCTTCGCCGACCACCACGGTGTGGACTGGCAGGGCACCATCCGGGCCTTCCTCACCAACACCAGCAGCGGTGAGGTCCAGCAGGGCGCCTCCACGATCGACCAGCAGTACGTGAAGAACTTCAACCTGCTCGTCGTCGCGAAGACCGACGCCGAACGCCGGGCCGCCATCGAGACCACCCCCGCGCGCAAGATCCGCGAGATCCGGATGGCGCTCACCCTGGACAAAGAGCTCAGCAAGGACGAGATCCTCACCCGGTACCTGAATCTGGTGCCGTTCGGTAACTCCTCCTACGGCATCCAGGACGCCGCCCAGACCTACTTCGGTATCGACGCCAAGGACCTGAACGCCGCCCAATCGGCCATGCTGGCCGGCATGGTGCAGAG
The DNA here is from genome assembly GCF_055586645.1 of Nocardia sp. NPDC049935. NCBI lineage: Bacteria > Bacillati > Actinomycetota > Actinomycetes > Mycobacteriales > Nocardiaceae > Nocardia > Nocardia sp. NPDC049935. The sequence goes on along the minus strand of NZ_JBVJHV010000011.1, from coordinate 128,691 downwards.
CAGTTCCAAGCTGAACCCCTACACCAACCCCGAGGGCGTCACCGTCCGGCGCAACACGGTGCTGGACACCATGATCCAGAACATCCCCAGCCGGGCCGAGGAACTGCGCGCCGCGAAGACCCAGCCGCTGGGCGTACTCCCGGAGCCCAAGGGCCTGCCCCGCGGTTGTATCGCGGCCAACGACCGCGGCTTCTTCTGCGATTACGCCCTGTCGTACCTCGCGAACGCGGGCCTGAGCAAAGAGCAGATCGAGAAGGGCGGATACCTCATCCGCACCACCCTGGACCCCGCCGTCCAGGACTCGGTGAAACGTTCGGTCAACGCCAACGCCGACCCGCATCTGCCGAATATCGCCGAGGTGATGTCGCTGATCGGCCCGGGCAAGGACAAACACCCGCTGCTCGCGATGGCGAGCAGCCGCACCTACGGCCTGAACCGGGACGAGCACGAAACCCTGCTCGCCCAGCCGTATTCGATGGTCGGTGACGGCGCCGGATCGGTGTTCAAGCTGTTCACGACCGCCGCGGCGATGGAGAAGGGCATGGGCATCAACGCCCAGCTCGACGTTCCGGGCCGGTTCGACGCGCGTGGCATGGGCAACGGCGGCGCACCCGGCTGCCCGCCCGCCACCTACTGCGTCGAGAACGCCGGCAACTACCGGTCGCCGATGTCGGTCACCGAGGCGCTGGCCACCTCGCCGAACACCGCGTTCGTGAAACTCATCCAGGCCGTCGGCGTGACGCCGACCGTCGATATGGCGGTCCGTCTGGGCCTGCGGTCCTACACCGAGGCCGGTACCTCCGGGCACGACGACAACCAGAGTCTCGCCGATATGATCAAGGGCCAGAATCTGGGTTCGTTCACCCTCGGGCCGGTCGCGGTGAACCCGCTGGAACTGTCGAATGTGGCGGCGACGATCGCCTCCGGCGGTGTCTGGTGCCCGCCGTCCCCGATCGCCGAGGTCATCGACCGCTACGGCAAACCGGTACCGCTCACCGAGCAGGCCTGCGAGCAGGTCGTCGAACCGGGTCTGGCCAACACTCTCGCCAACGCGATGAGCAAGGACCACAGCGGCGGGGGTACTGCCTCGGCCGCGGCCGGAGCCACCGGCTGGAATATGCCGGTGGCGGCGAAAACCGGCACCACCGAAAGCCACCGCTCCTCGGCCTTCCTCGGATTCACCAATTCCATGGCCGGCGCCACCTACGTCTACGGCGACAGCCCGACGCCCGGCGAGATCTGCTCCTTCCCGCTGCGCAACTGCCCCGCCAGCGATGCCAACGGCCTGTTCGGCGGTAACGAACCCGCCCGGACCTGGTTCGGCGCGGTGAAGGGCGCCGCGGCGAACTATCCGCCACCCGCCCTGCCGCCCATCGACGAGAAATACGTGCGCGGTGCCGAGAACGCGCAGGTCCCCGACGTGGTGGGAATGACGGCGGGTGAGGCCACCGGAGCCCTCACCGGCGCCGGGTTCAAGGTCACCTCGGTGAACGCCCCGGGATCGGCGCCGAAGGGCACCGTCACCGGGTCGACTCCGAACGGCTCGGCGATTCCGGGCTCACAGGTGACGATCTACCTCAGCGACGGCACCATCCGGGAAGCACCCCAGCAGGGCCGCCCCGCGGCGCCGACACCGAACGCGCCCGGTCTGCCGTTGCCGCCGTTCCTGCCCCCGATCCCGATCCCGGTACCGATCCCCCGGTGACCCGGCCGGTGCGGGCGCGGCTCAGAGTCGCGCCTTCACCGCCGCGGAGATCCGGGAGCCGTCGGCCTTACCCGCGGCCAGCGCGGTGGCAACCTTCATGACCTGCCCCATCTGCCGCATCCCCGGCCGTTCGCCGAGTTCCTCGGCGACCTCGGCGATCGCGGTATCCGCGAGATCGGCCACCTCGGCCTCGGTGAGCTGGGTGGGCAGATATTCGTCGATGATCCGCGCCTCGGCGTGCTCGTTGGCCGCCAACTCGCCGCGACCCGCCTGGGTGTAGACCTCGGCGGCCTCGTTGCGTTTCTTGGACTCCTTGGTGAGAACCCCCACGATCTCGGCGTCGGAGAGCTCGCGGGCTTCCTTCCCGGCGACCTCGGCCGTCTGCACGGCGGCCAGCAGCATTCGCAGCGTGTTCAGGCGCAGCGAATCCCTGGACTTCATCGCGGCGGTCATATCGGCGCGCAGCTTCGATTTCAGTTCCGACATGCGCGCAACGGTAGCCGCTGCGCATCGCCACGCCCACCGGTTAACCCGCGAGCGGTGGGCGTGTCCGCCCGGTTCGCGACTCCCTGTTTCCCGAGGCCACGGGCCGCTCACGGCCCGTTACGCAGGGTCATCGCGGCGCCACGCCCCTGTAACTGTGGCTCAACACGCTGCGCGTAGCGGGTGCCGGTCACCTATGCTGGGCAAATGCCCGTGATCTCGACGTCGGTCCTCCGCCGAACCGCATTCGGCGCCGCCGGAGCCGCGGCGGCCGGAGTCGGCTACGCCTCACTGATCGAACGCAACGCCTTCGTCCTGCGCGAAACCACCATGCCGGTGCTGCGGCCGGGTTCGGCGCCGCTGCGGGTGTTGCACATCAGCGATCTGCATATGACCCCCGGGCAGAAGCTCAAACAGCAGTGGCTGCGCGAACTGGACCGGCTGGAACCGGACCTGGTGATCAACACCGGCGACAACCTCTCGCATCAGAAGGCGGTCCCGGCCGTGGTGCAGTCGCTGGGCCCGTTGCTGTCGCGGCCCGGCCTGTTCGTCTTCGGCAGCAACGACTATTTCGCGCCGGTGCCGAAGAACCCGCTGAAGTACTTCGACAAGAACCACAAGCGGGTACACGGGGCGCCGCTGCCGTGGAAGGATCTGCGCGCCGCGTTCACCGAACGCGGCTGGCTGGACCTCACCCATACCCGGCGCGATATCGAGGTCGGCGGTATCCGGATCGCCAGCGCGGGCGTCGACGATCCGCATCTGCAGCGCGACCGCTACGACACCATCGCGGGCGCCCCCAATCCACTCGCCGACCTGCGAATCGGCCTCACCCATTCGCCGGAGCCGCGGGTCCTCGACCGCTTCGCCGAGGACGGCTACGACCTCGTCCTGGCCGGCCACACCCACGGCGGGCAGCTGTGCCTGCCCGGTTACGGCGCCCTGGTCACCAACTGCGATATCGATCGCTCCCGGGTGAAGGGGCCGTCGAAGTGGGGTGCGCATACCCGCCTGCACGTCTCCGCCGGTATCGGCACCTCGCCGTGGGCGCCGTACCGCTTCTGCTGCCGTCCCGAGGCGACCCTGCTCACCCTGGTGGCGGTGCCGCCGAAGAAACCGGCCGCCGAATCCGGCCACGGTATCTCGACCTCGCAGGCCGTCGCCCGCTGACGGGCCGGTCGGCCGGTATAAACAGCCCTGAACAGGCGGTTTCTTATCCGGCCCGGACCTGATGTAAGCTACCTCAGGTCCGCTTCACGGGGTGTGGCGCAGCTTGGTAGCGCGCTTCGTTCGGGACGAAGAGGTCGTGGGTTCAAATCCCGCCACCCCGACTCGTGTTGGTCGAGACACGATAAGGCCCCTGACTTTCGTCAGGGGCCTTTCTCGTTTCACGAAACCCCTTCCGGCCCCGACACCTTCCACTCTCCGGCGCGGACCTATCCGCGTAGCGCGTCCAGAGCTTCGGCGAGTTGGGCGCCGGAGGGTAGTTCGCCCTCCGGGTTGCTCATCCAGGTCAGTGCGAGTCCGTTGAGGATCACCAGATAGAACTCGGCCAACGCGCGAGCCCGGGATTCGCCCAGCCCGGGATGGGATTCGGCCAGGATGGTTGCCATTTCGGTGGCCGCTGTGGCGCTCAACTCGCCCATGCGGGCCTGTTCGCTCGGTGTGCGATAGATCCGCACCAGGTTCTCCACACTGGCCACCAGGACATCGCGGTGCTGCGAGAACACGTCGGCCATACCGTCGAATACCCGCGCAAGCGCGGCCCCCGGCGGTGTGCCCGCCCCGGCGCGGATCCGGCGTTCCATCTCGTCGCCGATCACCCGGCCGCTCTCATCGGTGAACGCCTCGGTGAGCAACCTGTCCTTCGACCCGAAGTGGTAGCCGATCGCGGCCAGGCTCACCCCGGCGGCGGTCGCGATGTCGCGGGCCGTGGTGGCGGCGAATCCGCGCTCGTAGATGCAGGTCCGGGCGGCGGCGAGCAGATCCTCCTTGTTTCCCATACGCCCACTCTAGATCACGTCTTAGACATTTGTTCTAGACGATTGTTCTAGATCTGTGTTAGACATTCGTCTAAGACGTTCGACCCAATCGAATCGAGGGCCCGATGACCACCCACCCCATCCCCGGCAACCTCCGAGTGCTGATCTCCGGCGGCGGAATCGCCGGTAACGCCGTGGCGCTGCGCTTGCTGCGCAGCGGTATCCGGCCGACCGTCGTCGAACGCGCCCCCGGGCCCCGGCCGGGCGGCCAGGCGGTCGACCTGCGCGGCCCCAGCCGGCTCGTCGCCGAGCGCATGGGCCTGATGCCGGGAATCCGGCGGCGGCAACTCGACGAACGCGGCATGCTGCATGTCGACGCGAACGGGCGGGAAGTGCTGCGGATGCCGGCCGAGGCGTTCGGCGGCAACGGGGCAGTCGCGGAGATCGAGATCACCCGCGGCGATCTGAACCAGGTGTTGCTCGATGCCGTGTACGAGGCAGCCGGGCAAACCGGAATCGACTACCGCTACGGCGAGCATCTGCGGGGGCTGCGTGAGCACGCCGACGGCGTGACGGTGGAATTCGCTTCCGGGCACACCGAGGAGTACGACCTCGTCGTCGGCGCCGACGGCCTGCACTCGGTCACCCGGCGGCTGGCCTTCGGGCCGGAGGAACAGTTCAGTACCTATCTCGGCGCGTACACCTCGTATTTCACCGTGCCGACGCCCGCGGGAATCGAACCGCACTGGATGACCATGTACTCGATGCCGGGCGGGGTCGTGGCGGGACTGCGGCCCGACGCGGATCCGGCCACGTCCAAGGCGCTGGTCACCATCCGCCGGCCCGCCGACCCGGCCTTGGACCGCGATCCCGCGGCGCAGCGACAACTGATCCGGGACCGGCTCGCCGGCGGCGGCTGGATCTGCCGGGAGATCGTCGACGCCATGGATCACGCCGATGATTTCTACTTCGACGAAATGGCCCGGATCGTCATGCCCGAGTGGGCGACCGGCCGGATCGCGCTGGTCGGCGACGCCGGCTACTGCGGTTCGCCGCTCACCGGCCAGGGCACGGCGATGGCCCTGGTGGGCGCGTATGTGCTGACCGGCGAACTGGCACGTACGCCGGACCGGCCCGGCGCCGCGCTCGCGCGGTACTCGGAGGTTCTGCGCCCGTTCGTCGACACCGCGCAGGAACTGCCGCCGGGTGGGGTGAAGGCGATGGCCCCGCGGACCATGACGGGTATCCGGGCTTCCCGCGCGCTACTGCGGGTGGCGATGTCGCGACCGATGCAACCGATGATGACCCGGATGCTCACCGCGACGGAGAGTTACACCCTCCCCGACTATCCCGGCGACCGGACGGGTGCGGTCGCGTCCTGACCACCGCCCCTCCACCGAATGGCCGGCCGGCGCAACACTGTTTCGTCCGGCCGGCCGGAGACCCACTGGCCGTATGGTGTCGCCGATCATCCAACGGTTACCTTTCGCGGCGGCGGATCGGCCGAACTCTCTGGTCCGCCGATTCCGCTGCTGAGCATCCGGAAGAGCCGAATTGGTATCGCCGACCCGCCGGACCGGTCACCCCGCGAGACCGGTCCGGCGCACGACCTTCGTTTCCCGGCCGGTCTGCCACCCCACGAGGCAGACCGGCCCTCCGGTTTCCCGGACCCCTTCAACTCCGAGGCGGCTCCGGATCTCCTCCCCGGACGCCGGAACCACCTCTCACCCCCCTCGACGGATCCCGGGGATCCGTCCTGTGATCGGGATATGTGCCGGGTCCTCCCCAGGCACCGGCCCATATCCCGGACCTTCTGCGGCGGCTTCGGCTACTGGCGGGTGCCGAAGACGCCGGGTTCGGTGCGACCGCCCCCGGCCGGGTGGCCGATCGCATACATTTCGGTATTCGCCACCGCGGTCTGTCCCCCGGCGGCGCCGGCCCGGGCGGTGGTCGGCTCGGTGATCATCTCGGGTTTCCTTCTCGTTGTGTCCGCCGGTCTGTTCCGGCTACGACACAACAATGCGGCCCGGCACTTGGCGCGCCCTTAACGTGAACTTATAACGCTGCGAACACGGCCCGTCACGGCCCGGACAAGGTCGTGCCACGGGTTCGGAGGACCGGCCCGCGGGCCCGGGTATCTCGGGCATCATGGAGGCATCCGCTACGACAGAAGTGGGAGTGTCGATGGATACGTTGGTCCTCTGGGCCCTGGCCTGTGCCGTGTACTGGTTCGGCCTGCTGTAGAAGGAAGCGGACCGGTGCCGCCGCGGCGCCGGTGAGCGAGCGCCCCCGGCCGATACGTGATCGGCCGGGGGCTCGCCGTTGCTGGGGCGGCGCACGCGGGAAACCGGCACCGCCGCGCCGCGCGCATTAGGGTGATCCGCATGGCGCGTTCGGGCGGGCTCCTGGCGGGAGTTACTGCGGTATTACTGGTGGCCGGGCAGATTTTCGCAGCACAGGCGTCCGCGGCCCCCGAACCGGCCGAGGCGGCATGCGAGGTCTCCTCGGCACGCGAGCCGCAGCGCGCGCGGCCGGAACAGGCCGGTTTCGACCCGGACCGGCTGGCCGCCGCGCTGGCCTTCGCCGGTGACCGAAATCGGTTGAACGTGCAGATCTTCCGGCACAACTGCCTGATCGGAGAAGGGCCCGGTAACGGGCAGACGGGGCATCTGCCGTGGAATGTCTGGAGCGTGACCAAGAGTGTGGTCTCGCTGCTCGGCGGGATCGCGGCCGACCGGGGACTGCTGGATATCGAGGCGCCGATCGACCGGTATCTGCCACCTGGACTGGGCGATCCGGCGCGGCGCGCGATCACGGTGCGCAACCTGCTCACCGAAACCTCCGGAATGCGCACCGGCGTGGTCACCGAGGGCATCACGGGAGCCATCCCGATCGACCCCAACAGCGCCGTGCAGGCCCTGGGCGTACCGCTGGATCACGAACCCGGAACCGTTTTCACCTACAGCCAGCGCACCGTGGACCTGCTCTCCTATGTGGTGGAACTGGCGGTCGGCGAACCGCTTCAGGAATTCGCGCAGCGCGAACTGTTCGATCCGCTGGGGATCGCCCGTGGCGACTGGTACTGGGCGCGCGACCGGTCCGGTCACACCTACGGCTACGCGCATCTGCTGATCCCACCGGACGATCTGGCGAAACTCGGCCTGCTGGTCGCGGGCGGCGGCGATTGGAACGGGCGGCAGATCGTGCCCGCGGACTATCTCGCCCGCGCGACCACTCCGTCGGCCACCAACCCCTGCTACGGATACCTGTTCTGGACCGGCGCCGGGTGCGCCGAGAACGCGTCGTTCCTTCCGCCGGACACCTATGCCATGGCCGGTGCGGGGATGCAGAACGTCTTCGTGATGCCGAGCCTGGATCTGGTGGTGGTGTGGACGGGCGCTTTCGGCAATATCAGCCGGTACGGGCCGGCCGGGATCCTGCAGAACACCGATGAACTGCCGCACGAATTCTTCCGGCTGCTGATGGGGGCGTTCCGGGAACCGCCGGTCGCCGATCCGGGGCCCTATAACGAGCCCCCGGTCCAGGCCGACCCGGATTCCTATATCGACACCGATATCCTGCTGGCCGTTTTCGGTATCGGCCAGTCGGCGTATCCGGGTTGCGATGTGCTGGCCTGCCTCGGGCAACCGCTGGCCGCCCCGTTCAGCGACGCCCCGCCCGGCTGCACACTGCTGATCTGCGTGGGCGGCGATCCACGGACGCCCGGCATCCGCGGCTGAACCGGGAGCCGGGTACCGGCAGAGATATGCCCCGGCCCGCGCGGGCCGGGGCATAATTCGCTCAGCGATCCTCGAGGAGGACTTCCGCGATCTGGATGGTGTTCAGCGCGGCGCCCTTGCGCAGGTTGTCACCGGAGATGAACAGCGCGAGGCCGCGGCCGTCCGGGACACCCGGATCCTGGCGGATCCGGCCCACCAGGGAAACGTCGCGACCCGCGGCCTCCAGCGGAGTGGGCACGTCGACGAGTTCCACCCCGGGCGCCTTGGCCAGGATCTCCTGCGCCCGCTGCACCGACACCGGATCGGCGAATTCGGCGTTCACCGACAGCGAGTGCCCGGTGAAGACCGGGACCCGTACGCAGGTGCCGCTGACCAGCAGATCCGGCAGGCCGAGGATCTTGCGGCTCTCGTTGCGCAGCTTCTGGTCCTCGTCGGTCTCGCCGGAGCCGTCGTCGACCAGCGCTCCCGCCAGCGCCAGCACGTTGAAGGCGATGGGAGCCACGTATTTGTTCGGGGCCGGGAAATCCACGGCGCGGCCGTCGTGGGTGAGCTTCTCGGCATCGCCGATCACGGCGCGGGTCTGCGAGGCGAGTTCCTCGACTCCGGCCAGACCGCTACCGGATACCGCCTGGTAGCTCGATACGATCAGCCGCTGCAGGCCCGCCGCGTCGTGCAGGGGCTTGAGCACCGGCATCGCGGCCATGGTGGTGCAGTTCGGATTGGCGATGATGCCCTTGGTGAGATTGCGGGTCTGCTCCGGATTGACCTCGCTGACCACCAGCGGGACATCCGGATCCTTGCGCCAGGCCGAGGAATTGTCGATCACGGTGACACCGGCGGCCGCGAACCGCGGCGCCTGCACGCGCGACATGGTGGCGCCGGCGGAGAACAACGCGATATCCAGACCGGACGGATCCGCGGTCTCGGTGTCCTCGACCACGATCTCGCCGCCGCGGAACGGCAGTTTCTTGCCCGCCGACCGCGACGAGGCGAAGAACCGCACCTCGTCGGCGGGGAAATCCCGCTGTTCCAGCAGTGTGCGCATCACGGCGCCGACCTGCCCGGTCGCGCCGACGACTCCTACTCGAACACCCACGATTACCGCCCCGTTCCGGCGTGGACGACGGCGACCTCGTCGCCGCCGAGGTCGAATGCCCGGTGCAGCACCTGCACCGCGTCGTCGAGTTCGGTGTCCTTGACCAGGACCGAGATCCGGATCTCGGAGGTGGAGATCAGGTCGATATTGATCCCGGCCTCGGCCAGCGCCTCACAGAAGGTCGCGGTGACGCCCGGATGGCTCTTCATACCGGCGCCGACCAGTGAGACCTTGCCGATGTGATCGTCGTAGAGCACCTGGGAGAAACCGATCTCGCTCTGGTGCCCGGCCAGCATCTCCACGGCCCGCTGGCCGTCGGAGCGGGGCAGGGTGAAGGTGATATCGGTTTTCCCGGTCTCCACCTTGGAGATGTTCTGCAGGACCATATCGATGTTGATCTCGGCCTCGGCCACCGCGCGGAACACCTTCGCGGCGTATCCGGGGACGTCCGGTAGTCCGACCACGGTCACCTTGGCCTCGCTGCGGTCGTGCGCGACGCCCGTGAGGATTGCTTGTTCCAAGGGAATGTCCTCCATCGATCCGTATACGTAGGTGCCCTGCTTATCGGTGTAGGACGAGCGCACATGCACGGGCACGTTGTAGCGGCGCGCGTACTCGACACAGCGCAGCATGAGCACTTTGGACCCGCAGGCCGCCATTTCCAGCATCTCCTCGTAGGAGACCTGCTCGAGGCGCTGCGCGTCGGCGACGATGCGCGGGTCGGCGGTGAACACGCCGTCCACATCGGTATAGATCTCGCAGACGTCGGCCTCGAGCGCGGCGGCCAGCGCGACAGCGGTGGTATCGGAACCGCCACGACCCAGCGTCGTGATGTCCTTGCTGTCCTGGCTGACACCCTGGAAGCCGGCGACCAGCACGATGGTGCCCTCGTCCAGTGCTTCACGCAGCCGGCTCGGCGTCACATCGATGATCTTGGCCTTGCCGTGGGCCGAAGTGGTGATCACACCGGCCTGGGAACCGGTGAACGAGCGCGCTTCGGCGCCGAGGGTGTGGATGGCCATGGCGACCAGCGCGTTGGAGATACGCTCACCGGAGGTGAGCAACATGTCCATCTCGCGGACCGGCGGCGCCGGCGAGACCTGTTCGGCCAGGTCGAGCAGTTCATCGGTGGTGTCACCCATGGCCGAGCAGACCACGACCACGTCGTGGCCCTGCTTCTTCGTCTCCACGATCCGTTCCGCGACGCGCCGGATCCGTTCGGCCGACGCGACCGAGGATCCTCCGTACTTCTGGACAACGAGTGCCACGAGGGGTCCTCCAATGTCGACGAACAGGCGATCAGTGCATAAGCGTACCGATGCCGGTACGCCCGCCCCGGGAGTATCCGCCCTGGCTGTGGAATAACACACAGACGTGTGACATCACATTTTCCCGGCCGCGCGCGGATCGGGCGCGGCGGCCGGGCCGGATCCACTCACACCCGGTCGAACCAGGTGAGCTGCGCTCCGTTGCGGAATTCCTTGCGCCGGACAGGCGTGAACGAGGTGGGGCGGAAGCCGCCGGCGACCATCGGCACCCCGGTCCCGGCCAGTACCGGATAGCTCTTGATCATGAGTTCGTCGATCTCGTCGATCAGTGCCCCCGCGAGGATGCCGCCGCCGCACAGCAGGATGTCCTTACCCTCGGGACCCTCTTCTCGTTTGAGCCGGCGCACGAGCTCCACCGGTTCGGATCGGACGAGTTCCACTTCGGGATCCCCGATCGCGTCGAGAGTGGTGGAGACGACGTACTGCTTCATATGCGAGTACGGGCCGGTGATACCGGCCGAGAAGGCCGGTTCGTAGGTGCCGCGGCCCATGACCAGCGTGTCCCATCGCTGGTTGGGGGTGTCGAGCGCGATTCCGAACGGTTCTCGTAGATGCGTCGGGACCGTTTCCGGATACCGGGCATTGATCCATTCGGGCATGTCCTCGGTCCACGGATAGAAGTCGTACTCACCGGCCGGGCCCGCGATATAGCCGTCGAGCGAGACGCCCACGTAATAGCTGAGCTTTCGCATGCATACCACCTTGATCGTTGTACTACTTCTGAAGTGGTTTGAATGTAGTACTACATTCGTAGTGGTGTCAATCGGAAATTGCCGGTCTCTCGGCTCGGCACATTCACCCGGACCGGAATCAGCGGAAATCGGAAATAGCGTCAACACATGGGTTGTGACACCCGACACTTTGGCCGAATAATGGGGGCCATGATGGCGAATGTCGGAGACCACTTGCACGTGCACGGGCATACGGTCGGACAGGGTGATCATCTCGGCGAGATCGTCGAAGTCCGCGGCCCGGACGGAACGCCGCCCTACATGGTGCGTTTCGAGGACGGCCACGAATCCCTGGTCTTCCCCGGCCCGGACGCGACGGTAGAACAACCACTCTGAATCCCCCCGGCCCGAGCACCTCTCGCGCCCCCGCGGAGATTCGACCCCCGGCGCACGGCGGGTCGCATCCTCGCGAACCGGACACCCTACCCCCAACCGGCGAGTGTTGACGATCACGCGCCGGTCGGGAGAGAATCGTGGCCGATTCGTAATAACCGGGGGCCCAGAGGAACCGATGCGTACCAAGACCGATATTCGTTTCGATGTCGACGCCGACCCAGCTCAGGTCATGGACGCATTGATGGCGATCGAAATGCTCTCCGAATGGTCACCAGACCTCGACGACGCCCGCGTCGCCACCCGCGACGCGGAAGGCCGGCCGCGGCGGGTCTTCATCCAGGTGTCCATCTCCAACACCCCCGATATGCAGGTCTGGGAGTTCGGCTGGGCCGACTACCGCGTGTCCTGGGAGGTCTCCGACAGCACCCGCGGCGCCCGCGGCGGGGGTTTCTTCGAGGTCACCTCGGGTGAAACCGGCAGCGAGGTGCTCCTGCACGTCGAGCAGTACACGCCGGCGCCGATCCCGGGTTTCCTCTTCAAGAAGACCGTCCGCAAATCCTACGAAGCCCTGGTGGAGAACTTCATCGCCTACGCGGAGCAGTTCCCCGAACCGAGCTTCACGCCTGCGTCCGATCCTGATCCTGCCTGGTGAGGTGGCGGGCGGTGAGATGGTGTGCGGTCGGGCCGTACGCGGAGGGCGCGACCCGCACCCCGGTGCGCACCGATTCGCGGATCTGATCCACGTTCTCGCGGATCATGTCCGAGACCAGTTCGTCGGTGCGCGGATCGGCGAGCACCTGGAACAGGATGCGGAACACGGTATCGGCGACCAAGCGGATGATGTCGTCGTGGAAGGGGATGTAGCGCACCCGGCCGGTCTGTGGATCGTTCTTGATCATCTCGAGGATCATCTCGTCGATCTCGGTCCGGTTCTCCTCGAGCGCCGCCGCGATATTGCGGGTGTAGTGCCCGGTGCGTAGCACCGCGGTGACCTCTTCCATGATCGCGATGGTCATCGGGCGTTTGATGACCTCGACGATGGTGCCCACCGAATGGTTGATGACGGCCGCGGTGACGCGGTCCCCGAACACGCGGTCGGCGACGCGGGCGAGGCGGACCAGGATCACCACGATCCGCAGCAGCCGGAAGGCCCGGAAGAACGGGCTGGTCACCGGGATCATGCCGACGATCTCGTACCAGTAGACGAGCGGATAGGTCCACGACCAGCCGGCCCGCCGCCAGCGCCACAGGAACTCGGCGGCGAATACGGCGCAGATCGTCACATCGACGACGGCGATCACGCGGTGGGTTTCGGGCGATACGTCGAAGAAGGTGATCCAGCAGACAAGCACCACCGAGACGACGGCCAGGGCCAGCATGACGAAATCGGTCCACAGGGCGGGTGGTTTCCGGGGGAAATCCCGTGGTTCCGGCTCCGGAGAGTTCGGGAGCCCCGCCCCTGGAGAGTTCGGGAGCCCCGGCTCCGTGGACGACCATGCTGGCACGTGGGTTCCCTTCGACGCCGGACGAACGCCGTCCAGTATCACCCGGGACCCGGCCGCCGACCCGGGAAATACGCCGGTGCACCGGCGCGGGCACCACTCAACGGGACATCACTCGACAGCACGCCGCGGACGGGCGTCCGGCCGCGATATCCCGGCTCAGTGTCCCTCGCGGATGATCGCCTCGATATTGCGTTCGGCCAGCGCGGTGATCGTGAGCGACGGGTTGACGGTGGCGGTACTGCCGGGGATCGCCGCACCGTCCATGACGTAGAGACCCTTGTGACCGTGCACCCGGCCGTAGGCATCGGTGGCCCTGCCCAGCACGGCGCCACCGAGCGGATGCGCCGTGAACAGGGCGTTCGCGTCGTATCCGAGCGCCCCGTACTCGGCCAGCGCGCCGGCCCGTTCGGCGATCCGCCGATCCACGGTGCGGGCGGCGTCGGCGGCGGCGTCCTGCGCGCGCTGCGGCCAGGTCAGGCCTACCCCGTTCGAGGCGGGGTCGTAGGAGAAGCGGGCGCGGGTGGAGTCCAGGACCATACCGAGCGAGGCCAGCGCCCCGGTTTCGAACGGGATACCCGGGATGTACCAGTTCTCCAGAGTCAGCGGAGTCGCGCCGCTCTCGTCGAAGACACGGCTGGCGCTCGGCACACCCTGGCCGTTTCCGGCCACCGCACTCGCACCGCGGGCCAGCACCACGTCACCGTTGGTGCCCCAGCCGTCGCCGATGTGCTCGTTGAGGTCGGGCAGGGTGCCGGTCGCGCGGGCCCGGACCAGCAGTTCGGAGGTGCCCACCGAACCGGCGCCGAGGAAGAGTTTGTCGCAGGTCAGGGTGCGGGTACCGAGAGCCGGGCCGGTGGGATGCAGCCGGGTCACCGTCACCACGAACCGGCCCCCGGGCTCCTGGGCGATGGTGTCGACCCGGTGACCGGGGAAGATCCTGGCCTTCCCGGTGCCCTCGGCCTCCTTCAGATAGTTCTGGTTGAGGTCGAATTTGGCGCCGTTGGAATTGCCGAGGTTGCTGCGTCCCACCGTGGCCGAGGGCCGGGTGGCTCCGGACAGCTCGCGGCGCAGAACATCCCAGTTGAAGATGGAGTCGTTGCGGATGACCCGGTAACCGGCCTGCCGGACCTGATCGTCCCAGGCACGTGAATGGGCGAAGGGCGCCGAGTGATAGATATCGTCGGGCATCGGATCGAGCCGGAGCATGCCGCGGACCCGCGGGTAGTAGACGCGTTCCAGTTCGCCGTAGTCGACCACACCGCCGAAGACATGGTCGAACAGGCGACGCTCGGGCGCGATCATCGCGCCGGTGAACACCACCGAACCGCCACCGACCGCGGCACCACGCCAGACATCGATACCGGGGAACCGGGTGCAGTCCAGGACACCGCCGAACTCGGCGAAATGCATGGGCACCTTGGTGACGCCGGTGAAGCTGGTGGCGTGCCAGAAACCGCGGCCGTCGGGCAGATCGTCACCGGTGAAGATCTCCCGCCACGGATCGCTGGGCCAGCGCGAACCGCGTTCCAGCACGGTGGTCGCCACCCCCGCCTGCGCGAGCCGCAGGGCCGAAACCGCCGCGCCGAAACCGGAACCGATCACGATGGCCTCGGTATGGGCGGGGGCGTCCGGGACAGTGGCGAAGATCTCCGGAACCCACTGGGCGAACAGATCGTGCCAGGGTTGCGCCGCGGCCCTGGGAAGTACCGGGTCGGGTTTCGGGACCGCCGACCCCATCGCTCCGATAAGAGCAGCCGCCCCCGCGGCCTTGAAAAGGGCACGCCTATCCACCCCGACACCTCTCTCAAAAACTCCGTCGGCGCAGAGATGGTACCGGGATTCACCGGTACTTGCACAGTGGGAAGTGAACGAACGAACGTGCCCCCGAGGCGGTTTCGGACCCGCTAGCCGAAGACCAGCCGCAGCACCGCGATGGTGCCGACCACCACGATCACCGCGCGCAGCGCGATCGGCGGCAACCGCCGGCCCACCCCGGCACCCAGCTGACCTCCGATGATGGAACCCGCCGCGATCAACCCGACCACCCGCCAGTCGATCTCGGCGACCGCGATGAAGATGGCCGCGGACAGCGCGTTCACCAGTAGCGCGAGCACATTCTTCACCGCGTTGAGACGCTGTATGTCCTCATGGACGAAGACTCCGAGCAACCCGAGCAGCAGTACCCCCTGGGCCGCGCCGAAGTAGCCGCCGTAGATACCGGTCCCGAAGATCGCGGCGAGCAGCAGCGGGCCGCCGTGCGCGGGCGTGCTGTCGGATTCACGCTGGCGCTCCCGGACCCAGGCCGCGAGCCGCGGCTGCAACACCACCAGCACCAGCGCGGCGATGATGAGCACCGGGACGATGGCGGCGAACGCCCCCTCCGGCAGGGTGAGCAGCAGCACCGCGCCGACCGCCGCGCCCAGCAGCGATGCCGCGCTGTAGCGCAGCAGCCGGGCCCGCTGCCCCGCCAGCTCCCGCCGGTAGCCGATCACCCCGCTGAGCGAACCCGGTACCAGTCCGACGGTGTTGGAGACGTTCGCGGTGACCGGCGGCAGACCCACCGCGAGCAGAACCGGGAAGGTGATGAGGGTGCCCGAGCCGACGACGGCGTTGATACCCCCCGCGGCGATACCCGCGGCGAAGACGGCCACCATTTCCAGCCACGTCATGCTCGATCCTCGACCTCCCCGGACCCGCACCCGCCGGTCCGCACCCCGGCGACGCTAACGGTCGGCGCCCGCACCCCGACGACGGGCCCGCCGAACCGGGGTGCCCCGGTACCCGGACCTCGGCCGATCCGCCGGGCGGGGCCGGCCGATAGTGAAACGTCGGCCCTCCGGACGCTCTTGTCAGGGCCGTGGACAGAGGAGGTAGACTCGCACGGGTCATGCAGCGGGCACTTCTTCTCAGCCGCCGCGACGGGGTCTGATCGGACCGGCATCCCGTCGCGGGGTTCCGCCGCGCCGGTCGACCCGATTCGGGAAAACAATCTCACTCACGGAGAAATCAATGTCACCCGCTGACGCCTTCGTATCCGGCACGCGCACCATCACCGCGCCTGCCAAGCCCGCGCCCGCCGACCAGCCCGCGTGGAACAAACAGAAGAACTCCTCGCTGCCCGTCTTCCGGTACCGGCCGTTCGCCGAAGAGGTGGAGCCGGTGGTGCTGCCCGACCGCACCTGGCCCGACAAGGTCATCGACCGGGCCCCGGCCTGGTGCGCGGTCGACCTGCGCGACGGCAACCAGGCCCTGATCGACCCGATGAGCCCGGCCCGTAAACGCCGCATGTTCGACCTGCTGGTGCGGATGGGTTACAAGGAGATCGAGGTCGGTTTCCCCTCGGCCAGCCAGACCGACTACGACTTCGTCCGCGAGATCATCGAAGACGGCGCCGTCCCCGACGACGTCAGCATCCAGGTGCTGACCCAGTGCCGCCCGGAACTGATCGAGCGCACCTTCCAGGCCTGCGCGGGCGCCGCCAACGTGATCGTGCACTTCTACAACTCGACCTCCATCCTGCAGCGCCGGGTGGTCTTCCGCGCCGACCGCGAGGCCGTGCGCAAGATCGCCACCGACGCCGCGCGGTTGTGTCTGGAGACCGAGAAGCGCTACCCCGATACCAACTGGCGCTACGAATACAGCCCCGAGTCGTATACCGGCACCGAGCTGGAATACGCCAAGGAGGTCTGCGACGCGGTCTCCGAGATCATCGCGCCGACGCCGGACAAGCCGCTGATCATCAACCTGCCGGCCACCGTCGAGATGGCGACACCCAACGTGTACGCCGATTCGATCGAGTGGATGCACCGCAACCTGGCCCGGCGTGACTCCATCGTGCTGTCGCTGCACCCGCACAACGACCGCGGTACCGCGGTCGCCGCGGCGGAGCTGGGCTATCAGGCCGGCGCCGACCGGATCGAGGGCTGCCTGTTCGGCAACGGCGAGCGCACCGGCAACGTCTGCCTGGTGACCCTGGGAATGAATATGTTCTCCCAGGGTGTGGACCCGCAGATCAACTTCTCCGATATCGACGAGATCCGCCGCACGGTCGAATACTGCAACCAGCTGCCGGTCCACGAACGCCACCCCTACGGCGGCGATCTGGTCTACACCGCGTTCTCCGGCAGCCATCAGGACGCGATCAACAAGGGCCTGGACGCGATGAAGGCGGCCGCGGACGCCGCCGAGACCGATGTCGCCGATATGACCTGGGAGGTCCCGTACCTGCCGATCGACCCGAAGGATGTCGGCCGCACCTACGAGGCGGTGATCCGGGTCAACTCGCAATCCGGTAAGGGCGGTGTGGCCTACATCATGAAAACCGATCACGGCCTGGCGCTCCCGCGCCGGCTGCAGATCGAGTTCTCACAGGCCATCCAGCAGGTCACCGACGGCGAGGGCGGCGAGGTCTCACCCAAGGCCATGTGGGATGTCTTCGCCGAGGAGTACCTGACCCCGATCCGGCCGCTGGAGCGGATGCGGCAGCGGGTGACCGCGGCCGAGACCGACGGCGGCACCGATTCGATCACCGCGGTGGTCAAGGTGGACGGGGTCGAACAGGAGATCACCGGTAGCGGCAACGGACCGCTGGCGGCGTTCGTCGACGCCATCGCGACGGTCGGATACCAGGTGGAGGTGCTCGATTATTCCGAGCACGCCTTGTCCGCCGGGGACGACGCCCAGGCCGCGGCCTATGTGGAATGCGCGATCGGCGACCGGGTGGTCTGGGGTGTCGGTATCGCCACCTCGATCACCACCGCCTCCCTGCGGGCGGTCGTTTCGGCGGTGAACCGGGCCGCCGGTAGCTGACCGGGAAGGCTCTCGCGGCCGCCGTCCTCGCCTCGCGCGGGGGCGGCGGCCGTCTGCTGTCTCCACCACGGTGCGCGACACCTGCACCTGCTAGCGTTGGTCACGACGCCAGCCGCCGAGCTCTCTGCTCGAAAATCCCGAGCAGATGGGGGAACTGTGACTACTGACGAACACGACCCGACTTCCCAGCCCTGGCTCCCGAGTCGACCGGCGGATACCGCCGGCGGTGGCGGCGAACCGGATCCCGTGCCGCCCACCGAGACCGCGCGCGATGAGGCAGCGTCCGTCCCGGCGGCCGAAACCGGCCTTCCCGCCGGAGAGAATTCCGCCGACAACGAGCCGTCCGCGGCCGGACCCGTCGACGATGCCGCGAAAACCGAGGCGGAAAACCCCGGTACCGGCGATTCCGACGGACCGGCACCGACTTCCGGCGGCCCCGAAGGATCGTGGGACTCCGGTCTCGACGCGAAGGCCGAACCCGGATCCGGCGAGCCGTGGGGGTCCGCCCCCGAATCGCAGCCCGTGCCGGGCCCCGCCGGGGCCTGGGCACCCGGACCGGACGGGCCGCCCCCGGCCGAGGGCCAGTGGGCGCCCGGTCCCGGCGGACAGTTCTCGCCCGCACCGGGGCAGTTCGCTCCCGGCGGTCCGGCCGGCGCCGAGTGGGACCAGCAGAACGGTTTCGCCCCACCACCCCAGGGCGGCAACGGGATCCCCTACGGCGCCCCGGCCGAGCAGTTCACCCCCGCCGCGCCCGGTCAGTTCACCGCGCCCGGGGCCGAGCAGTTCCCGCAGCAGTACGGCAGCGGCCAGTTCCCGCAGCCGGATCCGAACCAGTACCCGGCGGGACCGCACGGGAGTGGGCAATTCGCCCAACCCGACCCGAACCAGTTCCAGGACCCGGGCAACGCCTACGGCGGCGGCCAATTCGCGCAGCCGGGCCAGTTCCAGGCGCCGGGGCCGGGCCAATTCGACCAGCAGATCGACCCGTTCCAGGTGCCCGGACCCGATCTGTCGGCGACGCCGGGCAGCGGACAGTTCCCGCAGCCGGACCCCGGCCAGTACGCGGGCAGGCCGAATTCGGAGGCCCCCGGGGCCGCCCCGAGTTCGGCCGGCAGCTCGCCGTACAACCAGGTGCCCGGCGCGGATCAGCAGCAGCCCGGATACCCATCGGCCGGCGCCCCGGAACCGGGGCCGGCACCCGCTCCGGACGCCGAACCCGGCGGCCCGATCTACAGTTGGGCGCCGCCGCCGATGCCGGCCCCGCCCCCCGTGCCCCAGCAGCAGTTCCAGCAGGCACCGCCGCCGCCGATGGGCAACCACAACCCGCCGACCGGCCAGTTCCAGCAGCCGAATTGGGGCGCGCCGGGCCAGCAGCCGCCCGCGCAGCAGCAGCAACCGCAGCAGTTCGGCCAGCCGGGTCAGCAGCAGCCGGGCCAGTTCCAGCCGGGGCAGCCGGGCCAGTTCCAGCCGCGGCAGATGCCCGAACCCGGCCAGCTCGGTAACTCGGTCAACGATCTCAACCTGCTCAAACGGGCCCGCAAGGCCCCGCGCGGCGGCTGGCGCAAAGCGGTGCACAAGGTCTCCCGGGGCGCCATCAACCCCGGTGAATCGGCCGCCGATGTAGTGCACCGCGATCTGGTCGGCCGGGTGAACGCACCGGTCTACGGGGATTTCCGGATCGCGATCCTCTCCCTCAAGGGCGGTGTCGGTAAAACCACCACCACCGTCGGGCTGGGCGCCACCTTCGCTTCGCTGCGCGGTGACCGGGTGATCGCCATCGACGCCAACCCCGACCTGGGCACCCTGGCCCACCGGGTGCCGCGGCAGACCCGCTCCACCGTGCGCAACCTGCTGGAAGACCAGAACATCACGCGCTATTCGGATGTGCGGGCGCATACCTCCCAGTCGCCGAGCCGGCTGGAGGTGCTGGCCAGCGAACAGGATCCGGCGGTGTCGGAGGCGTTCAGCGAGGCCGACTACCGGCGGGCCATCGGCATCCTGCAGTCGTTCTACAACATCATCCTCACCGACTGCGGTACCGGACTGATGCATTCGGCGATGTCCGGAGTGCTGGATATGGCGAGTTCGCTGGTCCTGGTGACCTCCCCCGCCATCGACGGCGCCCGCAGCGCCTCGGCCACTCTGGACTGGCTGGATTACCACGGCTATTCGCATCTGGTGCAGCAGACCGTGGTGGTCGTCAACGCCTCCCGGCGTGGCTCCACCTCGGTCAACCTGGACCATCTGCGCCGGTTGTTCCTGGACCGCACCCGCGCCGTGCAGGTCGTGCCGTTCGACGATCATCTGGCGGAAGGCGCGGAGATCGACCTGGAACTGGTGAGCAAGCCGACCCGGCAGGCACTGCTGGAACTCGCGGCGATGGTCGCCGACGATTTCGCCAATGTGGACGGCTACCCGTACGGCAACCGCTACTGATCGAGCGCGGGCGGCGGTTCGGCGGTGACCTGCCGGGCCGCCACCGCGAACGAGTCCAGTACCGCGGCGATGGCGGGACGGTGGTCGGCCCGGGGCCGGGTCACCAGATCGTAGAGCCGGGCCGCCCGCACCCCGGACAGCCGCAACTGGGACAAGCCGGGATGGGTGACGACGTAGCGGGGCATCAGCGCCACCCCGTACCCGGCGGCGACCAGGGTCTCGATCATCCGGAAATCGTTGAGGCGCTGGACGATACGGGGTTCCACGCCGGTGACGGTGGCGATCGAGCGCAAGACGTCGTCGACCGGGAAACCGCCGCGGACGCTCAACCACGCTTCCTCGGCGAGTTCGGCCGCCGAGACCTCGGTCCGGCCGGCCAGTGGATGGTCGGGGGCCACCAGGACATCGATGGGCTCGCGCATGAGCACTCGCGAACTGATCCGGGGTCCGGCCACCGGAGCGGCCCGTTCGTCGCGGTGGGTCAGCACGATGTCGTAGTCGGCGAGCAGGGCGGGTGTCTCGTGCGGGGGGACGTCCTCGTCGCCCGCGACGATCTCCACCCCGCTCCCGGCCATCGCCGGCAGCACATGCGGTAGCAGCAGCGCGCCGCCGGAGGGGAACACACCGACCCGCACCTGGCCTCGCGGCGAGCCGCGATAGTGGGCCATCTCGGCCACCGCGCGATCGAGCGCGGCGAGCACTTCGTCCGCCCGGACCACCAGCGCGTGGCCCGCGTCGGTGAGCCGCACCCGGCGGCCGCTGGGTTCGAGCAGTGTGACGCCGGCCTCCCGGGTCAGGACCTTGAGTTGCTGTGAGACCGCCGACGGTGTGAGGGACAGCGCGGCGGCGACCGCGCCGATGGTGCCGCGATCGGCGAATTCGCGCAGGATACGCAGGCGTTCCACGGACAGGGAGGAATACGCGCCGACCATTAAGCAATACTAAATCATTACTCCATAACAATTCGATTGTGCTCACCGATCAATACATCCCACGATTAACGGGTGACCTACCGTGACCGCGCACTCGCCCTGACCGTCATCCTGCTGTGGGGCCTGAACTTCCTTGCCATCCGCGTGGGACTCGACCATCTGCCGCCGTTCTTCTTCGCCACGCTGCGGTTCGCGGTGATCGCGGTCCCGGTGGTGCTGTTCGTACCGCGCCCGGCGGTGCGGATGCGCTGGATCCTGCTCTACGGCGCCGGGTTCGGCATGCTGCAATTCGCCTTCCTGTTCACCGCGATGCGGGTGGGCATGCCCACCGGGCTCGCATCACTGGTACTGCAGTCCTCGGCGCCGTTCACCGTGCTGCTGGGCGCGGTACTGCTGCGGGAGCGGTTGCGGCCGGTGCAGATCGCGGGACTGCTGGTGGCGGTCTCGGGAATGGCCATCATCGGCTGGAATCAATTCGCCCACGCCGCACTGCTTCCGGTCCTGCTCACGCTGGCCGCCGGGCTCGGCTGGGCGTTCGGCAACATCGGCGCCCGCCAGGCCACCGTGGAATCACCGGGTATCAACCCCCTGCATCTGACCCTGTGGATCACCGCGGTCCCGGTGCTCCCGCTCTTCGCGCTGTCGGCGCTGTGGGAAGGTCCGGCGACCGGGATCCGCGCGCTCGCCGATACCTTCACCGCCGACGGCTGGCCCGCGCTGGTGGCCCTGGCCTACATCGTGGTACTCGGGACCGTGGTCGGGTCGGGGGTGTGGACCTACCTGATGAGCCGCTATCCCGCCGGAAGCGTCGCGCCGCTGTCGCTGCTGGTGCCGGTGGTCGGCTTCACGGCCGCGTGGGTCTTCCTCGGCGAAACGCCCGCGCCGGCGAGTCTCGTCGGCGGTGCGGTGGTCATCGCCGGCGCGTTCACGGCCACCGCGACGGCCCGCCGGGCTCCCGCCGCGACCCCCGGGGCCGACGCGGAACCGGCGCCCGACACGGCCGCGGCGACCGTCCCGCCGCGGACCCGTGCAGACCTTCCGGAGACCGTGCCCGCCGCCCGGATCGTGTCCGGCGACGAACGCGCGCGGGTCGCGGTGCGCTGAAAACCTGCCGGTAATTCGCTCGGCCGGTGCGCCGGACCGCGCACGCCCCGTTAGAGTATGGCCCGTTCGCCACAGCTAACCGGGTATAGGCAGTAGACGACATGACTGAATATCGGTGGCCCGCGCCGGGCACCGCAGGGGTATCGGATCGACCGGCAGGCGCCATCGGGGGCCGCGACCTCTCGCGCCGCACGATGCTACGGGCCGGTGCGGCGGCGGGGATCGGGGCGATGGCGGCCGGATCGCTACCGGCGGCCACCGGTCGTGCGGCGCCCGGAGCCCGGGTCGCCGTCCTCGGCGGCGGCGTTGCCGGGCTGACCGCCGCCCACGAACTCGCCGAACGCGGCTTCCAGGTCACCGTCTACGAACGGCGCGCCCTCGGCGGGAAGGCCCGCAGTATGCCGGTGCCGGGGACCGCGGCCGGTGGCCGCCCCGATCTGCCCGGCGAACACGGTTTCCGCTTCTTTCCGGGTTTCTACCAGCACATTCCCGATACGATGCGGCGAATCCCGTTCGGCGGGAACGCCAACGGCGTCTGGGACAACCTGATGGGCGTCCCCGATGCCCGGTTCGCCCGGGCCGACGCCGACGATATCCGCGCCCCCCTGGGTTTCGGCCGGATGGACGCCGCCACCCCCGCGGGGATGCGGGAGAGCGTCGCCTCGGTGATCTCCACCACGTTGAAGATGCCGCCCGAGGAGGGCCTGTTCTTCGCGAACCGGCTGCTGGTCTTCAACACCAGTTGCGACGCCCGCCGCCTGGGGCAGTGGGAACACACGTCCTGGTCGGATTTCGTGGGCGCGCACGCGCGGTCGCACGAATTCCGCGCGCTGGTTTCCCGGACGCTCACCAGCCTGCTGGTGGCGGCCAAGGACGAATTGGCCAGTGTGCGGACCATCGGGTCGATGGGTGAGCAGTTCCTCGGCAACCCGATGCAGATCGGCAACGACGGTGATCTGGACCGGGTGCTCAACGGCCCGACGAATACCGCGTGGATCGATCCCTGGGTCGCGCGGCTGCGCGAACTGGGTGTGCGTTTCGAACTCGGCGCCGAGGTCCGCGGGCTGGAAGTGCGGGACCGGCGGATCACCGGCGCCCGGATCGTCTCCGCCGGTGCGCAGGACACCGTCACCGCCGATCATTTCGTGGTCGCGCTCCCCGCCGAACGGGCCCGTGAACTGTGGAATGCCGATATCCTCGCGGCCTGGCCGCAACTGGCCGCGATGAGCCGGCTGGTCACCGACTGGATGAGCGGTATCCAGTTCTACCTGCGCAGCCGTCCCGACCTGGGCGCCGGTCACGCCGCCTATATCGACTCCCCCTGGTCGCTCACCTCGATCGCGCAGAACGCCCTGTGGGCGCGGAAACTGGACGAGTACGGTGACGGCACGGTCCAGGACTGCCTGTCGGTGGATATCTCCGACTGGAACACCCCCGGCATCCTGTTCGGCAAAACCGCCAAGGAGTGCACCCATGAGGAGATCGCCAAGGAGACCTGGGCGCAGATCCGCGCGCATCTCAACGACCGGGAGGAAATACTGCGCGACGCCGATCTGCACTCCTGGTTCCTGGACCCCGGTATCAGCTGGAACGCCGAACGCGGCGAGAACGCCAACGCCGACCCGCTGCTGATCAACACCGCGGGCTCGTGGGAGTTGCGGCCGGAGGCGCACGGCGGGGTCGAGAACCTGTATCTGGCGGGCGATTACGTACGCACCGGTATCGACCTCGCCACCATGGAGGGCGCCAACGAATCGGCCCGCGCCGCGGTGAACGCGCTACTCGACGTCACCGGTTCCGACGCTCCCCGCTGCCGGACCTTCACCCTCTGGCGCGCCCCGGAACTGGAACCGTTCCGCCTCGCCGACGCCGACGCCTACGCCGCCGGACGCCCCAACGCCTTCGATATCGCGCTCTGACGGTGTTTCCCACAATGGAGAACGACGACGGGGTCCGGGGCACCGGCGTTTCGGCTACAGTCCGGGCACCCGAGTCACGCTAGGACTCGGGTCGCCGACCACCACCGGGGCTTCTCGCAGAGGGCAATGCGTTCGTGATCGCCAGAGCACTGGCAGATATCCACCGGCGCGTTTCGGGCGATCTCGCTGCGATTTTCACGCATGAGGCAGTCGCCTACCGGCATCGCACCGGAGTGTTGTCCAACAACATGAGAAGCGGGTCGGGAACCATCGACGGCCTCGACCGGATCTGGACCCGCAATCTCCTGCCGGCAGATCAGTTCAGGCAATTTCCGAGCCCCAGCGATCGCGCCCTCCAGTTGTTGGAACGCCAGGGATCGATCCCCCGTGGGACCGGCCGGGCCGTCTACTGGCATGAGCTGAGTCGTGACACCTCCGAACTCGCGCCGCACGAACTGGAAACCCTCAGACATCTGACAGCCATCAACCGCAGACTGGACGAAATCGCGGCAGCCCGTGGGATCGACCCCACGCGGTTCCGCGCCGAGATCACCGCTGATCTCCGGACACTTGTCACCGGCAAACGCATAGCGATACGGGTGAGGCCCGAGGTTCTGACCGCTGTTCTGCACGACGGGCGTTTCAAGACTCGATTCGAAACCGGGAACTCGGCCGGTGGCACCAAGGACGCGGGGCGCGCTCAACTGGAGCGGACCTGGTTCGGCTACGACGCCGACAATCTGCCCGATCATTTACGCCCGGTATACGGATATGTGATGGTGAACGGCGAGCGGGTGGCGGCAACCGGGCCCAACGGCCTCGGCTGGTGGGAGCGACTGGAAGATTCCAAGTGGGCATTGGGAATCGGTAGCCCGGATATGCTCAGCGCGTACGGCGAGGTGCAGGTGGTCCTCAAATCCGATATCGCGCAACGGACCACGTTCACCGTGGGCGACAGCTGGAATTATCGAGAATCGACCTTTCCCTCTCATATCCTGAACCCGCAACCCGAGTCGTACAACGCCCTGCAACCACCGCTCGCATCGCGTGCCGAGCCCGGGGGCCTGTACCCATCGGAACTCCCGCTTCTGACTGTGGACCGGCAATACGAATCGACCTGGTTCGCGTCCTCGGACTTCGTGGAAGCACAGGTCCACGGCGGGGTGAGCGTGCGCGATATCGATCACGTGCTGCTGCCCGGGGAGCCGGCACCCGAGCTCCGCGGCGCTCTCGACGAAGCCGGCACGTCATGGCGGGTATTCGACAACGAGACCATCGCCCGCGAAGGCAGCCCGGCCGAACGGGAGACGGCGCGCGAACAGTTGATCGAACAGCGACGCTGGATCGATCACCGAATCGAGGTCTACAAAGATATGACCGGCGCCGAACGCAATGCGGATCCGCACCTGGATACGGCCTATGAACGACGTAGCGAAATGGGCCGGGAAATCGAGCGGCACATCGGGACTCCGAACGGTGGTTCCCAACCGGGCACCGATACGTCCCCGGCTGTGTAGCCGGCACCGCCGGATACAGCCACCCGCTGTCCGGCTTCGGGTCGCGTGCTCGGCCGCGCCGAGTGTGGGCCGGTGCGACGGCTCATTAGACTGCCCGGCGTGGCAGAGATATCGGTGCGAGGGCGGATCGCCCTCGGGGTGGCCGGCGCGGCGGCGTGGGCCTCCCGGAAGGCGGGCCGCGGTAACGGGTCGATGATCGGCGGGCTGCTCGCGCTGAAAGTGGATCCCGGGATCATGACGCAGCTGGGCCGCGGGCGGCGCAGCGTGCTGATCACCGGCACCAACGGCAAGTCGACCACCACCCGGATGACCACCGCCGCGTTGAGCACCCTGGGTGCGGTCGCGACGCAGGCCGACGGCGCGAATATGGACGCCGGTATCGTCTCGGCGCTCAATGTGCACCGGACGGCGCCGCTGGCGGCCATCGAGGTCGACGAACTGCACCTGCCGCATGTCACCGACGCGCTGCGGCCCGAAGCGGTGGTTCTGCTGAACCTGAGCCGGGACCAGCTCGACCGGGTCGGCGAGATCAATATGATCGAACGCCGGCTGCGCTCGGGCCTGGCCCGGCACCCCGACACCGTGGTCATCGCCAACTGTGACGACGTACTGGTCACCTCCATCGCCTACGACCATCCGAATGTGGTGTGGGTCGCGGCGGGCAGCGGCTGG
Organism: Nocardia sp. NPDC049935; assembly: GCF_055586645.1. Classification (NCBI taxonomy): domain Bacteria; kingdom Bacillati; phylum Actinomycetota; class Actinomycetes; order Mycobacteriales; family Nocardiaceae; genus Nocardia; species Nocardia sp. NPDC049935. Next base: position 102,396 of record NZ_JBVJHV010000011.1, on the reverse strand, counting down.
GCCATGGACGCCACCAGCTGTCCGCGCAGCGGCGAGCCGATTCTGTGGGAGTGCACGCACTGGTACAGCACCGGCGCCGATTTCTCCCGGCCGCAACCGGATTGGTGGCTCGACGGCGACAAACTCTGCGGTCCCGACGGGGTCCGGATCCCGCTGCGGCTCGCGCTGCCCGGCCGGGCGAACCGCGGCAACGCCGCACAGGCGGTGGCCGCCGCGGTCGCCATGGGCGCGGAGGTGGAACAGGCCTGCGCCGCGACCGGCACCGTCCAGGAGATCGCGGGCCGGTACCGCACGGTGCAGGTCGGCGAGCACGCCGCCCGGCTGCTGCTGGCCAAGAACCCGGCCGGCTGGCAGGAAGCGCTGTCGATGATCGACCACAGCGCGGCGGGGCTGGTGATCGCGGTGAACGGCCAGGTGCCCGACGGCGAGGATCTGTCCTGGCTGTGGGACGTCCGCTTCGAGCATTTCGAGGATGTCCAGGTGGTGGCCGCCGGTGAGCGCGCCACCGATCTGGCGGTGCGGCTGACCTACGCCGGGGTGGAGCACACCACCGTCGCCGACCCGCTGCGGGCCATCGCGTCCTGCCCGGCGGGGCAGGTCGAGGTACTGGCCAACTACACCGCGTTCCGCGATCTGAACCGTGACCTCCAGGAGCGGGCGAAATGAGTGACTCGACGGTCCGTATCGGGCTGGTCCTGCCCGATGTCATGGGCACCTACGGCGACGGCGGCAACGCGCTGGTCCTGCGGCAGCGGCTGCGGCTGCGCGATATCGATGCCGAGATCGTGGAGATCACGCTGCCCGATCCGGTGCCGGACTCGCTGGATATCTACACCCTCGGCGGCGCCGAGGATTCGGCCCAGCGGCTGGCCACCCGCCATCTGCTGCGGTTCCCGGGCCTGCAGACCGCGGCCGGGCGCGGCGCCCCCGTGCTGGCGATCTGCGCGGCCATCCAGGTCCTCGGCCGGTGGTACGAGACCTCCAGCGGTGAACGCGTGGAGGGGGTGGGCCTGCTGGACGCCACCACCTCCCCGCAGCAGACCCGCGCCATCGGCGAGGTGACGACGAACCCCCTGCTCGCCGGGCTGTCCGCGCCGCTCACCGGCTTCGAGAACCATCGCGGCGGCACCAGCCTGGGCGCGGACGCCACCGGCCTGGCCCGGGTGACCCGCGGCGTCGGCAACGGGGTGGGTGACGGTCTGGAAGGTGTGGTGCAGGGTTCGGTGCTGGGCACGTATATGCACGGCCCCGCGCTGGCCCGTAACCCCGAACTGGCCGACCATCTGCTGTGCCGCGCGCTCGGTGTGGACTCGCTGCCCGCGCTGGAGCTGCCCGAGGTGGACCAGTTGCGCCGCGAACGCCTGCGCGCCTGATGAGTTACGACCATGTACTGCTGCCCTCGGGAGTCGCCTCGACCCCCGAGGAGGTCGACGCCTACCTCGCCGCCCAGCGCGGACAGCCGGAAACGGCCGAGGTCGCGGCGCTGGCCGAGGAACTGAACGCGCGCAACGCCGACCTTCCGGAATCGGATACTTTCCTCAGCGTGTCACCGCTGGGCGGCAACCCGACCGGCTCGGTGCTGCAGGTGCCCAGCCCCTACGACGCCATCGGTTTCGTCCGTGACCTGCTGTTCCGGCTCGCCACACCGCGCGACTACGCGGTCTACGACCCCCAGCTGACCTGGTTGATGGACCCGGCCGGGCATATCCCGGTGACCGTGACCCACGGTGGGGCCGGAGAGTTCCCCTATCTGACCGAGGCGCTGGCGCACCGGTGGGTGAGCGAACTGGCGGACCCGAACCCGTATCTCATCGTGGAGCGGGCACCGGAACGCTATATCCAGACCTACCGCCGCTCCCCGGACGATTTCACCGTCGAATACCGCGACGGCGGGCCCGACCGGCATTTCGCGGCCGAGGTGCCGGGACCGGCGACGGTCGCCGAGCTGATCTGGGACTGGACCCGCGAAGACGGCACCCGGATCGACCGGGTGCCGTGGCAGCGCCTGGAACTGTGACCGCGTAGCGGTTACAGTGCGCGCCGGCCCGAGAAGGCCCGGCCCAGGGTCAGTTCGTCGGCGAATTCGAGATCCCCGCCCATGGGCAGGCCGGAGGCGAGGCGGGTCACCGTGAGACCGGGGAAATCGCGCAGCATCCGCACCAGGTAGGTGGCGGTGGCCTCGCCCTCGGTATTCGGATCGGTCGCGATGATCACCTCGGTGACGTCCACGCCGTCGTCCTGGTTACCGATGCGGGTCAGCAGTTCCCGGATACGCAACTGTTCCGGGCCCACCCCGCTCAGCGGATCCAGGGCCCCGCCCAGAACGTGGTACCGGCCCCGGAACTCCCGGGTGCGCTCGATCGCCGGCACATCCTTGGGTTCCTCGACCACGCAGATCATGCTCCGATCCCGGCGCGGGTCGGCGCAGATCCGGCACAGGTCGCCGTCGGCTACGGTGCCGCACTGGGCGCAGAACCGGACACCCTCGCGGATCTTCTGCAGTACCGCCTGCAACCGGTCGAGTTCCGGTGGTTCCACCCGGAGCAGGTGGAAGGCGATCCGCTGGGCGCTCTTGGGCCCTACACCGGGCAGTTTGCCCAGCTCGTCGATGAGATCCTGAACCGGACCCTCGTACACCGCGTGACCCCGGAGTGGTCAGAAACCGGGCAGGCCGGGCGCACCGCCGGCCAGCGGGCCGAGCCGCTGCGCGGCCAGTTCCTGGGCGTTGGCCATCGCGTCGTTGACGGCGCCGATCACCAGATCCTGCAGGGTCTCGACATCCTGGGGATCGACGGCCTTGGGGTCGATGGTCAGCGCCAGCACCTCACCGGTCGCCTTGATGGTGACCCGGACCAGGCCGTTACCGGCCTGCCCCTCCACCTCCGCGGCGGCGATCTCGGCCTGGGCGGCCATCACCTGCTCCTGCATCTGCTGTGCCTGCTGGAGCAACTGCTGCATATCGAACTGACCTTCGGGCTGCACGGCATTCCTCTCTGGGGGACGGGATCACATTTCAGCCTAGACCGCCGCCATTCCGGAAACCGCCGCCCCACACCCACCTAGAATTTCGGACCTAACGGTCATTTTGGTCCCGCGTTACCGAGCCCTCCCTGGAGACACCGTGTTCAAGGCGTATCTGCCCGCCGCGCTGATCGTCGCAGTCGCCGTACTGCCCGGGGCCGCCGCCCACGCCGACCCCGTACCGGTCGCCGATTACGGCAACGGCTGCGTGATCGATCCGGCCGATCCCGCCCGCACCGTCGATTCCCTGCGGTTCCGGTGCACCGCCGCGCAGGCCAACACGATCTACTCCGCCGCCGAGGCCGGTACGGTGCCCTCCGGGGTGAAGAACGGCTGGGTCACCGCGACCTCGATGATCGAACCGATCGCGCCCGCGTTCTGGGTCGGGAAAACCTTCTACACCGGACCGGACGGCGGCCGGTTGATGAACCGGGTGACCGGCGCCGGTATCGAGGGCTGGCCGGCGAACGTCTTCCGCGGGCCGTCGCGTATCGACGGCAAGACCACGTGGGCGCTGGATTACGCGCCCGCCGTCACGCCCCAGGTCTACGACGAGATCCGTGAGGTCACGCCGGGGATCTGGCTGGGCTATTCCTGGTGGCGCGGCGCGCTGCAGACGCCGTTGCTGCTGTCGTTCGTACTCGCCTGAGCCCGACTTGTCGGTGGGCCCGGCCAAGATACGCGGACCCCACTCTTCCGAGGACAGGAACCCTTCCATGGCACCGACCATCGCCGCCACCACCTACGACTGTGACAACCCGGCAGCGCTCGCGGATTTCTACTCGAAACTGCTCGACCACCCCGCCGATCCGGTGGATCCCGGCGCCGCCGATTTCTACGCCACGGTCGGCCGGGAGTCCGGGATGACCCCGCCGCTGATGTTCCTCAAGGTGCCGGACAAGACCCCGGGCAAGAATTCGATCCACCTGGATCTGACGGCCACGGATCTGCGGGCCGAGGTCGAACGCGCCATCGCCCTGGGCGCCCGGCACGTGGGGGATTTCAACGAGTTCGGCCTGAACTGGACCACCCTCGCCGATCCCGAGGGCAACCTCTTCGATATCGCCGAGCACGACTGAGCGCACCGGCGGCCGTCCGGACGCCCGGCGCCGGACCGGTGCGGCGAGCGACCCGCCGCCGCACCGGTCCGCCCTGTCAGGCGAGTTCGCGTTTCAGGTTGCCCAGCACCTCGTCCTGGATCTTGCGCAGACCCAGGGGAGCGAAGATGCCCTCGAAAATGCCCTTGATCCCGCCGGCGCCCTGCCAGACGGTGTCCAGGGTCACCAGCGAACCGCTACCGGCCGGGGTGATGGTCCAGGTGCTGACGAGAGTGGAATTGGCGTCCTTCTCGGTGACCACGTGATCGGCCACGGTGACCTGGGCGCGGATATTGCGCACCCGGCTCTCGGTGGCCTGCAGCGTCCATTCGGCGACGGTTCCGTCGCCCTGGCCGCCCTCGACCACCTTGTAATCGCGGTAATGCGCCGAGAGAATCTTCGGGCGCACCTCCGTGTAATCGGTGACCGCCGCCAGCGTGCGCTGCGGGTCTGCGGCGACCTCGATCGAGCTGCCGGCTTTGACCTGTCCCACGGTGAACTCCTATCCGGATACGTTGTGACAGCCCCATCCTGCTGTGTACACGGCGCGCTGTCGCGTGCGGGGCGGGAACGGAATCCAGACAATTCCGAAAAATACCGTCAAGCACCGTGAACACTCCGACGAACGCGATGCAACGGATATGTGACATTTCGCCCTCGGCGCTCCCCCCGCTGTGGCAGATCGAGACCGAGTAGGACTAGCGTCTAACCGTGGCAATGAGTCTGTTGGGGAAGGCCGGCCACAATCCGGCCGCAGTTGAATCCGGTTTCGCCGCATATCGGGCAGGTGTGGAACGCCTGCTCGCGAGTTACCGTGCCATCCCGGCGGGCGCCGATGTCCGGCTTGCCAAGAAAACCTCGAACCTGTTCCGGGCCCGGGCGAAGAACACCGCGCCCGGATTGGACGTATCCGGACTCACCCGGGTCATCGAAGTCGATCCCACCGCCAAAACGGCCGAGGTCGCGGGAATGACCACCTACGAGGATCTGGTCGCCGCGACGCTGCCGTACGGCCTGGCCCCACTGGTGGTGCCGCAGCTCAAGACCATCACCCTGGGCGGCGCGGTCACCGGGCTCGGGATCGAATCGACCTCCTTCCGCAACGGCCTGCCGCATGAATCGGTGCTGGAGATGGAGGTGCTCACCGGCGCCGGCGAGCTGGTCACCATCACCCCGGACGGGGCGACCGGGGATCTCTTCCGCGGTTTCCCGAACTCCTACGGCACCCTGGGGTACACGACCCGGCTGAAGATCGAACTGGAGCCGGTGCGGCCCTATGTGGCATTGCGTCATCTGCGATTCCACGACCTGCGCGAACTCGAGGCCACCCTGGACAGGATCGTGCGCGAGCGCGCCCACGACGGGGAAACCGTCGACTATCTGGACGGTGTCGTCTTCAGCGCGGACGAGAGCTATCTGACGCTGGGCCGCCAGACCGACGAACCCGGCCCGGTCAGCGATTACACCGGGATGGATATCTACTACCGCTCCCTGCAGCACGACGGCCCGGAGCCGAAACGGGACCGTCTCACCATCCACGACTACCTCTGGCGCTGGGATACCGACTGGTTCTGGTGCTCACGCGCCTTCGGAACCCAGAATCCGAAGATCCGCCGGTTCTGGCCGAAACGCTATCGGCGCAGCAGTTTCTACTGGAAGCTGATCGCGCTGGACCACCGATACAACATCGGCGACAAGCTCGCCGCCCGCAAGGGGGATCCACCGCAGGAGCGGGTGGTGCAGGATATCGAAGTGCCGGTGGAGCGCACCGCGGATTTCGTGGAATGGTTCCTGCGCGAAATACCCATCGAACCGATCTGGTTGTGCCCGTTGCGGCTGCGCGATACCGGAAACCCCGGTGACGAGCGGCCGTGGCCGCTGTATCCGCTGCGACCCGAGCGCACCTACGTCAACATAGGTTTCTGGTCGGCCGTTCCCAAAACGGCCGGGCAGATAGATGGCGCGGCGAATCGTGCCATCGAGAAAACCGTCACAGAATTCGACGGACACAAATCCCTGTACTCGGATTCGTTCTACGAGCCCGAGGAATTCGCCGCCCTCTACGGCGGTGACAGCTACACAGAATTGAAGAAACGCTACGATCCCGGCCAGCGCCTGCTGGATCTGTATTCGAAGGCGGTGCAACGCAGATGACGACATTCAAGGACAGATCCGACGCTTTCGCGGACCTGGGCACCCGGCTCAGTATCGCCGAGGTGGTCGAAGCCCTGGTCGACGGCGATGTTCCCATCAAGCTGACCGCATACGACGGCAGCACCACCGGTCCCGTGGACTCCGAGTTCGCACTCGAGATCCGCAATCCGCGTGGTATCAACTACCTCGCCAACGCCCCGGGTGACCTCGGTATGGCGCGGGCCTACATATCCGGCGATATGGACGCCGCCGGAGTCCACCCCGGCGATCCGTACGCCATCCTCGCGGCCATGACGGACCTGAAGTTCAAACGTCCGTCGGCGCTGTCGCTGGTGGCCATCGCCCGCTCGCTGGGCTGGGAGCGGCTGCGCCCGGTTCCGCCGCCGCCGCAGGAGACCCTGCCCCGGTGGCGCCGGATCGCGCTGGAGGGCCTCCGCCACTCCAAGACCCGCGACGCCGAGGTCATCCACCATCACTACGACGTCTCGAACACCTTCTACGAGTACGTCCTCGGACCGTCCATGACCTACACCTGCGCCTGTTACGGCGACCGGGACTGGTCGCTGGAGCAGGCCCAGGAGAACAAGTACCGGCTGGTGTTCGAGAAGCTGCGGCTGAAGGAAGGCGATCGCCTGCTCGATATCGGCTGCGGCTGGGGCGGTATGGTCCGCTACGCCGCCAAGCGCGGTGTCCGGGTCATCGGCGCCACGCTGTCGGCCGAACAGGCGGCCTGGGCGCAGGGCAAGATCGCCGAGGAAGGACTCGGCGAACTCGCCGAGGTACGGCATTCGGACTACCGCGATATCGCCGAGACCGATTTCGACGCGGTGTCCTCGATCGGGCTCACCGAGCACATCGGGGTCCAGAACTACCCGTACTACTTCCGGTTCATCCAGAGCAAGCTGCGCGACGGCGGCCTGTTCCTCAACCACTGCATCACCCGGCACGACAACACCCGCACCACCAAGGCCGGCGATTTCATCGACCGCTACGTGTTCCCGGACGGCGAGCTGATCGGCTCCGGGCGCATCATCAGCGAGATCCAGAACGTCGGGCTCGAGGTGGTGCACGAGGAGAACCTGCGTGAGCACTACGCGCTGACCCTCGCCGAATGGTGCAAGAACCTGGTGGCCAACTGGGATGCCTGCGTGGCCGAGGCGGGCGAGGGCACGGCCAAGGTCTGGGGCCTGTACATGGCGGGCAGCCGGCTGGGATTCGAACGCAATGTCGTGCAGCTGCATCAGGTGCTCGGCGTGAAACTCGGCCCCGGCAAACTCCCGGAGGTACCGCTGCGCCCCTGGTGGCAGCCCTAGCCTCCCTCAGCTGAGCAGGTCGTCGAGGAACCGGATGGGGACTCGCGTCCCGCTCAGGGTGCGGACCGCGTCGGTTCCGTCCGGCGCGGTCAGCGGCAGATCGTCACGCAGTACGCGCAGGATCTCGAGTACGGCCGGCCCCGCGTCCAGCAGGGGCCGGCTCCACCCGAGTCCGGCGCAGGTGGCGACCGCGGGCGCCAGCAACGCCGCGGCCTCCCCCACCCAGCCCGCGGCGGCCAGGCATTCGGTGAGCAGCAGCGACATATCGAGCTCGGCCCGGGGCCTGCCCTGATCCCGGGTGCGGCTCTGCAGTGCCCGGGCGTGCCGGGCCGCGCGTTCGTCCTCGTCCCGGCTACCGGTGGCGAGCAATTCCCGGATGGTGGCGACCTCGCCCGCTTCCAGGGTCAGGGCCGTCGGCGGTTCGGCCGCCGCACCCGGCTCACCGGCCGGGACCAGACCACGGGCGGTGCTGCCGCCGTGGAACGGCGCGGCATCGGGCGGCAGCACACCCAGCCGGACCTGTTCCGCGCGGACCTGCGCGCCCAGCCGGCCGAGCTGATTGTCGGCGGCGATACGCGCCCCTTCGGCGAGCCGCACCGTGGCCGCCGGAAGGTCGCCGCGCAGGGCCTTCACCCGGGCGCCGGTGACGATGGTCGCGATCAGGGATTCGATCGGCCCGACCCGGGCCACCAGCTGGTAGCTCTCGTCCAGCAATTCCTCGGCCGCGACCAGATCGCCGCGCCGGTATTGGAGTTCACCGAGCAGCCCGGCCGCGGCGCGTACTCCGTTGGACCGCGGACCCGCCCGCTTCCGCGCGACCTCGTGGGCCCGCCGGTAGGCGTCGAGGGCCGCCGGGATATCGAGCTGTTCGTAGGCGATCAGTCCCCGTCCGCACCAGGCGAAGATCTCGCCGAGCGGCTCCCGCGACCGTTCCTGGTACGGCCGCGCCCATTCGAGCATTTCGGCCGCCGCCGGGAAATCGAATTCGCAGATCTGCACGTAGGCGTGGATATTGGCCGCGGTGGCCACCGTCCAGGCCGGGAGTTCGTCCGGATGCCGCAGCGATTCGGCCACGCGCTCCTGCACTCCGGCGGAGCGGTCGTGGGAGATCTCGTCGGCCGCGGCGAGCACCTCGGCCTGGCACCGCTGCCGGCGCACCTCGGAATCGTCCTCGGTACTGCGTGACAGCGCGTTCGACAACCGGTTCAGCGCCGACCGCGCGGCGGTGGACTGCTGCAGGTTCACATTCGCCCGCGCGACCGCCATCAGCAGTTTCGACCGCGAGGCCACCTGCTGCACCGGCAGTTTCGACACCGAACCCAGCAGGGTCGCCACCCGGGAACCGTCGATCAGATCCATACCGCCGCTCTCCAGCAGGTCGAGGGCGGTTTTGAAATCGGTACCGGCCAGCGAATGATCCACCGACTTACGCAGCAGCTGATGTTCGGCGTACCAGCGGGCGGCCCGCCGGTGCAGGGTCCGCGTCCGCCCGGTGCGTGTACGGTCCAGGCGCGCCCGCAGGTATTCGGCGAACAGCGGCTGCATCCGGTACCAGTCGGTGTCCTCATCGGTGCGGCGCAGGAACAGTTCCCGCCGTTCGGCCTGTTCGAGCAGTTGCGCGGCCTGCTCGTTCCCGGTGAGCGCGGCGGCCAGCGACGCGTTGACCTCCTCGGCGACCGAGATATCGGAGAGGAAGTCCAGCATCTCCGGTTCGAGCGAATCCAGCACGTTCTCGGCCAGATACTCGCGGATACCGTGCCCGCCCTCGGACAACCGGGCCAGCAGCCGGGTGGGATCGGGGTCGTCGCGCAGGGCCAGGGCGATGAGCTGGATGGCGGCGGGCCAGCCGTCGGTGGCCGAATACAGCTTGTCCAGCTGGTCGGAATCGAGATCGAACCCGTTGCGCTGGACCAGGATCTCCCCTACCTCGGCGCGGGTGAGGCGCAGCTGTTCGGAATCGAGCTGCACCAGTTCGTCGTTCACCCGCATCCGGCCGATCGGCAGATCGGAGGCGTCGCGGCTGGTCACCACGAACCGCAGGTGGTGGCAGCCGCTGTCCAGCAGCGAGGACAGCACCCGCAGCGCACCCGGGTCGGTGAGGCGATGCCAGTCGTCGATGATCACCACCACCGGCTCCCGGCTGGTGTGCAGTTCGTCGATGAGGCTGGATACCGCGTAGGCGACGGTATCGGCCGGGCGTTCCTCGAGCATCTGCCCGAGCCCGGCGCCGATATCGGGACGGACCCGGTGGATGGCCTCGATCAGATGCGCCAGGAACCAGACCTCGTTGTCGTCACCGCTGTCGATACCGATCCAGGCCGCCGGGAGGTCCAGCACCGCCAGTTCGTCACGCCACTGCGCGGCCAGCACGCTCTTGCCGAATCCGGCGGGCGCGTGGATCACCGTCAGCCGCCGTTCCACCCCGCGCCGCAGGATATCCAGCAACCGCGGCCGGCGTACCGGTTCCCGGGGCGTACTCGGCGGCCGGAACTTGGTGGCCGGACTCGGCGGCAGCGTCGTCGGACCCGATACCCAGGCGCCGCCGGTGGCGCGCGGTCCGGGACCGTGGTGACCGAGCCGCGGACCGGTCACGCCCAGTCGTCCACCCTCGGGTGTCCGCGCCGCCGTGCTCCCGCGCGGACCCTCGACCCCCGACGGTGCGGGCGCCACGGGCGCGGCGCCGCCGAGCAGCGCACTACGCGAACCCGACTGTGTGGGATGCAGCAGCGGCCAGCTGCGGCGCGCGGTCACCGACGGACGGTCATGCGGCGCCGCCACCGCGTCCAGTCCGGTGACCTCGGGATCCAGCAGCGCCATCTCGTCGGGGACCTGCCCGTGGGCACTCTGCACCGCGCGCAGCATCTCGCCGAACTCGTAGGCCGATTCCGGGCGGTCGGCCGGATCCTGGGCCATGGCCTCTTCGATCACCGATGCCACATCGGCGGGGATGTCCTGTTCGCGCAGATCGGGGACCGGCTGGGTGGTGATGCGCAGGAACTGCGCGACCACCCGCTCGCCCGCCTGCCGCTCGAACGCCGCATGGCCGGTGAGCAGTGCGAACAGGGTCGCGCCCAGCCCGTAGACATCCGAGCGGACCGTGGGGTCGGCGCCCTTGAGGACCTCGGGCGCGGTGAAGGCGGGTGAACCGGTGATCTGGCTGCTCGAAGTGCGGAAACCCCCGGGCATCCGGGCGATTCCGAAATCGGTGAGCTGCGGTTCTCCGTAGGAGCTGAGCAGCACGTTCGCCGGTTTCACGTCACGGTGCAGAATGCTGGTGCGATGCGCGCTCTCGATCGCGCCGGCCAGTTTCACCCCGGCTCGCAGCGTATCGGGCCAGCCGAGCGGGCCGTGGTCGTGCACGAGCCGTTCCAGCGACCCGTGCGTGGCGAACGGCATCACGATGAACGGCAGTCCGCTGGCGGTGACGTCGACCTGCAGGATATCGACGATATTGGGATGCCCGGACAGCCGGCCCATGGCATGTTCCTCGCGCAGGAACCGTTCCCGGCTCTCCGAGTCGAGATCGGAGGACAGCACCTTCACCGCGACCACCCGGTCCAATGCCCGCTGTACACACCGGTAGACGATGCCGAAACCGCCGCGCCCGATCTCCTGCGCCTCGGTGAAACCCATGGCCGCCAGTTCGGCGGCGATCTTCTCGGTCTCCTCGGCCCCGGCCCGGGCATCGGGCCCCGGAACGGCCATCGTGGGTTCGGGACCGGGCTTTCCGCGCTCGCCCGCTTCGGCCGCGGCGGCCTCGTCCGCGCGAACCTCGGCGGGCTCGCCGGTATCGGCGGCGACGTAGGCGACGTAGGCGTTCTCCGATTCGCGGCCCTCCGGGCCCGAACGCGCTCGTGGAGTCATCTCACCACCTCGCACTCGTAACGAATCGGCTGCGGCGGCCGGACCACCGCGATTCCGTTCCGGTCTTCCACTCCAACGTAGCGCGCCACAAACCCCGATGTGCGGGATTCCCGGCCGTTCGCGTGTCTACCTCGACCGATCCGATATCGACCGGTGACGTGCCCGGAACAGGACCACCCGCCCCGCGCGGTGCGCGGGACGGGTGGTCGTGGGTCGTTCCGGGAGGAACACCGCCCGGTCCGGATCCTTACTTACGCAGCGAGGCCGGAACCTCGAAGCGCTTGCCGTACTTCGCGGCCAGTTCGTCGGCGCGGGCCACGAACCCGGCCTGACCGCCCGGGTAGCCGACGATGAACTGGTGCACACCACCGGTCCAGGCCGGGAACCCGATACCGAAGATCGAGCCGATGTTCGCGTCCGCGGTGGACTCGAGCACGCCCTCGTCGAAACACTTCTGGGTCTCGATGGCCTCGGCGAAGAGCATCCGGTCGATCAGGTCCTGCAGCGGCGCGTTGAAATCGCGCACCGTCTTGAAGTGCTCACGCAGCTGCGGCCAGATGTTGAGACGCTTGCCGTTCTCGTCGTACTCGTAGAAGCCCGCCTTCTCCAGACGGCCCGGGCGGCCCTGCTCGACCATGTAGTCGACCACGTCGATGGCCGGATGCCGTTCGGTGCCCATGGCGGCGTCGCCGGCCTTGGCGGCCGCCTCGGTCTCCTTGGCGATCTTCTGCATGAGCTTCATGTTCAGCTCGTCGGTCAGCTGCAGCGGCGGGGCCGGGTAGCCCGCCTGCGAACCGGCCTGCTCGATGGTGGCGGGCTCGATGCCCTCGCCGAGCATGGCGATCGCCTCGTTGACGAAGGTGCCGATCACGCGGGAGGTGAAGAAGCCACGGCTGTCGTTGACGACGATCGGGGTCTTCTTGATGGCGAGGGTGTAGTCGAACACCCGGGCCAGGGCCTCGTCGGAGGTCCGCCCACCCTTGATGATCTCCACCAGCGGCATCTTGTCGACGGGCGAGAAGAAGTGGATGCCGATGAAGTCTTCCTGGCGCTTCACACCTTCGGCCAGGCCGGTGATCGGCAGGGTCGAGGTGTTGGAGCCCAGCAGCGCGTCGGGGGTGACGACGTCCTCGATCTCCTGGAACACCTTGTGCTTGAGCTCGGTGCTCTCGAAGACCGCTTCGATCACGAAGTCGACGCCGGCGAAATCGGCGACATCGGCGGACGGCTTGATCCGGTCGAGCAGCGCCTTGGACTTCTCCTCGGTGGTCTTGCCCCGGGACAGCGCCTTGGCCTCGATCTTCTCCGAGTAGTTCTTGCCCCGCTCGGCCGCCTCGATGGTGACGTCCTTGAGCACGACCTCGTAGCCGGCCTTGGCCGATACGTAGGCGATACCGGCGCCCATCATGCCCGCGCCGAGCACGCCGACCTTCTTGATCTCCTTCTTGGGGACATCCTTCGGGCGCGAACCACCGTTGTTGATGGTCTGCAGGTCGAAGAAGAAGGCCTGGATCATGTTCTTCGCGACCGGCCCGGTGAGCAGGTGCACGAAGTAGCGGGACTCGATCAGCGACGCGTCGTCGATGCCGACCTGCGAGCCCTCGACCGCCGCGGCCATGATGGCGCGCGGGGCGGGCATATTGGCGCCCTTGAGCTGCTTACGCAGGTTGGCCGGGAAGGCGGGCAGGTTGGCCGCGAAGGCCGGCGAGGCGGGGGTGCCGCCGGGGATCTTGAAGCCCTTCTTGTCCCAGGGCTGCACGCCGCCCTCGGGATTGGCCTTGATCCACGCCTTGGCCGCGGGGACCAGTTCGTCGATGGAGCCGACCAGCTCGTCGACCAGGCCGATCTCCTTGGCCTTGGCCGGCTTGTTGCGCTGGCCCTGCAGCAGCACGCCCATGAGCGCGGTCTGCAGGCCGAGCATGCGCACGGTGCGGATGATGCCGCCACCGGCGGGCAGCAGGCCGAGGGTCGCCTCGGGCAGGCCGATCTGGGACCCGGGGACATCGGCGGCGATCCGGTGGTGGGTCGCCAGCGCGATCTCCAGGCCGCCGCCGAGCGCGGCGCCGTTGATGGCGGCGACGACGGGCTTGCCGAGGGTCTCCAGACGGCGCAGCGCCGACTTGATCTCGTTCAGCTCCGCCATCAGCTCGGGGCCGTTGTCCGGGCCGACCTGCATCATGTTCTTCAGGTCGCCGCCGGCGAAGAAGGTCTTCTTCGCCGAGGTCAGCACGACACCGGCGATATCGTCCTTCTCGGCCTCGAGGCGCTCGACCGTCGCGGTCATCGACTTCTTGTAGAGGTCGTTCATCGTGTTGGCGCCCTGGTTCGGGTCGTCCATCGTCAAAACGACGATGCCGTCCGAATCCTTCTCCCAACCGATCATGTTGGCTTCGCTCACAGCTCTGTGTCTCCTTGTTGAATCAGTGACCGGTGGGATCAGACCCGCTCGATGATGGTGGCAACACCCATGCCGCCGCCGATGCACAGCGTGACCAGGGCGTACCGGGCGTTACGACGCTCCAGCTCGTCGACCATGGTGCCGGTGATCATGGCGCCGGTGGCGCCCAGCGGGTGGCCCATGGCGATGGCGCCGCCGTTGACGTTCAGCTTCTCGTCCGGGATCCGCAGATCCTTCTGGAACTTCAGCACCACGGAGGCGAACGCCTCGTTGATCTCGAACAGGTCGATATCGTCGACCGTCAGACCGGCCTTGGCCAGCACCTTGTGCGCCGCCGGAGTCGGGCCGGTGAGCATGATGGTGCTGTCGGCGCCGCTGGTGGCGGTGGCGACGATCCGGGCGCGCGGGGTCAGGCCGGAGGCCTTACCGGCCTCTTCGGTGCCGACCAGGACCAGCGCGGCGCCGTCGACGATGCCGGAGCTGTTGCCGCCGTGGTGGACGTGCTCGATCTTCTCCACGAAGTGGTACTTCTGCAGCGCCACCGCGTCGAAGCCGCCCATCTCGCCGACGCCGGCGAACGACGGGTTCAGCTTGGCGAGGTCTTCCAGGGTGGTGCCGGGACGCATGTGCTCGTCGCGATCCAGCACGGTCAGGCCGTTGATGTCCTTGACCGGGACGATCGACTTGGCGAAGTAGCCGCCGGTGGTGGCCTTGGCGGCCAGCTCCTGCGACCGCACCGCGTAGGCGTCGACGTCTTCCCGGCTGAAGCCCTCGATGCTGGCGATCAGGTCGGCGCTGACACCCTGCGGTACGACGTAGGTGTCGTAGTTGGTGGCCGGATCGAGCATCCAGGCGCCGCCGTCGGAGCCCATGGGCACGCGGGACATGGACTCGACGCCGCCGGCCAGGACCAGATCCTCGAAACCGGAGCGGACCTTCTGCGCGGCCATGTTCACGGCCTCGAGGCCGGAGGCACAGAAACGGTTGATCTGCACACCGCCGACGGTTTCGGGCAGGCCGGCGGTCAGCACGGTGGTACGGGCGATATCCGAGCCCTGGTCACCGACCGGGGAAACCACACCGAGGATGAGATCGGAGATCCGGTCCTCGTCCAGGTTCGGGAACCGCTTGCGCAGCTCCTGCACCAGCCCGGTGGTCAGATCGATCGGCTTGACCGAGTGCAGCGACCCCTTCTTGTTGCGGCCGCGCGGGGTGCGGATGGCCTCGTAGATGTAGGCCTCTGTGGTCATATCGGAGTGTTTCCTTCCTAGGAATACGCCTGCTGCGCACCTGGCGGGGCAGACGCGAGTTACCTCGCCGACCGGCCGTTCGACCGACCGTCCGTATTCAGTTGGGCCAGCATTCGGTTGGTCAGTGTCACGGGTGGGTCACCCGCGCGGGCATACGCTGTACAAACCACGGCACGCCCCGGCGGACGGGTACCCGGCGGACCGTACGTCACGGCCCACCATAGAACCTCGTCACGCCGAAGTCCGCAGCCACCCGCCCATACTACCGCCGGATGCGAACTCCGGTTAACTTAACGTGGTCGAACAGGTGCTTGTCAACCATTCAGCCGGGTGGCGCCCAGCTCACTGGCCAGCAATTCCAGAGCGACCTCGTCCGGGTCGCGCCGATCGCCCGGCGCGACCGGTCGCGCCGACTCCGCGAGCATCTCCTGTTCCTCCTCCGGAGTGGAGGCCGGAACCGCCGCCGCGCTGTATCCGTACTCCCCGCCGCCGGGGTCGTCCGGCAGATCGGGGAAGTCGGGGGGCGGCACATCGCCGTAGGGGTCCACGGCCGCCGATGTGCCGGATTTGGCCTGGCTGGGACGGGAGAAACGCGGCGGCCCGCCCGCGGTCCGACGGGACGGGGCGCGGCCCGGATCCTCGGTCCGGGCCGCACCGGACGCGGCCGGGTTCGCGGCACCGGCGGTGGAACTCTCGGTCGGCGGTGTCGCGCTATCGCCCGCCCGGCCGGACGGAGCGTCCTCGGCGGCGCGCCCGGCCGTGGACCGCCGGACCGGTGCTCGGCGACCGCCGCCGTCGGAGTCACCGGAATCACCGTCGCGCGCCGGCTTGCGGCCACCGCGCTCCCGGCCGGCGGACGCCCGGGCGGTCTGCTGCCCGGCCACCACCCAGCGCACCGGGTATTCGCGTCCGAGCACCGCGGCGACCGCCGAACGCACGGCCGACAGCGGCTGCGGCTGCGACAACCGCTGCACCAGCGCGGCATGGTGGGCCAACTGGATCTCGCCGTCCTCCACCCCGGCCACCGAGGCCCCCGAGGTGAGCATGGCCCCGATGGTCGGCCCGAACTCCCGGACCTTCACCTTGATCTCGGGCCAGGCCGCCTCGACCTCCGCCAGGAGGTCCTGGCCACCGGTCGCCGGGGTGGGCTCGGGCCCCGGTGCGGCGGGCGCGGGTTCCGCCGCGGCGGCGGGATCGGAGCCGGGCGCTGCGGCGGATACCGGCCCGGCGGCTGTGGCGGCCTCGGATCCGGGTGCCGAGTCGCTCCCGGGCCCCGAAACCGCGGCGGCCCCGGGCCCAGCGTCCTGCCTCCGGCCCGCGGCAGCTTCGGAACCGCCTTCGGGTGACCCACCGGGCCGGGCGGCGGCAGTCGGCCCGGGAACGGGCCCTTGGTCGGGGGCGGTCTGCGATTCCTCGGCGCGGGCGGTCTCGTATCCACCCCCGGCAGCCGATTCGGCCGACGGTACGGCGCCCCTGGCGGCACTCGAATCGCCCGCTTCGGCCTGCGGTCCGATCTGCTCGGTACCGGCCTTCGGCACCTCGGCCGCGGGCTCCGGCGCCCGCCTGGGCCCGACCTGTTCAGGGGGACCCACCCGGTCGTCCGCCGCGGCCGGAGCCGACGAGGTCGCGGGGGCCGGCGCGGCCGGGCGAGCCGGTGCGGGCCCGGAATCCGCCGGTTCACCCGGGACCCGATCCGGAGTCCGCGCCGTCCGGGACTCCCGGACGGCCGCCAAGGCCTCTGCCCCCCGGCGCCGCGACGGATCGGCCGGTGGACGAGCCGGCGCGGGCGCGGCGGCAGGCGCGGCTTCGGCGGGTCCGGCACCGGGAGCCGCCACCCCACCGGCGGCCACCCGCCGTTCCAGCTGCTCGAGCCGCTGCAGGGTCGCCGCGGCGGATTCGTCCGCCGCCGGCAGCACCATCCGCGAGCACACGACCTCGAGCAGCAGCCGCGGCGCGGTCGCACCCCGCATCTCCCCCAGCCCGGAATGCAGCAACTCGGCGCAGCGGGTGAGCGTCGCCGGGCCGATCCGCCCGGCCTGCTCCCGCATCCGGTCCATCAGATCGCCCGGGGCCGCGACCAGGCCGCGTTCGAAGGCATCGGGCACCGCCTGCACCAGGATCAGATCGCGCAGCCGTTCCAGCAGATCCACCGCGAACCGGCGCGGATCGTGGCCCGCCTCCATCACCCGGTCGACGGTGCCGAACAAAGCGGCGCCGTCGTTGGCCGCCAGCGCGTCGACAGCGTCGTCGATCAGCGCCACATCGGTCACCCCCAGCAGTGCGACGGCGCGCGAATAGGTGACGCCCTCGTTCCCGGCGCCCGCGAGCAACTGGTCCAGAACACTCAAGCTGTCCCGGGGCGAACCACCGCCGGCCCGGATCACCAGCGGATACACCGCCTCCTCCACCGGCACCCGCTCCTGCTCACAGATATCGCCCAGCAGGCCGCGCATGGTGGCGGGCGGCAACAACCGGAACGGATAGTGATGGGTCCGCGAGCGGATGGTGGGCAGCACTTTCTCCGGCTCGGTGGTGGCGAAGACGAAGATCAGATGCGCCGGCGGCTCCTCGACGATCTTCAGCAGGGCGTTGAAACCCGCCGTCGTGACCATATGCGCCTCGTCCACGATGAACACCCGGTAGCGGGACTCGGCGGGAGCGTAGAAGGCGCGGTCACGCAACTCGCGGGTGTCGTCCACACCGCCGTGGCTGGCGGCGTCCAGCTCGATCACATCGAGATTCCCACCGCCGCCGGGCGCCAGCGACACACAGGACGCGCAGGTACCGCACGGCGTCGACGTCGGCCCCTGGGCACAGTTCAACGACCGGGCCAGAATCCGCGCCGACGAGGTCTTACCGCACCCCCGCGGCCCGGAGAACAGGTAGGCATGACTGATCCGGCCGGTATCGAGCGCCGTACACAGGGGGTCGGTGACATGCTCCTGGCCCACCACATCAGCGAACGTTGCCGGTCGGTACTTCCGGTACAGAGCCACGGCCAGAGGCTACCGAATCTTCGGCCCCGCCTCCGGCGGGGCGGGTTGCGGGCCCCGAGGTCCCGTGTTTCGGCCCTCGAGACTCGTGGCTGCGCCACATGCGCTTCGAGGGCCGAAACACGGGACGGCCCGCAACCTCGGAGGGCCTCGCTGAACTCGGCGCCGGGTGGGGGCTCGGGGCGGGTGGGTCTGTTCGGGGGTGGGAGGGGGTTCCGCTCTTGGGTTAACGGCGTTACGCTAACGCCACTAACCTACTAGCCGGGGGCACCAATGTTGATCCGAATTGCGCATCTGGCCACCAGATTCCCGCGGGCGATACTCATCGGCTCGCTGGTGGTGGCCCTGCTCTGCGGCGTCTTCGGCGCCGGGGCGGCGTCCGGGTTGAAGTCGGGTGGGTTCGTCTCGTCCGACGCCGAATCGACCCGGGCCACCGAAATGCTCGCGGACCATTTCGACGGCGCGGCCCCCAACTACATCCTGCTGGTCGAGTCGTCGGCGGGGGTTGACGATGCGGCGGCGCGGGCGCTGAGCAGTGTGGATACGATCCGGGCGCACGAGCGGACCACCGATGTCCAGTCGTACTGGACCGCGCCCTCGCCGGCGATCGCCAGTGCGCTGCGCAGTACCGACGGGGAATCCGGGCTGATCGCGGTTCATCTGGAGGGCGACGAGACCGATATCCAGAACAGCGCGGGGGAGCTCAGCGCGCAGCTCGCGGGGGACGCCGACGGGATCACCGTGCGGGCCGGTGGCGCGGCGGCGACGTTCCACGAGGTGAACGAGCAGATAACCCATGATCTGGCGATCGCCGAGACGGCGGCCATCCCACTCACCCTGGTGGTGCTGGTGCTGGTGTTCGGCAGCCTGATCGCGGCCTCGCTGCCCCTGCTGGTCGGATTGTTCGCGATCGCCGCGACGCTGGCGATCCTGCGACTGTTCACCCTGTTCACCGACGTATCCATCTACGCGATGAACCTCACCACCGCGCTGGGCCTGGCGCTGGCCATCGACTACAGCCTGTTCATCGTGAGCCGCTTCCGCGAAGAGCTCGCCAACGGTCTCGACCCCCGCGCCGCCACGGTGCGCGCCCTGCAGACCGCAGGCCGGACGGTGCTGTTCTCCGCGCTCACAGTGGCGTTGTCGCTAT
The DNA here is from genome assembly GCF_055586645.1 of Nocardia sp. NPDC049935. NCBI lineage: Bacteria > Bacillati > Actinomycetota > Actinomycetes > Mycobacteriales > Nocardiaceae > Nocardia > Nocardia sp. NPDC049935. The sequence goes on along the minus strand of NZ_JBVJHV010000011.1, from coordinate 83,156 downwards.
CGGCGATGCTGGTCTTCGATCTGTACTTCCTGCGCTCCTTCGCCTACTCCGGGGTGGCGGTGGTGGTCGCGGCGGCGGCCGCCTCGGTGCTGGTGCTGCCGGCGGCACTGATGCTGCTGGGTCATCGCGTCAACTCGCTCGACCTGCGGGCGCCGATCCTGCGGCTGTTCGGCCGCGAACCCGCCCCGCTCGGCGCGATGGTGCCCGAGCAGACGGGCTGGTACCGGCTGGTGCGGCGGGTGATGCGGTTCGCCGTCCCGGTATCCGTGGTGATCGTGGCCCTGCTGCTGTTCCTGGGCTCGCCGTTCCTGGGTATCAAATTCGGCTATCCCGATGAGCGCGTGCTGCCGTCCTCGGCGGCCAGCCGCCAGGTGGGTGACGAGATCCGCTCCGAATTCCCCCGGGCCGATCCCGGCGGCAACACCACGATCGTGCTCGACGGTTTCCGCGATGACCGCGCGGTCGGGGCCTACGCGGCACAACTGTCGGAGGTCGACCAGGTCACCGCGGTGCTCTCCAGCGCGGGCGTCTACGTTTCCGGCAACCGGCTGGCGCCGACTCCACCGGGTATGGCCAACGACTCCGGCACCTATCTGTCGGTGACCTCGGCCGTGGACCCCTTCTCCCCCGCGGGTGGCGACCAACTGGCGAGCCTGCGCGCGGTGCCGTCCCCGGCGCCCGCGTTGTTCGGCGGGGCCGCGGCCATGAACGACGATTCCCTCGACGCACTGGCGGACCGGCTGCCGCTGGCGGGGCTGCTCATCGTGCTCACCACCTTCGCGGTGCTGTTCCTGTTCACGGGCAGCCTGATCCTGCCGCTGAAAGCCCTGCTGCTGAACACTCTGTCGCTGACCGCGGCGTTCGGCGCGATGGTGTGGATCTTCCAGGAGGGGCATCTGGAGGGCCTGCTGGGATTCACCGCGGTCGGCTATCTGGTGCCGACCATGCCGATCCTGATGTTCTGCCTGGCCTTCGGGCTGTCGATGGACTACGAGGTCTTCCTGCTGTCCCGTATCCGCGAGGAATGGCTACGGCGCCGGGCCGGGCGCACCGGCTCGGAGTTCGCGTCCGAGGACAATGCCGAAGCGGTCGCGATCGGCGTGGCCCGGACCGGGCGTATCTTCACCGCCGCGGCAGTGCTGATGGCCATCGTGATCGGGGCCCTGACCACCTCGAAGGTGTCGTTCATCCAGCTCATGGGCCTCGGCCTGACCTTGACCGTGCTCACGGACGCCACGGTCATCCGGGCGCTGCTGGTACCGGCTCTGATGAAACTGATGGGCCCGTTCAACTGGTGGGCGCCGAAACCGCTGGCCCGGCTCCACGAACGGTTCGGGTTCAGTGAGGAGCCGGAGGAGGAGCGCGCCAGCACCGAAAGCCCGGTACGCGTATGACGGGGCGGCCGCGGTCACCGCGTGGCACCGGGCCCCGGCTGCGGGCCGAGATCCTCACGGCCACGCGGGAACTCCTCGAACGCACCGGCAGTGTCGGGGCGGTTTCCATCCGCGCGGTCGCCGAACTGGTCGGGGTCAGCGCACCGTCCATCTACCGCCATTTCGCGGACAAGGACGCGCTGATCGAGGCCGCGGTCGCCGAAGTATTCGAAGCGCTCGATACGGCGATGCAGGCCGCCGTCGACCCCGCGGAACCGTCGCCGTTGCGGCTGCGCCGCCTCGGACTGGCGTATGTGCGCTTCGCCCTCGATCATCCGGAGCAGTACCGGCTGGCGACCATCCCGACGGTGCACCGGGGCGCCGTGGACATGGTGCTGACCAGCGGCGCCTTCCGCTATTTCGCGGGCACCGTCGAGGAGGCCATGGCCGAGGGCCTGATCGACCGCGGTGATCCGACCCCGCTGGTGCTCGAACTGTGGGCGGCGGCGCACGGTATCGCCTCACTGCTGCTGGCGAAACCGTTTCTGCCCTGGGGCGATCCGATGGCGGTCGCGGCCCGGGTACTCGACGCGGCGTGCTTCGGACATGTGGTCGGCGAACTGATGGGACCGGGCGCGACACCGGAAGAGGCGACGCGCTGGCTGACGCAATTACGCGACCGCGTACGCGGTTCCGGCCCGCTCAGCTGACCTCGCCGTCCGGCGCGGTGAAGGTATTGCACCGGTCGGTGCGATTGTGTTCGACGCCGAGCCCGAACCAGCGGCCACCGTTCTCCGGGGTGCCGTGGTCGCGCATATCGCCCCGCTGGTCACCGCGGTGGTCGGCGTCGGTGCGGGCCTGGCTCATCTGCTGCTCGGTCAGCGAACCGCCGTCGGCGGAGGAGACCAGATACATACCGTCGAAACAGTTGGCCTGCAATTCCACCCGGCGCGACAGTTCCAGCCCTTCCGGACTCCGGGCGCCCGCGTCGACTCGTTCACTGTTGGCCGCGAGCAGGATTCCGGACATGTTCTGGATGTGGTGGCCGTATTCGTGGGCGAATACGGAGAGATACACCACCCAGTTGTCGCCGTAGTAGTCGGTCTGCAGCTGGCTTATCGGCATGTAGACGGTGCGATTCGCGGGGCAGTAGAACGCGGCGAATTCCCCGGTGGATCCCGTGCACGGCGTGGAGATCCCCTCGGTATCGGCCGATACCAGCACGGTCGGCGGTTCGAACGGCAGCCCCGCGTCCTCCAGCACCGGTTTCCACGCCGCCTCCAGGCACTGTTCGGCACTGCTGAAGAAGGCCCGGGCGGTGTCCTCGTCGGCCGACCACGGCGCGTAGTCGCAATTCGCCGGAATCAGGGTGGCATCGGGATCGGTGAGCAGCGGGTTGGCCGCGGTGACGGCGGGCCCGGTGGCGCCGGTGTCGTAGGTGTGCTCCGGTTGCGGGCCGAGTACACCGAGACCTCCGGAGTTCAGTGCCCCGCGCACCAGGGCGCCGAGAACCACGACCAGTACGACGAACATGACGACGAGCAGCCGGCCGCTGCTGCCCCGCGACCGCGGCCGGGGCGCGTTCGGCACCCGATGCGGAACGGGCGGCGGCATGGGCGGCGCGACGATCGGACGGTATCCGGGCATCGGCCCGCGCTGCGGCGGAACCGGATAGCCCGGCGGCCGCTGCTGCGGATAACCGGGAGCGGGCGGATATCCCGCCGGCGGGCGCTGCTGCTGGGGTCGCTGCGGATAGCCCGGCGGCGGACGCTGCGGCTGTCCCGGCGGACGCTGCCCCGGCTGCGGGGGGCGCTGCGGCTGCCCCGGAGGCGGCGGATACGACGGGCGCCCACCGGCCGGATTCGGCCGGTGGCCGGGCGGCGGAACGGGACCGCGGGCGAAAGGTGGTTGTGTCACTCCCCCGGACTCCCTCACATTCTCGGTTCGCCAACGGCCGCTGACGGCAGGATAGCAAGCTGTCTAAGGTAACGAGTCATGCTCACTTTTCGGGGGGGCGCACCGGCGCTACTGCTCGCACTGACCGCACTGGTCGCACTGCTCCTACCGGCCGCACCGGCCCGGGCACAGGAACCCGGCGGGGCGATCGTGAATCTCGAGATGACCCTCGGCCGCGACGGTGTGCTGGATGTCACCGAACGGGTGACCGTCCCGCCGGGCGGCCGGTTCACCATGTCGCTGCCGCTGCGGGTGCAGATCAGCGAGAACTCCGAACGCCGGTTCGCGGTCACCGATATCGAGGCCACCGGCCCTGGCACCGCCGAGGTCGCCGACGATCTGTTCACGGTCGACGCCGGCCCCGGGGAATCCACCTTCCACTACTCGGTGCAGAACACGGTCAGCGATGCCGAGGGCAGTCAGGTGTTCCGCTGGTTCGGCGTGCTCAATGTCGATATCGCCGAGATCCACGCGTCGCTGATCAGCCCGAGTTTCGAAATGGGCATCGTGGACTGCGTTCTGGGACCGCTGGGCGCCACCCGGCCCTGCGCGCAGGTGCATATCGAACCCGACGGTGTCCTGTATCTGGACCAGACGAATCTGCGCAAAGGTGAATCCGTCGATCTGACCCTGCAGGTGCCGCCCGGCACGGTACCGGCCAATGCCGATATCAGCGGGCCCGGTGTCTCGGCGTTCGCGATCACCGGACCGGTGATCGTGGCGTTCGTGGTGCTGCTGATCGCCCTGATCGTCCTGATCCTCTACCTGGCTCTGGTTCGGCGGCAGTCCGTTCCGGCCGCCGCGATGGAACCGCTCGATCGCAGCACCGGCCGGACGCTGTTCAGTTCGCCCGCGGGCATCCTTCCGGGCGAGGCGGGGGTACTGCTCGACGGCTACGCCGATCCGACCGATATCGCCGCCACCGTCGTCGATCTGGCCGTGCGCAACTATCTCTGGATCGGCCGTATCGGCGAGGAGGAATGGCGGATCGTGCGGGTCAACCCCGCCGACGATCAGTTGCGCGGCTACGAGCGGGTGTTCTACGACGCCCTGCTGCCGGCGGGCGCGCACGAGGTGACCATGGCCGAATTGCGCGTGCCGGGCAGGCTTCCGGTCGACCCGCTGCGTCGCGCGATGGTGGCCGATGCCGTGGAACGGGGCGCCTTCATCGACCCCGCCCGCCGCCGGATTCCGCTCTGGCTCGGCGGCGGACTGATCGCGCTGGGCGCGGCCGTCACCGTCGTGGCGGCACTGCTGTCCGGTCACGCCCTGGTGGGTGTGGCGATCGCGCTGGCGGGCGGTGCGCTGCTGGGCGCGCAGAAGTTCCTGCCGGTCCGCACCGCGTACGGCCGCACTCTCACCGGACAGGTGCGTGGCCTGCAGCGCGGTCTCGAACAGGTCCGCAGCGCGCAGATCCCCGCGGGCGACCGCGAACTCGTATTCTCCCGCGGCCTGCCCTACATGGTGGTGTGGAGCCGGGCCGACAACTGGGTGCGCGCCTTCCGCGATATCGACCCGTCCGACGACGACGAGCCCGGCCTCTACTGGTTCGGCGGTTTCGACGACGACCGCGATCTGCACCGGTTCGCCGTCCACTTCCCGTATTTCATCACCGCGGTCGAAACGCTGTTCCCGGCGAAATGACCCCGGGGCCCACGCGCACCGGCGCGTGGGCCCTGCCGGGCGGCTCGAACTCTCAGGCGGTCACGCGGCGCAGCGCGGCGATCGGATCCGCGTACAGCGCGCTGAGCGAGGTGACGACGGCGGCGAACTCCTGCACCTTCGACGCGTAGCCGGTGACCCGGATATCGGTGGGCGGCAGCACGGTCGCCTCGTTGAACGCGCGCGCGACATGCGCCAGGCCGGGGCGATAGGCGGTGAAGGCCTGCCCGCCGAGGACCACCCGGTCGGGGTTGAGCATGTCCCGGACCAGCGCCACCGTGCGGCCGAGGACGTCGGCGCGTTCGGCGAGCAGCTCCCGCGCCGGTTCCGAACCGGCCGCGGCGGCCCGGTACAGATCGGCGACGGCGGAACTGGATTTTCCGTTGTGCGCCGGGATGATCCCACGCCCGACCGCCCGCGCGTGCAGCGCGCGATCGCCGACCGTGGCCTCCAGGCAGCCGCGCCGGCCGCAGGCGCATTCCACCGACGATCCGGTGGGCAGATGCGCGATCGACCCGGGGCCGTTGCTCGGGGTGTGTACCCGGCCGTCCAGTGTCACCGAGATACCCGCGGTTTCGCGGACGTAGAAGTACAGGCTGCTGCCCCGGGCGCCGTCCGCGCGCTCGGCGTCGTCGGCGGGGTTGCCGACGACCGCGGGCAGCAGGAGTTCGGCGGCGGCCATCGCCTCGACGTGCGGAGCCACCGTGATCGGCAGCCCGAGCACCTCACTGAACACCGCGCCCACGGGCGCGGCCTGCCAGCCCAGTTTCGGATGGTCGACGATACCGGTGCGGGGATCGACCCGGCCGCCGAGCGCCACCCCGACCCATAGCGGGGTGCGCCGGTACCAGCGCTGCAGAAAGGATTTGGCGCTGTGGGCGACGGTTCTGACGGCGAACTCGCTACCGGTCTGCGGGGTCGCGATGGTGAGACCGCCGAGGATGCGGCCCCGCAGATCGGAGACGACGATCCGGGTGGTCTCCGCGCCGATATGGACGCCGAGGGTGCCGAAGGTATCGACATCGGCCTCGAACGGGACACGCGGACGGCCGACGGCTCCGGAGGCGGTGAGATCGGCGCGTTCCCGCAGCAGTCCGGCGGACAGCAGCGAGGACACCTGGCGGTTGACCGTCGCGATACTCAGTCCGGTGGCGCGGGCGGTTTTATCGCGGAACACCGGGCCGGTGGTGGCGGCGCGCAGGACGGCCGCGGCGGGGTTATCGGAAAGGCGCAGGTCGGGGGCGACGACCGGGCGGGCTACCCGAGTGCGGACGGTGGTGGGGGCCTGCGACGCGGTGCGTTCGGCGGTGCGGACAGCCATATGATTTTCCCTCGATGAAGATCCCGGATCACGGGAGGCCTACAGGTACTGCAACGAGGCGGCGAGTGAATCGGAATCGCTCAACCGCGGAAGCGGGAGCAACACAACTCGCGGGTGAGGGGCAGCCGCAGACCCAGAGCGGCGGTCACATAAGTGACCGGCTTCGGGGTGACTCGGCTGTCGGACATAACAAATAAATTAACATCCTCCTCGGCGATCCACCAACGTTTCCGGAGAATCCGCAACCCCGGTTCGGCGATTTCCTCTGGTAGAGGTGGGTTTCTTCGGCAATTCAGCCACCTGGAGACCGGATGCGCGTGCACCGCGGCATGGCGTATACCTGGATGTTTCCGGTATTCGTTCCCGATTCGGATGAATTCTCCGCTACGGCATGGAGAATTCACGAAACAAACCCGCCGCATATTCTCCGCGAGTATCCGGGAAATATTCTCCGCGAAACTGCGGGAAATATTCTCCCGACTGCTACGGAGAATCCCCGGCGACCGGTACCCGCACCCCCGGCGACCGGATTCCGCCGGCGGCCGCGCCGGAGCCCCGGCCGCTCCGGCGACCGGAAAACGAACGAACGACCCTGTTCCGAGCGGTTTTCCGCTGCTATGCTCCGACCCGCTGGGTGGGGAGTTCGAAGGGGGACCGTCATGCCCGTACCTGATCCGGATCGGCAACCGGCGATCGGCGACGACGCCGGAACGGCCGGCCGCTACGGAACCGAAGCCGCGCGCCTCTACACGGCGGCGCGGGCCGGCGAGTTCCAGATGTCCGAAGACGTGGCCCGGCAGTTGGCCGGGTCCTGCGATCGGCTGGTGGAGCGGGTGCGACTGGCCCGCGAGAACGCGACCGCCCTCACCACGGCCCGGGGGTTTCCGGATCTGCCGTCCGGTCACGCCTTGTCCCGCGGTTTCGGGGCGAAGGGTCAGGAGTACCTCGACGCCCTGCTCGCCTTCGAACAGGCGGCACTGCGCCACAAGGCAGCCTACCTCGCCGCGGCCGCGCTGTTCGAGGAGGCCGATGCCGCCAACCGGGCCGCCCTGATCCGAACTGTGGCGGAACCGGCGTGACGTGCGGCATCATTGCGAACTACGCAGGGGTGCAACAAGATTGATAGCGACCGGTTTGCCGTGACCACAGCGGTCGACGGCGGGCCGGACAACCGAGGGGGCCGATGGTGGCGCACAAGGGGCAGACCGAGACGACCGATGCCGGAACGGATCCGGCCTATGTACCGGATCGCGAGGTCTTCGACGCCTATACCCACCAGCAGATCTGGGATCTGGTGCACGAACCGCTGGCGCCGGGTGAACTGAGCCGCCTGGCCGGTGCCTGGGAACTCGCGGCGGGCTCGGTCGATACGGCATTCGACGAGTTCGCCCGGGATATCGCCCGGCTCTCCGGCGAATGGTCCGGAATCGCCGCCGCCGAAGCGGCCCGGGCCGCCGCCGCGCTGGTCCGGGCCGGTGACGACTCGGCCACCGTATGCCGGGTGGTCGCGCAACTGCTGGCGGGCGATGCCACCGCCGCCGAATCGGTGCGCGCGGCGATCCCCGCGCCACCCGAACCGTATCTGCCGGATCCGGACCCGGCGGTCGAGGCGGCCACCGGCCCGATCCGCCGCACCGCCTACAACACCGCCGCGGCGACGCTGACCGCCGAGGCGCAGGACGCCATGACCTACCGCTACAACCCGGCCATCCCGGCCAGCGGCGACCAGGTCCCCCGTTTCCCACCCTCCACCGCGATCCCCCCGGGCGCGGACTCCGCCTCCGCACCGGGCACGTCACAGCTCACCGGCACACTCTCCGGACCGGTACCGCACACCGAGGACGAGACCGGCCCGGCGGCGCGGGAGCGACCTTCGCGGACCGGAACCGCCCCGGAACCGCCGGATACGGCACCCGGGAACCCGGAGTCCACGGCGGCTCCGGGGGCAGCGCCCGCGGAAACCACGCCGGCCGCCCCCGGGCCGGGCGGTCCCACGCCGGAGTCCGCTCGGAGCGGCCCACCCGACGACCCCGCCGACCAGGGCCCCGGAGACCACCCGACCGGTACCGCCGCGACGGACTCCCCCGCAGGCGCTCGTTCCGAATCCACGCCCGGCGAATCCGTCCCGGGTGATCCGACCGCCGCCCCACACGAGCCGCCGGCCGATACCCCCGGATCCCCGCCACCCGGCGCAACCGCCGGTCCTCCTCCCGATACCGGTCCCCCGGCCTCGGGCGACGGGGAACGATCCCCATCCGCTCAGGACACGGTCACCGAATCCGCCGGATTCCGGGCCACGGACCCGGGGTCCGGGCACCCGAACTCCGGCGTGCCCGGAACCCCCTCCGCCACCACATCTTTCGGCGGCCCGGCAAGCAGCCCGGGTGCCGAGCGCCCCGCGACCGAAGGAGCGGGCGCACCCCGCGCCCTACCCGGATCGCCCCTATCCGGCGCGACGGGTTTTCCCGCCGCACCCCCACCGGGGACAACCGGCTCCCCCGGCACACCGGCCGGTGGTCCGGGGACGACACCGCCTCTCGGTCCGGCACCCCAGACGTCCCCCACCGGCGGTCCGGCACCCCAGACATCCGCCACGGCCGGCCCCTCCTCTCAGGCACCCGGCGCCTCGGCCTCGGCCGAGACAGCGCGCCGAACCCCTCCTGTCACCCCCGGCTCGCCCACGGGCCCCGGACTCGACGACGCCGTATCCGGCCGGACCACCGAAGCCCCCGAATCCGCCGGTACCGAACCGGGCCGAACCGGAACCCCCCACAGCGCCGACCCGCCCGCCCCCAGGCCGCCCCGGTCGTTCCCGGCCGGATTCCCGCTCCCGCCGGCCGGGCCACCTGCCACCCGCGGTTCCCGGCCGAGCCCCGACTATCTGCACGCACCGAACGAGGCGCTCACCGAAACCCCGCCCCGGGTGCCCCCGGTTCTCGGCGAGCAAACCGGCTCCGAGAGACCGGACAGAGCCGATCCGGGCGGTGGGAGCCGCTGATGGAGTGGGTGTTCACGCCGGACGAATTCAGCCATATCTGGCAGACCGAGACCGGACTGGACCGGCGTCCCCATCCCATCGACCTCGCACCACGCGCCACCGCGGCCACCGAGCGGGCCCGCGCCGAACTAGACCTGCCGGGGCGTTTCCCGCCCAACGGCGATGCCGACCTCACCGGCACGCTCCGTTTCGTGGCGAGGACCGACGTGACCCGGGTGACCGTGTTCGGCGACGAATTCGACGGGCCGGAGCGCGGGCCGGATCCGGTGCTCGCGGTCGCGGTGGCGTTCGGGAGTTGGGGTGCGCTGATCCGCGCGCACGCGGGCGCGGTGACCGTCGTGGCCTGCCATGCGCGCACCCTCGGCAAACACCTGGTCAACACGCTGGGTCCGGCTCGACCCGGCATTCTGCCGGTGATGCGGGAACCGCGCGCGGCCGTGCTCTGCCCGGACCCGGCGGACGGACCGGGCACAGCCGCCGACCGGGCCGCGAGTCTACGGTCGACGCTGCACCGGCCCATCGACGCGCGCGGGTTCTTCACCATCGCGGTCGCCCCCGACGATCCGATGTCGCCGCCACCGATCCACCGCACCTGGCTGGATTTCACCGGAGACGGCCGCTACCTGCTGAGCGCGGGCAGCCACCTCACTCTCACCCCCGTGGACGAGGCCGGGCTGGCGGCCGAACTGACCCGCCTCGCCCGAATCCGCTAGACGCCGCCGTACCCCACGGCGTTCACTTCTGCTTCGCGGCGGCCTTCATCTCCTTCTTGAACGCCCGAACCTCGAGCAGGGTCTCCGAATCGACGATATCGGCCGCCGAACGCCGCGAACCGGGCTCGGCATAGGCGCCGGCCGCGGTTTCCCAGCCGGCCGGGCGCACATCGAGCTGCTTACCCAGCAGAGCGAGGAAGATCCGGGCCTTCTGATCGCCGTAACCGGGCAGCGCCTTCAGACGTTTCAGCACCTCTTTGCCGTCGGGATCCCCGGCGGTCCAGATGGCGGTGACATCGCCGTCGTACTGTTCGATCACGTACCGGGCCAGATCCTGGATTCGCCGCGCCATGGAGCGGCCGTACCGGTGGATGGCCGGCGGTGTCGCCGCCATATCCTCGAATTCGGCCTGATCGGCGGCGGCGATCGCGTGGATATCCAGCCCACCCATCCGGTCGGCGATCTTCTTCGGCCCGCGGAAGGCGTGTTCGAGGGGATACTGCTGGTCGAGGAGCATCCCGATCACCAACGCCAGGGGACTCGTCGACAGCAGTTCGTCCGATTCGGGGTCCTGCGCCAGGCACAACTCGGCCATACCGTGCTCCTCACTCTGGACTACCAGCGATGATCCCACGACCGCCCCAGCGGCTAGGCTCGCCCCATGCCACACACGGCGATACACCCACCCACCACACTGGATGGACACGGACCCATGGACAGTTTCGGGTTACGCCCCGACCGTTTCGATGCCGCAGGCCAGGATCAGCTGGTCGATATCCGCGATCTACAGGCCACGCTCCCCGGCCTCACCAGATTGCGGGAATGGGCGCACGAGGCGCTCGCGCTACGCCCGGGTGAGAGCGTCGTGGACCTCGGATCCGGGACGGGCTCGGAGGTCATCACCTTCGCCGGGGAGGTGGGGCCCACGGGGTTCGCCGTCGGCGTGGAACCCGACCCCAATCTGCTGGCCGCCGCCGAGCAGCGCGCCGCGGCCGCGAATTCGGCCGCTACCTTCCATTCCGGCGACGCCTACGGTATTCCGTTCGGCGCCGCCACCTTCGACGCGGTGCTGTGCGAACGCGTGTTCCAGCATCTGACCGCCCCGGCGCGCGCGGCGCGGGAGATCGCCCGGGTACTGCGGCCGGGTGGGCGCACCGTGGTGATGGACGCGGACTGGGGTTCGGCGATCGTGCACCCCGGCGAGCACCGCGTGATCCGCGACGTGATCGACACCCTCGTCTCCGCGACCACCAACCCCTATTCCGGCCGGCGGCTGCAGGGCCTGCTCACCGGTGCCGGTCTCGAGGTGGAGACCACCGGTTCGCAGGCCCTGGTTCAGGACCGCTCGGTCGGGGCGGGCGCGCTGGTCAGCCGGGTCTCGGCGATGGCGGTCGCGCGCCGGGTGATCACCGAGACCGAACGGGAACGGCTGCTGGCCGACCTGGCCGCGGGCGCGGCCGCCGGCGATATCCACCTCTCGGTGACCATGTTCGCCGTCTACGCCCGCAAACCCGCCTGACCGGCCGGGCGGCGAGTCCGCCTACTTGCCGAGTTTCTCGGTCGCTGCCAGCAGGACGCAGGTCGCCAGACCGTCCATGGCCTGCTCCAGCTCCGGCAGCGCCGGGAAACTGGGCGCGATCCGGATGTTCTTGTCCTCCGGATCGTTCTTGTACGGGAAGGCCGAGCCGGCGGCGGTCAGCGCGATACCGGCGCCCTTTGCCAGCTCGATCACCCGCGCGGCGGTGCCCTCGAGCACATCGAGACTGATGAAGTAGCCGCCCTTGGGCTCGGTCCACGACGCCACCTTGGAGGCGCCGAGGCGTTCCTCGAGAATGCGCAGGACCAGTGCGAACTTCGGTTCCAGAATGGCGCGATGCTTCTGCATATGCGCCCGGACCCCGGCGGCGTCGGTGAAGAACCGCAGATGGCGCAGCTGGTTGATCTTGTCGGGCCCGATGCTCTTCTTCCCGGCATGACCGAGGTACCAGTTCAGGTTCTCGGTGGAGGAGCCCAGGAAGCTGACCCCGGAACCGGCGAAGGTGATCTTCGAGGTCGACGCGAACACCAAGGGCCGGTTCGGATTCCCGGCGGCGGCCGCGGGCTTCAGCACATCCAGCACCGGCGCCGCCGTATCGGTCAGCGGGTGCACCGCGTACGCGTTGTCCCAGAACAGGCGGAAGTCCGGGGCCGCGGCGGGCATCGACAGGAGCTCGCGCACAACGTCTTCGGAGAACACGGCTCCGGTCGGGTTGGAGTAGTTGGGAACCGCCCACATCCCCTTGATCTGCGGATCACCGGCGAGCAGATCCGCGACCACCCGGGTGTCGGGACCGTTGGGTCCCATCGGCACGGCGATCATCTCGAAGCCCAGCGATTCGGTGATCGCGAAGTGGCGGTCGTATCCCGGGCTGGGGCACAGGAATTTCACCACCGGCTCATCGGCCCACCGGCGCGGTGAATCGGGGAAACCGAACAGGGTGGCGAAGACGATGGTGTCGTGCATCAACTCGAGGCTGGCGTTGTTGCCGGCGATCAAGTTGGCCACATCGATACCCAGGAGCTCGCCGAAGATCGCCCGCAACTCCGGAAGTCCGTGCAGCCCACCGTAGTTGCGGCAGTCGGTACCGGTACCGTCGCGGAAATCGCCGTCGCCGGGCAGCGAGAGCAGGGCCGAGGAGAGGGCGAGTTGTTCCGGCGAGGGCTTTCCTCGGGTCAGATCGAGGGTCAGCTGAGCGGCCTGCAGTGTCGCGTAGTTCGCGGACTGGAGTTCGTGCTCGGCGGCGAGTTCGTCGGAACTCATCAAACCGATCTGCGTTTGCCGGGGCATCCTGGACAGCCTTTCCAACTACCTGGTGAGGTGAATGCTTACGGGGCGGCCGCCCAGTGCGGCAACCCCCGGGCCACGTTACCCGGGCGGCGGGCGTCACCGGGAGGTGTTGGGTTCACCGGCGGGATCCGCCTGCGTGAAAACTCGAAATCCGTACCGGCGAGACCGGGAATCACCCGCGGATCCGCACCGCGCCCCACCACCGGCCCGGTACCGCGGCTCGAATCACACGGTCCGGAAATAAGGGGACCCCGCGCACCCGGCAGAGCCCGTTGACCCTTGCTGCCTTCCGGCCCTGGGGGAGTTCACAGGATGCGCGCCGCGCGGGATCCGTGGGCCAGTGTAGCGGTTGTCCGCCGTCCGGTGCCCCCGGGGGCGCGGGCGGGTGTTGACCGGACCCCTCCGCCGGGTGACCGGTGCTCGCTACCATTCTCCTGAGCGGGAGGGGATATGCCCTCACCAGACGAGGGGATGGCGAGGATGTCGGAGACGAATCCGCCGGAGCGCGATCGGGCGGAGCAGACGAAATGGTGGGAGACACCCGGGGCGGGTGGTTCGGACCCGGCACGGCCGCAATCCGGGGGCTCGGTTCCCGACGCCACCATGGTCAACCCGAACGCCGGTGCGGCGTTCCCGAGCGATCAGCACGGGCAGCCGTATTCCAGCGGCGGGCAGCAGCACCCGAGCGGGCAGCAGCAGTACTCCAGCGGGCAGCAGTACGCGAGTGGTCAGCAGTATCCGAGTGGACAGCAATTCGCGAGCGGCCAACAGCCCTACCCCGGTGGCCCGCAGTTCCCGGCGCCCGGACAGCAGGCGCCCGGACCGCAACCGGGCGGGCAGTGGCCGGGGCCGCAGCCCGGGTTCCCGGCGCCGAGCGGTTATCCGCGGTCGCGGTCGAACAACACCGCGCTGATCGTCGTCGGTGTGGTGCTGCTGGTGGTGGTCGTGCTCTGCGGCGGCGGTATCGCGCTGCTGAACGCGGGGGGCGACGAGAAGGACAAGGAATGGGCGGGTGACTACGGTATGGCCTCGGTCACCAACTCCTGCGATCTCATCGACGCCAGTGTGCTGGACCAGTGGGCCGCGACCCGTGACGAGACCACCCACCAGGAGAACGCGCCCACCGATTACGGCGGCGGCTCCCTCAACTGCCGGATCAGCAACGAGGGCACCGATACCAACAGCGCCCGGCTGACCCTGGATGTGGCCTTCACCGGCGAATACACCACCTACGGCTACGACGACTGGAAGAAAACCGATACCGCCACCACCGGTACCGACTACGACTCCGGCGCGGTGAGCGGTCTGGGACAGGAGGCGTACTACGCCTCCCACGTCAGCGATTACTCCTCGTTCGAGACGGTGGACTATTCGGTCGCCGCGAAGGACAGCAATGTCTCGGTGAAAGTGACGATGTACGTCAGTTACGACGGCCCGGTGGACACCTCGACCGTCGACCAGCTGTGCCGGGATCAGGTGCGCAAGGTCCTCGACGAACTGCGTGAATAACGCGGGCGCCCGGCGCCGCGACGAGAACGGCCCCGCCGACGGATCTCGATCCGTCGGCGGGGCCGGTTGCGGAGGATGCGGGATTCGAACCCGCGAGGGCTGTTAACCCAACCCGCGTTCCAGGCGAGCGCCATAGGCCACTAGGCGAATCCTCCGCCGAGCAGCATACCCGCCACGTGGTCGCATCGTGAAAACGCCCGCTCATCGGCGCCCCGTGACCGATTCGCCCGCCCGCGCCGATCACAGAATTGTGACGGCCGTCGCGCCTGCCCGCCTCGACGGTGCCATGATGGGCGCCGTGGATCCCCAGGTGATCGAGATCGTTCAGAGTTCCCCGGCCTGGTGGCAGTCGTGGCTGCCGCTGCTCGGCTCGCTCGTGCTCGGCGGTGTGGCCGTTATCGCCGTACTGGTCAACAACCGGACGAACCGGGACGCCATCGCGGCGGCCGACGATCGCGCCGCGCGCGCGTTGACCACGGCCACGCAGCAGCAGACCGACAGCGCGCAGCGGCAGTCCGATGCCACCCGGCTGCAACTCGACGCCGCTCATCACCAGGTGAAATCCGCGCACGCGGTGGCGCTCCTGCAATCGGGCGAGCACTGGCGGCGCAATACGGTGGTCGCCGTCGTCGCCGATTCACTGGGCATCTCCAGCCGGATCTGTCAGGCGTTACGCCGCGACGACAACTGGACCGATGAACTCATCGGGGACCTGATCCACGACCTGGAAGCCGGCTCGGACCGGGCGAACGTCCTACGCCTGGTCGGCTCGGATCCGCATTACAAACAGTGGCGGCAACTGGCCGATACCCTCTCCGACGCCCTGCTGGCCGCGCTGACCCTGCAGCGCAAGAAAGTGCAGGACGCTCCCGAGGAGGAGATCCGTGCCGCGCTCGACCACAAGGTGCGGATGCTGGCCGAGGTACACGCCTCCGAGCGCGATCTGATCATCGCCACCCGCGAAGAGCTGAATATCGAACCGGACTGATGCGGGGAAACCCCTGAAGAGGAGCGCTGTCACTTCCTCCCTCTCAAATCTATACCGCACCCGGGGCCTTGCGGCAAGACCCGGGTGATGCCGCAGAATTGCCCGCCGAAGCCAGAAGCTGCGGAAAGGCGGGCTTGTGCCGACTCAGGGATATGAGGAAGAACTGCGCTCCGAGCGCGACTACGTGGCCGGGCTCTATACGCGACTCGACGAGGAGCGCGCGCAGGCAAAGGGCCGATACACCGCCGCGCTGCGCGGTAACGGCGGGACCCTGGTGGACCGCGATGTCGAGGTTCGTACGCTGGCCCGCGAGGTGAAGCGGCTGGATGTGGCCGATAACGGGTTGTGTTTCGGCCGGTTGGACTCGGTGGCGGGCGAGCGCAGCTATATCGGCCGGATCGGCCTGTTCGACGCGGCGAACGAATACGAGCCGCTGCTGCTCGACTGGCGGGCCCCGGCCGCACGAGCGTTCTACGTCGCCACCGGCGCCTCACCGGAGGGTATGCGGCGGCGCCGGCAGTTCCATACGCGAGGCCGGCGCCTGCTGGATTTCACCGACGAGACCTTCGGCCGGACCGGCGCCGACCGTCCCGGGGATGTGCGGGGCGACGCGGCGCTGCTGGCGGCGGTCGACGCACCGCGCGGGCCGGGGATGCGCGATATCGTCGCCACGATCCAGGCCGAACAGGACGAGATCATCCGGCTGGAGCATCCGGGTGTGGTGGTGATCGAGGGCGGTCCGGGCACCGGTAAGACCGTGGTGGCCCTGCACCGTGTCGCCTACCTGCTCTATACCCGGCGCGAACGGATGGAACGCAACGGTGTGCTGGTCGTCGGCCCCAATCCGGCGTTCCTGAACCACATCGGACGGGTGCTGCCCTCGCTGGGCGAATCCAATGTGGTGTTCATGACCACCGGTGATTTCGTACCCGGGCTGCGCGTCACCGCCGAGGACACCCCGGAGGCCGCCCGGCTCAAGGGTTCCCGCGCGATCCTGGACGTACTCGCGGCGGCGATCGCGGACCGGCAGCGCCTGCCCGAGCAGCCGCTGCCGATCGAACTGTCCGACGCCACGGTGCGTATCGACGCCGAAACCGCGGAATGGGCCCGCGAGGAGGCCCGCGCGACCGGGCTGCCGCACAACGAGGCCCGCGCGAAGTTCATCGAGATCGTCACCTATGTGCTCACCGAGCGGGCCATCGGCCGGATCGGCCGGGGCTGGCTGACCCGCGACGACCGGGAGGCGTGGGAGCATCTGCGGGCGGATCTCACGGCGGAGCTGGCGGGTAACGAGGCATTCGCCGCCGCGCTGGACGCACTGTGGCCGGTCCTGACGCCGGAAGTCCTGCTCTCGGAGCTGTATTCGTCGGCCGACCGCCTGCGTGCCGCCGGCGCCGGCCCCGCCCTGCGGCGCGCCGACGGCGCGGCGTGGACGGTATCCGACGTTCCGCTGCTCGACGAACTGGTCGATATGCTGGGCGCCCCGGAACCGGAGGACCGGACCGCCGAGCGCGAACAGCAGGCGCAGGCCCGCTACGCCGCGGGCGTATTGGATCTGATGGTCGGCCGCGAGGACATGATGGACGACGAGGACCATCTGTTCGCCCAGGATCTGCTCTACGCCGAGGATCTGGCGGAGCGGTTCGTCGAGCGCGACAGCCGCGATCTGGCGGAACGGGCCGCCGCGGACCGCGATTGGACCTATCGCCATATCGTCGTCGACGAGGCCCAGGAACTCTCCGAGATGGACTGGCGGGTGCTGATGCGGCGCTGCCCGAGCCATTCCTTCACCGTGGTCGGCGATCTGGCCCAGCGGCGGTCACCCGCGGGGGCGACCTCCTGGGACACGATGCTGGAACCCTATGTGCCGGGTCGCTGGCTCTACCGGTCGCTGACGGTGAACTACCGCACCCCCGCCGAGATCATGGCCGTCGCCGCGGCGGTACTCGCCGAGTTCGCGCCCGGGATCACCCCGCCGGAATCGGTCCGCGCCAACGGCGTGGCGCCGTGGTCGCGCCGGATCACCGGCGACGACGAGTTGCGCGCCGCGATCGCGGAATTCACCGAAGCGGAGGCCGGGCGCGAGGGGACCTGCGTGGTGATCGGGCCGCCGGGAGTTCCGGGCGCCGTATCGGCTTCGGATACCAAGGGCCTGGAATTCGATGCCGTACTGGTGGTGGAGCCGGACCGGATTCTCGCCGACGGGCCACGGGGCGCGGCGGAGCTGTATGTCGCGCTCACCCGCGCCACCCAGCGCCTCGGGGTGCTGCACAGCGGACCGCTGCCGAGGTCGCTGGCCGGGCTGACCGGAACCGGTCACGAGGTCAGCGCAGCCGAGCGCTGACCTCGGTCGTCGCCGCGCGCAGCAGATCGGCGTAGTGGTCGATATCGGGCACGGTCACCGGGTCCGCGTGCAGGGACAGGGTGACGGTCTCGCCGAGACCGTGGATCCCGTGGGTGAGATGCATCACGCTGCCGAGCGCCGGGAACCCGCCGGTGAACCGCACCGGGGCCCCGCCGAGGGCGAGATCGGCGGAGCCCCGGTTCACGCTGGAGACCACGGTGTGCCCGGTGATCTCGTCGGGCAGCAGATCCACCGGGTACCTGCCGACGTCACGACGCAGCAGGATCGGGGGCACCGCTTCGGTCACCGCGTCCTGCGCGTTCAACAGCGGATGCGCCGCCCGCCGCCGGCGGTCCGCCAGTCCGGCGGTGATGGCGGCGGCCCGGCGACGCGGATCGGATTCGGCGACGGCCAGATCCACGCCGAGGCCGCGGTAGTTGTTGCGGACACCCGGTCGCGGCGGCAGCGCCATCGGCACCTGCGCGCCCAGCCGCGCGACCTCGGCACCGCGTTCCCGCAGATAGCGCTCGAGCGCTATCGAGATCGCGGTCAGACCCACGACGGTGACGCTCGCTCCGGCCACCCGGAATTCCGCGGCCGGGCGGACCAGCAGGCACACGGTATGCCCGCCGACGACGGCCGGCGCGTTGAGCGGTCCGGGCGGGTATCCGGACGGGGGCGGCGGCACCGCACCCGATGCGGTGAGTTCGGCCAGCTCGGACCCGGCGCGGCCGGCCCGGATCCCGCGGCCGACGGTGCGGACCACAGCGGCGGGCAGGGTCGCGGCAGCCGTGAGGGAACGCCGGACGCCTGCCCAGGTGGACGAATCCGGTACGGAGGGTGGTTCCGCGGGGGTTTCGGGAGTTCCCGGATTCGCGGCGAACAGCGCCCGCGCGATACCGGACGCGCCGCGACCGTCGACGAGGGCGTGTGAGATCTGCAGGACCACCACCGTCACGGCGGCATCGGCCGCCGGGCTGTCACGAATACGCCGGAAGACGTGCAGGCGCCAGGGGTACCGTGTCGCATCGACTCCGGTGCCGACCAGTTCACCGAGGGCCGCGAGCAACGCCGGCCAGGTGGGGCGCTCCGGGGTGTGCTCGACGAACTGCGCGGGGTCCGGTTCGGCGGGCACCCAGGCGGGCATCGCGAGACCGGTGGGATCCACCCGCAATCGGACACCCAGTTCCGGGATCAGCGCGCCGCGCCCGGTGATATCGGCGCGGATATCATCGCTGGTCCGGGCGGATTCGGCGAAACAGTACAGCAGGAACTGATCGTTGCGGAGTCGCCGCGACAACCAGTACATGGTCGCGTCCGGGGAGGCCAGCGGAATCATCGGGACGACCCTAGCGCCGCCCGGCCGGACCGGCCGGACCGCCTCGGATCGGTCGTGTGCGAACGAATGCACGTGCAACGACCCCGGGCCGTACAGGCCCGGGGTCGTCCTGCCCGATATGGGTACAAGGATCAGGCGCTGTGGAACTCCCCTGCCGAAACTCCGGTCAGGAAGCCGGCCCACTCGCCGGGTGCGAAGGCCAGCACAGGCCCGCTACCTTGATCTTTGGTATCACGGACCGCTACGTTGCCGTCTCCGAGAAATGCCACCTCCACGCAGTTCCCGTCCGGGCCACTGTATGAACTCTTCCGCCACACAGCACCCGTCATATCCACCTTCACGGCACTGCACTCCTTCGCTGCGTCGATAATGAGATTCGATTCCTGCATAGTTCCTGACTAGCTGGTATCCGGTGGACTACACCGAATACACCGATGCACGCGCAGATAGCGAGCAAATATCCGGTTTGCCAGGATCGGACTCGCACATTCCGCGAACACATCTGACGCGGTGACCAAAAGCCCCTGTGAGCTTGCCCCGCATCTGCGACACTAGCAGGTTCGTCCAAGATTTGCCGATCTCTTGCCAACTGCGCCAACAGCTTTGCCAATCCTGCTAAGATGCCGTATTGCTGCGTAATTGCGCACTTATAAGTATGATTTTGCTCGAAAATCGAGGGCTCTCGCTAATGTCCGGGCGTGATTGTTACGTGATTGCCCGTTTATCGTCCGTCAATACCCCTGACGCCCGGTCCGCCGGTCTCCGGAGGCATGATGGCGCCATGCCCGAACGCGACCGTGACGATCAGGGCCGGGCCACCAACGCCCGTCCCCGGGACCGGCTGGGCCGTCCGCTACCGCCGGGAAGCCCCGGTGTCCCGCGGATCCCCGACGACCTGGACCTCGAACCCCCGGAAGCGCTCGAGTACGCCCAGCAGCTCCTCGATCGCGGCCTGGCCTTCAACGCGCACGAAGTCCTGGAATCGGTCTGGAAGAACGGGCCGGAGGCCGAACGCATGCTATGGCAGGGCCTGGCCCAGTACGCGGTCGGGCTCACCCATATCCAGCGCGGAAATCCCAAAGGCGCGCGCACGCTGCTGCGCCGGGCGATAGAACGGCTGCGGACCTTCGATGTCGCCGCCGCCGGGCACCCCGGCGACGCCCTGCCCTACGGCCTCGACCGGCCCGGTCTGCTGGCCCACGCCACCGCGCTGCTGGCGGAGCTGGACGCCCGGTTTCCGGAGAACGGCACGCCCGAGGTAGCGACCGGGCCCCTCCTCGACGAGTCCGCGCTGATGCCCCGGCTCACCCGCGACCTACCATGACCTCGATGCCCACCGACTCCTCGTCCGCCCCGGCCGGCGCCGGCCGGTACGCACCGAGCCCCTCCGGTGACCTGCACCTGGGGAACCTGCGTACCGCCCTGCTGGCCTGGTTGTTCGCCCGCACCACGGGACGCCGGTTCGTGCTGCGCGTCGATGATCTGGACCGGGTGCGGCCCGGGGCCGAACAGCGCCAGCTGGCCGATCTCGCCGCCCTCGGAATCGACTGGGACGGACCGGTCCTGCATCAGTCGGAGCGGATCGCGCAGTACGAGGCCGCGGTGCGGCGGCTCACCGAGGCCGGCCGCACCTACGAGTGCTACTGCACCCGAAAGGAGATCCAGCAGGCCGCGGCCGCGCCGCACGGCCCCCAGGGCGCCTACCCCGGCACCTGCCGCGATCTCACCCCCGCCGACCGTGAACGCCGCCGCGCGACCGGCCGGCCCGCCGCGATCCGGCTCCGCTCGGCCCGTACCGAATTCGAGATCACCGACCGCCTGCACGGGCGCTACCGCGGACCGGTCGACGATTTCGTACTGCGACGCGGGGACGGTATCCCCGCCTACAACCTGGCGGTGGTCGTCGACGACGCCGGACAGGGCGTGGATCAGGTGGTCCGCGGTGACGATCTGCTGCCCTCGACGCCCCGGCAGGCCTACCTCGCGACCCTGCTCGGCCTGCCGGTGCCCGAATACGCGCACGTTCCCCTGGTGCTGAACACGGCCGGGCAGCGGCTGGCCAAACGCGACGGCGCGGTGACGCTGGCCGACCGGCTCGCCTGCGGCGATACGGTGGACGGGGTGGTCGCCGGACTGGCCGCGTCACTGGGATTCACCGGGCGCACGGCCGCGGCGCTGCGCGCCGAATTCGATCCGGACCTGCTCCCCCACGACCCGTGGGTGCTCGACCCCGGCCGCTTGGTGCGCACCGGCGCGGGTCCGTAACCTGGCCTGCGACCGGGTCTTTACGAGTTTCGAGTTCAGGCAGGCGAGATGACCAGTGGCGGGTACCAACCCAGCAACCACCCCCAGGCCGGGCAGCCGTACGGGCAGCCTCCGCAGTACGCGCCGGGACCGTACGGGCAGCAGCCCGGGCAGTACGCGCCGCCACCGCAGCAGCAGCCGTACGGGCACCGTCCCCCGCCCCCACCGCAACCCCCGCAGCAGCCCGCCCCGCCGAAACCGCCCTACGAGCAGCAGGTGTTCCCGCAGGCACAGTACGGGGGTCAGCAGTACGGGCAGTACGACCCGGCATTCGGTGTCCCCGGCAAGCTGTGGCCGCGGTTCGCCGCCCGGCTGATCGACAATCTCATCGTCGCCCTGCCGCTGGCCATCCTGCTGAACTTCATCATCATCCCGAATATGGTCGGTTTCGCCGGGGTGGCGGTCAGCTACGCGATCATCTTCGCGGCGATGCTGGTGTACTACGTCGCGATGGAGAGCCGGACCGGGGCCACCCTGGGCAAGAAGATCCTGGGTCTCAAGGTGGTGGCGCCCAATGGAGCGCCGACCGTCGCGCCGCTGGCCTCGCTGAAACGCAATATCTACCTGGCCGCGCAGATCGTGCCGTGCCTGGGCTGGGTCGTCGGACTCGCGCTGATGCTCTACATCGCCGCGACGCTGGACAAGGACCCGAACAAGCAGGGCTGGCACGACAAGCTCGCCGGCGGTACACAGGTCCTCACCGCCTGATCCGGGACGTCCCCGCCGGCCGGGCGGGGACTCAGCCGGTGGCGGCCACCACGATCATCACCACGAAGTAGAGGGCGATCAGCACGATCAGCGCCACCCCGGCCCAGATCCCACCGAGCGCCAGGCCGCGGCCCTCCTGCCCGCTGTCACGAATCTGGTTGAGCGCGATCACCCCGAGGATGATCCCCACGATCGAGGTGACACCGCAGGTGGCGAAGCCGGCCAGGGAGGTCACCAGCGAAGCGATCGCCAGCCCGTTGGTACCCCGGTTGGCGGGGTAGCCGTAGGGCTGATAGCCCGCCTGGTAGCCGGGGGCCGCCGCGCCGTAGGGCGTGGCCGGGTACGAGGGCTGTGCCGGGTACGGGCCCGCCGGGGGCGGGGACTGATAGGACGGCGCCGAGGGCGCCGGGGACGACGGGTACTGGGGCGGCGGAGACGAAGGGTACCGGGGTGCCGAGGGATAGCTCGACGGACCACTCGCCTGTGATCCGCCGCCCGCGGCCGCGGGGTCCGACGAGACGCCCGACCCCCCGTATTGCTTCCACCACTCGTCGGAGTCCCCGGGGTTCGTCATGACTACACCATATTCCAGAATTTGATTGGATAGCCCGGTGGAAGATCCGAAGAATGCCCCGTTATCCGGCCAATCTGGACACCCCGCGCCCGCTCATGCGGCGTTCGCCCAGGTGGCGCGGGGGTACTACACGCCGATTGTCGTCCTGTTCACCGCTACGCTCATCATCTCCAATATCTGCGCGACCAAGGGCGTGCAGTTCTTCACCGGCAGCTCACTGACCCTCGGCCCACTCGAGGTCCTGCCCATCACCACCGATGCCGCGTTCTTCCTGTTCCCGCTGGCCTATGTGCTCGGCGATGTACTCAGCGAGGTCTACGGTTTCCGGGCCACCCGGCACGCGGTGTTCTACGGTTTCGCCGCCCTGCTCGTCACGGTGCTCTGTTTCGCGGTCGCCATCCGGCTGCCCGCGGCGTCGTTCTACGAGAACCAGGAGGCGTTCCGCACCGTCATCGGCACCACACCGCAACTGGTCGCGGCCGGGCTGGCGGGCTACGTGGCCGGTCAGCTGCTCAACTCCGCGACCCTGGTGCTGATCAAGGAGCGCACCCGGGAGAAGCATCTGTGGGCCCGGCTGATCGGCTCGACGGTGGTCGGCGAACTCGCCGACACCCTGATCTTCTGCTCGATCGCCGCCACCGCGATCGGTATCGACAGCTGGGGTCAGTTCGTGAACTATGTGATCGTCGGTTTCCTCTGGAAAACCCTCGTGGAGATCGTGATGCTCCCGGTGACCTACCGCGTCATAGCCCTGCTCAAGAAACACGAACCCACCTACGCCCCCCGAGAAACCACCCCCCTGCACTCCTGACCTTCACGAACCAGCGGTGCCCACCCGGTCCGGTTTCGGCGCACACACGATCATCCAGAGATCGCGGCCACCGAAACATCCACTCGATCGCAAGGACATCATGGCCGCACCGACGGCCCACGTACCTTCATCCAAAAGGTCACACCCCTGCGGGGTGGGGCCCGCCCGGTTCTGGAGCGACCAGAGGGAGGGAGCGCAGCGACCGACCGCCGGGAGTGAAGAACCGGGCTACCAGGGGCCCCACCCTCGAGGCGCGGAGCGCCTCCAAAATTACAGTCTGCCCTGCCAGCGGCCCATGGTTTCGGCGCGGAACTCGTCGAAGTAGCCGCCGTCGATACTGGCCCGGATCCGGTCCACCAGGCGGATGGTGAACCGCTCGTTGTGGATCGTGCACAGGGTGGAGGCCAGCATCTCCTTGGCCTTGAACAGGTGGTGGATATAGGCGCGGGAGTAGTGGGCGCAGGTGTAGCAGTCGCAGGTGTCGTCGATCGGCGTGAAATCCCGTTTGAACCGCAGCGTATCGATATTGAACCGGCCCGCGTCCACGTAGATACCGCCGTTGCGCCCGACCCGGGACGGGTTGACGCAGTCGAAGGTGTCGGCCCCGGCCTCGATGGCGGCGAACATATCCTCCGGTTCGCTGATGCCCAGCATATGGCGGGGTTTGTCCTCGGGCAGCCCATCGCAGCACCAGCCGACGATGGTGCCGAGGTTGTGTTTCTCCAGCGCTCCGCCGATTCCGTATCCGTCGAACTCCGACCCGTCCGCACCGCGGATCTCGGCCAGATCCCGCGACGCCTTACGCCGCAGATCCTCGTATTGCGCGCCCTGCACCACCGCGAACAGCGCCTGATAGGGGCGATGCGACCGGCCGGTGGTGAGCCGTTCGTGCTCGTCGATACAGCGCTGCGCCCACTCGTGGGTGCGCTGCACCGATTTCTCCTGGTAGCCCCGCGTGTTCATCAGGGTGGTGAGTTCGTCGAAGGCGAACATGATGTCGGCGCCCAGCTGATGCTGGATCCCCATGGAGACCTCGGGGGTGAAGCGGTGCCTGGACCCGTTGAGATGCGATCGGAAGGTGACACCGTCGTCGTCGACGGTGGCCAGTCGCTCCTTACCCTTGGCGATCACGTCGTCGCTGCGGATATCGACGGTTTCCATGGCCAGGACCTTCTTGAAGCCGACCCCCAGTGACATCACCTGGAAACCGCCGCTGTCGGTGAAGGTGGGTCCGGGCCAGTTCATGAAGGCCGCCAGGCCGCCGGCCTCGTCGACGATATCGGGGCCGGGCTGCAGGTAGAGGTGGTAGGCGTTGGCCAGCAGCGCCTGCGCCCCGAGCGCGCCCATCGCCTCGGGGAGCACCGCCTTCACCGTCGCCTTCGTCCCGACCGGGACGAAGGCGGGCGTGGCGATCTCGCCGTGCGGGGTCCGGATCACCCCGGTCCGGCCGTGCCGCCCTTCGAGGCGGGTACCGATATTGAACGAGAATCCGACGCCATCCGACACGGCGGCCATCCTCTCAGGAGGTGACGACAGTGCGTGAGCGAGGGCCCCGCGCGGTCACACCCTCGCTCACGCCCCGGATCAGGCCTCGACCGCGGCCGCCGCGAACTGGGCGCTGTAGAGGCGGTAGTAGGAGCCCTGCCGGGCCAGCAGCTGGTCGTGGTTCCCGGTCTCCACGATGCGGCCCGCTTCCATCACCACGATCAGGTCGGCGTCGCGGATGGTGGAGAGCCGGTGCGCGATCACGAAGCTGGTGCGGTCGCGGCGCAGTTCCGCGGTGGCCTGCTGGACGAGCAGTTCGGTGCGGGTGTCGACCGAGCTGGTGGCCTCGTCCAGCACCAGGATGGTGGGTTTGGCCAGGAAGGCCCGAGCGATGGTGATCAGCTGTTTCTCGCCGGCGCTGACGCCGGTGCCCTCTTCGTCGATCACCGTGTCGTAGCCGTCGGGCAGCGAGTGCACGAACCGGTCCACATAGGCGGCGCGGGCGGCCTCGAGGATATCGTCCTCGCTCGCCCGCGGATTGCCGTAGGCGATGTTCTCCCGGATGGTGCCCTTGAACAGCCAGGTGTCCTGCAGCACCATGCCGATCCGCGACCGCAACTGTTCGCGGCTCAGCTCGGTGATATCGATCCCGTCGATCCGGATGGCGCCGGAGTCCAGTTCGTAGAACCGCAGCAGCAGGTTCACCAGCGTGGTCTTCCCGGCGCCGGTGGGTCCGACGATGGCGACCACATGACCCGGTTCGGCGACCAGCGACAGATCCTCGATCACCGGCTTCTCCGGCTCGTACCGGAACGACACGGCGTCGAATTCGACCAGCCCGCGTTCGGGCGGCCGGGTGATCTCGTGCGCCGGATCGGGACTCTGCTCGTCGGCGTCGAGGATTTCGAAGATGCGCTCCGCGGAGGCCACCCCCGACTGCAGCAGATTGGCCATCGCGCCGATCTGGGTGAGCGGCTGGCTGAACTGCCGGGAGTACTGGATGAAGGCCTGCACCTCGCCCAGCGACAGCTGACCCGAGGCCACCCGCAGGCCGCCGATCAGCGCCACCAGCACGTAGTTGATATTCCCGAGGAACATCGAGGACGGCATGATCAGGCCGGAGATGAACTGCGCCTTGAAGCTGGACTTGAACAGGTGATCGTTGCGTTCGTCGAATTCGGCGGCGACCTGCTTGCTACGGCCGAACGCGGTTACCACCTCGTGCCCGGTGTAGGCCTCTTCGACCTGGGCGTTCACCAGACCGGTGTACTTCCACTGGTCCACGAAGTGCGGTTTGGACCGTTTCGCGATCTGGGCCGTCACCACGATCACCGCGGGCACGGTGAGCAGCGCGATCAGCGCCAGCAGCGGGGAGATCCAGAACATCATGCCGAGGATTCCCAGCACGGTGAGCACCGAGATCAGCAGCTGGCTCATGGTCTGCTGCAGGCTCTGGGAGATGTTGTCGACATCGTTGGTGACCCGGCTGAGCACATCACCGCGCGGCGCGGTGTCGAAATAGCTCAGCGGCAGCCGGTGGATCTTGTCCTCCACCTCGGCGCGCAGCCGTTTGATGGTCCGGTTGATCAGGTCGTTGAGCAGGTAGGCCCCCAACCATCCGAACAAAGCGGCGCCGAGATAGAGCACCAGTACCAGGGTCAGGACCCGGCCGACGGCGTCGAAATCGATCCCGACACCGGGGACCACGTCCATCCCGGTCAACATATCGGCGAAGGTGTCCTGGCCCTGGGCCCGCAGCCCTTCGATGGCCTGGTCCTTGCTCACGCCCGCCGGCAGCTGCCGTCCGACCACCCCGTCGAAGATGAGGTTGGTGGCCTGGCCGAGCAGGTACGGTCCGGCGATATTGAGCACCACCGAGATCACGCCGAGCGCGATGATCGTGATCACCCGGAGCCGTTCCGGGGCCAGCCGCCCGGCCAGTCGTTTGACCGAGGATTTGAACGATTTGGCCTTCGCGTCGGGGGCGCCGGCCGGCATTCCGGGTCTCATCGGGCCTCCTCCACGCTCAGCTGGGATTCGACGATCTCGCGGTACTCGGCGCAGTCGCGGAGCAACTGCTCATGGGTTCCGATACCGACCATCTCCCCGTCCTCCACGACCAGGATCTGATCGGCGTCGCGAATGGTCGTGATCCGCTGGGCCACGATGATCACCGCGGCATCGGCGGTCGCGGGCCGCAATGCCTCGCGCAGCCGGGCGTCGGTGGCGACGTCGAGCGCGGAGAAGGAATCGTCGAACAGGTACACCCGGGGCTGCCGGACCAGCGCCCGGGCGATGGCCAGCCGCTGGCGCTGCCCACCGGAAACGGTGGTGCCGCCCTGCGCGACCGGGGTGTCCAGGCCCTGCGGCATCGCGCGGACGAAATCGGCGGCCTGCGCGATCTCGAGCGCACGCCACAGTTGGTCGTCGGTGGCGTCCGGATCGCCGTAGCGCAGGTTGCTCGCCACGGTGCCGGAGAACAGGTACGCCTTCTGCGGGACCAGCCCGATCCGCGACCGCAGTTCGGCGAGGTCCAGTTCGCGCACATCGGTACCGCCGACCCGGACCGCTCCCCCGGTGACGTCCATCAGCCGCGGAATCAGATTCAGCAGGGTGGTCTTGCCCGCGCCGGTCGAACCGACGATGGCCGTGGTCTGGCCGGGCCGCACCCGGAAGGTGATATTGCGCAGCACCGGTTGATCGGCGCCCGGGAAACTGAACGTCGCGTCGTCGACCTCCACCCGGGCCGGGTCGCCCTCGAAGGGTCGCGGCCGCTCCGGCGACCGCACCGACGATTCGGTGTCGAGCACGCCCGCGATGCGGTCCGCGGATACCGCCGAGCGCGGCGCCATCATGGCCAGGAACGAGGCCATCATGACCGCCATCAGGATCTGCATGATGTAGGAGAGCAGCGCGGTCAGCGAGCCGATCTGCATCTCACCGGCGTCGATGGCCTTACCGCCGAACCAGATCACCGCGACCGAGGTGACGTTGCTGATCAGCATGACGGTCGGGAACATCAGCGCCATCAGCCGGCCCACCCGCACCGAGATATCGGTGAGGTCGCCGTTGGCGACGCCGAACCGCCAGGTCTCGAGAGGTTCACGGACGAAGGCCCGCACCACCCGGATACCGGTGATCTGCTCGCGCAGCACCCGGTTGACCTCGTCGAGCCTGGTCTGCATGAGACGGAACGCGGGCACCATCCGGGCGATGATGAATCCCATGCTCAGCGCCAGCGCGGGCACCGCGATCAGCAGCAGCCAGGACAGGCCGAAATCCTCGCGCAGCGCCATGATGATGCCGCCGACGCACATGATCGGGGCCATCACCGCCACGGTCGAGGCCATCACGACGAGCAGCTGCACCTGCTGCACATCGTTGGTGTTGCGGGTGATCAGCGAGGGCGCCCCGAAAACCCCGACCTCCCGCGCCGAGAAGGTGTTGACCCGGTGCAGCAGGGCCGCCCGCAGATCACGGCCCGCGCCCATCGCGGCCTGCGCGGCCAGCAGTACCGAACTCGCCGAGGCCACGATCTGGACGCCCGATACCGCCAGCATCCGCAGGCCCGCGGTCCAGATATAGCCGATATCGCCCTTGGTGATGCCGTCGTCGATGAGATCGGCGTTCAGGCTGGGGAGATACAGCATGGCGATCACCGAGATCAGCTGCAGCACCACGATCCCGGCGAGTTGTTTACGGTAGGGCCGCAGGAAGTCGCGGAGCAGTCTGATCAGCATGATGAACGCACGCTACCGCCGGAGCCCGCCGAGGGCCCGAGAATTTCCGTCGCGCCGGACCGGTCGTCGCCGGCGGACCCGGCACGGGGGTCGCGGCGGGCCCAGGCGCCCGGATCGGCGGTCAGTGCCGTGACGAAATCCGGCAGGCCGTCGGCGGCGATATCGGCCAGGGTCACGTTCTCCAGGACGGCGCGCAGATTCACCCGCAGCGCGATCCACACCCGCTGCAGCGGTTCGGCCGCGCCGGGGTAGCCCACATCCTCGGGCCGCTGCCCGCGTACCGAGGCCAGCGGCCCTTCCACGGCGCGGATGATATCGGCGATCGAGATCTCGGCGGCCGGGCGCGCGAGGCGGTACCCCCCGTCCGGTCCGCGCCGGCTGGTGACCAGTCCGGTGCGGCGCAACTCGGCGAGTACGCCTTCGAGCACCTTCGGTGGTATCCGCTGGGCGTCCGCGATCGATTCGGCTTTCACCGCGGCGGTCTGATCCGCGGCCGTGATCTCGAGCAGGGTCCGCACCGCATGATCCACCTTCGCGGTGATGTGCACGACAAACCTGACCTTTCCGCTGTGCTGTGCGCGGCCCGCGGAGTCTATTCCGCGTCCGGCCGCAGGGCCGCGATCGCCGCGTCCAGCAGCGTCGTCTCCACCACATCATCCCCCGCGTCGGGCGCCACTTCGTTGGAAACCAGTGCGACGGTCAGAATCTCCATGGCCGCGCTCGCGCGCAGCAGCCGCACCGCGGTGGGATCGGGTCCGGCGAGCCAATCGCGCAGAGCCTTGTTGGCGTCGACGACCACCGGGAACTGGTCGGCGACGGCGTTGACGATCGGGACCGCGTTGCGAACCATCATCTCTCCGGCGTCGCGGTGGCGGATCATGGCGCGCAGATAGTTGCGCAGCACGGTGCGCCGGCCTTCGGCGTCGGGGGCGATCTCCTCCACCTGCTCCGACAGTTTCTTCAGATCGTCGAGGAGCGGATTGATGATGGCCACGAGGAGTTCGAGTTTCGACGGGTAGTGATAGTAGAGCGACGGCTTTGTGATTCCCACCGCATCGGCGATCTCCCGCAGGCTGGTCTCCTCGAAACCTTTGGCCACGAAGAGCCGCACCGCGGCGTCATGGATGGCCTTCTTGGTGTCGCGACCTGCGGTAACGTGGTCTTCAGATCTCCGATTCGCCATGCTCGGCCCTCTCGTTCTTCCCGGCATCGCGCCCGGCCTGCCACCCGGAAGTCGAGCTTGTACCTCCACTTAACCTCCACGTAGTCTACCTACCGTACGGTAGATACCAGGCGTCCACCGTGTAGGCGGGTCCATCCGACTCCGCGCCCGAGCATGCAGTCTCGCCGCGCAGTCCGGTCCGCGAAAGCGACGTCGGCCGTCAGCTCGTCACAGCACAACGACCAAACCGTCTCGGCCTCGCCTAGGAGAAATCCCTCGTGTCCGTATTCCTGTACAGATGGGGAAAGTTCGCTTTCCGCCGGAAATGGATAGTGCTGCCCGTCTGGGCGCTGATACTGGTGGTCCTCGGCGGGGCCGCTGCCACGCTGGCCAAACCGTTCCAGGACAGTTTCGAGATGCCCGGTCTGCCGTCGGAGCGGGCCACCGGAATCCTGGAAGAACATATGCCGCAGATGGCGAAGGCGTTCAGCCTCGACGCCGTCACCGGCCAGTATGTGATCGCGGCGCCGAACGGCACCCTGGCCGACGAACCGAATATGGCGGCCCTGGACGCCATGGTCGCCCGTCTCAACGAGATGGAGATCGTCGACCACGCCGAGCCGGTGGTCAACCCGGTCACCGCGACCGCGATGATGCCGGCCAGCCAGGCCGCCGCGAAGGAACAGGCCGAGGCCGCCGCTAACCTGCGGCCCGGGCAGACCCCGCCGACACCGGAGCCCAACTGCCTCGACGGTGCGAACTCCCCCGATTTCAAGGCACTGTGCGGCGGCGCGCCGCTCAATGTGCTGAACGAGGACAAGCCGAAAACCGTCGCCGTCCTCGACGTCAAATTCTCGATGCCGAGCTTCTCCGATGTCACCGACGAGCACCGTGAGGCCGCCGAAGCCGTGGCCCAGCAGGGTCGCAATGCCGGTCTCACCGTGGAGCTGACCGGCGCCATCGCCCAGACCCAGCCCGAGAGCGGGCAGGCCGAGATGATCGGTATCGGCGTGGCGCTGGTCGTCATGGTCATCGCCTTCGGCGCCATCGTCGCGGCGTTCGTGCCGATCGTCACCGGAATCGTCGGCGTGGCCTGCGCGGGTGCGCTGATCCTCACCGGCACCTCGCTGACCGAGGTACCGACCTTCACCCCGATCCTGGCCTCGATGATCGGCCTGGCGCTGTCGATCGACTACGCCCTGTTCATCGTCTCCCGGTACAAACACGAACTGGTCGTCCAGGATTCGCCGGAGGAAGCGGCGGGCGTCGCGGTGGGCACCGCGGGTTCGGCGGTCGTCTTCGCCGGACTGACCGTGATGATCGCGCTGCTCGGGCTGTCGGTGGTCGGTATCGGCTTCCTCACCATGATGGGTATCGGCGGCGCGATCGCCGCGGTGTTCGCGGTGCTCGCGGCCATCACCCTGCTGCCCGCGCTGCTCGGCGCGCTCGGCCGGTTCCTGTTCAAGCCCAAACTGCCACTGGTCGCCCAGCACGACCCCGAAGACGACGACTCCGTCACCAACGGAATGCGTTTCGCCCGCGTCATCGCCCGGGTGCCCGTCCTGACGTTGATCGCCAGCGCCCTGGTCCTCGGCGCGCTGGCCGCCCCCGCCACCCAGCTGAACCTGGGCCTGCCCGGCGGCGACAGCATGCCGGAGGATTCGTCGGCCCGTAAGGCCTACGAACTGCAGACCGCGGGCTTCGGCGAAGGCAAGAACGGCACGCTGGTGGTGGCGGTGGATCTCTCCGAGACCCCGCAGGATCAGCGCGACGCGGCGCTCACCGCGCTGCGCGACGAACTGGCCGGGTTCGACGATGTGGATTACCTCAGCGTCGCCCAGCCCAGCCAGGACGGCCAGGCCGCGCTGTTCCAGGTGGTACCCGAATCCGGCCCGAACAGCGCCGCGACCCAGGATCTGGTGGAGCACGCCCGCGACGCCGAGGCCGGCCTGAACGACCGCTTCGGTATGGAGTACGGCATCACCGGCCAGACCGCCATCTACGCGGATGTGAACAGCGTCCTGCTGACCAGCATCATCCCGTACCTGGCCATCGTCGCGGTCGCCGCGTTCATCCTGCTGCTGCTGGTGTTCCGCTCGATCCTGGTACCGCTCACCGCCGCGCTCGGCTTCCTGCTGTCGATGGCCGCCACCTTCGGCGTCACGGTGCTGATCTTCCAGGAGGGTGCGTTCGGCCTGGTCGAGGACACCCACCCGATCATCAGCTTCCTGCCCATCGTGCTGATCGGCCTGGTGTTCGGCCTGGCGATGGATTACCAGGTCTTCCTGGTGACCCGTATGCGCGAGGAGTACGTGCACGGCAAGGATCCGAAGGAGGCCATGATCAGCGGCTACCACCACGGCGCCCGCGTGGTGGCCGCGGCGGCGGTCATCATGATCTCGGTCTTCGGCGGCTTCATGCTCTCGCCGGACATCACCTCGAAGTCGATGGGCTTCGCGCTGGCGGCGGGCGTCTTCTTCGACGCCTTCCTGGTGCGGATGGTGCTGATCCCGTCGCTGCTGGCACTGCTGGGCAAATGGGCCTGGTGGATGCCGGCCTGGCTGGACCGCATCCTCCCCGATATCGACGTGGAGGGCACCAAGCTGCGCGAACTGCAGCAGCGTGACCGCGAGGCGGCGGTCCGGTCGGAACCCGCCGGGGTCTGATAAACCGCGACCCGAGACCCGGCCGGCATCCCTCACGGATGCCGGCCGGTTTCGTTTTCAGCGCCAGGCGGGCAGTTCCGGCAGCGGGCCGGCGAACGCCGCCCCGGAATCCCGCCCGAGCAGCCAGGCCAGCAGTAGCGCCCCCGGACCCTCCACCACCGGCCCCGCCTCTTCCGATCCCACCACGGCGGAGAACCCGGAATCGGTGGCACGCAGCCCGAACCCCGCCACCCCGGGTCGCTTCCCCAGATCGGCGGCGGCGTCCCCAGCATCTCGTCCACGAATTCGGCCGGCCACCGCGCGGGCGTATATCCCGCGTCCAGGTCGACATGATGGATCAGCAACTCCTGCAGCCGCATCCACGGAACCTTCCACGCCGGTAGCGGTGTGCCCTGCCTGGTCCGGACCTCGGCCTGCCACTGCTCGACGGTGAGCAACCGCGCCATCCCGGTCAGCCGTTCGGCCGATTCCACGAGGTCGGCGCGCTGTTCGGCGAGCGGGCGCGGGGCACCGAGTTCGATATCGGCGTCGCGCAGTTCGGCACTGGCGTACTGCGGTGTCTCGACTCCGGTATGCGCCCAGAGCAGCAGATTGACCAAACCGTCGGCATTGCGCGCCAGATGCGCGAGCACATGGCCGCGGGTCCATCCCGGCAGCGCCGAGGGAGCGGCGAGGGCGGCGGCGTCGAGCCCGTCCACGGTGGTGAGCAGTTCGGCGCCGGCGGCGGCGACGGCGGTCATCCGCGCGGTGAGCTGTTCGATCAATTCGCTGGGCACGGCTCCGACCCTAGCGCCGCGATCCGGGGACGCCCCAGCGGTTTCCGGTATCGGCGCCACCCGCCGTCAGCGGCCCAGCGCGGCCTGCACCCGGTCGGCCGCCCGCACCGGATCCTCGTGCTCCCAGACCCGCACCACCTGCCACCCGGCCGCGATCAGCGCCGCGTCGGTGGCCCGGTCGCGGGCGACATTGCCCGCCAATTTCTCCGCCCACCACTCGGCGTTCTTCTTCGGGTCGGTCGCATGATCGGGGCAGCGATGCCAGAAACAGCCGTCGACATACACCGCGAGCCGCCGCCGCGGGAACACCAGATCGGCCCGCCGCCGCTGGCCCCGGATCGGGGCGCGATCCACGAAGTACCGGACACCCCGCCGGTGCAATTCCCGGCGCAACGCCAGCTCCGGGGCGGTATGCGCCCGTCGCTGCCGCGACATCCGCGCGCTGGTCGCCGCATCGGTCGAGGGTCGGTAACCCCCGCTCATGCTGTCGCCTCCGGGCGCGCCCCGCTCATGCTGTCGTCCTCGGGCATGACCGGCGCCCGCCCTTCACGCCGCCCACCCGCCCATTCGGTCCAGGTGTGCCTGCACATCGTCGAGGAACCCGGCGGGGAAGCGCAGCGTTCCCATCCCGGTGCGCCGCAGGAAACCCGCCGTGGCCCGCGCCGACAGCAAGCGGGTGTCGGTGAGGAACAGCTTCAGGTCCTCGTAGGGCCGGTGCACCGGCCACGGCGACAGCGGCACCTCGAAGACCTGACCGGAATGCCCCCACGCCGCTCCCGGCCACGGACTTCCCGGCGGCAGCGGGATATGCCCCGGTATCGGTTCGCCCGGTTCCCGCAGCCGGGACCCGACCCATTCCGCCATCCGCACACTCACCGCGTTGCCCACGAGTTTCCACCGCTGTCCCGGCCGGAATCCGGGCACGCTCAGCGCGGGTTCGGTCCAGCCGGGCGCGAACCCCTGGAGCCGTTCGCCGTCGGTGATCCCCGGGGTGACGATCTCCCCGGACGGCAACCGCACCGCCGGGGCGCTGGGAATCCCCAGACCGGACCCGCCTTTGAGGGTGGGCACGGCGTTCACCACCCAGCCCAGTCCCCGGACGCCTTCGGTCCAGTAGAAACCGCACGGGTCGATATCCACCGACCCGAGCAGCCGCGGGCCGGCATCGTCGGCGAACAGTACGGTGCGCGGATCCTCGGTGCGCGACGCCAGCATCAGCACCCGGTTGCGGCGCTGCGGCAGCCCGAAGGCGCGCGCGTCCACCACGCGGTAGGCCCAGGTGTAGCCGAGTTCGTCCAATGCCTCGGTGATATGCCGCATCGCCGCCCCACGCCCGAGTTGCAGCATGAAGGGCACATTCTCGACCAGCAGCCAGCGCGGGCCGCGTTTGCGCCGGACCAGCCGGAACACATGGTCCACCAGGCTCGACCGGGTGCCGGTGATCCCGGCGGTCCGGCCCGCCTGGGAAAGATCCTGGCAAGGGAAACCCGCCGCCACCAGTTCGGTATCGGGAGGCAGTGCCCGCAGGCGGGTGATATCGCCGTGGATCTCGGCGTCCGGGAACCGGGCCGTGAGGACGGCCTGCGCGCCCGGGTCGATCTCGCACAGCAGCTCGGTATGCCACCCGTGCGCCGCCAGTCCGAGTTCCAGTCCCCCGATCCCGGCGAAAAGCCCAACCATCCGCGCGCCCGTCACGAGGTCCTCTCTCCATCCGGCCCGGCTGTCGAAGGGAGGTTACTCCGCGGGCCGGGGCTGCTTCCGGGTCCGGTCGCGACACCGCGGACCGCTGCCG
This sequence comes from Nocardia sp. NPDC049935, assembly GCF_055586645.1. Taxonomy (NCBI): domain Bacteria; kingdom Bacillati; phylum Actinomycetota; class Actinomycetes; order Mycobacteriales; family Nocardiaceae; genus Nocardia; species Nocardia sp. NPDC049935. Next base: position 48,108 of record NZ_JBVJHV010000011.1, on the reverse strand, counting down.
CCGCCGCGAAAACCGGGCTGTGATTCACTCCGCCGAACGATGTGATTCGTGCCACCGAATCGCCGGGCGGTCCCGCGAGTCGATCATCACGTCATCAGATCCATTCCGCTGCAAGGCGATAGAAAACCGCAGGTAAAAGGCCATATTTCTGATATTCGGGGTCCGCTGGGGAAACGGGCATCTCTGGCAGGATGGGCGCCATGAAGTATCGCGCAGGACTGGCCACCGTGATCACGGGCGCCTTCGCCCTGTCCGGCGCGGTCCTGCCCGGCATGGCGGCGGCGATGCCGCCGGACGCGCATACCGCGCCCGCGCGCCCCGATACCGGCTCCGCCGAAGACCCCGGTCCGGTGGAGAAAGCCGAACCGGTGCGCGCGCCGCGGGCCGCGATCGTGGGCACCGAACAGGTCACCGACCGCCTGCAGCGTGTCTTCGTGGACTCCCCCGCCATGCACCGCACCGTCCAGGTCCTGGTGCTACAACCGGCGGACCGCAGCAAACCGCGCCCCACCGTGTACATGCTCGACGGCCGCAGCACCCAGCCCGACAGCAACAACTGGCTCGATCGCGGCGGCGCCGCCCGGTTCTATGCCGACAAACCGGTGAACGTGGTGTTCACCGTCGGCGGCCCGGCCAGTTTCTACACCGATTGGCAGCGCCCCGACCCGGTGCTCGGCGTCAACAAATGGGAAACCTTCCTCACCGAGGAACTGCCCCCGCTGCTGGATTCCACCTTCTCCGGCAACGGCCGCAACGCCGTGGTCGGCACCTCCATGGGCGCCGAGGCGGCCATGATGCTGGCCATCCGCAAACCGGAACTCTATTCGGCCATCGGCGCCCACAGTGGCTGTTTCTCCACCGGCACCGACCTCGGCCAGGCGCAGGCCCGCGTGGTGGTCTCCACCTACAAGGGCGATCCGGAGAACATGTTCGGCACCCCCGAGGACCCGGCCTGGCTGGCCCACGACGTCACCCTGCACGCCGCGGAACTGCGCGGTAAGGCCCTCTATCTGTCGGTGGGCAGCGGCCGGCCCGGCGTCCACGATGTGCTCTCCAACCCGGAGACCCCGGTGAGCGTCATGATGGGCGGGCCACTGGAGGCCGCCACCGATTTCTGCACCCGCCGCCTGGCCCAGCGCCTCGACACCCTCGGCATCGAGTACACCGCCAACTTCCGGCCGCAGGGCACCCATTCCTGGCCCTACTGGGCCGACGAACTGGTGACCTCCTGGCCCACCATCGCCGGCGGACTCGGCCTGAACTGACCGCGCTCCTACTGCCCGGTGAAGCGGGCGACCGTCTCCGGGGCGGTGGCGAAGCGCAGGAAGAGATCGTTCTCGTGCGGGTCGCCCGCGGTGACCCGCACGCCCTCGCCCGCGAACGGCCGGATCAGCACCCCCGCCTCCGCGCTCGCCTCGGCGAACTCCGTGGTCGCGGCGCCGAGGGCGATCCAGACGAAGTTCGCGTGGCTCCGCGGTACCCGGTAACCGGCCACCACCAGCTCCGCCCGGATCCGCTCGCGTTCGGCGATCACCGTCTCGGTGCGCTCGAGCAGTTCGTGCCGGGCCTCCAGCGAGGCGATCGCCGCCGCCTGCGCCACCCGGCTCACGCTGAACGGGATATGCACCTTCAGCAGCGCCGCGATCACCTCCGGCGCGCCGACCGCGTACCCCACCCGCAGCCCCGCCAGTCCGTAGGCCTTCGAGAAGGTGCGCAGGACAACCACATTGGGCCGGGTGCGCCCCAGATCCACCCCGTCGGGATGATCCCCGGGCAGCCGCAGGTATTCGTAATAGGCCTCGTCCAGCGCCACCAGGACACCGGCGGGCACCCGGTCCAGGAACTGTTCCAGCTCGCCCCGGCCGAGCGCGGTGCCGGTCGGGTTGTTCGGGTTGCAGACGAACACCAGCCGGGTGCGTTCGGTGATGGCCGCCGCGAGGGCGTCCAGATCGTGCACATGGTCGGCGAGCGGCACCGTCACCGCGGTCGCGTTACCGACCTGGGTGATGATCGGGTACGCCTCGAACGACCGCCACGCGTACAGCACCTCGTCAGTCGGATCCGCGCACGTGATCTGTACCAGTTCCTGGCACAGCGCCACACTGCCGCAGCCGACCGCGACGTTGGCCGGGGTGACGCCGAGAAACTCCGCCAGGGCCGCTCGTAGTTCGCCGGACTGGTTGTCCGGATAACGGTTGGCCTGCTCCACCGCCTCCGCCACCGCTTTGCTCGCGGTGGGCAGCGGTCCGAGCGTGGTCTCGTTGCTCGCCAGTTTGACCGCGCCGGGATGGCTGCGGCCGGGAACGTACGCCGGAATGGAATCGAGGTCCGGCCGGATGTGCGCGGTCACGTATCGAGCTTAGTTCCGATCTCGATCGGGCCACGTTCGGGCTGTTCACCGGAGGAATCTTTCCGGCCCGGAGATATCGCCCTACGCTGGGAACATGTCGGGCACTTATGACGATGTCGCCCTGCTCAGGCGCGGGGAAACCGAAGCGAACGGACACGAACAGGAACCGCCGGGAGCCCCGACCGGTGCGGAAGCCGGCGCCAGTGTGCCCATCACCGTGATCGAACCCGACGGTTACGCCCGGGGCGGGATCGTGCTGCTGCACGAGGCCCGGGAGTTCACCGGAACGTTGCTGGAGTTCATGCGCGCCCTCGCCGGCGAAGGCTGGCTGGTTGTCGCGCCGAACCTCTTCCACCGGGCCACCGCCTCGTCGGCCGGGGTGTTCGGCGAGGAACTGTTCGAGGATTTCGACGCCTGCTTCGACTGGCTCACCCAGCACGGCGTGTTCCCCGACTGCATCGGCGCCCTCGGCTTCGACACCGCCGGCACCGCCGCCCTGCTGGTGGCCACCAACCGCCCGATCGGCGCCGCGGTCAGTGTCGCCGCCCCCGGTATCGCCACCCCCCTCACCGACCAGGCCGAAGCCCTGGTCTCGGCGGTCCCCCGCCTCCAGGCCCCCTGGCTCGGCCTGTTCGGCGCCGAACCCAGCACCCCCGCCGACGACGTCGACCGCCTCCGCGACGCCGGCGCCCAGGCCTCGGTCGCCAGCCTCGTGGTCACCTACCCCGGCCTGCTGCACCGAGCCGACACCCCCGGCGACGACGACTCCGAGGAACTCATCGACTCCCGAACCCGCATCTTCGACTGGTTCGACAGCCATCTACGCTGATCTACCTGCCGTTTTGCAGGTTGGGGATCTGCTCGGGTAACCTTTCTGCTCGGCGGTTCCGAAGGGACCGGTGCCCTCGTAGAGAAGGCTCCAGGAGGCGTGCCAGAGCGGCCGAATGGGACTCACTGCTAATGAGTTGTCCCTTCACGGGGACCGGAGGTTCAAATCCTCTCGCCTCCGCCACGCCCGGTTCACCGGGCGACAACTGAATACGCGCATGCGCCCGTAGCTCAACGGATAGAGCATCTGACTACGGATCAGAAGGTTAGGGGTTCGAATCCCTTCGGGCGCACATCGGTTGATTGCCCCCCGTCCGGACCATCCGGACGGGGGGCATTTTCATGCCTGCCGGTCAGCAAATAGACGGTAGAGATTCCCGTCACATTCTCGATCAATTCGAGTTCGTCGGTATTCAGCGCGACCTCGCCACGCAGCCGGCGCGCGATCACTTCCCGATTGAGCTCGGTCAATTTCGCGAGCTTCAAACCGGAGATTCGGCGCTCGGCCAGTTGGCCGCGTAGACGGCGCGCGACTGCCTCGGTCAAGGTCTCCGCGCGGCCCCCGACCACCTCGAGTGATGTCGTCATGCGGCCGATTTTCGCACGGTAGGCGTGCGAACTCAACTGTGAGCGTCCCCATCCCTTGACCGCCGCACAGTCGACACGTCTACGGAGTTACACGTTCGTTGCTCGAACTGCACTCTCAGCGTGTAATGTCGCGCTCATGCCAGAACAACACGCTCAGCGGGTAGCCGCCATGGTGCGCGGGCATATGGCACGCGCCAACGTGTCGCGCGCCGCGGTCGCCGCCGCTCTCGGGACGAGTCCCGAGTACGTCGGCCGCCGCCTGCGCGGCGAAGTCGTCCTCAATGTGGCCGAGGTGGCCGTCATCGCCGAACTGTGCGGCGTGACTACCGCGCAGATCCACGAAGAGGCCGACCGGCAAACCGCGGGCGCGGCATGAATCCCCCCGGAAACCGAGCCCGCCGAGTTGCACCTCGGCGGGCTCGCAGCGAACACACGACTCACATCTCAAGGAGAAACAGAGTGTTCATTGCCAAGCTTATCGCCCTGTTCACGGGACCGGCATTCGTCGGTATCTGCGCACTCAGCCTCACGGGGTGCCACTTCGGCGACGATCCGGTTCCGCCGGTGCTGCGCATCCCGGCCCCGCGCACCGTTCCGGCCTCGCCGGAGTTCACGGCGCCGAGTTCGACGATCGTCGTCCCGCCGCACACCTGGACCTACGGGCCCGGTCTCGAAGGCGTGGAGGTGTCCCAGTGACCGAGGGCACTCGCGAATTCCTACCCCGCTCAGCAACTCCCGCCCTCATCTGGGATGCAGCCTACTTGCACACTCGGGTGCAGCAGATCCTTACCGAGGCGAATGAGTTCGCCGACAAGTATCCGGGAGACGACCGCGAATCCTCGCGCCGTATCTCGGTCCTGGTGAGCGTCGAGCATCTCATCGCCGATATCCGTCTCTACGGCGAGCCCGGCGACCAGGCTCTCGATGCGCTTCGCCGGAGTGTCCCCGACCTGAACTGGCATCGCGCGGTTGGGGATATCTACACATTCACGGTCGACGACAGCGCGGCCGAGGCGGCAGCAACGACGCTGGGGCTCTCCGAGCACCCCGCCGCCGAAGGCCGCGGGCGCGAGTGGCGTGGAACCCTCGGCGAGTTCCCGATCCGGATCTACGGTCCGGCGCCAGCGCAGGAGTCGGGCCGGTGACCGCGGCACGCCCGACGCGGGCAGAGCTCAACGACTTACTCAGGCGTCTTACGGACGCGGCAGATCTGGCCGAGATGAATTCCCATCTGAGCGAACGGCATTACCGGCGCTGGCGCGAGCTGGCCGACCGGGCCATCGCAACGCGTACCTTGCTCCGCCGCGTGCCGCTGGATCCCGAACAGGTGATAGAGCTCGTCGACTTGCTTGAGGCTCAGCCATGACCGGGCGGCACCGGCCCCCGCCGGTCCCGTGGCGCGACGCGGTAACCGTCGCGCTCATCTGGGGATTCCCGATCGCCGCCGTGTTCGTCCTGCCGCCCGTGCTCGGGGGGTGGCTGCTGTGATCATCGACCCTCGCGGCAACTGCCTCCATGCCGATTCCGTTGTCAGCCTGTCTTTTTCGAGTGGCGCGGGATGGTACGAGCGCGTCTGTTACGACTGCGGTCTCCACATTCACAGCCTGGTCGTCGATACCGCCGCCGATGCCGCCGCGAGGGTCGAGCCATGACCGAGCGGTGGGAATCGATGGAACTGCCGGTCGAGCTCGCCGACGCGATTCGATACGGGGCCGTGGCGACGATCGTCGGCCGCGATCCCGATTCGGTCGGCGAGCTCCGAACCGACGTCCTTCGGCTGGTCCCGCCGCTCACGCCCGGGCGGTATCTCATCGCCGCCCGGGATGTCGCCGCCGCGCTGCGCGCCGCGGCCGACGAGCTCGAATCCGATAACCAACCGTTGTAGGAGAACCCGAACCATGCACATTCTGAAACTCGCCGCCGCTGCCGTCACGGCGGCCGGTGCGACCGCGCTCGCCGCACCGGCCGCCCTCGCGGCGCCCGCGCCGGACGCCGCACATGTGGCCTGGCTGCCGCCGGAGTGGGCCCCGCACGAACTGAACGGGCGCCTGTTGATGATCGGCACTCACCAGACCATCGACCAGCAACTCGCGACCGCCGATAAGGCCTGCGCGGTGCTGCGCACCGACCCGACCGTGACCGGGAAGCGCGCCGCGTTCGAGGTGGTGGTCGACGCCGGATATCGCGACCCGTTCGCGTCCGGGTGGGCGCTCGGCTCGATGGCCGATGTTCGGTGCGCCGATCTGCGCTGGGTGCTCACGCACGCTCTCTGACCGTCCGCCGTGCGCGGACCGCGAGGCCGGGCCGGCGGTGCCCCGCTGGCCTGGCCTCGCGGCCGGACATTCAACCCGACACGAGGAAGCATGAAGATTCTCGATCAGATCAACGACTACCTCGCGGTGGCGGTGCTCGCGCTCGTTACCGCGCTGGTGATGGCCTGCGGCAACAAGGGTGCGGCGCCTCGCGATTGCCCGTACTGCCGCGGCGCGGGGTGCCCGCGCTGCGGATGGTCCGGCGACGCCGATTCCGACATCGACGACCAGGCCGCCGATGAGGTGGGGACGCGATGACCACCCACGAGACCCACGATCCCGAGGCCGGCCGCACGATCCGGATTAGCACCAACCGGCGCACCACCCACACCGTTGACGCGGAATTCCTCGCCGACGAGGCCGGGACCGACACCACGCTCGCCGACTTGCGCGCCGCGGTCGAGGCCTCGGCCGAGCTTCCCGATAACGCGCTCGTACAGGTGTGGGTCGATAAGAAGTGGCGCACGCCGGGCCGTGTCCGGGTCGAGTACTCGGTCGACGAGTCCGAGCTCGCGCACGAGTGCGGCCCGGACTGCTCTCCGGAGAACTGCGAGGCGGTCGAGGCCGAGCTCGCGGGATTCGATGCACCCGAACCGGCGTCGGCCGCGAACGATACGGACCCGGCCGCTCAGGCGGTGCGGTAATGGCCCTGAGTGCTGCCGTCGACCGCGACGTGAGCGTCCCGTGTGCGGGCGATCATGGTCCGTGGTTCTCGTCGGACCCGGCCGCGATCGCGTACGCGAAAGGCCAGTGTCGACGCTGCCCGGTCCGCCGCCGGTGTGGCGAGATCGCTCTCGCGCAAGAGCACTTGCGCGAAGGCGTCTACGCCGGTTTCAACGTGGCGAACACGCGGCAGCTCTGGGCCCTCGAGAAGTTGATCGGCACCACGTCGAAGGACACCACCCGCGGCACCGACGCCGGGAAGCTCCGCGTTCACACGTGCACGGAATGCGGCCGCGAGTTCGAGGGCGCGAAGCCCTGGGCGCGCTGCTGGCCGTGCCGTAGCGACCTTGCCGACCCGGCGCCGGTGCTGGCCCATCTCGACCGCCTTCGCGAGACCGGCGAGGCCTGGCGATCAATGAGCCTGCGCGCCGGGCTCGGCCCGAACACCGTCGCCAGCATCCGCCGCGGCGGCAAGTGGATTCAGAAAGCGACCGCGCGGGCGGTGCTCGCGCTCGAACCACACACCCCCGAGGAGGTCACCGCCCGTGATTGCCCGTAACCCGCGGCGCTGGCGCCGCGCCCGCCTGGTCGCTCACATGGTCCGGCTCGCCGGTCGCATGACTCGCAGGTGGGACACCGTAGCCGAGGCCACCGACACCCCGAGAGGAAACGCTCGTGACCTGTTCGCGTAACCACCCGACCCCGATCAGCACCGCGCCCGAGGAAATCGAGCCGTCGCGCCGACATATCGACCACACCGCCATTGCCGCGCTGTTCGGCGCCGCGCTCGACCAGTGCGTACCGTGCCAGCGCGCCGGGCTCGATGCGCTGGCGGCCGACCCGGCCGCCGCGGTGCGGCTCGTCGAAGTCGCGTGCGTCTCGCTGAGCGAAGTAATGGGCGGCATCCCAACCGATCTGGCGGCCAAGACGGAAGCACTCGGAATGGATCCCGCCTTCGCCGCACTGGCTACCGCCGGTGTCGGTGGCCATAACGACGCCATGTACAAGCTCGGCGCCGAGATGGGCCCGGCACAGCTTCGCGCCGCCGCCGAGTGCGGGCTCGACCTGTTGCTCGGCTCGGTCATGGCGGTTGTCCTGCCGCCGGCAATTGCGGGACCCGGCCGATGACCGGCTTTCGCGTGTCGGCACTGGATCAGGACGCATTCGACGCCGCGCTCGACCTGATCGGCCGAACCGGTGCGCGCGCGCTCGAAATCGGATACGTCGGCAACGACGACGAGCCCGCGGATAAGGCCAAATGGTGGGCCCGCGCGGAATACCGCGGCGCGCGAATTTTCACCGAAGGCCACCGCGGGCCGGTCGTCGCAACCGAGCAACTCGCCCGCGAGTTGCTCGACCGCGGGCAGTGCCGCAACTGCGGTGGCGTGATCACCCTCAGCGACAACCCACCCGCCCCACCGGCGCGGGTGCTGCTGGACGGAACCCACATCGACGCCGAGGCCGCGGGCAAGGCCGGTCATTGCCGTTGGAGACGGCACGGGCCCCGTTGGGTCCGCGGGTGCGCTGATACCCGCCCGGGCCCGGAACCGCCGGACCGGTCATGAGCACCGGCCGCCGCGGCGACGACCGCGATGTGTTGCTCGGCCCCTGGCCGGGCAGCACCACCCAACCGCGCGCGCCGCGGCGGCCGGTGCAACTTCCCATTTACCCGCGCCGCCCGCGTGCGGGCATTCCGCGGCACTACACCACCGACAAGTACGGCAATCGCGCCCTCATGGATTGCCGCGAGTGCCGTACGCCCTGGGCGCCCGGCGTCGAGATTCCGCGCGACCGGCTCTGTAGCCGATGCCGCCCGCCCGACAACCAACTCGCCCTTATCCCGCTTTCCGAACTGGACGAAACATGAATCCCGCTCGTACCACCGAAACCACGTTCGATGTGCCCGACGCCGCGCTCGCGGTGGGCGAACTCCCGGACGGCACCCCGGCCCGGCTGGCGGTGCAGTGCGCCCGCTGCGGCGGATGGCTGGTGACGCCGAAATCGATCCGGAACCGGCTCGGCCCGGTGTGCTCCGAGCACGCCACGGCCGACCCGATGGCCGGCGAGCCCGGCCTGTTCGAGCTCGAAGAAACACAGGAGGCCTAATGGCGCGTTCGTACCATCGCACCCGGCTCAACATCTGGGACCGCGACGCCTATCTCGACCTCTCCCCGGGCGCACAGCATCTGCACTATGTGTTGTCCACGCACGGTGACCTGTCCTATGCCGGCGTCGTGGACTGGCGCCCGAAGCGGCTCGCCGCCCGGGCCCGCGGCTGGACCGAGATCGCCATCCGCACCGCCGCGGCCGAGCTCGACGACTCCGGAATCGTGCTGTTCGACGACGACACGGAAGAGGCGTTCGCCGCGTGGCACATCGCCGATGACGAGATCCTCGTCAACCCGAAACTCGCGGTAGCGCTCTCGAATGCGTACGGCTCGGTAGCGTCGCGGCGCCTGCGCGCCGCCGTGGTGACCGCGATTCAGGAGGTCCGCAAGACCGAACCGGATTACTCATCCTGGACGCACGCCATCAGCAATAAGCACCTTGAGCGATTGCTCTCGCTGCCGGGTCTGGATCAGTACGAGATCACCAATCGGATTGGTAATCCGATTGGTGACGACATCGGCAACGGCATGGGCAACGACATCGCCAACGCGAAGGCCAACGGCTTTCCCAACGGCAACGCCGATGCCTCGGCGGTGCCGGTCACCAATGCCGAACGGTCCGGAACGCCGATGCCGACCCGGGACCGGATTACCAATCCGGATCGGTCCGGAACCTACCTAAGCCCCTTACCCGTAAACCCAACACCTGACGGGGGTTACGTAACCGGGGTACGTCACCAGGGCCCGACGAGTGCAGCGCCGGAGCTCGGCCCCGCCGCCATCGATGACGAGCTCGCCGGACATGCCCGTTCCGCCGAGGAGCGTCTCGGTCCCCGGCCCCCGGGGCACTGCGCGAGGCACCCCGGCGGCACCGGTGACCCGTGCCGCGCCTGCCAGACCGAGCGCCACAAGGCCGAACGCTGGGACAGCGAGCGCGCCGTCGTTCTCGACCTGCTCGTGAACGGCTGGCGCGCACAGGTCGCCGAGTGCCACCTGTGCGACCGGTCCGGCTGGCGCATACCGCCCGCCGAGCTCGACGACCCACCGCCCGCGAAGTGCACCCACACCGACCCGCTACCCGCCGATTGGCTCGCGCTGCTGTCCGCTGCCACCACCACACCCGAGGAGACCGGAACCCATGCCTGATATCGACCCCAACGACCACGACCAGGCCGTCGATGTGCCCGGGCCCGCGGCGCCGCCGATCGAGGGCGACGACCGAATCGGCGAGGCTCTCGCGGCCGAGCTCATGCCGGGATTGCTCGACACCATGACGCACCTCGGCGCCGAGGTCCGGCCGATTCTCGCGTCGTGCCTCGGCGCCGCGCTGCGGACCGGCCTCGCAACCGCCGGCCTCGCGATCGTCCCGGCCGCCGAGTACGCCGAGACCCGCGAGCGCGCCGAGGTCGACAACTTCCGCGTGAGCGAATACCAGACCATGGCCCGCGAGCGCTTGGCGCGCGTTCTCGCGTTGAATGGCGCGCTGATCGATATCGCGCGGCTCACCTGGGGCCCGGGCTCGACCGAATACGAGCACACCCGCGAGTGCCACAAGGCCGCCTGCCCGGCCTGCTGGGCCGAGGAGATCCGCCGCGTACTGCGCACGGTGGACGCATCGCACCCCGGCGGCCCGGACGCCGCGAGGCTCACGACGTTCGATACCGCGAAACACATCGTCGTCGACCGGCAAGCGGGAACGGTGTTCATCGACGGTTTCGAGCTCCCCTGGCTGATCGCTCACGCCGGGCCCGCGGTCGAGGCCGGCGACCCGAACCGGGTCACGCTGACGCTGCTGTCCGAAAGTGTCGAGGTCATCCGATGAATCGCGACCAGGCCGCGGCGCCCGAATACGGCTACCGCTACACCGAATCCGGGCACGTCTTCCCGCTGTCCGGGCTCAACCACGACGCCGCTTCCGGCGTGGTCTACGAACGCCGACACAACCAGGGACTCAACGGCACGAAACCGAGCGTCGAGCTCGTCGAGCTCGGCCCGGACGGCTGGCGCCCCGTATCGCTCGCCGAAGGAATGGCCGCCGATGTCTGAGCCCGCCGAACTGCTCGCCGACGCGCTCAAGGGCGCGGCCGATCGGATATCGCTGCTACAACCCTCGCGTAGTCGGTTCTGGCTGCCGGTCGCGCGGCAGGTCACCGAACAGGGATGGATCGCCCCGGAACGCGCCGCCGAGCTGCTCGCCCTGGTCGATGATTTCGCCGACCCCGACCCGTGCGAGAACATCGACCACCACGGCAATTGCCAGACGCATCTCTGGTTCGGCGAGGGTCGCTGCCCGCACGCCCGCGCAGCCGAGCTCCGGAAGGGGCCGGCCGATGGCTGAGCTCACACCGCTACAGCGTGCGCTCGCGGGCGCGATCGAGTTCGCACGTCGGCACGGCGTCGACAAGGACATCGGCCCCGACGATTTCGGTATTCAGCGCAGCGACGCCGGGTTCACGCACGCAACCCACGTGGACCGAGAGCACGTGATCATCGCGGTTCTGTGGGATGGCGAAGAACCGCGGTACGGCGTCGGCCCGATCGATTGGATTCACAACGAGCCGATGCAGCACCCCGACCCGTGCGCGGTGTGCGTCCAGACCGGCGAGCCCACACCCGCTGAGCGGCTCGTCGAGGCGCTCGACGGCGCGGCCGAGGCCCTCGCGCGGGTCGGCATCGACATATCGGCGTACGCACCGGCAGCGGTCGACGAGCAAGGCCTCGCGCAGTGAGCGGCATCGGCGGGCACGAGTCGCGGCGCCGCGGCTCGAACGTCTGGCTCACGCCCCGCGGAATCATCGAGGCGCTCGGTCCGTTCGACCTGGACCCGTGCGCCGCGGCCCCGCGACCGTGGGACACCGCGGCGCGGCATATCGCCCCACCCGACGACGGGCTCGCCGCGCCATGGTCCGGCCGGGTCTGGCTCAATCCGCCGTATATCGAGGCCGGCCTCTGGCTGTCCAAGCTCGCCGACCACGGCACCGGCACCGCGCTCACGTTCGCGCGGGTCGAAACGGCATGGTTCGCCGAGCACATCTGGCGGCGGGCAACCGCGCTGCTGTTCCTACGCGGCCGACTCCGGTTCTGCCTGCCGTCCGGCGAGCCGAGCCGGGACAACGCCGGGGCGCCGAGCGTGCTCGCCGCGTACGGGCTCGACGACGCGATACGGCTCGCCGGTCTCAACCTGCCCGGAACCTACGTCGCGCAGTGGCGGAACGCATGAGCGGGCGCGCGACGATCGAGCTCCCCTGGTCCCGGCCGCCCCTGTCGATGAACGACCGCGGCCGCACGGCCGGCGCCGTGTTCGCCAAGGCCCGGATCCTCGCAACGGTCCGGGCAACCACACAGATGCTCGCCCGGGCCGAGGAGTTGCCGCGCGGCGTCGCGCACGTAACCGTGCACCTGCACTACCGGCCGCGCGATCGTCGTCGGCGCGATACCGACAATCTCGTCGCGACGCTCAAACCGATCTGCGACGCGCTCGCGGCCGGTACCACGAAGCATCCGGGCTACGGGATGGTGCCCGACGACATACCGGCATTCATGGCGAAGCCCGAGCCGGTCATTCACGAGCCCGAGAAGGGCAAGGGCGGCGCGCTGTGGCTCGAAATCTCGTGGACCGAAACCGATTCCGAGGAGAGCGAGTCATGACCGGCGAGGAGAAGCGCGCCCTTGTCGCGCAAGCGCTCACCGAGCGAGCCGACGAGCTCGCCGCGGCGGGCGATCGCATGGCGGTCGACGCCGGTTCCGCGGTGGTGGCCGCGGGAATGAAGCTCGCCGCCGAGCACCTACGCGCGTACATCGCACACCGTTTGCCATTCGAGTACGAGGAGGACTGAACCCATGGAGACCCGGAATCCGGAACAGGACGTGATAGATGCGATAGCCGAGCTCGAGGCGCTCGACGAGCCGGACGAAATCCACGAGCTCGTACGCCACCAGCTCGAGGAGGGACGCAGACGCGAGGCCGCCGCGCGCGACCTCGAGCTCGAGGCGCTGGCCGCCGCGTGGGCTCGCCATGCGGTCGACGTGGCAATCGCCATGTTCATACGGCGGCGGACCCGGCGGGTATCGCTACGCCGGGTCTGCCTGTGGACCGGCCGCCCGTACCCGCGCAGTGTCGACACGCGAGCGCTGCGGCCGATCTACGACCGGCGAATGATGCCCCTGTCGGCATACCTCGGGCCGATGCTGACCAGCGCGCTCGACGATCCGGCTGTACGTATGCCCGTGCTCCCGGCCGCTACCGGTCCGGTGTGCGCGCCTCGGCCGCCCGAGCCTCGGCCGCTGCGCGACTGGCTCACTATGTCGATTCCGGGAGTGATCACTCCGTGGCAGGCGGCCTTACTCGGGAACACCCTATGACCGGTGCCGACTCCGACCACCTGTTTCTGTCCCGGCCCGAGTGTCGGCAACTGGTGAAACTGCTACGCCGGATCCCGGCCGTAGTCGATGAGCTCGCCATCGTGATCACCCGGCAGGCGCACACCCACAAGGCCGGCCTCGGCCCGGGCGGCCGGGCGCACCCCCGCTCCCGGCCGCCGCTGCACGAGGGCGCATGGATCGCGGGCGCCGAGCTGCACAGCGAGCTATCCGGGTGGGTCCGGCTCGTCTGCGAACAGCGCGCCATGGACCCACCCGGCGCGAGCGATGTGCTCACCGCGGCGCGCTGGCTCGACCGGAACGTGATCGCGCTCGCGATGACCGAAGGCGCGGAAACCGCCTTGCTCGATATCGAGGCCGCGGTCATCGAGTGCGACGCCCTGATCGACCTGCCACCCGACGATCACGTACACATCGACCGGGCGGCACTACGGGCCGCGAACAACAGCATTGTGACCGCGTACCAAGTCGAGAAAATCGCCGGGAAGCTCGGCGAGCCCGGCCGCGGGCTCACCCGTGACCGGGTGCGCTACCTCGAGAAGCACGGTCTCACCGTCGCCGCCCGCGACGGCGACACGAAGTTCTACCGGCTCGGCGATGTGCTGGTAGCGCACATGAAACGCAGCACCCGGCCGCGCGGCGGGTCGACGGTATGAGAACGGCGCAGCGGTTCACGGCGTGGCTGCCGTGCCCAAGGTGCGGGCGGTTCGAGTGCCATAAGATGCGACCACCTCGGCCGGCCCCGACCGACGCCGAGCTCGAGGAGTGGGGCCGCACGGTCGACCGGCTCGCGGTGCGCGCGTTCGGCGCCGGTGTGGTCCGGGTGATCGAGCATCCGCCGCGCCCGGCCGATGAATCCGAATACGAAGTCGTCCGTATCTGCCGATGCGGGCATGAATGGGGGATGGTGTGACCATCGCGGAATTCATCGCCGCGCGGATCGCCGAAGACGAGTCGACGGCGCACGCGGCGGCACTCGTGGACGACGAGGGTCCATCGTGGCGCGTCCGGAAAATCGAGCACCAAGGCATGTACGTGTTCGGCGAGCACCAAGTCGTACCGCCCGGTGGGCGCCTCGGGCGCCTCGGCCTCGAGGCGGACGCGCAGACCGAGCACATTGCTCGCCACGATCCGGCGCGCGAGCTCCGGCGCATCGACCACGATCGCAAGGTGCTCGCCCGACACTCGCCGCTGCCGACGCTGCCGGGCGTGCACCTGTTCGGCCGCACGCCGGGCCCGGTATGCGCAGGTTGCGGGCACCGTGGCAACGGAGTGGGCCCGCTGAATTGGCCGTGCGTCGAGGTGCGCGAGCTCGCGGCTATCTGGGACGACCACCCCGACTATCAGCAGGAGTGGGCACCATGAGCGAAGCACCGACCCGCACGGTTGCCGTAGGCGAACTACAGCCCGGCGACCAAATTACGAACTCCGGCACCTACTACGAAGGCGCGATAGTGGCCGCCACCGCCGCCGAAAAGCACGAGCCGGGCATCGGTATCTACGTCGAGGTGCCGCTGACCCGGGGCGACTCGATAAAGCTGGACGGGTGGGGCGCCGAGGTAACCATCACCGACACCCGAGGAGCGGACCAGGTATGAGCGACGAATTCGACGGCGTGGATTGGGACGCGCCACTCATCGGCCACGATTACGCGGTGCTGCCGGACGGGCGCGTTCCGGTGTACGTCTTCATGACCGTTGAGGACCAGGCGCACAGCGTAACCCCCTGGCACACCTACGAGAACGCGCTCATTCTCTCGGCCGCCGAGATCGGCCGCGACTGCGATATACCGCCCGGCGAAGTGCTCGACCGCGAGTTCACCGCGGCCGGTTCACAGGCCGGACCGCTGCACGACTTCCGGCTCGTGCACGATCCGCGCAAGTAGGATGAGACGCGGGAAAGCCCCGGCGGGTAGCTGCCGCCGGGGCTTTCTCGTTACTGCTGTTCCTCGAACCGAATCACTTCCACCGTGGCCCAAAACCGGGTGAGAGCTTCATCCGCGATGTCCCCGTACCAGGATTGGACGTTGGCCATTCGGACCATGACCAGGGCATTCAGCCAATCGAGCATGAGCTGATCAACCTTGTACCTCCGATCGTCATCGGCGGGCATGTCCCGGAGAACCTCCCGGGCTCGTACCACCATCTCGAGCGATCGGCCGGGCTTGAAGTACCCGCCCCGAACGTCGGGAATCTCGATCGGAAGCGGAAGCGCGGTAAGGAGCATCTTCCGAAGCTCCCGATACGCCTCATAGAGGCGCTTGACGCGGTTCTCGGTCATCCGAGTTCCTTTCTCTCTGTGTACTTTTCAATGTGTTTGTCGGCTCTCGCTGACATCTCCTATTATGCCAATTCAGTTGGCATAGCGCAAGTTGATTGGCCAACTAATTTGGCCTATATTTGGGGCATGGACGAACTCGACCAGGCACTCGCGGAGCTCGAACGCGCCGAGGCGCGCGTCAATGAGGTGGTGCTCGAGATGATGCGCACCGGCAAGCGCGGCATACAGGCCGAGCTCGCACGACGGACCGGGAAGTCACGCGAGTACTTCCGCCTCATGGCTCGCGAGAACGGGCTGTGACGCGCGATACGTGAGCCTGCTTGACACCGGTTGTCCCTGCCAGCACTCTTATGGTGCGGCAGGAATCCACCCACAATGCGGGTGAGCCTCCGCATTCCAAGCCGCTGCCAGCGACGCACCCCTCAGCATGCGACCGGCAGCGGCTTTCTTCTTGCCCGGATTCGGGCCACCACGCCGAGGAGCACCGCCCATGTTCTCTAGCCTGTCTGCCGCTGCCGCCGCGCTCCCGTGGCCGGCCCTCGCCGGCCTCGCGGCCGATGCCGTGGTTCTGATCATCACTGCTCTGATCTGAACCGCCGCGGGCCCGGCCCGCCCCTGGACTTCGCAGCGCGTCAAACCGGCCCCAACCTTCCGGCAAGCACCCCAACGGGCGAGCCTCCCGCGCCCCGCAAGCTCGGCATCGGGCCGAGTGGGCCCGCTGCGCGCTGCGAAGTTCCACCCCGACAATCCCGATGGAGCTCCGATGTCCGAACCATTCCGCCGCTGGCTGGCTGGTGTCGTCGGCGCGCTGCGCGAGCGCCTGGCCCCGCTGCCCGATCTGCTGTATCCGAACTACACCAGGCGGACGCAGGTCGACCAGTTCGACGACAGAACCGTTCACCGCCTCCCCGAGATGTGGAGCGACGAGCGTCCGCACGATATGACGCCGGACTGCTGGTGCGAGCCCGAGCTCGGCCGCTACAAAGAGACCGAGCTCGCCGAGATTCGGCACCGGCGCCCGGTCGCGGCTCAGGCCATCGGCGATCCGCGATGGTCGGTAGTCGGTTCGTCGTGGACGCTGCCCGACGATCCGTTCGACCCGTCCCAGCGGGGCGACCTCAAGTACCCGTTGCCTAAGCCGCGGTGGCAGCAATGAGGCTGCCGCGATGGATGACGCGCCGTTACCCGTGCCCGCGCTACATCTGCGAGCGGTGCGGGCGCCCGGCGAGCACGGCCGACCAGCACCCCCCGCCACCACCGCCGCCCGGGCCCGGACAAGGGCGGGCGCGCTGACACAGCGGCGTACCACCACACAGCGCGGGCTCGGCTGGCGCCACCAGCAGGAGCGCGAGCGCCTACTTGCTCGGCACCGCGAGGGCACGCGGTGTTGGTGGTGCGGCGACCCGATGTACCGCGCCCAGGCACTCGACGCCGATCACTCTCAGGCCCGGGCTCGCGGCGGCACCGTCGCCGACCGGTTGCTACATGCCAAGTGCAACAAGGAGCGCGGCGCCGGTGACCGCGACCACCTTCGGCCGGCGCTGCTCCGGAGCACCGGCGGCCACGCGGGCAACGTCCTCCCCTGGGGCGCATAACCGCAGGTCAGGGCACTATTTCGGCAAAACCGCAGGTCAGGGCCATAATATTCGACCCCCCGGGGCCCTGACTCGACGGCGGTAGTCAGGATTTTTTTTCACACAGGCCGAAAAATCGGCGGGTAGGGGGTGATTTCGTGGCCCCTGACCTCGAAAAAGGTGGCACCGAGCTCTACGAATCACTCTGTAGCGCAACGGATTCGGTCGAAATCCGGGCCCTGATTACCGAGTGTTCACGCATGAAAGACCGCCTTGACCTGCTAAATCGCGTGATTTCGGGCGATGAAGACGTGTGGATGAGGCTCGTTTCGTCGCGGAACAGCGACGACATTCTCGAAATCCGCATCGACGCGGCTGCCGTCGAGGCCCGGCAGCTCGCTACGGCGTGGCGCCAGATGCTCGCCGAGGTCGCCAAGCGTCGCGGCGAGTCCGGCGGTGGCGACGACGATGACCCGCTCGCTGATATCTGACGCCGATATCGACGGCGAGTTCGCCGCGATCATCGCCGCCGAGTGGCCGAAGCTCACCGGGCGGCAGTCGCCGGCGGCCGTGCTGTTCACACCGGGCGACCCGGACCTCGGCCAACGCGCCGCGAAGCTCGGCAAGCTCTCGGCCTCCCACATCCGGGTCATGCCCTGGCAAGGCTGGGCGCTCGATCGGATCATGAGCCGGAATCCGGACGGGACGTGGACGCACCCCGAGTGCTGCCTGATCGTCCCGCGCCAGAATGGTAAGTCGCTGGTCCTGGTGCTGCGCGTGCTCTATGGCCTGTTCAAGCTCGGCGAGAACATCATCTTTTCGGCGCACCAGTGGATGACCGCTAAGGCGCTGTGGAAACGCGCATGGCACATCGTGAAGACGACGCCATGGATGCGCAAGCGCGTCGTCGGGCACACGTGCTCACAAGGGCGCGGAACCATCGAGCTCGCCTCGGGCGCCGAGGCGGTTTTCACGACGCGCTCGGCGAACCTCGGCCGCGGCCTGGAAACCATCGACCTCGAGATTTACGACGAGGCGTACGACTTGACCGAGGCCGACATGTCGGCCCTGTCGCCAACCAAGATGAACGCGAGCGACCCGCAGACGATTTACACGTCGAGCGCGGTCAACGTGGACCAACACCCGAACGGGCACGTACTCGCCGCGGTGCGCCGCCGCGGCCAAGCCCGCACCGAGCCCGGCCTGTTCTTCGCCGAGTGGATGGCGGCCGGTGGTGACCGGGCATCGCCGAAAACGTGGGCCGCGGCGAATCCGAGCTACGGCGTCATTGCGACCGACAAGAAGCTCGAGGCGGAGTTTCGGAAGTTCTC
Source organism: Nocardia sp. NPDC049935 (assembly GCF_055586645.1). NCBI lineage: Bacteria > Bacillati > Actinomycetota > Actinomycetes > Mycobacteriales > Nocardiaceae > Nocardia > Nocardia sp. NPDC049935. Next base: position 29,694 of record NZ_JBVJHV010000011.1, on the reverse strand, counting down.
GACCCCGGCCGGTCGCAAGGTGTTCGACACCGAGTACCTCGGCCGCGGCGACTGGCCGGCCGACTCCGAGGATCTACCGCCGGCGGTGCCGGTCGATGTCTGGGGAACCATGACCGAACTTCGCGTGAAGGTGCGCGGGCCGATCGCGCTCGCGGTGGACATGACCCCCGATCTGCGAGTGTGCGCGCTCGGCGCCGCGACGTGGACCGAGGCCGAGCGCATCCGGGTCGAGCTCGGTTATCACGGATCACCGACAGATGTCGTCGAGCGAATCGTCGACCTGGTGGACCGGTGGGACCCGTGCGCGGTGGTCATCAACTCGTCGAGCCCGGCGAAGTCGCTCGTACAGAAACTGATCACGTTCGGTATCGAGCCGGAGATCACCACCGCGGCCGACGCGGCCGACGCAACGGTCGGGTTCGTCGATGACGCGCTTGCCGGTCGCCTGTCCCACGGTGGCGACGACCGGATCGTCGAGGCGCTCGGCGAGGCGCAGACACGGGAGATGACCGGCGGCCGGATCGGGTGGAACTACGCAAAGAGCGAGATCACCCGCGTGCAGGTGATCACCCTCGCGCGGTGGGGACTGCTGACGTTCGGGCTCGATCGCATCCCACCGCAGATGCCGACACAGGCGGACGAGACCGAGCTCGTCGAGGACGAGCTCATGGTCATGGGCTTCTAGACGGGAGGTGAGAGCGTGGCGAAGTCGAGCAAGTCCCCGACAATGCCGACCGCCGAAATCGGCTACGGCACAGACGGATACGGCTACAGCGGCGACATCACGTTCTGGCAATCCGCCGAGGAAACACCCGAGCTCCGCTGGCCGCTGAGCGTGCGCGTGTTCCGCCGGATGGAACGGCAGGATGCGCAGATCATCTCGGTAATGCGCGCGGTCAAGCTGCCGATTCGGCGTACACCGTGGCGGATCGATCCGGCCGGCGCCCGGCCCGAGGTGGTCGAGCACATCGCGACTGACCTCGGCCTGCCGATCAAGGGCCGGCCGGAGATACCGCGGCGGCGCCGCGGCCGGTTCTCGTGGTCGGAACATCTGGCATCCGCGCTGCTGTGCCTGCGCTACGGTCACCAGTTTTTCGAACAGGTCTATCGGATCGACGAGGCCGGGCTCTACCACCTGCGCAAGCTGGGCCCGCGGTTGTCCGAAACCATCTCCGATATACAGGTCGACCGCGACGGCGGCCTGATCAGCGTCGAACAATACGGATTCGGCGAGACCGCGCACGCGACCCGGATTCCGGTCGAGCGGCTGGTCGCCTACGTCGTCGAGCGGGAGGGCGGCGACTGGACGGGCAACAGTCTGCTGCGCCCGGCCTACAAGAACTGGATTATCAAGGACCGGTTGCTACGGGTGCAGGCACAGACCATCGAACGTAATGGGATGGGGGTGCCGGTCTACGAGGGCGGACCGCAGGACGATCAGCGGCAGCTCGAGGCCGGCAAGAAGATCGCGCAGAGCTACAAATCCGGCTCGGCCTCGGGCGCATCGACCCCGTACGGTGCCAAGCTCCGGCTCGCGGGCGTCGAGGGGAATTTGCCCGACGCTCAGCCAGCGATCGACTACCACGATTCGCAGATCGGCAAGAGCGTGCTCGCGCACTTCTTGAACCTCGGCGACAAGACCGCGAGCTACGCACTCGGCGATACCTTCCGCGACTTCTTCACGATGAGTCTGCAATCGGTCGCGCAACTGGTCTGCGACACCGCACAGGCGCACATCATCGAGGATTTGGTCGATGCGAACTGGGGTGTAGACGAACCGGCGCCGCGGCTCGTGTTCGACGAGATCGGAAGCAAACAGGCCGCCACCGCCGCTGCGGTCAAGATCCTGGTCGACGCCGGGATTCTCACCCCGGGCGAGGAGCTCGAACAAGCCACGCGGCAGGACTACGGGCTACCCGCGAAACCGGACGACGAGGACGACGAGCCCGCCGAGCCTGCTCCCGCACTCGCGCCGGTCGCGCGCCGGCGGATGCGTGCTGCCCGCATCGAAACGAATGGAGCGCTGACGCTGTGGTGAAGAACTACACCGAACGGGCCCGCAGGAAGGATCCGGGCCCGTGGTACCGAATCCGCAATAGCGCCGACGCCGGGGCCGAGGTACTGATCTACGACGAGATAGATCCGTGGTGGGGCGTCTCGGCGAATGACTTCGCGCGCGACCTGGCGATGATCGACGCCGCGACGATCACGGTCCGGATCAACTCCCCCGGCGGCGATGTGTACGAGGGTCTCGCGATCCTGAACTCGCTGCGCGGGCACCGGGCCCGGATCGTCACCGTCGTTGATGGGCTGGCGGCGTCGGCCGCGAGCTTTATCGCGATGGCCGGCGATGAGGTGGTCGTCTGCCGCAACGCCGAGATGATGATCCACGACGCGAGCGTGTATGCCGGCGGAAACGCAGAGACGATGCGCAAGCACGCCGAGAACCTCGATCGAATCTCGGACAACATCGCCAGCATCTACGCCGGGCGCGCCGGGGGCACCGCGGAGGACTGGCGCGCGGTCATGCGCGCCGAAACCTGGTTCTCGGCGAGCGAGGCGGTCGCCGCCGGCCTCGCCGATCGAACCGAGCTCGCGCCGAGCACCGAGCTCGCGCCGGTCGCGCGATTCGACCTGTCGCGATTCCAATACGCCGGGCGCCGCGCCGCGCCGGCACCCCATACCCCCTCAGCCACCGAGGCCGAGGCCGAAAAGAAGGGAACGCGCATGACACTGCCTGTTGCCATCGCGAAGCGCCTCGGCGTCGCCGAGGATGCCGACGAGACCGCCATCGCCGCGGCGCTGGACGCCGCACTGGCCGCGCGGCCGAAGGACGCGATCACTCCGGTACAGCTCCCGTTCAACGACAACGACATCGCGTTTCTGCGCGTGCTCGTCGCGTCCGGGCCCGAACTGCTGAGCACCGCGACCGCGGCAACCAGCGAGGGTGTGTCTCCGGATGTGGCCGCGCTGGCTCAGCCGATCGTCGATTCGTTCGAGGAGGCCATCGCCACTGCGAACGAGGCGCTCGAGGTGTGGGGGCAGAAATCCGAGCCCGAGCCGGCCCCGGCCCCGGCCGAGCCGGCCCCGGCATCGAATGCGCCGGCGAACGGCGCGCGGCTTCCCGCCGGTGTGGTCGCGATCGACTCGGCCGCGCTCGACGTGCTTCGCGGGCAGGCCGCGCGCGGCGACCAGGCGCGCGCCGAACAGGAGCGCGACGCGCGAGTCGCCGCGGTCGACAGGGCGATTCACACCGGCCGCATCGCCCCCGCGGACCGCGCGAAGTGGCTCGACCGAATCGAAAAGGTTCCGGCCGAGGCCGCGGTACTGGCTTCGCTGGCCCCGGTATTTCCAGTCGGCGCCGAGATCGGCCACGCCGGAACCATCCACGACGACGACGGCGACACCGTTTACACGTCGCTGTTCGGAAAGGAGGCCTGACCTATGGCCGAACACACCGCAATCTACGAGCCCGGCGACGCGATCACCCTCACTGCCTCGGCGACCATCACCGGCGGGCAACTGGTCATCGTGTCCGGAAACAACACGGTCGCCCCGAGCTCGGCCGCATCCGCGGCATGGGCAGGCGTCGCCGCGTTCGACGCCGCGAACGGCGAGGCGGTCACGGTGCTTTCGGGCGGCGTGCGCGAGCTCGCCGCATCCGGCGCCATCGCCGCCGGCGCTCTCGTCATCCCGGCCGCCGCCGGTGCGGTCGCGACGATCGGCTCGGAAACCAATTACGGAATGGTCGTCGGAACCGCCCTCGCGGCGGCGTCCGGCGGCAAGGTCCGTGTGAAGCTCGCCCGCTGAAAGGACAGCACAGATGCCGTACACCTACCCGCCCGCGGCACCCTCCATCTCGGGCGACAACATCACCATTTCGCGGTTCCTCAAGGATCCGCAGTTGATCGCGCGCCGGTTGCGCACGCTGGCCGAACAGCGGTTCATCGCCGATGTTCTGCTGACCGGTCGATTCGACGCCGAAGGCGGCTCGATCGCCTACGAGGAAAGCGAATCGCTGTACTCGGACCGGCCGCCCGAGCCGGTCGCGCCCGGCGCCGAGTACCCGCTCACCTCCATCAGTGAGGGAACCGCGCAGTTGGCGCGCACCGCCAAGTGGGGCCGCGACGCCAAGATCACCGACGAGGCGATCGCCCGGCGCAAGATGGACCCGGTAAATCGCGGTATGGCGAAGATGGTCAATCAGATGGTGAAGACCATCGACTCGGTTGCCCTGGCCGCGATCGCTTCCCGCGTTACCCAGAGCTCGCCGGCCTCGGCGGAATGGGACGCGGACACCGCGAAGATTCTCCGTGACGTGCTCGTGGTCGTCGCGGAAATGCGCGCGCTGAACGAGGGCTACGAGCCCGACATCATCGTCGTTGACGATGTGACCTGGGCGCACGTGATGTCCGACGAGAAAATCGCGGCGCTGTTGTCGCGTGAGGACGGCATGGCGCCGATCTACACGGGCAACTTCCCGACGATCGCCGGATTGCGGTTCCTGCCGACGCCGAACCTGCCGACCGCCGGCTCGGCATGGGTGGTCGACTCGGCACAGCTCGGCGGCATGGCCGACGAGAAACTCGCCGGTCCGGGCTACTCGTCGGCCGGCGGAAGTATCCCGGGCGTCGAGGTGAAGAGCATCCGCGACGACGACAACGATCAGTGGAAAGTGCGGTCGCGGCGCGTGACCGTGCCCGTGGTCATCGAGCCCGATGCGGCATGGGAAATCACCGGAGTTGCGTCGTGAGCCTGACTGTCGCCGCCGCCCTGGTGGTCGCCGCCGATCACGCCGGGAAAGTGCGCTACTACTACCACGGCGCCACGGTGACCGATATCTCGGAAGCGGACCGCGCTCGTCTGGTCCGGTCCGGGATGCTCGTCGAAACCGCGGACGAGGATCCGCCGCTGCCCGACCCGGCGCCGGTCATCATCGGCGGCGGCGGGGGTGGCGGTAGTTCGTTCGCTCCGCTGCCCGCGGGCGGCGGTAGTGGTGAGGTCACCGTCGAGACCGGCAAGGCCGGCGCGGATGCCGACTCGCTCGGCGACGACCCGGGCGACGACGAGCTCGGCGAGCACCAGGCCGACGCCGAGGAGGTCGAGCGGCCGAAACAGGCAGCGCTGAAAGACGCATGGGTCGCCTATGCGGTTGCACGCGGGATGGACCCGGCCGAGGCCGAGGCCTTGAGCAAGGCCGAGCTCATCGCGCGAACGGTGTAGTTGTGGCGCTGGTCGAAGTCACCGAAGTTCAACGGGGCTGGCGCACGTTGGACGATGGCGAACAGGCCGACGCTCAGCTATTGATCGATGCCGCGGTCGCCTGGATACGCGACCCGGACCGCCGGCCGGACCTCGCCGAAGATGACCCGATCGCGAAACGTGTCGTGATCGAAGTCGTTCGCTCGGCGATGTCCGTCTCGGCGGATTTCCATAACCACACGTCCTACACCGACACCATGGGCCCATGGTCGCAGGGCGGGACGCTGGCGACGCCGGCCGGAACACTCATGTTCACCGAGGCACACGAGCGCATGCTCGGTATCTCGTCTCAGCCTGAGCCCCGCGGCGATTTCGGCGATCCGCCCGGGTACCGGTATCCCCCGTCGTGCCCGGTGCTGCCGTGAGCGAGACCGTGATCCGCCACCGCGGTGGCGGATACGACGGCGACGGCAACGAGATTCCCTGGACCGATGAGCCGCTCGAGGCGCTCGGCGTCGAACCGGGCGCGACCGCCGAGAATCTCGACCGCGGCCGGAACGGTCAGCAGGTCGCGTGCTCGGTCTACTTCGCGCCGGCGGTTGATCTGACCGGCGCCGACGAGCTCACCGTTCGAGGTGAGCGCTACCTAGTGCAGGTCGACCAGTGGCGACCGCGCCGCGGCCGGCGCACCGGCACGGTTGCACGCTGCACGCGAGGAGAGGGGTAACCCATGGCGAGCCGTCCGAAGGTGCACCTACACCGGGCGAATATCGGCCGGATGCTGCGCGAGAAGTTCCGCGAGCCGACCAACGCGCTCGCCTACGCGATCGCCGAGAAGATCGGCGACGACGCCGAGGTCGACGAGTACACGACCGACCGATCGGCGGCCGGTGTCACGGTGCCGGCGCATCGGCAAACGGTCGATGGTGCGGTTACCCGCGCGGTGGGTGCGCTCGGCCTCGAGGTGCGCTCGAAGCCGTGAAGCCGTACCGGCGCCCCGCGGACCCGGCGAAGGTCGCGAAGAACTACCTTGCCGGTGTCCTGCCGCCGCTGGTGGCCTCACCGGCGCCGACGTTCGGGCTCGTGGTGCCGGCGGACTGGACGAAGACGAAGCCCCCGCACCTCGTCGTGTTCGACGACGCCGGTCCGCACCGGTGGCCGGTCACCACGCGGCCGACGCTGCGCGTCACGGTGTGGGCTTCCGGCCGCGACCGCGGGCGCGAGATCGCCGAACGCGCGTTCGGCGTGCTGATGTCCCATCGCATCCCGGGCATATCGACGATCACGAATCCGACGCTGTTCGTCGAGGGCATCGACCCCAGTAACCACGGCCTCACGGTCTCTTTCACCGTGACCGCGCAAGCCCGCACCCTGCCGGGCTGAGCGCGGCCCCCATTCCTACCTGCCCCTTTCGGGTGGGAGAACCACGCGCCCCGAGTAACCGCTCAATCCTCACGAAAGGGGACGATCCGTGTCTCTGACTCGCAATCCCGACATGGTGCAAATCTTCGCCGACGCCGCGGTGTTCGTCGGTAAGACGCTCACCCCGACCCGCCCGTCGTCCATCACGGCGGAGTTCGATACCACCTGGGACAACGCCGGAATTCTCAACGGCGACAGCGGTATCACCAATGCTCGCGAGTGGGACGTGACCGAGCATTTCGGGTGGGGAATTGGCTTGTACCGCAAGGGATACAAGAACTACAAGGAAAACCGGGTGTTCACCTGCCTCGAGTCGAACAACACGACTCGGCGGATCGCGCACCCCGGATCGAGTCAGACGCAGATCATGGTTCCGCGGCCGGGCCGGTTCGCGCTCGCGTTCGAGTTCATCAACGATATGGGCGTGCTCGAACGGCTGTTCCCCGAGCGGCCGGCCGAATGCTGGATCCCGAATCTCGATCGGAACGAGTCCGACCCGACCGGGCACGAGATCACCGCCGATATCTTCGCGACCGGTTCGGGTCTGCTGTACACGCGGCAGTACACCCCGATCAACGAGGTACAGCTCGTCACGGTCGCCAATGCCACCGACGGCACGTTCACTCTCGCCATGCCGGGCGGCACCCCGACCGCGAATCTCGACCACGACGCCGCGGTCGCCGCGGTCGAGGATGCGCTCGCGGCCATCCTCGGCGCCGGAAACGTCGAGGTCGCCGGTACACCGGGCAACTACACCGTGAGCCTGATCGGCGAGTACGCCGGGCAGGCGAACGAGTTGCTCATCGCGAACGATTCGGCCCTTGTCGGCGAGGACGCCGGGGTCACCGTCGCCGAGGTAATCGCTCCCTAGTCGCGGCGCGGGGCCGGAGTTCTGGCGTGGTTCGCCGGCCCCCGTCGCTTCCGCAACGCAACCGCGCCGGAAGGGGAACCGCGCCATGTCCCACCGAGTACCCACCGAATCGGAGATCCGCGAAGCCGCGAAGGCCGCCGACCTGGCCGACGAGAACGGCAACTACCCGCAGCGCGAACGCGCTCGCATCGCGGCGGCGATCGTCGAGGCCGACCAGATTCGGGCCGACGAAGCCGACCCGATGACCGGCCCGACCGCGGAAATCCTCGGCCGGTTCGACAACGAGCTCGCCGAGGCGGGCGTATGCGGCGAAGCCGCGGCCCGCGCACTCGGCGCCGCCGCGGCTCATCTGCTCAAGACCAAAGGCCTCGAATTGAAGGAACAGGAGTAACCACGCCATGGCCACCACTCGAAGCACCAGCGCCACCGCCAAGAAGGCGCCCGCGCGCAGCACACCGCACAAGCCCGCCGGGGTGAAAGAACCGCAGGATCATTTGCCGCCGGCCGCGCAGCGCGAGGGAGAGGGCGGCAAGTACGCCACCGTCGAATGGGGAGGCCTGACGTTCTCGGTACTCGCCGACCCGGACGATTGGGACTTTTTCACCGTCTCGGCGCCGCTTTCTCAGGGCAACATCTCGCAAGGCCTGATCGGCATTCTCGGGAACAAACAGGTGATGGAGCTCCGGAAGAAGTTCCCGCGGCTCACACAGGGCGAAGCGCGCGAGCTGTACGACACCATCGGCGTGACGCTCGGATTCGGTAAGTCGGGAAACTAACGGCCGAGGTCGCGCGCCTCGGTATCGATGGCGCCAAGCCGGGCGCGCTCGTCGAGTTGGTGATCCTGCTCGGCGGGCTGCCCGATGGCCTGGTGTCCGTGCTCGCGATGGTGGCGCGCTACCCGAACGCCATCGAGCGCGACCTCGCCCGTATCTACGGGATCCGCTACTCCGACCGCTGGCGCCGCGACGAGCACGGCGGTCGACTGCTCACGCTCCGCGAAATCTGGGTCCGGATCGAGGCCGATGTACCGGCCGACTCGTCGCTCGTGATCGCCACCAACGACGGTCGGCCGCGGTGGACGCAGACCGACTACCTCATCGCGGACCTGTGGCAGGTGTGGACCGGAAAGCCGCACTACGCCCGGCCGAAGACCGAGAAACAGAAGAAGGCCACCGCGGCGCGCAAGCGTGCCGAACGGCAGGTCAACGCGCGGTTTGCCGCACGAAATCGGCGGCTCATGGCCGGGAGCACCAACCGGAAGGGGTGAGGTCTGATGGCGGACAACGACGCAGCATTCGGATACACCACCCTCCAAGTCATCCCGACCGTGGTCGGTGCACAGGCAGGCCTCGAGGGACAGCTCGCGGGCCCGATGGTCGCGGCCGGTCGCTCGGCCGGGCAACAGGCCGGCGAGGCCATCGCGGGCGGCATCGAACAGGCACAGGCCGCGGTCGACGCCGCGACGACCAAGCTCGCAGCGGCACAGGACAAAGTTGCCGATGCCGCGGGCAAGGTGCGCGTCGCCGAGCTGAAATTACAAGAGCTCCGCGACTCCGGCCGCGCCAGCGCGGCGCAGATTGCCCGGGCCGAGGAAGCACTCGAAACCGCGCGCCGCGGCGAGACCCGAGCCGCGGGCGCGGCCGAATCGGCGACCCGCAATCTCGCGCAGGCGCGCGAGCGGCTCGACAATGCCACCGATGAGGCGGTCGAATCAGAGAGCCGATTCGGCGACATGCTTTCGGGCTGGTCAAGCCGGGCCGGTGACGCAACCAAGAGCATGGCCGGACTCGCCGCGGCGACCGCCGGCGTCGGCGGCGCCATGGCCACCGCGGCCGAGGCGATCGGGCGCGAGGCGTCCGTCGATGTGCTCGCCGCGCAGCTCGGCGCGAGCGCCCCGCTCGCCGCCGAATACGGGCAGATCGCGGGCGAGCTCTACAACAAAGGCCTCGGCGAATCGTTCTCCGACGTAACCGGCGCGGTCGGTGCCGTGCAATCCGCCTTTGCAACACTGGGATTCGAGGGCGAGCGATCGATCGATGCCGTGACCTCGGACGCGCTGAACTTCGCGAAGGTGTTCGGCACCGAAGTGCCCGAGGCCGTGCAGGTGGCCTCCCAGCTCGTGAACAACGGGCTCGCGAAGGACAGCACCGAGGCATTCGACCTCATGACCGCGAGCTTTCAGCGCGTGCCCGCAGCGATGCGCGACGAGCTTCCGGCGATTCTCAATGAATACGGGACCCACTTCCGCGGCCTCGGATTCGACGGGCAGGAAGCCTTTACGCTGCTGGTCGATGCCGCAGGGCAAGGCGCATGGGCACTGGACAAGACCGGCGACGCGCTCAAGGAATTCACCCTACTTGGGTCCGATATGTCGGAATCGTCGCAGGCAGCCTATGAGGCAATCGGGCTCGATGCGCAAGCGATGTCCGATAAGGTCGCGGCCGGCGGGCAGGGTGCACAGGACGCCCTACAGCAGGTAGCGGCCGGCCTGATGGGTGTCGAGGGCCCGGCCGAGCGCGCCAATCTGGCAATCGCACTGTTCGGTACACCGGTCGAGGATCTGGCCGTCGACCAGATTCCCCAGTTCCTCTCGGCCCTCGCGGGCGGCTCGAACTCCATGGCCGGATTCGCGGGCAGCGCCGAGGCGATGGGCAACACCGTCAACGACAACACGGCGGGCGCGCTCGAACGGGTCAAGCGCGAGATACAGGGCGGTCTCGTCTCCGCGCTCACCGATACCGCATCGTGGTTCGAGCAAAACCGCGGCGTCGCGGTCGGGCTCGGTATCGCGCTCGGCGTCCTGGTCGGCGGGTACGTCGCGGCCCGGGCCGCGGCGATGGGCTACGCCGTTGCGCAGGGCATATCGGCGGCGGCGACGGGTGCCGGTAGCGCCGCACTCGCGGGCAATACCTTGGCACTCGGCGCGTACACCATCGCGACCGGCGTAATCCGAGGCGCGACGATGGCCTGGTCGGGCGTCCAGTGGCTACTCAATGCCGCCCTGTCCGCGAATCCCATCGGCCTACTGGTCGTCGCCATCGGCGCACTGATCGCCGGTGTGGTACTCGCGTACAAGAATTCTGAGACCTTCCGCAATATCGTCGATGCCTGCTGGAACGCGATCAAAGTCGGCGCACTCTGGGTGTGGGACAACGTACTCAAGCCGTTTTTCGACTGGTGGACCGGCAATTTCAAGAAGGCAGGCGAGATCGCCTCCAGTCTGGCTGATGCGGCAATCGAGATGAAAGACCGGGTGGTGTCCGGTCTCGGCGACCTGATCAGCTGGATAACCGGCATGCCGGGCAAGATCCGGACGGCGGCCGCCGGTCTGTTCGATGCCATCCCCGATGCCTTCAAGTCGGCGCTCAATTGGCTTATCGGCAAGTGGAATTCGTTCTCTCTCGGGTTCGATTTCAACATTCCCGTGATCAACCAGCGGGTGAGCTTCCAACTCGATACCCCGGACCTGCCCACCCTCGCGGGCGGCGGTGTGGCGGGGCGCACGAAGTCGGGCCAGCTGTGGGGCCCGGGCACACCGACCAGCGATTCGATTCTCGGCGTCGATGCCCGCGGCATCCCGACCGCGCTGGTATCCACCGACGAGGGCGTCGTCAATGCCGCGGCGATGGCGCGCGGCGGCGCCGAGCTCGTCGCGTGGCTGAACGCCGGCGGAGTGCCACCGCTGGAAATGCTCCGCGCGATGCTGCCCGGCCTCGCCGGGGGCGGCCTGGTCGACGTGCAGAACTGGGCCCGCGGCGAAGTCGGCAAGCCCTATGGCATGGGTGATACCGGCCCGGGCTCGTGGGACTGCTCGGCGATCGCGGGCGCGCTGTGGGCGGTGGCGACCGGCAAGAATCCGAATCAGCGGTATTTCACCACCGACGCCGATTTCGGGTCGATGGGCTGGCGCCCCGGCCTCGGCGGTCCGAATGACCTCAGCATCGGTACCAACGGTCTCAGCGGCGCATCCGGGCACATGGCGAGCACTGTCGGCGACCTCAACGTCGAATCGAATTCGAGCGACGGCGTAGAGGTGGGCGCAGGCGCGCTCGGCGCGGCCGACTTCGCGAACCAATGGCATTGGCCGTTCGGCGGCGACCCGGGCGGCGCGCTCGGCACCGATGGCGGGCTCGGTTCGGGCACCGGCGCCGGGGCCGGCGGGCTCGGCGGGGCGGCCTCGGGTGCCGGCGGAAGCGCCTCGGACGGGTCCGCCGGCGGCGCCTCGGGCACTCGGCCGGCCGGGACCGCGGTACCGGTGTGGGTGGACAACTGGCCCGACAACTTCGGGGCGGGCGGCGGGTCTGCGCCGAGCTCGCCGAGCACCCCGTCGACCGGCGCGGCGGCATCGTTCACCCCGGGCGGCTCCGTCGATGGCCAGTTCGACCAGGAAGCCGCGGTCAATACCGCGCTCGACAAGGCGCGGACCGGTTTCGCCGATGCCGGCGCCGCGTTCTTCAAGGGGCAGCTCGACGCGACGCCGTTCGGCGGCGCGATCGCCGGAATCGAAAAGCAGATTTCGAACATTCAGATCGTCGTCGCGGACGTGTACGAGGCGGTCGCAGTGATCCGCCGCGAGGACGCACGTAAGGCCATGGCGCCCGGAAGCCGGTTCGGGTGAGCGGCGATATCGCGGTCGAGCTCGTCGGGTGTGACGGGTCGCGGTGGGTGATCACCGGCGGCGGCGAGGGCGTGCAGCTCGGCACAGACAGCGGCGGCATGTACCGCGGAGCGGAGGACTAGCCGCGTGGGTGTGTACGTCAAGGCCGAGCTCTACGGGTGCGACGGCTCGTATTTCTGCCTGTCCGGTGAGGGCGCCGGCGACGAGGGGGTCGTACTCGGAACGAGCCCGCTCGGCATCTATGACGCGCCGGTGAAGGTCGGCATGAAGCGCGGTGCTTTCGAGGTCGGCGGCAAGCCGGGCAAGATCGACCGTCCGTACCGCGAGATTCAGCTCGGACTCGGCGCGTCCGGCGACGATCCCGAGGAGTGGGCCGAGAACGACTCTCGGCTCAGGATGGCGTTCGATTACGAGCTCGACCCGTGGGACCCCGACGCACAGTTCGCACAGTTCAAACTGACGACGCCGCGGTCGGTGCGGTGGCTCGATGTGCTGTTACTCGAGTCCCCGCTCATGGCGCTCGACACCGACCCGTGGGACTACGGGCATTCGCTACTGCCGGTGACGCTGGCGGCCGGGCAGCCGATGTACAACGCCGGCACCTGGACCGGCGACGACGAGCACCCGGCAGGGTGGCAGCTCAACGGCGAATCGTCCGGCTCGGGTGAGGTCTGGGTCTGCAATCCCACCGACCGGCCGATGAATCAGGAGTGGATCATCTCCGGCGACGGCGTAGCCGTACTGCCGGATTTCTCCTGGCGCGGCCCCAAAGGTGCGCGCGTCCCGGGTGTCGATTTCCGTACCGGCAAGGACGACAGCGATCGGACGCTCATCCTGCCGCCGATCGACGAGACCAACGGGCACGGTGCCCGCGCCTACGTCGAACGGCTCAAGCTGCCGCTCGTCGATGTGCTCGACACGAACCTGTCGGCGCTGCTGGACGGTAACCGCTTGCTGTATCAAATCCCGCCTTATACGCCCTGGACGGCGTTGCCGGTCTCGGCCTACGACGTGACGAGCGAGACGTTCGGGATTCTCTGCAAACAGCCGCGTTTCTGGTCGCGCCCGTGGGGACTCGAGAGGCTCTGACATGGCTGTGATGACCGCCGATGTTCTCGCCGAATGCGAGGCGATTTGGGAGGTCACCGAACAGCACGAGCGGCAGCGCCAAGCCGCGCGCCTCGAGGCACCCGAGACCCGGCTGTGGGATGGCGACTGGAACCTACAGGGCTGGCTCGCCGGTGAGTACCTCACCGATATCGAGTGGGTCGACAACGACACCGGAGCGGGTGTCACCGAGATTCCCTGGGACTCGTGGGCTGGTCAGTGGATATGGGACGAGTGGGGGCGAATAGAGCGCGGCGAGAAGCGCAACGTTCACATATCGATTGATACCCACTGGAACGGCGCGAGGTGGACCGGACGCCTCGAAGATGTCTCTCCGGAGAAGCGCGAGGACGGCACCCGAGTTCTAGTTGTCCACTGGCTCAGCGATTTTGAGACGCTCAAGTGGTACACCGTTTGGTCGAACGCGTTCCTACCTGCGGCTTTCCAGTGGCCGCGCATTTTCTGTCTGGCCGGCGGGGCCCGCTGGTGCCTGCTTTTGGCGCTGTTCATGCAGGTAATGCGCGACGAGCTCGGCCGCGGTGGCCTGCTGTGGTCGTTGCCCGACGATCCGCTCGACCCGTCGACATGGGGCGGCAGCCTGGATATGTCGAACTGGTCGGTTGTCGTGAAGCCACACAGCTTCATGGACGACTTGAACGACGGAATCCTCTGGTCAATCCTGATTTCGCGGTTCAAGAACTGGTTCGATATCGCGAAGCCGATCCTTGAAGATGCCGAACTCTCGGTCGTCTGGCGGCGGTTCCTGCCCGGTGACGAGCCCCCGATTCCGGGCCAGACATTGCGGCCGGGCGCGCTGGTTATCGACATCGAAGACCGGTCGGGCCGGTACCTCGGAACCTCGAACGGCGGCACCATCTGGGATGGTCTCGCGTTCTCGGTCGCGCAGTTCGTCTCGGACTTCATCGACCCCGTAGTCGATGCCACCACCCCGGTTGACGTGCCGGGCTACAGCGTTCCCGGCCTGCTGTTCTCGCACCCGCGCCGCCCCTATGTGATTTGGCTTGAGGGCGACGAGACCGGCATTCAGAGATCAAAGCTCACGCGCCGACCCGCCAAGGGCACAGTCGTCACGGTCGGCGGGCACTCGATGTCCGGCGTCAATGAGGCGCTGGAAGTAGCCATAAATCTGGCCGGCGACCTGATCGCCGCCGCCATACTCGTGCCCCCCATTGGGGGCGCCTTGGCGGCGGCCATCATGCCGCTGTTCCGAGACACCATCCTCGCATGGATGTCTGTGAAATCGCTTGAGCGAGCACAGAATTCGGGATGGTCTCGCTACTTTGAATACTTCCAAGACGGCGCCGATCGCGCCTACACGCTGCAATCGCTACTAGTGCTACGCGCCGGTTTCTGGGCCACAGCGACGAAGTTCTCGGCGAGCGTCGACGTGGGCGACGGGTCACCCTGGATCCTCGGCGACCAGGGCCGCGGGCATTGCTGGGTCGGCGATCGCGTCGGATTCGGGCTCATGGGCGACCGGACCGGCCGCATTCACGTCGACCGGATCAAGCGCATTCGGATGCGCTACAGCGATACCGAGCCGCTGGGATTCCTGCCCACGATCGGCGACGACAGCGCATCACGCGACCCGGCGCAACGCGCCATGGAAAAGCTTGAGGGTGTTCTCGCCGGTCTGCATGACCTCGGCGTCTATTCCTGACCTCCACTCACCACGCCACGAGGAGGAATCGTGTCCGCTCAGCTCGTCTACTGGCAGGTGCCGCGCCGCGGCCGGGACCTGTGCCGGCCGTGCTCGGAAGTGCGCTCGGCGGTCATGCCGAAACAGACTGCGCTCGCGCTGTGCCTGGTCGGCGAGATCGCGCAGTACGACGAGTGCGAAGACGACTGCGATCCGGAGACGCACCTTCCGGTGCGGTACCGCGGTCGCGTGATGGCGGCGCCGCTGATGGCACTGCGGTCGGTGGGCTGAGCCGTGCCGGAACCTACCTGTACGTGCGGCGTGGTGGGCTGTCCGTGCCCGGTGTGTCACGTGGTGTGCGGGCTCGATCACTCGCCGACGCTGCCACCGAACAGCTTCCCGGTCGCCGAGCTCTGCAACCCGCATTGCCCGGAAGAGTCCTGGTTACCGTCGCTGGTCGGGCTGCCCGGGATGAAGGGCGCATCGATGGTGCTGCCCATTGCCTATCTCAAGCAGTGGTCAACGCACCTCTACAACTGGGGCGGTCCGCCGAATCCCGCAGTTCGGCGCACGTTCTACCACCCGCCCGAGGCCGGCGACCTCAATCCGTCCACCGCGGCGGGCGAGTGGAAATCGACCCCACCCGAGGCGAAGCCCGACACCGGTATCGACATCTCGATGTTGTCGGACGTGATGCAGGCCGAGATAGCGCGGCAGGTCGACGAGAAGCGCGCCGCGGTAGCACCGCCGCTGCCGTCGAAACCGCGGGCCCGGGTGGGGCGCGTAACCCGATTCGACCCGAACGAGCACACCGTCGCCGAGGTGCTCGCGCACCTGCGCGCCGCGAGCGATTTCGAGGTCGCGCGGGTGATCGGCATCGAGCGCGAGACCAGCAAGCGCGCCGGAATCCTCAAGCGGCACAAGGAGGTCTGAGCTATGTCATGGTCCGGAGATCCGGTCTGGCTCGCGGACGTACTTCGCGATGCCGGTTTACGAGTGCTTGAGCATGACGGCTGGCGCCAGCGCGGGCACGGCGACTTTCTCGACATCCGCGGCGTGCTGTGTCACCACACCGCCGGAGGTGGGCCGAACGACTGGCGCGTCGTACAAGAAGGCCGGCCCGGCCTGCCGGGCCCGCTGGCACAGCTCGTACTCGAGAAGGACGGCACCTATCGCGTGATCGCGGTCGGTGTGTGCTGGCACGCCGGGCATGGCAGGTGGCCGGGCTGGCCGACCGATAACGCCAACTTTCACACGATCGGCATCGAGGCGGTTTCCGCCGGCGTCCGGAACAAGGCGGGGCTCTGGGACTGGACACCTGAACAACTCGACGCCTACGAGCGCGGTTGCGCCGCCATCCTGCGCCGCATCGGCCGCGGGGCGAGCGATTGCGTGGGGCATCGCGAGTACTCGAGCGAGGGGAAAATCGACCCGGCAGGCATCGACATGCCCACGTTCCGCCGGGGTGTTCAAGGACTCATCGACGGAAAGGGCGGCGGCATGTCGTTTCTCGACGAGAAGATCACCAACTACCACGGTCAACAGGTCACCGTGGGAACCCTGCTCCACTATCTCGACAAACACGTCGGGCTCACCCTGGACCAGGCCGCCGGGTCCGGAACATCTCGGGGCGCGGACTTCCCCGGGTGGGATTTCCTCGGCAACCGCACCACCGCCGAGGCGCTCGGCGTCATCGGCGCGGCGCTGAAAATCCCGGGCTTTCGGGATCCGCACGCGGACGGCGGCAAGAAGTGATCACCCGATGGTTGCGCAACGAGCCCGTAGTCGCGCGGGTCGGTACGGCAATCACCCTGATTGCCGCGTGGCTCGTCGGCCGCGGGCTCATCGACGCCGATACCGCCGAACTGATCGCCGGTCTCGTCGTCATCCTCGCTGGCGGCGGCGCGGTGGCATGGGCCCGCGCCAAGGTATGGCCCGAGGAGAAGGTCACCGCGGCGACTCAGACCGCGGTCGAGCACATACGCGAGCGCATCCGTGAGCAGTTCGGCGACCAGGGCGCCGCGGTGCTCGATGACGTGATCGCCAACGTCGGCGAGTACGTCGGCGAGTACGTCGGCCGGCACCGACTACCGGAGCGCGACGAGTGAACGCTCACCGGCCCGACATCGAGCCGGCCGTCGCCGCATCGTTCACGCGGCTATCCGCGCTCGCGCTGCTGGGATTCGCCGCGGTATACGGCGCGATCACCATCGCGGGCGGCCCGGAGCGGTGGACATCGCCGGCCTATGAGGTCGCGCTACAGGTGCCCGGCGCCCCGGAATCGTGGGGCGCGGTGCTGCTCGGCGCCGCCCTGATGGGATTCGGCGGATTCGCGGCACGCGCGCTGCCGGTAATCATGGTCGCGTTCGGCATATGCGCAGGTTGGGCAGGCTGTTTCGCCTGGTGTATCGGCCTGGTCGCTGCCCGCAATCCCGGTGTCGGGTGGGGCGGCGTGGCTACGTGGGTGTTCCTGGCGATCATGTATGCCGCGTGCACTGCGGCCGGGGCCGGGCGGTTCCATGCGCCTGCCTGAGCGGCTCGGCGAAGTGCTCGACGGCGAATCGGTGCGGCCCTATCAGGCCTTGATGTACATCGCATATTTGGTCGGCGGAATTCACGCCCTGGCGGTCGGTGCGCTACCCAACGCCGTAGGCCAGACACTCGGGCCGATCGCGCATATCGGGTGGCTCTCGCTGATCATCGGGGGCCCGCTGCTGCTGCTCGTCGGACGATGGGCCGAGCCCCGCAACATTGTTGGTCTGTGGCTACAGCTCGGCGCCGATCTGGCGATCGCCGCCGCTTCGCTGCTCTACGTGGTCGCGCTGAGTCGGACTCTCTACGCCGGTCAAGCCACCTTCGCAATGTGGGTCGTCCTGTTCCTGGCGTTCTGCGCGCTCGCGCTGGCTGCGCGCGGTATCCGCAGGATCCGCGCCGTAACTCAGGTGGTGAGGAGGCTCGATGGCTGAATCGTTGACCTGGGGCAATCTCATCGTTGGTGGCGGATTCTCCGCGGTGCTCGTCGCACTCATCGGCGGGCTTTTTCAGTGGCGGATGCGCAAGGCGGACTATGCGCGGGCGCTCGTCGAGACCGCCGGAAATTTCGTCGAGCGCGTCGACAAACGCAGCCGCGAACTCGAGGAGCGGCTCGGCGAGTTCGAGGTCAAGGTCGACCGGCTCGACGGGCGAATCGATGAGCTCTCCGATTTGATTCGGGCGGCAATCCCGGTGCTGATCACTGCCGGGCAGGAGGCCATGGTCGCGCAGATGCGCGAGGCCTTAGCGCGAGGTCCGGTGTAAGCCTTGACCTCGCCAGACGGCTACAGCCCCGACGAAAGAGTCGAGGATTTCGCCGCCTGGCAGGCGATGACGCAATCGACCGCGATGTCGCAGATGTACGGCCGGTTCGCGCCCTCATGGGAGAACGTGCAGACCGTTGCGCACGGCACCTATAACAGCGTTCTCGACGATCACACGCAACAGCTCGCGGACCTCGAAGCCGCGTTCCAGCAGATGATCTTGCAGGGCAACGCATGGGTGTTCGTCGATGGCGAGACCTGGACGCCCACCGAGGGCGTGCTCTCGCTTGAGGTAATCCTCATCGGCGCAGGCGCGGGCGGGGCCGCTGGTCGCTGGGATGTGGTTGCGGCCAACCGGTATGCCGGCGGCGGCGGTGGTGGCGGCGGCGAAGTACACACCACCATTCCCGCAAGCCTTCTACCGACCGACTCGAACGGGCACTTTCTACCGATCACGATCGGCATCGGCACAGGTGGGTCGGGCGGCGCAGTTGACGCCGGTTCGGGCACGGGTGGCGGAAATACCACCCTCGGCGTATGGCTTACCGCCGGCGGCGGACAGGGAGGCGCCGCCCGGACGGGCGCGCAGTTGGGTACCGGCGGCGGCAACGGTGGCGCCGGCATGATCCCGGGGGGCCGGGGCGCGAATGTTGGAGTAGGCGACGACGGCGGCAACTCGACCAGCGCGTACTCGCTGAACGGCGGCGGTGGCGGCGGTGGCGCCGGGATACTCAGCGAAGTATCGGGCGTTTCCACGGCACCGAGTTACGGGGGCATCGGGGGAATCTCGCCGGGGGGCAACCCCGGGCAGCCTGGCACGGCGCCGTCTTCTGTCGTGGCCACGGGTGGCGGTGGCGGTGGCGGCAGCGCCACGAGTACATCAAGCGGCGCCGCGGGGGCGTACCCGGCCGGCGGCGGGGGCGGCGGGGGCGGCAGCATCGGCGGCCCTCGCGGCAACGGCGCTCGTGGGGGCAACGGCATCGCGTACGTAATCGAGCGGTTCACGTAATGGCCAACGCGCTATTGACCATGCGCGTCTACACCGATTCGGACATCTGGGTAAGGCCCGAAAAACTGGTTCGGCTCGACGTTCTCGCGCGCGGCGGGGGCGGGTCGGGTAGTTCGTCCACTGGTGGCGGCGGCGGGGCGGCGGTGCTCGTCGAGCGAATCCGGGCGGCCGAGCTCGACGAGTCCGTCACGGTGACCGTTGGCCCCGGCGGCACCGGCGGGGGCGACGGCGGCGCGTCGGTGTTCGGGCCGATCATCGCGCCGGGCGGCAAGGGCGGCAGCAACGGCGGCGCCGGCGGAATGACCGGCGGCATGCGAGGCGCGAACGGCGGCGCCGCTGGCCAACCGGGCCAGTCGGCGAGCTCGGCCGCGGTGCGGCTACTCGCCGCCGGCGGCGGCGGCGCGGGCAGTGGATCCACCGGCGGCCGGTCCGGCCTGGTCGCCGCAGGCGTATCGAGCCCGGCCTTGTGGCAGTGGTGCCAGTCGGGCGGCGGCGGCAATGCGGGACAGGCCGGCGGATTCCCGTCCGGCGGCGGCGGCGCCGGTGCTGCCGGGGGCGCCGGATGCATCGTCGTCATCGAGTACACACAGGAGGTTTGAATGGCCACGGCTACAGTGCATATCGCCACGGTCGACGGATATTTCGGGGCGGCCCGCTGTTTCCGTCTCGACCCGCCCCGCGCGTTCGACGGTATCGACCGCGAGTATGTGACCATCGTGGTACAGCCTCGCATCGGCAAACAGGCGCCCGAGGTTCGTCTCTACCCGGCAACCGAAGACGGCACATGCGCGACGCCGCAACTGCTCCGCAGGGTAGGTAGCTACACACCCGACGAACCGCTCGATATCGAGGGGTGTTACTGGCTCGCGCTGCTGAACATCGGCGGATATCTACAGCCTGAGCATGCCCTGTTCATCAAGGGCGACTGATGGCGATCAGCTGGAAACCACTTCACGAGCCGCTCAATCTGAGCCGTGGTGACTTCATATTCTCCCGAACCGCCACGTTCACGCTGCCCGAGGAGACGACAGCCGAGATCATCTGGGCAAACGGCGTCATCTGGCCGGCGACGATCGTCGGCCGAACGGTCGGTTGGAACGTGGCTGCCTCGCTGTGCACCGCGGCAATCGTGCCGCATCACACCTATTACGAGATGTTCATTCGCTACCCGGCCGCCGAGGTGGGCATCACCGGAAATTTCGTGTGGATGCACGGACGCGCGGACCGGACCCCCGTAACCACCATCTAGGAGGCCATCTTGCCTATCCGTGTCGAGAGCACCGCGAACGACTGTGCCGACTTCTGGGCGTCGCGTGGCGACGAGTACGCCCTTCACACCGGCAATCCCGGTGCGAACGGGCTCAGTAACGAGCTCGTCTATGGCGAGTACGAGCGACAGACAACGGTCTGGACACCGGCCGTCGAAGGCGTCGCGGTCGGGTCGCAGATGACCTATGCCATTCCGGCCGATACGCCGATCACTCACATGACCCGCTGGGACGGATCGACTCTGCGAGACATCATGGATATCGAGGATGCCGAGGTCACCCCGGCCGGTGAGCTCAAGGTGACACCTACCTCGGGCGGCGGGCTCTATCTGGAGTGGGTCTAGCCCGTGGGATTCCCGCGGCCCGATACCGGCATCGGACCGTTCCCGCGGCCCGATGCCGGCAAGGCTGCATTCCCGCGGCCCGATATCGGCATCGGCCCGTTCCCACCGGCCCCGATGCCCTCACTCACCAGGGCGGCCGACGCCGGGCTCGTCATGGCACCGGGCGCGCTGTTTGCCATCGTGCCGGTTCGGCTGGCCTCTGCCGGGCTCGCGCTCGACCCGGCGGGCACGACGTACGCGATCGTCGAGTTATCGGCTGACGCCGGGCTCACGATGACCCCCGCCGCGTACCGGGTGCCCGACGTAGTGATCGCCGAGGCCGGGCTCGCCATGGCGCCGGGCGCGGCGATCACCCCGGCCGCGGTCGTCACCGGCGCGGCCGGTCTCGCGCTCTCGCCGGCCGCGGGCATCGCCCGGGCGCCGGTGCTCACTGCCGACGCCGGGCTCGCCATGGCGCCGGGCGCGACGCTCGCGCCGGCATCGCAGTTCACTGCGCCGGCCGGACTCACGATCACCCCGGCCGCGGCGATCGCCACGGTAACCGAGCGCCTGGCCGACGCCGGGCTCACCATCAGCCCCGGCGGGACGATAGAAATCGTCACCGGAATTACGGTGAGCGACAATTTCAACCGCACGAACGCGACGACTCTCGGCAGCGATTACACCGTGCTCGCCACGTACTCGCCGATCATCGCGACGAACCGCGCGCAGGGCGGTACCGCGGGCCCGCTGAATGCCGCGACGGCGTACGCGGCGTACCACAACACGCCGTTCGGTACGGATTCGCACCGCATCGAGTTCGTCATCGCGAGCCCTACGGCGAACGCATCGCTCGGCGTCGGCGGTGGGATGTTCTTCCGCGGGACCACCGGCGGCAACCGTGTCGAGGTACTCGCGACCAGCACGAATATCTATATATGCACTCGGATCGGTGGAGTGTTCACCCAACAGGCGGCCTCGGTATCGACGCCGATATCGGCCGGCGCGGTCATCAAATGCGAGGCGATCGGCAATGTCTATACCGCCTATCTGAATGGCTCGTCGACACCTGTCGTCACTTGGCCGGACACCGGCGGATTGATCGGCATCGGTCCGACAAATCGAAGGTTCGGGCCGGTCGTCATCAACAACGAAAACGTGTTCGGGCTCTCGCAGTTGGGCTACGCGGTCGACGAATATGTCGCGAGCGACCTTGCCGCGGCATAGCACCCCGGAGGAGAAAGCATGGCAACCGAGGTAATCCTCAGCGCCCCGCAGACGTGGAACCTCGTCGGGCTCGGCGGCGCGGGCCCGGTACAGCCGGGCGTCGCGGCGTGCGGCTTCGCATGGGATACCGAGACTGGCGAGCCGATCGGCGACGGGACCAACGCCGTACAGTTCGGCGGGATGGTCGCACTACACCGCGACGACACCGATGTCGAGGTGCGCACCCGTATCGAGTCCGAGCTCGTGTTTCAGCTCGGCGCGTACGGCGCGGCCGAGCCGATTACCTTCCGCTGGTTGAACGCGAGCGGGTAGCGCGGTACCGGACGCACGAGCGCCCCGGCCGATACCGGCCGGGGCGCTGTTCGTCGTTTCGAGGCCTACCGGGTGAGATCGACGACGCACGTATCGACCGCCGCGACGAGCGGGTCGCCGGGCGAGATCCCGAGCGCGTCGGATGCTTTCGGGAAGCTCGACCCGTTGCGCGCCCCGCCGGTCGACGAGTACGCGGCACCATCGCGCACGATCCACACATCAGAGCGGTTCTCGGTCCGGCCTGAGCCGTCGACCGTGGTCGCGCCGAAGTACGTCGTTCCGTCCGCAGAAATCACCGTCGCGTTGGTGAGCTCGTGCCCGTTCGTGGTGAGGCCGGCCGCGACCAGGGCGACGAGCTCGGCGCTCGCCGGGGCGCATCGCGGGTCCGAGTAGGCCGGCGCGGCGGTCGACGGCGCGGGCGCCGGCGCCGAGCTGCTCGCCGCGGCCGGCGGCGCCGCGGTCACCGGCGGCGCGGCGAGCGCGGTGGTCGTCGCCGCGGGCGCCGACTGCTCGGCGTCGTCCTGGTCGCCACCGGCGATCGCGCCGACGAGCCCGCACACGACGAGTAAGCCGAGGATTACGCCGGTCACGATCAGTACGTTTCTGTTCATCCGCCTACGTTTGGCCGCGTAGTCGTCCGGTGTGGTCACGATGTCCCCTGGTCTGCTGAGTGTTCGGCGACACGATTGCGCCCCCGCTGATCGATACAGAATCGGCGGGGGCGCATTCGGCGTTTCAGGGCCGGCTCGGAGTGTCGTCGGGTTTCCATCGCAGCACATCGGTAGCGGTCACGACATCAGCGAGCGCGAGCACTGCGCGCCATACTTGCTCGCCGCGGATTTCCTCGGGCGTGAAGTGCGGCGCGACGACCGCCTCGGCGTCGTGCTCAATGAGGTGCTGAACGGCGACGAGCGCGGCGAGCCGGAGAACGGACGGCACGGTCACCGTGAACACGATGTCGAGCCCATGCCGGTCTATCAGACGTTGCAGATCCGGCGTATCAGTCTCCCGTGTGCCGACGAGGATCGCCCGCCGCCCACCCTCACCGGACACGAGGCACCTCCTCGAAATCGGCAATCCTCAGATTGGCGATGGTGTTACCGAAGTCGCGCCGCAACCGCGCGGCGTCCGCGGTGGTCGGCGGTCGCGCCGGGCCGAGCGGGTCGCCTGAGAGATGTGCCGCTATCCGGGTAAGCGTCTCGACCTCGGCGTGATCGGTCCACCAGAGCGCAGCGTTAGCGCTCGCTGGCCCGGGAATGGTCTCGGTCATCGCCCGCCGCCCCCGAGGTCGACCGGGCACTCGCGGATCGCGCACACGACGCCCATTCCGGATGGCCGAAGCTGTAGCGCGTTCGGCTGCACTACCCACGAGCGGAACATCGCACTCCGCGGCGTAGGTGAGGGCAAGGCAATCTTGGCCGACTCGCGCACGACCGACACGTCGCGCCGGAACATATCGGCGAACACCATCGTGTCATCCGGGATGTCCGGGATGACGAGAAACGTCCACCGGCACGAGCGCGGATGGGAGATGACCGGGCCCGGAACGAGACCGCGACCGTGCATATAGCGCTTGACCGCGGCACCGAGCGCGGCGGGCATGGTGACCGCGCCAAGATTCCGGCAGGCCGAGACGACGATTGCGCCGGTCTCGGGCTGGACGACCGCAGGCAACCCGCGGGAGCGATAGAAGGCGCATCGTGCGGCGGGCGTATCCCCGCCGGGTCTGTCGATGGTCACGGTCATTGCTTCTCCCCTGGTGGAGGCTAGTCCGGTGACTGGACTAGCATTAGTCCGGTGACAGGACTATACCCCCGAACTACGTTGAGGGATGGGCCGAATCGGTTATCGTTGCTGGTAATTGGGAGTCCACCGACCAGACCAGGGGTACAAATGCCGACACTCGGCGACATCATCCGGGGGCGGCGCAAGGCTCTCGGAATGGAACAGGAGGACCTCGCCGAAGCTGTCGGTTCCAACGTCCGGCAAGTCGGGCGCTGGGAGAAGGCGGGCGGAGCGGGAGGCCAAGACCCGACCGCCCCGAATATCAAGAAGCTCGCTCGCGCGCTCGGACTATCGACTGACGAGCTGCTCGGCGAGATGCCAATGGGCCTTGACCTATCCGGCCGATGGTTCGCCGCGTGGGACACCAGCCGCAACCGCGAGCCGGTGATCGACCGGCACGAAATCACCGCGACCCACCGCGGAATAGAGTTCACATTCGCCGCGACCGGCGATTACCTGTGGTCGGGAAATCTGCGGTTTGTCGACGGTTCACTGATGGGCACCTACCTTGCGACCGAGCGCGCGCGAATGTTCCGCGGCTCGCTGTATTTCATGCTCGCCCCACAACTCGCCGACGCCGCAATCGGCCGATGGTCCGGCCTATGGGCCGATGGCATGGTCGGGGGCGGATGGGGCGTCCTGGCTCGCGACGAGACCCGAGCCGGCCGACTCATGGACACGATCAAAGCCCACGACGAGCCGCTTACCGAGTGGCCCAGAGAGGATGCGGCATGACCGCCTACCACGCCTTTTCGACCGGACACGTCTACGACACCACCGAGGCCGCCGGCGTCCGCGCGGCATGGCGCAGGAGCGGCGCCACGCTCGGCGTGATGTACGTCGAGGATCCGGGCAGCGACCGACCGGCCTTGCGGTGGCCCGACGAGCCAATACCCGCAGTAGACCCCGGGCATATCGCGTTCGATCCGGAGCGGTATCCGTCGCTCGACGAGGTTCGCGAGATACTGCCCGAGTATGCGGCGCTGTGGGATGCGGTGCGCGAGGCCTACCGGGATTCGCTGATACCGGAGCGCACACCGGACAGCGCCGCCGCACAACACGCCGCATTCTTCACACTGCCGGCATAATCTCCCCCCGAACACAGCGAAGGCGCCCTAGAGCTTCCCCACTCCCGGGCGCCTTTCTGCTGTGCGGATCAGGCCGCGGCATTCACCGCCGCTCTGACCTCATCGCGGTCGACCGCGGTGTATATCTGTGTCGTCGCGACACTGGCATGCCCGAGCGCTTCCTGTACCGCCCGGATATCGCGCGTAGCGCGGTAACTGAGTGTGGCGAAACGATGTCTGAGCTTGTGCATGGTCCACCGGTTCCCGTCGCCCTGGACGGCATCGAGGGCCCGGGCACACAGCGTGCCGACGTAGCGCGGCGACAGGTGCCCGTCGTCGGCGCCCGGGAACAGAAAGCCCTCGCGGGGCGCAAACGGATCGTCGGGCGAGTGGCCATGGGCCCCGGCCCGGACGAGCGCAGCGATATCGTCCGGTATCGGAAGCCGACGATCCTTGTCGCCCTTGCCGTGCACGATCAGCACCCAACCGTCTATCTCCTCGCAGAGGTCGCGGGTGTGCACCTTGGCGACCTCGGCGCGACGAAGGCCGCACTCCGCGGCGAGCCGGAGCATGATCCGGGTCCGAGGATCCGCCGCGGCCAACGCCGAGCGGTAGACCCGATTCGGGGCCGGCCGCGGCCGAGGCTTGGCCGCAGGGACAGGAGGCCACATGTTAACCGGGTTTTCGGTTGCATGACCAGCAGCAACCCCCCAGCCCCAGAACGATTTACAGGTGTTCCGATACCCCCGGCGCGTCTCTGTTGCCCACCTCTGCGCACCGGCCCATGCGACCAACGCTTGCCCCGAAAGTGCCCATGGTCCAACAGTTTTGCCGAGCTGCCGCGCAATGTTGCGCAGGTGGTACAGTCTCGTGCTCACCGTAGTTCGAGGCATTCCCGCTGCGGATAAATGCAGCTCGTAATGTCGTAACGGGTCATCCCATGCCGTAGGTATGTGCGAGTTCATGATCTTAGTTTGACTAATTCCAGTCTTATTGACGAGAGTTTCCACGTTTAATCCTCAAGTATTTTTTGGCCACGCAAAACCGAATTACATTCCTGTAATTATCGGGGCGTATTCCGAATGGGGAATTCCGCGCCGCAACCGGAGGGGAAGGTTAGCCATAGCTACCCGGTTGCGGCGCGGCGGATCTGAGCCTTACCCTCGAATTGCTGTGTAGTGACTCAGATCACGAATCAAGCGGCGGGCAGAACGGGCGCCAGCGGTGCCGAGGCCGGCCGTCGAGAGCGCAGCGGCGTCACGTTCTCGCAGGCAGCGAAGGCATCGGCTACAGACCAGAAGGTTAGGGGTTCGAATCCCTTCGGGCGCACAGAGATCGACCCGCTACCAGCATCAACAGGTAGCGGGTCGATCTGCATAGAGGGGACGAGAGGGCAAAGGACTTACTTTCGTCTTACATTCGAGTGCTTACTTTCCTTCCGCGTACCGATCGAGCGTTGCCCGGACATCCCGCCCCCGAGTCCGACGCGGGAGGTAGTGCTGCTCGGTCGTCGAGAGCTCGGCGTGGGAAAGCTGCGCCTGGGCTTGCGCCGGCCCGAGGTCGTCTCGAAACAGAACATGGCCCGATCCCATCGCGGACCGGGCCATGCTTCGTATCGGGCTACGGTTGCCGAACCCAGCCTTGCGCTACATCGGCGAGGTTCCACCAGGACACGTACTGCTCATCGACGCTGTTCAGTGACCACGCGGACGACAGCCGATCGAAGAACGCGTCGTCACCGGTTTTGCCGCCCTTGGGCTCGCCCATGAATACCAGGCGCCGGCCACCACGCGACTCGAAAAGCTCCAACGCCTCCGACGCCATCGTGTTGCCCCAGCCGGGCGGCCAGCACAGGAACAACACCGACTCCTCGTCCAGCTCGGCGGCGAACTCGTCCACACCACCCACCGGGAACCACACCGCGGGCTGTCCCGGTGTGTCCGGGAACGAGGGATTCGCGGAGGTATTCGGCGGCTCGGAGTCGAACGCTCGCACGACCACACCCTGCCCGTCGAGCAGCCGCGCCCAATATCCACGACCGGCACCCAACTCGACCACCGTGCGCCCACCCGCGAACGTCTTCAACCACTCGAGCGTGCCAGGAGAAGAGATCGAATAGGCGTAGGCAGCCTGGAGAATCGTCTGCACAAACCCCAGCCGAACACTGCCCTTCGCGCTTCCACCGTTGACCACCAAGCGCTCACCATCGGTACCGACGGACTGACCGACGATCTCCCAATACGGATTGCCGAACTCTGTCGCACCCCCGGTCATGAAGTGCACGAACCGCAGATCGAACGCCGCGTCAGCTTCCGGGTTCCCGGTCCCCGACAGCATCGGTGCCGTATCCAGATACTCCGCGACCTTCGGATACTCCGCCGTCAACCGTGGCCCGTCATCGAGCAGCGCGGCCAGTTCGGTTCGACGTTCAGGCGTCAGCGCGAGCCCAGTCATGCACTCGATTCTTCCGCCGCACATCATGTTCCGCGAGTGGTTGCCGAATTTCGCCATACAGGATCAAGAGGCGCCGGCGCTGCGCGCCGCCACCCACCGATCCGGGATTGCCGAGTTTTCGATAACCGAAGAAGTGTGGGCACGACGAGTGCCGTACCCGGCTTACCTCCCGCAGTCGCCCACGAATCCGCCGGCACTGTGCCCGGTCGACCGGCTGTGGTCCGGTCCCCGTCGAGGTACCAGGCGACACACGTTGCGATTCGGTTCGTAGGGCCATTCGTGGCCGGTGACGTTCACCCGCTCGGGTTGGGTGCCCGGTCGTGGTCACCCGGTGTGGTCTGCTCACCTCCGAGGCCCGGGGAGTGGACCATCGTCACCACCAGCGATGCCGCTTTCGGTCACCCCGTCCGGGTCGGGCGCGCGATGTTCCCCGACCACGAATGGCCCTACGAACCCGCCCACTGCACCTGGGATGGTGGCGGCGCCTGGTACCTCGACGGGGACCTGCTGCTCTGCATCGGCTGCGGATGCGATGCCACCTGACCGGACCGGGGGCTACGGCCCCCACTTCTCTCCCGGGGGTAGACCTGTCCCGGGGGAATCGGTGCGATGGGGTCGGAATCCTGAACTACTGCGCGACCTTCGGCCGCGTGGCCCTACTGACTGGTGGCCTGCATTGTGTTCCCGGGCCCCTCCACCGTCAAGGGCGCCTACGGCGTCAGCTCCGCTGATGGCTACGCCACCCTTGACCGCGGAGCCTCTACCCGAGAAAGGCAGGCCCTATGGGGCAGGCGGGGAAGCCAGCCCCTGTATGCGCAGACCACCACTCAGCAAGGCCAGGTTCGACCTCCGCCGGGGACGGATGCTTCCTGCCATCTCCTATTCACAGAGAATTCGACGGAGGCGGATCAACCACCTCGAACTTTTCGATTATTGAATCGACCGTAGCTATCAAATCTTTAAGCCGAAGCATATCCATTTCCCACTCAGCGTTTCTCAAGTTGAGGTCATAGGAAGGTTTCGGCAGCGGCTCAAGATCAGGGACGAGAGCGCGAGGAGCTACATCATTAATGTCCGGCGGAATTGAATTTGCATGAAAAATGACCCGCCTTCCGATCTCATTCGCTATATTCAATTCAAGCTTGGGCCCCGGACGGGTGAGACCCAGTGATATCCCGAGACTATCCGGCAGAGTGGGCCTACTACTGCCGAGGGCCATGTTCCCCACGGCGACGATGCTCAATTGACGATGCTTGTCCTTACTGTTCAGTCCCTGGAGCAGCATGAGTTCCGAATCTCTCCGGTCGATCTCATCGAGCTCATTGAACGGTTGACACTCACGAAGCGCCTCCGCAGCAGCCGCCCAAGCATTGGGAACCTTACTTTTCAAGGTCTTGTTCCACTTATCTTCATCATCCACTATCGGGAAATATACGTGAGTCGCTTCCTTTGTAGAGGCATCACCTCCAGCAGTTAGGAATATCTGCCATGCAATATAGTCTAGCGCGTTTCTCAGGTTATCTAGAATATCACCACAAATAGCCTCAATCGACTCGGACGGCTCCCGAACCTTGTATATATACCAGACATCCAGAGCTAAAAGGGGATCGCTTTTCAGTGCTAAATGTATTCCATTGCCTCCTGCCCACTCCCGGATAATCACAACTAAGTCGTTCCAAAGCAGTTTCGCTCGCCGAGTCTTTATTTTCGCGTCGCTCAGATCAAGCAAGCCACACCGTCCTCATACGTAGTCAATTATGGCAACTGTTCCACAATCGAAAGTGACCCGCTATAGGTTTCCGTGGGCCACGCACCACGCGCGGTGAGCTCACCAAGGCCGCCAACGAAGGGCGCCACGCGGGAAGGCAGGACCACCACCGGATGCCCGCAAGACCAGCGCGGACACGACGTATTCGACTCGCAATAAAGAGTGCGCTACCTGCGGCCCGCGTGGGCCCTGGTGCGACTCGAAGATCCCTGAGGTTCCCCCGCATTGTTGGAGGGCGGGGTTATCAGGTTCCGGCCGGAACCGGGTGATGGTAGCTCGCCTCGAACTCATCGGGTGATCGCCAA
>NZ_JBVJHV010000010.1:0-231694 GCF_055586645.1 Nocardia sp. NPDC049935 | reverse complement strand
GGCGGGGCCCTATTAACCCCGGTTCTTCACTCCCGGCGGTCGGTCGCTGCGCTCCCTCCCTCTGGTCGCTCCAGAACCGGGGCGGGCCCCGCCCATGGGTGCGGCCGGCCAGGAGAGGTCCGAGGCCTGCTGGTACCAGGCGGGCCGGCCACAGGTGCGACCATGCGGATGTACGCGGGTAACCGGACGCCGGGGGCGGGAGGCCTGGGTCGGGCGGGTGCTCGAAGGCCGCCATCCACGATTGCGCGTCGACCGGACTCGGACCAGCTGTGCGTGGGGCTCACAGAGCGTCTATTAGGGTGCATGACATGCGGAAGCTGATCATCGGACTGCTGTGCCTGGCCGGGCTGGCAGTAGTCGTCGACTTCGGCGCCGCCGCATACTCGGAGTACCGCGTATCCCGGTCGCTCCGGGTGGGGGCCGACCTGAGCGCCGACCCGGAGGTCACCTTCCACGGGTTCCCCTTCCTGCGGCAGGCGCTCGACGGCAGCTACGAGAACATCGAGATCAAGGCCGACAGTGTCCGGCCGGATATCCCCGGCGAGATCGGCCTGGAAGCGACCCTGCGCGGGATGCAACTGCCGCTCAGCGATCTGGTCGACGGCCGGGTGCGCAGTGTCCCGGTGGATCAGGTGGATGTCCGGATGCGGGTCGCGCCCACCGAACTCGGACGGCTCTTCGGCATCCCCGACCTCGAGGTGCATTCCCGCCCCGCGGACAAATCCGACGGGACCGGCGGATCCGGCGGATCCGGTATGACCACCGCGGGCGCCCTGGTCCTCACCGGGACACTGCCCGCGGCGCCCAGCGGCCAGCAGGGCGCCAGTTTCACCGGTGAACGGGTGAGTGTGGCGGCGGATCTGTCGCTCGACGGCGATCAGGTCCGGATCGTGGCCAGCGGTCTGTACACCGAGGAGATCTCACCGGTGCCCTCGGAACCGGTGGTCGCCGAGACCGACATCCCGGCGGTGCTGGCGATGTTCACCCGTACGATCGATACCAAGGAACTCCCGTTCGGCATCCGGCCCTCCGAGGTCACCGCCCTGGGCGGCCATATCGTGGTGGAGGGCCGGGGCAAAGACGTAACGATCGACCTGAACAGATTGCGGCGACCATGATCGAGATCACCATCCTGGCGGTAATGCTGCTGGCGGGCCTGGCGGTAGGCCTCTACCTGCGGAACCGTGAGGGCGCGGTGCGCTCGGCCCCCGCAAGCCTGGACCGCGACGGCGGCGAACGCGAGGAACTGCTGGTCGCCGCCGGAGTCACCGGCTCCGGCCCGGCGGTCCTGCACTTCTCCGCCGACTGGTGCGGCCCCTGCGCGGCGGTCCGCCGCGTGGTCGCCGACGCCACCTCGGGCCTCGCGGACTCCCCGCAGCCGCCGCGCGATATCGAAATCGATATCGACGCCGACCCCGCCCTGGCCCGCGCCCTCAACGTCCTCTCCCTGCCGACGACCTTCGTCTTCGACGCCGAGGGCCGCGAACGCTTCCGCATCTCCGGCGTCCCCAAAACCACCGACCTCCGCAGCGCCCTCACCCCCCTCACGGTGTAATTGGAGCGGCTCCGCCGCTCGAGGGCGGGGCCCTATTAACCCCGGTTCTTCACTCCCGGCGGTCGGTCGCTGCGCTCCCTCCCTCTGGTCGCTCCAGAACCGGGGCGGGCCCCGCCCTGGCGGGGGCGACCATTTGGACAAAGGTGAGAGTGCCGGGGCGCCCTTTTCCCGACCCGCACATCCAGGGGGGTTACCTGTACATATGCCCGCTGGAAACCACCCCACTTGCTCGAGGGAAACGCCGCACGAAAGGGTTCGGCCCGCGTCGGCTGTCAGCGCTCGAAGCGCATGTGGCGAAGCCACGAGTCTCGAGCGCTGACAGCCGACGCCCAGGAGGGCCGAACCTCGAGCAGCGGAGCTGCTCCAAAATTCCAGCTCCAAAATTCCAGCTTCCCCCTACCTGGTCGATCTCGGACGGGATTGGGTAGACTGCGCGTTGTGCAAAACCACCATGAGCTGATGCTCACCCGTCGCCGCACAGTCGACCTGTGCCGCCTCGGTGGTTGTTGCTGCCTGTGCCGCTGAGCGGTCGGGTCTTTTCCTGACGCCGACCACGGTTCGTCCGCGCGAGCGATTTCATCCCCCGGCGAACCGGCCGAATCCGCCGATAAGTTCGAGCGCAGGAGCTTCCTCCATGTCCACTACGTCCACCGACACCGTTTCGCCGCCGGCCGAGGTCGATATCCGCGGCCCGCGATTCGTGGCCTGGGTCACCACCGCGGTTCTCGTCGTCGTGCTACTGCTCGCCGGGATCGCGCCGGCCGCCGCGGCGGCCCTGATCGCCGTTCAGGCGCTGGTCTTCGGGCTGGGCGCCGCGCTCGGCCCGCGGCGGCACCCGTACGGCCTGATCTACGCCCGCCTGGTCGCACCCCGGCTGGGTCCGGTGACCGAGACCGAGCCCACGCCGCCGCTGCGGTTCGCCCAGCTGCTGGGCCTGATCTTCGCCGCGGTGAGCCTGCTCGGGTTCCTGATCGGCTCCTCCGTCGTCGGCGCGCTGTTCGCCGGCTTCGCGCTGTTCGCGGCGTTCCTGAACGCCGCGTTCGGCATCTGCCTCGGCTGCAAGATCTACCCGCTCGTCTCGCGGCTGTCCCCGTCCCCCACCACGCACTGAACCGAACCGCAAGTCACCACCGAAAGGAAGAAAATGGCTCGCTCCGATGTCCTGGTCTCCGTCGACTGGGCCGAAGAGAATCTCAAGACCCCCGGCGTCGTCTTCGTCGAGGTCGACGAGGACACCACCGCCTATGAAGGTGGCCACATCGAGGGCGCCGTCCGGCTCGACTGGAAGAAGGACCTGCAGGATCAGGTTCGTCGCGATTTCGTGAACCAGGAGCAGTTCTCCACGCTCCTCTCCGAGCGCGGAATCTCCAACGACGACGAGGTCATCCTCTACGGCGGCAACAACAACTGGTTCGCCGCCTACGCGTACTGGTACTTCAAGCTGTACGGCCACAACAACGTCAAACTGCTCGACGGCGGCCGCAAGAAGTGGGAGCTCGACGGGCGTCCCCTCTCCCGTGACGCGGTGTCCCGGCCGGCCACCCAGTACAAGGCCGCCCAGCCGGACAACACCATCCGCGCCTTCCGCGACGAGGTCATCGCCGCCATCGGCACCAAGAACCTGGTGGACGTGCGCTCCCCCGACGAGTTCTCCGGCAAGATCCTGGCTCCCGCGCACCTGCCGCAGGAGCAGAGCCAGCGTCCCGGCCATATCCCCGGTGCGATCAACGTGCCGTGGAGCAAGGCCGCCAACGAGGACGGCACCTTCCGTTCCGACGACGAGCTCACCAAGATCTACGGTGAGGCCGGCCTCGACGGCAACAAGGAGACCATCGCCTACTGCCGGATCGGCGAGCGTTCCTCGCACACCTGGTTCGTGCTGCAGGAGCTGCTCGGGCACCAGAACGTCAAGAACTACGATGGCAGCTGGACCGAATACGGTTCGCTGGTCGGCGCACCTATCGAGTTGGGAGAGTAATCGCCATGTGTGCAGCACCTACCCAAGGCCAGGACATCCCGGCCGGCGTCGATGTGGAGAAGGAAACGGTGATCACCGGCCGCGTGCTCGGCACCGATTCCGAGCCGGTGGGCGGCGCCTTCGTCCGCCTGCTCGACGGCAACGGTGATTTCACCGCCGAAGTGGTCGCGTCGGGCACCGGCGACTTCCGCTTCTTCGCCGCACCGGGCAGCTGGACCCTGCGCGCGCTGTCGTCCTCGGGCAACGGCTCCACCGAGATCCGCCCCGAAGGCCCCGGCATCCACAACGTGGACGTCACCGTCTCGAAGTAACGAAGACGGCCCGATGGCCCAGGACCGCCCGCACCGGCCGGTCCTGGGCCATCCGTGTTTCGGGGGCGCTCCCGGCGGCCGGGTATTCGCGCCCACCACCTGTGCCGAGTCCAGCGAGGCCCTCCAAGGTTTCGGCCCGTCCCCGCTTTCAGCCCTCGAAGCGAGGCGCCGAAGGCGCGAGTCCCGAGGGCTGAAAGCAGGGACCGAGGGGGCCGAAACCCGCGCGCCGGAGGCGCGCATAAGATGACCCTGTGGTCCTCTTCTTCGAGATTCTGCTGATCGCCGTGTCGGTTCTCATCGGCTGGTTCGGCCTGTACGTCTTCTACCGGCTGTTCACCGAGTCATGAGCGATCTCGCGAGCGAAGGTTCCGATCCGGCCGAGCGAGCGAGCGACAACAGCAACGGTAAGCCCCCGGCCGACCCCGCCGCCCAGAACGGGCGCGGCGGCGAACACCACTCGCCGCTCAGCGGTGATCAGGCGGTGGCCGACGCGGCCGAGCGCGCGCAGGCGACCGGCGGTCGCAATATCCCGGTGCTCCCCGACCTTCCGCTGCCCGACGATACGGCCAATCTGCGCCTCGGCCCGGATCTGAATCCGGCCATGCTGGCGCTGCTGCCGATGGTCGGGGTGTGGCGCGGTGAGGGTGAGGGCAACAATCCCGAGCGCGGCGATTACCGGTTCGGCCAGCAGATCGTGGTCTCCCATGACGGCGGGGACTATCTGAGCTGGGATTCGCGCTCCTGGTTCGTGGAGTCCGACGGCGGCTACGGCGGCCCGGATCTGCGGGAGCGCGGTTTCTGGCGGGTCGGGACCGATGACGACGACGAGGTGCTGGAGTTGCTGCTGACGCACAGCACCGGCATCGTCGAACTGTTCTACGGCACCGCGCTGACCCAGTCGTCCTGGGAGCTGGCCACCGATGTGGTGATCCGCAGCCAGACCGGTGCGGTGGTGGGCGGCGCCAAACGCCTCTACGGCATCGTGGAGGGCGGCGACCTCGCGTATGTGGAGGAGCGGGTGGTGGCCGACGGCCCACTGCAGCCGCGGCTCTCCGCGCGACTCCACCGCTATATCGGCTGAGAGCACCCCCGAAACGGGAACGACCCCCGAGCCGTATCGGCGCGAGCCCGCGGTAGGGATACCGGTGGGTCTCGCCGCCGATCCCGATCGGACGGACCGGGGACTCGGGGGCCGGGTGGCTGCCTGGAATTCGCTCATCGCTGTCGGGTGAACGGAATCCGTGCACAGCCGGCTACAGCGCTAGCTGACAGCCACCTCACGCGTCCTGAGAATTTCCATTCTTGGGATCACCTCCTTCCTTGTGTACCGACGAACTTAGCCACCGCAGGCGGGGGTCGGCAACGGAATTTCGTCGAGGGCGTAACGGCCGGCCGGGCGATCCGGGAAAGCGGCCCGGACCTGGCCCGACTCATCGACCGTGATCACCAGTCCGGCACGGTGCCCGATCGGCGGCTGATGGGTGACCACCACCACATCCCGGTCCGGTTCCACCAACCCGCTGTCGCGGTCGAGCAGGGCGCACAGCAGTTCGGCGCCCGCGGCCGCGTCGAGGTGTTCGGTGGGTTCGTCCAGCAGCAGCGCCGCGGCCGGTGACACCAGGGCCCGGGCGAGCAGGATCCGGCGCCGCTGGCCGCCCGAGACGGCGGCCGCACCGCCGGTCAGTTCGGTGTGCACGCCGTCGGCCAGTCCGTCGAGCCAGTCCCCCAGGCCCACGGCGCGCAGGGCGCGCTCGGCTGTACCGGCATCGAGGTCGCCGCGCGCCACTCGCAGGTTCTCCAGCACGCTGGTCCCGAAGAGATGCGCGTCCTCCGCGAAGAATCGCACCCGTTCGTCCGGGGTGTCGAACAGACCGGCCCAGGCCATCAGCAGGGTCGTCTTGCCCGCACCACTGGGACCGATCACCACGACCCGTGACGCGTGCGGACGCTCCGGGATCTGCCACTGGCCGTCGCCCACCCAGCCGATCACCACTCCGTCGGCGCGGCTGTCCGCGTAGGGGAACGGATGGGGATAACCGCCGGTCCCGAATCGTTTGCGGGTGCCGGCCGGTTCGGCCGCGGCGTGGCCGGTGACGGTCGCGTCGTCACCGGCCGGGCGGTGGTCGGGCGAGACAGCCCGCAGCCGGTGCAGGGCGGCACGGGCGACGGTGAGGGCCTGGGCAGCGGCCGGAAGCGCGCCCGTGGCCTCGAAGGACGACAGCGGCAGCAGGACCAGGACGGCCAGCGCCATCGGTGTCATCGCGCCCGGGGCGCCGCCGTCCGGACCGTACAGGGTGATACCGATGAGCAGGGCGGCCAGCACCGTGACCCCCGTCGCGAGCGGGATCGCGGCCGCGGCCCACGCGGTACGCCCGGCGGCCGCGTCTTCGGCGGCGAGCACCCGGCGGTTCGCCGCGGTGGCCGCGCCGAGAGCGGTATCCAGTTTCCCGGCCACCCGCAGTTCCGGCGCGTGGTCGAGCACCGTGAGCGCGTGCGCGGTGAACTCGGCGCGGTCGGCGCGGGCCGACCGTTCGGCGTCGGCGGCCGCCCGTGCGGACAGCCACGGCGCCACCACACCGGAAAAGATCAGCGCCGCCGCCAGGATCGCCGCGGCGGCGGGCGAGACGAACGCGAGCAGGGCGACCGCGGCCAGCGAGAGCACCAGCGCGACCGCCGCGGGGACGAAGGTGCGGACCACCACCGCGCCCAGGTCGTCGATATCGGTGCCCACCCGGACCAGCACATCGCCGCGACGCAGCCGCCCGGGTCCGCCGGGGGCGGTTCGGGCCGAACCGGTTCCGGCGACCCCCGGCTCGCCGTCGGAGCGCCGCGTCATCCACAGCGGCGCCCGGGCCAGCGCCCGGTAGACCGAGGTCCGCGCGGCCGTCATGGACCGCAGTGCCACATAGTGGGTCGCCAACCGCTCCAGGTACCGGCATACCCCGCGCGAGATACCCAGAGCCCGTACCGCGACCACCGCGACCGTCAGATCCAGTACCGGGGGCATCTGCCAGGCCCGGGCGATGAGCCAGGCGGCCAGCGCCGCCAGGCCCAGGCCGCTGCCCAGCGCGAGCACACCCCATGCGACCGCGACGGCCAGTCGCGAACGCGGGATTTCGAGCATGGCCCACATCTGCCGGATATCGCGGAGTAGCAACCGGGTGCGGACCCAGCGCCGGGCCGGGCGGACAGCGGGAGGCCGGGCCGCGCGGGCGCGGGCGGCGGAGCGGTGCGGGTTTCGTGGGTTCATGGCGAAATTCGAGGGGAGCGCATGGGTACGGTGACGATCTCGTCGGCGGCGGACAGCAGCGCGGGCCGGTGCGCGACCAGCACCACTGTGACGCCGGTACGGGCGAGTGTGGTGAGCGCCGCCGCCACTTCGACTTCACTGTCGGGATCCAGATGGGCGGTCGGTTCGTCCAGGAGCACGATCGGGCGATCCGCGGCGAGCACGCGGGTGAGCGCGAGCCGCTGGCGTTGTCCCAGGGAGAGCCCGATCCCCCCGGACCCGACCACGGTATCCCATCGCGCGGGCAGCGCCTCGAGCACGGCGTCGAATCCGGTTACCGCACAGGCGGCGTCGAGTTCGCTGAGGACCCGCGCCGGGCCCCGGCGCGGCGAACCCGCCACGGTGGCCCCGAGCAGTTCCAGATTCTCGCGCAGGGTTCCCGGCACCAGCACCGGCCGTTGCGGTAACCAGGCCAGCCGCGACCACCATTGCTCCGGCGGCATCGATCGGATATCCACACCGTCGGCGAGTACGGCGCCGGCGGTGGGTTCGACCAGCCCGAGAATCGCCTGCAGCGCGGTGGATTTACCGCTGCCGTTGGGTCCGGTGAGAGCGGTGACCCGGCCGGGCCGCAGGATCGCGGACAGGCCGTCCGGTGCGGCGCCGTCCCTGGATTCGACGGTCAGGTCACGGATTTCGATCAGGGCGGGGCCGGAATCGGATGGGGCGGTGAGTGCCCGGCCACCACGGCCGGGCAGATTCGGAATCCCGGGGCCGACGCTGCCCGGCTCCGCGCCGGAGTCGGTGGCGGGCGGATTCCGGTCCAGGATCGCGAAGGCCCGGTCCGCGGCGGCCGTACCGTCCTGGGCGGCGTGGAAACGCTCCCCGACGGCCCGTAGCGGCAGGTACACCTCCGGGGCGAGTACGAGTGCGACGATCCCGGCGTAGAGGCTCATATCGCCGTGCACCAGCCGCATCCCGATCGCGACCGCGACCAGCGCCACCGAGAGGGTCGCCAGCAGTTCCAGCACCATGGCGGACAGGAAAGCGAGCCGCAGGGCCGCCATCGTGCGCTTGTGCAGCGATTCGCCGAGCTCGCGGACCCGGCCGCTCATACTGCGGCCCGGGATATCCGGTCCGTCCACGCCTTCCCGCCCGAGCGCGCGCAGCGTGGGCATTCCGGCGAAGAGGTCGAGCAGCCGGTCCGAGAGCCGGGTGGTGGCATCCAGGGTGGCCCGGGCCCGGCCCTCGGTGAGCAGGCCGATCAGCACCATGAAGACCGGGATGAGCGGCAGCGTGACGACCACGATGAGCGCGGAGGTGAGATCGTGCGCCGCGATCACCGCCAGCACCACCGGCGGCACCAGGACGGCGAGCAGCAGAGCGGGCAGGTAGCCGGTGAGGTAGGCGCGCAGCCCGCTGAGCCCGCTGCCCACCACGACAGCGATCTCGGTGCGGCGCGCGTCGAGTTCGCGGGGCGCAAGGGCGGCGCCCGCGTTCAGCACCGACTCCTCCAGTTCCGCGACGACCCGCACCCCCGCCCGGTGCGCGATCCGCGACTGCCACCACGAGGCCAGGCCGCGACCGGCCAGCGCCAGGGCGAGCACCACCAGTTCCACGGTCCACGCACCGAGTGCGCGGCGGCCGGGATCGGTGATGACACCGGCCAGCACCCGGCCCAGCGCGACCGCGGTCACCACGATCGTCACCGTGGTCACCAGCGAAAGACCTACGGAGAGCGCCAGATACCTCCGGGCGGAGCGGGCATGGCGCCAGAGGCGTGGGTCCACGGGCGGGCGGGCCATTCGGTGTCACTCCTCGGTGGCGACGCGGGGGGAAAGTCCGATTCCGGGCGGGATGTGTTCGACCCTAATGCGTTTGCGGAACACCCAGTACGTCCAGGCCTGGTATCCGAGGACGACCGGCGTGACCAGTACCGCGGCCCAGCTCATCACCTTCAGCGTGTAGGGAGTCGACGAGGCGTTGTCGACGGTCAGGCCGAACGCGGGATCGATCGTGGAGGGCAGCACATCGGGGAACAGCGCACCGAAGAGCAGGGCCGAGGCCGACAGCACGGTCAGCGCGGTCCCGGCGAAGGACCAGCCGTCCCGTCCGGCGAACAGCGCTACGGCGCCGGCGACGAGCCCGAACACCGCCAGCGCCACCAGGATCCAGGTCCAGCCGCTGCCGTAGGCGAGCTGGGTCCACAGGCCGAACCCGGCCACCACGACCGCCGTCGGCGCCAGCAGCAGCCGCGCGATGCGGACGGCGTCGTCGCGGACCTCCCCCGCGGTCTTCAGGGTCAGGAACACCGCACCGTGCAGCGCGAAGAGCAACCCGGTGGTGAGCCCGCCCAGTAGCGCGTACGGCGAGAAGAACTCACCGAACGACCCGGCGAACTGCTTATCGGCATCCAGCGGCACCCCGCGCACGATATTGGCGAATACCCAGCCCCAGGCCAGGGCGGGTACCCAGGAGCCGATTCCGATTCCGATATCGCAGCGGGCCCGCCAGCGCGGATCGTCGATCTTGCCGCGGTATTCGATGGCGCAGATCCGCAGGATCAACGCCACGAGCAACAGCAGCAGGGCGAAGTAGAAACCGGAGAACATACTCGCGTACCACTCCGGGAACGCGGCGAACAGCGCGCCGCCGGCGGTGATCAGCCAGACCTCGTTGCCGTCCCACACCGGGCCGATGGTGTTGAGTACCACTCGGCGGCGGGTATCCGCGGTGAGAGCGTCAGGCCCGGAGGCGGCAGCCTGCCCGCGAGCACCGCCAGTGGATACCGAGCCTTTTCCGAGGATCGGCATGAGCATGCCGACGCCGAAATCGAAACCCTCCAGCACGAAATACCCGGTGAAGAGCACTCCGATGAGCAAAAACCAGAATTCCTGCAGTTCCATCCCCGGCTCCTAGTAGGCGAACGAAAGCTGCTCTTCGGCAGGTTTTTCGGTGGGGCCGCCGGTGGCGGCGGTCTCGTCGTGCGGCTGTTCCGGACCCTCGCGCACGTAGCGGCGCATCAGGTAGAACCACACAACGGCGAGCAGCCCGTAGACCACGGTGAAGGTGATCAGCGAGATCCAGACCGTCACGGTCGCGTGATCGGAGACGCCCTCCTGCACCATGAGACGCAACTCCTGGTCACCGGTCGGGTTGGGCACCACCACCCAGGGCTGGCGACCCATTTCGGTGAACACCCAGCCGGCCGAATTCGCCAGGAACGGAGTCGGTATCGCCAGCAGGCTCAGCCAGGAGAACCAGCGTTTGTCCGGGACCCGGCCGCGTCTGGTCACCCAGAATCCGGCGAAGACCAGGACCGCCGATCCGGCCGCGAGGCCGATCATGGCGCGGAACGACCAATAGGTGACGAACAGGTTGGGCCGGTAGTCGCCGGGCCCGAACTTCTCGTTGTAGGCCTGCTGGAGGTCTACGACGCCCTGCAGTTCGACTCCGGTGAACGTGCCCTCGGCCAGCCAGGGCAGCACATAGGGCACTTCGAGCACATGGGTCACGCTGTCGCAGTTGTTGTGGGTGCCGACGGTGAGGATCGAGAAATCCGGATCGACCTGGGTGTGGCACAGCGATTCCGCGGAGGCCATCTTCATGGGCTGCTGGTCGAACATCAGCTTGCCCTGCACATCGCCGGTGTACACCAGGGCCACCCCGGAGATCACCGCGATCAGCAGCGAGACCCGCGCCGCCGGGCGCCATACGGCGCGGGCTTCCTCGAGGCGGCCGGCGTCACCGCTGCGCGCGTGCCGGACCATCCACCATCCGGCGATACCGGCGACGAAGGTCGCGGCGGTAAGGAACGATCCCGCGACCACATGCGGGAAAGCGGCCAGCGCGGTGTTGTTGGTGAGTAGTTCGACGATGCTGGTGAGCTCGGCGCGGCCGGTCTCCGGGTTGTATCGCGCGCCGACCGGATGCTGCATGAACGAGTTGGCCGCGATGATGAAGTACGCGGAGGCGTTGACCCCGATCGCGACCATCCAGATGGTGCCCAGATGGACGAGTTTCGGCAGCCGCGACCAGCCGAAGATCCAGAGCCCGATGAACGTGGACTCCATGAAGAACGCGACCAGTCCCTCGAGGGCCAGCGGCGCTCCGAAGACATCGCCGACGAATCGGGAGTACTCGCTCCAGTTCATCCCGAACTGGAACTCCTGCACGATCCCGGTGGCGACGCCGAGCGCGAAGTTGATCAGGAAGAGCTTTCCGAAGAATTTGGTAAGCCGGTACCAATGCTCCTTGCCCGTGATCACCCACGCGGTCTGCATCCCGGCGACCAGAGGCGCCAGGCCGATCGTCAAGGGAACGAACAAGAAGTGGTAGACGGTCGTGATGCCGAACTGCCACCGCGAGACATCCAGGGCGTCCACACCGAGCCTCCTGTTACTACGACGTGTCGTAGTTAAAGAGTACGCACCCGGGTCACCGGATCAATGTGTCGCCGAACACGACATGCCGATCGATCTCCATACGATCCCGCAACACTTCCCGAGCCGGCACACGTGACCGGGCCCGCCCCCTTCACCAGTCCGCAATGGTCCCGGTGCGTTCGATCCCGCGATCGACCATCTCGGCGATCTCGGCGGCCGACTCCGACGCCGA
The DNA here is from genome assembly GCF_055586645.1 of Nocardia sp. NPDC049935. Taxonomy (NCBI): domain Bacteria; kingdom Bacillati; phylum Actinomycetota; class Actinomycetes; order Mycobacteriales; family Nocardiaceae; genus Nocardia; species Nocardia sp. NPDC049935. The sequence continues at coordinate 220,004 of NZ_JBVJHV010000010.1, read as the reverse complement.
CATCCGTACGCCGTCCAGCGAATTCACTCGTGCGGCGAGAGTCACACTGCTGAGCATCCAGATGCTGTCGCAGTCGAACAGGTCCGCGGTGAAAAGCGGTTCGTACTTGCATTCGTAACCGTGGCGCTCGGCCTCGGCGTAGAGCGCGCGCTGCGTGACCCCCGGCAGCACACCGTGCTTGTGCGGCGGGGTGAGCAGTTGTTTGCCGCGCGCGATCACCACCGTCGACCGGGGCCCCTCCAGCACCCGATGCTCGGTACTGGTGAAGATCACATCGTCGGCGCCCATCCGGGTGGCGAACCGCAGCGCGGCCATATTCGTGGCGTAGGACAGGGTTTTCGCGCCCAGCAGCTGCCAGGGCGCTGCCTGCGCGAGATCGATCGAGATACCGCGGGTCAGCGTCACCACCGCGACGCCGTCGGTCCGGGCCTTGGCGACCCGTTCGGCCAGCGCGGTCACCAGGACGTAGGTCGTGGGCACCGGGACGGCCTCGGACAGTTCGCCGGATCTGACCGCCGCCGCGGGATCGCCCAGCGCGCTCTCTCTGCCCCGCGTCAGTACCAGGCGCATCACGCCCTCGGAATCGGCGCCCCATTCCTTGGCCGCCGTCTCCATCGCCGCGCGCCAGCGCGCCAGATCGGGCTCGGGTAGATCGAGTGCCTGCGCGGAACGGCGCAGCCGGGCGAGATGGAAGTCGAGCGCGCAGACCGTGCCACCGCGGATCAGCACCGTCTCGAAGATCCCGTCACCGCGCAGAACCCCGATATCGTCGGCATACAACAACGGCTGGTCCGCGTCGCGGACCTCGCCGTCGAGTGTTACAAGAACTCGATCCACCATGGCCACGAGCGTAGGCCAACACCGCCCGCGATGACGGCCGGAATGCCAGGCAGTCCGGACAATATCGGGCCGGGCGGCGGCCGGAGGACCGGACTTCGGGGTGCGCCGCCGCGGCCCGCCGGGCCCCGCGGCCGCGCTGGTTCCGGCGTGCCGGTGCTGGTTAGAGTCGGGCGGTGGCGCGACGAACGGATAACGATCCGGCCGCGGCGCGGTCGGCGGTGACGGCGATACGCGCGTGGCTGCTCGACGAGACCCACCCGGCACCGGCCCGCCCCGAACTCGCCGCCGCCGTCCGCGCCACCGCGCGCGCCCTGGCGGCCGTGGCACCGGGCCATTCGGTAGAGGTACGGGTTCCGCCGTTCGTCGCGGTCCAATGTGTCGAGGGTCCGCGGCATACCCGCGGAACACCGCCGAACGTCGTGGAGACCGATCCGCGGACCTGGCTGCTCCTGGCGACCGGTCTACGGGATTTCGCCGAGGCGGTGACGGCCGGGTCCGTCGACGCCTCCGGGAGCCGGGCCGGCGAGATCACCCGCTGGCTGCCGCTGATACCCGTCCGGGCGGATGAGGGCTGATCGGGCGGCCACGAAACACCAGGTCGAGGCCCCGCTGATGCGCGAAACACCGATCGGCTCCTAGAGTGGAAGCCGTGTCCGTGGTCGCCGCACCCAGCCCTGTCCTCGCAGTACCGGGAGCCGTCGCCGCCGCGCCGGGCTCCCCGGACGCCCCCGTGCCCTGGCACTACGGCGATCCGCTCGGCGAACAACGCGCCGCCGTGCAGCGCGTCGCCGTGGTGGACCGCTCGCACCGGTTCGTCTTCACCATCACGGGCTCGGAACGGCTGAGCTGGCTGCACACGGTCACCAGCCAGCACATCACCGAACTCGGCGAAGGCCGGTCCGCGGAGAATCTGGATCTGGATCTCAACGGCCGGGTTCTGCATCATTTCGTGCTCACCGAGCTGGACGGCACGGTGTGGATCGATACCGAAGCCGACCGCGGGCCCGCTCTCCTGGACTTCCTCACCAAAATGGTGTTCTGGGCCGACGCGCAACCGCGCGAGGCCCCCGATCACGCGGTGCTGAGCCTGCTGGGCCCGCAGGCCGCCGATCTACTGCCCGCCCTGGGCCTCGACCGGCTGCCCGATACCTACGAGGCCCTGCCGTTGCCCGGCGGCGGCTTCCTGCGCCGGATGCCGTGGCCCACCGCCGACTCCTTCGATCTGGTGCTGCCCCGGGAGCAGTTGCTCACCCGGTGGCACGGACTCGTCGAGGCCGGCGCGCAACCCGCGGGGTCCTGGACCTACGAGGCCCTGCGAGTGGCGGCCCTGCGGCCCAGGATCGGGATCGATACCGACGACCGCACCATCCCGCACGAGGTGAACTGGATCGGCGGGCCCGAGGAGTACGGCGCGGTACACCTGGACAAGGGGTGCTACCGGGGTCAGGAAACCGTGGCGCGCGTGCACAATCTCGGCAAACCGCCGCGGCGGCTGGTCCTGCTCCATCTCGACGGTTCCGCCGACGAACGGCCCGCCCCCGGCGACGCCGTCACAGCGGGCGGACGTTCCGTCGGCGTCCTCGGCACCGTGATCGACCACTACGAGTTCGGCCCCATCGCCCTGGCGCTGATCAAACGCGCGGTCCCGGCCGACACCCAGCTCACCGTCGGCGCAACCGCGGCCGCCATCGACCCCGATTCGGTACTCGCCGACGACAGCCCGCAGGCCGGCCGGCAGGCCATCGAACGGCTCCGCGGCCGCTGATCCAGCACCACGAGCCGAGAGGAACGAGCGCCGATGCGGGTTGGGGACACCGGGCGGATTCTGGCCGTCTGCACCGTGCACGCCGAGTTGCCGGTGCCGGGTCGCGTCGGCCGCACCGCCATCGACAAACGCCCGGTCGCCGGCCGGGTCCGGGCCGGCCGGCTCGGTCTCGACGGCGACCACGTATGCAACACCGAACACCACGGCGGAATACATCAGGCCGTCTACGGCTACGCCGACGAGGACGCCACGAACTGGGGCGCCGAACTCGGCCGGGAGCTGCCGGCCGGCTGGTTCGGGGAGAACCTGCGGATCACCGGGCTACCGCTGAGCGACGCGGTGATCGGCGCGCGCTGCACGATCGGCGGGGCGCTGTTCGAGGTGAGCGCGCCCCGGGTCCCGTGCGCCACCTTCGGGCACTGGACCGGCGAACCCCAGTGGGTGCGCAGGTTCACCCTGCGCGGCGATACCGGCTGCTACTTCCGGGTCCTCACCGAGGGCACGGTCGCCGCGGGTGACCGGGTCGAGTTCGTCCACGTACCCGCCCACGGCGTCACCGTCCGGGATGTCTTCACCGGCGCCGACCCCGACCGGCTGGCGGTACTGCTCGACGCCGAACCCACCATCTCCGACGATATCCGTGCCCAGGTCGCCCGCCATATGAAGCGGCGCACCGCGGCCACGGGCGACGCCGCCACCGAACCGGAGCCGATCGGATGAGCGTCGAATTGGTGGAGATGGTCCGCTCCGGATTCCGGGAATGCGTGCACCGGGGCTCGGTGGTGATCATCGGGCCGGACGGCGAACCCACCTTCGAGGCCGGCTCGGTCCACGTACCGATCTATCCGCGGTCCACCAATAAGCCGATGCAGGCGCTCACCCTGCTCAAGCACGGTTTCGAACCACTCGACGAGGCCGAGCTGGCCATCGCCACCGCCTCACACACCGGCGAACCGGACCATATCGAACTGATCGAACGCCTGCTGCGGCGCTTCGGTTTCGACGAGAACGATCTGGCCTGCCCACCCGATCTGCCCATGGACGAGCATGCCCGCGCCGGCGTGCTGTACCGGGGCGAGAAACCCGCCAAGCGGTATATGAACTGTTCCGGCAAGCATGCGGCCATGCTCGCCACCTGCAAGGTGAACGACTGGCCGACCGACGGCTATCCGGACAGCGCCCACCCACTCCAGCGGGCGGTTCTCGCGCAGGTGATCGAACTGACCGGGGAACCGGAAACCGATCTGGGCATCGACGGCTGCGGACTGCCCATCGTCCCGGTCTCCCTGGTGAACCTGGCGCGCGCCTTCGCGGCCCTGGCCACCGCCTCCGAAGGCACCCCCGAACGCCGGATCGCCGATGCCCTGCGCGCGCATCCCCGGGTGATTTCGGGCACCAACGGCGCCGATCTGCAGACCATGCGCGCGGTTCCGGGACTGCTCTGCAAGCTCGGCGCGGACGGGGTGCACGCCGGTGCGCTCCCGGACGGGCGCGCGTTCGCCTACAAGATCGACGACGGCGCGGACCGCGCCCGGATCCCGCTGACCATGGCTGTTCTGCAGCGTATGGGGGTTACGTGGTCGGATGAACTGGCCGCGCTGGCCGCTCCGCCGGTACTCGGCGGCGGCGCCAGAGTCGGTGTGATCCGGGCCATACCCGGGGTGGTCGCACCGGGCAACTGAGGGGCGAAACATCGGCAAACCGGTCGATCGATCCGTCCGATCGCCAACTGGTGGAAGCGCGACGGCCGGACACGCGCTAAAGTGTCTGTCAGGAAGATATTAATTCGAACGGGGCCGCCACCAATCCCCAGGCCGCCCCGCTGTGACGCGAGGGGGTCAGCCATGGGCCGTGGCCGGGCTAAGGCAAAGCAGACCAAGGTTGCGCGCGAGTTGAAGTACAGCTCGCCATCGACCGACTTCTCGAGCCTTCAGCGCGAGCTTTCCGGTAGCGACAACACCCCACGGGGTGGGGTCCTGTCGGATGAGCACGACGCGGACGACTCCTTGTCCAAATGGGATGAGGACGACAACTACGACGACTGGCGCCGCTGACCGGGCGCGTACGCGCGGGGAGGCCGATGGCCTCCCCTTTGGCAGTTCACGCCGGTTCGCGCCGTTTCCCGCCGGGCACCCCGGCGGTGAATGACGTGAACCGGCGAATCGGCTCCGGTCGGCACCTGACAGGCTCAGAACACGATTGAACCGGTGGTCCCCCGACCACCGGTTCAATCATCTGCATCCGGACAAAGCACCCCCACATCGCTCCCGCGACCACCCTCGGAGTCCCCGCCCCTCTGTCGGCAAGCTTCCGCAGGCCCCCACCCCCTTCTCACCTCTGGTCACACCCCTGGGCGGGGCCCGCCCCGGTTCTGGAGCGACCAGAGGGAGGGAGCGCAGCGACCGACCGCCGGGAGTGAAGAACCGGGGTTAATAGGGCCCCGCCCTCGAGCGGCGGAGCCGCTCCAATACTTCAGAACCGTGGGTGGTCGCCGAGGAGGACGGCGCGGGGGGCGTCGGCGTCCTTCGCCTTCTTCAGGCTGCCCAGCGTCCAGCATTCGATATGCCGGGCGGTGAGTACGGCCAGCGCGCGGTCGACATCTTCGGGGGCGACCACCGCCACCATCCCGACACCCATATTGAAGGTCTTCTCCATCTCTTCACGCTCCACCCGGCCGCGCTGGGCGATCATCTTGAAGACCGGCGCCGGGTTCCAGGTGCCGCGGTCGAGCTCTGCCACCAGGCCGGGGGGCAGTACCCGGGCCAGGTTGGCGGCGAGGCCGCCACCGGTGATGTGGGAGAAGGTGCGGACATCGGTTTCGGCGATGAGCGCGAGGCAGTCCTTGGCGTAGATCCGGGTGGGTTCCAGCAGTTCTTCGCCGAGCGTGCGACCGAATTCCTCCACATGCCCGGTCAGCGCCATCCGGTCGATTTCGAGCAGCACCTTGCGGGCCAGGCTGTATCCGTTGGAGTGCAGCCCGGAGGAGCCCATGGCGATCACGACGTCGCCGGGGCGGACCCGGTCCGGTCCGAGCAGTTCGTCGGCCTCCACCACACCGACGCCGGTGGCCGAGAGGTCGTAGTCCTGGGCGCCCATCATGCCGGGATGCTCCGCGGTCTCGCCGCCGAGCAGCGCGCAACCGGCGCGAACGCAGCCCTCGGCGATACCGGAGACCAGTTCGGCCACCCGCTCCGGGATGACCTTGCCGACGGCGATGTAGTCCTGCAGGAACAGCGGTTCGGCGCCACACACCACGAGGTCGTCGACGACCATCGCGACCAGGTCCAGGCCGACGGTGTCGTGCTTGTCCAGGGCCTGCGCGACCGCGATCTTGGTGCCCACGCCGTCGGTGGACGAGGCGAGCAGGGGCTCCCGGTAGCTCTTCTTCAATGCGAACAGCCCGGCGAAACCACCGAGCCCGCCCTGGACCTCGGGGCGGCTGGCCTTGCGCGCGAGCGGGGCGAACAACTCGACGGCCCGGTCACCGGCCTCGATATCCACACCTGCTGCGGCGTAGGAGGCACCGGCACCGGTGGCGTTCTGCTCAGTCATTGTCGGGGAAAGCTCCAAACCGAATCCGCGGGACGATTTACCTGCTGAGCTGAGTGTATTGGCGTACCCGCGCGCGTGGGGCCGGTACCCCCATGTGTCTCGAACCCGTGCGGTGGCGCCGGACACGTGAACCGGCGGCCGACCGGCCGGATCACGGCCGGCTGAGTGCGCTGGCGTTCGCGTTCTCGGTGAGTACCCGGGTGTGGGAGCGGCCGCCGAACTCGAGCAGGTTCTTGCCGATCGCCGCCTCGGTGGGCAGCGGGATCGGATAGTTGCCGTCGAAACACGCACAGCACAGCCGTGTCCGCGGCTGTTCGGTGGCGGCGACCATCCCGTCCAGGGAGATATAGCCGAGGGTGTCGGCGCCGATGGACCGGCGAACGCCCTCCACCATTTCCCGGACGGCGGCGGAATCGACGGGGCCCACGGGACCGTCCGGATCGGTCCCCGCGTTGTTGGCGACCAGTTCGGCCCGGGAGGCGAAGTCGATCCCGTAGAAGCAGGGCCATTTCACCGGCGGGGAGGCGATGCGCACGTGGATCTCGAGCGCCCCGGCCTCGCGCAGCATCCGGATGAGGGCCCGCTGGGTATTGCCGCGGACGATCGAATCGTCCACGACGATGAGCCGTTTACCGCGGATGACCTCGCGCAGCGGATTCAGCTTCAGCCGGATACCGAGCTGGCGGATGGTCTGACTGGGCTGGATGAAGGTGCGGCCCACGTAGGCGTTCTTCATCAGGCCCTGTCCGTAGGGCAGGCCCGAACCCTGCGCGTACCCGACCGCGGCCGGGGTTCCGGATTCGGGGACCGGGATCACCAGATCGGCGTCCACCGGGTGTTCGGCGGCGAGACGGCGGCCGATCTCCACGCGGGTGGCATGAACGGAACGACCGGAGATGTGGCTGTCCGGACGGGCCAGGTAGACGTACTCGAATACGCAACCCTTGGGTTCGGGGTTGGCGAAACGCAGCGAACGCACACCGTCGGCGTCGATGGCCAGCAGTTCACCGGGTTCGATCTCGCGGACGAAGGAGGCGCCGACGATATCGAGGGCCGCGGTCTCACTGGCCACCACCCAGCCGCGTTCCAGCCGGCCCAGCACCAGCGGGCGCACACCGTGCGGATCGCGGGCGGCGTAGAGGGTGTGTTCGTCCATGAAGGTGAGGCAGAACGCGCCCCGCACGGTGGGCAGCAGATCCATCGCCGCCTGCTCGATACTCGAATCCGCGGCGGCATGCGCGAGCAGTGCGGTCATGACATCGGAATCGGAGGTGGCCGATACCGAGCCGGGGCGCCCCGGTCCGGCGACCAGGCCGAGTTCCCGGGCCCGGTCCGCCAGCTCCGCGGTATTGACGAGATTGCCGTTGTGTCCGAGCGCGAGCCCGGAGCCGACCGCGGTGGTCCGGAAGATCGGTTGTGCGTTTTCCCAGGTCGTGGCGCCGGTGGTGGAGTACCGGCAGTGGCCGACGGCGACATGGCCGGGCATGGCGGCCAGGGTTTGCTCGTCGAACACCTGGCTGACCAGACCGAGGTCCTTGAACACCAGCACCTGTGAACCGTCGGAGACCGCGATACCGGCGGCCTCTTGTCCACGGTGTTGCAGCGCGTACAGGCCGTAGTAGGTGAGCTTGGCCACGTCCTCGCCAGGAGCCCAGACTCCGAAGACTCCGCACTCCTCCCGGGGCGGGTTCTCCGTCTCGTCGGTTGCGGTGGGATTGCTGACAGCCGGTTGATCGGCGTGGGTCACCGTATGCTCCCTGGTCGGGCGGGTGGTGGGGGCACCCGACAGTCTACGGGTGTCCGGCACGCGAGCGGCACCGGACCAGCAGTCCGGCGGCAAGTGGCGACACGCCGGGCGGATTCCGGTCGCCACGGCGTAGCGCACCGGCCACCGGCGGTGTTCAGCAAACGCTTGTCCGCAGTTAACGCCCCTTTCACCTGCTGAAATGCGGGCGGGCGGCGACGGCGGCAGCAGGTGGGCCGCCGGATCGGCCGCCGGCACCGGCCGTGTGCCCGCGCGGCGCCCATAAGCCCGGGACCGTCCGCGCGCAACGTGGGAGATATCACCCGGCTCGGCGATCGGCACGCAGTCGTGCCCCGGTCACCAGCCGCGGCCGGGTAACCGGCCGCCGGGCGGCAGATATCCGTCGACCTCGGCCCCCAGTTCCTTGGCCGCGGTCGCGATATCGGCGGGGGCCAGGCGCGCGGTGACGACGAAGGGCGAAGCACCGTCGTTGCGCCGATCCCAGGGCGGCGAGAACTCCAGATCCAGCGCGATCGCCAATTCGACGACGCCGGCACCGCGGGTGGCGGTGAAACCCAGGTTGGGCTCGGTAAAGGCCAGGCGGGCCGGGCCGGGCGCCGGATCACCGTCGGGTTCGGCCTCGGCGGCGATCCGTTTCAGCCAGTCGGCCAGTTCCACCGCTTCGTCCAGCGTCAGGGCCTGCCACCGGAACGTCCAGTTCCCCTCCGGGCAATTCGCGGCTCCCGCGACGACCAGCCAGCCGTACCGGATTCGCGGATCGATATGGTCCGGAAACTGATATCCGGCAACAGAGAGCTCCACACCGTATCCGTCGCTGTCGATCAACCTCACCGGCGCAGTGTGTCACCCTCGGCGTGTTCGTGCCCAGCAAACGCTTTTCGTACCAGCAGCGCCCCACCGGCGTTGACCGCCCAGTGCAGCAGCGCGGGCGCCGTGACACTGCCGGAACACCGCGCGAGCGCACCGAAGAGCAGCCCGGACGCACCGGTGAAGGCCACCGTCGCGGCGACGTTGTCGCCGGCGGCGCGCGCCGGATGGATATGCCAGAGCCCGAAGGCCGCGGCCCCCGCGACCCATCCCGCCCGGGGCCCGAATTCGCTGTCCAGCAGCGGATCCAGGGTGGCCCGGAAGATCATCTCCTCGGGATAGACCGTGCCCAGCGGAATATGGATTCCCACCCATTCCGCGGTGCCCACATCGGCCGCGCGTTCTCCGGTGCCGCCGAGCGCCTGCCGTACCGGGGACAACCGGGAGGCCAGCGTGTAACCGGCGGCCACGAGTGCGGCACAACCGATTCCGGCCCGCAGCCCGCGTCCCGACACCCAGTTCGGGCGGCCGTCGAACACCAGCGTGTACCCGGTGGCGGCGAGAGCGTTGGCGAATGTGCGACCACGACGGTCCAGCCCGGCCCGGGGCAGCAGCCAGTTGTTCCACAGCAGCGGCGCAACCACCGCGATCGGTATCCGCGCTATCATTTCACCTCGCGCTCGTAGGCCTCGTAGGCCTCGATCTCCAGCCGGACCCGTTCGGCCAGTTCGGGATTCCACCCCGGCGGCTGGGCGACGGCGGCCCAGCCGTCCAGCACCAGACTCCCGTAGCGGTGGCCGTGGCCGTCGCGGACGCCCTGGGCGTTCGTGAGGTCGGCGGAGACCTGCCAGAAGGTCACCAGCGGCGCCCAGCGCATCCGCGGGGAGACATCGCTGCCGCGCGGTTCCGATAGCCAGTCGGGCCGGGTGAGGGCCAGATCCGGTGACCACCACACGATCGGATCGGACGCGTGCTGCAGGTAGGCGATCCGCGGCGCTCGCCACTCCGGGCCCGGGCGGGCGAGTTCCGCGCTGTCGGCGGCGAACCGGATCACCAGGCCGTCGGCGTACACCGGCGCCGTCTCGGGCGAGCCCGGATCGCGGCGGCTCACGAACTGCTGCCACAGCCGGTTCGAGTTCGGCGGGCCGACCCACAGTGCGCCGTCGACCTTCTCGCGCAGATCGGCCAGCCCGTCGAACGCGGCCTCCGACCCCTGCGATCCCAGACTCTCCCCGTACACCAGCAGTTTCGGCCGGTCGGCGGCCGGGCGTTCGCGGACCTTGTCGTAGACCGCGTCGAACAGTTCGCGCCCCTCGTCGGCGACCTTCCCGCGGTCGGCCAGGAACGACAGGGCGCTGGGCAGATAGGAGTACTGGGTGGCCACGATGGCCGAATCGCCGCCGTACATGTACTCGATCGAGTTGGCGGCCATCGAATTCACCCAGCCGGTACCCGTGGTGGTGACCACGACCAGCACCTGACGATCGAAGGCGCCGGTGCGTTCCAATTCGGCGACCGCCAGCTCGGCCTGGGTCTGCCCGGTGCCGCGCACCGATTCCAGGCCCACGTAGGCCCGCACCGGTTCGCGCGCGGGCCGGCCGGTGACCCGGGCGATGCGGTCGGCGCCCGGACCGTGCGAGACGAACCAGCGCCCCTCGAAACCGAGCGTGTCCCAGGCCGCCAGGGAATCGGGGCTGCCCGACCGCTCCGGAAGTTCGGGTTGCACGGCGTATTCGGAACCGTTGTCGTTGCGAACACTGAACGCCGAGTTCGCGACGGCGAAGAACGCGCGGCCGGCGACCCCGTTGAACAGGGTGACCACCAGCAGCACCATCAGCAGGAAACCCGCGGACGGCGCGAGTTCGCGCGGGACCCGGACCCACCGGTTGAGTTCGCGGGCCAGGAACAGCGCCAGCTCCCGCAGGGTGCGGTATACGGCCACGACGAGCACGCCGACCGTGAGGCTGAGCCCGCCGGTGCGCAGATACGCCGGGGTGGTGGTGCCCTCCATCCCCATCAACGCGGCCAGCTCACGCTGCCAGTGCGCGGACTGCACCAGCATGTACCCGGCGCTGAGCACGGCGGTGAGCAGTACCGCCGATTTCAGCGCGTACCGGGTCCAGGTGGGCGGCGACGGGATCCGGGTGAGCCGGGGCCGGACCCACAGCCGGAACAACCACTCCAGCAGACAGCCGACGCCGTACCCGATCGCCGCGTTGATACCGCTGATCAGACCCTGGAACATCCAGTCGCGCGGCAGCAGCGACGGGGACACCGACAGCGCGAAGAACACCGTCGCGACCACCAGACCCACATAGTTGAGGTCGACGATCCGTTCGGTGCGCCGGACCACCGCGACACACCGGGACCGCAATCTCGTCACGGTATCGGCGGTTTCCAGCACCAGACCAGTATGGAGGGCGCGGCCGGTCGCGGGCGGCGGCCCGGACCGCCGACGGCGTGGCACGCGCCCTCCGGACTCAGGCTCCGGCCCCGAAAAGAGCAGGCAGGGTGCCTTCGTGGGCGGCCCGCAGCTCGGCCATCGGGATCGCGAACTGGCCCTGCACTTCGATCGAGTCGGCGCCCTGGTCCACCACACCGATACGCACCCAGGGCAGGTCCCGGGCCGTGCACATCCGGGTGAACCGGGTCTCCTCCGAACGCGGCACCGCCACCAGCACCCGGCCGGCCGATTCGGAGAACAGCATGACGAACGGGTCGGCGTCCTCGGGCAGCAGCACCCGGCACCCGGTCTCCCCGGCCAGCGCGGCCTCCACGACCGCCTGCGCCAGACCACCCTCGGAGAGGTCGTGGGCGGCGCTGATCATGCCGTCGCGGGACCCGGCGGTGAGCACCTCGGCGAGCAGCTTCTCCCGGGCGAAATCGACCCGGGGCGGCAGCCCGCCCAGATGGCCGTGGGCGACCTGCGCCCAGACCGAACCGCCGAACTCGTCGCGGGTATCGCCCAGCAGGATCAGCGTCTCCCCCGGCTCCAGGCCGAGTCCGGTGGGGATCCGGCGGTGCACATCGTCGATGACACCGAGCACCCCGACCACCGGGGTGGGCAGGATGGCGTTCTCACCGGTCTGGTTGTAGAAGCTGACGTTGCCGCCGGTCACCGGGATACCGAGTTCCACGCAGCCGTCGGCCAGGCCGCGCACGGCCTGCTGGAACTGCCACATGACCGCCGGATCCTCCGGCGAACCGAAGTTCAGGCAGTTCGTCACGGCCTTCGGGGTGGCGCCGGTGCTGGCCACGTTCCGGTAGGCCTCGGCCAGGGCCAGCCGCGCGCCGGTGTAGGGGTCGAGCTTGGTGTAGTGCCCGGAGGCGTCGGTGGCCAGCGCGATACCGCGGCCGGTCTCCTCGTCCACCCGGATCATGCCGGCGTCGGCGTACTCGGCGAGCACGGTGTTACCGCGGACGTAGCGGTCGTACTGCTCGGTGATCCATTTGCGGCTGCACAGCTGCGGGCTGGCCACCAGCTTCAGCAGCGTCTCGCGCAGTTCCCCGGCCGTCTTCGGCCGCGGCAGCTCGTCGGGCGTATCGGCGTTGAGGGTGTCCTGGCTGTCGGGACGCCGCACCGGGCGCTCGTACACCGGGCCCTCGTGGGCCACCGTGCGCGGCGGCACGTCCACCACGGTCTCGCCGTTCCAGGTGACCACCAGGCGCTCACCATCGGTGACCTCGCCGATCACCGTGGCCAGCACATCCCATTTCGCGCAGACGGCGAGGAACGCCTCGACGTTCTCCGGCGTCACCACCGCGCACATACGCTCCTGCGATTCACTCGACAGGACCTCGGCGGGCGTCATATCGGCGGCGCGCAGCGGGACCCGGTCCAGTTCGATTCGCATCCCGCCGTCACCGGCGGCGGCCAGTTCGGAGGTCGCGCAGGACAGGCCGGCGCCGCCGAGGTCCTGGATACCCACCACCAATCCGGCGTGGTAGAGCTCCAGGCAGCATTCGATGAGAACCTTCTCGGTGAACGGGTCGCCCACCTGCACACTGGGCAGCTTCTTGCGCCCGGTACCCGATTCGTCGCCGGAGAAGGTGTCCGAGGCGAGCACGGAGACACCGCCGATCCCGTCCAGACCGGTGCGGGCGCCGAAAAGGATGATCTTGTTACCCGCGCCCGACGCGAACGCCAGATGCAGGTCCTCCACCCGCATGACACCCGCGCACAGCGCGTTCACCAGCGGATTGCCCTGGTAGGAGGCATCGAAGACCGTTTCGCCGCCGATATTGGGCAGGCCCAGGGAGTTGCCGTAACCGCCCACCCCGCGCACCACGCCGTCGAGCACCCGGCGGGTGTCGGCGGCGTCCACCGCGCCGAAGCGCAGCTGATCCATCACCGCGATGGGCCGCGCGCCCATCGCCATGATGTCGCGGACGATCCCGCCGACACCGGTCGCGGCGCCCTGATACGGCTCGACATAGGACGGATGGTTGTGGCTCTCCACCTTGAAGGTGACCGCCCAGCCGTCACCGATATCGACCACACCCGCGTTCTCGCCGATCCCGGCCAGCATGGAGGCGCGCATCTCGTCGGTGGTGGTCTCACCGAAATAGCGCAGATGCACCTTGGACGATTTGTAGGAGCAGTGCTCGCTCCACATCACGGAGTACATGGCGAGCTCGGCATCGGTGGGCCGGCGGCCCAGAATATCGCGGATCCGGGCGTATTCGTCGTCCTTGAGGCCGAGCTCGGCGTACGGCTGCGGCGTATCCGGGTTGGCGGCGGCGGTGGCGACCGTATCGACCTGCTCAGTCACGGGATTACCAGGATCCTTTCGTAGGTTGGCGCGCCGGCGCGCGCGAGCTCCGGCCGCCCCGCCCTCCGATGCGGGCGCCCCACGGGTCATCGATTCGGCATCTTCGCCGCGGGGTCGTCGCGAACACGGGGTCGGGCCGGAACGAGGGGCCTCGACGGCGGGGCCCCGACAGATTTGATCCAGCACGAATCTTACGTTCACCTGCGCCGGGCGCGTCCCCGGCCCCTTACCCGGACGATCAGCTCGCCGGTGCCAGGAACGCCGCCAGCGCCGACGCGTACGCGGTGATATCCGAGGCGCCCATCAACTCGCGGGCCGAATGCATGGCCAGCTGCGGCGCGCCGATATCCACCGTCGGCATCCCGGTACGCGCGGCGGTCATCGGACCGATGGTCGATCCGCACGGCAGATCGGCGCGATGGACGTACCGCTGCAGCGGTACACCCGCCTGCGCGCAGGCCAGCGCGAACGCCCCCGCCCCCACCGCGTCGGTGGCGTAGCGCAGATTCTGGTTCACCTTCAGCACCGGTCCGCCGTTGATCTCGATCCCGTGCGCGGGTTCGTGCCGCTCCGGATAGTTCGGATGGGTGGCGTGGGCCATATCCCCCGACGCGCATACCGACCCCGCGACCGCCGCCAGGAAATCGGCCCGCCCGCCACCGCGCGCCAGCACGATCCGCTCCAGCACCGTCGGCAGCAGTTCCGATTGCGCGCCCCGGTCCGACTGACTGCCCACCTCTTCGTGATCGAACACCGCCAGCACCGGCACCGCGGCCCCCGGGTCGTCGGCCGCGGCCAGGAACGCGTGCAGTCCCGCGTAACAGGTGCCCTGATTGTCCAGCCGCGGCGCGCTGATCAGATCACCCGCCGCACCGATCACCCGGCTCGGCGCCAGATCATGGGTCATCAGCTCCCAGCCGAGCACGTCGGCGGGATCCACCCCCGCCGATTCGGCCACGAAACCCAGGAACGACGCGGGTTCACTGCCCACCCCCCAGATCGCGTTCACATGCCGCTGCGGATCCAGCGCCACCCCGCGCCGGTCCTCGGACAGGTGGATCGCCAGCTGCGGCACCCGCAGGATCGGTTCGTCGATCCGCACCAGCCGCTCCCCCAGCCCCGACCCCGCCCGCACACTCAGCCGCCCGGAGATCCCCAGCTCCCGATCCAGCCACGAGTTCAGCCACGCCCCGCCGTAGGGTTCCAGCCGCACCATCCGCCATCCGGCGACCGTCAGGTCGGGATGCTGCTTCACCCGCAGATTCGGGCTGTCGGTATGGGCCCCCACCACCCGGAACGGTCCGGACTGCTCCGGATCTGCCCACGCCACCAGCGAACCACCGCGCACGATGTAGTAGCGGCCCCCGGTGCCGGGCCAGAGCCGGGTTTCGTCGAGCCGAACGAACCCGTGCGAATCGAGATCCTCGGCGATGGTTCGGCACACATGGAACGGCGAAGGGGAAGCGTCGATGAAGGCACACAGCCCGGCGGCCGTAGCCGCGGTAGCAGAAACCGGCATGCGTTGATTCTGGCGGGTGCGGCGCCCGCGAAGTCACTGCCCCTGGTCTACGAGGACCTGTGTCAGACAACCACCAGCCGCGCCGCGGGATCGAGAGCGGTCAGATCCTCCGGGTCGGAGGTAACGATGCGGTCGGCCCGCAGGGTACGGGCGACCACTATCACGTGCGCGTCCACGACATCGGCGGTACCGGTCGTGGCGAGCGTCGCGCCGACGGCGACCGCAGCGGTCTCATCGAGCGCGATGATGGTGACCGTATCTGTTTTCAGCAATCGCCGAATCGGATGCTGACGGGGATCGCTGCGCCACGCCTGCGCCAGCACCGTTGCCGGAACGACGATCCGGGTTTTCCGGCGGACGGCTTCCTCGAGCAGTCCGATGGCGCGTGGCTTGCCTTTCTCGAGTCCGATCAGTGCACCGGTATCGAGCACGATCACGCGGCACCGCCGAGGGCGTCGGTGCGCTCGGCCTCGATCTCGTCGAACACGCCGGCGGCCCAATCGCGATCGGCGTCGGCGACTCCGGCCGCGGTGGCGAGTTCTGTGAGGATTTCGGCGGCGGTGGCCCAATCGGGTTCGCGGCGGGCAAGATCGGCGAACCAGGCGGACACCGAGGACGCATTGCCGGATTCGACAGCACGCGCGGCCTTATCGGCGATCTCATCGGGGATGCTGATCGTGATCTTCTTCATCTGACCAATCTACCAGCAGAGTATTACCGAGTCATACCGATCGGGTTGCCCGAACAGAACCCCGGCCTAGACTCGACGAGGTGCTGGTGTGGATCAACGGAGCGTTCGGCGCGGGCAAGACCCAGACGGCATTCGAACTGCATCGACGCCTCACGGACCCGGCCGGATATCGGCCTGCCGACGATCCGCGCGCGGATCGAACAGACGCGCACATGCGCGGTTCCGCCGCGCATGTGGCCGACCCCGAACTCATCGGCTTCGCCATCCACAAGATGCTGCCGCCGGCCGGGCGCGGCGACTTCCAGGACCGCCCACAGTGGCGCGCGGCGGTCGTGGCCACCCTCGTCGATGCGGTGGCCGCGCACGCCGGGCCGGTGATCGTCCCGATGACACTGGTGAACACGGACTACTTCGACGAGATCATGAACGGCTTGGCCGCGAACGGTGTCGAGGTGCGGCATTTCGCCCTGATCGCGTCCGCCGAAACGCTGCACCACCGCCTTCGAGCCCGCTCGGGTTACTGGCTCGGCCGCGCCGTCGGCCGAGCCGATACCTGGGCCATACGGCAGATCCCGCGATGTGTCGGCGCCCTGGCCGGCGAGCGGTTCGCCGAACATATCCCCACCGACGGCCGCCGCCTCGACGATGTCGTCGAGGATATCGCGGCGCGGCTCGGCCTACCGCTGGCCGGAGGCCGTCTGCACCCGGCTCGCTACCAACTGCGGCGAGCCGCTGTCGGTATCCGCCACATCAGACTCTGATCCCCGGACCGCGCCGTCCTACGAGGCAACCAATGCGTCCAGTACGGACAGGAACAAGCCCAGTCCGTCGTCGCTGGGGCCGGTCAGCGGTTCCGTCGCATGCTCCGGATGCGGCATCAGCCCCACCACCCGCTTGTTCGCCGACGCGATCCCGGCGATGCCGCGCTGCGATCCGTTCGGGTTGTCACCGGCGTACCGGAACACCACCCGGCCTTCGCCTTCGAGTTCGTCGAGGACCCGTTCGGAGGCCTGGTAGCGGCCTTCACCGGATTTCAGGGGCACCAGGATCTGGGCGCCCGCTTCGTAGCGGGAGGTCCAGGCGGTGTCGGTGGCCTCGACACGCAGCCATTCGTCGCGGCAGATGAAGTGCAGGCCCTCGTTGCGGGTGAGCGCGCCGGGCAGCAGGCCGGCTTCGCAGAGCACCTGGAAGCCGTTGCAGATTCCGAGGACCGGCATCCCGTTGCCGGCGGCCTCGATCACGGTGCCCATCACGGGCGCGAACCGGGCGATCGCACCGCAGCGCAGGTAGTCGCCGTAGGAGAACCCGCCGGGCACCACCACCGCGTCGACGCCTTTGAGATCGGCGTCGGCGTGCCAGAGGCTCACCGCTTCGGCGCCGGAGAGCCGGACCGCGCGGGCGGCGTCCACATCGTCGAGTGTGCCGGGGAAGGTGATGACCCCGATCCGGGCGGTCACGGGATGCGCACCACCTTCCAGTCCTCGATGACCGTGTTGGCCAGCAGCGATTCGGCGATCGAGGCGAGTTCGTCGTCGCTGACGTCGTCGCCGACCTCGAGCTCGAAGCGTTTGCCCTGCCGGACGTCGCTGACGCCGTCGAATCCCAGGCGCGGCAGCGCGCCGACTATGGCCTGCCCCTGCGGATCCAGAATCTCGGCCTTCGGCATCACCTCGACCACGACACGTGCCACGGGTTGCTCCTCACAAAAAGGGGTGAGCTGCGTCCGGCGTCGGCGCCGGGACGCGGATGGGTTACCTGAGCAGCCTAATTGTCACCGGGCCGGACGGTCGCGGCGGGTAACCGAACCGCCGCGGGACTAGCCTTGCGGGCATGCGTGTAGTCCACTTCGGCCACTCCTGTCTGCTCGTCCAGCTGCACGGAAAGAAGATCCTGTTCGATCCCGGCGCGCTCTCACACGGGTTCGAGGGCATCACCGGGCTGGACGCGATCGCGGTCACCCACCAGCACGCCGACCATATCGACGCGAACCGGATCGAGGCGCTGATCGAGGCCAATCCCGGGGCGCGGCTGCTGTCCGACCCGCAGACGGCGCAGCTGCAAGGCGGCCGGTGGGAGGCGATTCACGCCGGCAACATCCTGGATCTCGACGGTCTGCGGATCACCGGAGGGGGCGGCCGGCACGCGGTCATCCACCCGGAACTGCCGGTGGTCGACAACACGGTGTTCCAGCTCGGCACCGTCGGGAACCCGACCGAGTTCGTCCATCCGGGCGATTCACTGTGGGTTCCCTCCACCCCGGTCGATGTGCTGGCGATCCCGGCGGCGGCGCCGTGGATGAAGATCAGCGAAGCGGTCGACTATCTGCGGGCGGTGGCGCCGCGCCTGGCCTTTCCGATCCACTACGGGATCATCGCCGAGCAGGCGTGGGGGGTCTATTTCGGCCGGCTCGACGAGATGCGCAAGGCCGATACCGAGTTCACGATCCTGCGCCCGGACGACGACGCCGAACTCTGAACGCGCGGGGCGCTCGGTCTCGGGGTGGCAGGCGGAACCGCCGCCCCTCGATCGCCGGACCCGGGGCGGCGGAGTCTAGGCGGCGCGTACCGCTGTCACGGTCTCCCAGCGGTACACCTCGCTGTGGGCTCCGTGATAGAGCGCCAGGTCCACCGCGTCGAGCATCGCCTGACGCGGCCCGGGCCGGCCGAGCTGGGCGGCGGAGACCGCCAGCCGCAGCACGCCGCCGCGGCGGGCGGTGCGGGCCGCGCCCAGTACCAGCGCCCGGCACCACCAGGGTTCGGCGCGGAAGCCTTCGCCGATGCCGTAGACCCGCGCCTTCTGCACGCTGTTGCGTTCGAGGTCGTGGATACCGGTCAGGCCCAGGGAGAGCCGGAACCCGAGTTCGGGCAGCGCGGCGGTCGCGCCCGCCGAGGCGTCCCAGCGCGGAGCGGCGAACAGCCGGGTGCGCAGGCCGACCTGTTCCATGACCCGGTCGGCCGCGGTGAGCCGCAAGAGCGCCTCGTGCCTGGGCAGGGTGGCGAATTCCGCGCGCCGGCTCTTGGTGGCCGCCTGGTCGTACCCGTGCAGCACGATCGCGTCGCCGCGGCCGCGACGGCCGCGCAACCAGGTCTGGGTGGTGGCGTCGTCGAGGAGGCGGTACTTCCCTTTCAGGCGCGGCGCCACCAGCAGCGACAGCCGCACCCCACGCTGATCCATCTCTTCGGCGAATCCGATCGCCGCGTCCCGGGTGGATTCCCGGACCCCGGATACAGATACGAGCAGCTCAGCGTTCATATATAGACGATGGCAGGCGCAGGTGTCCGCGGCGTGCAGCCGCGATGACCTGCGCATGCAATGCCGATGACCGGCCCGTTGAGTGGACGTGGCCGGATGGCGAACATCCGGCCACGATCCGGTCAACGGTCGCCGGCGCCCACCGTATCCAGCACCCAGGCGTATTCGAAGCCGATCTCACGCCACTTCTCGTACCGGCCGCTGACACCGCCGTGCCCGGCGCTCATCTCGGTTTTGAGCAGCAGCGGCGAGTCACCGGTTTTGGTGGCGCGCAGTTTCGCGACCCATTTGGCCGGCTCCACATAGAGCACCCGGGTGTCGTTGATACTGGTGATGGCGAGGATCGCCGGATAGTCCTGGGCGGTGACGTTCTCGTAGGGCGAGTACGACTTCATGTACTCGTAGACTTCCTTGTCCGCCAGCGGATTTCCCCATTCGTCCCATTCGATGACGGTCAGCGGCAGCGACGGGTCCAGAATCGAGGTCAGCGGATCGACGAACGGCACATTGGCCAGGACACCGGCGAACAGTTCCGGCGCCATATTCGTCACCGCGCCCACCAGGAGCCCGCCCGCGCTGCCGCCGTCGGCGACCATCCGGTCCGGCGCGGTGGCGCCGCTGTCGACGAGATGCTGTGCGCAGGAGACGAAATCGGTGAAGGTGTTCTTCTTGGTGAGGGTTTTCCCGTTCTCGTACCAGAGCCGCCCCATCTCCCCGCCGCCGCGCACATGCGCGATCGCGAACACCAGACCGCGGTCCAGCAGCGACAGCCGCGCCACCGAGAACCCGGGATCCATACTCGCCTCGTAGGAGCCGTACCCGTAGAGCAGCAACGGTTTCGGGCCGCTCACGGATTCGGTGTCGCGCCGGGAGACGATCGAGATCGGAATCCGGGTGCCGTCCGCGGCGACCGCCCAATCACGGTGCTGCACATAGTCGTTCGCGTCGTATCCACCGAGCACCGGCTGTTCCTTGCGCAACAGCAGCGCGCCGGTGTCGACCACGTAGTCGAAGACCTGGGTCGGGGTGATGAACGAGGTGAGCCCGAGCCGCAGCGTCGGCTGATCCCATTCCGGGCACGAACCCAGACCCGCGCTGTAGAGCTCCAGATCGAATTCGAGCTCACGCAGTTCTCCGTACCCGTCCGGACCGAGCGGCCATACCGCGACCCGGGGCAGCGCCTCGCGGCGATAACTGAGCACCAGCTGCCCGGCGAACGCGTCGATATCCTCGAGCCGCACATCGTCGCGATGCCCGATGAGGGTCCGCAGTCGCGACGGATCGTCGGCAGGCGCCTCGGCGAGGACGAAATTCTCCGCCTTCACCCCGTCGACCACATCGTTGTGCAGGATCAGGAACCGGTCCTGCCCCGCCACCACGGCATGTTCGGCCCCGTATTCCACACCCTCGCGGCGCGGCAGCAGTACCCGGAACTCACCGGTCGGATCGTCCGATTCCAGGATCCAGCCCTCGGTGGTGATCTTGGACCCCACCCAGATCATCAGGTACTTCTCCGACCGGGTGGCGCCGATGCTCACCCAGTACCGCTCGTCCGGCTCGTGGAAGACCTTGACGTCGGCGCCGGCGGCGCCGCCGAGCCGGTGCCGCCACACGGTATCGGGACGCCAGGATTCGTCGACCGTCTGATAGAAGACGTGGCTGCCGTCCAGCGACCAGGTGGCGCCCGGCGCGGTGCGCGGGATCTCGTCGCCCAGCAGCTCGCCGGTGCGCAGATCCTTGAACCGCAGCGTGTAGCGCTCGTCGCCGGCGGTATCCACCGAGAAGGCGAGCAGGTTGCCGTCATGGCTCACCGAGAAGGCGCCGAGGGCGAAGAAATCGTGTCCTTCGGCCAGCACATTGCTGTCCAGCAGGATCTCCTCGCCGGCGATCTCGGTACCGGCCTCCAGCTGCGGCGGAGTCCAGGCATCCACACCGGTCGCGGCGGCGTCGATCGGGCACCGGCATTGCACGCCGTACTGTTTGCCCTCGAAACTGCGGGTGTAGTACCAGTGGTCCCGGAGCCGGGTGGGCACCGACAGATCGGTTTCCTGGGTGCGGGATTTGATCTCGTCGAAGATCTTCTCGCGCAGCGGCGCCAGATGCGCGGTCCGGGCCTCGGTGTAGGCGTTCTCCGCCTCCAGGTAGGCGATGACCTCCGGGTTCTCCTTATCGCGCAGCCATTCGTACTCGTCGACGAAACGATCACCGTGGTGCTCGCGCTCCCACGGCACCGTTTTCGCCGTCGGGGCCGCCACCGCCGCGCCACCGGTTACCGGACTACCACTGTCAGCCATGGCCACCACCGTAGCGGCCGGTCGCGGGTCCGGCGGACGCCACCGGCTGGTGTCCGGCTCAGCCGCCGATCGCGGCGCCCACGGTCGGCCAGGACGCCTTCAGATGGTCGTTCCAGTACGACCAGGAATGGGTGCCGACCGGGCTGTAGTCCACCCGGATCGGCAGCCCCGCCGCCCGCGCCCGGCGTTCGAACGCGATCACGCAGGTATCGACCGCGAACTCGATCGGCCCGCCCAGCACGATGTTCTCCGGCAACTGCGGTTTGGGTTCCAGTTCGTGCGGGCCCGGCAGGCCGGTTCCGGTCGACAGGTACAGGGTCTTGCCCCGCAACCGGTCCAGCATGAGGGCCGGGTTGTGGGCCGCCCATTCCGGGCCGCCGCCCGGACCCCACATATTGTCCGGGTTCCCGCCGCGGGTCAGGATGGAGAATTGCACCGCGCCGGTGGCCAGGCCGGTGTCCGGGCAGGCACTGTAGCCGGCGACCGCCGTATAGAGCGCCGGGTGCCGCGCCGCGAGGATATAGGCGGCGTGCCCGCCCATGGACAGCCCGCCGATGGCGTTCACCCCGTTACCGGAGAAATTGCTGTCGATAACGGGCGGCAGCTCCTGGGTCAGGAAGGTCTCCCACTGGTAGTGGCCCAGTACCGGGTCGTCGCGCTGCCAGTTGGTGAAATAGCTGGCCTTACCGCCCACCGGCAGCACCACGTTGACGTTCTTGCCGAGGAAGAAACGCTCGGCTTCGGTGGCGTTGGTCCAGGTGCTCTGCCCGACGCCCGGATCGAGCCCGTCGAGCAGGTAGTAGCTCGGACGGGCGCCGTCACCGGCCGGATGCAACACCTGGACCTGTACGACCTGGCGCATCGCCGGCGATTGGATGAATACCGCGGAACGGGTGGGGCTCAGGGTGTCGATGCGGACGACCTCGGCCGCGGCGGCGGGTGCGGGTCGCAGCACAGGGAGCCCGGCGACCAGCCCGACCACCCCCAGTACGAGTACAGCCAACCGGAACAACCGCATGCTCACACCTCCTGCCCCCACGTGGATCACGGCATATGCCCGTCCGCACCGCTGCGCCCCGGCAACGGCACCCGCTGATCAGCATCTGTCCAGCAAATATGCCGACTATAATTGAGATACGATCTTACGTGGCCGATTACAACCGATCCGTGACCCATTCCGCCACTGGGAATCCCGCCTCCGCTAACCCCGCGCCAGCGCGCCCCGGATCGAGGCGGCGAGATAGTCCAGGTCCGCGCGGGGCGGCGTACGGGGCCGGCCCCGCAGGCCGAAGCCGTCGCCGGGAGTCCGCGGAATCACGTGCAGGTGGACGTGGAACACCTCCTGACCCGCGGTCACACCGTCGGCCAGGAAGAAATTCACTCCGTCGCAGGCCACTTCGCTGTCGCGCAGCGCCGCCGCCAGCCGCTGCCCCACGCGGAAGAGTTTTCCGCCGAGTTCGGGGTCCAGGCCGGCCAGATCGCGGGCCGGGGTCTTCGGGACAACCAGCAGATGACCGGGCGTCATCGGCCGGATATCCATGAAGGCGAGAACGTCCTCGTCCTCGTATACCTGGCTGGACGGGGCCCGGCCGGCGATGATGTCGGCGAAAATCGTATACGGATCCATGAGGCGATTGTCATCGACGAGGCATCGCCGCGCGGGGTCCGGCTAGAGGATCGGGGCGGGGGTGTAGCGGGCGGCTTCGGGGTGGGCGTCGGCCAGCTTGCCTACCTGCGCGACCACATCGGCCACCTGGGCATCGGCGGCACCGATGAAAGCGGCCTTGTCGGCGAGGGCGGCGTCGAGGGCGGCCCGGTCCAGCGGCATCCGGTCGTCGGCGGCCAGCCGGTCCAGCAGATCCGGTTCGCGGCCCTGCTCCCGCATGGCCAGCGCGACCGCCACCGCGTGTTCCTTGATGACCTCGTGCGCGGCCTCGCGGCCGACCCCGGCGCGAACCGCGGCCATGAGGATGCGGGTGGTGGCCAGGAAGGGCAGGTAGCGATCTAGTTCGCGGGCGATCACCGCCGGGTAGGCGCCGAATTCGGCGAGCACCGTCAGGAAGGTCTCGGTCATACCGTCGAGGGCGAAGAACGCGTCCGGCAGCGCGACCCGGCGCACCACCGAACAGAACACATCGCCCTCGTTCCACTGCGCGCCGGCCAGTTCCGCCGCCATCGAGCCGTAACCGCGCAGCACGACCTGCAGTCCGTTGACCCGTTCACAGGACCGGGTGTTCATCTTGTGCGGCATCGCGGAACTGCCCACCTGACCGGGCTGGAAGCCCTCGGTGACCAGTTCGTGGCCCGCCATCAGCCGGATGGTGTGGGCGAGCGAGGACTGCGCGGCGCCGAGCTGCACGAGCGCGGAGAGCACATCGTGGTCGAGCGAGCGCGGATAGACCTGGCCGACGCTGGTGAGGACCTCGGCGAACCCGAGATGCCGGGCCACCTGCTGTTCCAGGGCCGCCAGTTTGGCGGCGTCGCCGCCGAGCAGGTCCAGCATGTCCTGGGCCGTCCCCATCGGGCCCTTGATACCGCGCAGCGGATAGCGGTCGATGAGTTCACGCAGCCGGGTGAGTCCGATGAGCAGTTCGTCGGCGGCGGAGGCGAACCGTTTACCCAGGGTGGTGGCCTGCGCGGCGACGTTGTGCGACCGGCCGGCCATCACCAGGGTCTGGTATTCGGCGGCCCGCTCGGCGAGCCGGGCGGCGACGGCGATCCCGTGCGCGTGGATATGTTCGAGGGAGAGCCTGATCTGCAGCTGTTCGACGTTCTCGGTGAGGTCGCGGCTGGTCATCCCCTTGTGCACGTGTTCGTGCCCGGCCAGCGCGTTGAATTCCTCGATCCGGGCCTTCACATCGTGGCGGGTCACCCGTTCGCGTTCGGCTATGGAGGCCAGATCGACCTGTTCGACCACGCGCTGGTAGTCGTCGACCACCCCGGCCGGTACCTCGACACCGAGTTCGGCCTGGGCGCGCAGCACCTCGAGCCACAGCCGTCGTTCGAGCACCACCTTGTGCTCTGGCGACCACAGGTGCACCAGCTGCGGACTGGCGTAGCGAGTGGCGAGGACGTTGGGGATCAGGTCGGAGGTCACGTCCGGTCAGTCTAGTGACCGGTACCGGTCCACCGGCTGGTGCGTCGCGGGAGCGACGATATCGATGACCTCGAGCAGTGCTCCGCGGGCCAGACGCCGGGGTTGCGGATCGGGTTCGCTCAGGGCGGCGACCACCGCGCCGTCGACCACCGCGACCAGCCTGCGAAGTTGTTCGGGACGCACGATCCGGTCGGACCGGCGCAGGACATGGGCGAGCAGCTCGTCGAGCTGCCCGCGTAGTCGGAGCTGGACCTCGCGTAACTCGGGATGGCGCGCGGAGGCGACGGTGCGCTCGTAGCGCGCGATCAGCCGCCCACGCGCGGCGCTACCGCCCTCGTCCACCCCTTCCGGGCCGATCAGCAGGTCGAGCACCAGTTCGGCGGTGGCGTCCGCGCCGCGCCGGCGGTGGGTCACCTCACCGATCCGCCGCCGCATCGCCTCGAGTTCGGCGTTACCGCTGAACTCCACCGCCCGCGCGATCAGGTCCTCGAGCGATTCGAAGTAGTACGTCGTCGAGGCGAGCGGGAGTTCGGCGCGCGTGGCGACCGAACGGTGCCGCACCGCGTCGAAGCCGCCCTCGAGCAGCAATTCGGCAGCAGCGGCCACCAGCGCCTGGCGACGCCGTTCACCTTTCGGAGTCGTCGCGGTTATCACCGTGCCATCGTGCCAGTCTTCATCAGTACATCCGTACGAAATCAGGGAAAGGGAGAGCAACCATCGATGTTTCTACCGCATCCGCGCAACAATGGCGTCGTACTGTGCAAAGTTATTGCCGGGCACAGTATTTCTGCCGACCCGTTGTTTCGGCGTCAACCCTGGTGACGCAGGAAACCGGCCAGCCGGGTGAGCGCGGCCTCGATATCGGCGGTGGCCCCCGCGAATGAGAGCCGGACGGTGCGGTTCCCGTTCACGGTGTCGAAATCCAGTCCGGGCGCGAGCGCCACACCCGTATGCGCCAGGACCCGGGCGCACCATTCCATCGAATCACCGGTCAGATGCCCGATATCGGCGTAGGCGTAGAACGCGCCGTCGGCCGGGGCGAGCTCGGTGATACCGAGTTCCGGCAGACCGTCCAGCAGGATCGACCGGTTGATCGCGTAGCGGTTCACGTGCGCGTCGAGTTCGGCCTTGGCCTCGTCGTCGAACGCGTGGACCGCCGCGTACTGCGAGATGGCCGGCGGGCACACCGTCATATTCGAGGCCAGGCGTTGCAGCGCGGGCCGCAGCGCCGGCGGCGCCAGCATCCAGCCCAGCCGCCAGCCCGTCATGGAGAAGTATTTCGATACCGAGCCGATCACCACGGCGTGGGAGGAGGTCTCCCAGGCCGACGCGGTGCGTTCGGCGCCGTAGGTGATGCCGTGATAGATCTCGTCGGAGATCAGCAGTGTGCCGTGCGCATCGCACCAGCGGGCCACGGCAGCCAGTTCGGCGGGATCGATCATGGTGCCGGTGGGGTTGGCCGGGCTCGCCACGATCAGGCCGCGCGGCGGTTCGGGTAGTGCGTCGAGCATGGCGACCGTGGGTTGGAAGCGGGTCTCGGCGCGGCAATCCAGTTCCACGACACGGCAGCCGAGCGCGGTCAGAGTGTTGCGGTAGGCCGGATAGCCGGGCCGCGCGACGACCACCGTGTCGCCGGGATCGAACGCCGCCAGGAAGATCAGCGTGAACGCGCCCGACGAGCCCGTGGTGACCACGACATCGTCCGGGTCCACCGGATAGCCGTAGGTCCGGTGGTGATGCCCGGCGATCGCCGCACGCAGCGGCAGGATGCCGAATGTCTCGGTGTAACCGAGCAACTCGGCGTCGAGCGCGGCCCGGGTGGCCCGTAGCACCGGCGCGGGCGCGGGCGTCGACGGCTGCCCCGCCGCCAGGCTCAGCACATCACCGTGTGTTCTGACGCGTTCGGCGGCGGCTTTCCAGACATCCATCACGTAGAAAGGTGGGATGGTCGAGCGCCGAGATTCTGTGGACACCCGACCGACGGTAGAACACCGCATCGGGCCGATCGACGGCTATGGTCTGCTCTGATGCTCGAAAAGGCCAGCCGGTCGGCCACCGGGCCGACCCACCCCGACTCCGGATCCGCCGCCTCCGGTGACGGTTCCGGGGTCCGGCGCCGACTCCGGATCCGGGGTCGGCGAATCCGTTCGGGCACCCGGCGCGCCGTGGGTTCCGACCACCGCACCACCGACCAGCGGGTGTCGTTGCAGCGCGCGGCGGCGGTGGGCGGCGGCCTGGTGATCGCGCCCGGCTGGCGCGACCGGATACCGGCGCCCCGGCGACCCCTCGGCGCGCGACTCGTCACCGCCTACCGGTGGGGTCTGGATCGGGCGAGCGACCTCTGGCGGCAACGCCCCACCCCGGCCGAACTCCGTGAATTCGCGGCCCGGCGGCCGACGGCCGAGGAGATGAAGGCCGCCGCCCGGCGGCACCGGTACCTGATCGGCGGGTTGCTCCTCACCCTGCTGCTGGCCTCCGGCGATGCCGCCGGGAGTTTCCTGGTCACCGATCTGCCGCCGGTCCCGGGGACGGCCCACCGGGTGGCGGTCGCGTACCCGCTGCAGATGTCCACGCCGGTCCCCTCGGTCCGCCGCTATCTCGACGCCATCGACAACGGCGAGCGCCTGCGCGAGCAGGCCGTGGTGGCCGCCGCGTCCCGGGCGACGCTGGAACGCGCCAAAGCGGAGGCGGCGGCCGCGGCGGCCGGACAGGAACAGCCCTGGATCAACACCGCCCCGGGCGAACCGGGGCTCGGCACCATCCCGCCGGGCGCCGTCCCACCCAGCGCCGGTGGTTTCGTACTTCCCGCACCCGGCACCTTCACCTCGGGCTTCGGCAGCCGGTGGGGCACCTTCCATCGCGGTATCGATATCGCCGGCCCGATCGGCACCCCCATCTACGCGGTCGCCGACGGCACGGTGATCGACGCGGGTCCGGCCGCCGGTTTCGGGTTGTGGGTGCGGATCCGGCACAACGACGGGTCGATCTCGGTCTACGGCCATATGTACGACTTCTTCGTCTCCGTCGGCGAACGGGTTCCGGCCGGGATGCAGATCGCCCGGATGGGCAATCGCGGTGATTCGACCGGACCCCATCTGCATTTCGAGATCATCATGGACGGACAGCACGTCGACCCGCAGCGCTGGCTCGCCCTGCACGGCCTTTCCTACGGCTGACCGTTCACCGGCAAATTCACAGTGTTCGACTGTCATCGAACCGTGATCCGGTAGCGGATGTGATCGATATCGCCGTAACACCTGGTATATCGATTTCTCTCAGCACAATAGAACCTCTGATTCATTTTCAGTTCATCTGCTGTTCATGTTTTGCAATCATTCTGTGATCGCCAGAAAACAGACCGCAAGCCTGTTTATCGCCTGGTCTCGTATTTCTCCTGTCATACGAAGAAATCCACACAACGAAACAGCGCTGCGACAGCGCCGACGGCGATATGACCCGCCGGCGTGGTACTTCCGCGCTGTCGGAGCCCCTGATGCAATTACGAAAACTGTTGCCCCTGCTGACCCTCGCCGCCGTCGCCGCCCTGCCCGCCCAGGCCCACGCCGATATCGCCGGAGTACCCGCCGAACTGCAGGGACCCGCGCAGCAACTCCAGCAGCAGGCCCAGCAGCTGCCGCAGGACCAGCAGGAACAGCTACGGCAGTTCCTGCAGCCGCTACCGCAGCCCGTCCCCCAGCTCCTGCCCCAGATGCTGCCGCAGAGCTACCCCGACAACCTCGACGGCTGGATCCGCGGCGCGATGGACGTCCTCGGACAGCACGGCATCCCGGGCAGCTACGACGGCATCCACCGCAACGCCATGCGGGAATCGGGCGGCGACCCGCACGCGATCAACCTCTGGGACTCCAACGCCGCCGCGGGCATCCCGTCCAAGGGGCTCATGCAGGTCATCGATCCCACCTTCGCCGCCTACCACGTCGAGGGCACCTCGTGGGATATCTACGACCCGATCGCCAATATCGCCGCGGCCTGCAACTACGCCGCCCACCGGTACGGCTCCATCGACAACGTCTTCGGCGCGTACTGACCCGTCGCGCAGTTCCCCGGTGACGGCGCCGGCCTCCCGCCCGCCGTCACCGGAACGGGTCAGAGACGAATACGGTCCTCGACCGCGGCCAGGCCGATATCGGACCGGTAGTGGCCGCCGGTCAGTTTGACCCCCGCCAGCCGGTCGTAGGCGACCTCCCGGGCGGCCGTGAGATCGGCACCCGTACCGACGACATTGAGCACCCGGCCCCCCGCCGACACCAGCGCACCGTCCTCACGCAGGGCCGTCCCCGCATGCAGCACCGTCGCCGCGTCATCGGTCGCGGCATCACTCGCGCCGGTGATCACATCACCGGTCCGGGGCCGCCCCGGATAATTCTCGGCGGCCAGCACCACCGTCACCGCGGCGCCCCCGCGCCAGCGCGGCGCGGGCATATCCGCCAAGGTCCCCGTCGCGGTCGCGTACAGCAACTCCCCGAGCGGACTCTCCAGCAGCGACAGCACCGCCTGCGTCTCCGGATCACCGAACCGGCAGTTGAACTCCACCACCGCGGGCCCCGCCGCGCCCATCGCCAGCCCCGCGTACAGCAGACCGCTGAACGAGTCCCCGCGGCGCACCAACTCGGCCGCCACCGGAGCCACCACATCGTCGACGATCTGCGTGACCGCGCCCTCCGGCAGCCACGGCAGCGGGGTATAGGCGCCCATCCCGCCGGTATTCGGCCCGGTATCCCCGTCGCCGACGCGCTTGTGATCCTGGGCCGGCAGCAGCGGAACCACCGTCTCACCGTCGACCAGGCAGAACAGCGACACCTCCGGACCGTCCAGGAACGATTCCAGCAGCACCGGATGCCCCTGTTCGAGCAGTTCCGCGGCATGATCACGCGCCGCCGAACGATCCGGCGTGACCACCACACCCTTACCCGCGGCCAGACCGTCGTCCTTGACCACCCAGGTCGGGCCGAAACGATCCAGCGCGGCATCCAGCTCCGCGGGACTGTCCACGATCTCGCTGTGCGCGGTCCGCACCCCCGCCGCCGCCATCACATCCTTGGCGAACGCCTTCGACCCCTCGATCCGCGCGGCCGCCGCCGACGGCCCGAAACACGCGAAACCCGCCGCGCGCACCGCATCGGCCACCCCGAGCACCAGCGGCACCTCCGGACCGATCACCACCAGATCCGCCGCAACCTCCCGGGCCACCGCGACCACCGCGTCCGCCGAACTCGCGTCCACCGGCCGCACCTGCGCCAGCTGCGCGATACCGGCATTACCCGGGGCCGCGACGAGCGCGCTCACCGCCGGGTCACGACGCAGCGCAAGGACGAGGGCATGTTCACGGGCTCCGGAACCGATGACGAGTACTCGCACGCGGACAGCTTATAGGGACCACGAACCCACCCGGCGGCCCAGGTTCACCCCCGCCCCGGCCGGTACCAGCGAGTTCACCACAGCCGCCGCCCGACCCGCCCGCGCAGTGGATGATGGTGGTGAAACACCCGCAGCGGGTGGGCAACTCGCGCGCCCCTCGCGCGGCGCGCCAACCGGGAGGACGGACGTCATGGGTCTGATGGACGGAATCATGGGCAATGCCGGACAGATGGAACCGGCCGCCGCCCAGCAGGAATACCAGCGGCTCCTCGGCAACGGCGAACAGATCTACGCGGCCTACATCCTCGTCCGCGACGCCATGCTGTTCACCAACCGCCGCCTCATCATGATCGACAAACAGGGGATCTCCGGCCGGAAGATGAGCTACCACAGCATCCCCTACCGCTCCATCACCCACTTCGCGGTGGAAACGGCGGGCACCTTCGACCTCGACGCGGAACTCGTGCTGTGGATCGCGAGCACGGACGCGCCACTCCAGAAGAAGTTCAACCGCCACGTCGACATCTACGAGGTACAAGGAATCCTGAGCCACTTCGTGGCTGTATAGCTGGAGCAGCTCCGCTGCTCGAGGTTCGGCCCTCCTTAGCGTCGGCTGTCAGCGCTCGAGACTCGTGGCTTCGCCACATGCGCTTCGAGCGCTGACAGCCGACGCGGGCCGAACCAGGGCCTCGCGGGGCGAGGCGGGCGGGGAGGACTTCGCGACGGAAGGCGAACCGTGGACGTCGAGCTGACCTGGGCGGACCGGGCGCGGGGGTCGGCTCACCCCATCGGCGCCGAGTTCAGCGAGGCCATCAAAGGGTTTCGGGCCGTCCCGTGTTTCCGGCCTCGAAGCGAGGCGGCGCAGCCGCGAGTCTCGAGGCCGGAAACACGGGACACAAGGGGCCCGAAACCCCGCGGCGCCGAAGGCGCCGCCAATAATAGAGCCTATGGCTTCTGTTTTCAGTGCGATCATTGCTGGTGACCTGCCGGGCCGGTTCGTTTGGGAGGACGACGAATTCGTCGGGTTCCTGACCATCGCGCCTGTCACGCCGGGGCACACGCTGGTGGTGCCGCGCAAGGAGATCGACCAGTGGCAGGATGTCGACGGCGATGTCTTCGGGCGGTTGGCCGGGGTCGCCCAGAAGGTCGGGCAGGCGGTGCGGGCGGCGTGGGACGCGCCGCGGGCGGGGCTGCTGATCGCGGGGCTCGAGGTGCCGCATCTGCATGTGCATGTGTTCCCGGCGTTCACCATGGGCAACTTCGATATCTCCGGCGCCGATCCGAATCCGGACCCGGCCTCGATGGACGACGCGCAGGCGCGGATCAAACAGGCACTGCGCGACCTCGGTTACGGCGCGAACGTCCCGGCCTGATTCACCGGCGGGCCTGCGGGTCCGTGGTCTCCGGGCCGTCCGCGGCTTGCCGGGGCGGTTCGGGGCGCTGCCGCGGCAGCCGCAGGGTGAAGGTGGTGCCGCGGCCGAGTTCGCTGTCCACCTCGACCGTGCCGCCGTGCGCGGTGACCAGGGCCTGCACGATCGACAAACCGAGACCCGCCCCGCCGCTGACGCGGCTGCGGGAATCGTCGGCGCGATAGAACCGCTCGAACACCCGGTCCGCCTGTTCGGGCGGCATCCCCGGGCCGGTGTCGGCGACCTCGATACGCACGTCATCGGCGCCGGGGGTGAGCCGGACGGTCACCACGGCCGCCGGTGGGGTGTGCACCAGCGCGTTGTTGAGCAGATTCGCCAGTACCTGGCGCAGCCGCGACGCATCGCCGGGGACCTCGGCGGTACCGGTGCCGGGACGCACCTCGAACTCGATCGACCGCCGCGGGCCCGCCCCGGCCTGGGTGGCGGCCACCGCGCGGGCACTGTGCACGGCGTCGCTGGTCAGCGCGAGCAGATCGACGGGGGCGTACGCCACCGGACGTTCGGCATCCAGCCGCGCCAGCATCAGCAGATCCTCCACCAGCAGGCCCATCCGCTTCGATTCCCGCTCGATGCGGTCGAGCAGCATATCGGTATCGCCGGTGGCGCCCTGCCGGTACAGCTCCGCGAAACCCTTGATCGTCGTCAGCGGCGTGCGCAACTCGTGGCTGGCGTCGGCGACGAACCGGCGCATCTTCTCCTCCGACCGCCGGGCCGCCTCCTCGGAGGCCTCGGTGGCGGCGAAACCCCGCTGGATCTGCGCGAGCATGGCGTTCAACGACTGGGCCAGCCGGTCCACCTCGGTATTGGTCCCGCGCACCGGCACCCGGCGATGCAGATCCCCGGCCGCTATCTCGGCTGCGGTCTCCTCCACCTGCTCCAGCCGGCGCAGACTGCGGCGGATCACGAAATACGCGGCGACCGCCAGCACGACGAGCACCAGCACGCCGATGACCAGCTCCAACACCACCAGTCGCTCGACGATCGCTTCGGTCTCGTTCAGGCTCAGCGCCACGACGCTGGTGCCTTCCGGGTTCTCGGTGTACCGCACCCGCCACTGGCCGGAGCCGCCATCGGTGGACCCGGTGGTGAAGGTGCCCGGACTCATATCCTCGGGCAGATCCGGGGAGCCGTTGCGACCGGGATCGGCCTGCAGGAAGAACTGGCCGGACGTGTCCTGCACCCGCACGTAGAACAGCACCGGCGGACGCTCCCGCCCCGGTTCCCCCGGTAGCGGCATCAACCGCCGCCCGCCCGGACGGGCGAACGTATGGGCGGCTTCGTCCAACTGCTGATCGACCCGATCGATCAGCGTGGTGCGCAGCGCGGAGGTCACCGCCAGACCCGACGCCAGCAGACCCGCCGCGGCGAGCGCCACCAGCGCCAGCACCAAGGTCACCCGCAGCGGAACGGCGGCGATCCGGCGGGTCACGCCGTGCCGATTCCGCACCGGCCGCTCCGAAACCGCGGCCGCCCGGTCTTCGTCCGGAAGTTTCGCGCTCATGACCGGCCCGACGGCGACTCCCGCATGACGTACCCGACACCGCGCAGGGTGTGGATCAATCGCCGCGGACCGGTATCGACCTTCTTGCGCAGATACGACACATACGTCTCCACCACCCCCACCTCGCCGCCGAAGTCGTATCGCCACACATGGTCCAGAATCCGCGGCTTACTCAGCACGGTCCCGGCGTTCACCATGAAATACCGCAGCAGCGTGAACTCCGTCGGCGACAACGCCACCGCCTCCCCGGCCTTGAACACCTCGTGGGTGTCGTCGTCCAATTCGATATCGGCGAACCGCAACCGGGTCCGCTCCCGCTCCGGGGCGGCGCCACCGGCCCGCCGCAGGATCACCCGCAACCGCGCGACGACTTCTTCGAGGCTGAACGGCTTGGTGACATAGTCGTCGGCGCCCAGGGTCAACCCGGTGACCTTGTCCTGAACATCGTCACGGGCGGTCAGGAACAACACGGGCGCGTCGATCCCATCGGCCCGCAGCCGCCGCAACAACCCGAAACCGTCCATCCCGGGCATCATGACGTCCACGATCAACGCGTCCGGCCGGAAACCGCGCGCCACATCCAGCGCCTGGGCGCCGTCGGCGGCCGACGCCACCTCGAAGCCCTGGAACCGCAGACTGACCGTCAGCAATTCGACGATCATCGCCTCGTCGTCCACCACCAGCACCCGGGCTTCGGGGGCCGTGGCCCGCGCACCACTCATACCCCCATACTCACCCACCCCGCTGGCACTCCCCTGCGCACTCCCTGTGAACACGCTGTGTCGATGGAGCAGCTCCGCTGCTCGAGGTTCGGCCCTCCTGGGCGTCGGCTGTCAGCGCTCGAGACTCGTGGCTTCGCCACATGCGCTTCGAGCGCTGACAGCCGACGCGGGCCGAACCAGGGCCTCGCGGGGCTCGGCGGGGGCGGTGGTGGTGGTGAGTAGCCGGGGCGGGGTTCGTAGGTGGGTTGCGGGGCGGTTCTGGTGGCCGGTTTCGGGGGGATGGTGGTGGGGTGGCGCGGGGCGCCCCTGGCGGCTGTTGTGCGGTGCGGGCGGGGGTTATTCGGGGTAGTCCTGGTTGGCGTCGGCCATCAGGGCTTTTCCGGCTACCTGGCCTTGGGCCAGAGCGTCGAGGAAGGCTCGGGCCCAGCGGTCGACGTCGTGGGCGAGGACTTGGCGGCGGAGGGCGCGCATGCGGCGGCGGCGGGTTTCGCGGTCGTCGGTGAGGGCGGCGATGATCGCGTCCTTCACGCTGTCGAGGTCGTGGGGGTTGCACAGGTAGGCCTGGCGCAGCTCGGCGGCGGCGCCGGTGAACTCGCTCAGGACCAGGGTGCCGTTGAGGCCGCTGTGGCTGGCTACGTACTCCTTGGCGACCAGGTTCATACCGTCGCGCAGCGGGGTCACCAGCATGACGTCGGCGGCCACGAAGAACGAGAGGAGTTCTTCGCGCGCGATCGGGCGGTGCAGATAGTGCACCACGGGGTAGCCGACCCGGGCGAATTCGCCGTTGATGCGGCCCACCTGGCGTTCGATATCGCCGCGCATCTGGATATAGCTCTCCACCCGCTCACGGCTCGGGGTGGCGAGCTGCACCATCACGGTGTCGGCGGGATCGATCCGCCCTTCCTCCAACAGTTCCTCGAGGGCATTGAGCCTGATATCGATGCCCTTGGTGTAATCGAGGCGGTCGACGCCGAGCAGGATGTTCTTCGGGCTGCCCAGTTCCGAGCGGATCTGCGCGGCCCGTTCGCGTACCGAACGGCGGCGCGAATGTTCGTCCAAGCCGGCGGAGTCGATGGAAATGGGGAACGCGCCGACCCGCACCGTCCGGAACCCGACCTGCACCACGCCCATCTTCGACCGCACGCCGACGGTGCCGCGGGAGGTCGGCTGACCGGCGAGCCGGCGGGCCAGATAGAGGAAGTTCTGGGCGCCGCCGGGCAGGTGGAAGCCGATCAGGTCGGCGCCGAGCAGGCCCTCCACGATCTCGGTGCGCCACGGCATCTGCATGAACAGTTCGACCGGCGGGAACGGGATGTGCAGGAAGAATCCGATAGTGAGATCGGGGCGCAGCATCCGCAGCATCTTCGGCACCAGCTGCAGCTGGTAATCCTGCACCCAGACCGTGGCGCCCTCGGCCGCCACTTTCGCCGTCTCCTCCGCGAAACGACGGTTGACCTGCACATAGGCCGACCACCAGGCCCGGTGGTACACCGGGCGGACGATCACATCGTGGTAGAGCGGCCACAGCGTGGCATTGGAGAAGCCCTCGTAGTAGTCGGCGACCTCCTGCGCGGCCAGCGGCACCGGATGCAGTTCCAGTCCGTCCTCGACGATCGGATCCACCTCGACATCGGGCACACCGGCCCACCCGACCCAGGCGCCCCGATTACTGCGCAACACGGGCTCCAGCGCGGTGACCAGACCACCGGGGCTGCGCTTCCACCTGGTGGTGCCGTCGGGAAGCTTCTCCAGATCCACCGGGAGCCGGTTGGCCACCACCACGAACCCCGAGCCGGCCCCGCGCTCGCGCAGCGGCTCCGCCTCCACCGGTTCGGGGACGGCCTCGGCCGGATCGATGGGACCGCCGACCGGCCCGGCGGCGTCTGCGGCCTCCTCAGCGGACACGGCGGGCTCGGTCCCGGCGGTGGTTTCTCTGGACGGCTGATCGGTCATCTGGTCCACTCACGCATCCTTTGCGCGGCGCAATACGCCATGTAGTTGTGTGGATCCGCCGACGTCGCCGTTGGCGCCGACTACGCCACACGACCTGGCAGCGCCCGGAGGCGGTAGCTTGCGTGACCACGGAGGGCGCTCGGTCATGCGGTTACGGGAGACAGCTTATTCGGTACGGACCCCCGGGCCGATACCCAGCATCGACAGGAGCATCCGGCATTCGTCGGCGTCGGTGGCGTAGGCGGCCACGACCCGCTGCGCCTGACGAGCGGTCTCGTCGGCGAGGGGCTCCAGTTCGTCGTCGGCGATACCATTGGCGCTGCTCTTCGCGGCCATCGCAATCCTCCCTGCAGTAACGCGTGTATGTGAAATGCCCATGGTATCTGGCGGCGCATGCGGTCGCCGACGCCGTGGTAACACGCCGGGGTCCGGTGGGGCTATACCGTAGGAAGCAGAAACGATGAGGAAGGGACCTACAGGATGCCGTTGGCCACGGTGAACGGAATATCGCTCAACTACCAGATCAAGGGAGACCGTTCCCGGGGCACCGACGTCGCAGGCGGCGGGCCGCTGGTAGTGATGATCATGGGCACCGGCAGTCCGGGGCGGGTGTGGGAACTCCACCAGGTCCCGGCGCTGCTCGGCGCGGGCTACCGGGTCTGCACGTTCGACAACCGGGGTATCGCACCCTCCCACGAGGGCACCGAAGGGATCACCATCGATCAGCTGGTGGCCGATACCGCGGGCCTCATCGGACTCCTCGAGGAGGGCCCGGCGCTGGTGGTCGGCACCTCGATGGGGGCACGGGTCGCGCAGGAACTCGCGCTCGCCCATCCCGACCTCGTCCGCAAGGCCGTATTCCTGGCCGGCCACGGCCGGCTGGACCAGTTCCAGAAGACCCTGTCGCTGGGTGAGCACGATCTCGACGCCAGCGGGGTCCGGCTGCCGGCGAAGTACGAGGCGGCGCTCACCGCGGTCATGAACCTCTCCCCCGCCACCATGGCCAACCCGCATACCGCCAGGGACTGGCTGGACCTGTTCGAGTTCACCGGCGGGCCGGTACCGCCGGGAATCCGCGCCCAGCGCCGCATGGATCACGACTTCGACCGGCTGAAGGCCTACCGCGAGATCCGGGTGCCCTGCCTGGCGGTGGGATTCGCCGACGACCGGATGATCCCGCCGTATCTGTCCCGGGAGGTCGCCGAGGCCATTCCGGGCGGGCGCTACCAGGAGGTTCCCGACGCCGGTCATTACGGCTATCTGGAGCGTCCGGACACCGTCAACAAGATCCTGCTGGATTTCTTCGCCTCGTGAGGGGAGACCCCACAGTTAACACCGGGCTTGCTAGGGTCGACACCATCGTTGGGTTCACGACACGGCAGCCGGAAACCAGACCCGGATCGCCGCGCCGGGCCCGGACAGATCCCTTTACATCCGCGCGAGCACCCCAGTGAGGTGAAATGAGCACCAACCCGTTCGACGACGAGGACGGCCGCTTCTTCGTCCTGGTCAACGACGAAGAACAGCACTCCCTGTGGCCTGCTTTCGCCGAGGTCCCGGCAGGCTGGCGGGTTGTCTTCGGTGAGGACAGCCGCGCTGCCTGTGTGGAGTACGTGGAACAGAACTGGACCGATATGCGTCCGAAGAGCCTTCGTGACGCCATGGCGGCCGACGAGGCCGCCCGCAAGTAGGTCCCGGCCGGACTCCGTGCCGGTCGCCCGCTGCGCTTCATCGCCGGTTCGCCCGCTGCGCTTCATCGGAATCCGATGTGGCGCAGCGGGCGTGCCCGGTTATGATGGCTGCGCCCACGCCTCCTTAGCTCAGTGGTAGAGCACTCGCCTTGTAAGCGAAAGGTCGTCAGTTCAATCCTGACAGGGGGCTCCAGACGAAAAAGGCTCCTACCGTCACGGTAGGAGCCTTTTTCGTATCCGGACGAGGACGTCCGGGCCACTGCTCAGATCGGGGTCACCGAGGCCACCAGCCACTGATCGTCGTCCTTGTCCAGCGTGACCCGGACCCGGCTGCCGGTGGTGGCGCCCTGGGGGCTCTCCTTGCTCGTGGTCACCTGGTTCAGGAACAGCAGCACGGTGGCGTGCGCCCGGTCGGCGGAGACCACGCCGCCGGCCTGGGTGGTGGCCTTGACGGTGAGTTCCTTCTCCTTGGCGCCCGGCACGATCGCCTTGTCGATGAGCTGGAGGTAATCGGCGCGGAAGTCGGGGGTCAGGCTTTCGGCGGCCTTGGGGAGCTCCTGTTCCACCGTCTGATGTTCGTAGGTGAAGATCGCCGAAACCGTGCGCGAGGCGGCGTCCACGGCCTCGGTACGGGAGTGTTCGGACTGGCGGTAGTCCCAGTAGCGGTAGCCGCCGATCCCGGCCACCACCGCGGCCGCGACCACCACCACCGCGGTGATGCCGAGCAGGATCTTGTTACGCAGCTTCATACCGGTCCTTTCCGCTGCCGTCTCCGTCACGCCACGAACTTCACGTCGGAGGCGGTCAGGGTGCCGTCGTCGGCCCGTGACACGGTCACCCGGAAGCGGTAGAACCGCTGCTGCTGGTCCTGGGCTCCCGCATTGGTGAGGGTCTGCTTCGCAGCGATCAGGACCACCGCGGAGTTCTCGTCGTCGCGCTCCACGGCGGATTCCACGACCTCGCCGGTGGAGACGACCTTGGCCTGTTTGACGATCTCGGTGAACGGATCCACCCGGCCGTCGAACTCGGTCTTGAACTCGCCGGAGGCCATGGTGAGGATCCGGTCGATATCCTCTTTGGCGGTATCGGCGCGGATGGTGGTCAGGTTGAGGATCGTCTGGCGCGCGGTGGCGACATATTCGGCCCGCCGCTCGTCACGCTGCTGGGTGGACTGCACGGCGACGGTCGAGACGACCGCGGCGCCGACCAGGCCGATCACCAGCACGGCTGCGGCGGCCAGCGCCACGATCCGCTTCCAGGACCGGCCGGATTCCGGCGTGCCCGCCGAATCCGCGTCGTCGGATCCCGTCTCGGTGTCCGCGGTGGGGGTCTCGGAGGCCGCTTTTCCGGCGGTCTTGTCCAGCGCGACGGTGGGCTCGGCGGACTCACCGGCGGTACCGGCGGCCACCGCGACCCGTTCGGTCGGCGCGTCGAGTTTCGCGGTGTCCGCCCCGGACGTGGCGGTGGACTCCGTCGTCTCGGCGCCGGACTTCCCGGCCGCGGTGTCCGTTTCGACCTTTTCCGTGACGTTTTCGGCCCGGCCGGATGCGGCGTCCACCGTCGCGGCGGCATCCTCCGTCGCGGCGCCGGCCTTCTCGGGCGTGGCGGGGGCGGCGCCCTCGGCCGGCGGACCCGCGGTCCGGCTCGACTTACGGCGGGTGCGGCGGGGGTCCTTGGTCTCGCTCATCGTTGCTGCTCCTCGAACATTGCCTGCCAATCCGCGGGTACGGTGCCCGATCCGCCGGGCGAGATATCGCCCTGACGGTAGCTGCGCCCGTCGGTTCCGGTATAGACCCCGGTGGCCGGATCGTAGGAGAGAGCGGCGGCGGGGGTGCTTGCGCCCGAGAAACTAGCAGGTGCCGGGGGTACTCCCGCAACCCCCGGGCCCGTGTCGGGCGCGGAGGCCGGAGCCACTCCGGGCGCCGGCGGTTCGGTCGGGGCCACCGGCTGCGGGGGTCCGAACGGCGGATTCGTGCCCAGCGGAACGTATCCCGTGCGGCACAGCTCCGGCGACGGGGCCCGGCGGCCGGGGTATTCCATACACGGAGTGTTGCGGATACCGCGTACAGCGGTCTTGTCGTCCTGCGGGACCTTGCAGTACAGGCCTTCGGGCGTGGGGACGGTATCGGTCTCGCTCGGGCTGCGCCGCTGATCCGGCGGCAGGAAGCCGGTGGTGCACGGCGGCGGGTCGTTGAGCACGGTCATGAAGTCGACCATCGCGCCGTATTCCATGGGCCCGCGCACCGCGGTGAGCAGGGCGGCGATCAGCGGCGGATAGACGACCAGGATCTGTTCCAGACCGGCGTGGTAGGTGACCCCCACCTGGCCGAGGCTCACCAGGTTGTTCAGCAGCAGCGGCAGGGTCGGCCGCAGATCGGAGAACTGCTGGTTCACCCGTTCCAGGGCGGCGGGACCGTTGGCGAGGATATTGCGCAATGCCGGATCGTGGGCCCGCAGGGTGTCGGTGACAGTGGCCAGGTCCCGGGTCCAGGAGCGGATCGCGGCGTCGGAGTTCACCTGGGTGTCCAGCAGCGGGCCGATCTGCTCGATCAGCTGCTTGGTCGGTCCGACGTTGTCGTTGGCCTCCTGCACCAGCAGAGCGGCGGAGTCGATGAACCGCTGCAGATCCGGCCCGGCCCCGTTGAACGCCCGGAACGCCTCGTCGATGACCTGCCGCAGCCGGGTGTCGGCGATACTGGCCAGCAGCCGGTCGGCCTGATCCAGCAGGGCGCCCACATCCTGGGGCAGTTCGGTGCGGTCGACCGGGATCACGCTGCCGTCGTACAGATTCCCGTCTCCGGGATCCGGCGGCGGGACCAGGTCCACGTACTGTTCGCCGATCGCCGACACACTGCGCACCAGCGCGGAGGAATCGGCGGGGATCTTGTAATCGCTGTCGACCGAGAGTTTCGCCTCGACCCCGCCGGGTGTGAGCCGGACCTCGCGCACCACACCGACATTCGTGCCGCGGAAGGCGACATTGGCGTTCTGGTAGAGCCCACCGGTGGCGGCCAGTTCGACGGTGACGTCGTAGCGGCCGATACCGAGCATCGCGGGCACACCGATGTAGGTGCCGCCCATGACGGTCAGCCCGACCACCGTGAGGATCGCGAAGATCGTCAGCTGGATCCGGACGAATCGGGTGAGTTTCACGGGCCCACGCCCCCTTGCGGCTGCTGCGCGGGCAACGGCACCGTCAACCCGGGGATAGCGGGCAGGCCGGGGATCGGCGGCAGCCCGGGAATGGTCGGTTGCGGCTGGTCGCTGGGGGTACCGGGCGGCGGGGCCAGCGGGGTGGCCAGCGGATTGCCCTGTTCGCCGGCGGGTCCGGCGACCTGGCCCAGGGCGACCTCGACACCGCCGAACATACCGCCGAGCCCGGTTCCGGTGAGGAAGTTGGAGTCCAGCCGCTTACCGGTCATATCGACGGTCATGAACAGGTTCAGGTAGTCGCCCTTGATCGCCCTGTCGAGGTTCTTGAGCGGGAACGGGAACGACGCGATGATCTTCAGCGATTCGGTGAGGTCGGCGCCGGTATCGGCCAGGGTCTGCAGCACCGGGGCCAGATTGGCCAGGTTCGCTTTCAGATTGTCGCCGCTGGTGGCGATCAGCCGGTTCACCACATCGCTGAGCTCACCCAGTTTGGTGATCGTGGTGGTGATGTTCTGGCGCCGGTCGGCGAGCACGGTGAGCGCGGGATGGATATCCTCGACGGCCCGTTCCACCACATCGGTCTGCTCGACGAATTGGCCGCTGAGCCGGTCCAATCCGCTCATGGCGTCGATGATGTCGTCCCGCTGGGCGTTGAGGTTGGAGATCAGATCGTTCATCTGCGGGATGAGATCGCGGACCTCGTCCTCGTTGCCGACCAGCGCCGCGTTGAGTTCGCGGGTGATGTTCTCCAGCTGCGAGATCCCCCCGCCGTTGAGCACGACCGACAGCGAGGACAGCACCTGTTCTGTGGTCGGGTACACCCCGGCCCGGTCCAGCGGGATCACGTCCCCGGCCGCCAGGCGGCCCTGGGGCGCCACATCGGTGGGCGGAGCGAGTTCCACGTGGTTACTGCCGAGCAGGCTGGTCTGGCCGATCTTGGCGGTGGCGTTGGCGGGCAGCACCACACCGGGGTTGAGCGAGACCGTGACCAGCGCGTGCCAGTCCTCGACCTCGATATCGGTGACCGAACCGACCGCCACGTCGTCCACCCGCACCGGTGAATTCCGGGTCAGGGTGGTGACATTCGGCATCTGGATCTCGACCTCGTAGGAGCCCTCGCCGGTGCCCTCGGTACCCGGCATGGGCAGCGAGTTCAACCCGTCGTACTGACATCCGGTGACCGGCAGCGCGAGCGCCAGCCCGACGACCACCGCCCCGGCCCGGCGCCGGGCCGCCGGCAGCTTCGGCGCGCGCATCATCGTCCTCCTCCGGGCAGGCCGGGAATCGGGGGCAGACCGGGGATCGCCAGCCCGGCGACCCCGGCCGGAACCGTGACCGGCGCCGGTTCGGGCGCGGCCGGCGGGCCCACCTTCTGCGGATCCACCCGGCCGGCCAGCGACGGGTCGGTGTATTCCAGCTGATTCGGGAACGCGGTGACACCGGTCGCCGGGTTGGTCATGATCGGCAGGTAGTTCATGGCCAGCGAACTGAGTACCGGGGCGAGATATTCGGCGCACAGATCGGCGCTGGTATCGGATTCGTGCTGTTCCAGCGCGCGGACCGAACCGCACAGGAAGCTCACCGGGTCGGCGAAGTTGTTCAGCGAGATCGCGCCCGTGAGCGTGCCCTGGGCGGGTTTGTAGATCTGGTAGAAGTTCACCAGCGCGGTCGGGCCGGAATGCAGCGCCTGCTCCAGCTCCGGGCGTTTGTCCACCAGGATCTGGGTGACATCGGCGAGCCGCTGCACACCCTCGGTGAGTTCACCGCCGCTGCCGTCCAGGAACCGCTGCACATCACCGAGCGCGAGGTCCAGGTTGTCCAGGCCCGCGCCGAGGTCCTGGGACACCCCGGCCAGAACCGACGACACCGACGACAACCGGCCGCCGAACTCCACGATCTGATCGTTGCTCTTGGACAGCACGTCCACGAACTTCTGCAGATTGCGGATGGTGCCGAACAGATCGGTGCGGCCGTCGGACAGCGTGGTCAGGGTGGCGGAGAGTTCGTGCAGGGTGCTGCGGAACGCGTCGCCGTTACCGTCGAGGTTGTCCGCGGCGGTATCGACGAACCGCCCGAACGACCCCTGCGGATCGTCGCCGACCGGCCCCAGCGCGGTGGACAGTTTGTTCAGCTCGGTTTTGATGTCGTCCCATTCGACCGGTACCGCGGTGCGCTCGACCGGGATCACCGCACCGTCGCCCAGGGTGTCGCCGCCGGTGTAGGCGGGCGCGATCTGGATGAACCGCGCCGAGACCAGCGAGGGCGCGATGATGACCGCCCGCGCGTCGGCGGGCAGATCCACCCCGCCGTCGACCGACATCTTCACCTCGACCTGGTCCTTGCCCGGTTCGATGGTGTCGATCTTGCCGATGGGCACGCCCAGCACCCGCACATCGTCACCCGGGTAGAGGCCGCTGGTGGAGGTGAAATAGGCGGTGATCTCGTTCTTGGTGATCCGCTGGAACGCGGTGTATCCGCCGAAGGCGACCAGCGCCACCACCAGAACACCGGCGACGATCGCCACCCACTTACCGGGGATGGCGCGAAGCTTGTCCTTCATCGCGGCGGCTCCTCTGCGGACGGACCGATCTTGGGACCGGGCTCGAACATGTAGGCGCGCAGCGATTCCGGCAGATGCTGCGGCCAGACCAGCGCGTCGACCAGCGGATGCAGGGTCTCACTGCTGGCGTTGACGACGTAGGCGTTGAAGTAGGGCCCGCTGCCGACCTGTTCGCCGAGCGCCGCGGAGAAGGGGCCGAGGCCGTCGAGCGCGCCGTTGATGTTGTCCCGGTTACGTTGCAGCAGGTCCAGGACCGAATTGAGTTTGTCCAGCGCCGGCTGCAGTTGCGCCTCGTTGTCGTGCACCAGGCCCGACAACTGCTGGGCGAGCGCGTTGACGTAGACGATCATCTGGCTGATCGCGGTGCGCCGCCGATCCAGTTCGCCGAGCAGCTGGTTACCGTCCACCAGCAGCCCGTTGATGGCGTCGGCGCGATCGGCCAGGATCTTGGTGACGTTCTGGGCGCGGGTCAGCAGATCCTGCAGCGCCTGGTCGCGGGCGTTGATGGTGCGCGACAGCGCGGTCACGCCGTCGAGCGCCGAACGCAACGGCGCGGGGGTGTCGGCGAAGGCGGCCGAGAGCGCGTCCAGGGTCTGGTCGACCTTCTGCAGATCCAGATCCTGCACCGTTCCGGCCAGATCGCCGAGCGCCTCGTTCAGCGAATACGGCGAGGTGGTGCGGTCGAGCGGAATGGTGTCGGAGACGGTCAGCTCGCCGTCACCGGCCGGACCCACCGACAACGATTTACGGCCGAGCACGGTGTTGGTCTTGATGGCGGCGGTCGTCTTGTCGCCGAGCACGATCGATTCGGTGAGGCTGAACCGGACCAGCACCTGCGCGCCGTCCAGGCTCACATCCTCGACCTTGCCCGAACGTACCCCGGCGACCTCGACATCGTCGCCGGTCACCAGCCCGCCCGCATCGGCGAAGTACGCCGTGAACACGGCCCCGCCGCGGATGAACGGCAACCGCTCGAACTGCAGCGCCGACAGCGCCACCGCCACGGCGAGCACCAGCCCGACGACGCCGATGGTCACCGCGCGCGATTCTTCCTTCATTCGCTGGCACACCTTCCGGTCGTCTGCTCACCGGGCAGTTCGAGCAGCAGCGGTTTCCCGTCCGGACCGTCGACCAGGAAGTTGGTCCGGCAGACGTACAGCTGCAGGAACGAACCGTAGGAACCGATGCGGATCAGCTTGCGATAGGTGGCCGGCAGTTTGTCCAGCACCCACTGCACGGTGTCCGAACCGTTGTCGAGATTGGTGGCCAGCCGGCCGGTCTGGGCGATGGTCGCGGCCAGGTCCGGTCGCGCCTGGGCGAGCAGATCGGTGGTCGCCTTGGTGGCGTCGGCGATCCGGGGCAGGGCGTCGCCGATCGGGTCGCGGTCGGCGGCCAGCCCGCTCACCAGCCGGTGCAGTTCGTCGATCGTCGTAGCGAACTGGTCGCCGCGATCGTCGATGGTTTTCAGCACCGCGTTCAGGTTGTCGATCACGCTGCCGATGAGGGCGTCGCGGTCGGCCAGGGTCTTGGTGAACGATCCGCTGCTGTTGAGCAGTTCGACCAGCGTGCCACCCTGGCCCTGGAAGATCTGCAGCAGCGCGTTGGTCAGATCGTTGACCTGCGCGGGGTCCAGACCGCGCAGCAGCGGTTTGAAACCGCCCAGCAGCATGTCCAGATCCAGCGCGGGTGCGGTGCGGTCCAGGCCGATGGTGCCGCCCTTGCCCATGGTGGTGGCCTCGCCGGGACCCTCCATGAGTTCCAGGTAGCGGTCACCGACCAGGTTCTCGTACCGGATGGTGGCCCGGGTGCTGGTGAGCAGCGAGTACTTCGTGTCGACGTCGAATTCGACGTGGGCGTGGTACTCGTCGTCGACCTTCACCGACGACACCGAGCCGACGGGTACGCCCGCGATCCGCACCTTGTCGCCGGGCAGCATGCCCGACGCCGTGGTGAAGACCGCGTTGTAGCCGGTCTCGCTGGAGAAACGCATCTGCGAGAAC
This sequence comes from Nocardia sp. NPDC049935, assembly GCF_055586645.1. Classification (NCBI taxonomy): domain Bacteria; kingdom Bacillati; phylum Actinomycetota; class Actinomycetes; order Mycobacteriales; family Nocardiaceae; genus Nocardia; species Nocardia sp. NPDC049935. The sequence goes on along the minus strand of NZ_JBVJHV010000010.1, from coordinate 175,261 downwards.
ACGACGGCGAGGCCGGCGAAGACCAGGGTCATCACCAGTGTGAAGATCGCGAGCTTGACGGTGGTCGCGGTGTTTTTCATGGCTGTCCCACCCCCGGGAGTCCGGCGAACAGCACCTGGAAGACCTTGGGCGCGTTCAGGTTCAGCTTGGTGGACGGGATGTACGGATGTCCTTCGGAGGTATCGGTGACCACATAGCTGGAATGACTGTCGGGCACACGGTCGAGGATCCCACCGCACCGCGGACCACCGGTGGCATTCACCTTCGGCAGGTCGTTCGGGAAGGTGTAGGGCGGGATCGCGTACATGAAGCCGGTGTTCAGGGCCACGCCCTCCTGTCCGCCGCCGAATACCGACTCACCGAACGGCAACGCCTTGGCGGAGCCGCTCACGAGGCAGAACAGCGCGTCCCGGTAGCTGTTGAGCAGTTCGCTGGTGGGACGGAGCAGATCCAGCGCGGTGCCGATCTGGGCTTCGTTCTCCCGCAGCGTCGCACCGGTGGTGTCGGCGAGACCGGTCAGGTTGGCCAGCAGCGAATCGACCTCGGATTCGGATTCGGCGACCGTCCGGCTGCTGACGGCCGCACCGTCGAGGGTGCGCAGCAGGTCGCCGGAGACGTCGGCGTACAGGTTGGTCACCGTCGCCGTGGTGTCGAGGTCGCGCTGCAGGGTGGGCATCGACGGGTTGATCTCCCGCAGCAGCGCGTCGCTGTTGGCCAGCAACTGCCCGAGAGTTTCGCCGCGTCCCTGCAGGGCGGTACCGAGCGCCGTCAGGGTGGCGTTCAGTTTCTCCGGCTCCACCTGGGCCAGCACATCGGTGAGGTGCTGGAACATGGTGTTGAATTCCACGGTCACCCGGTCGGCCGTCAGGCGCGCGCCCGGCTGCAGCGACTGCTGCTCCGGCTCCTGCGGCAGCACGAAGTTGATGTATTTGGCGCCGAACACCGTGGTCGAGCGAATATCGACGGTGACATTGGCCGGCACCAGATCGAGCTTGTCGGGGTCCAGCGCGAGCCGCAGGTCGGTGCCGCTCTCGGTGCGCTGCAATGCGGCGACCCGTCCGATCTGGACGCCGCGCACCTTGACCTTGGCGTCGGGATCGAGCACCAGACCACTGCGCGGGGCGCTGACCGTCACGGTGACGCTGGGTGTGAACCCGCCGAAGAAGAAGGTCAGCGAAACCGTCACCGCGGCGACCACACCCAGGACCATCGCGGCGCCGGCGAGTTTGAGCCCGGCGGTGCGCTGGAACGCGACCCAGCGGCTCACCGGACGCGGTGGCGCCAGGGGCTCTCCGGTACCGCGGGACGACCCACCCGCGGTCCCGGCCGGCGCCCCGGCGCGTGTACCTCTCATCATCTCGGTCATCGGCGCCTATCCGGAAAGGTTGAAGTTGCCGGAGGTGCCGTAGACGGCCAGCGAGACCAGCAGGGTCACGGTGACCACCGCGACCAGCGAGCTGCGCACCGCGTTACCCACGGCCACGCCGACCCCGACGGGGCCGCCGGCCGCGGTGTAGCCGTAATACGTATGGATCATCATCACCGCCAACGCCATCAATATGGCCTGGGCGAACGACCACAGAATGTCGCTCGGAATAAGGAATGTGGAGAAGTAGTGGTCGTAGACACCGGCCGACTGCCCGTAGATCACCACGGTCGCGAAACGGCTGGCGACGAAGGAGGCGATCACCGCCAAGGCGTACAGCGGCACGATCGCGATCATGCCGGCGAGCACCCGGGTACCGACCAGATAGGGAATGGGCCGGATGGCCATGACTTCCAGGGCGTCGATCTCCTCGGCCACCCGCATGGCGCCCAGCTGCGCGGTCGACCCCGCCCCGATGGTGGCGGCCAGGCCGATCCCGGAGATCACCGGTGCCGCGATACGGACATTGAGGAACGCGGCGAAGAAGCCGGTCAGCGCCTCGACACCGATATTGCCGAGCGAGCTGTAGCCCTGCACGGCGATGGTGCCGCCGGAGAACAGGGTCAGGAAGCCCACGATCACCACAGTGCCGCCGATCACCGCGAGCGCGCCGGTGCCCATGCTGATCTCGGCGATGAGCCGGATCGTCTCGGTGCGGTAGTGCACGATCGCGCGCGGCATCGAGCCGATCGCCTTGCCGTAGAAAACGGCCTGTTTGCCGAGATCGTCGAGAGCGTTGGACCAGCGGCGGAAGCGACGTGCGACTTTGGGGAAGCGGGACTGCAGGATCACCGAGGCCGACATATCACCGCACCGCGAATTTGAGGCCGACGGCGGTGACCACGACATTCACCACGAACAGCGCCATGAAGGCGAAAACCACCGTCTGGTTCACCGCGTCACCGACACTTTTGGGACCACCTTTGACGTTCAAACCCAGATAACAGGCGACCATTCCGGCGATGAGACCGAACAGGCCCGCCTTGACCGCGGAGATGAGCAGTTCGGGCAGATGGGTCAGCAGCGTGATGCCGTTGACGAAGGCGCCCGGGTTGACATCCTGCAGATACACCGAGAACAGGAACCCGCCGACGATGCCGATGGTGCACACCAGGCTGTTCAGCAACAGCGCGACGAACATCGACGCCAGCACGCGCGGAACCACCAGCCGGTGGATGGGGTCGATACCGAGCACCTTCATGGCGTCGATCTCTTCCCTGATGGTGCGGGCGCCGAGGTCCGCGCAGATGGCGGTGGCGCCGGCGCCGGCCACGATGAGCACGGTGACGATGGGCCCCACCTGGGTCACCGCACCGAAGGCGGCACCCGCGCCGCTGAGGTCGGCGGCGCCGATCTCGCGCAGCAGGATGTTCAGGGTGAAGCTCACCAGCACGGTGAAAGGTATCGCCACCAGCAGTGTCGGAATGATGGACACCCGCGCGACGAACCAGGACTGGTCGATGAACTCGCGCATCTGGAAGGGCCGGCGCAGGCTGGCCCGGGCCACCGAGGCGGCGAGTTCGAAGAATCCGCCGACGGCCCGCAATGGGACGGCAAGGACCTCGTTCACTATGGATCCTCCTTGCCTAACTGCTGGTCCCGCTGGCGGCAGGCCGGGGCAAACCCGGCGCTACGCCCCGCTAAGTAGAACACGTTCATTTCCTATATGGGGCCATTTTGAGGCTTGTGAACTGGAAACTTGTCGCAATCCCAGACAGCGAGATTGGAACAGGATTCATACGTCTTGAGCATCATTGTGTGAGGCCGGGCACAGTTCCGACCACTTGTTTACCAATGACTGGACGGTTGTTCAACTCGCCACGGCCGAGTCCCGGGACAATATCCCGGCACCCGCCCGCGGCGGACCCGATCAACCCAACTCGTGCAGTGCCGTCGCAGAGAAGGTACGACCTTCTTCGCGCCCGGCGAAGTAGCCGCTCAGTGTGGTGGCCAGATCGTCATCAGACCATTGCGAACCCGCAGCGTCGAAGCGCTGCTCGACCTCGGGCGAGGCCATCAGCGCGACCATCGGCCCGTAGACCACGAAGACCTGCCCGTTCACCCGCTCGGCGGCCGGGGAGGCCAGATAGGCGACCAGTCGCGCCACATGCTCGGGCGACAGCGGATCGACCTCGCCCTCGGGGGCCGCGCTGAAGACCTGCTCGGTCATCGCGGTCCGCGCCCGCGGGCAGATGGCGTTCGCGCGGACCCCGAAGCGATTCAGCGCCCGGGAGGCCGACAGCGTCAGCGCCGTGATTCCGGCCTTCGCGGCCGCGTAGTTGGCCTGCCCCTCCGGCCCCAGCAACCCGGCTTCGGAAGAGGTGTTGACAATCCGTCCGTAGACCGGCGCGCCGGCTTCCTTGGACTTGGCGCGCCAATAGGAACCCGCATTGCGGGTCAGCAGGAAGTGGCCGCGCAGATGGACGGCGAGAACCGCGTCCCAGTCCTCGTCGGCCATATTGAAGAGCATCTTGTCGCGGGTGATCCCCGCGTTGTTGACCACGATGTCCAGGCTGCCGAACGCCTCGGTAGCGGCGGTGACCAGCGCGTCCGCGGTGGACCGCTCGGCGACGCTGCCGGCGACGAACTCCGCCTTCGCCCCGAGGGCGCGGATCTGCTCCAGCGTCTCGGTCACGGCGTCGGATTCGGCGAGATCGTTGATCACCACCGAGGCGCCGGCGGAGGCCAGCGCGAGCGCTTCGGCCTTGCCGAGGCCCGCACCCGCTCCGGTCACGATCGCAACCCGCCCGGCAAGGCTGTTATCTGTATCGCTCACCGGGCCGACTCTAGAACGTGTTCTTATTCACGGCAAGAGCCGATTCACAGCAACTTCAATGCCGCTTTCGGACATTGGGCGACCGCCTCGGCAACCTGCGACTCCTGATCGGGCGCGACCTCGCCCTCGGCGACGTGCAACATATCCTCGTCATCGAGTTCAAACACGTCGGGAGCGATTCCCGCACAGATTCCGTTCGCTTCGCACTGGTCGAAGTCAACACTGACCTTCATGGAAACTCCTTTTCCCGCCCGTTACCGCAAGCCTAACAAGCGGCGGCCGCCGGGACTGGCTACATGGGCTGATTACCCTTCAATACTGGAACATGTTTCAGTGCATATGCAATGATCGGAGCAAGGTATCGGAGATCCTTTCCGCGCTCCCGGTGGGTGAGCGCGGCGCGATCCCACGTCCAGGCCCCTCTCAAACCCGAAGAACGAAGGCTCGAGGTACCGCTATGCGCATCGCGTATACCCCGGAACATGAAAAGCTACGCGCCGAGTTGCGCGAATACTTCGCGCGGCTGATCACCCCCGAACGGCGGGCGGCGCTCAGCTCCCAGACCGGCGAGTACGGCGAGGGCAACGTATACCGCGAGGTCGTGGCGGAGATGGGTCGCGACGGCTGGCTGGCGCTGGGCTGGCCCGAGGAGTTCGGCGGCCAGAACCGGCCCATGCTGGACCAGCTGATCTTCACCGACGAGGCCGCCATCGCCGGCGCCCCGGTGCCCTTCCTGACCATCAACTCGGTGGCGCCGACGATCATGCACTACGGCAGCGAGGAGCAGAAGAAATTCTTCCTGCCCAAGATCGCCGCCGGTGATCTGCACTTCGCCATCGGCTACTCCGAACCCGGCGCCGGCACCGACCTCGCGAGCCTGCGCACCACCGCGGTCCGCGACGGCGACGACTACGTGATCAACGGCCAGAAGATGTGGACCAGCCTCATCGCCTACGCCGATTACATCTGGCTGGCGGTGCGCACCGACCCCACCGCCAAGAAGCACAAGGGCATCAGCATGCTCATCGTGCCCACCACCGCCGAGGGCTTCTCCTGGACCCCCGTGCACACCATGGCCGGACCCGATACCAGCGCCACCTACTACCAGGACGTACGCGTCCCGGTGACCTCCCTGGTGGGCCCGGAGAACGGCGGCTGGCCGCTGGTCACCAACCAGCTCAACCACGAGCGGGTCGCCCTGACCTCGGCCGCCGCGCTGCAACTCGCGCTGGCACAGACCACGGCCTGGGCCAAGGAGACCAAGGCGGCCGACGGCTCCCGCGTCTTCGACCGCGAATGGGTCCAGCTGAACCTGGCCCGGGTGCACGCCAAGGTCGAATACCTGAAGTTGATGAACTGGGAGATCGCCAGCCGGGTCGATGCCGGTGGCGACGCCGCCCCGCGCCCGTGGGACGCCTCGGCCTGCAAGGTCTACGGCACCGAACTGTCCACCGAGGCCTACCGCCTGCTCATGGAGGTCCTCGGACCCCAGGCCTCGCTGCGGCAGGACTCCCCCGGCTCGGTGCTGCGCGGCCGGCTCGAGCGGATGCACCGCGCCGCCCTGATCCTGACCTTCGGCGGCGGCACCAACGAGGTGCAGCGCGACATCATCGCCATGACCGCCCTGAAGCAGCCCGCCTCCGGCCGCTGACCCGCCCGACTCCACGAGGTACTCACCATGGATTTCACTCCCACCGAAGCCCAGTCGGATCTGGCCCGCCTCACCGGCGAGGTCTGCGAGAAACTGGTCACCGCCGATCGCCTGCGCGAATTGGACGGCGGCACCGCCAAGTTCGACGAACCGCTGTGGAAATCGCTCGCCGAGACCGGTGTGCTGGCGGCCGCGCTGCCCGAAGAAATCGGCGGCAGCGGGTTCGGCTCGCTCGAACAAACCGCGATTCTGCGCGAACTCGGCAAGGCCGTCGCGTCCGTCCCCTACCTCTGGTCGGTCGTTCTCGGCGCGGGCTCGCTGGCCGAGTTCGGTTCCGCGGACCAGAAGAAACTCGCCGGCGAAGCCGCCGCGGGAACCGCGATCCTGACGGTCGCGCTGGCCGAGGAACACAACTGGGAACCGGCCCGCCCCACCACCACCGCCACCGAGTCCGGCGGCGGCTGGCGGGTGACGGGCGCCAAGACCACGGTCCCGGTCGCCGATCGCGCGGCGCGGATTCTGGTGCCCGCCTCGGTTTCCGGAGTCGCGGCCGTCTTCCTGGTCGACCCTTCCGCCGAATCCGTCACTGTGACCGCCCAGCAGGTGACCGACCGCGGCGCCGAATCGCTGGTCGAGTTCACCGATGCCCCGGCCGAACTCGTGGGCACCGTGGACGACGGCGCCCGGATCCTGGACTGGCTGCTCGACCGCGCCTGGCTGGGTCTGGCCGCCACCCAGCTCGGCACCCTCGAACGCTCCCTGGAACTGGTCTCCGGCTACGGCCGCGAGCGTGAACAGTTCGGTCGCGCGGTCGGCAGTTTCCAGGCCGTCGCCCAGCGCCTCGCCGACAGCTATATCGCCATCCAGGGCCTGCGGCTGACCGTCACCCAGGCGGCCTGGCAGCTCTCGCAAGACCTGGACGCGACGGGCGCGGTGCACACGGCGAAGTTCTGGGCCGCCGAGGCGGGCCACCAGGTCGCCCACACCCTGGTCCACGTACACGGCGGCGTCGGCATCGACCGCGACCACATCGTGCACAACTACTTCACCGCCGCCACCCGCAACGAGTTCGCCCTGGGCGGAGCCACCAACCATCTGCTCCCCCTGGCCCAGTTCGTCCCGGAATCGGCCTGATTCCGTATCCAGCCGAGCGGTAGCACCGCGCGTAGTATTACGTGGTACACGTATTACGTATGACAGGAGCGCGCGGTGATACTCAACAGCAAGGGCCAGGTCACCATCCCCGCCGCGTTACGGGCGAAGTTCAACCTCCGCGAGGGGGATGATGTCGAGGTGGTCGAGGTCGACGGTGCGCTGCGCATCGTCCGGCAAGCAGACGCCCCCACCCACGGGCGGCGGCTGGTCGATCGGATGCGCGGTACCGCCGACAGCAAAGCCGTCGAGGGTATGAGCACCGACGAGATCATGGAACTCCTCCGTGGCGACTAACGTGCGCCCGATCGGCGGGCCGACGACACTGGTCGACTCCTGCGTGCTGCTCGATGTCCTGACCGATGATCCGAAGTGGGCCCAGTGGTCGGCCGACCGGCTCAGCGAAGCGGTCGACTTCGGCCGCGTGGTGATAAATCCGATCGTCTATGCGGAAGTTTCGGTCGGCTACGAGACAGTAGAAATGTTGGACAGTGTGCTTCCCGCCGACGACTTCATCCGGGAACCACTCCCGTTCCGGGCCGGTTTCCTGGCAGGTAAGGCGTATCAACGCTATCGCAGAAACGATGGCACGAAGCGCTCCCCGATGCCCGACTTCTACATCGGCGCACACGCCGCGGTGGCCGGTTACCGGCTACTCACCCGCGACGAGCAGCGTTTCAGGGGCTACTTCCCGACAGTGGACCTGATTGTCCCGGCCCACTGATACGGACAGGTGCTCCCTGCGCTACTGTTCGAATCTCGTCAGCTGCTCGGCGATCTTCGCCAGATCGAGTTCGCCTTGCGCCGTCGCCAATACGAACTCCTCAGCAGCGTCCACGTCGAAACCGGTAGCCAGCGAGTGGCCGTTTATCTGCAGAAAAACCCAGGTGGCGTACCAGGCGAGCCGCTTGTTCCCGTCGATCATCGCGTGATTGCGCGCGATGGACTCCATGAGCGCGGCCGCCTTCTGCCATAGATCTGGATAAGCATCCTGTCCGAAGACACTGGCACGAGGGCGGGCGAGCGCCGATTCCAGCAACCCGTAATCCCGTACTTCGGGGGTACCCAAACGCTCCGCGAGATTCATCAACTCGACCAGCGTCAGGTATTTCATCAGGCAAGTCTCCGGTTGAGCTCCGCACTGACCGACAGGACATGATCGGCGGCTTCGTTGAACAGCCGTGAATGCTCGTTGATCGCGGTGATCACCGCATCGTGCGCGAACTGCTGCATGCTTCGCCCCTCCCGTTCGGCTCGCTGCCGCAAAGCCTCCAGCTCCTCATCGGTAAATCTGACGTTCAAACCGGCCATACCGAACGGTACCACGCGGTACCACCCACTGACGGAGCCGATACAGCGGGCCGCACCGCGGCGGACCGGCCAGGGCTTCCCCCACGCCCGGCACTTCGCAGAATCACACACCGATGAGCAGACAGGTCGAGGGCCGCCTCGACCACGCGGCGGCCCTCGACAGCTCCGTTCTAGGAAGCGTTGCCCGCCGACCCGTGCTCGTCGGCGTCGCGCTCCTCGGTCTGCGCCTTGGCCCACTTGTAGTCGGGCTTACCGGCCGGCGACCGCTTGATCTCGTCGACGAACCACAGGCTGCGCGGCATCTTGTAAGAGGAGATCTCCTGGGTCAGCACCGGGCGCAGCTCCTCCAGGGTGGGGCGCTTGCCGCCGCGACACTGCACCACGGCCGCCACCCGCTGACCCCAGCGCTCGTCCGGGACACCGACCACCAGCGCGTCGAAGATCTCGGGGTGGCATTTCAGCGCGCCCTCGACCTCTTCGGGGTAGATCTTCTCGCCACCGCTGTTGATGCTGACCGAACCGCGGCCGAGCATGGTGACGGTGCCGTCCTCCTCGACCCGGGCCCAGTCGCCGGGGATCGAGTAGCGGACGCCGTTGTACTCCTTGAACGTGGCCGCGGTCTTCACCGGGTCGTTGTAGTACCCGATCGGGATATGCCCCTTACGCGCCAGCACACCGGTCTGGCCGGAACCGGGGACGACCGGCGTGCCGTCCTCGTCGATGACCGCGGTGGAGGCGTCGATCTTCACCCGCGGACCGCCGGTGTGCGTCGCACCCTTGGCGGCGATGGAGATACCACCGAAACCGGTCTCCGAGGAGCCGATCGAATCGGTGATCACCGTATTCGGGAGGAGGTCGATGTACTCATCCTTGAGCGCGGGCGAGAACAGCGCCGCACTGCTGGCCATCGCCCACAGACTCGTGTGCTGGTAGGCCGCACCGGTTTCCGGATGACCCGCCTTCAGCGCGTCCAGCATCGGACGGGCCATGGCGTCACCGGTGATGAAGATCATGTTGATGCCGTGCGCGTCCACCGCCTGCCAGACGGTGTGCGCGTCGAACTCCGGGATCATGATGGTCTTGCCGCCGTCGAACAGGCCGTGGAAGACCGCGGTCTGCGAACCGCCGTGGATCAGCGGGGGGATCGGGTAGCGCACCATCTGACCACCCGCGGCGCCGGTCTTGGCCTGCTGCCATTCGTCCTGCACGTACTCGCCGGTCATGAAGTTGATACCGCCGCCGAGTACCCGCCACCAGTCCTCGTGCCGCCACATGACGCCCTTGGGCATACCGGTGGTGCCGCCGGTGTAGATCATGAAGATGTCGTCGTTGGAGCGATCCCCGAAATCGCGTTCGCCCGACGATTCGGCCAGCGCCGCTTCGAAATCCACCGCGTCGGCGGGAGTCGCCGCGTCGGTGCCGTCGTCGACGATCAGGACCGCTTTCAGATGTGGGACCTTCGGCCGGACATTCACCACCTTGTCGGTGTAGCGCCGCTCGTGAATGAGCGCGACCATGTCCGAATTCTCGAAGATGTACTGCAACTCGTTCTCGACATAGCGGAAGTTGACGTTGACCATCACCGCCCGCGCTTTGAACACCGCCAGCATCGATGTCACTGCCTCGATGGTGTTGCGCGAGTAGATACCGACCTTGTCACCCGGCTGGACACCGTGTTCCAGCAGGTAGTGCGCAAGCCGGTTCGCCCTGTCCTCCAGTTGGGCGAAGGTCACCGAGCGGTGGTCGTCAGCCAGCGCAACCCGGTCCGGCACAAGATCGATGGTGTGTTCGACGAGGTCGGCTATGTTGTACGTCACAAGGTCAAAAATAGAACGTGTTACTGTTTCTGGCAAGGGTCCGAGTAACAGGAGAAACAGCGATGCCTCAATGCCTCGTCGAGAAGCGCGGCCATGTCCTCATCGTCACCATGAACCGCCCCGAGGCGCGCAACGCGCTCTCGACCGAGATGATGGCGATCATGCGCGACGCCTGGGATCAGGTCGACAGCGATCCGGATATCCGGGTCGCCATCCTGACCGGCGCGGGCGGGGCCTTCTGCGCGGGCGCCGACCTCAAGGGTATGACGCAACAGCACCCCGGTGACTCGTTTTCCGGCGGCGGCTGGGATCTCTCGAAGATCGAGGCACTGCTGAAGGGCCGGCGGCTCACCAAACCGCTCATCGCCGCGGTCGAGGGCGCGGCCATCGCCGGCGGCACCGAGATCCTGCAGGGCACCGATATCCGCGTGGCCGGTGAAAGCGCGAAGTTCGGCGTCTCCGAGGCGCGCTGGGGCCTGTTCCCGCTGGGCGGCTCCGCGGTCCGGCTGGTCCGCCAGGTCCCCTACACCGTCGCCGCCGATATCCTGCTGACCGGCCGCCACCTCAGCGCCGCCGAAGCCAAGGACATCGGCCTGATCGGCCATGTGGTGCCCGACGGCCAGGCGCTCGACAAGGCTCTCGAACTGGCCGACCTGATCGCGGCCAACGGCCCGCTCGCCGTCCAGGCGATCCTGCAGACCATTCGCGAGAGCGAATGCATTCCCGAGGAAGAGGCGTTCCAGATCGACGCCAAACTCGGTATGGCGGTCTTCCAGTCCGCGGATGCCAAGGAGGGCCCGAAGGCGTTCAAGGAGAAGCGCAAGCCGAACTTCAGCGGTAAATAGGGCTTCACTCCCGGACGCGTGCCCGGCCGGACTCCGCCCCGGCACCGGATCACGCGGCCCGGCAACCGAACGCCCCGGCCGACAGTGTCGGCCGGGGCGTTCGGTTGCCGGTCAGGCGCCGGGGTAGTCCATGTAGAAGGGCTCCCACTGGTGGCCGTCGGGGTCGAGGAACGTGCGGCCGTGCATACCGACCTGCGCCTCCTGCGCCTGTTTATCGGCATTGACCTCTTCGGTACCGCCCGCGGCCACCGCGGCCCCGGTCAGCCGGTCGACCTCCTCGGCGCTCCCCAGCGACAGCGCGTAGGCCGCGCCGGTGGCCGCCGCCGTATCGGCGATCGGCCGGCGGCTGAACATCGTGAAGTGCTCGTGGGTGAGCAGCATCAGGCAGATGTTGTCGTCGACGACGATGCAGGCGGCGTTGTCGTCGGTGAAATCGTCGTTGACCTTCCAGCCCAGCGCCTCGTAGAAGCTCTTCGAACGGCCCAGATCGGTAACGGGCAGATTTACGAAGATCATCTTGCTGCTCATGGTTTCGGTCCTCTCGGGAAGGTGGTCTGTGTTCGCCGGCCGCATAGTTGGAGACGCGGCCCGGTACCGGAACTAATCGGCGGCCGGTGGAGAATTCTCTCCCCACCTGCCGCCGCCCGCGTCCGATGGCCGCCGAGACCGTTGATACGCCCATGATCACCCTCGCGAACTGCGCGTTTCATCCCCTGTTCAGATGTCGGTGGGCTATGCCAGCATGGCACCCATGAGCGAGCAGACCGGCACGGTCGATGCCGATGTCCTGAGATCCTTCGAGGCGCACAGACGCGAACTCTGCGCCTACGCCTACCGCATGCTGGGGTCGTCCTTCGAAGCCGAGGACGCCGTCCAGGACGCGTTCACCCGCGCCTGGAAGTCCTACGATTCCTTCGAGGGCCGGGCCAGCCTGCGGTCCTGGCTCTACAAGATCACCACCAATATCTGCCTCGATATGCTCGACGGCCCGCAACGCCGGGCCCGGCCGATGGACCTGTCGAGTCCCTCGACACCGGATAAGCCGCTCGGCCCGCCGCAACCGGACTACGTCTGGGTGGAACCCATCCCCAACTCGCTCGCCTTCGGTTCCGACCCCGCCGACCACGTCTCCGCCAAGGACAGCCTGCGCCTCGCCTTCGTCGCCGCCTGCCAGCATCTGCCCGCCACCCAGCGCGCCATCCTCATCATGCGCGAGGTGCTGCGGTTCTCCGCCAACGAAACGGCCGAGGCGCTCACCATGAGCACCGCGTCGGTGAACAGCGCCCTGCAGCGCGCCCGCGCCACCATGAGCAAAGTGCAGCCCGCCGATACCGACAGCTACGACGAAACCGATTCCGACCAGCGCAAACTCATCAACGATTTCGTCACCGCGTTCGAGGCCTACGATATGGACGCCCTCACCACGCTGCTGAAAACCGATGTGGCGCTGTCCATGCCGCCCTTCGATCTCTGGATCTCCGGCCCGGAGAACGTCGCCGCCTTCATGCTCGGCACCGGCGCCGCCTGCCGCGGCTCGCGGATGGTCCCGCTGGCCGGCGCCAACGGCCACCCCGCCTTCGGCCACTACAAGCCCAGCGGCGAACCGGGTCGCTGGGTGCCGTGGTCGATCACCGTGCTGGAAATGCGCGACGGCGAAATCGCCGGCCTCAACTTCTTCCTCGACACCGAACGCCTCTTCCCCCTGTTCGACCTGCCACCGGAGTGGACGGACGAACCGGCCTGAAACCGTCCGGGTCGGCGGCAGGTACCGCCGACCCGGCACAGGCCCCGACACCGGACTCGATATCGGCCGTGTTCAGCGACGCCTGGCGCTACGGGTGCATTTGCCGAGGGAGGTCTTCGGCGCGGTAGCGGCAGCCGGTCACGCCATCGACCGTGGCGGCCAGCCGGGTGCCTATACGGATTTCGTTGCCATGGTCGGGCGAATGCAGTGTGATGTCGTGGTTGCCCGGCTTATCGACCAAGACGGTGACCACTGTCATGCCGTGTGCTGCGGCGATCTCTCGGACCCTGCCTACGACACGAGGCCATGCCGTGTCACTGATCGGTACCGAAGAGTAGAAGGTATCGGTGGTCATCGTTACACCGTCCGTCTTCAGGTAGGGGCCGGTGCAACCCCCTTGCGCACGGTCTTTCTTCATTTCCCACACCAGCTCAGGGGCGATGGTCGTGGCGGCGTCGGCGACCTGCCGGACGACGCCGACATGTTGCTGGTAGGTGTCCTCCAGGGAAGGTAGCTTCCGCATCTCGGCTTCGGCGTGGGCAATTTCTTCGGGAGTGAGTGTGTCCGTGTTGTCCACACTGGAGGCGCACCCGGCGAGTATCAAGGCGATCGCGGGCACGGCCAGCGCGCGCACGAATGACCGTGTCATATCAGCGCACCGCCAGGTGTGGCAGTCCGGCGATGATCACGGCCATGTTGTATCCGGCAGTGCGGAGTTCGCCGTTCGCACTGGAGCGGGGGTACTCGCTGTGGCCGTTGGAATCCTCGCGGCGGACGCCGTCTTCGGTGGTGGCCTCCAGTACGGAGAGCTGCTCCAAACTCGTGGTCACCGGGTCGGGGCCGAACACACCGAAGCCGTCGCCGAAAACGATGGGATCATCGTGTGCGCGCATCACGTAGCCACGTCCCTGCGGCAACCCCAGGTCCGGCTCGTCGTCGGCACTGATGCCCGGCGAGCCGTAGAAGACCGCGTCGTCCACCACTCCGGCCTCACCGGATTGCTGCAATGCCAGCGCGGTCGTATAGGAACCGTAGGAGTGGCCGAGAGCCGTGATATGCGGATCATCCTGGTTCGATGCCGCGTCCAGGCCGGCGAGGAACCCGGCCAGCTTCGGCGCACCCGCCTCGGCGCGGGCGGAGTTCGCCGCGTCGGGTCCGATTTCGGGCGGCGGCTCGTAACCGAGCCACGCGATTGCCGCCACTTGCTCATCGGGCCGGCCTGCGCGGTCCAGTTGCTTCTCGGCTTCTTTCTGCAATGTCCATGCCTCGCCGGCCATACCGTCCAGCGACTGCATCGTGGTCGAAACACCGGGCGTGGTCACCGAGATATGCTCCGCATTGTCGGGGTCACCGATCGCGATCGCCGCCATTCCTTTGTCTCCTGATTGCATATCCAGCAGTAACAGGCGAGCTCCGGCATTCGGGTTGTCCGGGTCCAGCGGGTACTTCTGCAGCGTATCTTCGAGCGCGTCGAGGTCCTTCAGCTTCGCTTCGACCTGGGCGAGATCGGCTTCGTATGACGGGTTCTCGACGAACGATTCGTCCACTTCCCGCTGCAGCCGATCACGCTCGAGTGTCAACCGCGCACGTTCGTCGTCGATGCGGTTGACATTGGCCTCGTGACGGGCCGAGGACGGTATGCCGTCGGTATTGCCGATCCATTCCGGATGTTGCTCGATGACCTCGCGGCGCTGCTGGTCGCTCAGCGCGTTCCAGTACGCGTTGTTCTGTTCCGGTGTCGCGTTCTCCGGCCGAGCGAGGGCGGTCAAACCGCCCTGGGTCGCGCCGGTGGCGGCGGCCGTCGCGGTATCGATGGCGCCCTTGTCGTCGATTGCCCCGTCCGCGGCCTTGTTCAGTACCGCGGCGGCATCGGCGATGATGTCATCGGCCTGGCGCATCACAGCACGGGCCGCATCGATCAGTTCCAGCCGCAACGGTTCCACCGTCGCGGCATCCGGCGCGCCGGGTTTGTCCGCGATGGTGACGTGGCCGGCGTCCCAGACCTCCAGCCCGTTCTCGGCCGCCCTGCGGTCGATCGTGGCGAGGGTGGCCTTCAGATGTTTCACGGCTGCCCGGGTCTGTGTGGTCAGCGTCCGCACCGCGCCCAACGCCGCGGCCTCATCGGTCAGCTGGTTGGAAGCGTCGGTGAACCGCCGTTGAGCCGCGTCCGCGGCATCGCCGCTCCAGCCGGGAAGATTTCTGAGATCGGCGAATTGTTTACCGACATCGTCGATGGTGGTGATGCGGCGCGACAGTGAGGTCTCCAGCATCTCGAGTGCGAGCTCGTTCCACCATCGGATGTCGGGCAACAACATGATCTCGTCCCCCCGGAAGTTCGCGCCATCTGTTGTTACGGTACCAATGCCGCTCTTTCAGTACAGGGGGGAACCGCATGCCCGATCCGACAGCGATGGACCCGCGAGTCCTGTATGCCGCCGCCGACCGGCTCGATGTCCTGTTCGACGAATCGGGAACTGCGCTACGCGATACCGACCGAGAGATCGCGGGCAGCGCAGACAGCTGGAAAGCGGAGGCGGCCACCGCGTTCGGGAGATTCAACGGATACCTCGACGAGCGCCGGTCGCTGCTGCAGACGAATATCGGTGAAATGGCCGAGCTGATGCGTTCGACGGCCGACAGCCTTCAGGCACAGGATCAGGCGACGTCGCAGGGTTTGTCGGAGCAGACTGCCGCACCACCGGAATCCAACAGTCTCAACATTTGACCGACCCCGGCGCGGCGCGGTCGCGATGGATGCTCCGGATCAGCTCCTACCGCACCCACGGCGACGCCGCGAGTGCGACCCGATACCCGCCGGCGCCTCCGGCGGGTATCGGCAGACAGCATTTCTGAAACAAGTTCACAGGGTGGCGACCAACGGCGCCAACCGCTTCAGCTGCTCCACATCGGGGACCGAAACCAGCAGCATCGTGACCCCGGAGGCCTCCCAGACCCCGATCTGCTCGCGCACCTGGGCCTCGTTGCCGATGATCGCCGTCTCGAGGACCAGTTCGTCCGGGACGGCGGCCGCGGCTTCGGCCTTCTTGCCGGCCTGGAAGAGGCGGCCGATCTCGTCGACCTCCTTCTCGTAGCCCATCCGGCGGTAGACCTGGGCGTGGAAGTTCAGTTCGGGCGCACCCATGCCGCCGATGTAGAGCGAGGTGATCCAGCGCATCCGCTCGATCTCCGAGGCGATATCGTCGGTGATGATCACCTGCGCGGTCGCGGCGATCTCGAAGTCCGCCCGCGAACGCCGGGCACCCGCACGCGCGAAGCCCTCGTCGAGCCATTCGTTGTACACATCCGCCATCCGCGGCGTGTAGTAGATGGCCAGCCAGCCGTCGGCGATCTCCGCGGTCAGCGCGACGTTCTTCGGGCCTTCGGCGCCCAGCCAGATCGGCAGATCCGCACGTAGCGGATGGGTTATCGGCTTGAGCGGTTTTCCCAGACCGGTGGCGCCGGGGCCGTTGAAGGGCAGCGGGTAGTTCGGGCCGTCGTTGGTCACCGGACCCTGCCGGGCCAAAACCTTGCGCACGATATCGACGTACTCGCGGGTGCGCTGCAACGGTTTGGCAAACGGCTGGCCGTACCAGCCCTCCACCACCTGCGGACCCGAGACGCCGAGCCCGAGGATGGCCCGGCCGCCGCTGAGGTGGTCGAGGGTCAGGGCGTGCATCGCGGTGGCGGTGGGGGTCCGCGCGGACAACTGCACCACCGAGGTGCCCAGCCGCACCCGTTCGGTCGCCGAGCCCCACCAGGCCAGCGGCGTGAACGCGTCCGAGCCCCAGGACTCGGCGGCGAACACCGCGTCGAACCCCGCCTGTTCGGCGGCCACGACGACTTCGGCGGCGTGTTCCGGCGGTCCGGCGCTCCAATATCCGAGCTGCAATCCGAACTTCACATCCGACCCCTTTCCGGCCTACTGCTTGCCAGCAGAATAAGAACCTGTTCTACTCGATATCGTGACTCAGGGGAATACTGCACCCACGGTAATTACGCAGGAACGCCCGCCGGGACTGAAACCGAGCGATGTGCTCAGTGCGCCCCTGCGGATGGAGTTCGACTACACGCGCTCCGTGGGACCCATCATCGGCAAGTTCCTTACCGGCCTGCGCGAGCGGCGCGTCTTCGGTAACCGAGGTTCGGACGGCCGGGTGCTCGTACCACCGGCCGAATTCGACCCGGTGACCTCCGAACCGCTCTCGGAGTTCGTCGAGGTCGCCGCGACCGGCACCGTGAAGTCCTGGAGCTGGGTACGCGACCCGCTTCCGGGCCAGCCCTTCGACCGGCCGTTCGCCTACGCGCTGATCCAGCTCGACGGCGCGGACACCGCGCTGCTGCACGCGGTCGACGTGCAGAGCCCGGAGCAGATCAGCACCGGTATGCGGGTGACCGCCCGCTGGGCCGCCGACCTCACCGGCACCATCCACGACATCGTCTGCTTCGAGCCCGGCGAGACACCGACGGCCGAACCGGCGCCGGCCTCGGACGCCGAACCGGTCACCGGGATCGTCACGCCGATCGGGATGGACTACAAACACACGGCCTCCCCGGAGGAGAGCACCTTCCTGCGCGGCCTCAAAGAGGGCAAGCTCATCGGCGCCCGGGCCGATTCCGACAGCAAGGTGTACTTCCCGCCGCGCGGCGTCGATCCCATGACCGGGCGGTCCACCGCGGAAACGGTCGAACTGGCCGAGACCGCGACGGTCACCACGTTCTGCATCGTGAACGTGCCGTTCCTCGGACAGCGGATCAAACCGCCCTATGTGGCGGCATATGTGCTGCTCGACGGCGCGGATATCCCGTTCCTGCACCTGGTGCTCGGTTGCGACGCGAGCGAGGTGCGGATGGGTATGCGGGTCAAGGTGGTCTGGAAGCCCCGCGAGGAGTGGGACTTCACCATGGCCAATATCGACCATTTCGAGCCGACCGGCGAGCCGGATGCCGACTACGACACCTACAAGCATCACCTGTGAGAGGGCTCCCCGCGTGACCATCACCGAGCGTTCCATCGACAACGCCACCGAGATCGCCGTCGTCGGCTTCGCGCACGCACCGCATGTCTCGGAGACCTACGGCACCACCAACGGTGTGGAGATGCTGGTGCCCTGCTTCCAGCAGCTCTACGACCAGCTCGGCATCACCAAATCCGATATCGGCTTCTGGTGCTCCGGATCGTCGGACTACCTCGCCGGCCGTTCCTTCTCGTTCATCTCCGCCATCGACTCGATCGGCGCGGTACCGCCGATCAACGAATCCCATGTGGAGATGGACGCGGCCTGGGCCCTGTACGAGGCATGGGTGAAACTGCGCTCCGGGCAGGCCGAAACCGCGCTGGTGTACGGGTTCGGTAAATCCTCGGCGAGCACCCTGCGCCAGGTGCTGACCACCCAGCTCGACCCGTACCTGGTCACCCCGCTGTGGCCGGATTCGCTGGCCATCGCCGGTCTGCAGGCCCGCGCCGGACTCGACGCCGGCCGCTGGACCGAACGGGATATGGCGGCGGTCTCGGCCGCGCACACCGTCGACGGCACGTCTGTCGACGAGCTGCTCGCGGGCGACTACGTCGCCGATCCGCTCCGGGCCCACGACTGCGCGCCGATCACCGACGGCGCGGCCGCGATCGTGCTGGCCGTGGGCGACCGCGCCCGCGAACTGACCGAACGTCCCGCGTGGATCACCGGGATGTCGCACCGGATCGATTCCAGTGTGCTGGGTGCCCGCGATCTCACCGTCTCCCCCTCGGCGGCGGCCGCGGGCCAGGCGGTGACCGGCGGCGACACCAGCGGTATCGACGTCGCCGAACTGCACGCGCCGTTCAGCCACCAGCAGCTCATCCTGACCGAGGCGCTCGGACTGAAACCCGAGACCAAGGTCAATCCGTCCGGCGGCGCGCTCGCCGCCAACCCCATGTTCGCCACCGGGCTCGAGCGCATCGGTTACGCCGCGCTGCCCATCATGGCGGGCGACGCCGGCCGCACCCTGGCACACGCCACCAGCGGCCCGGCCCTGCAGCAGAACCTTGTGACAGTCCTGGATTCGGAGGCCCGCCGATGAGTTTCCCCGCCGCGGTGCTGGGCACCGGACAGACCCATCACGTCGCCAAACGCGGCGACGTCACGATGGCCGGGATGTGCCGGGAGGCCATCGACCGGGCGCTGGCCGACGCCGAACTGACCATGGCCGATATCGATGCCATCGTCATCGGCAAGGCCCCGGACATGTTCGAGGGCATGATGATGCCCGAGCTGTACATGGCCGACGCGCTGGGCGCGCCCGGCAAGCCGCTGCTGCGCGTGCATACGGCCGGTTCGGTCGGCGGCTCCACCGCCAATGTGGCCGCCAACCTGGTGCAGGGCGGCGTGCACGAGCGGGTGCTGGCCATCGCCTGGGAGAAGCAGTCGGAATCCAACGCCATGTGGGCGCTGTCGATTCCGGTGCCGTTCACCATGCCGGTCGGCGCCGGCGCGGGCGGCTACTTCGCGCCCCATGTCCGCTCCTATATCCGGCGGTCCAACGCACCGCTGCACGTGGGCGCGATGGTCGCGGCGAAGGATCGCCGCAACGGGGCGAAGAATCCGTACGCGCATCTTCAGCAGGGCGACAAGACCATGGAAGAGGTGCTGGCCTCCCAGGTCCTGTGGGACCCCATTCGTTTCGACGAGACCTGCCCCTCCTCCGACGGCGCCTGCGCGGTGGTGATCGGCGGCGAGCAGTCGGCGACCGCGATGGAGGCCTCCGGCAAGAAGGTCGGCTGGATCCACGCCACCGCGATGCGCACCGAACCGCTGGCCTACGCCGGCCGCGACCAGGTGAACCCGCAGGCCGGGCAGGAAGCGGCCAAGGCGCTGTGGGCGCAGGCCGGGATCACCGACCCGCTCGCCGAGATCGACGCCGCCGAGATCTATGTGCCGTTCTCCTGGTTCGAGCCGATGTGGCTGGAGAACCTCGGTTTCGCCGCCCCCGGGGACGGCTGGAAACTCACCGACAAGGGTGAGACCGAGATCGGCGGCACCCTGCCGGTGAACCCCTCGGGCGGCGTGCTCTCGTCCAACCCGATCGGCGCGTCCGGCATGATCCGGTTCGCCGAGGCCGCGAAACAGGTCATGGGCCGGGCCGGCGACTACCAGGTCGAGAACGCCCGCAAGGCCGTGGGCCACGCGTACGGCGGCGGTTCGCAGTACTTCTCGATGTGGGTCGTCGGATCGGAACGCCGATGACTCTGCAATTCAGCCTCGGGATCGCACTGAGCCCGCTGGAGCAGCTGCCCGAACTCGCCCGGACCGCCGAGGAGGTGGGGTTCACCTCCATCGCCCTGCCGGATTCGCTGTTCTATATGAAGTCCCAGGCAGCGAAGTATCCGTACACGCCGGACGGCAGCCGCTTCTGGGGCCCGGAGACCCCGTGGGTGGATCCGCTGATCGCCGCGACCGCCATGGCCGCGGTGACCACGCGACTGCGCTTCTACACCAATGTCCTCAAACTCGGTTCGCGCAATCCGCTGCTGCTCGCCCGCCAGGTGGGGTCGGTGGCGAACCTGTCGAACAACCGGTTCGGCTTCGGTGTGGGGATCGGCTGGGCGCCGGAGGAATTCGAGTGGTGCGGGGTGCCCTACGCGCGCCGCGGCACCCGGGTCGACGAGATGATCGAGGTGATCAAGCTGGTACTGGCCGGCGGGATGGCCGAGTACCACGGCGAATTCTTCGATTTCGACGAACTGCAGATGAGCCCGGCGCCGAGCGAACCGGTCCCGTTCTATATCGGCGGCCATACCGAGGTCGCGCTGAAGCGCGCGGCCAAGGTCGGTGACGGCTGGACCTCGGCGATGATGAAGTTCGAGGATCTGCAGAGCACCATCGCCCGGCTGGGCGAACTGCGGGCGGAGTCCGGGCGGGCCGACGAACCGTTCGAGATCCAGGCCGTCTGCATCGACAAGTTCGGCCGCGACGGTTACCAGGAGCAGTACGACGCCGGTGTCACCGACGCCATCGTGATCCCCTGGCTGGCCGCGGGTATCGGATTCGACGGCGAAATCGAGGCGAAGAAGGACGCGCTGCGCAAATTCGCCGAAGAGAACATCCAGAACCCGATCAACTGATCCCCCTGTCGCCGCCGCCCACCCGGCGGCGACAGGTCTGCCGAGAGGACACCCCATGAGCAGCGACGAACATCCCGCCCGGGTGGCGGGCCTCGCCTCGCAGGCCGCGGTCCGGGCCCGGGACAAGGACGCCTGGCTCGCGCTGTTCGCCGCCGACGGCATCGTGGAGGACCCGATCGGGCCCTCCGGATTCGACCCCGAGGGCAAGGGGCATCGCGGGCCGGAGGCCATCGCGGCGTTCTGGGACAAGGCGATCGCCGGCACCGAATCCATCGAGTTCCTGTTCGGTGATTCCTTCGCCTGCGGCGCCGAAATCGCCTTCACCGGGACCATCCGCAGCATCATCGGCGGTCACCGCATCGACGCCGAGGGCGTTTTCACCTACAAGGTGGACGACGCCGGCAAGATCCTGGCGCTGCGCGCGTTCTGGGAAGTGGACCGCGCGATGGCGACCGCCACCAAGATCAGCTGAGCGGTGGGGCGGGCCGCCCCTCACGGCCCGCCCGGTCACTCGGCCGCACGACGAACAGGCCCCGCACTCTCGGTAGGTGCGGGGCCTGTTCGTTCGAAAAGCGAGAGAGTACCGGCCCCCGCGCAACCTCATCGGGCACGAGCCCGACCGGGCGCGGGGGCCGGTCCGGTGCCTACGCCGCCGCCACAACGACGCGGCACATCCCAGGGTTGAGGCGCCGGAGGCGACGCCACAATTACTTCTACTTGCCCGTTACCGGGCAGGTCTTGTAGTCGACCTCGAATTCCTTGATGCCGTTCAGCCAGCCCGACCGCAGGCGTTTGGGGTCGCCCAGCTTGCTGATATCGGGCATATGGTCGGCGATCGCGTTGAAGATCAGGTCGATTTCGAGCTTGGCCAGGTTGGCGCCGATGCAGTAATGCGCACCGGTGCCGCCGAAGGCGACATGCTGGTTGTCCTCGCGCATGATGTCGAACTTCTCCGGGTTCTCGAAGACGTCCTCGTCGAAGTTCGCCGACCGGTACAGCATCAGGACCCGCTGTCCCTTCTTGATCTCGACCCCGCCCAGTTCGGTGTCCTCGAGCGCGGTGCGCTGGAAGGTGGTGATGGGGCTGGCCCAGCGGATGATCTCGTCGGCCGCGGTCTTGGGGCGCTCCTTCTTGTAGAGCTCCCACTGATCCGGGTTCTCCAGGAAGGCGATCATGCCGTGGGTGATGGCGTTGCGGGTGGTCTCGTTACCCGCGACCGCCAGCAGCATCACGAAGAATCCGAATTCCTCGGACTTGAGGGATTCGCCGTCGATATCGGCCTCGACCAGGGTGGTGACGATATCGTCGGCCGGACAGGCCTTACGGGCCTCGGCCATCGCGTAGGCGTAGCCGAGCAGTTCGGTGGAGGCCTGTACCGGATCCACATCGATTTCCGGATCGTCGTACCCGGTCATCTCGTTGGACCAGGTGAACACCTTCATCCGGTCTTCCTGCGGGACGCCGATCAGCTCGGCGATCGCCTGCAGGGGCAGTTCGCAGGCGATCTGGGTGACGAAATCGCCGGATCCGGTCTCGGCCGCGGATTTGACGATCGCCTCGGTCCGCTTCGACAGTTCCTCGCGCAGCGAGTTGATCGCGCGGGGGGTGAACCCGCGCGAAATGATCTTGCGCATGCGGGTGTGCTCGGGCGGATCCATATTCAGCAGGATGAATCGCTGCAGGTCGATCTGCTCGCGCTCGATATCGTCGTTGAAGCGCGGCAGCGCCGTGTTCTCGTAGGTCGAGAACACATCGCTGCGTCGCGAGACCTCTTTGACATCGGCATGCTTGCTGACGACCCAGAAGCCGTCATCCTTGAATCCGCCGACCTCCGGCGACTTCTCCTGCCACCAGATCGGGGCGGTACGCCGGAGTTCGGCGAACTCCTCGACCGGAATCCGCTGCACATACATGTCCGGGTCCGTGACGTCGAACCCGTCCGGCAGGTTCGGCCGGGCATTGCGCGTATCGACCACCAGATGTCTCCTTCGACAAACTGAAACACGTTCTACAATCATTGAAGCACAGGCATGAGAACGAGGAAAGAAACCGGACTGATCCACACCTGTTCTGTGTGCGGAACACGTTACAGTTTTATGTCCGAAACGAAAGGTTCACCATGGGCTCACCCGTTATCGTCGAGGCAGCTCGCACCCCCATCGGCAAGCGCAACGGCTGGTTGTCCGGGCTGCACGCCGCCGAGATCCTCGGCCTCGCCCAGCGCGGCCTGCTCGACCGCGCCCATCTCGATCCGGCGAAGGTCGAACAGATCATCGGCGGCTGCGTCACCCAGGCGGGCGCGCAATCCAACAACATCACCCGCACCGCCTGGCTCGCCGCCGGCCTGCCCTGGCAGGTGGGCGCCACGACCATCGACGCCCAGTGCGGTTCGGCCCAGCAGGCCAATCACCTGATCGCCGGACTCATCGCCACCGGGGCCATCGATATCGGTGTGGCGTGCGGCGTGGAGGCCATGAGCCAGGTGCCACTGGGCGCCAATGTGGGCGAAGCGGCCGGGCCGCGGCGGCCCGAGGGCTGGGATATCGATATGCCCAACCAGTTCGAGGCGGCGGAGCGAATCGCCAAGCGGCGCGGTATCACCCGCGAGGATGTGGACGCGCTCGGCGTCCGGTCCCAGAAACTCGCCGCCCAGGCCTGGTCCGAAGGCCGTTTCGACCGTGAGGTGCTGACGATCACCGCGCCGGTGGTCGACAAGGAAGGCAATCCGACCGGCGAGAAGCAGGAGGTCAAGCGCGACCAGGGTCTCCGCGAGACCAGCGCGGAGAGCCTGGCGAAGCTGAAGCCGGTGCTGGAGGGCGGTATCCATACCGCCGGCACCTCCTCGCAGATCTCCGACGGCGCCGCGGCGGTGCTGCTGATGGACGAGAAGGCCGCCGAGCGTGAGGGTTTGCGCCCCCGCGCCCGCGTGGTGACCCAGTGCCTGGTCGGCGCGGAGCCCGAATTCCACCTGGACGGACCGGTGCAGGCCTGCGGCCGGTTGCTGGAGCGGTCCGGGATGAGCATCAACGATATCGAGCTGTTCGAGATCAACGAGGCGTTCGCCTCGGTCGCGCTGTCCTGGGCCCAGGTCCATCAGCCGGATATGGACCGGGTGAATGTGAACGGCGGCGCGATCGCGCTGGGCCATCCAGTGGGCTCGACGGGATCGCGACTGATCACCACCGCGTTGCACGAACTGGAGCGCTCCGACAAGAGCGTCGCAATGGTTCTCATGTGCGCCGGTGGCGCACTGGCGACAGGAACGATCATCGAACGCCTGTAGTCGTATCGCCGAATTACCCGATGCGGCACGGGTGATGGGGCCGGGGCCCGCAGTGTAAGTACACGCGAGCCCCGGCCTCGCCGCAAATTCCCCCTGTAGGTTGAACGTTCATCTCCCACTTTCCGCGACGTGTCGTACGCCACAAAAGGCGTAGAAGACCCACTGGGAGGGGTAACAGCTACCCGGAGGCTACTCGAGAGACTTCCGGGAAGACCCCCGCGACGGGCGGCTACCTGGCGGTATCAGTAGTCCGCAAGATCCGTGCGGGCAACCCGCAAACGCGAGACCACGGTCCACTTCTCCGGATACGCGCCTAGAAGCTTCAAGGAAATCCTGAATCAGGCGTAGGTTTTCAGTTACTGAGCCGCTAATATCAATGATAGGTATCCGAGATAACGACTGTTAGTACAGTGAAGGGAATTGGGCGGCTCACAATGGCTGATTTCGCGGCGCGGCTGAACAAGCTGTTCGAAACCGTGCATCCCCCGGGGCGCAAGCCGCATACCAATGCAGAGGTAGCGGCCGCTCTGACGGCATCCGGTCATCCGATCTCCAAACCGTATCTCTCGCAGTTACGGTCCGGGCAGCGTACGAATCCCTCCGACGAGACGGTGGCCGCTCTGGCGAAGTTCTTCAAGGTCAAGCCCGACTACTTCTTCAACGACATCTATGCCGCGAAGATCGACCACGATCTCGAGCTCCTCTCGCAGCTACAGGGTTACGGGCTGCGGCGGCTGTCCAGCCGGGCGTTCGACCTCTCCGAGGAGTCGCAGAATCTCCTCACCTCCATGGCGGAGAAACTGCGCGCCAGTGAAGGTCTCCCCGAAATTCCTCCGGACGGGACCGAATAGAACCGGAAGTCGACGCGGTGCGATCCGATCGGGGTCGCACCGCGTCGTCGTCCGCGGGTAACCATATCCGGCTCTACGTATGGATCGGCGGAACGAATTCGTCCGGCAGAAGTATCGCCGGGCCTGAACTTCTACGGTCGAGGCGATTCCAGACCGACCGCTCGGCATGATTTCCCGGGCCGCCGGGCGCGCAATCACAGTGACGTAACGGACATACCGCACACCCCCGGCAACTAGCGAACCGACATCTCCGCCGGATTCACGGGCTCCGGTTCGGCGTCGAAGGCCTGAGCGATCGCCTGCACCCAGCCGCGCGGGCTCATACCTTCGGGCGGCGCTATCCAGCGGGCGTCCACCATGGCCGGGCCGAGCGGATTGCGGGCCCACCGCGCCACCCGGCCGGCCCGCGCGGAGACCGAGTCGGGAGGCTCACCGGCGGTGGCGATCTCGACTCCGCCCCCGGACTGCAGGTAGAGCGCGTCCATGATCTGCGCGACCCGATCCGAAGCCTTGAGCTGGGTGGCGGTTCCGGTTTCCTCCTGCACGACCTCCGGGAAACGCTTCACCAGCACCCGGTGCAGCAGCCGGACCCGGCGCAGCAGCAGGCGCGCGCGGACCCACATCTCCACCACGATCCACACCGCCCCGAACGCGATGAGCAGCGCCGCCGCCTGCCAGACCGGCCATGCCCAGCCCGGTTGCCCGGCTTCGGCTCCCGCAGTATCGGTCAGGCCGCGCTGCACCTGCGCCGCCGCGAGCACGACAACGGTCGCGGTCCCGGTGATGTAGACCGCGATACCGCGGCCGAGCGCGGTCCAGCTCAGGTTCCGCAGCCCGGTGACCACGATGAACACACCCGCGGCCGCGATCACCGCCCAGCCCGCGATATAGGTCCGGGTGAGCGCGCCGAGCACCGCCAGCGCACCGACCCCGTAGATACCCCAGGCGATCTGGCGCAGATTCCGGCGCGAGACCACCGGCCACGCCGCCGACGCGACCACCGAGGTGGCGGCGACGAACAGCAGCCAGGCGCCGACCACCACCCCTTCGGAGAGCAGACCGGGCGGCAGGCCCCCCGGCAGCAGATTGTCGATGGCGAGCCCCACATCGGGGATGGCGGCCGTACAGGCCAGCGCCACCGCCGCGACGGCGATCACGATGGCCACCCGGGCGGTGGTCGCCGGTTTCACCAGTACCCGGCCCACGCGCGCGCCCGCGGCGATCCACACCAGCAGGGCGGTCAACCAGAACGTCATCCCAGAGCCTCATCGAATCGAAGGACCGAGACGCCCGCGCCCCGGCTGTTGAGTACGCGCAGGCGGGTCATCAGCATGGCGGCGAAGGTTTCGGCCTCCCATTCCGCCTGATCGTCCTCGCCGTCCTCGAGCGCCCGCTGGTGGGCACGCTGACTCAGCATGTAGGCGATGAGTTCGTCACTCACCTCGAGGGTCACCTCGGTGGCAGGCGCCCCCTCGTGGTCGAAGACGATATGGCCGAGTTCGTGGGCGAGCGTATGGTCGCGGCTCGGCAGCGCGCTGGCCAGCACGATGATGTCCTTGGCCGGGTAGTAGCGCCGCTGCCCGCACACCCCGGGCCCGAGATCGGCGTCGGCGATCTCGATCGGGCGGCCGCGTTCGGCCGCCACCGCGTGCACCACGTCTTCGAGAGTGGTGGCGTCGGCGTCCGCGGCCACCGCGCAGACCGCGTCGACCGCGGCGGCCACCCGGCGGTAGGCGAGGGCGTTCTGGGTTCGGCTCCGCGTCATCGCGATCACGCACCCGTTCCGAAGAATTCGGCACGCGCGGCGTCGATCCGCGCCTGCGCCTGCGCCGCGCTCTGGTAACTCATCACGGCCGAGCCCGCGCCCGCGATGGTCAGCGCCACCAGCCCGCCGATCACCGAGAGGACCTTCGGTGCGGGCAGCAGATCCTCCGCGTTCGTGGGCCGCACCGCGTGATTCGGCGGCGCGGCGAGCGCGGGAGCTCCGCCGGGAGCCGCGTTCGGGGGTGCGGGCGGCGGGGTCGCGGTGAGACCGGCGCCGACGGCGACGGCCGCGCCGGCCCCGAGTCCGCCCCCGGGCGCCGGTAGCGCGAGAGGCGGCCCGACCGGTGGTGCCGGGACCGGGGGCAGCGGGATGAGGAGTAGCAGAAGCGGAGCCGCCGAACCGACCGCTGCCGATCCCACCGCGGCCGAACCGGTGGCTGCCGAACCGGCTGCCGCCGATCCCGTCGCCGCCGAACCGACCGCGGCCGATCCCACCGCGGCGGAACCGGTCCCCAGCACCCCGGCCCCGGCCGAGCCCACGGCCGCCGAACCGGTCCCGAGGACCCCGGCACCCGCGGAACCCACGGCCGCCGAACCGGTCCCCAGCAGTGCCGAACCTGTACCGAGCGCCGCCGAACCGGTCGCGCCGACACCGACACCCGCCGAACCGACCGCGGCCGAACCGACGCCGACTCCGGCCGAACCGGTACCCGCCAGGGCCGATCCCGTTCCCGCGGCGGCCGAACCGGTGAGTCCGAGCGGGGCGAGGGCGGCGGAACCCACCGCCGCCGAACCGGTGGCGAGGATGGTTCCCAGGGCGGTGCCCGCCAAGCCGGCCGCACCCGCCGGACCGGCGACCGGGGCGGGAGCGGGCGCCGGAGGCGGTGCGGATTCGGTGGCACCGCTCACCACGGCTTCGCCGGCGCGGCCGGGAATGCCGAGCGGCTGCCATCGGGCTACGTCTTCGGAGTCGGCGGCACCGGTCTCGGCCGGTCCGGGATCCGGGCTACCGCTGCCGGTATCGGCCGGTACACCGTGCCCCGGAATGGCCAGCGATCCCCCGTCACCCGGCGGTTGGGGCGCACCGGGTGGCACCGGCGCGGCCCCACCCGCACTACCGGTGGGTCCCTGTTCCAGGATCGGGTCGCGTCCCGGATCGGCGTGGGTATATCCCGTCCCCCCGGCCAGTCCCAGACAACCCGCCGCCCCGGCCACTGCGAGCAATCGCCTGATGCGACCCACGGCCATGCGCCAGCCATCCCCTCGATCGGTATTGCGGATTCCCCCCGGTGATGACGGCTTCCGGGCAGAACGAACGAACGGTTGCTCATGGTAAACCAGGCTCACGACCGGTGCATGAGGAAGCGGTGGACCGGTGAAAGCGATACCGGTCCACCGCAGTTCGGGGTGTGGGCCTGCGTGCGAAGACGCCGATCCATAGTGTTGTAGGTCACAGTGACCAGGTTGTGGGTCGGATAGCTGACCGGCCGCACGGATCCGCGTCCGCCGCCGGTTCCGCGCTCCCGGCACGGCCGATCCGCACCCGGTCGCCGTCCTCGGCGACCGAGGGAACCGGGCGACCCGGTTCGCTCGGGTCAGGCGCCGTAGACGGGTTCCGGGGTCGCGCCCTTGGCGATCAGCTCCGCGACCACCGTGCCGAGCTCGGCCGGCTGCCAGCGGGTGCCGCGGTCGACCGGGACGCCGTGCCGCCAGCCCTCGGCCAGCGCCAGCCGCCCGCCCTCGACTTCGAACATGCGGCCGGTGATCCCGGCCGATTCGGAACTTCCCAGCCACACCACGATGGGTGAGATGTTCTCCGGCGCCATGGCGTCGAAGCCGTCCTCCGGTTTCGCCATCATGTCGGCGAACACCGTTTCGGTCATCCTGGTGCGGGCCGACGGGGCGATCGCGTTCACGGTGACGCCGTAGCGCGCGAACTCCGCGGAGGCGGTGAGGGTCAAGCCCGCGATACCCGCCTTCGCGGCGCCGTAGTTGCCCTGGCCGACACTGCCCTGCAGCCCGGCGCCGGAGCTGGTGTTGATGATCCGCGCGTCGACGGGACGACCGGCCTTCGATTCGGCCCGCCAATACGCGGCGGCGTGCCGCATGGTGGCGAAATGCCCCTTGAGGTGGACGCGGACCACCGCGTCCCATTCGTCCTCACCGAGGTTCACCAGCATGCGGTCGCGGACGAAACCCGCATTGTTGACCAGCACGTCCAGGCCGCCGAAGGTGTCCACGGCCTGCTGGACGAGGTTCTGGGCGCCCTCCCAGCTCGCGATGTCGTCACCGTTGGCGACCGCTTCCCCGCCCGCGGCGCGGATCTCGGTGACGACCTGTTCGGCGGGGGTCTCCGCGGTCGACTCACCGCTGAGGCTGGTGCCGATATCGTTGACCACGACCTTCGCCCCCTCGGCGGCGAAGGCGAGCGCGTGCGCCCGGCCGATGCCCCGGCCCGCGCCGGTGATGATCACGGTCCGTCCGGCGCAGATGCCCTCGGTTGCCATATGCGTTCCTATCGTCGATGTCGGTATCGGGTGGTGGTCGAACTACGGGTGCGCGGTCTCGCTGCCCGCCGAATGGCCCGCTGTCGCCACCGACAGGAAGGCCGGGGGCTCCCCGCCGCCGTGGATCTGCAGTGTCGCGCCGCTGATATAGGCGGCGAGGGGCGAGAGCAGGAACGCCACCCCGTTGCCGACATCCTCGGGCCGGGCCAGCCGGCCCATCGGGATGGTCCGCCCGACCGCGGCGACGCCGTCGTCGTCGCCGTAGTGCAGGGCGCTCAGTTCGGTTTCCACCGCGCCGACCACCAGCGAGTTGATGCGGACCCGGGGCGCCCACTCGGCGGCGAGCGAAACGGTCAGAGCGTCGACCCCGGCCTTGGCCGCACCGTATGCGGCCGTTCCGGGCGAGGGCCGGTGGCCGCTGAGGCTGGAGATATTGACGATCGATCCGCCGGACTCCTGGCGGCTGATCACCGCGTGCGCCGCCTGCGCCACATGCAGGGCGGAGAGCAGATTCAGTTCGATGATCTTGGTGTGGAACCGCGGGCTGGCATCGGCGGCCAGCGCGTAGGGCGCTCCGCCGGCGTTGTTGACCGCGTGGTCGAGCCGGCCGTGCCGGGCGACGATTTCCGCGACCATCGCCTGCACCGCGTCGGCATCGCGCACATCGCAGGGCAGGAAATCGATACCGCGGCCGTCCACTTCCACCGGTTGGTCGCCGGGCCGGCGGGCGCAGGCCACCACGGTCGCGCCGGCGGCCAGCAGGACCCGGCTGATCCCGGCGCCGACCCCGCGGACTCCGCCGGTTACCAGAACGACGCGATCGGACAGGTCGATTTCGAGTGCCACCGTGTTAACCTACCAAGCAATTGCTTGCTTAGCCAAGATGCTCGAGATGCGAGATGGGATACGCGATGGGGATCAAGCGCCATACGGAATCCGCCGGTATCGCCGTGGTCACGGTCGACTATCCGCCGGTCAACGCCATACCCTCGGACGGCTGGTTCGCCCTCGCCGACGAGATCCGGGCCGCGGGACGCGACCCCGAGACCCGGGTGGTGGTGTTGCGCGCGGAGGGCCGCGGGTTCAACGCGGGCGTCGATATCAAGGAAATCCAGCGCAAACCCGGCCACCAGGCGCTGATCGACGCCAACCACGGATGCTTCGAGGCGTTCGGCGCGGTCTATGACTGCGCGGTTCCGGTGATCACCGCGGTCCAGGGCTTCTGCCTGGGCGGCGGTATCGGGCTGGTCGGCAACTCCGACATCATCCTCGCCTCCGAGGACGCGACCTTCGGCCTGCCCGAGGTCGACCGTGGCGCGCTC
The DNA here is from genome assembly GCF_055586645.1 of Nocardia sp. NPDC049935. Lineage (NCBI taxonomy): Bacteria > Bacillati > Actinomycetota > Actinomycetes > Mycobacteriales > Nocardiaceae > Nocardia > Nocardia sp. NPDC049935. The sequence continues at coordinate 144,714 of NZ_JBVJHV010000010.1, read as the reverse complement.
GGCGCCGCCACCCACCTGGCGCGCCTGGTCCCCCAGCATCTGATGCGGGCGCTGTTCTTCACCGCGAGCACCGCCACCGCGCAGCAGCTGCACCACTACGGGTCGGTGCTGAAGGTCGTACCGCGTGCCGAACTGGACGCCGCCGCGCTCGAGGTCGCGAAGGATATCGCCGCCAAGGACGGGCGTGTGATCCGTGCCGCGAAACGCGCCCTCAACGGTATCGACGTGCAGGACGTGCACCGCAGCTACCGGTTCGAGCAGGGTTTCACCTTCGAACTGAACCTTTCCGGGGCCTCCGACGAGATCCGCGAACGATTCGACGCCGATCTGGCGGCGCAGAAGGACAAGAACTGACATGGAACGGAAAACCATGCGAGACAAGCGGAAATCGCTGGACGAGATCGTCGGCGAACTGCGCAGCGGAATGACCATCGGCATCGGCGGCTGGGGGTCGCGGCGCAAGCCGATGGCCCTGGTGCGCGCGCTGCTGCGGTCGGATGTCACCGACCTCACCGTGGTCACCTACGGCGGCCCGGACCTCGGCCTGCTGCTTTCGGCGGGCAAGGTCCGCAAGGCCTACTACGGCTTCGTATCCCTGGATTCGGCGCCGTTCTACGATCCCTGGTTCGCCAAGGCCCGCACCTCCGGGCAGATCGTGGCCCGCGAAATGGACGAGGGCATGCTCAAATGCGGCCTCGAGGCGGCCGCCGCGCGGCTGCCGTTCCTGCCGATCCGCGCCGGGCTCGGCTCCGACGTCCCCAACTTCTGGGACGGCGAACTGACCACCGTCACCTCGCCGTATCCGGGTCCGGACGGCCGCGCCGAAACCCTGATCGCCATGCCCGCGTTGAATCTCGACGCCGCGCTGGTGCACCTGAACATCGGCGACGCCCACGGCAATGCCGCCTACCAGGGTGTGGACCCGTATATGGACGACCTGTTCTGCCTGGCGGCCGAGAAGCGCTACCTGTCGGTGGAGCGGATCGTGGAAACCGAGGAGCTGGTGAAAACGGTTCCCCCGCAGTCCCTGCTGCTCAACCGCATGATGGTCGACGCGGTGGCCGAGGCCCCGAACGGCGCGCATTTCACCCTCGGCGGCGAGAGCTACGGCCGGGACGAGAAGTTCCAGCGCCACTACGTCGAGGCGGCCGGGTCGCCGGAGACCTGGCAGACCTTCGTCGACACCTACCTCAGCGGCTCCGAAGCCGACTACCAGGCCGCCGTCGCGCGATTCAAGGAGGAGCAGCGGTGACCAGCACCGACACCATCACCCGCGCCGAGGTCTGCGCGATCGCCTGCGCCGAGATCTTCCGCGACGCCGGGGAGATCTTCGCCAGTCCCATGACCCCGATGGCGCAACTCGGGGCGCGACTGGCGAAACTCACCTTCGAACCCGATCTGCTGCTCTCCGACGGCGAGGCGTTCTTCCTGGCCGAGACCCCGCCGATCGGCGGCAAGGCGCCCGTGGAGGGCTGGATCCCGTTCCGCCGGGTCTTCGACGTCCTGGCCTCGGGCCGCCGCCATGTGGTGATGGGCGCCAACCAGATCGACCGCTACGGCAACCAGAACCTGTCCGCGTTCGGTCCGCTGCAGCAGCCGACCCGGCAGATGTTCGGCGTGCGCGGGGCGCCCGGCAACACCATCAACCACCCCACCAGCTACTGGGTCGCGCGGCACACCAAACGAGTGTTCAGCGAGCAGGTGGATATCGTCGCCGGTGTCGGATACGACAAAGTCGATCCCGCCAACCCCGCCTTCCGGTTCCACCACATCCACCGGGTGGTCACCAACCTGGGCGTTTTCGATTTCAACGGGCCGGACCACACCATGCGGGCGCTGAGCCTGCACCCCGGGGTCACCGCCGACGAGGTCGCCGAGAACACCTCGTTCGAGATCGCCGGCCTGGCCACCGCCGGGGAATCCCGCCTGCCGGCCGACGAGGAACTGCGGATCATCCGCGAGGTACTGGATCCCAAGAAGATCCGTGAGAAGGAGGTCCCGCAGTGACTCCCCGGCTGCGGACCCCGCTGACCGAACTCGTCGGCATCGAACACCCCGTCGTGCAGACCGGTATGGGCTGGGTCGCGGGCCCGAGCCTGGTCTCCGCGACCTCGAACGCCGGCGGACTGGGCATTCTGGCCTCGGCCACCATGACCTACGACGAGCTGGAAACGGCCATCGCCAAAACCAAGGCGCAGACCGATAAACCGTTCGGCGTCAACATCCGCGCCGACGCCTCCGACGCCGGCGAGCGGATCGACCTGCTGATCCGCGAGAACGTGAAGGTCGCGTCGTTCGCCCTGGCGCCCAAGAAGGACCTCATCGCCAAGCTGAAAGACGCGGGCGTGGTGGTGGTCCCGTCCATCGGCGCGGCCAAGCACGCGGTGAAGGTCGCCTCCTGGGGCGCCGACGCGGTCGTCGTCCAGGGCGGCGAAGGCGGCGGGCACACCGGCCCGGTCGCCACCACCCTGCTGCTGCCGTCGGTGCTGGACGCGGTGGATATCCCGGTGATCGCGGCGGGCGGTTTCTACGACGGCCGCGGCCTGGCCGCCGCCCTCGCCTACGGTGCCGCCGGTGTCGCGATGGGAACCCGCTTCCTGCTCACCCAGGAGAGCAGCGTCCCCGATTCGGTGAAACAGGAATACCTGCGCCGGCCCCTCGGCCAGACCGTCGTCTCCACCAAGGTCGACGGTATGCCGCACCGGGTCCTCAATACCGAACTCGTCCAGAAACTGGAGAACTCGGGACGTATCCGCGGGCTCACCGCCGCGGTCGGGAACGCGGCCCGGTTCAAGAGCATGACCGGGATGAAATGGTCCACGCTGGTCAAAGACGGTTTGGCCATGCGCAAGGCCAAGGACCTCACCTGGTCGCAGGTGGTCATGGCGGCCAACACCCCCATGCTGCTGCGCGCCGGGCTGGTCGAGGGAAACACCGAGGCCGGTGTGCTGGCCGCGGGCCAGGTCAGCGGCATCCTGGAAGATCTGCCGACCTGCCAGGAGTTGATCGACCGGATCGTGACGGAGGCGGTCGCGCGGATCGGCAGTATCGCCGAACTCCCCCGGACCGCGGAATCGAACAGCTGACAGAGTTCGCCGAACATCCCCTCCCGCTCCCCGCAGCCCGAACCGGATTTCCCGGCCGGGTCCCGCGGGGAGCGGTGTTTCCGGGAGGTGCTCAGGCCCGCGGCCAGGGACGCACCTCGCCCCAGCCCCAGGTGGGTGTGGGTTCACTGTCCCCTTCCGGAGCGTCCGGGCCAGAGAACAACAGTGCCATCCGAGTTCCCCATTCCAGGTATCCCACGAACGCCGACCGGAATTCGGCGTCGGTGGGCAGCCCGACCTCGTCGGCCGTATCGAGTAGCAGAGTCATCCAGCGCCGGCGCTGTTCCTCGGTGAGCGCCTTGCCCCGGTGCCGCGAGATCATGTGCTGATGGCCGCCGTGGGACTCCGAGTACACCGTGGGCCCACCGAAAACCTCACCGAGCCAGGCCGCTACATGTTTCGCGTGGTCGGGATGCATACCGTCGAACACCGGCGCCAGCACGGGGTCCGCGGGCACGCGCTCGTAGAACGTCGCGAAGAGTTTCTCGAAGGCCGCCGCCCCGCCTGCCCAATCGTAGAGCGAAGGCACCAGGGCGACCGGCTCGTAATGCCGCATCTCCTCGATATCGGTCACATAGTGCTCGATCTCGGCGAAGAACGCCCGGAACTGGGAGCTCTTGCGGAACCTGTCCAGGTGATCGCTCGCCGAGGTCCAGGTCAGCCGGAGGGTGTAGACCTCGGGTTCGTCGACGCACCGGTCCAGGTCGTAGGTCCGGCAATAGGGCGAGGACTGCAGCGATACCACGGCCCGCCGATAAGCGTCCTCGAAAGCGGCCGGATCGGTGATGCGGTACCGGATGTACTCGGTGATCATCGAAGAATTCGATCACCTCCGGACGTGCCTGTACAACAACGCTATCCGTGGCTGGTGAATGCACTTCGGGCGCGCCGATCCGAGACAGCGCGACCGAGAGATCAACCAGGCCGGCGAATTGCTCGATCGACGACCCCACGGGACTCCCGCCGACTCGATGGGCTGCAGCCGCGGTCACCTCACCCGAACGGGGTCTGCGGACGCTGCTGCAGTTCACCGTCGAGGTAGATATCGACCTTCTCGTTGTAGAAGCAGGCCAGCCCCGCGACCTTCTGGCTCTCCGGGGTGGGGGTGCGATAGATCCACACCGGGTCGGGATGCTCGGTGTCCCCCACCCGGACGTTCCAGTAGTCGGCGTTGCCCTTGTACGGGCAGCTGGTGTGGGTGTCGGACGGGCTCAGCAGGTCCATGCGGATATCGGTGAGCGGGAGGTAGTACCGGGCGGGGAGGCCGGTTTCGAACAGGATCCGGGGTGAGTGCGAGTCCGCGACCGTGACGCCGTCGATCTCCACCCGGATATGCCGCGAACTCGCGAGGATATCGACGCGCGAGTACGGATTGCGCGGATGCACGTAGACCGGTTCGTCCTCCTCGAACCATTCGTCCATGGCGTTCCAGTCCAGCCGGACCAGATCGGCGATACCGGGTACGGGCGACTGCGGGTATCGCAGCGCGGCGCCGGGCGCGGTGACGCCGTCCACCACGACGTCGTAGCCGGTGCCTTCGCCGAGGCGGGCCGAGCCGCGGGTGGCGCCGGTCGGTTCGAGTTTCGCGTGCAGATCGGCCACCGGTATGTAGTAGGCGGGATAGTAGGGGTTCTCCCACACCAGGGCGGGGCGCAGGGTGTCGGCCACCAGCCGGCCGCCCAGATAGACCCGCACCCGCTTCTGGCTCGTTTCGACCCGGACCTCGTCTCGCTGCGCTTCGGTCATATCTCCGACGCTACGCCCGGCGCTGCGCGGCACCGGGAAAAGAGCGGGCCCCGCCTGTTGGCGGGACCCGCGCGCGACCTCTTGTGAAGGTCAGTCTCCGACCGTGACGGCCTGCGCCTCTTCGACACTGTGCGGGGCCGGGTCGTGGTCGTCTATATGGGCGAGAGCGCCGCGCCCGGCCAGCAGGACCAAGACGCCGACGGCGGTGCAGGCCGCACCCACCCAGAACGGGAGCGAGATGCTGTGCTCGCCGAGTTTGCCGGCCAGCCAGGGCGCCGCGGCGCCGCCGGAGAACCGGACGAAGCTGTAGGCGGCCGAGGCGGTCGACCGTTCCACCGGGGCGGAGATCATCACGGCCTCGGTGATGAGGGTGTTGTTCACACCGAGGAACAGACCCGCCAGGACCACACCGGCGATCAGCACCGGCTTGTGCTCGGCGAACATCGCCATCACGGCGAGATCGGCGGCGAACAGCCCGACCGCCACCGCGATCATCGGCAGGGTGCCGAAGCGGTGCTGCAGTTTCGGGGCGAAGAACACCGAGGCGACGGCCAGCAGGATGCCCCAGCCGCAGAAGATGAACCCGATCGCGTAGGTGCCCATATCCAGCGGGAACGGGGTGTAGGCGAGCAGAGTGAAGAAGCCGAAGTTGTACAGCAGCGCGGTGATGCTCACGACCAGCAGGCCGCGGTGGCGCAGCGCCTTGAACGGGGCGGCCAGCGACGTCGGTTTCGCGGCCTTCGGTCCTTCCGGTAGCAGCACGACGATGGCGATGAACGCGATGGCCATCAGCACCGAGACACCGAAGAAGGGACCACGCCAGCTGATTCCGCCGAGCAGGCCACCCAGCAGCGGGCCGGTGGCGATACCGATTCCCAGCGCCGCCTCGTAGAGGATGATGGCGCGGGCGACCCCGCCGCTGGCGGCGCCGACGATGGTGGCCAGCGCGGTCGCGATGAACAGCGCGTTACCCAGGCCCCAGCCGGCGCGGAATCCGACGATCTGCCCGACCGTCCCCGAACAACCCGCGAGCGCCGCGAACACGATGATCAGCGCCAGGCCGGCGAGCAGCGTCTTCTTGGCGCCGAACCGGCTGGAGACGACGCCGGTGACCAGCATGGCGACGCCGGTGACGAGCATATAGCTGGTGAACAGCAGCGATACCTGCGAAGGCGAGGCGTTCAGCTGTTCACCGATGGGTTTGAGGATCGGGTCGACCAGGCCGATGCCCATGAACGCGATAACGCTCGCGAAGGCTACGGCCCAGACCGCTTTCGGCTGCCCGGTCGATGTGCTGTGTTTTTCTGACGCGCTCATACCGTTCGGCGCGGCGGCCGTCCTGGTCGTGATGCTCATCGGTGTTTCCTCGGTTGCGGTTGGTCCCCGGCCGTCTCCCGGATCGCCGCCAGCAGTTCGCGCAGGTCGGCGGCCATACCGGCCAGCCTTTCGGCATCGAAACCCGGAAGCGGGCCGGTCAGCGCGTCGCGCATGGCCGCCCGGGAAGCGGCTAGCCGGTCGTGCCCGGCCGGGGTGAGTTCGACGACGACGGCCCGCGAATCGTCCGGATCCCGGCGGCGGGATGCGTATCCCTGCCCGACCAGCCGGGCGATCAGTGCTGTCGCCGTGGGTTGTGAGGTCCGGTCGAGGCGGGCGAATTCGCTGACGCGCAGCGAACCGTGCTCCTCGAGAACGGCCAATGCGCGCACGGTGGCGCGCGGGAGGTCGTCGGGACTGGAAGCGCCCGCCGATCGGGTGAGCCGGCCCGCGGTGACCAGCAGGTCGACGACGATGTCGCCTGTTCGGGTCATCGCGTCCGGCTGCACTCCGATATTATTGCATAGGCTAACTATCTATTTCCAGGGCCGTCCGCTGGGATACCGGCCACATGCCGGAGCTGCGCGAGGAAACCGGCCCGGTCGTCGCCACGGACCACGTAGTGACAGGCCGCGAGCCGCACGATCGCCGCGGCCACGATATCGGCGTCCGGCCCCTCGATCATCGGCCGGATGAGCGCGCGCATATCCGGCATCACCCGGGTCAGCTCCCCCAGGACGTGATCGGGTTCCACATCGACCAGCCGCCCCAGCGAATACGACTCCTGATGCTCGACCATGTAGCGCAGTGCCGCGTCGAGCCGGGCCGCGCCGGTGAGCCCCTCGGTCGCCGCGGCGAAGGCGTCCTGGGTGTTCTGCTGCTCGTAGCGGCCGAAGGCGGTGAGCAGTTCCTCTTTGGAGGAGAAGAACCGGTACAGCGTCGGGCGGGACACCTTCGCCTCGGCCGCGACATCGGACAGGCTGAGTTTGCTGTGCCCGTGCCGGCTCAGCACCTCGAAGGTCGCGCGCAGGATCCGCGTGCGGGTCGACCCGTTCGAGTTCGCATCCGATGACATTTACATCCTTTACACTTTTTGTAAGTTGTGTAACACTCTACCCAGTACCGCTCCGGTCGGTCCGATAGCCTGTTTCAGCTGGTGGAGCCGCATATTCGCACGCTGCCACCGAATGGTACGGACAGCTCGACGCGGCACGTACCATCCAGCTCCAGCAGCATCGAGGTGAGTCCGATGACGGACACCTACATATCGGGCGACGAGATCGAGTTCGACCCGTTCTCCGACGAATTCTTTCGCGATCCGCACGAAATCTACCGCCGCCTGCGCGCCGAGGCGCCCGCCTACTTCAACCCCCGGTACGGCCTGTGGGCCCTGTCCCGCTACGCGGACGTCGCCCCCGGGATGAAGGACTTCGAAACCTTCTCCTCGGCCGAGGGCATCACCCTGGATATGGTCCTGGACCCCGAGCAGGCCAAACCCGAGATCCCGATGATCATCATGATGGATCCGCCGGATCACACCAGAATGCGCAACCTGGTGCGCAAGGTGTTCACACCTCGCGCGATCGCCGCCCTGGAACCGATGGTCCGGGAGATCATCGAAACGTTCGTCCGGCGGATACCGGCGGGCGGGTTCGATGTGGTGGCCGATTTCTCCAACCACTTCCCGATCGAGGTGATCAGCACCATGCTCGGCGTCCCGGCGAAGGACCGGGCGTGGCTGCGGGAACTGCACGCCCTCCCCCTCGAACGCAGCCCCGGGCAGACCGGGATGCGGCCCGAGGCCAAAGAGGCCATGCAGCAGGCCGGGCGGTACTACTTCCAGCTCATCATGGAACGCCGGGCGCATCCGCGCGACGATATGATCTCGCGCCTCATCGAGGCCGAGGTGGATCGCGGCGACGGGGTGAGCACCACCCTGAGCGATATCGAGATCGCCGGATTCATCTCGCTACTCGGTGGCGCGGGCGCGGAAACGGTGGCCAAGCTGATCGGAATCGCCACGGTGCTGTTCGCCGACCATCCCGACCAGTGGCAGGCCCTGCGCACCGACCGTTCCCGGATCCCCGGCGCCTTCGAGGAAGTGCTGCGCTACGACGGCCCGGTCCAGTACGACCTGCGCTACACCCTGCGCGACGTCGACCTGCACGACCGCACCATCCCGCAGGGCAGTCACGTCCTGATGCTGCTCGCCTCGGCCACCCGCGACGAACAGGCCTTCCCCGACGCCGGCCGATTCGATATCGACCGACCACATTCCGGCCACAACCTCGGCTTCGGCTACGGCATCCACAGCTGCCTCGGCGCCGCCCTGGCCCGCCTCGAGGGCAAGATCGCGCTGGACGCACTCCTCGACGTGATGCCCGAATTCACCCTGGACCGCGAAGGTTTGCGCCGAGCAACGGTCACCAATGTCGCAGGCTGGGCCAACGTCCCAATACAAATCGGCTGAGCCGCCGCCGAACCTTCAGCGAGTCCCACAAAGGTTCGGCCCGCGTCGGCTGTCGGCCCTCGAAGCGCATGCGGCGCAGCCGCGAGTCTCGAGGGCTGACAGCCGACGCTCAGGAGGGCCGAACCTCGAGCAGCGGAGCTGCTCCAACATTTCAGCTTATTCGCTCGATGATGGTGGCGTTGGCTGTGCCGCCGCCCTCGCAGATGGTGAGCAGGCCGTAGCGGCCGTTGATGCGCTCCAGTTCGTTGAGGAGGGTGGCGAAGAGTTTCGCGCCGGTTGCGCCGAGGGGGTGGCCCAGTGCGATGGCGCCGCCGTTCACGTTCACCTTCTCCGGGTCGGCGCCGGTCTCCTTCAGCCAGGCCAGCACCACCGGGGCGAAGGCCTCGTTGATCTCGACCACGTCGATATCGTCCATGGTCAGACCGGTCTTCTCCAGCGCCCACCTGGTGGCCGGGATCGGCGCGGTGAGCATGTAGAGCGGGTCGGCGCCGCGGGCGCTGACATGGATGATGCGGGCGCGCGGTTTCAGGCCGTATTCCTGGACCGCCCAGTCCGACGCGAGCAGGGTCGCGCTGGCGCCGTCGGAGATCTGCGAGGCCACCGCGGCGGTCAGCGGGCTGCCCTCTTCCAGGGCGGGCAGCGAGGCCATCTTCTCCAGGCTGGTCTCGCGCGGGCCCTGATCGATCCAGAAATCCCCGACCGGGACGATTTCCTTGTCGAACCGGCCGGCCTTGATGGCCGCGCGGGCGCGCTCGTGGCTGCGCAGCGCCCAGCGCTCCATTTCCTCGCGGCTGATCCCCCATTTCTCGGCGATCATCTGCGCGCCCCGGAACTGCGACACCTCGGCGGTGCCGTAGCGGTGATCCCAGCCCTTGGCGCCCACGAACGGCGAATCGAAGCCGTATTCCTTACCGGCGATCATGGCCGCGGAGATCGGGATGGCGCTCATGTTCTGCACACCGCCGGCCACGATGACCTCGGCGGTACCGCTCATGATCGCCTGGGCGCCGAAATTGATGGCCTGCTGGCTGGATCCGCACTGGCGGTCCACGGTGACGCCGGGGACCTCTTCGGGGTAGCCGGCGGCCAGCCACATGGTGCGGCCGATATTGCCGGCCTGCGGGCCGACATTGTCGACGCAGCCGACGATCACATCGTCGACGTGGGCCGGATCGACGGGGTTGCGTCCGAGCAGGCCCTGCAGCGCGGCCGCGCCGAGATCCGCCGGATGGACCTCGGCCAGTGCGCCGTTGCGCTTACCGACCGGGGTGCGCACCGCGTCGATCACATAGGCCTCACGCAGCGGTGCGTAGGGGCGGCGGGCAGCAGTTGCCATGGGAATCTCTCCTAATGGGTGTGGCCCGGCACGGTGAGCCCGTCGAGCACGATGGTGAGGTACTGCTTGGCGAGGGTGTCCACGGTGACCGATCCGCCACCGGGCCGGTACCAGCGCACGGCGACCCAGACGGTGTCGCGCAGGAAGCGGTAGGCCATATCGACGTCGAGTTCGGGCCGGAAACTGCCGTCGGCGACGCCGCTGGTCAGCACGCGGCGCCACAGGTCCCGGAACTCGCGGTTGTAGTCGTTGATGTAGTCGAAGCGCGGCACGGTCTGCAGCCGTTTGGCCTCGGACTGATAGATCGCGACGGCGGCGTGGGAGCGGTCGAACGATTCGTAGGAGGCCAGCACCAGGGCTTCGAGGGTGGCGCGTGAGTTCAGGCCGGCGGCCACGATCTCGCGGTACCGTCCGAACAGTTCGTCCAGGAAACCGCGCAGGATCTCGTCCACCATGCCCTCTTTGGAGGAGAAGTGGTGGTAGAGACTGCCGGAGAGGATACCGGCGGCGTCGGCGATATCACGCACCGTGGTCGCGCGCACGCCCCGATCGGCGAACAGTTCGGCCGCCAGGTCGAGGAGTTCGGTTCGCCGGGCCGATTTCGTGGAGTCGGGTGCGGTCACCCCGCCATGATACAACCAAGCATTTGCTTGGTCTATGGTGGCCGAAACGAAACGGGCCCAGGGTTTCCGGCTCCCCCCTCCTATCGGAGCCGGACCCCACCGGGCCCGAATCACGGAAGCGGCGCGGCCGCACTACTTCCGATCTGTTGGACGCTTGCCCGCCGGAACGGGTTCCACCGACTGCGAACCTTCTCGCGCCGGACAGCCGGGCGACTCGGCGGGAGCACCCGGGACGCGACGGTATATTGCCGCGCATGACGACGCCTTTCCCGCAGCGGCAGTGGGGTTCTCCGGACGGTCTGCCGGCCCGTGCGGCGAGCGCTCTCGCCGCCACGAAGGTGGGGTCCCGTGTCATCCGCGCCCTCACGCCGCTGGATCGCCGGTTGCTGGAACGCACCGGCGCCAGATACACCGTGCTCGGGCCGGTCGGAGTCCCGGTGATCCTGCTGACCACCACCGGCCGCCGGTCCGGACAGCCGCGGACCCAGCCGCTGCTGTGCGTGCACGACGGTGCCACCCTGTACATCGTCGGCAGCAATTTCGGCCAGGCGCACCATCCGGCCTGGACTGCCAATCTGCTCGCGAACCCGGGCGCCACCGTCGCCATCGCGGGCGAACGTATTCCGGTGACGGCCGCGCTCGTGGAGGGCGCGGCCGCCGACGCGGTCTTCCAGCGTTTCGTCGATATCACCGGCGCCTACGCGGCGTACCGCACCCGGACCGACCGGAATCTGCGTATCTTCGCGCTGACCCGGGCCTGAGGCGCGGCTACGCGCGCTGACTGCTGATCGACACCACTTCGCCGGTCAGGTAGGTCGTGTAGTCGCTGGCCAGCATCGCGATGGTGGCCGCGACCTCCCACGGTTCGGCCGCGCGGCCGAACGCCTCCCGCTCCGAGAGCCGGTCGAGCAGTTCGGAGGAACTGGTCTTGTCGAGGAAGGCGTGCCGGGCGATGCTGGGCGATACCGCGTTGATCCGGACCCCGAGTTCGGCCGCCTCGACCGCGCTGCACCTGGTCAGCGCCATCACGCCCGCCTTGGCCGCGGCATAGTGGGCCTGCCCGTACTGGGCCCGCCAGCCCAGCACACTGGCGTTGTTGACGATCACGCCGCCGTGCTCGGCGTCCCGGAAGTAGTTGAGCGCGGCCCGGGTGCAGCGGAAGGTGCCGTTGAGAGTGATGTCGAGGACCTTGTCCCACTGTTCGTCGGTCATATCGACCACGGGGGTCTCGCCGCCGAGACCGGCGTTGTTGACGAAGATCTCGACCCCGCCCAGCGCCGCGGCGGATCCGCGCACGAGTTCGTCGACCTGCCGGGTGCTGGTGACATCGCAGACGATGGCATGCACCTTACGGTCGGCGAACTCCTCCGACAGTTCGGCGCGGGTCGCCTCCAGACGCCGTTCGTGCCAGTCCGACACCACCACGTCGGCGCCTTCGGCCAGCAGCCGGCGGGCGGTCGCGGAGCCGATCCCGGTCCCGGCGGCCGCGGTGACCACGGCCCGGCGGCCGGCGAGGAGTCCGTGCCCGGGGGTCTGCTGCGGCGCGACCGACAGCGGCCCGCTCACTGCCGGGCCTCGCGGGGAAGTCCGAGCACCCGCTCGGAGATGATGTTGCGCTGCACTTCGTTCGAACCTCCGTAGATCGTATCGGCGCGGGTGAACAGGTACAGCCGCTGCCATTCGTCGAGATCGCCGTCCGCGGCGACCAGGCCGGCGGCACCGCGCACCGCCATGGCCAGTTCACCGAGACCGCGATGCCAGTTGGCCCAGAGCAGTTTGCCCACCGAGGCCTGACCGCCGTCGTCGGCGGTTTCGGCCATGGTGCGCATGGCGTGCGCCCGCAACACTCGCAGACCCACCCAGGCCCGGTCGATCTTGTCCACCAGCAGCGGGTCGTCGAGTGCGCCCGATTCCCGGGCCAGCTCCTCGATGGCGGCCAGTTCCCGGGCGAAGCGGATCTGCTGGCCGAGGGTGGAGATACCGCGTTCCACGTTGAGAGTGCCCATGGCGACCCGCCAGCCGTCGCCGGGTTCGCCGACCACCAGGTCGGCGTCTGTGCGAGCGTTGTCGAAGAACACCTCGTTGAATTCGGAGGTGCCGGTGAGCTGGATGATCGGGCGCACCTCGATACCGGGCTGATCCATCGGCACCAGCAGGTACGAAAGACCTTTATGGCGTTTGGAACCGGGTTCGGTGCGGCAGACCGCGAAACACCAGTCGGCCACATGGGCCAGCGAGGTCCAGATCTTCTGCCCGTTGATCGACCACTGCTCGCCGTCGAGGCGCGCCGAGGTGGATACCGCCGCGAGGTCGGACCCGGCGCCCGGTTCGGAGTAGCCCTGGCACCACAGTTCGGTGACGGTGCGGATACCCGGCAGGAAGCGGTCGCGCTGGGCGTCGGTACCGAAGGCGAGCAGGGTCGGGCCGAGCAGTTCCTCACCCACATGGGAGACCCGCGCGGGCGCGTTCGCCTTGGCGTACTCCTCGTGGAAGATGATCTGCTGGGCGACGCTCGCGCCGCGGCCGCCGTATTCGACCGGCCAGCCCAGGCAGGTCCAGCCGGCCGCGGCCAGGGCGCGGTCCCATTCCAGGCGTTCGTCGAACGCCTCGTGCTCACGGCCGGGACCACCGAGTCCGCGCAAATCGCGGAACTCACCGCCCAGCTGTTCGTCGAGCCAGCCCCGGACCCGGGCGGCGAACTCGCCGTCGCTCAGGTCCGCGACGCTGGTCCGTTCGGCGGTAACGCGCGCCCCGGCGGCCGGATCGGCCGATTGCCGTCCGCCGTCGCGACCGGTACCGGATTCTGAGGTCTGGATAGCACCCACGCCGGTAGGATAACCTACCAAGCACTTGCTTTGTAGACCGCAACTCGCAGACCGCGCACCGCCCACGGCCGCACGACATCGAGGACACCCGTGACAACCCCTGCGCACACACCGCCGACGGACCGCACCACTCCCCTGGCGTTGCATGCCGCCGCACAGACCTACGGCACCGCCCCGGCGCTGGCCGACGGTCCCGTGCGGCTCGACTGGAACCAGCTGCTCGAACAGGTTCAGGACGTGGCGCGCGCGCTGCTCGCCCGCGGTGTGCGGACCGGCGACCGGATCGCCATCTGGTCACCCAACACCCACCACTGGGTGCTCGCCGCGCTCGGCACGCACTACGTGGGCGCGACGCTGGTCCCGCTCAACACTCGCTACGTCGCCGGCGAGGTGGTGGACGTACTGCGGCGGGTGGACGCGAAGGCACTGTTCATCGCGGGCACCTTCCTCAAGCGCGACCGCCTCGCCGAACTCCGCGCGGCCGCTCCCGACCTGGGTATCGATACCGTCGTCGTGCTCCCGGTGGAGGGCGTCGAGGAACCGGTGGACGACGCGCTGAACTGGTCGGACTTCCTCCAGATCGGCGCCGAGATCCCCCGGGAACAGGCCCGGGAACGGGCGGAATCGATCGATCCCGGGGAACTGTCGGACATCCTGTTCACCTCCGGCACCACCGGCCGCAGCAAAGGTGTGCTGATCGCGCACCGGCAGACCCTGTCCGCGGTCCGCGGCTGGACCGAATGCGCGACCCTGAACAGCGACGACAACTACCTGATCGTCAACCCGTTCTTCCACAGTTTCGGCTACAAGGCCGGGATCATCGCCTGCCTGCTCACCGGGGCGACCATGGTGCCGCAGATCGTCTTCGACGTGCCCACCACGATGCGGCTCATCGACCAGGAGAAGATCACCGTCCTGCCCGGCCCGCCCACCATCTACCAGTCGATCCTGGACTTCCCGGACCGCGGCGAATACCGGCTCGACGGCCTGCGGGTGGCGATCACCGGGGCCGCGCCGGTACCGGTGGTCCTGGTCGAACGGATGCGTTCGGAACTGGATTTCGACGTCGTCCTCACGGCCTACGGCCTCTCGGAGTCCACCGGTTTCGGCACCATGTGCCGGGCCGACGATCCCGCCGAGACGATCTCGGCCTCCAGCGGCCGCCCGATGGCCGGATTCGAACTGAAGCTCAGCGATGCCGGTGAAGTCCTGCTGCGCGGGCCGAACGTGATGCTCGGGTACCTGGACGATCCGGAGAGCACGGCGAAGACCATCGACCCGGACGGATGGCTGCACACCGGCGATATCGGCGAGATCGACGACAAGGGCTACCTGAAGATCACCGACCGGCTCAAGGATATGTACGTCAGCGGTGGTTTCAACGTCTACCCGGCCGAGATCGAACAGGCACTGGCCCGGCTGGACGGCGTCGCCACCTCCGCGGTGATCGGCGTTCCGGACGACCGCATGGGCGAGGTCGGCAAGGCCTTCGTCGTACGCAAACCGGGCGCCACGCTCACCAAGGACCAGGTGTTCTCGCACGCGACCCGCGCGCTGGCCAACTTCAAGGTGCCGCGTTTCGTCGAGTTCCGCGACGAGCTGCCCTACAACGCGGGCGGCAAGGTGCTCAAACGTCAGCTACGTGAGGAGAATTCGTGATGACCGAGAACGGGGCCGACAGCGCCGGCGGGAGTGTCCCGTACGAGCCGGATGTGGTGACCTACGAGCGCCGGGGCGCGATCGCGGTGGTCACTCTCAACCGGCCCGACTACCGCAACGCGCAGAACTCCGTGATGACCTACGCGATCGACGCCGCGTTCGAGCGGGCGGTGGAGGATCCCGAGGTCAAGGTCATCGTGCTGGCCGGAAACGGTAAGCATTTCAGCGCCGGGCACGACCTGGGCACCCCGGGCCGCGACCATCATGTGAAGTACCCGAACAAGGCCGCGCTGTGGTGGGACCATGTGGACCGCCCCGGCGGTGACCAGCGCTTCGCCCGTGAGACCGAGGTCTACCTGGGAATGTGCCGCCGCTGGCGGGAGATCCCGAAACCGACCGTCGCCATGGTGCAGGGCGCCTGTATCGCCGGCGGGCTCATGCTGGCCTGGGTCTGCGACATGATCATCGCCTCCGACGACGCGTTCTTCTCCGATCCGGTGGTCCGTATGGGCATCCCCGGGGTCGAGTACTTCGCCCATCCGTGGGTGATGGGTCCGCGCGCCGCCAAGGAATTCCTGTTCACCGGTGACCGTTTCGGCGCGGCGCAGGCCAAGGAGTGGGGCATGGTGAACCGGGTCGTCCCGCGCGACGAACTGGAAACCGAGACCATGGCGGTGGCGGAGAAGATCGCGGCCATGCCGCAGTTCGGGCTGGCCCTGACGAAGAAAGCGGTCAACCAGGCCGAGGACCTCATGGGTATGCGCACCGGTATGGATTCGGTGTTCGGCCTGCACCATTTCGCCCACGCCCACAATGCCGAGGTGGGCGCCGATTCCCTGGGCGGGATGAACGCCAAATCGATGAAGGCGAGCGCGAGTTCGGCCGACAAGAACGACGGGAAAGCCTGAATGGATCTCGATCTCGACGACAGCACCCGGGAATTCCAGCGGGAAGTCCGCGAATTCCTGGCCGCGAACAAACCCGCCGCACCGCTGCCCTCCATGGACACCGCGCAGGGTTTCGAAGCGCACCGCGAATGGGAACGCACCCTCGCCGACGCCCGGCTCTCGGTCGTGTCCTGGGACCGGGAATACGGCGGCCGCGAGGCCTCGCTGCTGGAATGGGTGCTCTTCGAACAGGAGTACTACGCGGCGGGCGCGCCCGGGCGGGTCAGCCAGAACGGAATCTTCCTGCTCGCCCCCACCCTCTTCGAGCACGGCACGCCCGAACAGCTCGCGCGGATCATGCCGCGGATGGCGCGGGCCGACGATATCTGGGCGCAGGCCTGGTCGGAACCGGAGGCCGGGAGCGATCTCGCCGGTATCCGCTCGACCGCCCGCCGCACCGACGGCGGCTGGGTGCTGAGCGGTCAGAAGACCTGGAGTTCGCGGGCGGCGTTCGCGGACTGGGCGTTCGGCCTGTTCCGCAGCGATCCGGAGGCCGAACGGCACCGCGGGCTCACCTACCTGATGTTCCCGCTCACCGCGGACGGCGTCACCGTGCGCCCGATCCCGCAGCTGGACGGCGAACCCGGTTTCGCGGAGATCTTCCTCGACGATGTGTTCGTCCCGGACAGCGATGTGATCGGCGCGCCGAACGAGGGCTGGCGGGTCGCGATGAGCACCTCCAGTAACGAACGCGGACTCTCGCTGCGCAGTCCCGGCCGGTTCAGCGCCACCGCGCAGCGGCTGGTGGACCTGTGGACCGAGCGCGGCGATACCGGTACCGCCGCCCGTGACGCCGTGGTGGACTCCTGGATCGGCAGCGAGGCCTACCGGCTGCACACCTTCGGTACCGTCACCCGGCTCGACGCAGGCGGCAAACTCGGCGCCGAATCGTCGATCACCAAAGTGTTCTGGTCCGAGCTGGATATCGCCATGCACGAAACCGCGCTCGATCTGCTGGGCGCGGAAGCCGAGGAGGAGAGCCGCTGGACCGACGGCTACCTCTTCTCGCTGTCCGGCCCGATCTACGCCGGGACCAACGAAATCCAACGCAATATCATCGCCGAGCGGCTCCTCGGCCTACCCAGGGGAGGCAGCCGATGAAGTTCGCGCTCAGCCCGGAGAATCAGGACTTCGGCGCCAGTATCCGCAAACTGTTCGAGTCCGGGAAGACGCCCGCCGCGGTGCGCGCGTGGAGCGGCGACGATCCGGCGGCCGGTCGCGCGCTGATCGACCAGCTCGCCGCCGCCGGCGCGTTCGGACTGACCATCGACGAGGAATACGGCGGCCTCGGGGCCGAACCGCTCGACCAGGTGGTCGCGTTCGTCGAGATCGGCCGCGCCGCGGCGCCGGGCCCGCTGGTCGAATCGGCGGCCGCGATTCCCGCGCTGCTGCAGGCGCTGGCCGGCGCCGATACGGAACCGGCCCGGCGCTGGCTGCCGGGTATCTCGGAGGGCACACTCACCGCGACCCTCGCGATCGCCGGTCGCGGCGGGCGCGCGCTCGCCGTGGACGCCGACCGCGTCGATCTCGTCCTGCTGGCCGACGGCGACCGGGTGAGCACCGGCCGTGTCGGCGAACGGGTCCGGTCGGTGGATCCGGCCCGCCGGCTGTTCGTGATCGAGGCGGACGAAACGGTCGCGCAGGGTCCGCAGGTGGCCGAGGCGATCGCGGCCGGGTTCGACGCCGCCGTCCTGGCGAACGCGGCCCAGTTGCTGGGCGCGGGCAAGGCACTACTCGACGCGTCCACCGACTACGTGAAACAGCGCAAACAGTTCGGGCGGCCGATCGGTGAGTACCAGGCGATCAAACAGAAGCTGGCGGACGTGTTCATCGGCCTGGATCTGGCCGAACCGCTGCTGCACCGGGCCGCGCTGACCACCGGCACCGCCAACCGCACCCGCGATGTGTCCGCCGCCGCCGTCGCCTGCGCGGACGCGGCCTACCGGGCCGCGCGCACCGGCCTGCAGGTACACGGCGCGATCGGCTACACCGCCGAATACGACCTGTCGTTGTGGCTGACCAGGGTCACCGCCCTGCGCACCGCCTGGGGCACCCCCGACCTGCACCGCGGCCGGGTGGCCGAGGCGTTGCGCGCGGGGACCGCGACGGATCCGTCCGGCGCGCTCACCTAGCGACTCCAGCGGGCAGCGGCGAGCACCGGACGGACGCGCTGCAACCGGTATCCGTCCGAGAAGACCTACGGGAGAAGAGATGATCAGCGAGGAACAGCAGGAGCTGGTGTCGGCGGTCCGGGGACTGCTCGCCAAACGGGACGCGCGGGCCGGTATCCGCAAGGCCATGGACACCGACCTGGGCTACGACCCGCAGCTGTGGGCGCAGCTCTGCGAACAGGTCGGAGTCGCCGCGCTGGCGATCCCCGAGGAGTTCGGCGGGTTCGGGGCGGGCCTGCCCGAAGCCCTGCTGGTGGTCGGGGAACTCGGCCGGACACTGGCCGATGTCCCGATGCTCGGCTCGGCGGTGCTGGGCGCGCAGGCGGTGCTGCTCTCCGGCGATACCGACGCCTGCGAACGGTTGCTGCCCGGGGTTGCCGAGGGCAGCGCCACCCTCGCCGTGTGCTGGGCCTCGGCCCGCGGCTGGGACGAGTTCGGTGTCCGCGCCGACGGCGACACCCTCGCGGGGTCCGCGCACTACGTGCTGGACGGGACGATCGCCGACACCCTGATCGTGGTCACCGAAACCGGCCTCTTCGAGGTGGATCCGGCCGCGGCCGGGGTCGAGCGCCGGAAGGTCGCGGCGATGGACCCCTCCCGGACCCTGTCCGAGATCACCTTCGCGGCGACCCCGGCCCGCCGGCTCGGCACCGGGGATCCGGGTCCGGTGGTCGAGCGACTCCGGCAGATCGCCTGGGCCGCGGTGGCCGCCGAACAGGTGGGCGCCGCCGAGTACTGCCTGGAGGCCACGGTCGAGTACACCAAGTCGCGGGTGCAGTTCGGCCGGGTCATCGGGAGCTTCCAGGCCCTCAAGCACCGGATGGCCGATATGTACGTCCTGGCCGAATCCGCCAAATCCACGGCCCTCACCGCCGCCATCGCGCTGGCCGAGGACAGCCCGACCGCCGCCGAGGATGTCTGGGTCGCCCGCAACCAGTGCTCGGAGGCGTTCACCACGATCACCGCCGAAACCATCCAGCTGCACGGGGGGATCGCCATCACCTGGGAACACGATGCCCATCTGTACTTCAAACGCGCCCACGGCGACGCGCAGCTGTTCGGTGTCCCCCGCCGGCCGCTGGTCGACCACTGACGGCGTAGGCGGTTCGGTTCAGCGCGTCGCGGCCGAGTCGACTGCCCCGGCTATTCGCCGGAAAACCGCGCCGGTAGGCGATTCGGGGCTCGCGCAGTACACGATGATCCGCTGATCGGTATCGGGTATGTCCAGTACCTGACATTCGAAGTCGAGCACACCGAACTCGGGATGGGACACCTGTTTACGGTGGGTGCGCCGGACAGCGACGTCCTGGGCGGCCCACAACTGCGCGAACCGCGGTGAGGTCCCGAGCAGTTCGGTCACCAGTCCGCTCACCGACGGGTTTCCCGGATAGCGTGCGTAGGTGGCGCGCAGATCCGCGACGGTGCTCCGGGCGAACGACAGGGTCTCTTCATCCTCCCAGCGCGGGTCGTCGGCGGCCTGCCGGAAAATCCACCGCACCATATTGCGTTCGGCCTCGGGCACGATGGCCAGATCGCCGATGAACGGCACGGCGCACCGGTTCCAGGCCAGCACCTCGTAACCGGCATCCACGATATAGGCGGGCAGCGGCACCAGACTGTCGACGACCGTGCGCACCGCCGAGGACACGACCCGGTTGGGGCCGATACTCCCCGGCGTCCGGTGCCCGGCCGTCCGGTAGAGGTAGTCACGTTCGTCGCCGGTCAGCATCAGGGCCCGGGCCAGAGCGCCGAGCACCTGCTCCGACGGCCGCGGTCCCCGGGCCTGCTCCATCCGGATGTAGTACTCGACCGAGATCCCCGCGAGCTGCGCGACCTCCTGCCGGCGCAGGCCCGGAGTCCGCCGCCGCGCGGTATCGGGCAGACCGACATCGCTCGGACGCAACTCACCGCGCCGGGCACGGAGGAAAGCGGCGAGATCGACGGCCTCGGTCATCACTCCATTCTGGGCCGTTCCGGCGTTCCCAGGGTGGTACAGCCGATACCACCTTCGGCCGGGCCTCCCGCTCCGGGACCGTCGATGAAACCGTCTGCTCATGACGACAATCGCCTTGATCACCGGAGCCAACAAGGGCATCGGATTCGAAACCGCCCGCCTGCTCGCCGAGCGGGGAGCCACGGTCCTGATCGGGGCCCGGAACTCCGGCCGGGGCCGGGCGGCCGCGGAGAAACTGGCCGCGGGCGGCGGCGACGCCCGCTTCGTTCCCCTGGACGTGACCGATGCCGATTCCATCGCCGACGCGGCGAGCCTGATCCGCACCGACTTCGGACGACTCGATGTTCTGGTGAACAACGCCGGTATACCGGGCCGCCTCGACGGTGACGGCACCCCGTCCGCGACCGCGCCGGACACGCTGCGGGAGGTATTCGAGACCAATGTGTTCGGACCCGTAGCGGTGACGAACGCGATGCTGCCGCTGCTGCGCCGGGCCGCGGCCGCCCGGATCGTCAACACCTCGAGCGAGGTCGGGTCGATGGCCATGGCCGCCGATCCGGCCGGCCCGCTCTGGCCGATGGCAGCCATCACCTACCCCACCTCGAAGACCGCGCTGACGATGATCACCCTGATGTACGCGAAGGAACTGCGTGACACCCCGATCAAGGTGAACGCGGCCAACCCCGGCTACTGCGCCACGGATTTCAACGGCAACACCGGTTTCCGCACCGCGGCCCAGGGCGCCGAACCGGTCGTACACCTGGCGACGCTTCCCGCCGACGGACCGACGGGACAGTTCTGGGGCTATCGCTGGGGTGCCGAGGACTCGGAGTACGGCCCGCTGCCGTGGTGAGAACCGCACGGGCGCAAAGCCGGACCCCGCCGCGACCACTCGGGTCCCACGAGTGGCCACGCCCGACCGCGTTCGCTCCGTCCGCTATCGGATCCGCATGATGCCGGTGATCGTGCCCTGCCAGAGTTCGCCGTTCGCGGTGGTGAGACCGGCCATCTGGAGGGTATCGGCGACGATCGTGGCCGACATCGGGCGTTTCGCCTTCACCTCGCCGGTGGCGGCGTCGATCACGCCGTAGGCGTAGCCGTCGAGCGGGGTGGTGAGCCCCAGACCGAGCCGGATGACGGTGTAGATATTGCCGTCGGCGACCGACAGTTTGGGAACCGCGGCGCTGCGCACCTTGTTGTCCCACACCGTATGGCAGCCCTGCTCGTCGATATCGACGCGGGTCATACCGCCGGTGAAGGGCGCGACGGTCGGTTCCGCCGGGCCCGCGTCGTCGGGCACCGTGGGATACGGATATCCGTAGGTGCCGGCCACGAATACCGAGCGGCCGATGCCGATGGGCGAGTTCTCGCTGCCCGGACCACCCTGGGCCAGGACGGGACGGTCGCAGACCAATTCACCGGTGCCCGAGCGGTATACCAGCAGGTGCACCCGGTCGGCGGCGTTGTCCACGATGGTCACGTACTCGGTGCCGTCACCGGGGCCGAAATACGTCGGGGTCGAGCCGGTGCCCCAGCTCAGCTGCCCGGGTTTGCGCGCCGGTCCGCGATCGTAGGGAGCGCGCCAGAGGACCTGTGGCGCACCGGAATCAGCGGCGCGCAGTTCGTACAGGGCGTGGGTCGTCGCCACCGCGACACCGCCGGGCGCGGAGGAGATACTGTTCGCCACCCGCTCGCCCGCCGGTAGCGGATGGGTGGCCACGGCCCCGCCGGGCGCGACCGTGCCGACCAGCCCGGCCCCGGTCGCGAACCAGACATTGCCCGCCCAGTCGGGCACGAGTCCGGTGACGGCGTCTCCGGCCGGGATGGCGCCGGTCAGATCGGTGGACTCGTCGACGACCAGGCTCCATGCCCCGTCGTGATCCGCGGTGTGCCCGATCCGCAGCAGCCTGCGCTCCCCGTCGACCACCACCAGCCGGTTCTCGTTGTCGAGATAGGCGTAGACACCGCCCAGCAGGCTGCCCTTGGTGAGACCCAGCTTCGCCGCGGGCGCGCCGAGCGGACCTTTCGCCGGGTCGAACAAGTACACCGTGGGCGCCCGGTCGACGATGGCCGTGCACAGCGCGACGACCATCCCGTCCGACCCCTGCAGGATGGTCGGGCAGGCCGCGGCCAGCGGATCGCCGGACGGCGTGACCCAGCCGGTCCCCGGGCCGGCCAGTGGTGTGACGTCGGAGGAGCCGGCATCGCCGTGCATGGTCGCGGAACCCAGGGGTCCCAGATACGGATTCGCGGGACCCAGCGGACCCCAGCCGGGTGCGGCGCCGGAGGGAATCGCGTTCAGCACGAGGACGGCGGCGAGCGCCGGCAGCACTCGACCGGCCGACGAGAGGAAACCCATGGCGGGATGGTACTGGAACACGTTGCAGTACAAGCCCCGATCACCCGGGTTCGGCGGCGAGCGCCGGCGCCCGGAAAAAGGATTGCGCCACCGCCGGGCTCCGTGCCAGAGTGGCGGCAACAGCGAGTCGTGAAGGAGGTGGAGAACGTGACGGTCGCCCGGATTGCCGTGGCGCGGCGAACCACACCGGTTCGTACCGCCCCGTCGTTCTCCCTCTCGAACTCCACTCGCTGAGCCCGCCGGGCTCGGCGCCCGACGAAGGAATTCCTCCTCTCATGGTCGACTTCGACCCTCTCGTTCCCTACGGCTGGACAGCGTCCGTGGCCGCGCGGTATCTCCCCCACCTCGAGGCCGGGTGTGTACCCGCCCGCATCGTCCGGATGGATCGCGGCGAATGCGATGTGGTGACCCCCACCGGCCCCGCCCGGGCCACCTGCCCGCGCGCGGATTCCGCGGTGAGCGGACTGTGCACCGGCGACTGGGTGAGCCTGGACGCGCGATCGCAGGTCCGGGCCCTGCTACCGCGCCGGTCGGCGATCACCCGGTCGTCGGCCTCGGGCCGTTCCGAAAGCCAGATACTGGCGGCCAATGTCGACACCGTGCTCATCTGCACGGCCGCCGACGGTGATGTCGACCTCGGCCGGATCGAGCGCATGCTCGCACTGGTCTGGGAAGGCGGGGCCCAGCCGGTTGTCGTCCTCACCAAGGCCGATGCCGCGGAGCACCTGCCGCTCGACGAGGTCCGCGCGGTGGCACCGGGGGCCACGGTCCTCGCGGTCAGCGCGGAGACCGGCGCCGGCCTGGAGGTGCTGACGGCGGTCCTGGACGGCACCGTCGCCCTGCTCGGCCCCTCGGGCGCGGGTAAATCCACGCTGGCGAACGCTCTGCTGGGTGCGGATATCTTCGCGACGAACCAGGTGCGCGCGGCCGACGGAAAAGGTCGTCACACCACGGTGCACCGGGAACTGCGCCCGCTACCCGGCGGCGGCACCCTCATCGACACCCCCGGCCTGCGCGGGGTCGGGGTGTGGGATGCCGCGGAAGGTATCGGCCGGACGTTCAGCGATATCACCGACCTCGCGGCCCGCTGCCGGTTCGGCGACTGCTCGCACGACTCCGAACCGGGTTGCGCGGTACGCGAAGCGGTCGACGCGGAGATGATCTCCGCCCGCCGCCTCGACAACTACCGCAAACTGGCCCGGGAGAACGCGTGGATGGAAGCCCGCACGGATAAGCGCCTGCGGGCCGAACGCGAAAAGGTCTGGCGCGGTATCGCCAAGGAACAGCGTCGCATGTACCGGGACCGCGGCACCCGCCGCTGACCGGAGACCGGCTCGGCGAGCGAGTCCATGAGCACCCACCGGCCCCTGGTGTCAGACTGCGAGGATCGGCACTTCGTATTTCTGGCACCAGGGGTCTCTGGTCGCCAGCACCATACCTTCGACACCCGCCTGGGCGATCAGCATGCGATCGAAGGGATCGCGATGGATCAATGGAAGGCGGCCGGCGGCTATGGCATGCCGACCACTGATCGACAGGGCAGTGAAGCCGCTGTCGCGGACTCGCTCCGGAAGGTCGGGAGGCCCGCTCAACTTGCCGCCTGCGTGTTTGATCGTGACCTCCCATACCGTGGCGGCGCTGACGAAGACATCGGGGTCGTGGTCGAGCCGATCCTTGATGTCGTCCGAGAGATTCGGGTCGTCGGCCAGCCACCACAACACCACATGGGTGTCCAGCAACAAGCTCATCGCGAGATCCCGAAGTCGTCGGCTATCACGTTGTTGGTCTCTTCCGAATCCCAATCGGTTCCCATTGTCAGCATGCCCTGCAGCGACCCCCGGCCGGTGCGATCGGCCCGCCGGACCAGTGGCACCACCTTGGCCACCGGTTGCCCGGCACGGCTGATCACTATCTCCTCACCGCGCTCGACTCGTTCCACGATGCGCGAGAGATTCGTCTTCGCCTCGTGGATGTTGAATTGCTCCGCCGCGTTGCCTGACATCTCAGCCTCCTTAGCTAAGATGTTAGTCCATATCGCGTCGCAGGTCACCGAGCAGACGGAACGCGAATCGACCCCGGCCACCGGGCCGGGGTCGATTCGCAGGCATACGCGCCGAGCGCGGGTGGACGGGATCACTCCGGCACTTCGAGGACTCCCTCGTCGACCGCCCATTTGATGGTTTTCTGGAGGCGTTCGCAGGTATCGGGACGACCGGGCCGATAGCCGTTCGCGCTCAATTCCGCGAAGACCGGACACTGGTCGGCCGGGTTACCGGTCCACTGCACCGAGGTCTGCCGGGAACTGCTCTTGCGAACCAGCACCTCGGCATGGCAGGCCTGACACCGCAGCGGCGTCAGGCCGCCCTCCAGGTAACGCTCCTTGTCCACGACCGTCTGGGCCCGCACCGCGTCCCGCCGGGCGGGCTGGTCGGCGAAGTCGGGTGCTTTCGCCCAGCTGGTCATATCAGACTCCTGCCTCCGCCTGGTCGGCGTCCGCTTCTTCTTCGCGCTTGCGCCGCAGGTTCTCTTCGACCTCGGCTTCCCACGCTTCGTTCGCCTTCGTGGTGTCGACCTCGAATTCGAACCGCTGGGTCATCTTCTCCGTCACCTCGGCGACGTCGACGTAGAACTGGTCGTACCAGCGACGCAGCTGGTAGACCGGGCCGTCCTCCTCGGTGAGGAGCGGGTTCTCGACCTTGGATTTATGCTTCCAGATCTCGACGTCCTGCAGGAATCCGTCGCCGAAGAAATCGGCCATGGTCCGGGCCAGGTTCTGCGCGGTCGCGTCGTCGAGACCCTTGGGCTTCTCGACGGTCAGGCCCCACTGCAGCATGAACGAATCCTGCGTCACCGGATAGTGGCAGTTGATCAGCTGCACCTTGATCTCGTAGCCGCCGTAGCTGTTGATGAGCGGGTTGATCATGTACGACGGGCCGAAGTAGGACGCCTCCGACTTCAGCAGCTGCTCACCGGCGTACTTGGCCCCGGCACCGACATCCGGCCGACCCTTGGTCTCCAGGAATTGAGTGGCGACATGGCCCTCGAAAACGTTCTTGAAGTAGGTGGGGAAGGCGAAGTGGATATAGAAGAAATGCGCCATATCCACGACGTTGTCGATGATCTCGCGGCAGTTCGCGCCCTCGATCAGCAGGTTGTTCCAGGTCCACTCGGTCCAGCCGCTGTCCAGTTCCTCCACCGGGTTGCCGTCGGCGTCGGTGTAGGGGCCCTCGATATGCGGGATGGTGACTTCGGACGGCGGCTCGTTGCGCTCGTGGTCGTGCCAGACGAAGAACTGGCCGTTGCGTTCGAGGGTCGTCCACCGCCGCGTCTTCGCCAGCGGGGGCACCCGCCGGGCGTAGGGGATGGACGTGCATTTACCGTTCGCGCCCCAGCGCCAATCGTGGAACGGGCAGGCGATATCGTCGCCCTTCACCTCGCCCATGCTGAGGTCGCCGCCCATATGGCGGCAGTACGCGTCGAGCACGTGCAACTCGCCCGCGCTGTCCTCCCAGACCACGAGCTTGGTCCCGAACGCTTTCACCGAATGCGGTTTGCCATCCCGGAAGTTCTGCGCCAGCCCCAGGCAATGCCATCCGCGCGCGTACCGGGTGGGAGCCGAACCGACGTCCAGCTCCCGAACCTTGCCGCCGCCGCTGGGCGGGGTTACTGCCATCGCGATTCCTCCTCCTGCTGTACTAGAACACGTTACAAAACTGGCGTCCCGAGCGCCAGCGATTCGCGCCACATCCAGCACATGTCCCATAACGGCCGGACACCGACACCGGTTCTCGACATGAACAAGAACGTGTTCTAGTCTCAGAAGTAAATTCTGCCCACGAGCAGATCACCATTGGTTAGTAAACGACCAGGCAGGAGCAGGGCCGGAGATGACGCGAGAAGTGACCGAACGGGTCGAAGCGCTGTTGCCCACGCTGCGCGCCCGCGCACAGGAAGCCGAAGATCTTCGGCAGATCCCCGAGGAGTCCATCAAGGACCTGCAGGAAGCCGGGTTCTTCCGGTTGCTGCAGCCCAAGCAGTGGGGCGGCCTGGCCGCCGACCCCGTGGTCTTCTACGACACCGTCCGCAAGATCGCCAGCGCCTGCGGTTCCACCGGCTGGGTGGCCGGCATCATCGGCGTCCACAACTGGCATCTGGCCCTGTTCGGCCAGCAGGCCCAGGACGAGGTGTGGGGCGACAACACCGATGTCCGGATCTCCTCCTCCTACGCCCCGATGGGCGCCGGCACCGTGGTCGACGGTGGTTACCAGGTCAGCGGGTCGTGGGCGTGGTCGTCGGGCTCCGGCCACGCCGACTGGACCTTCGTCGGCGGACCGGTGATCAAGAACGGCAAGCCGGTCGACTTCGGCAGCTTCCTCATCCCTCGCTCGGAATACGAGATCGACGATGTCTGGAACGTGGTCGGCCTGCGCGGCACCGGCTCCAACACCCTGGTGGTCAAGGACGTGTTCGTGCCCACGCACCGCTTCCTCAGCTACAAGACCATGAACGATCTGGCCTCCCCCGGCCTGGAGAACAACACCGACCCGGTGTACAAGATGCCGTGGGGCACCATCCACCCCACCACCATCTCCGCCCCCATCGTCGGTATGGCCTACGGCGCGTACGAGGCGCACGTCGAGCACCAGGGCAAGCGGCTGCGCGCGGCCTACGCGGGCGAGAAGGCCAAGGAGGATCCGTTCACCAAGGTGCGGATCGCGGAGGCCTCCAGCGATATCGACGCGGCCTGGCGGCAGCTGTCGGGCAATGTGGCAGACGAGTACGCCCTGCTGCTCGAGGGTAAGGAGATCCCCTTCGACCTGCGCGTGCGCGCCCGGCGCGACCAGGTCCGCGCGACCGGCCGGGCCATTGCCTCGATCGACAAGCTGTTCGAGAGCTCGGGCGCGACCGCCCTGGTCAACGGCACTCCGCTGCAGCGTTTCTGGCGTGACGCGCACGCCGGCCGGGTGCACGCCTCCAACGATCCCGAGCGGGCCTACGTCATGTACGGCACCCACGAGTTCGGTCTCCCGGTCTCCGACGGGATGGTGTGATGACCTCGACCGCCGAACTCACCTACGAGTCCACCTCGAAGTTCGCGCAGGTGCGGCCGGACCTGAAACTGCACTACCACGAGGCCGGGGTCGGCAACGGCCCCACCATCGTGCTGCTGCACGGCGGCGGTCCGGGTGCCTCGTCGTGGTCGAACTTCTCCCGCAATATCCCGGTGCTGGCCCGCGACTTCCATGTGATCGCGGTCGACCAGCCCGGGTACGGGCAGTCGGACAAGCCGACCGAACATCCGCAGTACTTCGTGCACAGTTCGTCGGCGCTGAAGGATCTGCTCGACACCCTGGACATCACCGGCCGCGTCCACCTGCTCGGCAACTCGCTCGGCGGCGGGGCCGCTGTGCGGTTCGCGCTCGACTACCCCGACCGCGCCGGGAAGCTGATCCTGATGGGGCCGGGCGGGCTGAGCAGCAATCTCTTCGCTCCCGACCCCACCGAGGGCGTCAAACTGCTGGGCAAGTTCAACTACGAACCCACCCGGGAGAACCTCGAGGCGTTCCTGCGGATCATGGTGTTCGACCAGTCCCTGGTGACCCCGGAACTGATCGAGGAACGGTTCGCCTCCGCGAGCACCCCCGAGGCGCTCGCCGCGACCCGCGCCATGGGCAAATCCTTCGCGAGCGCCGATTTCGAGAAGGGCATGCTCTGGCGCGACGCCTACAAGCTGCGCCAGCCGGTCCTGCTGATCTGGGGTCGCGAGGACCGGGTGAACCCGCTCGACGGCGCGCTGATCGCGCTGAAGAACATCCCCCGCGCCCAGTTGCACGTTTTCGGTGGCTGTGGACACTGGGCGCAGCTGGAGAAGTTCGCCGAATTCAACCGGCTCGCAATAGATTTCCTGCTCGGCGTCAAGGAGAAATGACGATGAGTATCAAGGCACTCGGCTATATGCGCATCGAGGCCACCGATATGGCGGCCTGGCGCGAATACGGCCTGAAGGTGCTCGGCATGATGGAGGGCAGCGGGAACAACCCCGACGCGCTCTACCTGCGGATGGATGATTTCGCCGCCCGGCTCGTGATCGTGCCCGGCGAGAAGGACCGGCTGCTGGTCTCGGGCTGGGAGGTCACCGACGGGCCCGCGCTGCAGCGGCTGCGGGAGACCCTGGAGAAGAACGGCATCGCGTTCGAGGAGGGCACCAAAGCGGAGCTCGACGAGCGTCGCGTGGAGGGGATGATCCGGTTCCAGGACCCCTCCGAGAACACCCTCGAGGCGTTCTACGGCGCGCAGTACCTCGGACGCCGGTTCGTCAGCCCGTACGGGCACAAGTTCGTCACCGCCGAACAGGGCCTCGGCCATGTGGTGCTGACCTGCTCCGACGATGCCGCCGCGCAGGCGTTCTACCAGGACATCCTGGGCTTCCGGCTGCGTGACTCGATGCGGCTGCCGCCCCAGCTGGTGGGCCGCCCGGAGGACGGGGACCCGGCCTGGCTGCGGTTCTACGGCTGCAACCCGCGCCATCACGCGCTGGCGTTCATGCCGCTGCCCAACCCGACCGGCATCGTCCACCTCATGGTCGAGGTGGAGAACTCCGATGATGTCGGCCTGTGCCTGGACCGGGCCATGCGCAAGAAGGTGAAGATGTCGGCCACGCTCGGCCGGCATATCAACGACAAGATGCTGTCGTTCTATATGAAGACCCCCGGCGGATTCGATGTCGAATTCGGCTGTGAGGGATTGGAAGTCGACGACCACAGCTGGATCGCCCGGGAATCGACCGCGGTGAGCCTGTGGGGCCACGATTTCTCGGTGGGTTTCAAGTGATCTCCGGCCGGGCCCGGTGCGATACTCGCACCGGGCCCGGCTGAATCCGGCGGTCCGCCGCCGGCAGCTCCAGAACGAGGCGAGGACGGTATGAACGTGACGGCACCAGCGGATCCGGCCGACGGCACGGGCGAAGCGGCCGAGGACCAGGCCACCATCGATCCCCGGCAGTTCCGCAATATCCTCGGGCAGTTCTGCACCGGTATCACCGTCATCACCACCTTCACCGACGGCGAAACCCCCATCGGTTTCGCCTGCCAGTCGTTCGCGGCCCTCTCCCTGGACCCGCCGCTGGTGCTGTTCTGCCCCACCAAGGGGTCGCGTTCCTGGGCCGCCATCGAGGCGAACGGGCGTTTCTGCGTGAACGTCCTCGCCGAGGAGCAGCAGCCGGTGTGCGCGAAATTCGGTTCCCGCGAACCGGACAAGTTCGCCGGAACCGACTGGCACACCTCCGCACTCGGCCTGCCCCGGCTGGACAACTCGCTGGCGACCATCGAATGCCGGGTGGACAGCGTGGTGGACGGCGGCGACCACTTCATCGTGATCGGCCGCGTCCTGGCCATGGAGGAGACCGCCGCGACCACCAACGGCCGCCCGCTGCTGTTCTACCGCGGCCAGTACACCGCCATCGAACCGGAGAAGACCACCCCGGCCCCCTGGCGCGCCGATCTGGACCACTTCCTCACCACCACGACCCTCGACACCTGGTTGTAGCGCGTCGGTATCAGCGCCGGTTCCCCGCCAGTTCTTCGGTGATCCTTTCCATTCCCTCGCCCGCCCGGCCGTCGGCGATCTGCCGGTCGATCAGGTTCTTGATCGGCCCGACGATATCGAGGGCCACGCCCGCGTCGCGGCTGGCACGGACGATGGCGTCGAAGGCGGGTTTGTGGAATGTCGCGGGCTGGATGTCGTCGGCGTAGTCGCCGCTGTCGATCACCGCGGCCAGAGCCGGGAGCAATCCCGCCATGGCGGTGACGTACGCCGCCGCCCGGGGTGCGAAATCCGACGCGGCCACACCGGCCGAACGCACCATGGCCGCACCGTGGAAGAAACCGGTGAACATGGCGTACATACCGGCCAGCAGGGCGAAATCGTAGAGTGCGGCGGTTCCGGCGTCGGCGCCGAAATATTCCGCCGAGCCGAGCTTCTCGAGGTCGCCGCGGAATCGGTCGAAAACAGGCGCCGACCCGCTGTACAGGATCGAGGCACCGGGCGTACCGATCATGGGCGGCACCGCCATGATGCCGCCGTCGACGAAATCGATACCGTGGGCGGCGGCCCAGGCGGCGAGCTCGCGGGAATCCTCCGGGGCGGTGCTGGTCAGATTGATCAGGGCCTTGCCGCGTAACTCCGCGGCCACGGGATCGAGAACCGAGTGCACGGAGGCGTGGTCGCCGAGCACGGCGATCACGAGATCGGCGGACTCGATCGCCGTGGCGGGATCGGCTCCGGCGACGGCGCCGAGGCCGAGGAGACCCGCGTCCTTTCCGGGGGTCCGGTTCCACACGGTGGTGGGCGTCCCCGACTTCACCAGCGTGGTCGCGATGGCTCGTCCCATCGGGCCGAGACCCAGCACGGCCACGCTCGTCTGTTCGTTCGCGGTCATATCCGATTACTCCTTGCCGAGAGGAATCCGCTGTTCCGGTCGCCGCGGTCGAAGCGGGACGAAGCGGCGGATCCGGTGAACGGGGGGCGCGCCGTTATCCACATTCGTCAACAGGAGATGCCGGGACAAGTACCCACTATTCGGTGCGATACTGACCTACAGGTATGTGAGCAGCTGGAGCGTGCGGGATGGGCGAGAAGCGATTCGGACCGGGTCCGCACCGGGTGACCGGGTGACTCACCAGACGAACGGCGTGGCGCGGAATTCCGCGATACTCATATCGCGGCGGCGGCGTACCAGATTGCGCAGAGTGCCGGCGTTGAGATAACCGACCCGGGACGCCACCGCCTCCAGCGGGAGCGTGGTGGTGCGCAGCAGCAGCGCGGCGTGTTCGAGCCGGATGTCGTGGACCAGATCGCGTGGCGACATACCCAGTTCGGATTGGGTGGCCCGCTGCAGACTCCGCTCGGTGATACCCAGTTCGCGCGCCGCGTCCGCGATCCGGAACTGGTCCCCGATATGGCCTCTGACCCAGCGTTCGAAATCCGCGATGAGCGGGTTGCCCAGCGCCATCACCTCGGGGACGATATGCCCGGCCTGCGAACGGCCCCGGCCCAGCACCAGGTAGCGCGCGGTTTTCTCGGCCAGCGCCGGACTCACCCGGTAGACCAGCGAGACGGCCAGATCCACATGCGACAGATACGCGCCGGCGGTGGTGACCGCCGGGGTGCGGCACAGGGTGAGTCCTTCGTCGAGGGCGACCGCGGGATAGCGCTTCCGGAAGGCCGGTCCCAGCCACCAGCTCGTGGTCGCCGAGAGACCGTCGAGGACACCGGCTTCGGCGAGGAAGAACGTCCCCGCGCAGGCGCCCGCGATATGCACGCCCCGCGAGCGATCGGTACCGATCCGGTCCAGGATCGGTGTGTTCTCCGGCGCCGAGATCCGCTCGACGAGTTCGGACGCGTCGAGCACGTGGAGAGCCGGCACGATCAGTTCGCCCGGAAACGCGCGGTCGCCGGACGTATCCGGCAGCTCGCCGAGGGGGACGGTGGGAATCGTGTAGCCGTTTCCCGACCGGACGCTCGAACCCTGCGAGACAGTGCGGACCTGCCAGGCGGGCGGCACGGTCGCGAGCGTATCCCGGAGGGCATTGGCCAGCGTGAAGGTTTCCAGTACCGCGGCCAGTCCCAGGTCCGCGACACCGTCCGTCACGAGAACAGCGACATCCATGTCGGGAATGGTACTGAATATGTCGTATCCGACACTTCAGTAGGGCACCCGTCGGGCCTTACGGTCATTTCATCCGCTCGACCCGAGCCGGCCGGCCGGTCCGCACGGCGAACCCCGACGCCGCGGAGCCGCAGCTATCCGATTCGCCGACCACCACACCTTCGCGGTGGGTCGCGAACCGTCACAACCGAAGGCTCACCCATGAACAGCCGCACCCTTCTCGACCCCGACGCTCTGCCGCCGTATCCGCGATTGTGGGCGCGCTGGACAGCGGTGGCGGCCGCGTCCGGCGCGACCGGCGACGAGTGGGGACCCCGGGTGCTGCCCCGGCTCGCCTGGTACGACAACGGTCGCGGCGGCGGGTCCGTGCTGCGGGCCCTGCCGGGCGGAAAGGCGGCGTGGTGGGGTGAGATCGCGACCGGGAGCGCCCCGGATTCGCCGGTGATCCCCTTCGGCTACTGGTGGCAATCCGGACGCTGGCAGCTGTCCGAACCCCTGCCGCTCGCGTATCGCGCGGCGGCGGTCCCGCGCGTCTGGAGCACCGGTGACACCGTGGACGCGGTCACGGATCTGCTGAACGACGAGCGGCGGCGCGCGACGGCGGCGATGCTGGTGTACGCCGCGGAGTCGGGGTCGGTGAGCCCGGAGCTGGTCGCGGAGGTCTTCGGGGCTCCCGGAACGGATCCGGCGGCCGCGGCGGAGCAGTTCACCCTGGGCGGCCTGCTCGCCGGTCCGCGCCGGTCGCGGCGCGAACCGGCGCGGACCCGTCCCGGCCCGGGCGGCGACACCCGGCCGGTGGACGGGGTGTGCGAGGCGGGCGGTCTCATACCGGCGCGGCGGTGAATCCCGCGCCCGCGCGCGCGATCACCTCGTCGAGCACCTCGCGGGAGCGGCGCAGGTCGGCGATCATCCGGTCGATCCGGTCCCGCTCGACCTCCAGCTCACGCACCAGCCCGGGGGTCGCCGCTTCGTCCGCGCCGCCGTCGGTATCGCGCAGGCAGGGCAGGATCTCCACGATCTTCTTGCTGCAGAGTCCGGCCGCGAACAATTCCTGGATGTGGATGACCCGGTCCACCGCCTGCTCCGGATAGTCGCGGTGACCGCCCGGAGTCCGGCCGGCCGCGAGGAGCCGCTGCTCCTCGTAGTAACGCAGCGACCGTTCGCTGACGCCGGTCCGCTGTGCCAGCTCACCGATTCGCATTCTCGCCTCGCGATCCCACAGGACTTGAACTTCACATCAATGTCAGGTCTTACCTTCTCGGCATGACAACCACCGCGCCCCGCGTTCTATTCACACCCACCCGCCTGGCCGGGCTCGAACTGCCACATCGCCTGGTCATGGCGCCGTTGACCCGCAACCGCGCCGAATCCGACGGGACCCCGTCCGAACTGATGGCGACCTACTACGCGCAGCGGGCCGGAGCGGGACTGATCATCGCCGAGGCGGCCACGCCGAACCGGGTCGGGCAGACCTACGCCGATATTCCCGGTATCCACCGGGACGAGCACATCGCCGGCTGGCGTCGCGTCACCGAGGCCGTCCACGCCGCCGGTGGCCGGATGTTCCTGCAGCTCCAGCACGGCGGCCGGGTCGGCCATCCCGACAACAGCGGACTGGTGCCGGTGGCGCCGTCGCCGATCCCGCTGCCCGATACGGTGCACACCCCGTCGGGTCATCGGCCGGCCGTCACCCCGCGCGAACTCACGACCGCCGAGATCGGCGCGACCGTCGCCGATTTCGTGACCGCGGCGCGAAACGCGATCGCGGCCGGGTTCGCGGGGGTGGAGGTACACAGCGCCAACGGCTACCTGCTGCACCAATTCCTGGCCCAGAACACCAACCGGCGGACCGACTCCTACGGCGGCCCGGTGGCGAACCGCATCCGTTTCACGGTGGAGGTCGTGACGGCGGTGGCGGCCGCCATCGGACCCGAGCGCGTAGGACTTCGTATCTCTCCGGCGAATCCGGTCAACGGCATCGCCGAGGGCGATACCGCGGCCATCTACCCGGCACTGGCCACCGCGCTGGCCGGTCTCGGGCTCGCGTACCTGCATATCGTCCGGATCGACGCGGACGATCCGCTGCTGCGTGAGCTGCGCGGGCGCTGGCCGGGCAGTCTGATCGCCAACCCCGCGCGGGCGGGCGACAGCCGCGATCCCCGTGCCATCGAACAGGAGGCCGTCCGCCTCCTGGACGCGGGCGCCGATCAGATCGCCCTCGGCCGCGCCTTTCTGGCCAACCCGGATCTGGTGGAACGTCTCCGTATCGGCGCTCAGCTCAATCCGATACGCGATACGCACCTCATGTACGTGGGCGGCGCCGAGGGCTATACCGATTACCCCACCCTCGCCGAGGCCGCCGCGCCGCGGGAGGCCGCGTCCTGAGAGCGACCGTCCCGCGGCCATATCCGGGTGAGTGCGCGGGCCGCCACGCCGGGGACCGCCGATACGCACGGCCGGATCCGCTCATTCGAGGTGGGCGATGGCGTCCCGGTAGCGTCGTCCCAGGGTGCGGATGTGGTCGACGAGTTCGGGTGGACCGTCGATCCGGAAGTCCATCATGAGCATGCTCAGATAGATGGCGATGGTCTCCATCGCGTCCGCCCCGGTGAGCAGCAGGCACGAGTTCTCGTCGACCGGTTCCACCACGCCGACCGCGGGATTGATACGGGCGATCACGGTTTCGGCGGGCGCGAGCACGGTGACCCGGGCGTGTACCCGCCAACCCGTCGACGCCACCTCACGGAGCACGAAGGCGACCAGATCGCTGTCGGGCGGAGTACGGCCCGCGAAGCGGCGGGTGCCCGGCACGACCCGGCCCACCCGCGCGACCGGAAACGCGCGCCAGCTGTGCCCGTCGAGGTCGTATCCGACCAGGTACCAACGCCGCTGCCAGCTCACCAGCCGGCAGGGCTCCACCTGCCGATCGTCGAGTTCGACGACTCGCGCCGCCCGGACCGCCGCCGCGATGGTCGCCAGCGTTTCCGCGGGTACGGGTGCGTCGGGTTCCCGGGAGCCAATGGTGGCCGGACCCACCGCGGTGGCCTCGCGCAGCGCGTTCACGGTGCGCTGCAGACGTTTCGGCAGGATCCTCTCGAGTTTGGCCAGCGCGCGGGTGACGCTGTGATCGATATCGGCGATCCCGGTGGACCCGTCCTCGGCCAGCCCCATCGCCACCGCGACCGCGATGGCCTCGTCGTCGTCGAGCACCAGGGGCGGCATGGTGGCGCCCTGCCCGAGCCGGTAGCCGCCGACCGGGCCGCGGGTGCCGTGCACCGGATAGCCGAGTTCGCGCAGCCGGGCGATGTCCTGACGCAGGGTCCGGTCGGTGACGCCGAGCCGCCGAGCCAGCTCCGGTCCGGTGTACCCGCGGTCCTGGAGCAGAGACAGCAGACGTAGCACCCGGGTTGTGGTGGAGGTCACATAATCCTCCTTCGCGGTGAAGTTCTGATCAGGAAGAAAACGAGCCTAATAGCGCCATAGTCTGAGTTCAACGCCGGAAACGACCGAGAGGCAAGACAATGGACACCACCACTCCCGAAATCACCACCCAGCTCGCGCCGGTCTGGCGGGAGGTCGTCGCCTCCGCGCACGAGGCGCTCCGTTCGGTCGTCGCGCGGGTCGAGCCGGACCAGTGGCAGCTGGAGACCCCGTGCGCGGAATGGAACGTCGCGCAGGTCGCCGAGCACGCCGCCGGCGATCAGCGCGCCTTCGCGGCCGCGCTCGGGCTGGGTACCGGCCCCGACTACGACCCCTTCTCGCCCTCCGGAACCCTCGCCGACGGCCCCGTCGCACTGGTCGCGGCGGCCCTCGAGGAGACGGCCACCGCCTGGGCGACGGTCACCGACGACACCGAGAACGTGCCCACCCCGCTGCCCTTCGGCCCGCTGCCCACCCCGGTCGCCGCGGTCCTCTGCGCCCTGGACGCGGCCGTGCACGCCTGGGATATCGCGATCGCCACCGGCCAGGAGTCGCCGCTGACCGATGAGCTGTCGGCGCCGATCCTCGCCGCCGCCCGGGGCCGGATCGAACCGCTGCGCGATTGGGGCGCCTACGGCCCGGTCGTCGCGGGCGAGGGGTCCGATACCGACCGGCTCCTGCGCTACCTGGGTCGCCGGCCCCGCGCGTGATCACGCACGGCTCGCTCGCATCGACGGTGGGCGAGCCGGGCGGGTCTACTCCCCCGGTGTTTTCCGCGCTCCGGGCGAGCCTTCCGCGACGACCGTCTCCCCCGCCGCGTTCCGGCCGGCCCGCCGGCCGGAGAACACGCAGTCCGATAGCGACAGGCCGCTGACGTAGGAGTTCACGCAGATACCCGCGGCCGTCCGGCCCGCCGCGTACAGGCCGGGGATCACACCGCCCCCGGCGGCGCGGACCGCTCCGGTCTGCTCGTCGACGGCGAGACCGCCGACGGTGAACATCGGGCACGGATTGGTCAGGCTCGGTTTGATGGAGACATCGAGCATCCAGTACGGACCCGCGCCCACCGGGCGGACGTATTCCGCCGGTTTGCCCACCGGGTCGGGTGCGCCGGTGGCGTAGGCGGAGTTGTGCTCGGCGACCGTCTCGCGCAGCCCCACCGGGTCGACCCCGGCGGCGGCCGCCACCTGATCGAGTGTCCTGCCCCTCTTGGCCTTGCGCCGCATCACCTCGAACTGCATCCGCTGGAACCAGGCCGCCTGCGGGCCGATCTGGGAGATCGCGGTACGCATGAGCGCATCGTCTGCCAGCAGCCAGCCGATACCGTCGTGCCGGTTGATGAGGGCGTCGCCGACCGCCGCGCCGTAGCGGGTCTCGTCGATGACGCGCTGTCCCTTGCCGTCGACCAGCATCGCCCCGGCGAACGAGCTCGGCGGGAGCAGGAACCGCCAGGCCGACACATTGCTCATCCGGTCGGTCGCGGCGCCGACACCGCGCCCCAGTTCGATCCCGCTGCCGTCGTCACCGGAGCTGCCCAGGGCCAGGCCGTTCTTGTAGGCGGGGGCGTAGGCGTGCAGCATTTCGCGGTTGGCGATGAAACCGCCCGCGGTCAGCACCACCCCGCGCCGGGCGAGAACCCGGATGGTGGTCGCGTACCGGCGGTCCAGCCGGGCCAGTTGCTTCTCCAGGGCGCGGCGCAGCGGCGGGTAGTAGATGCCCGGTTTGGCGGCGATCGCGGCCATCCGCGTATAACGGCTCTTGACGCGCGCGGGCGCGTCGCGCAGCGTCCGGCATTCGACTCCGACGACCGCACCGGCGCCGTCGGTGATGAGCGAGGTCGCGGTGGTCAGCGTTTCCACCCGCACACCGCGCTCGGCCGCCGAGCGGGCCAGCGGCGCGAACAGTTTCTTGCCGGAGGTTCCCCAGCCTTTGACGCGGTGACCGCGCTGGGCCGGGGTGATATCGGCGAAGGCGCCGGAGATCTCGCTGCCGGAGTAGTACAGGTAGTAGTCGTTGTTCGGATACGAGGTCTTGTACGGGCACAGCGATGCCTCGAACGGCACTCCGTGCCCGGTCAGCCAGTCGATCATGGCGGGACTGTCGTCGACGAAGCGGCGCAGGGTCGCCGGGGAGACGGCATCACCGACCTCACGTTCGAGGTAGGCCAGCATCAGTTCCGGGGTGTCCTCCACCCCACCCGCGCGCTGCACCCAGGTGCCGCCGCCCGCGTAGATGATGCCGCCGGACAGCGCGGTGGCGCCGCCGCCGGTGAAACGATCCAGCACCAGGACCTGGGCCCCGTCTTCGGTGGCCTGCAATGCGGTGGCCGCACCGGCCGCGCCGTACCCCACGACCACGACATCCGCGGTGAGGTCCCATTCCTGCGTCATCTATCAACTCCACCAGAAACTGAAACGAGTTTCCCTGCTGTTTACGCTGCGGATCAAGTCTTCTGCCAGACAACATAGACCTACAGCGGCTTCATTCTATAACGTGTTCTACATGAACGATCGGGAATACGATGTGGTGGTGGTCGGCAGCGGCGCCGCCGGGATGACCGCCGCCCTCACCGCCGCGCACAACGGGCTGAGTGTGGTGATCCTGGAGAAGGCTCCCTACTACGGTGGATCGACCGCGCGCTCGGGCGGCGGGGTGTGGATCCCCGGCAACAAGGCCCTGCGCGATTCCGGCGGTCCCGACGACCGCGAGGAAGCGCGCCGGTACCTGCACAGCATCATCGGCGACGTAGTGCCCGCGGAACGGATCGATACCTATATCGACCGCGGCGCGGAGGCGATGGATTTCGTCCTCGCGCATTCGCCGCTGAAGATGGAATGGGTCAAGGGCTACTCCGACTACTACCCCGAGGCCCCCGGTGGCCGCGCGGGCGGGCGGTCCTGTGAACCCAAACCGTTCAACGCCAAAATCCTCGGCGAAGAGCGGTTCAACATCCATCCGCCCTATTCGAAGGCCCCGCTGAATGTGGCGGTCACCCAGGCCGATTTCGTCCGGCTGAACCTGATCCGCCGCCATCCCAAGGGCGTACTGCGGGCACTGCGGGTCGGGGTGCGCACCTACTGGGCCAAGTTCACCAACAAACACCTGATGGTGATGGGCCAGGCCGTGATCGCCGGGATGCGCAAAGGCCTGATGGACGCGAACGTGCCCCTGCTGCTCGATACCCCGATGACCAAACTGGTCGTTACCGACGGCAAGGTCACCGGCGTCGAGGCCACCCACAACGGCGAAACCGTCACCTTCACCGCCCGCCACGGCGTGATCCTGGGCAGCGGCGGATTCGAGCACAACGCGGAGATGCGGGCCAAGTACCAGCGTGAGCCGATCACCACTGAGTGGACAACCGGCGCCGCCACCAATACCGGCGATGGCATCGTCGCGGGTATGGACGCGGGCGCCGCTATCGGCTTCATGGAGGACGCCTGGTGGGGTCCGACGATCTTCAAGGGCGGTAAGCCCTGGTTCGCGCTGTCCGAGCGTAATCTGCCCGGATCGATCATGATCAACACCCGGGGCGAGCGGTTCGGCAACGAATCCGCCCCCTACGTCGAGGCCGTGCACACCATGTACGGCGGCGAGTACGGGCAGGGCGAGGGGCCGGGCGAGAACATCCCCACCTGGCTCGTCTTCGACCAGCGGTACCGCAACCGCTATATGTTCGCCAGCCTGCAGCCGGGCCTGAAGTTCCCGTCGCGCTGGATGGAGAACGACCTCATCGTCAAGGCCGCGACCCTGGACGAACTGGCCGAGAAGATCGGCGTTCCCGCCGATAAGCTCGCCGCCACGGTCGAGCGGTTCAACGGGTTCGCCGAAACCGGCAAGGACGAGGACTACGGCCGCGGCGACAGCCAGTACGACCGCTACTACGGCGACCCGACCGTCAAACCGAATCCGTGCCTCGCCTCGCTGGTCCAGGGTCCGTACTACGCGGCCAAGATGGTGCCGGGCGATCTCGGCACCAAGGGCGGCCTGGTCGCCGATACCGCCGCCCGGGTCCTGCGCGAGGACGGGACCCCGATCGACGGTCTCTACGCGTCCGGCAATGTCTCGACCCCGGTGATGGGCCACACCTACGCGGGCCCCGGCGCCACCATCGGACCCGCGATCGCCTTCGGCTATCTCGCGGTCCACGACATCATCGACCGCAAGAAGACCGCGGCCTGAGCCGCCGGCGAGGAGATCCGTATGCCGATCGATCCGAAAGTCGCTCTGGGAGCCGAGCTCCCGAGCAAGGAATTCTCCTGGACCGCCTCCGACGTCCAGCTCTACCACCTGGGTATCGGCGCCGGTCACCGCTGGACCGACCCCGCCGAACTGCGCTACCTCGACGACCGGGAACCGCAGGTACTGCCCACCTTCGCCACGGTCGCGCACACCCTGCGTGATACCGACCCGCCGAAGGTGAAGTTCCCCGGTGTCGATATCGACCTGGCGAAGGTGGTGCACGGTTCCCAGGAGGTGCAGGTGCACCGGCCGCTGCCCGCCTCGGGTAAAGCGACCCGCACCGGCCGTATCAGCGAACTGTGGGACAAGGGCTCCAACGCGGTGATCGTGCAGGAGTTCACCGTCACCGGTTCCGACGGCGAAGCACTGTGGACCGAACGGTCCTCCATCTTCGCCCGCGGCGAAGGCGGTTTCGGCGGCGAGCGCGGTCCGAGCAGCAAGGCCGATCTCCCCGAACGGGATCCGGATTTCGACGTCACCACCGCGACCCTCCCGCAGCAGGCCCTGCTCTACCGCCTCTGCGGCGACCGCAACCCGCTGCACTCCGATCCGGAGTTCGCGAAGGGGGCCGGTTTCCCCGCGCCGATCCTGCACGGCCTGTGCACCTACGGGATCATCTGCAAAACCGCCACCGATACGGTGCTGGATTCGGTGGCCGGCAAGGTGACCGGATTCAAGGCGCGTTTCGCCGGGGTGCTGTTCCCCGGGGAGACGCTGCGGTCGCGGATCTGGCGGGAACCGGGCCGGCTGACCATCAGCGCGACCGCGGTCGACCGCGAGAACGCGCCCGTACTCGGCGATGTGGTCCTCACCTTCGCCGACTGAGCGATGCCCGCAGTGTGGCCGGCGACCTCACCGGAGGTCGCCGGCCACATGGCGTTTCCGTCAGCTGATCGTCCCGGGTGGCGCGATCCATTGCGCCGGCTGACCGGTGACCTCGGCGACAGTTTCGAAATCGCGATCGTAGTGCAGAATTGTCAAGCTGTTCGCCTCCGCTGTCACCGCGATGGCGAGATCCGCGACCCCCGCGCTGCGGTGCCACCCCCGTTCGGTCAGCAGTTGTTGCACCTGGTGTGCTCGCGACCAGAGTTTGTCCGGAGTGACCGCCCACCCGAACAACTCCCCGAGCAGCTCCCTCTTCCGTAGCCGATCCCCCAGGGACTGCGCCCCGAACAAGAGTTCCAGCTCAACGACATCGCACGTTGCGACAACTCCCGCGGCGAAAGTCTCATGCCAGGTCTTGCGCAGCGCCGGATCACGCATTACCCGAACCGCAGCAGAGGTGTCGATCAGGTAGCTGATCACCGCCGGTATTCGGACTTGTTCAGCAGGACATCGAAATCGCCCCGCTCTGCCATCTCCCCGAGTTCGTTCAGCGCCTTGACTCTTTTGAGTCGCTTGGCGACCTCGATGAGAGCGGCGTTGACCGTATCCTTCTTGGTGCCGGTCCCCAGCAGTCGCTGTGCTTCGGCGAGAGCCTCGTCATCGACATCTATGAGTAGTTTGGACATCCGCCCTCCATATATTCGAAATATCCACTTCCAATATATCGGATATCTCAACTGGTGGCGGTACCGGCGCGCGACTCCGGCGGGTCCGACGTGGCCACCGCCGCCGGCGCCCGGTTGCCCCGGATGCGGTCGGCCCAGCGGATCGCGGAGGTCGCGCCGGCCGAGACGACGACCAGCACCAGCAGTGGCACCAAGTAGACGACCGGAGTCGGCACCGACCGGGTCGAGGCGGTCTCCCGGACATCACCGGTCGCGGGTCGCGGACCGTCCGCGACCCTGCGCACCGGATCGTCGGGTGCGACAGCCGACGGGGGCGGCACCGGGGCGAGCACGATCGGCGGGCCGCCGGGCACCGGCAGGGCGAGCGGCGGAGCGGGCCGCGGTGGGGGTACGCGGTGCAGGGCCAGATCCGTCGCCACCGCCGTGAACCAGCCCAGGATCAGACCGGTCGCGGAGCGCCCGTCCGAGGTGAACACGGCGTTCGGGTAGTCGACGTGACGGCGCACGGTATCGGCGTAGCGCAACCACTGTGCGGGGTCGAGGAGCTCGGCGTTGTCCGCGCTCAGGGCGCCGAGGGAGTCGAAGGTCTTGGATACGAGGTTGAACGCCGTCCGCTTCGGTATCGGGCGCTCGACCGCGGTGACCAGCGCATCCGCGGTCCGATGCAATCCGGACAGCGGGTCGGGCGCCGTGGCGATCGCGGCGACCTCGACGGGGGTCAGCGCGACGCCGACGATCGCCAGCAGCGTGTTGAGCGCGCTGGTCCCCAGTTTGAACAGCGCCTGCCGGGCCTCCGGCTCCCCGCCGGACCGGGGATCGGCGGCTTCGGCCAGCCGGACGCTCAGCGGTTTCTCCGGGGTCAGCGACAGCGTTCCGAGGGAATAGCCGTTCAGGTCGTGGTTGACGACGCTGGTCGCGGTGCGCGAGAGGGTGGCCGAGAAGGCATCCGAGATCGAGGTGAGCGCGGCGAGGGGATCCGACGGAACGAGCTCGGCCTGACCCAGGATGTTGACGATCATATGCAGCAGCGGCACATCCGGCGGCGCGTCACAGGCGAGGTCGCCGGGCAGGCACAGCGAGGCCACCCGGCCGGTGAGCGCACCGAAATCCGCGGCGATATCGCTCAGCGGACCGATACCGCCGCCGGGCATAGCGCGTTGCGAGAACCCGGGCACGGTACCCAGTTCCGCACCCGTGGTCCCCGGCGCCGGATCGGGCCGGTCGCGACCCGGCAGACCGGGCAGGACCGGGGCGCCCGGCGCGCGAGTGGGGTCGGCGAGCAGTGCCACCGCCGCCACCCGGTCCGCCGGAACGGCAGAGCCGCCCGCACCCACTTCACGCGCGAACATGGACACCACATGGGCGCCCTGCGAGTAGCCGATCAGGCCGAGCTGGGTGCGTGGACAGCGTTCGAGGACATCGGTCGCCATATCCCGCAACTGTCCCAGCCCTTCGGCCGCCGACGCGGAATAGGGCACCAGGGCGCCCGGCAGAGCACCGCCGAATGCCGCGGGATAGGGCACATACGCCTGCCCCACCCGCTGCCCGAGTGCCTCGGTCAGGGGATCCAGCACCGTTGCCAGCAATCCCGTGACCGCCGCACCCGCGGCGGAGGCGGCCGATGATTCACCGGTGCCCTCCACTCCGAGCACGAAAAGACTGTGGCATTCGCCGGACGCGGCACCGGCGGAGGGGTTTTCCTGAGCGATCGCGATCGACGGCCCGGCGGCGACCGTGAAAACGGATAGCGCCGACAGCACGACGATTCCGCGGAGTACTCGATTCCCCAGCGTTCGGGCACACTTCATCCGGACCTCCGAACGGAACGCCGCGCGCGAGCCCCGGCGGCGACCGATGACGTGTTCTGCGGGTGGCGTTACGGAATCAGGAGCCCGATAACGAAGTCCAAGACCGCGCCGACCACCTGTCCGACGGTGCTGATGAGCATTCGTTTACTCCTCACCCACAGGGAATTCGCCGACGCGAGAAATCAGATCGCCGACCGTTTCGGAAAAACAGAAAGACGACACCTACCCGCCTCGCCAACAAGGCGCAGGCCGTGCGAGGCGGGTAAGGCCATAGTGCAACTACCGAGAAAACAACGTTTGCCCCCGACGGGGATCACGAGCTACCTCGGGTCGAGATCACGAGCTCAGAGCAGGATGCCGATCAGGCCGGTGAGCAGGCTGCCGACGGACGCGAGCAGATCGGTAAGGAACATTTTTCGCCTCTTTCTATCGGTTGCGTTGATCGTCCGGGCAGGCGCCCGGACCACGTGATCGCGTACCTCCACAAAGCGGAACAGCCTGTGACAGCGCCGATCGCGCCTCGAGAACAGCCGAACGATGAAGCCGGGAGGAGCAATCACCAACTATTCGGCACCGGTTCGCGGGTGGATGGCCCAAAACGTGAAGTTTGTTTTGTAGCCGCATATTTGGACGAGTTGGCAGTTGGAGGCCGTGAAAACTCGCTCTCCCACAGGATTTCACGACCCCACCCCGGGGTAATCTGCGCCCCCATCGAATCGGACCGATCCTTCGGTTCGGGGAACCGGAATCGTTCCGGCGCGGCGGATCTCGACGGACTGCCGACCACCCGGGTCGCCTCCCCTCTCGCGGGTCCCGGCTGTGCGACCATGGGCCTTCCGGGGGAAGGACAGGGAGGTGCCGACCATGGGCCGGGAACCGGAAACCGGGAACGATCCGTTCGGCGGGCTACAGCCGACCGGGCACGAGGTTCGCAGTGGAAGGCCGTGGGACGCCTCCTACACCGACGGACCCGCGCCCTGGGATATCGGCGGCCCGCAGCCTGCCGTGATGCGCCTGGCCTCGCGCGGGGCGTTCACCGGCGCGGTGCTGGACGCGGGTTGCGGCACCGGGGAGAACGCCTTGCATATCGCGGCGCTGGGCCTGCCGGTGCTGGGTTTCGATATCGCGGAGACGGCGCTCGCGGCGGCCCGGGAGAAGGCCCGGCACACCGGAATCGGCGCCGAGTTCGTCACGGCCGACGCCCGCGACCTGGCCGGACTGGGCCGCCGCTTCGACACCGTGCTGGACTGCGGCCTGTTCCACAGTTTCGACCCCGGTGAACGACCCGGCTACCTCGCGAGCCTGGCCGCGGTCACCGACCCGGGCGCGACGCTGTATCTACTGTGTTTCAGCGACGAGGGGACCGATCCCGGGCCCCACCCGGTGGCCAGGGACGAACTGGCCGCCACGTTCGATCCGGACGGTGGATGGCGTCTCGCGGCGATCGATCCCGAACGAATCGAGACCCGCTTCCACCGGCACGGCGCACCGGCCTGGTCCGCGCGCGTCGAGCGAGTCGGGCGCCCCGGGTAGACGGCGGCGGGCGGTACGGCCACCGGTCCCGTGCCGGACCCGATGGCTCCGGT
Organism: Nocardia sp. NPDC049935; assembly: GCF_055586645.1. Lineage (NCBI taxonomy): Bacteria > Bacillati > Actinomycetota > Actinomycetes > Mycobacteriales > Nocardiaceae > Nocardia > Nocardia sp. NPDC049935. The sequence continues at coordinate 99,972 of NZ_JBVJHV010000010.1, read as the reverse complement.
CTCCCGCTGCACGCGGACGGCCGGGCACGTTGACGCGTCAGTCCTCCGGTTCGGCGTCCGTCCGGCCCGGTCCGGTACCCGGCCCCGCGGTCTTCGCCGGCGTGGGGCGGCGGCGGGTCGCGGTGATGCTGTAGGTGAGGATCGACGACAGCAGGATCACCAGTACGGGCGCCGCCACCGGCGCCCAGGGCAGCTGGAAGGGCAGCAGCGCCGCGCCGCAGGCCGCGAGCGTCCACAGGATCGCGCCCAGTACCGACGGCAGGGTCGTGGGGACCACGCCGCGGGGCGCGGTGACGGTCGCGATGTTCAGCAGATACGTCGTGGCGACCAGACCGGCCGCGGCCGAAGCCACCAATTCGGTATCCGACAGGCCCAGCACGCCGATCACCAGCAGGACGGCGGCGATCGCCGACCAGCGCCACCACCAGCCGACCACCACCAGCACGATCGCGACCGGAGCGGCCCACGGCTGGATCAGAGCCACCAGCAGCACCAGCAGCGTCCCGGAGAGATGGGCCAGGAAGGCGATCATCGGCGCACCCGGATCATCCGGCGATGCTGTGGCAGCAGGCGCATCGTCTGGTCCAGCCGGGTATCGGCGGCCCAGGGCACGATATCGACGCCGACCGTGCTCATATCCCGGTACATCGAGGTCCGTTCCAGCTGCCACATCTTGTCCATGGTCGGATCCAGGTCCTGACTGAACGGGCTGCCGCGCAGCACATCCACCGCCACCACCACATGTCCGCGTTTGCGGAGATCTATCAGGGCGAGGGCGAACTGGGTGTCCAGCAGAGTGGTGAACGCGACGATGATCGCGCCCAGCGGGACCGCGGCGTACGGGGCCAGGGTGCCCGTGGTGGCGATGTATTCGTCGCCGACGTCGAGCACGGTGTCGACGATCCGGTAGAACTGGCGCCGGCCGATATCGGGTCGCAACCAGCGCGGGTGCTGTCCCAGGCACACCACCGCGGTTCGGTCACCGGCCTGCAGGGTGGACTGCACCACCTGCGCGGCGCCGCGAACCGAGAGTTCCAGCGCGTCGCTGGCGGGGCCCGGCGCCTGCTGGGAGGTGTCCACCAGAACCACCACATCCGCCGACCGGTTGGTGAGGCGTTCGGTGACGTAGAGGCGGCCCCGGCGGGCGCTCACCGGCCAGTTCACTATGCGCAACTGGTCGCCGGGGGCGTAGGCGCGGATATCGGCGTACTCCACACCCGGGCCGTGCCGGCGGGTGAGATGGACGCCGAGACGCTCCGGGAGTTCGGTGCGGGGCAGCCGCATCCGCTGCGGGTCGGTGATCGGGTAGACGTAGACCTCCCCGGCCGGCAGGGTCGCGGTGGCCAGTGCCATACCCGCCGGGCTCAGGGCCTTGACCCGCACCGAGATCGGATAGCGACCCCACCGCTGCGCCGAAACGGTCAGCCGCAACCCGGCCGGCGACGCACCGGAATCCACCGCCTCCTCGACCGTGACCGTCATCCCGTCGACCGCCACCGGTTTACACCGCAGCAGCGCATGCCCCTGGTCCACGAACGCGGCGATCGCCACGGTGACCTGCTCGTTCTCGAAACAACGCTGGGTTCCCGCCCCGTCCACCTGGATCCGGGTGCGCGTCACCTGCCAGGGGGCGCTGGCCAGGACACCGAGCATGGGCGCCGCGAACACCACCAGTTGCCAGCTGCCCGAGATCACCGCGCCGAAGAGCGCGACCGCCGAGGCGATGGCCAGCAGATACGTCAGCGGGGCGGGGCGCCAGCGCAGTCGCGCCTCCACCGTGGCACTGGCGTCGCGGTGTCTCATTGGGTAGCGGCGCGCGGAACCGGGAGGCGGCGCAGGAGTTCGCCGATCACGTCCTCACCGCGGATACGGCGCACCCACATCTCGGGGCGCAGCGTGATCCGGTGTGCCATGGCCGGAACCGCCAGGGCCTTCACATCTTCGGGGACCACATAGTCGCGGCCGTTCAGCAGCGCCCGCGCCCGCGCCATCTGCACCAGATCCAGTTCCGAGCGCGGGCTCGCGCCCACCTCGACCTGCGCGTGCGCGCGGGTCGCGCTCGCCAGCGCGACCACATAACCCACCACATCCGGGTGCACCGAGACGAATTCCACCGCGTGCCGCATCTCCAGCAGGCCTTTGGCGTCGACGACCTGATTCACCCGCGGCTGCACCGCGCCGCGTTCCAGACGCCGCCGGATCATCTCGGTCTCGTCGAGTTCGGACAGGTAGCCCAGCCGGAGCTGGATGGCGAACCGGTCCAGCTGCGCCTCCGGCAGCGGATAGGTGCCCTCGTACTCGATGGGGTTGTCGGTGGCCAGCACGACGAACGGCTGCGGTAGCGGGAAGGTTTCACCGTCGATGCTGACCTGCCCCTCCGCCATGGCCTCCAGCAGCGCGGCCTGCGTCTTGGGCGGAGTCCGGTTCACCTCGTCGGCCAGCAGCATATGGGTGAACACCGGGCCGCGGCGGAAAGTGAAACGCCCGGTGGACATATCGTAGATCGTGGACCCGAGCAGATCCGCGGGCAGCAGGTCGGGGGTGAACTGCACCCGGGTGAAATCCAGCCCGAGCGCTGCCGCGAAGGATCGCGCTATCAGCGTTTTGCCCAGCCCCGGCAGATCCTCGATGAGCACATGCCCGCCGGACAGGATCGCGATCATGATGAGCTGTAGCTCTTCGCGTTTACCGACGACGACCCGGGAAACCTCCCGGAGCACGGCTTCGGTGCGTTGGACGGTGGCGTCCAAGGGCATCGTCATGTCATCTCTCGCAATGCGTCGACCCGTTTCACATTCTCTGAAGGCGGCTCAGGATCTCGTCCAGAGCCGCGCGACCCGGCGCGGGCGTGTTCTGGTCACGCAACGCCGAGTCCGCGGGATCCACCCAGCGCCACAGTTCGGCGCCGAACAAGTGGACCCCGGCGTTTTCCAGTGCCCGCCGGTTCTTGCTGACCCGCAGGCCGGCGGACAGTTGGAATTCCTTGGCCAGCAGCGGGCGCAGATGGCGATCCCAGTCGGCACGGCTGCCGTCGGCGCGATCGACGAGCATCTCGGCACGGGCATACCAGTGGCGCAGCATCTCGGCGGGCCCGTTCTCCATCTCGTCGGCGGCTTCCTTATCGCGCTTCTCCGGGCGCAACAGCACCCAGACGAAGCAGCACAGCGCGAACGCCACCGGTACGCCCGCGGCGACCAGCATGAAATCGCGGGCCCGCAGATAGGCGGCCACCTCGAACAGCGCGACGGCGACGATCGCCGTCACCACGATCCACGGTCTGCTCACAGCGCCCCCGTCCGGTTCGCGACCCCGCCGAGCGGCAGATCGGGTGGATAACCGCCCGGATCGGCGGCCACCGCCGCGGGCACGGCGGGTGACGCCAGCCCCTGCAGGTCGGCGAGCACCACCCGGAGAAGCTGCTCGGCCCGCATCCGCTGCCATGCCAGCATCGAGTGCGGGCTGAACCGCGCCTCCTCGAACAGCGCGACCAGTTCCCGCGCGGAGGCGTCGCGCAGGGCCCCGTGTTCGAAGGCCCGGGCCAGCACCTCCATCGGGGTGTCCGATGCCCGGGGCGCCACCCCGCGGGCCCTGATCAGCCCGCGTTCCATCGCGAGGTAGCAGGCGATGATGGCGGTCCGCGGATCCTGCCCGGGCGCGTTCATCGCGGCCAGACCCATTTCGGCCGCTTTCACCAGCGAATCGGTTTCCATGGCCAGGCGTTCGCCGGCGGCGGCCTCGTCGTCGCCGGGTTCCTCGGCCCGCTCACGTCTGGTGGTATTGACGGTCACCACCGCCAGACCGGTCACCGCGACCGCGACCAGTGTGCCGGCGGCGGCGGTCGCGAGGATCATCCCGGTGCCGGTGAGCACGGGCTGGTCCTCGTCGGTTCCGGGCGGGACGGCGGTGGGCTGATCCGCCGGGCGATTGTTCGCCGGAGGTGCGGGGACCTGCTCGGCGGTGCGCTGGAATCCGATGAAGTAGACGGCGAAGAAGATGGCCGCCAGGACCCCGGCGACGGCCAGGATGAACAGCGCGACGAGCCCGAGCCGGCCCAGCCGCCAGCTGTGCGCGGCCTCCTCCAGGTCGGGCATGGCCAGCGGTAACCGGTGCTGGCTGGCGATCACCCCGGCGAGCAGCACCACGATGGAGACGGTGAGCAGCACCGGCATCAGGGCGACGGTGAGTGCGGTGGGCGTACCGCCGTCTTCGGGGGTTTCCGATACCCCCGGGATGTTTCCGCGCAGCGCGACGACAGCGCAGAACAACAGCGCGAACACCGCCACAATGCGCGCGATCAGCGCCCGCGACCCGGCCAACCCGATACCTCGAACCTGCGTACTGCCAAGAACAGCCACATATTTACATGCCGGACGGCCGGTCCGGGAGTGAATCGACAATATGAAATGCCAAGTTTTCCACCTTTACCAGCCCCTTGCCGGCAAACCTGCTGTCCATCGAGGAATCAACAGTCATATCTTGTTCCCCCCTGTGAAATCTCACAACCCCCGAACGGGATTACCGGACGGCGATATGCGCTCGCCATCGAGTAACTACACGGCGCGGCCGAGCCTCTCCGCGCCGCTCGTACCGGAGCGGCGCGGAGGGTCCCCGGAACAGTTCCCGGTCGGGTTCAATCGCGCTCAGCCCGCGTCGGCGCTGAGCACCAGTCCCGACGTGGGCACGCCCGTACCGGCCGTGACCAGCACATTCTCCACATTGTCGACCTGATTCACCGAGGAACCGCGCAACTGGCGCACCCCTTCGGCGATACCGTTCATACCGTGGATATAGGCCTCGCCGAGCTGTCCGCCGTGGGTGTTGATCGGCAGTTTCCCGCCGATTTCGATGGCGCCGTCGGCGATGAAATCCTTCGCCTCACCGCGCGCGCAGAATCCCAATTCCTCGAGCTGCATCAGGACGAACGGGGTGAAGTGGTCGTACAGAACTGCAGTTTGCATATCCTCGGGCCGCAAACCGCTCTGCGCCCACAACTGGTCGCCGACAAGGCCCATTTCCGGCAGCCCGGTCAAACCGTCCCGGTAGTAGCTGGTCATCACATACTGATCGGCGCCGCTGCCCTGTGCCGCGGCGGTGATCACGGCCGCCGGATTGGGCAGATCCCGGGCCCGCTCCACACTCGTCACCACGATGGCGACACCGCCGTCGGACTCCTGGCAGCAGTCGAGCAGATGCAGCGGTTCGGCGATCCAGCGCGAGGCCTGGTGATCGTCGAGGGTGATCGGCTTGTTGTAGAAGAACGCGTCGGGGTTCACCGCGGCGTGTTTGCGATCGGCGACCGCGATACGCCCGAAATCCGCGCTCGTCGCGCCGTACACGTGCATATACCGGCGGGCCACCATAGCGACCTGCGCGGCCGGCGTGCCCAGACCGTGCGGATACGACCAGCCGGCGTCGATACCCGAGGAGGTGGGCGCGGCGGCGAGCGAGCTGGAGAACTGCCCGAACCGCGAGACCGACCGCTCGTTGAACGCCCGGTAGGCCACCACCACATCGGCGACCCCGGTGGCCACCGCCATGGCGGCCTGCTGGACGGTGGCGCAGGCGGCGCCGCCGCCGTAACCGATATGGCTGAAGAACTTCAACTGCGGGATCCCGACCGCCCGCGCGACCGCCACCTGCAGATTGGTATCCATCGTGAAGGTGGTCAGGCCGTCGACATCGGCCGGGGTGAGCCCGGCGTCGGCCAGCGCCGCGGTGACCGCCTCGGCCGCCAGCCGCAATTCACTGCGACCGGATTCCTTGGAGAAATCGGTGGCGCCGATACCCGCGATGGCGGCCCGGCCGGACAGGGGATGTTGTGCACTGGTCATACGAACCTCACTCCGCGGGCTGGACAGGACTCGGCATCGATACGGCGCTCACGCCCCGCCCCCGGCGCCCGGGACGGTGGCGACAACGGTCGCGACGATGTGATCGCCCAGGCTGTCCTTGCCGACGACCTCCAGGCGGATGTCCTCCCCGTCGAGCTCGACGACCTTTCCGGTCAGCGTCAGGGTGTCGTAGGCGTACAGCGGCACCCCGAGTCGCAGCGAGATCGACTTCACCACGGTGGACGGACCCGACCAGTCGGTGACGAACCGCTGCACCAACCCGGTATCGGTCAGGATGTTGACGAAGATGTCCTTGGATCCCCGTTCGATCGCCTTGTCCCGGTCGTGGTGTACATCCTGGAAATCCCGGGTGGCCAGCGCCGTGCTGATGACGAAGGTGGGGTCGGCGTGGATGGACAGTTCCGGCAGTTCGGTCCCGACGGCGACCGCGGCCGGATCGAATGTGGCGGTCATGCGGTCACCTTCCAGAACGGCAGCGCCGTATCGTCGTCCAGGGTCTCGAAACCGGCGACCACCTCGAGTCCGACCTCGACCTTCCCGGGTTCGATCCCGCGCAGTTCGCCGAGCATCCGCACCCCCTCCTCCAGTTCGACCAGGGCGACCACGAACGGCAGATCGCGACCGGGCACCTTGGGCGCGTGGTGCACGACGTAGCTGAACACCGTGCCCTTGCCCGAGGAGACGATGTAGTCGACCGGTTCGGCTTTGTCCTGCCAGATCGCCGGCACCGGCGGATGGCGCAGAGTGCCGTCGGGAAGTTTCTGGATGCGCAGTTCCCCGGCCTTGGTACCCGCCCAGAAGAATTCGGTGTCCTGCGAGACCAGCGGCCGCACCCGCTCCCCCGCCGCGGGCTTCGGCGGCGCCGCGGTGCCGGGGGCGAACTTCAGGATGCGGAAAAGCATTTCGGTGACCAGTTCGTCGCCGACGTACCAGCTGGTGCGGTAGGTCAGGAAGAACCCCTCGCCCAGGCCGGTTCGCTTCGGTCCGACCACGCTGTCCAGCGCGCTGGTGATGCTCACCTCTTCGCCGGGCCGCGTATAGCGGTGGTAGATCTGCTCGCAATTGGTGCCGACCACCGAGGTGTATCCGGCGGAATCGAGCAACGCGTTGGTGGACTCCATCGGATCGTCGGCCGGACGTTTTCCGCTCAGCCCGAGCATGGTCCACACCTGGGCCATGGCCGGCGGGGCGACGATCCCGTCGAAACCCGCCGCTTTCGCGGCGGCTTCGTCGACATACACCGGGTTGGTGTCGCCCAGGGCCTCGACCCAGTTGTTGATCATCGGCTGATTGATCGGGTCGCGGCCGGGCCGCGGCGCGCTGGCTCCGGCCGCCATGATCTTCTCGGCGGCCGCGGTGATCGCTTCCGGCGTACTGGTTTCCGGCACGGACTCAACTCCTCGGTTTCATTACTCGGCACCGGTCACGTCGCGTCAACGCGGCACCCGGGGCAGCTTCAGACCCGCAGACGCGACCAGTTCCCGCATCACCTCGTTGACGCCGCCGCCGAAGGTGACCACCACGTTCTGTTTGGTGCGCCGGTCCAGCCAGGTCAGCAGTTCCGCCGTCGCGGGATCGGCCGGATCGCCGAAGCGGCCCACGATCTCCTCGGCCAGCCGGCCGGCCTCCTGCAGCGATTCGGTGGAGAAGATCTTGGTCGCGGAGGCGTCCGCGATCACCTGGGCCTGGTCCACATCGGGATTCTCCGCGGTCGCCGCGACCTGCCAGTTCAGCAATTCGTTGAGACGGGTCATGGCGTGGATACGGCCCAGTGGCCGTTGCGCCTCGGGCCGGTCGAGGACACCGCGCGGGCGGGCCCAGTCCCGGACCCGGTCGTAGAGCTGCTCGATCTTGCCGGACGGCCCGAGGCTCACCCGTTCGTGGTTGAGCTGGGTGGTGATGAGCCGCCAGCCCTTGTCCACCTCGCCCACCAGCATGCTCGCCGGAACGCGGACGCTGTCGAAATAGGTGGCATTGGTGTGGTGGGCGCCGTCGGCGGTGATGATCGGGGTCCACGAGTACCCGGGATCCTTGGTATCCGCGATCAGGATGGTGATCCCGCGATGCCGCGATTCCACCGACCCGGTCCGGCAGGCCAGCCAGACGTAATCGGCCTCGTGCGCGCCGGTGGTGAAGATCTTCTGCCCGTTGACCACCCAGTCGCCGGCGTCGTCGCGCACCGCGCTGGTGCGCAGCGCGGCCAGATCGGTACCGGCCTCCGGCTCGGAGTACCCGATGGCGAAATGGATATCGCCGGACAGGATTCCGGGCAGGAACTTCTCCTTCTGTTCCTGTGTGCCGAAGGTCTGCAACGTGGGGCCGACGGTCAGCAGCGTCACCAGCGGCAGCGGTACATCGGCGCGAGAGGCCTCGTTGTAGAAGATCTGCTGTTCGACGGGACCGAAGCCCTGGCCGCCGTACTCCTTGGGCCAGCCGACACCCAGCCAGCCGTCGCGGCCCATCCGCCGCACCACCGCGCGGTAGGCGTCGCCGTGCCGATTGACCTGCATCTCGGCGGATTCCTCCGGCGTGACGAGATCGGCGAAATAGGCCCGCAGGTCGTCGCGTAGTTTGCGTTGTTCGCTGGTCAGATCGATGAACACCCTGCTCCCAATCGTTCGAGCCGCAGTGCGGCGCCGCCCAGCCAGCGGGCGAGGTCCTTGGACTGTGAGTAGTAGCGGTGCATGGAATGCGTGACATCCACACCGATACCGCCGTGCAGGTGATGACATTTCTGCATGGCCTGCGGAAGTTCCGCGGCCACCGTATAGGCCAGCACGTTCAGATCGTCGTCGATCCGCTGCTGCCGTTCGGGGCTCGTATCCTCCTGCCCGAGCGCCCAGTTCGCGGAGAGCGCGGCGGCGTGCAAGGTGCGCGACACCACATAGAGATCCGCGATCTGCTGGGCCACCGCCTGGAATTCGGCCAGCGGCCGGTTGAACTGATGCCGGGTGCCCACATGGGTTGCGGTGAGTTTCAGCGCACCCGCCAGCAATCCGTCGGCAACCGCGCCGATGGTGCCCAGCACCATCCGGTGCAATCGCGTCGCCAGTTCGGGGAACAACCGGTCGGCCGGGACGACCACGCCGTCCAGGTGCACCGAGAATTCCGGCAGGCCCCCGGAGACCGGCGAACCGGTCAGGGTCAGGCCCGCGGCCGACGTCTCCACCAGCGCGACCCCGGAATCGGTGGTCACCAGCAGCCACCGCGCCTGGTCGGCGCAGGGCACCGCGACCTTGTGGCCGGTGATCCGGACGCTGTCGCCGGACACCTCGGCCTTGGTCGCCGGTTCGGTGGTCAGCGGCGCACCGGGTTCGCTGATCGCCGCCGAGAGCACCGCGCCCTCGGCCACCGCGGGGAACACTTCCGCGGCCACGGCCTCCGGGATCGAGCCCAGCAGGGGCAGGACCCCGAAGCCCAGGGTGGGCAGTGCGGGTGCGGCGACGGCGTCGGTGGCCAGCTCGGTCAGCAGGACCGACACCGCGTCGATGCCCATATCGTCGCCGCCGTATTGCTCCGGTAGCGCCACCGACAGCAGCCCGGTGGCCGTGAGTGCGGGCCACAGGTCCGCGTCGCGGGCCGCTTCCCGCTCCAGTAGTCCGACGACGACCTCGGCCACCGCCTCCTGGGCCTCGTCTCGGGTGAAGTCCACGTTCAGCTCTCCAGTCGTCGCACGAACTATCCGGCCGCGTCCCGGGGCAGCCCCAGAATCCGCTCGGCCGCCACGGTCAGCAGGATCTGCTCGGTACCGCCCGCGATCGACAGGCAGCGGGTGAGCAGGAATTCCGAGGTGTCCGCGGTCGCCCGGGCACCGGCCGGACCGGCCACCTGCACCGCGAACTCGGCCACCGCCTGCCGGTGCCGCACACCTACGAGTTTGCGCACACTGCTCTGCGCGCTGGGATCGGCGCCGGCCAGGATGCGGACGGCGGCGCGCTGTTCCAGCAGCAGCCCGGCGATGGCGTCGGCCACGAACCCGCCGAGCCTGTCGTTCACCAGTTCCGACCCCCGGCCGGTCGCGGGCAGTTTCGCGATGAGTTCCTCGAGCGCAGGCCCGATCCCGTTGCCGCTCATCGCGACCCGTTCGGCCGACAGCGTCGAGCGGGCGATCTTCCAGCCGTTGCCCAGGTCACCGACCACGCACTCGTCGGGAACGAACACCCCGTCCAGGAACACCTCACTGAACCGGGCCTCGCCGGTGATCTGCACCAGCGGCCGGATATCGATACCGGCGCTGCGCATATCGACGAGGAAGTAGCTGATGCCCTTGTGCTTCGGTGCGGCGGCATCGGTGCGGGCCAGGCAGATCGCCCAGTTGGCCTCCTTGGCCAGCGAGGTCCACACCTTCTGGCCGCGCAGGATCCAGCCGCCCTCGGCCCGTTCGGCGGTGGTCCGCAGCGCGGCCAGATCCGACCCCGCCTCCGGTTCGCTGAACAGCTGGCACCAGACGACCTCACCGCGCAGGGTCGGCCAGGCGAACCGCTCGATCTGATCCGGGGTGCCGTGCTGCAACAGCGTCGGCACGGCCCAGCCGCCGATGGTGAGATCCGGTACGGACACTCCGGCGCGGCGCAACTCCTCCGAGATCACCAGGCCGGTCATCGGGTCGGCGGCCCGCCCGTAGGGCTCGGGCCAGTGCGGCATGATCATGCCCGCGTCGGCCAGGGCGTCGCGCTGCTCGCCGGCCGGGAGCGCGGCGATGCGGGCCACTTCGGCGGCGAGTTCGCCGGTCGCCGCGTCCGCGGTCGCCTCGCCGGCGGCCGCGGCATCGGCGAAGACCCGGTCGGCGCCGGTGGTGCGGCGTTTACCCGCCCGGGTGAGTTCGGTGACCCGGGCCCGCCAGTACGCTCCCCCGCCCAGCAGCTGGTTGAGCGCCACCGCCCGGCGCAGGTAGAGGTGGGCGTCGTGTTCCCAGGTGAAACCGATACCGCCCAGCACCTGGATACAGTCCTTGGCGGTTTCCACCGCCGCGTCCAGGCTGATCGCGGCCGCGATGGCCGTCGCGATCGGGAGTTCGGAGGCGCCGGAATCCACGGCCGCCGCCGCGTCGGCGGCCACCGACCGGATGAGTTCGGTGCGGCACAGCATCCACGCGCAGATGTGCTTGACGGCCTGGAAGCTGCCGATCTTGCGGCCGAACTGTTCGCGGACCTTCGCGTAGTCGACCGCCGTCTCCAGGCACCAGCCCGTAACGCCCGCCAGCTCGGCGACCGCCAGCGCCGCCAGCAGATCCTCCACCGCGTACTCGGGATCGAACACCGCGTCGGGCTCCACCGGCACCCCGGCGCAGCGCACCCGGGCCAGCGGCGTCGAGAGATCCAGCGGTTCCAGGGCCTCGATCTGGACACCGGGCGTATCCGCGCCGAGCAGACACCACCGGCGGCCCGCATCGGTTTCGACCGGCAGCAACAGCGCGGTGCCGGCCGCCGCGCCCAGGACCGACTCCCAGGTACCGCCGAGCTCGCCCGCGTCGTCGAGCACCGGGATCGCCGCCGCGTCGCGTTCGCCGCCGTCGGCCACTACCGTGTCCAGCGCGATACCGCACGGCTGGTCCTCGGCCAGCCGGCCCGCGGTCACCAGCCCGGCGACCGCGGTCGTCAGGACCGGTCCGCCGACCATGTCGTGGGCCGCCTGTTCGAGGAAAACAGCGAGGTCGGTCACCGTTCCGCCCGCGCCGCCGGCCTCCTCGGAGACCGCCACGTGGAAGATTCCGAGTTCGCTCAGCGTTGGCCAGTAGGTCCGCCAGAAGCCGGTGGTGTCGGCCCGCATTGTTGCAATCGGTCGCGCCGCTGCTGCCCATCCGCTCATCGACTGCTGAACGGCTTTGTGCTCGTCAGTGGTGGCGATGGTCACAGTCCATACCGCCTTTCCGGCGTGACTCCCACACCTAGAACATGTTCTAATATCCTCGGTGGGCGGAAGTCAAGGCATGCGCCTGCGACACTGCTCCACGCGCTACGACACGTCACGGAAAGGACTCCACTCCATGGCAAGCCCCTCCCGTTCCCAGCCCGGCGACTCGGGTGCGGCCACCGCCGCACCCGTCACCACGCTGCGGGAGGACGAGCTGAGTTCGGCCGCGCAACGGGAACGGCGCAAGCGCATCCTCGACGCCACCCTCGCGCTGGCGTCCAAGGGCGGCTACGACGCCGTCCAGATGCGGGCCGTGGCCGAGCGCGCCGATGTCGCGGTGGGAACCCTGTACCGGTACTTCCCGTCCAAGGTGCATCTGCTGGTTTCGGCCCTGGCCCGGGAGTTCGAGCAATTCGAGGGCAAACGCAAACCGCTGGCCGGAACGGCCGAGGAGCGGATGCATACGCTGCTCGCCCAGATCACCCGGATGATGCAGCGCGACCCGCTGCTCACCGAGGCGATGACCCGGGCGTTCATGTTCGCCGACGCCTCCGCCGCCGCCGAGGTCGACCGGGTCGGCAAGGTCATGGACCGGGTGTTCGCCCGCGCCATGAACGACGGCGAACCCACCGAACGCCAGCTCGCCATCGCCCGCGTCATCAGCGATGTCTGGCTGTCGAATCTGGTGGCCTGGCTGACCCGGCGCGCCTCGGCGACCGACGTCTCCGAACGCCTCGAACTGACCGTCGATCTACTGCTCGGCAAACGTTCCGAGGTGTAGGCGGCCGCTCACAGTTCCCGCCGAATCGGAGTAGGGCTCTCGACACAGTATTGTCATGCGCGCCCCCCCTTAACGAAAACTCCGATCAATAGGTTGGATGGTGTGAGCGCACAGGATCTGCCACTGGAACTTCGCCGAGCGCTGTCGACGGTCGCTCGCGTGCCTCGGCTGCTGGTCGCATCGGATTACGACGGGACGATCGCGCCCATCGTGTCCGATCCGGCCAAGGCATACCCGCACGGGGAGTCGGTGAGAGCCTTACGCGCACTGGCCGGCCTCTCCGGCACCACCGCGGCCGTGATCTCCGGCCGCGCGCTGCGTGACCTGGCCGCCCTGTCGCGGCTACCGGTGGAAGTGCAGCTGATCGGCAGCCACGGTTCCGAGTTCGACGTGGGCTTCGTCCACGCCATCGACAACGACGCCCGGCAACTGCTGCGCGAGGTCGTGACGGCGCTGAACGCCATCGCCGCCGACCACCCCGGCGCCTCCGTGGAGGTCAAACCGGCCAGCGTCGCGCTGCATGTGCGCAACGCCCCGGCCGAGATCGGGCGCCAGGCCCTGAGCCAGGCCCGCCAGGGCCCGGCCTGCTGGGTCGGCGTCCAGGTCACCGAAGGTAAGGCCGTGATCGAGCTGGCCGTCGTCCCCACCGACAAGGGTTCGGCGCTCAGCACCGTGCGCCACCAGGAGAGCGCGTCGGCGGCGGTGTTCTTCGGCGACGACGTCACCGACGAGAAGGCGTTCCGGGTACTCGCCGGACCCGATATCGGTATCAAGGTCGGCGAAGGCGAATCCCTCGCCAAATACCGCGTGCACACCACCGAGGCGGTATCGCACGCCCTCGCGTACCTGCTCGAGGAGCGGCGCACCTGGCTGGCCGGCGCCAGCGCCCCCCGGATCGAACGACTCACCATGCTGGCCAGCCCGCGCTCGGTGGCACTGCTGACCCCCGACGCCACGGTCACCTGGTTCTGCCATCCCGAACCCGATTCGGCCGCCGTCTTCGCCCATCTGCTCGGCGGCATCGACGCCGGGCACTTCTCGGTGGCCCCGCAGCGCCCGGGCCTGCCGCTGTCGCAGCGCTACGTCGACGGCACCATGACCGTCGAAACCCGCTGGGCGAAACTCCAGGTCACCGATTACCTCCCGCATGACGTGGACCCCGACCGCACCGATCTCACCCGGGTGATCACCGGAACCGCCCCCGCCGAGGTCACCTTCGCGCCGCGCCCGGAATTCGGGCAGGTCCCGGTCTCCATCCAGGTGGAGCGCGACGGACTGCGGGTCTGGGGCACCAACGACCCGGTGGTACTGCGCTCGCCCGGAGTCACCTGGCAGATCCACAGCGACGGCGCCCACGATACGGCGACCGCCGTGGTCGACCCCACCGACGGGCCCGTCGTGCTGGAACTGCGGTGCGGCACACACGATCTGACCCCCGCCACCACCGGCGAGGCCGAACGCCGGCGGATCGCCGAGCTGTACTGGTCGGAATGGGCGGCCGGGCTCGACCTGCCCGTCCTCAAACCCGACCTGATGAAACGGTCCGCGCTAACCCTGCGCGGCCTGGTGCACGCCCCCTCCGGGTCCATTCTGGCCGCCGCCACCACCTCGCTGCCCGAGGACATCGGCGGCGTGCGCAACTGGGATTACCGCTACTGCTGGCTGCGCGATGCCGCACTCACCGCCAACGCCCTGGTCTCACTGGGGTCGCTCGGGGAGGCCGAACAGTATCTGGACTGGGTGCACCGGGTGCTGGAAACGCTGCCCGGCCCCGAACGCCTCCACCCCCTGTACACCATCTACGGCGAAACCCTCCCCCCGGAAGCGGTGATCGATCAGCTGCCCGGCTACGCCGGATCGCGGCCGGTGCGTGTCGGCAACGCCGCGAACATGCAGGTCCAGCTGGACGTTTTCGGCCCCATCGTCGATCTCATCACCGCCCTCGCGCACGCCCGCGAGAAGCAGGGCACCACCGACCCGCGCAAGGTCCTGCCCGACGCCGACTGGGAACTCGTGCACGCCATGGTCTCGGCGGTGCAGCGCCGCTGGACCGAACCCGACCACGGCATCTGGGAGATCCGCGGAAACCCCCGCCACCACGTGTACTCGAAGGTGATGGGCTGGCTCACCGTCGACCGCGCGCTCGTTCTGGCCGAGAAGTTCGACCGCCCGATCGACGCCGCGTGGGCCCCGCTGCGCGACACCATCTCCGAAGAGGTGAAGACCAAGGGCTGGAACGACGAGGTCCAGTCCTACACCGCCGCCTACGACGGCACCGACCTCGACGCGGCCACCCTGCACATCGGCCTCAGCGGTCTCATCGACCCCTCCGATCCGCGCTTCGCCGCGACGGTGGTGGCCACCGAGGCCGAACTCCGCAGCGGATCCACGGTCTACCGGTACCACCACGACGACGGCCTGCCCGGCGGCGAAGGCGGCTTCCACCTGTGCGCGGCCTGGCTGGTGGAGGCCTATCTGCTGATCGGGAAGCGTTCCGACGCCGAAGCGCTGTTCGCGCAGCTGGTGGATGTGGCGGGGCCGACGGGGTTGCTGAGCGAGGAATACGACCCGGTGGCGGAGCGGTCGCTGGGGAACCATCCCCAGGCCTACAGCCACCTCGGCCTCCTGCGCTGCGCCCAGTTGCTGGGGCAGTGATTTCGGAGCTGTAATTTTGGAGCGGCTCCGCCGCTCGAGGTTCGGCCCTCCTGAGCGTCGGCTGTCAGCGCTCGAGACTTGTGGCTTCGCCACGTGCGCTTCGAGCGCTGACAGCCGACGCGGGCCGAACCAGGGCCTCCGGGGCTCGGCGGTGGGAAGGTGATCTTCGGAGGGTGGGGTGTCCGGATGGGCCGGGTTGTCGATGGGGGCGTTACTGGTTGAGGCGTCGGGGGGCGGACTGGGCGGTTGGTTCAGGGGGCTGGTTCTGTCCTGCTAAAGTAAAACGGAAACGATTTCCATTAACTCTGGTAGGTAGACCCGTGTCCTTGAAGTCCGTCCGTAGCGCCCTGGTTCTCTCGGTGGGGGTCGCGGCTGCCGCGATGCTGACCGCGTGCGGGGGTGCGGGGGGTGATTCCGGTAAGCCTTCGGTGGTCGCGTCGACCAATGTGTGGGCCGATATCGCCGGTGCGGTCGCGGGGCCGGATGCCGAGGTTTCGGCGATCATCTCCGATCCCGCCGCCGACCCCCATTCGCACGAGACCTCGGCGGCGGAGTCGGCGCAGCTCAGTGACGCCGATCTGGTGGTCTTCAACGGCGGGCACTACGACGAGTTCGTCGCCAAGGCGATCGAGGGCCGGGACAAGCGGACGGTGGAGGCCGTGGCTTCGCGGGACGCGCAGATCCGCGACGATGCCAACGAGCACGTCTGGTACGACATGGAGACCGTGGCGGCGGTGGCAGGACAGATCGGATCGGCGCTCGCGGCGATCGATCCGGAGCACGCCCAGGCCTATGCCGACCGCGCGGCCCAGTTCACCGACCGGGTCGCCCAGGTGAGCGCGCAGACCGACCGGATCGCGGCCGACCGGCCCGGCGCCACGGTGCTGCAAACCGAGCCGCTGGCGTACTACCTGCTGCAGGACGCGGGTACGGTCGACCGGACGCCGCGTGACTATCAGGAAGCGATCGAGCAGGAAACCGATCCGGCGCCCGCGGCGGTCGCCGCGACCCGCGATCTGATCACCGGGAAGAAGATCCAGGTACTGATCTACAACGTCCAGACCGAGGACAAGGTGAGCCAGGATCTACGGGCGGCGGCCGAGGCCGCCGGGATTCCGGTGGTCGAGGTGACAGAGACGCTGCCGGACGGGCTCGATTTCGTGGCATGGCAGACCCAGAACGCCCAGGCCCTGGCCGAGGCTCTCGGCTGACGCGGACCGGCGACGAACGGATGGATGCAATGAGCGATACCGCGCCTGCGGGCCGCCGCACCGCGCCCGCGGTCGACGGGGCGGTCCACCCGAACGGGTCGGCGGCCCGCAACGGTTCGGCGGCGGCGCGCGGCGAAACGCCCGCGGTCCGGCTCGACGCGGCCACCCTCGCCTTCGGGGACCGGACGCTGTGGCGGGAACTGGACCTGAGTGTCGCCCGCGGTGAGTTCATCGCGATACTCGGACCGAACGGGTCGGGGAAGACGTCGCTGCTGCGGGTGCTGCTGGGCCAGCTCGCGCTGTCCTCGGGCAGCGCGCGTATCGCCGGGGCCGCGCCGCGCGCCGGGCACCCCGATATCGGCTATATCCCGCAGCAGCGCACCATCGACGCCGGAGTACAGTTGCGCGGCACCGATCTCGTCGGCCTGGGTGTCGACGGGCATCGCTGGGGGCTCGGTCTGCGCGGGCGGGCCGAACGCCGCCGCAAGGTGTCCGCCGCCATCGCCGATGTGGGCGCCGAAGCCTTCGCGAAGGCCCCGCTGGAGAGTATGTCCGGCGGCGAACAGCAGCGGTTGCGGGTGGCGCAGGCGCTGGTCGGCGACCCGACGGTCCTGCTCTGCGACGAACCGCTGCTCAGCCTCGACCTGGCCAGCCAGCAGCTGGTGTCGGGGCTGATCAACGCGCGCCGCCGCGAGCACGGCACCGCGGTGCTGTTCGTCACCCACGAGATCAACCCGATCCTGCCGCTGGTGGACCGGGTGCTCTACCTCGTGGACGGGAAGTTCCGGATCGGTACCCCCGACCAGGTCATGACCTCGGCGGTGTTGTCGGAGCTGTACCAGACCGATGTCGATGTGCTGCGGGTCCGCGGCCGGCTGGTCGTGGTCGGCACCGGTGACACCATGGACGCCCTCGGCACCGCGGGCGCCCACTGTCACGGCGATCCCGGCACTCCGCACCGGACGGCGGACGCCGAACCGGTGCGCCGGACCGAGCAGGCCCGCGGATGAACCAGCTCTCCGATGTGCTGGCCGAGATCTTCGATATCGGGACCACCGTCCATCTCCTCGGCTACGACTTCGTCCAGCAGGCGGTTCTCGCCGCGGCCCTGCTGGGCCTGCTGGCCGGGGTGATCGGTCCGTTGATCATCAGCCGGCAGATGTCGTTCGCGGTCCACGGCACCAGCGAGTTGTCGCTGACGGGTGCGGCCGCCGCGCTGCTGGTCGGCGCGGGGGTCGGCGTCGGCGCGATCGCCGGATCGGTGGTGGCGGCGGTCCTGTTCGGGGTCCTGGGCACTCGCGCCCGCGAACGCGACTCGGTGATCGCGGTGGTGCTCTCCTTCGGCCTCGGCCTCTCGGTGCTGTTCCTGTGGCTCGGCCCGGAACGCGCCGGATCCAAGTTCTCCCTGCTGACCGGCCAGGTCGTCAGTGTGGGATTCGGCGGACTGACCCTGCTGGCCACCTGTACCGCCGCGGTGCTGGCGGTGCTGGCCGTGGTCTACCGTCCGCTGCTGTTCGCCAGCACCGACCCCGAGGTCGCCGTGGCACGCGGAGTCCCGGTGCGCGCGCTGTCCATCCTGTTCGCGGTGATGCTCGGCATCACCGCGGCGTTCGGAGTGCAGATCGTGGGGGCCCTGCTCGTACTCGCGCTGCTGATCACGCCCGCCGCCGCGGCGGCCCAGCTCACCGCCGACCCGATGCGGGCCACCCTGCTCGCGGTCCTGTTCGCCGAGATCTCGGCCGTCGGCGGCATCCTGCTGTCGCTGGCACCCGGCGCCCCGGTCTCCACCTTCGTCACCACGATCTCGTTCGTGATCTACCTGGTCTGCCGGGTGATCGGCGCAAGGCAACGCCAGGTCGCCAGGGTGCGGTAATTTCGGCGCCGCCTCCGGCGGCGGATGCGACCGGCGGGGTTTCGGGGGCGCGGCACACGGATATGCGGGAGGGTTCGGCCGGATCGGGGGTTCGATTCTGCGGGCAGGTGCCTTCAGTACGGATGGGCGGGTTTCGTATGCTCGATCCAACGCTCCCGGAACGAAGGTGACCACAGATGATCGACTTCACGATTCCCGCCGACCTCGCCACCGAACGTGACCGGGTCCGACGCTTCGTCGCCGAGAAGATCGTCCCCTACGAGCGCGATCCCCGCCTCACCGCGCACGGCCCCACCGACGAACTCCGCCAGGAACTCGTCGAACTCGCCCGCGCCGAGAAACTGCTGACCATCCAGGCCCCCACCGCGCTCGGCGGCCGGGGACTGACCCATATCGAGCAGGCCGTCCTCTACGAGGCCGCCGGCTGGTCGACCCTGGGCCCGGTCGCGATGAACTGCGCGGCGCCGGACGAGGGCAATATGTTCCTGCTCTCCAAGATCGCGAACCCGGAACAGACCGAACGGTATCTTCAGCCCGTCATCGACGGCCACCAGCGCTCGGTATTCGCCATGACCGAACCCGACGGCGCCGGCTCCGATCCCGGCCAGCTCGCCACCACCGCCACCTTCGACGGCGAGAACTTCACCATCGAAGGCCGCAAATGGCTCATCACCGGCGCCAACGGCGCGAAAACCTGGATCATCATGGCCCGGCTCGAGGACAACCCGCACCTGCCGTCGGGCCCCACCCTGTTCCTCACCGACGGCGATCAGCCCGGCATCGTCATCGAACGCACCATGAACACCATGGACCGCAACTACGTCGCCGGTCACTGCGTGGTCCGCTTCGACAAGCTCACACTCCCGCAATCGGCCCTCCTCGGCGAAGCCGGCCAGGCCCTGCGCTACGCGCAGCTGCGGCTGGCCCCCGCCCGCCTCACCCACTGCATGCGCTGGCTCGGAGCCGCCGAACGCGCCCAGAGCATCGCCATCGACCACGCGAAAACCCGCACCGCCTTCGGCAAAACCCTCGGCGAACACCAGGGCGTGTCGTTCATGATCGCCGACAACGAAATCGCCCTGCACCAGTGCCGGCTGACCATCTGGCACACCTGCTGGCTCATGGACCAGGGCGAAAAAGCCCGCCACGAGAGCTCGATGGCGAAGTCGTTCGTCTCCGAGGAACTGTTCAAGGTCGCCGACCGCTGCGTCCAGATCCTCGGCGGAATCGGCGTCAGTGACGAAACGGTCGTCGAGATGATCTTCCGCGACATCCGCCCCTTCCGCCTCTACGACGGCCCCACCGAAGTCCACAAATACGCCATCTCCCGCAAACTGCTCAGGTAATTCGGCGGCGCCTCCGGCGCCGCGGGGTTGCGGGCCCCTTGTGTCCCGTGTTTCAGCGCCCGAGACTCGTGGCTTCGCCACATGCGCTTCGGACACTGAAACACGGGACGGCCCGCAACCCTCGGAAGGCCTCGCTGAACTCGGCACACGCAGTATGAGCAAGCCCCGCCATGCGAGCCCCTGAAAGGGTTCGGCCCGCGCCTGCTGTCAGCCCTCGAAGCGCATGTGGCGAAGCCACGAGTCTCGAGGGCTGACAGCAGGCGCTCGAGAGGGCCGAACCTCGAGCAGCGGAGCTGCTCCAAGTTACAGCTCCAAAATTACAGCTCCGGGTTACTGGGCGTGGGGGGCGCGCCATAGACTCCCTGCCATGAGTTCGGAATTGCTCGTCGATGTCTCAGCGGGCATCGCCGTCCTCACCCTGAACAGGCCGGCCAAGCAGAACGCTTTCAACCCCGCCATGACCGAGGCGCTGGGGGCGGCGCTGAAGAGGTGCGACGCCGAGGACGCGATCCGGGTCGTGGTGATCACCGGGACTCCGCCGGCCTTCTGCGCGGGAGCCGATCTGTCCGATCGGGTGGGCGAGGTGAGCGCCAGTATCGATCCGCCGCCCTTCCTGGTGCGCAAGCCGGTGATCGCGGCGGTCAACGGACACGCGGTGGGGGCCGGGCTGGCGCTGGCGCTGCAGTGCGATCTGCGGTACCTGGCCGACGACGCGGTGTACGCGCTGAGTCAGGTGCGGCGCGGGGTGCTCGCCGACGGGTACGTGCACTGGACGCTGCCGCGGCTGGCGGGGCTGGCCAACGCCGCCGATATCCTGCTCACCGGCCGCACCTTCGACGGGGACGAGGCCAAGGCGATGGGGCTGGCGAACGCCTGCCTGCCGGCCGCGGAGGTATTGCCCACGGCTATGGCGGTCGCCCACGATATCGCCAACGGTTCCGCGCCGCTGAGCGCCGCGCTGTCGAAGCGGCTGCTGTGGGAGGGCATCGGGCTGGAACCGAATGTCGTCGGACAGCTCGAGGGCGATCTGAACGAACATATCGCCGACGGGCGGGACGCGGGCGAGGCGATGGCGGCGTTCCGGGAACGCCGGCAACCGACCTGGTCGGGTTCGATCAGTGAGGAGTGGCCGACCTGGGCCCGGACGAAATGGGCGGGCCAGCAGAGCCTGGATTGAGTGGGCGGTCAGCCGCCGCTGAACCAGACGAGCAGGAAGAGCACGGCCAGCACGATCATCAGGATGGTGCCGATGACACCGAGCGTGAATCCGACCACCACCTGGGTGTGGCCACCGTACGCGCCGCCGGACTCCTCGATCTGATCGAGAGCCCGCTTACCCAGCGCCCAGGCCACCGGCCCGGCCAGTCCACAACACAGCACGCTGAGCGCACCCAGGAACAGCACCGTCGTCGCGTGCGGGTGCTCGACCGGCTTGTCGATAGGCGCGTTGGGTATCACCACACCACGAATTCTACGGTGCCGAACCGATTTTGCCGTGATTTGGAGCTGTAACACTGGAGCAGCTCCGCTGCTCGAGGTTCGGCCCTCCTGAGCGTCGGCTGTCAGCGCTCGAGACTCGTGGCTTCGCCACATGCGCTTCGAGCACTGACAGCCGACGCGGGCCGAACCGGGGCCTCACGGGGCTCGGCGCGGGGTGGGGGCGGTGCCGAGTGGGTGAGCGGGACGTAATGAGTCACCCGGGGGTGGTGGCCGCCTTCGGGGCGGGCTGTCGGGGCCGACGGCTCAGATGCGGCGTTGTCTGGCCGTTTCGGCCAGGACCACGCCCGCCGCTACCGAGGCGTTGAGCGATTCGACCGGGCCCGCCATGGGGATGCTGAGGATGGCGTCACAGTTCTCGCGGACGAGCCTCGAGAGGCCTTTGCCTTCGGAGCCGACGACGATCACGGTGGGAGTGGTGCCGTCGAAATCGTCGAGGGAGGTGTCGCCGCCGGCGTCGAGGCCGATCACCTGCACGCCGCGGGATGCCCAATCCTTGAGCGTACGAGTGAGATTCGTGGCACGGGCGACCGGCAGCCGGGCGGCGGCGCCGGCGCTGGTGCGCCAGGCGACCGCGGTGACGCTGGCGCTGCGCCGTTGCGGGATCACCACGCCGTGACCGCCGAACGCGGCGACCGAGCGCACCACGGCGCCCAGGTTGCGCGGGTCCGAGATGTTGTCCAGGGCGACCAGCAGTGCCGGTTCCGGTGATTCGAGCGCACGGGTGAGCAGGTCGTCCGGATGGGCGTAGCGATAGGGCGGAACCTGCAGCGCCATGCCCTGATGCAGACCGTTGCTGCTCATCCGGTCCAGATCGGTGCGCGGCACCTCGAGGATGGAGATACCGGCGTCCGCGGCGATACGCACACTCTCGGTGAGGCGTTCGTCGTTCTCGGTGCCCACCGCCACATAGAGCGCCGTCGCGGGCACCCCGGCGCGCAGGCATTCGATCACCGGATTACGGCCCAGCACCAACTCGGGACCGTCGTCGCCGTGCCGGCCCGCGGGACGGCCGCCGCGGGGGGCCGGTTTGTTCTGCGCCGCTTTGGCTTTCGCCGCGGAACGCCGGGCGGCCGGATGTTTGGTGCGTGCTTCGGCGGGCGGGGTCGGGCCGCGGCCCTCCAGTCCGCGCCGCCGCTGCCCGCCGGATCCGACGACCTGCCCCTTCTTGGTGCCGCCCTTGCGGATAGCACCTCGACGTTGTGAGTTGCCGGCCATCTCAGCCCGCCTTTCCGGGGGTAGGTGCGCCCAGCGACCATTCCGCGCCGTTGGGGGTGTCGGTGACTTCGATACCGGCCGCCTGCAACCGATCGCGGACGGCGTCGGCGCTGGCCCAGTCCTTCGTGGCCCGGGCCTGCTGGCGCCGCTCCAGTTCGGCGGCGACGAGCACCTCGAGCGCGGCGTCGGCGGCGGAATGGTCGGCGCCCGCGTGCCAGTGCGGGTCCAGCGGGTCCACGCCCAGCACGTCGAGCATCGCGCGGACCTGTCCGGCGTGCTCACGGGCGGTATCGATGACTCCCGCGTCCAGTGCCCTGTTGCCCTCGTGCACACCGTGGTGGATCTCGGCGAGCGCTTTCGGCACGCCGAGATCGTCGTCGAGGGCGGCGGCGAAACCGTCGGTCCATTTCCCCATCGGGATATCGCCGCCACGTTCGGCCACCCGGTTCACGAACGCTTCGATCCGCTGATACGACTGGGCGGCGTCGGTGAGCGCCTTGTCGGAATACTCCAGCATCGACCGGTAGTGCGCGCTGCCCAGATAGAAACGCAATTCCACCGCGCGCACCGATTTCAGCACATTCGGAATGGACAGCACATTGCCGAGCGATTTCGACATCTTCTCGCCACCCATGGTGACCCAGCCGTTGTGCAACCAGTACTGCGCGAAGCCGTGCCCGGCCGCTTTGGACTGAGCGATTTCGTTCTCGTGATGCGGGAAGACCAGATCCATTCCACCGCAGTGGATATCGAATTCTGACCCGAGGTAGAACTCGGCCATTGCCGAGCATTCCAGATGCCAGCCCGGCCGTCCCGGCCCCCAGGGCGAGGGCCAGGTGGGCTCGCCCGGTTTCGCCGCCTTCCACAGGGTGAAATCCCGCGGATCGCGTTTACCGACGCCGGCGCTCTCGCCCTGATGCACATCGTCGAGCCGGTGGCCGGACAACTGCCCGTATTCCGGATAACTGCGCACATCGAAATAGACATTGCCCTCGGAGGCGTAGGCATGACCCCGGTCGATCAGCCGCTGCATCAAATCGACCATCTGGGTGATATGGCCGGTGGCCCGGGGCTCCGCCGAGGGCGGCAGTACGCCGAGTTGCCGATAGGCCTGGTCGAAGGCGCGCTCATGGGTCGCGGCCCACTCCCACCAGGGCCGTCCGGCCGCGGCCGCCTTGGTGAGGATCTTGTCCTCGATATCGGTGACATTGCGGATGAATGCCACGTCGAAACCGTTCGCGGTGAGCCAGCGGCGGAGAATATCGAACGCCACGCCGCTGCGGACATGACCGATATGTGGCTGACCCTGCACGGTCGCGCCACACAGGTACACCGAGGCATGGCCGGGTACCAGCGGCGTGAAATCACGCAGGGTCCGTTTCTCGGTGTCGAACAGGCGCAGCGTCACGGCAGTCGATCCTAGTTTCGTGTATGGATTGCACTCGGATGTTGTGCAGGGGGATATGGGCAGGGTAGCGGGGCGGGCCGGTGTTGCGGCATTCGGCCGGGCCGGGGCTCGCCGATCACCTTCGAGCCCGGTTCACCCCGAATACGCGGCCTCGCAGTATCCGGTGTTCGTACCGGTCAGATCTCGCTACCGGCTCCGGGCGTGCTCGGCCGCTCCGGACAGTGCAGCAGCGCGGTGGCCACGGCGGCGATACCTTCCCCACGGCCGGTGAGCCCCAGGCCGTCGCTGGTGGTGCCCGATACCGAGACCGGCGCGTCCAGCAGATCACCGAGCACCTGCTGCGCCTCGGCCCGGCGCGGGCCGATACGCGGGCGATTGCCGATGACCTGGACCGCGGCGTTGACCACCGCGTATCCCGCCTCTTCCAGCAGCCGCCGGACCTCTTTCAACATGGCGGCCCCGGAAACTCCGGCCCACTCGGGCCGTCCGGTGCCGAACACCGAGCCCACATCGCCCATGGCGGCCGCGGACAACAGGGCATCGCACAACGCGTGCGCGGCGACATCACCGTCGGAGTGACCGGCGCAGCCGTCCTCACCGTCGAACAACAGGCCCGCCATCCAGCAGGGCCGGCCCGGTTCGATCGGGTGGACATCGGTGCCGATGCCGACACGGACGTTCAGCACGAGCTCACCACCGGACTGCCGTGCAGTACGGCATCGGCCAGCCGCAGGTCCAGCGGCGTGGTGATCTTGAAAGCCAATGGATCGCCGGTGACGGTGCGCACGGGGACACCGAGCCGCTCGACCAGACCGGCATCGTCGGTCGCGGCCTCGGGGTGGGTGTAGGCGTGGCGCAGCACATCGGCGGCGAAGCCCTGAGGGGTCTGCACGGCGCGCAGGGCCGATCGGTCGGGCGTCCCGGTGACGACACCGGCCGGATCCACCGATTTCACGGTGTCCACCACAGGCAGCGCGGGTATCACCGCCGGATGCCCGGAGCGCAGCTCGGCTACCACCCGGGCGATCAGCTCGGGCGGAGTGAGCGCCCGCGCGGCATCGTGGACCAGGAAGTACCCGGTGGCCGCGTCGGCGGCCGCCAGACCGGCGCGGACGGAGTCGGTGCGCTCGGCGCCACCGACCACGATCCGTACCGGGGCGTCGGACGGTAGCAGGGCCGCGGCGCGGTCGACGAGAGTGGCGGGCACCATCACAATGATCTCGTCGACGACCTCGGCGGCCATCAGGCCTTTCACAGCCAGCCCGAGCATGGGTGTGCCGCCGACCGCGACAAACGCCTTGGGTTCATTCGCACCCAAGCGTTCACCACGGCCGGCGGCAGGAACCAACGCGGTGACGGGACCGGCGGTACGGCCGGCACCGTCCGATTCACGCACGGTCAGGACGCCGCGGCGAGAACCTCGTCGAGCAGCGTCTCGGCCTTGCCGTCATCGGTCCCCTCGGCGAGCGCGAGCTCACCGACGAGGATCTGCCGAGCCTTGGCCAGCATCCGCTTCTCGCCCGCGGACAGGCCACGATCCTGTTCCCGGCGCCACAGGTCGCGTACGACCTCGGCCACCTTGTTCACATCGCCGGAGGCGAGCTTCTCCAAGTTGGCCTTGTAACGACGGGACCAATTGGTGGGTTCCTCGGTATGCGGCGCACGCAGAACCTGAAAGACCCGATCGAGGCCTTCCTGGCCCACGACATCGCGGACGCCGACATATTCCGCGTTTTCCGCGGGAACCCGAACAGTGAGGTCACCCTGTGCGACCTTCAGGACCAGATACTCTTTCTGCTCACCCTTGATGGTGCGGGTCTCGATAGCTTCGATCAAAGCCGCCCCATGATGGGGATAAACGACGGTATCTCCGACCTTAAAAATCATGTGTCCCGTGCCCCTTTCGATGTTCACAGTTTAACACGCGACTCGATAACGGCGCGATCAACTGCGCAGGTCAGGGCCACAACGACCAGGTACTGGCACTTGACAGGACCGGATGGGTGTGCATTACGTTGTGCCCGAACGGGTGTCGGAACACCCCTCGGGCGCGACCCCGGCGACCCCGCTCCGAGCGGGTCGGAGATTCGCCCGCGGAGGCCGAATCGTTACCGGTCAACGCCGCCCCCGCCCCGGCCCCGCGGCGCCCCGTCCAACCGGCCCCGGGCGCATCGATCCCGCCGTCCGACCCGGCGAACCCCGAGATATGCCTGCACCCGCCCCGACGTGCGACAAATCACACAGGCGACACGGCGCAATCCCCCCTGACACCGCCCGGTGCACCCGCCGTTCCGAACCGACTACTACAGTGCCTAGTTGGAGTGCGCCCACTCGGACATGGAGGACAACCCGTGACTGCACTGAATGCCGCGACCGCCGCGAGCCCGGTCTCCCCGACTCGGCGTCGGCGCCGCCTGGTGACGGTCGCCGCGCTCGCCGCCGGTGCGGCGCTCGCCCTGTCCGGCTGCGGCGCCGGCATGGTCTCGCAGACCGCCGACCAGGTCGCCGCGATCAACGGCAACACCGCCGATATCGGCGCCATCGCACTGCGCAACGTCCACCTCGTGTACCCCGGGAACGGCTCCCCCGCCAACACCACGGGCGGCCAGGCGGCACTGTCGCTGTCGATCGTGAACACCGGCGAAACCGTCACCGACGAACTGACCGGTGTCACCACCGACCTCGGCCCCGTGAAGATCACCCCCGCCCAGGGCGACAAGCTCGAGATCTCGCCCGCGGAAACCGTCGTGGTGTCCACCCCCGCGGCCGGTGCGGAAACCCACACCACCGGTGAGACCATCCAGACCGAGGGCGGTACAACCGAACACGCCCGTATCGAGGTCACCGGCCTGACCAAGAACATCATCCCGGGCCTCACCTACGACTTCACCTTCAACTTCAAGCAGAGCGGCTCGGTCCTGGTACAGGTCCCCGTCGACGCCGGCCTCGATGCCGCCCGCGTCGAATCCGAACTCTCCAAGAGCACCACCGGCCCCGCGGGCGGGCACTGAGATATTGGAGCGGCTCCGCCGCTCGAGGGCGGGGCCCTATTAACCCCGGTTCTTCACTCCCGCCGGTCGGTCGCTGCGCTCCCTCCCTCTGGTCGCTCCAGAACCGGGGCGGGCCCCGCCCTGGCGTAGGCGACCATTCGGGCAAACGCGGGGCGTCGGCGTGCCGAACCCGACTTCCCTGTGGACACCCCGAACTGCCTCCACCCCGGGTCCAACGAGGCCCTGGTTCGGCCCGCGCCTGCTGTCAGCACTCGAAGCGCATGTGGCGAAGCCACGAGTCTCGAGGGCTGACAGCAGGCGCTCAAGAGGGCCGAACCTCGAGCAGCGGAGCTGCTCCAATATTCCAGCTAGGGTCTTGTTCTGTGGCAGTGACCAAGAACAAGGCCGTGTACCGGTGTTCGGAGTGCGCGCACGAAGTCGCCAAATGGGTCGGGAAGTGCCCGGGGTGCGGGGCGTGGGGGACCGTGGACGAAGCGCTGCCGGTGGCCGCGGCGGCCGGTGGTGGGCGCAAGGCGATGTTGCCGACCACCGCGGCGGCGCCGCTGTCCCGGATCGATTCGCAGACCACGACCGCCCGGCCCACCGGGGTCGCCGAACTCGACCGGGTGCTGGGCGGAGGTATCGTCGCGGGTTCGGTGGTCCTGCTCTCGGGCGAGCCGGGGGTCGGTAAATCCACGCTGCTGCTCGAGGTCGCGCACCGGTGGGCCCGGCAGCGCGACGAACGGGCGCTGTATGTGACCGCGGAGGAATCCGCGGGGCAGGTCCGGTTGCGGGCGGACCGGACGGGCGCGGTGCATGATCGGGTCTATCTCGCCGCGGAATCGGATCTCTCGATCGTTCTCGGGCATGTCGATCAGGTGAAACCGACACTGCTGGTGGTGGATTCGGTGCAGACGATGCTGGCTCCGGATACCGACGGCGTCATCGGCGGCGTCACCCAGGTCCGTGCCGTGACCGCCGCGCTGACCTCGCTGGCCAAGGCGAGCGGAATCGCGGTGCTGCTCGTGGGACATGTCACCAAGGACGGCGCCGTGGCCGGTCCGCGCACGCTCGAGCATCTGGTCGATGTGGTGCTGCAGTTCGAGGGCGACAAGAACACGGCGCTGCGGATGATCCGGGGGATCAAGAACCGCTTCGGCAGCGCCGACGAGGTGGGTTGCTTCGAACTCCACGACGACGGAATCGTCTGTGTCACCGACCCTTCCGGCCTCTTCCTGCACCACCGCGCGGATTCGGTGCCGGGAACCGCGGTCACCGTGGCCATGGACGGGAAACGTCCACTGGTCGGCGAGGTCCAGGGGCTCACCGTGGAGACCCAGGCACCGGCCCCACGCCGCGCGGTGAGCGGACTGGACTACAACCGGGTCGCCATGGTGCTGGCGGTGCTGCAAAGCCGCTGCGGGCTGTACGTGGGCAAACAGGACGTCTACGCGGCCACCGTGGGCGGGATGCGGCTGGTCGAGCCGGCGGCCGATCTCGCGATCGCGCTCGCCATCGCCGGCGCGGCCCGCGATACCGCCCTGCCGCCGGGCTGGGTGATCCTCGGAGAGGTGGGGCTGGCCGGTGAGGTCCGCCGGATCACCTCCACCACCCGGCGCCTGGCCGAGGCCGAACGACTCGGTTTCACCGACGCGGTGGTGCCGCCGGGCGTGGACGGCAAGGACACGCCCATGAAGCTGCATGAGGCGTCGAGCCTGCGCGGCGCCCTGCGGCTGGCCGGGCTTTCGCGGAAGTAGGCGGTCAGGCGATATTGAACGGTTCGGGGGCGCTGCGCACCGAACCCAATTGCGCCACCACGTTGTAGGCGCCGGTCGGCACCGGCACCCGTTCGCCCGCGCACTCCGGCTGTGAGGTGGCGCCCGTCCAGGTCACCGTGAACGCGGCCTGTTCACCGCGGTCCAGGGTCCGCATATCGGGGTCGCCGTCGGGGTAGCAGTCGGTGCTGGCCCACAGCCGCCGTCCGCCGTCCAGGCTGTGCACGGACACCTGCTGCAGGCCCGAGCCCATATCCCGGGAGCACGGTTCGCCCGAGATATTGGTGATGACGATGCCGAAGACCGGCTCCTCCCCCACCCGGTAGGTGGGTTGCTGGACCGATACCTTGATCGCCAGCGACTGATCGGAGCATTCTCCGGAAGCCACCGGCGCCGAACCGGAAGTCTGCCCGGCCGAGGTGGTCTCCCGGGACGCGCTGGTGGTGGAGGACGGCACCGACGTCGAACGCGCGGCGGGTTCGGTGGTCTCGGTGGACGAGGTCGCCGCGGCCGCACCGGGCGAATCGCCGCCCCGGGAGACGGTCACGACCAGCCAGATCACCACCGCGAGCGCGACGATCAGCGCTCCGATGGCAAATACTCGACGCCGCCAGTAGATCTCCGGCGGAAGTGGTCCTGTCGGTTCCAACACGTGTCAACGGTAAGCGCATCGAGCGGCGAGGGCGGTCAACGGCACACCGCGAGTGCCCGGCCGTGCCGGTTCCGGCCGCGGGCCGGGCCGGCACGGTACGCCGTGGCCCGGTCCGGACCGCGGACCGTCAGGCGATTTCACCGATATCGCCGACAACGCGCTGTAGTTGCACCCGTCCCTCGGCCAGACTGTAGGTGGCACAGGCGATCGCGCATTCTCCCGCCCGCACCCGCTGCGCCACCACCGCGGACTGTTCCATCAGCCGGCTGCTGGTCTCCACCACATGGCGGGCCGTGAACTCGTAGGCGTCGGTGAGCCCTTCCCGCCGGCCCGCCAGGATCGAGGGTGTGACCTTCTCGACGATGCTACGGATGAACCCGTCGGGCACCTCGCCGCCGTCGAGGGTGTCCAGCGTCGCCTTCACCGCACCGCAACTCTCGTGGCCGAGCACCACGATCAGCGGGATGTTCAGCACGCCGACCCCGTATTCGATCGACCCGAGCACCGAGGCATCGGTCGCGTGGCCCGCCGTCCGCACCACGAACATATCGCCGAGCCCCTGATCGAAGATCAACTCCGCGGCGACGCGGGAATCGCTGCAACCGAACAGCAGGGCGGTCGGGCTCTGGCCCGCCACGAGCTTGGCTCGGTCGGCGGCCCCCTGGCTAGGATGCTGCGACGTGCCCTTCACGAAACGCTCGTTTCCTTCGCGCAGCGATTTCCAGGCACTTACCGGGTTGGAGTGAGGCATGGTGTCCATTCTGCACGATTCGATGCACACCCCTGCATCCGTGTTGTTACGGCACCGCTTACCTCTGCGCCATCCCGGTGGCACTGCACTGTGAGGACGAACGGAGCGAGTCGGGTGAGCAGCGGGATCGTCGGAACACCGGATACCGGGGCGCGCCCCGCCACCGATCCCACCGCGATCGACGCCGACGCACTGCTCGGCTGGTATGCCCGCACCGCCCGCGATCTGCCCTGGCGGCGGCCCGGCGTCACCGCCTGGCAGATCCTGATGAGCGAGATCATGCTGCAGCAGACCCCGGTGGTACGGGTCGAACCGATCTGGCGGGTGTGGGTCGAACGCTGGCCGGTGCCCTCGGCCATGGCGGCGGCGAGCCCGGGCGAGGTATTGCGCGCCTGGGGCAAACTCGGCTACCCGCGCCGGGCGCTGCGGCTGCACGAATGCGCGCAGGTCCTGGCCGCCGAACACGGCGACGAGGTCCCCGACGATGTCGAGGTACTGCTGGGATTGCCGGGCATCGGCGCCTACACCGCGCGTGCGGTCGCCTGCTTCGCCTACGGACGCCGGGTCCCGGTGGTGGACACCAATGTCCGCCGGGTGGTGGCGCGGGCCGTGCACGGACGCGGCGAGGCCGGTAATCCCGCCACCCGCGACCTGCGGGAAACCGAAGCGCTGCTGCCGATCCGGGTCGACCGCGCCGCCCGGTTCTCCGCCGCGCTCATGGAACTCGGGGCCACCGTATGCACCGCCCGCGCACCCGACTGCGAACGCTGCCCGCTACCGCGCTGCGCCTGGGTGACGGCGGGCCGGCCGGTCATCGAATCCACCCGGCGCACCCAGAAGTACGAGGGCACCGACCGGCAGGCCCGCGGCCGGCTCCTCGACGTTCTGCGCGCGGCCCACGGCCCGGTGGAACGCATCCGGCTGGACACGGCCTGGACCCGCGATCCCGGCCAGCGCGACCGCGCACTGGATTCGCTGCTGGTGGACGGCCTGATCGAACAAACGCAGGACGGCCGGTTCGCGCTGGCGGGAGAGGGCTGAGCCGCTCACACCCCGGTGGCGTGCTCCGCCGGTAGGACACGGTCGAGGAACCGTTCGACCGCGGCGCGGTACAGATCCGGCCGGTCGTCGTGGACCAGATGCCCCGCCTCCGGGATCAGCACATGTTCGGCGGCCGGATGCAGTTCGGCCATCCGCCGCATCTGGCCCGGCGGGGTGATCGTGTATTCGCCTTCGAGCAGCAGCGTCGGCAGCCGTAGCCGCCCCCACTCCGGCCAGAACGCCCGGACGCCCCATTCCTCGGAGATATCCCGGAAGGTGGCGATATCCCCGTGCAGGCGGTAGCCCTGCGGGGTCCGCTCGAAGGAATTCTGGAAGTAGCGGCCCGCTACCGGACCGAAGTATTCGGCGAGCGCGTCACCGTCCCGGAAAGGCTGCGGCCAGGCCTCGACCATCGCCGCCCAGTGCTCGGCCGTGCGACCGGTGAAATCGGCCGCCATATCCTCCACCACCAGCGCCCGGACCCGCTCCGGATACGCCGCGGCGAAAACCCACCCGTGCAGACCACCCATCGAATGCCCGATCACCACCATCGGCTCGGTGATCCCGGCGGTAGCGGCGGCCAGATCGGCTACGAAGGCGTCGGTGCCGAGGTCGGCCGGAGCGGGCCGGCCGTGCCCCGCCGCGTCGAAGGTGTACACCCGGCCGTACCCACGCAGCCATTCGAGCTGGTCGACCCAGGTCCGGGCGCTACCCATCAGACCGTGCAGCAGCAGTATGGGGGTGCCGGCCCCGCCCTCGTCGTGCAGCATCGGCCGAGTCTAATCGGGATCGCTCACGCCACGGAACCACCCCAGGCGCACCGGCACGCACCCATCACCGTCCGACGTCGCCCGGCTCCACGGCCACCTGACCCGCGCTTATTCGCTCACATCTCTCCCTACGGTCGCCTCCCCCCGGGTGGGGCCCGCCCGGTTCTGGAGCGACCAGAGGGAGGGAGCGCAGCGACCGACCGCCGGGAGTGAAGAACCGGGTCAACAGGGCCCCACCCTCGAGCGGCGGAGCCGCTCCAAAATTAGAGGCAGAATGGGCCCATGGCTGTTGTGAAGATCAATGCGATCGAGATCCCCGAAGGCGCGGGTCCGGAGCTGGAGAAGCGGTTCGCTCACCGCGCGCACGCCGTCGAGAACTCCCCCGGGTTCCTCGGCTTCCAGCTGCTCCGGCCGACCGCCGGCGAGAACCGGTACTTCGTGGTCACCCAGTGGGATTCCGAGGAGTCCTTCGCGGCATGGCGGGACGGACCGGCCAAGGAAGCCCACGCGGGGCAGCAGAACAAGCCGGTGGCCACCGGCGCCTCGCTGCTGGAGTTCGAGGTGGTCCTGGACGTGGCGGGTAAGCCCGCTTCCTGACTTCGCCCGGAGAAAGCGCTGGCCACGGCACCCGCGGGTGCCGTGGCCAGCGCTGTTTCGCCGAGGCGATATTGACGACCAGGCCCGATGGTGTCAAAGTTCCGAGGGTAAGCGAAGGTGCGGCGGTAATCCGGTGGGAACCCGGAGCGGTCGCGCCACTGTAAGTCCACCCGGTCGGGATGGACCGAGCCAGACACCGGCATCTTCGCAGAACTCGCGACCGGACGCGAGCATCCGGATGAGGAGGATCCATCATGGCCATAGTCCACGCCCCGGCCCGGAGCGCCGACACCTTGGCGACCGTCCTGGTCACCGTCGGCGTCGTTCTGCTGGCATTGCTCACCCTGTACCTGGTCGGTTTCGATCAGGGCGCCATCTCGCGCAGCGGGATGTTCATGCATGAGCTGATGCACGACGGACGACATCTGCTCGGTGTGCCGTGCCACTGACCGGATCATTCGGTGCCCTGCTGATCCGTGGATTACTCGCCGGTCTGATCGCCGGCCTGCTGGCCGGGATCGTCGGTAATTTCGTCGGCGAACCCAAGGTGGATGCCGCGATCGCCATCGAGGAGGCGGCGGCCGCGCCCGCGGAGGAGTCCCACGGAACCGAGGCCGGGCACAGCCACGGGGAAGAGGCCGGCGGTCACAGCCACGGTGAGGACGAGGCCGTGGTCAGCCGGCCGTGGCAGAAGTTCGGGCAGTTCCTGGCGAACGCGCTGGCCGGAATGGCCTTCGGCGCGATCGTCGCCACCGCGGCGCACTACGCCCGCCGGTTCACCTCGATTCCGGGACCACGGCTGGTCCTCGGCGTCGGCGTGGCGGGCTGGCTCGCGGTGGTGCTGGTGCCGTTCTTCAAGTACCCGGCCAACCCGCCCGCGGTCGGCGACCCCGAGACGATCAACGACCGCACCCTGCTGTGGGTGGCCGCGGTGGTCCTGGGTCTCGTCGCCGTCGCGGCGGCGGTGTCCGCCTGGAATCTGCTGCGTGCGCAACTCGGCTCGCTGCGGCTCGTCGCCGCCGCGGCGGCGTTCGTGCTGGTGGTGACGCTGGGATACATCCTGCTGCCCGGCGTGAACGAGGTCGGGGCGGATTTCCCGGCAAGCCTGCTCTGGGAGTTCCGTACGGCGTCGCTGGCGGTTTCCACCACCCTCTGGCTGAGTATCGGCCTGGTTTTCGCCGTGATCACCGAGTGGCTCGAACGCGGTAGTACCCGGGTAGCCGAACCGGTCGCTACGGCAGGTTGATTCCCGCACCGGCTCGCCGGGTGCACGGTCGGTGGTATGGCTTCCACCGATACCCACCCGGCGTTCCGTGGTCGTGGTCAGACCACCCGTAGGCTCCCCCAGCGTCGCCCTGCGGCCGTGACCACGGCGTTTCTGGCCTTCCTGGCCGCGGTGGGTTTCGGAGTGGCGGAGACGGCGATACGGAGCGCGGATTCGCTCCTCGGCGATTCCGGGACGACCGCTGCCTCGACGGCCGGTGGGTGGGCGCTGCGCGCCGCGATATACGCGCTGGTGACCGTCGCCGCGTGGCGAATGTTTCGCGGTGGCCGGTGGGCACGTCTCGCGCTCACCGTGGGTATCGGCGTGATCGGCCTGGCATCGCTGGTCGTCGAACCGCTGTCCGCTTTCGCGGAGAACGGTATCGGTGACCTGTCCGGGGTCAC
Organism: Nocardia sp. NPDC049935; assembly: GCF_055586645.1. NCBI lineage: Bacteria > Bacillati > Actinomycetota > Actinomycetes > Mycobacteriales > Nocardiaceae > Nocardia > Nocardia sp. NPDC049935. The sequence continues at coordinate 66,034 of NZ_JBVJHV010000010.1, read as the reverse complement.
CGGAGTCGACATACTGGTGGCCGTGACCCGCGTCGGGCATCTTCTCGCGGTACTGGTCGCGATTCCCGCGATGTACACCCCCGCGGCACGAGCCTGGTTTTCCGGCGGGGCGTGAACGGTCGGAATACCGAGCGACGGCGGGCCGCCGACGACCCGCCCGCGTCCCGGGTCCCGCCGCGTAACGGGACCCGGGACCCGCTCAGGACTCCAGCGCGGCGTCGAGCGTGATCTCGTCCACACCGGTCAGCGCCTTGCTGATCGGGCAACCGGCCTTGGCGGCCGCGGCGGCCGTCGCGAAACCGGCCTCGTCGAGCCCGGAGACCCGGCCCCGGACGGTGAGCGCGATCCGGCTGATCCGGAAACCGCCGGCCGGATCCGGGCCGAGCGTGACCGCCGCCGAGACATCGAGACTCTGCGGGGTGCCGCCGGCCTGGGCGATCTCGTTCGACAGCGCCATCGCGTAGCAGGACGAATGCGCCCCCGCGATGAGTTCCTCGGGACTGGTGGTACCGCCGGCGTCGTCCGCCGAACGTTTGGGGAAAGACACCTCGTACTTGCCGACTCCCGAGCTGACCAGTTCGACCTGGCCGGAGCCGTCCTGCAGGCCGCCGGTCCAGGCGGTGCGCGCGGTACGTGTGGGCATCACGATCCTTTCGATGACGATTCGTTTCGCGTCCGATACGAAACTACTCGCACCCGTCAGACCGTGGCGGCCGTTCGTTCGTCGAGCCGGGTCAGCACCGCCGGCCAGGCTTCGCGGTGCCGATCGCGGGCGATCTCGCCGGTGAACCCGCTGTGCCGCAACCGCAACCGGATACCCCGCGGCTGTTTCACGAACTCCACCCGGACCACGGTTTCCGCACCCTCGGTCCCGCCTTCGCCCGTCACCCATGTCATCTCGACCAGCCGTCCCGGTTCCAGACGCAGGAAACGCCCGTAGTGGGGCCGGATCGTCCCCTCGTGCCGGGTCTCGAAATAGAACGGCTCGCCTACCTCCGGCCGCATCCGCACCGAGGACGGTTCGGCGAACCAGATATCGAATCCCTGTGTCCAGGCCAGGTACAGGAGTTCCGGTGCAGCGGTCATCACCCTCTCCACCGTGAGCTCGTAAGGCCGTGCTGACAGGTCCGGTACACGCACTTGCTGGTCGACCATCTCCAGAACCATACTCGCGCGCACCCGGGTACGGCCGTGGATGCGGTGTTCACCGCGCCGCCACCCCGCGGGCCGCCGCGAACAGGCACGGTGACCACCGGGAATACCATTGCGGCACCGGGAATCCGGGTGTGCGCCGACGGTCCGTGCGATGGGCGAATAGGGTGATGCGGGTGGAGAGTTCGCGATGACGAGCTGGCAGATTATCGGGCTACTGGGCTGGCCGGTGCTGGCCGGTGTGCTGGTCGAACTGGTGCGGCAGCGCCGCGCGCTGGTCGCCCTGCGCCGGGAACTGGGTGCTGCCGGCCGGACGGTCGCGCGGCAGCGACGGGAACTGGAGGTGGATGCCGAACGTCTGCTGATCGCGCGCGAATTGCACGATGTCGTGGCCCACAACCTGTCGCTGATCAATGTGCAGTCCGGAATGGCGCTGCAGCAGGTCGAGAACAAATCGGCCAAGGCCGTGGGCACCGTCGCCGAGATCAAGACCACCAGCCGCAACGCACTCGAGGATGTGCAGGCCCTGCGGCACGCGATCCAGGCGGTCGAAGCCGCCGCGGCGGACAGCGACACCGAGTCACCGGGCGTCTCCGGCGACCGGCCGGACCGGCCGGCCCGCGAGAAACGGCCCCGGCGGGGCGGATTCGGCCGACGTGACAGGCCCGGTACCGCGGGCCGGCCGCCCACCGGCGCCGAAACCGGCGGTCAGCCCATACCCGCGGCACCGCCACCTCCGCCCCGCGAACCGGACCCCACCCTGTCCGACCTGGACGAACTGCTGCGCAAACCGCGTACGGCCGGATTGACGGTCGAGACGCGGGTCCTGGGTACCGCCGCCACGCTCCCGGCCGCGATCGATGACGCCGCGACCCAGATCGTGCGCGAATCCCTGGCCAACGTGCTCCTGCACGCGCCCGGGGCGCAGGCCTCGGTCACCGTGCGCTACACCGGCGATTCGGTCGATCTCACGGTCGACAACACCCGGCCCACCGGAAAACCCGAACACACCGGGCCCACCCGCGGGATGGGCATCATCGCCATGCGCGAACAGACCCACGCCCTGGGCGGTGCGTTGACGGCGGGCCCCAAGCCCAGCGGCGGCTACCGTGTCGCGGCCAGGCTTCCGAGCCGGCCGCTGCGGGTCGCGGCCGATCCGGACGCAGCTCTGCGGTCGCGGGTGGGGTCGCAGTCGACCAAGCGGATTCCGGCCCCGGACGCCGACCGCTCCACCGGGCGCGAGAACCCGTCCGAGCGAGTCGAAACCGGTCCCACCACAGTGGAATAGCGGGCACCGGCGCCCGGTGGAAACCGTCGGTACGTACCGCTAACGTCCACCCCGCTGTCGAATTCCGACCATCGGGGTGAACTATGGGAATCGTTGTTTCGTTCGATCGCGTATCCGAGGCGCAGCTGGCACAGGTCCTCGCCGATCCGGATAAACACTGGGAAGTGATCGACGACGGCCGCGACCGCAGGACCGAGCCCGACGGTTATCTCGATAAGGCCTGGGAGGGCCTGTCCGATCTTCTCGAGAGCGCCGGAACCGGGATCGACCTGGTTCTGGACGGCCATCCGATCGACGATTCCGAGATCCTGTTCGGCTGGTCGTCCGCGCTGGTCCGACGGACCGCGGAAAAGCTGAGCGGAACACCTTTCACGACGCTCGCCGCGCACGCCGAAGCCGCGGCGGTCGACGAGGCCGAGCTCGGCTATCTGCGCCAGTACTACGACGTCCTGGTGAAATTCTTCGATTCGGCCGCTGTCGCGGGTTCCGCGGCAATCATGAGCATGAGTTGACAGACGACCGGAGACGGCGAAGAGGGCCTGCCCACCGGATCCGGTGGGCAGGCCCTCTTCGTTGTTGCTTCTACTCGCCCGAGGCGGCCTCGGCCGGGCCCTCGGACGCACCGGTCAGCACGACCTCCGGCTTCTTCTCACCGTCGTCCTTGGTGAGCTTGGCCTTCGGGGTGAAGGTGAAGTGGGCGTCCTCGCCCGAACCTTCGCCGTCCCAGCCCTCGACATCCACCACGACGTTCTGACCGGGGCCGATCTCGCCGAAGAGGATCTTCTCCGACAGCTGGTCCTCGATCTCGCGCTGGATGGTGCGACGCAGCGGCCGGGCGCCGAGCACGGGATCGAAACCGCGCTTGGCCAGCAGGCTCTTGGCCTGGTCGGTCAGCTCCATCGACATATCCTTGTTCTTCAGCTGCACGCCGACGCGGTTGATCATCAGATCCACCATCTCCACGATCTGCTCGGTGGTGAGCTGGTGGAAGACGATGACGTCGTCGATACGGTTGAGGAACTCGGGCCGGAAGTGCTTCTTCAGCTCGTCGTTGACCTTGAGCTTCATCCGCTCGTAGTTCGAGCCCTCGTTGTTCGACTGGGTGAAGCCCAGGCCGACCGCCTTCGAGATATCCGAGGTGCCGAGGTTCGAGGTGAAGATCAGCACCGTGTTCTTGAAGTCGACCGTGCGTCCCTGACCGTCGGTCAGGCGGCCGTCCTCGAGGACCTGCAACAGGGTGTTGTAGATCTCCTGATGGGCCTTTTCGATCTCGTCGAACAAAACCACGGAGAACGGCTTGCGGCGCACCTTCTCGGTGAGCTGGCCGCCCTCTTCGTAGCCGACGTACCCGGGAGGGGCGCCGAAGAGCCGCGACGCGGTGAAGCGGTCGTGGAACTCGCCCATATCGATCTGGATGAGGGCGTCGTCGTCGCCGAACAGGAAGTTCGCCAGCGCCTTGGACAGCTCGGTCTTACCGACGCCGGACGGGCCGGCGAAGATGAACGAACCGGACGGACGCTTGGGATCCTTCAGACCCGCACGGGTACGGCGGATGGCCTTGGAAACGGCCTTGACCGCGTCCTCCTGGCCGATGATCCGCTTGTGCAGCTCGTCCTCCATACGGAGCAGACGGGTGGTCTCCTCCTCGGTGAGCTTGAACACGGGGATACCGGTCCAGTTGGCCAGCACCTCGGCGATCTGCTCGTCGTCGACCTCGGCCACGACATCCAGATCACCCGAACGCCACTGCTTCTCGCGCTCGGCGCGTTTGGCGACGAGTTGCTTCTCCTTGTCGCGCAGCCGCGCGGCCTTCTCGAAGTCCTGCGCGTCGATCGCCGATTCCTTCTCCCGGCGCGCGTCGGCGATCTTGTCGTCGAATTCGCGCAGGTCGGGCGGGGCGGTCATCCGGCGGATACGCATCCGGGCGCCGGCCTCGTCGATCAGGTCGATCGCCTTGTCCGGCAGGAACCGGTCGTTGATGTAGCGATCGGCCAGGGTGGCGGCGGCCACCAGGGCACCGTCGGTGATGGACACCCGGTGGTGCGCCTCGTAGCGGTCGCGCAGACCCTTGAGGATGTTGATGGTGTGCTCGACGGTCGGCTCGCCCACCTGCACCGGCTGGAACCGGCGTTCCAGGGCGGCGTCCTTCTCGATGTACTTGCGGTACTCGTCGAGGGTGGTGGCGCCGATGGTCTGCAGCTCACCGCGGGCCAGCTTCGGCTTCAGGATCGAGGCCGCGTCGATGGCGCCCTCGGCGGCACCCGCACCGACCAGCGTATGCAGCTCGTCGATGAACAGGATGATGTCGCCGCGGGTGTTGATCTCCTTGAGCACCTTCTTCAGGCGCTCCTCGAAATCACCGCGGTAGCGGCTGCCCGCGACCAGGGAACCCAGGTCGAGGGTGTAGAGCTGCTTGTCCTTGAGGGTCTCGGGGACCTCGCCGTTGACGATGGCCTGGGCCAGGCCCTCGACCACCGCGGTCTTACCGACACCGGGCTCGCCGATCAGCACCGGGTTGTTCTTGGTGCGGCGGCTCAGCACCTGCATGACCCGCTCGATCTCCTTCGAGCGGCCGATGACGGGATCGAGTTTGCCCTCGAGCGCGGCCTGGGTGAGATTGCGGCCGAACTGGTCGAGGACCAGCGAGGTGGACGGGGTCCCGGTCTCGCCGCGGGCGCCGGATTCCACGGGCTCCTTGCCCTGGTACCCGGACAGCAGCTGGATGACCTGCTGGCGGACCCGGTTGAGGTCGGCGCCGAGTTTGACCAGTACCTGGGCCGCGACACCCTCACCCTCGCGGATCAGGCCGAGCAGGATGTGCTCGGTACCGATGTAGTTGTGACCGAGCTGCAGCGCCTCGCGCAGGCTCAGTTCCAGCACCTTCTTGGCGCGGGGGGTGAACGGAATATGCCCGGACGGGGCCTGCTGGCCCTGGCCGATGATCTCCTCGACCTGGCTGCGGACGCCCTCCAGCGAGATTCCGAGCGACTCCAGGGACTTGGCCGCGACACCTTCACCCTCGTGGATCAGACCCAGCAGGATGTGCTCGGTGCCGATGTAGTTGTGGTTGAGCATCCTGGCCTCTTCTTGGGCCAGGACGACGACACGCCTCGCGCGGTCGGTGAACCTCTCGAACATCGCTCCCTCACTCTCCTGCTCCGGACTCTATGGCCGGCCGGTGCCGTGGTGTGTCGTGGACAACCGTCGGTTTCAGCCTGCCATGTAGGCCAGGGGTTGCGGCCCCCGCCTCCCACTCTAGTTGGCAGGGGATTACACCGCCGCCGGTCCACCCTAATGATCTGCGGCCGTTGGCAGGGTTATTCACTCATAACGCCGGTACCCACGGATTGGTTTCCCATTCCGGTTTTGCCCACAGCGAACACAACCCGCTCCCAGGCCTGGGGAGCGCCGGGACGGGCGGTCAGAGGTCGCGATCGGTGATGAGCCCGCTGCGCATCGCCAGCGCGGCGAGTCGCACCCGCTTCTGGTTCTGCGGCAGATCCTCCACGCCGAACTTGGCGAACAGGGCCCGCAGATGGGTCTTGACGGCATCGACGCTGAGGAACAACTCGTCGGCGATCTGCTGATTGGAGGCCGGGGCGGCGAAGCCGGCATCGCCCTTGTACGGGCGGCACAGGGCCACCAGCACCCCGCGCTGGGCCGCGGTCAGCGATCGGACGGTGGGAATGGAGGCGCTGGAGGCGCGGGTGGCGTCGTCGGCCACACCGTTGAAATCGTGGAACGACACCAGTGACGTGCCGACCCGGATCCGGTCGCCCGGCATCAGCCGGCGCCGGCCGTGCAACCGTTCGCCGTTGACGAACGTGCCGTTGCGTGAGAGGCCGTCATCGACGATGGTCCACTGGGCAGCGAGATATTCCACCGCCGCGTGCAACCGCGAGACCTCGGCATCCCAGCGCAGCGAGAGGTCCGCGCCGGCCGAGCGGCCGATGGTGATCCGCTGCCGATCCGGGCTGAGCATCACCTCGCGCCGGCGGCCTTCGTCATCGGTGAATCGTAGGAACGAGCCGACGGATCCGGTCACTGCGCCGATACCTCACCTCTCCATACCGGCAGCACCTGCCGAACCACGAACCCCCCGAACTGCGTCGCGCAACGAGCCCGGCCGGACCTGTCTATGGTGCCGGGCGAGCGGGCGCCGGAGCAAGGTGGAAGCCCGCCGGGCGCAGTAACCCCGGCGCGCAGCGCCGGGGCCAGCGGTAATTCCAAATCGCTATCGAGAAAGACCAGCCGCCGTCGGGTAAAGCCTGGTACACGGCGGTTGAAAGAAGAACTATCCCTTCGCGGCCTTGTTGTACGCGTCGGTGATATCCGCGGAGATTCGTCCCCGTGCGGAAACCTTGTGACCATTCCGGCGCGCCCACTCGCGAATTGCCGCGCTTTGTTCGCGGTCCATCGTGGCGCGCGCCTTGGTGCCCCCGGCTGCGGCGACAGCGGACTTCACCCGGCGCCGGCCACTCACGCGGCGGGCGCTGCCCACCCACTGCTCCAGCTCGTCCCGGAGCTTCGTCGCATTCGACGACGACAGATCGATCTCGTACGACACCCCATCGATTGCGAACTCGATGGTCTCGTCCGCGATGGACTCACCGTCGACATCGTCGATCAGGCTAACGGTGACCTTCTTTGCCATGAGATGAACGTCCTCTCGAAATCGTGCGACCCGCCAAAAACAGGCCGATTACCCGAGGCAAGAATACCTCTGATTCGGAAAATTCCAAGACGAGCGATCGGCTATGCAAACCGTTCGCTCAACGGCCGGCCGGCCGAACTATTGGGAACAGTATCGTTTCGCGGATTCCCAATCCGGTGAGAGCCATCAACAACCTATCGATTCCCATACCCGTTCCGGTCGTCGGCGGCATCCCGTGTTCCATCGCGGCGAGGAAGTCTTCGTCGAGCACCATTGCCTCGTCGTCACCGGCCGCGGCCAGCCGGGCCTGGTCGACGAAGCGTTCGCGCTGGATCACCGGGTCCACCAACTCCGAATAACCCGTAGCCAACTCGAAGCCACGGACATACAGATCCCACTTCTCCGTGACACCCGCGCGCGAACGATGCTGCCTGGTCAGCGGAGAGGTCTCGACCGGGAAATCACGGACGAAAGTCGGCACGTACAGCTTGTCGCCGTAGGTGTGCTCCCACAGTTCCTCGACGAGTTTGCCGTGACCGTAGCCCTTGCCCTCGGGAATTTCCAGACCGACCCGATCGGCCAGCTCCAGCAATTCCTGAACAGTTGTTTCCGGGGTGACCTCGACCCCCACCGACTCCGATAGCGACGGATACATCTCGACGGTTGTCCACTCACCACCCAGGTCGTATTCCGACCCGTCGGCGAGGGGCACCACCTGGGTTCCCAGAGCCTCCTGCGCGACTTCCTGGATCAATTCCCGAATCATCCGCGCGGAGTCGTCGTAGGTGCCGTACGCCTCGTATGTTTCCAACATCGCAAACTCGGGCGAATGGGTAGAATCGGCGCCTTCGTTACGAAAGTTGCGATTGATCTCGAAGACCCGATCGATACCACCGACAACGCACCGTTTCAGAAACAGTTCCGGAGCAATGCGCAGGTAGAGATCCATATCGAGCGCATTGGAGTGGGTCTGGAACGGCCGCGCGGCGGCCCCGCCGTGCAGGGTCTGCAGCATCGGCGTCTCGACCTCGAGGAAACCCCGCCTCTCGAGTGCGTTCCGCAGCGCCCGCACCACCGCGACCCGGGTACGAGCCATATGGCGGGCCTCCGGGCGCACGATCAGATCGACATAGCGCTGCCGGACCCGGGACTCCTCGCTCATCTCTTTGTGCGCGACGGGGAGGGGGCGCAGCGACTTGGCGGCCATCGACCAGGAATCGGCCATGATGCTCAATTCGCCGGTCCGCGACGAGATGACCTCGCCGTGCACGAAGACCATATCGCCGAGGTCCACATCGGCCTTCCACGCCGCGAGGGCGTCCGCGCCCACGCCGTTCAGACTGATCATCGCCTGCAGCGTGGTCCCGTCGCCCTCTTGCAATTGCGCGAAGCACAATTTCCCGGTATTCCGCATGAATATGACGCGGCCCGCCACACCGGCCTGCTGCCCGGTGGCGGTATCGGCGGCCAGATCCGGATAGGCGGCACGGATTTCGGCGAGCGTATGCGTACGCGGGACAGTGACCGGATAGGCCTCACCGCCGGCCGCCAGCAACCGCTCCCGCTTCTCCCGCCGGATCCGCATCTGCTCGGGGACGTCGTCGACTTCCGCGGAACGGCTCGCTCGCCCCGCAGGAACAACGCCCGCGGAGCCGCCGGATGACGAGGAGTTCGGGTTGCTCACAGCGAACCACCCTAGCGTGCACGGCAAATCGATTCGTCGGCCGCCCGCCCTCTACAGTGCGATATCGAATCGGCGGGACAGCGCGCGGCTACCCGCCGACCGAAAAAAGACCATTCGGTAGCTTCGAATTAATCCACGATACGTCCGGCGCGGCGGAAATGTATTGCCGTTCTGCCGCATTCGCCGCCCGCCGAGCTTATTCAGAGAACTGCCAGCGAGCGCACTTCCCGGGTGAAGTGCGCGGCACCGGTCGCGACCGCCCGCATACCCGCGGCCTCCAGCGCCCGATATCCGCCGACCAGATCGGTCGCCCGGTGCAGGCCCAATTGGCGCAACGACGCCGCGGCCAGACTGGAGGTATAGCCCTCCGAGCACAGCACGATCCATTCCACATCGTGGTCGGTGGCCAGTGCCAGACGTGCCGAACTACTGGGGTCCAGCCGCCACTCCAGCACATTCCGCTCGATGACCAGCGCGCCCGGGAGAGTGCCCTCCCGGTTTCGCTGTGCGGCGGGCCGGATATCGACCAGGATCGCGCCCCGGGCGAGGGCGGCCGGTAATTCCACGGGATGGATACGCCGCAACTGCGCGCGGGCATTGTCGAGCATCTGATCGATGGTCAGTCGCGACATCAGAGTTCACCTTCGGGCTGATCGGTGAGGACAGTGCGAGTACGGCGCAGACTGCCGTGCCCCGTCACCTCGTAATAGGACATGGCGGTGAGCGGCGGCGAATACGCGTGCACGCTCAGAGTGGGGTCGAGAGGCCCGGCCGAACCGGAAATCGATATCCGATCGGGAGCGCGGACGACGTCGTGCACCCAGCCGATCGGAAACGCCGCCTGATCGCCGGCCGACAGCACCCGGTGCCGCAGCTCGGTTCCATTCCAGCGATACTCGGCCAAGGCGCCGCTGAGCACCGTGAGGGCGCCCAGGGAACCGGCGTGATCGTGTAACTGGGTGGATTTGTCGGGGGTCCAGCTGATCAGCCAGACATCGACCTCGTCGTCGGAGACGAGCCGGGTGGCCCACCGGTCCACGGCCGGCCAGCGGCCGTCGGTGGGCAGCAGATGGTCGTACCGGCCGGAGAGCACGTCCTCACCGGTTTCGTCCGTGAGCCGCAGCAGATCGGCGGGCCGCAGCCGGGTCGGCAGCGCCGGGGCGATCGGGCGATCGGGGATCGGATTCGCGGCGGCAGAGATCTCACGAGACGAGGGCCGCACTACCGACGAAAGAACAGGGGAACGCATGAGCGCATCTCCAGGGGAAGAGTAAGGATCGAGGACTTCACGAATGCCTCGAACCGTCGAGGCGCGTCAGCCTCGACAACACTCCTGGGTACGCATGCGGTTCAGCACATCGAGAGCTTAGCAACCCGGCGCCGTGGCGACCACACGCGGCACAGCGGAATGCGTCACACGGCGGCGGAACCGGCCGCGGACCGGTCAGCCGCGGGTCCGCCGTTGATTACGCTCGTAGACGAGCCCCAAACCCGTCAGCGTGAGATGCGGCCGGTGATGTTCGACCGTTTCCGATTCGCCGATGATCAGCGGTGCGGCCGCACCCGTCGCCACCACCGCGACATCCGGCCCGGAGAATCCGTCGATATCGTCGCGGATCCGGTCGATCAAACCGTCCACCAGCCCCGCGAATCCGAAAATGGCCCCGGACTGGATGCATTCGACGCTGTTCTTGCCGATCACCGAGCGCGGGCGGGTCAGCTCGACCCGGCGCAGGGCCGCCCGTTCGATCAGCGCCTCGGTGGCGATCTCCACCCCCGGGGCGATCACCCCGCCGAGGAACTCCCCCTTCGCCGAAACCAGGTCGACACAGATCGACACCCCGAAATCCACCACGATCGCGGCCGTACCGTACTCGTGGAACGCGGCCAGACCGTTCACGATCCGATCGGCGCCGACTTCCTTGGGGTTGTCCACCAGCAGCGGAATACCGGTGCGCACGCCCGGCTCCACCAGTACATGCGGAACGTGCTGCCAGTAGCGTTCCAGCATCAGCCGCAGCTCCCGCAACATCGGGGGCATGGTGGACAGTCCGGCCACGCCGGACACCAGGTCCAGATCCGCGCCGACGAGACCGCGCAGATTCATCGCGAACTCGTCCGCCGTATGCAGCGGATTGGTGTGGATCCGCCAGTGCCGTACCAGTTCGGCCTGCGGACCGGTACCGGTGATCAGCCCGATCACCGTGCTCGTCGTCCGGACGTCGATGGTCAGGAGCATGCGCGGCGTACCGGCGCTCAGACCAGCGACAGGTTGCGGGGGCTGATCAGATCCGACCCCTCCGGGGCGTGCGCCGGATCCGAACCGAGCTCCACCGCCCGGTTACGGGAATCCACGAACACCACCTTCGGGTCGTAGTTCCGCAGCTCGGCCTCGTCCATCATCCCGTAGGCGATGAGAATCACCAGGTCACCGGGATTCACCAGATGCGCGGCGGCGCCGTTGATACCGATCACCCCGGAACCGCGCTCACCGGCGATCACGTAGGTCTCGAGCCGTGCGCCGTTGTCGATATCGACGATGCAGACCTGTTCGCCCTCGAGCAGATCGGCCGCGTCGAGCAGATCCTGGTCCACGGTCACGGATCCGACGTAGTGCAGATCGGCATGGGTCACGGTGGCCCGATGGATCTTCGACTTCATCATGGTGCGCAACATCGCGGTCACCTTTCTGTGTTGAATTGCGCCGCCTTCGGCGGCGCGGGTTCGGGCCCCGAGGTCTCGGTACTCATCGGCGGCCCGTTCCGGTGGGGATACCGTCCGGAGCCTCCTGCGAGGTGTCGGTTCCGGTGGTGCGGGCGTCGGGGTGACCGTCGAGCTCCACGCCCAGCTGAACGGCGGCATTGTCGATCAGGCGGGTGCTGCCGATGCGGGCCGCGACCAGCAGCCGGGCATTACCGGTCTCGGGAGCCGGGCCCAGGTCCGCGGCGCGCAGTTCGAGGTAGTCGACCGCTATCCCGGGGGCCGCGGCCAAAACCGCGCGGGCGGCGGTGAGCACGGCTTCCGGGCCCGCGGCGCCGGACCGCGCCCCGGCCAGCAGGGCGGCGGACAGGGTGGTGGCGAGTTCGCGCTGGTCCGGCCCGAGATACCGGTTGCGGGAGGACATCGCGAGGCCGTCGGCCTCACGCACGGTCGGCACGGCGACGATCTTCGCGTCGAAATTCAGATCGCGGACCATCTGCCGGATCAGCGCCAGCTGCTGGTAGTCCTTCTCACCGAAGAAGGCCTCGTGCGGTCCCACGATCTGCAGGAGTTTGGCGACCACGGTGAGCATCCCGGCGAAATGGGTGGGCCGGGACGCGCCCTCGAGGTCGGCACCGGCCGGGCCGGGATGGACGGTGGTGCGGGGGCCGTCGGGATACATCTCGGCCGCGCTGGGGGCGAACACCAGGCCGACGCCCTCGCCGCGCAACAGTTCGACATCGGCGTCCAGGGTGCGCGGATAGCTGTCCAGGTCCTCACCCGCGCCGAACTGCAGCGGGTTGACGAAGATCGACACCACCACGACCTGATTCGTGCGCTTGGCCCGGCGAACCAGTTCCAGGTGGCCTTCGTGCAGCGCGCCCATGGTGGGCACCAGACCGACGGTGCGCCCGGCGCCGCGCAGCGCCCGCACGACCTTGCCGATCACGGCGGGATCGTGCTGCACGGTCAGTTCACCGGCACGGTACGCACCGCGCAGAGCCCCATCCGTCATGGCGCCTCCTTCGAAGGGGTTGGATGCGGTCCGCGGAGGCCGGAGCGAAGCCGGAGGTATCGCATCATGGCGCCTCCTTCGAAGGGGTTGGATGCGGTCCGCGGAGGCCGGAGCGAAGCCGGAGGTATCGCATCATGGTGCCTCCTTCGTATTCAGCAGTTCGCGAAGCTCCGCCGGGGCCTGGGCCCGCTCGGCGGTGCGCAGCGACAGCGCGCGATACCCGGCGGCGATCCGCGGGTCGGCGGCGGCGAGCGCGTCCAGATGGGCGGCGACGGCCGCGGTATCGCCGCGCGCCACCGGTCCGGTCAGCGCGGACTGACCGCGGCGCAGGGCGTTGTCCAGCGCCGCCGAGGCCAGCGGCGCCAGCAGACGTTCCGGCAGACCGTTCGGCCGGTCGTCGACGGTCTGCTGGCCGAGCAGGCCGGGCCCGGCCAGGGCCGTCCGCAGCGCTTCCACGGCGTCGAGTATCAGGGTCACCAGATGATTGCTGCCGTGCGCGAGGGCGGCGTGATAGAGCGTGCGGTGCTCTTCGGCGACCCGCACCGGTTCCCCGCCCATTTCGATGACCAGGGATTGCGCGATCGCGTAACCGATCTCATCGGCGGCGGTGATACCGAAACAGGCGTTGGACAGGCGGGAGAGATCTTCGTCGTGGCCGGTGAAGGTCATGGCGGGATGCAGGGCCAGCGGTAGCGCCCCGGCTTCGCGCAGCGGTTCGAGTACACCGATGCCGTTGGCGCCGGAGGTGTGGGCGACGATCGTGCCGGGCCGGACCTTGCCCGATCCGGCCAGGCCGTGGACCAGGCCGGCCAGCTCGGCGTCCGGTACCGCCAGGATCAGTAGTTCGCTGCGGGCCGCGACCTCTTCGACGGGCAGGATGCGCGATTCGGGCAGCCGGGACTGCGCGCGGCGCACGGAGGCGTCGGATATCGCGGCGACGCCGAACACCACATGTCCGGCGCGCTCGAGCGCGGCGCCGAGTGCCGATCCCACGCGTCCCGCCGAGACGATTCCTACCGTCAGTCGTGCGGGCGCCGGATCACCACTCGCGGCCGGATTGCCAGGAGTCACGCGTGGCGAGGTCAACAGTGTCCTCTCGAAGTCGTTCCAGTCCCGCCATGCGGGTACCGGACGTTACGTGTCGAGGATAGGGCGGCCCACGGCCGCTGCGCCATGCCGGGCCGGGTGATGTGCGCCGCACTTCAGGAGCTGCGCTGCTCCTCTTCCCGGCTCAGATTCGCCATGATCTCGGCGACCGACAACTTGCGGGTTCCGGCCGGATCGGCCTGGGTACGGCGGCGCCGGGAATTCACCGACCGGGGGAAACGCGGGGTCGGTATCCGCCCGGCCCGCTCGCGAGGCTTGGCGGCCGCCTCCCCTTTCGACGGCCCGGCGTCCACGGTCGCGGCCTCGGGGGCCGGCCGGGACGGACGATCCTTCGCATCGGATCCGGGCTGCTCTCCGGATCGGGCCGGCGGGCCGGCCGCGGCCGGGTCCGCGCCGGAATCCCCGGCGTCGGGCTCGGTGGATCCGGCCTGGGCCTCGTCGGGGTCGTACTCCACCTCGGTGAACGCGTCGGCCCAGCTGGGGCCGGACATATCCGGTGCGGACCGGTTCCACGGCGGTTCCTGGTCCAAGCGCACGACCGCGGTTTCGGCGGTCACCGGGGCATCATCGGGACCGGCGAAGCGGGGACGGCCGGGATGATCGGTGTCGTATACCGGCGTACCGGGATCGCGGTCCCGGGTCCCGCCCGTCTCGGCTTCCTTCCGGGTGTCTTCGGCGATTTCGGCGGGTTCGGTATCGCCGGTGACCTCGGAGTCCTCGGCGCCGGAGTGCTCCGGTTCGGGATCGACCCAGCCGTCGGCGGCATGAGACCAGCTCGCCGCGGCGTCGGCCCAGGCATCCACCGCATGATGTTCGCCCTCGTCGGAGGCTTTCCACCCCGCCGCCAGCACGGGCCGGTCCTCGACACCGGGCAGTTCGTGCACCCGCACCGCGGTGGCGCGCAGGGCCGGACGCTCTTCGGGGAGATCACCGTCGAACAACCGCTGCAGCTGCCGGCGCAGCACCGCGAGCTCGGCCCGCAGCGCGGCCATCTCGGTGGCCTCGGCACCCACCTCGGCCCGGACCCGGGCCTCGACGCCGAATTCGTGTTCGCGCCGGGCGCTGATCTCCCGTTCGAGTTCCAGCCGGTACACCCGGCGCATCTCACGGACCTTCGCCTGGTACCTGCTCACCCCCCAGGCCCCCAGTACCGCGGCCCACAGCGCCGCCACCAGACCCACCCGGATGTACTGCAGGCTATCGCTGAGAACCAGAAAACCGCTGGCCACCAGTCCGAGTAGAACCAATGCGCCGAGGAAGAGCCTGCCCACATCTTCCCGGCCTCGCGCGGAAGTACTACTGCGGGACGGTGAAACCATGACCGCAAGGGTAGCCGCGATACGCAGCCGCGCCCAGGTCAGAATGGGCGTGATCGATCACGACGACCCGGGGCTACGACGGTGCCGGGTCGTCGGTGGGGTCGTCGGGGGCCCGGCAGCTGTATTCGAGCCACAGGGCGGACAGGACCAGCGCGATTCCGGCGCCGCATCCGATCAGGGCGCCCGGATAGTCGGCGGCGGCCGCGCGGAGATCACCGCGTTGCGGGAAAACCCACAGCAGAAAACCCAGCCATACGCCGGTGACCAGCGACCCGACCTGCGCCGACGCCTTGGCCAGTGCCAGCGCCCGGGCGACGGTGATCGGATGCAGTTGCCGCCGGTCGGCGCCGATCTGCCGGTTGGTCACCCGGCTGCGGATATAGAAGCCGAGAGCGAGCTCCAACGCCGCGACCGGATACAGCGACGCACCCGCGAGTGTGGATATCGGCGGGAAACTCGAGTACGCGAGGCGGGTCGCCACCCAGGCGATCACCGCCGCGATCAGCACATTGGCCAGGAGTTCCCGGATCTTGGTGGGACCGAGCTTCATCCCCCCGTCGTCCCCGCCGCCCGGACCACCACTGGTGTTCATATCGCTGTCCCCGAGTGTCATGGCGCCGCTCCCGCGGCGGTGAGGGTCATGGCGCCGCTCCCGCGGCGGGATTCAACTCGTATCCGGTCCGGTGCACGCCCGCGGGCTCGGCCGGGTCCAGGGCGGCGAGCAGGTCGCGCACCCGGCGCTCGGCGCCGTCGACCTCGAGCGACGCATCCGGCTCCACCGCGAGCCACGGCACCAGTACGAAGGCCCGGTGGTGCGCCCGGGGATGCGGGAGGGTCAGATCGGGATCGTCGAGCCGGACCGGCCGCGGCACGCCGCCCGCCGTTTCCGCGCACCACACGACATCGACGTCGAGCGTGCGGGCGCCCCAGCGCACCGTGCGTTCCCGCCCGGCGGCCTGTTCGAGCCGCTGACCGTGCCGCAGCCAGTCGTGGCAGCCGTAGGCCGGGTCCTCGGCGATCAGCACCGCGTTGAGGAAGTCCTCCTGCTCGACACCGCCCCAGGGCGCGGTGCGGTACACCGGCGATACCGCGCGGACCCGTCCGCCGAATCCGGTGACGACGCCGCGCAGCAGTTCCAGACGGTCTCCCATATTGGAGCCGATGGACAGCACGGCGCGGGTCATGCGCGTTCCCGGTTCCGGTGGCCGGCGGTGACCACCCGGACGTCGGCGAACCGGTGCGGGATCGGCGCGCCCGGTTTGTGCAGAACCACTTCCACGTCCGCGACACCGGGCACCTCGCGGACCCGGTCGGCGATTTCGGCGGCGACGGTCTCGATCAGATCGCGTGGTGGGCCCTGCACGATCCGCACGGCCAGATCGGCCAGCGCCCCGTAGTCCACGGTGTAGGCGAGATCGTCGGTGGCCGCGGCGGTGGAGATATCGGTCCAGACGGTCAGATCCACCAGGAACTCCTGGCCGTCGCGGCGTTCGTGGTCGAAGACGCCGTGGTGCCCGAATACCCGCAGCCCGCGTAATTCGATCCGGTCCGGGGCAGGTGGCGGGGTGCTCACCGGAGGTCTCCCTCGCGCTGGGCCCGGCGCCAGGCGTCGGTCACGGCGATCGCGTCCTGGGATCCCAGCACATCGTGCACCCGCACACCCCACGCACCGTGCCAGGCGGCCAGCGACGAAACGGTCGCGGTGGCGGTATCCCGGCCGGCGGGCGGGCGCGGGTTCTCGGAATCGGCCAGCAGCGACCCCAGGAACCGTTTGCGGGAGGCGCCGACCAGCACCGGGAAACCGTCGGCGACGAACCGGTCCAGGGCGGCCAGCAGCGCCCAGTTGTGCTCGGCGGACTTCGCGAAACCCAGACCCGGGTCCAGGATCAAACGGGCGGGATCCACTCCGGCGTCGATCGCGTACTGCACCTGCGTACCGAGTTCGGCCCGGACCTCGGCGACCACATCGTCGTAGTGATCGGCGGGGCCGGTGTGCCGGTAGTCGGCGGCGGCCCGCCAGTGCATCAGGATCCACGGAATATCCGCGGCGGCGACCACCTCGGCCATGGCGGGATCGGCGCGGCCGCCGGAGACATCGTTGATCATCGCGACCCCGGCCGCGACGGCAGCGTCGGCGACCGCGGCACGCATCGTATCGACGCTGGTGGGCACGCCCGCGGCGGTGAGCCCGGTGATCACCGGAACCACCCGTTCGATCTCGGTTTCCGCGGCGACCCGCACCGCCCCGGGCCGGGTGGACTCCCCGCCCACATCGATGATGTCGGCGCCGGTCTCGTAGAGCCGGATGCCGTGTTCGATGGCCCGCCGCGGATCCAGATAGCGCCCGCCGTCGGAGAACGAATCGCTGGTGACGTTCACCACACCCATCACCACACACGAACGGCCGGGCCGCGGCCGGACTCCCGGCCGGGGCAGGATTCCGGTGAGAGTGGGCACGGCTACGGCCGGTCGCTGAGGGGTCACTTGCGCAGGATCAGGTCGAGGGCCTCCGAGCGGGAGGCCGAGTTGGTCTGCAACAGACCGCGCACCGCCGAGGTGGTGGTGCTGGCGCCGGGTTTGCGGATTCCGCGCATCGCCATGCACAGATGTTCGGCCTCCACCACGACGATCGCACCGCGCGGATCCAGTTTCCGCATCACGGCATCGGCGATCTGGCTGGTCAGCCGCTCCTGGACCTGCGGCCGTTTGGCGTACAGGTCCACCAGGCGGGCGAGTTTCGACAGACCGGTCACCCGGCCGTGCGGGCCGGGGATGTAGCCGACATGGGCGACCCCGTGGAACGACACCAGATGATGTTCGCAGGTCGAGTACATCGGGATGTCTCGAACCAGCACCAGTTCCTGGTGCTCTTCGTCGAACGTGGTGTTCAGCACCGAGTCCGGTTCCACGTACAGGCCGGCGAACATCTCCCGATAGGCGCGGGCGACCCGGGCCGGAGTGTCCAGCAGGCCCGGCCGGTCCGGGTTCTCGCCCACCGCGAGCAGCAGCTCCCGGACCGCCGCCTCGGCCCGGGCCTGATCGAACGGTCTACCGGTGTGCAGGGCGATGAGCTCGGGTGCGGGACCGCCGGTTTCGCCCAGTTCCGCGGGGATAGCGGCGGTATGGCCGTTGGTTTGCTGATTGGCCGACATTCGAGGACACCTCCACATCTCGGGCACGGCAAGGCACACCGCGCGCCGATTCCGTCCGAGCGTAATCGGCGCCGATCTACTGCCGGCCGTTCGGGCCGTCCCATGAGTGCGCCCCGCCACGTCCGGGGTCCTCGCCCTGGCCGTAGCCCGATTCGCCGTGGCCGCCGTTCTGGGACGAACCGGGGCCCTCGCCGGCGTGCCCGCCGGTGTGCTGGTCGGGATGCCGGCCGTGCCACTGCTGCTGCGCGCCGGGCGAGCCGTAGTCGCGATCGGCGGGCGGTGCCTGCGGTTCGTCACGGGGCGGCCAGCCGGGGGCCGACCAGCCCGCGGGAGCGCCGTAATCCGGGCGGGACCCGTGGGTGGCGCCACGCGGATAGGCCGGGGCAGGCTGCTGCGGCGCCGGATAGCCGGTGGGCTGCTGCCCGTACCCGGGCTGCGCGGCGCCGCCCGGGTAGCCGGCGGGCTGGGGCAGGCTCTTCGCGGGGGCGGGATCGCGCGGGGCGCCCGCCGGTACCACCGGCTCCGGGGGCCACGGCTCGCCCCGTTCGGCGGCCAGCTCGCCCGGCGTCTTCACCGGCGGTTTGTCCGAGGGGACGCGGTCGCCGAAATCGTTGAAGGCGGTGATCCGCGGCCGCTTCTGCACCGCGCTGAGAATGGTCTCCAGATCCTTGCGATGCAGGGTTTCGCGTTCCAGCAGGGCCATCGCCAGATCGTCGAGCACATCGCGGTACTCGCTCAGGATCGCCCACGCCTCGGTATGCGCCGCCTCGATGAGGTTGCGCACCTCCTCGTCGATGGCGCCGGCCACTTCGTGCGAATAGTCCGAGGCGGTGCCCATGGACCGGCCGAGGAACGGGTCGCCCTGCTCCTGGCCGTACCGGACGGCGCCGAGCCGGGCGCTCATGCCGTATTCGGTGACCATCGCGCGCGAGATCTTGGTGGCCTGGTCGATATCGGAGGAGGCGCCGGTGGTGGGCTCGTGGAACACCAGTTCCTCGGCCGCGCGGCCGCCCATCGCCATCACCAGGCGGGCGATCATCTCCGAGCGGGTCATCAGGCCCTTGTCGTCCTCGGGGACCGTCATCGCGTGCCCGCCGGTACGACCGCGGGCCAGGATCGTCACCTTGTAGACCGGTTCGATATCGGGCATCGCCCAGGCCGCCAGGGCGTGACCGCCCTCGTGGTAGGCGGTGATCTTCTTCTCGTGCTCGCTGATGATGCGGCTCTTACGGCGCGGACCGCCGATCACCCGGTCCACCGACTCCTCGAGCGCGTCGCCGGTGATGGTCGAACCGTTCTCGCGCGCCGTCAGCAGCGCGGCCTCGTTGATCACATTCGCCAGATCGGCGCCGGACATCCCGACCGTGCGCTTGGCCAGCCCGTCCAGATCCGCTTCCGCCGCGATCGGCTTACCTTGCGAATGCACCCGCAGGATCGACCGGCGACCGGCCAGGTCGGGATTGCTGACCGGGATCTGGCGATCGAACCGGCCGGGACGCAGCAGGGCGGGATCGAGGATATCGGGGCGGTTGGTGGCGGCGATCAGGATGATCCCGGTGCGGTCGCCGAAACCGTCCATCTCCACCAGCAGCTGGTTGAGGGTCTGCTCGCGCTCGTCGTGACCGCCGCCCAGCCCGGCACCGCGCTGGCGGCCGACCGCGTCGATCTCGTCGACGAAGATGATGCACGGGCTGTTCTGCTTGGCCTGTTCGAACAGGTCGCGCACGCGCGACGCGCCGACACCGACGAACATCTCCACGAAATCGGATCCGGAGATGGTGAAGAAGGGCACCCCGGCCTCGCCGGCCACCGCGCGGGCCAGCAGCGTCTTACCGGTTCCGGGCGGGCCGTAGAGCAGTACGCCCTTGGGGATCTTGGCGCCGAGGGCCTGGTAGCGGACCGGATTCTGCAGGAAATCCTTGATCTCGTACAGCTCTTCCACGGCCTCGTCGGCACCGGCCACATCGGCGAAGGTCGTCTTCGGCATATCCTTCGACAGCTGTTTGGCCTTGGATTTACCGAAGCCCATCATGCCGCCGCGGCCGCCGCCCTGCATTCGCGACATCACGAAGATGAACAGCCCGAGCAGGATCACCATCGGCAGGACGAACAGCAGGATCTGGGTGAGCCAGCTCTCCTGTTTGACCACCGTGTTGTACGGCGCGCCGGAATTCTGTACGGCCTGGAAGATCTGCGCCGAGGTATCGCTGCCCCCCGGATACTTCGCGATGATCTTGTTCTGGCCCTGGGTGGCGTCGTTACCGTTCTTCAGCTCGATCCGCAGCTGCTGTTCGCGATCATCGATCTGAACATGGGCGACGTTCGCCTTGTCGTTCAGCTGGTTGAGTGCCACCGAGGTGTCGACGCTCTGCCAGCCGCGGGTGTCGTTGCCGAAGTAACTGAACAGATAGATCACGAGCAGAATGCCCGCGATTATCGCCAGGGTGCGAAACACTGTCTTGCGGTTCATAGAGCGTCGGCCGGGCGGCCAGTCCTTTCAGGCGTCTCCGCGTTCTTGCCTAGCGATGCGTCCGCTCGGGGGGCGCAACCCGTATCCAAGATCGCCCGGTGGGCGGATTCGGATGCGGACATGCCACGTTACCGCGTACCGTCTAGTCGATACATCGCGCTTCCTGACCTATCGCAAGCCAGGAGTTCGGCTGGTGATGCAGTTTCAAGAACTAAACGTCGGGAAAACCGCGGTGGTTCCCGGTGTCGTGGACTGTGATATCTCGTAGTGATCACAATCATGGCACGCACGTTGTACCAATAGTGATCGACGTACGACCCGAGGCGCAGGGGGTATGGACATAGTCGAGTTACGAACACCCACGGCAATCGTGCGGCACGGCGAAGGGCGGCTCGTCGTCCTGCGCCCCGGTGCCGACGGCGAAACCGAGACCGACGGCGAACCGGTACTGGACGTCGCGGTCACCGACCTGCTCGAAGTCCGGCTGAGCCGGCGGGCCGACGACGCGGTGGTCATCGAGATCTATCTGCGCTACCCGACCCCCGTACTGGTCGGCGTCCCCGCCGACCGGACACCGCTGCCCGTCCTCATCGCCGAACACGACGTCCCGGCCGCCGCCGGCATCGTCTCGCGCATCAACGACCAGATCCTGGCCGCCCAGCGGGTCGACGTGGCCGCACCCGACCTCACCCCGCCGGCTCCGGAACAAACCCCCGACGGGCCGGTCCGCGCGGATGTCGAACGCGCCACCCGGCGGATGTCGGCGGCCGGGCGCGGCGAAGCCGCCCTGGCCGATCTGCACCGCCTGGTCTCGCGGGACGAATACGTCCTCGAAACGGCGTACGTGATCGCGCACCCGCCGGTCGGCGACAACGACCCGTGCCTGCTCACGGTGACCACCGAACGGCTGCTCCTGGTCTCCCTGGGCGCCGACGAGCCCTACGCGCACGAACTGCCGATCCCGATGATCATGCGGGCCCGCGCCACCGAGGAACCCGCCTCGATGATTCGCGGGCACACCCCCGAACGCCGCCCGATCGTCGAAATCCACGACGGCAACACGACCATGTGCTTCAGCGGGCTGGACCGGGCCGATACCGAACGGCTGACCTGCGCGGTCAACTTCGCGGTCCGGCTGGTCGCGGTGGACGGCGCGGCCGGGCAGGCGGACCCGAGCGTCGCCCACCTGTACTCGGAATGGGAGCTACTGGTCGAACGACACTCCCTCGGCATGGTCGACGACACCCAGTTCCAGCGCTACGGCCGAGGCATCCTCCGCTCCCTGCCGGGTATATGAGCTGTAATTTTGGAGCAGCTCCGCTGCTCGAGGTTCGGCCCTCCTGAGCGCCTGCTGTCAGCCCTCGAGACTCGCGGCTTCGCCGCATGCGCTTCGAGGGCTGACAGCAGGCGCGGGCCGAACCGGGCCTCGCTGGGCTCGGTGGGGGTGGGTGCGGGGTGGTTGATGATCTGCCGGCGGGGCGGGGGCCGGGTTCTCGGCGGGGGTTCAGTCAGGGGCCCGGCGGAGGCGATACCGGGGGCCTCGGCTCGGGCGTGTCGCGCGGGCGTTGATTCGGTCAGGTGGGGTTGATCAGGCGGCGGGTTCGGGGTGGGGCCCAGGTGGGGAGTTCGGCGACGATATCGGCCAGTGAGGTCGCGGCCAGGGTATGTCGCCAGGCTTCGTGGGCTTCGGCCATCTTCACGGCGAGCAGGCACGGGGTGCGGCATTCCTCGGCGGGCAGGGCGCCTCGGCCCTGCTGCCGGATTTCCCGGCACTCGTAGGGCGAGGCGCCGCCGTCGGCGGCCTCGACCAACTGCAGGAGGGTGATCTCGGCGGCCGGTCGGGCGAGCCGGAATCCGCCGCGCGGGCCGGTCGTCGCACTCAGCAGACCGGCCCGGACCAGGCCCTGCAGCTGTTTGGCCAGGTACGGAGCGGGCAGATCGAAGTACTGGGCGAGCTGTGCCGCCGATACGGTATCGCCCGGCTCCAGCTGCGCCAGAGATGTGGCGCAATGCAGTAACCATTCCGTACTCACCGGCAATTTCACGGTAACGAGTGTATCCAAGATATTGCGGATCTTTTTAGTCCGAGATAGGTTCGGGTCCTGCCGAGACGAAGGAGCGGGCCATGGGTATGCGAATCGCAGTCGCCGGTGCGACCGGGAACATAGGCGGCCGGACGGCCGCCGCGCTGGCGGAGGCCGGGCACGATGTCGTGCGAATCAGCAGGTCACTCGGGGTCGACCTCACCACCGGGGCCGGTCTCGATACCGCCCTCGCCGGAGTGGACGCCGTCATCGACACCACGAACTTCGGCGGGACCGACCGCGCGGAAGCGGTCGCCCATTTCGGCACCACGACCGGCAACCTGCTCGCGGCCGAACAGCGGGCCGGCGTCGCCCATCACGTGCTGCTGTCCATCGTGGGTATCCACGAGATCGACGGAAACGCGCATTACGCGGGCAAACGCGAACAGGAACGATTGGTCGCCGCCGGCCCGGTGCCGTGGACCATCGTCCCCGCCACCCAGTTCCACGATTTCGCCGCCATGGTGGCCGGCTGGACCGAACAAGACGGCGCCGCCACCATCGCCCCACTCCTGGTTCAGCCCATAGCCCCCGCGGATATCGCCGCGGTACTCGCCGAAATCGCCACCGGCACCCCCCAGGGCCGCTACCGCGATGTCGCCGGACCCGAACCCCAGGACCTGGTCGATATGGCCCGCCGCACCAACGACGCCCTCGGCCATCCCCTCCGCCTCATCCCCACCTGGTCGGGAATCTTCGGCCCCGAAATGGCCGGAAACGCCCTGCTCCCGAGCCCCGACGCCAGAATCACCCCCACCACCTTCGACACCTGGCTGGCCGAGATCACCATCCCCTGACAAGCAAACCCCCCGAAGAAACCCCACCTCCGACCAACGACCCGCCACACCCCTCGCCCCCGAGCCAGTAAGACCCCCGAGCCCACCCACCCAGTAAAACGGTTCGGCCCGCGCCTGCTGTCAGCCCTCGAAGCGCATGCGGCGAAGCCGCGAGTCTCGAGGGCTGACAGCAGGCGCTCAGGAGGGCCGAACCTCGAGCGGCGGAGCCGCTCCAAAATTACAAAGCGGCGGAGCCGCTCGAAAATTACAACTCGATCCGCCGCCAAGGGCTGGTCGGGCGGAGCCAGAGGCGGAGGAGTTCGAGGCGGCGGTCCACGCCGCCGTCCTTGAGTTCGGCGAGGTCCTCGCAGGCCTGCCAGTAGGTCCATCCGGTGAGGTAGGCGTCGCCGAACTGACGCCAGTTCCGGTATTTACGCTTCGCCAGCGGGAGCGCGCGGCCCAGGTAATCCCAGGCGACCTCGTCCTCGATGTATCCGGCCGTGTAGGCCATCCGGGCCACCGCGACCACCCGGGCCAGGTCCCAGGCGTGGATATCGGCGGGCAGGGGCCGGGACAGATGGTCGGTGAACCCGATCTTGATGGCCTGCGACCAGATGTCGTAGTCGCGGACCAGGGCCTCGGAGTTGTCGATACCGCGGAAGGACGCGACCTGGCGGAGGAAGGCGCGGTGCCGGTCGGCGCGTTCGCCGAAACGGTCGCGTTCGCTGGCGTTGAGCGAGGCCGTCACCAGCGGGTGGACCAGTGCGTACAGCGGGGCGTGCATACCTTCGAGGAGCTGTTCCATGGAGGCGCGGGCCTCGGTGCCGTCGGTGATTCCCCATGCCCCGGTGAGCGTGTCGATGGCGAGCTCGCGCCGGTCGCCGAGGGGGTGGTCGCGTTCCGGGCCGAGCAGCAGGGCGTCGTGGAAGGCGTCCCAGCGCGCCGAATAGAAGGCACCCAGCGACAGCGCCCGCAGGCGGTCGTCGTCGATCTGCGCGCCGGACCAGTGGTCTTCCTCGCGCTTGTCGAGCTCCGGATAGGGGAAGGGGGTCGGCGTGGGCAATCCGGCAGCAGCCATACCGTGAGTGTAGGACCCGGGTTCGCCGGGGGTCCGGTCAATGCGTTTTCACATTTGTTCCTTGGCCTGTCACGGCACCCATTCCGGCGGTAATGTGCATTCATGTGTAGAAACATCACCGTCTTGCGAGGTCTGGAACCCGCCGCTACCGAGCAGGAGATCTATGCCGCCGCACTGCAGTATGTGCGCAAGGTCGGTGGCCTGTCGGGTCTGAGTTCGGCCACCAAACCCGCCGTGGACAAGGCCGTCGCGGCCGTCGCCGAGGCAACCACGATCCTGCTGGACGAGTTACCGGACCGCCGCGTCCCTCCGCCCACCGAACCGCCGCTGCGCCGGCTGGCCCGGGAAGGCAACTGACCCCCGAGGACCGAGTCTCCTCTACCAGCGGCACCGCGACCGGGACGCGGTGTCCAGGATCGGCGGCCGGGCATCTCTGAGATGCTGAGGTAATTACCGGTGAATTGTGTCACGATCGGTGCGGTGCGCTGATCCCTTGTGATCGGCCACGAGCGGTTCCGAGCACGACGCAGTGGGAGAACAGCAGTGACCAATACCGAATCGGCGCGATCCGATACCGAGCCGGACACCGACGGCCCGCCGGCCGACGCGGCTATCCGAGTCCTCAATCCCGCCACCGGAGAAGTCGTGGGCACCGTGCCCGACACTTCGGCCGAGCAGGTGGCCGAGCGGATCGGCGAATTGCGCAAGCATCAGCGCGCCTGGGAGGACCTCGGCGCCGACGGCCGTAAAGAGTGGTTGCTGAAGCTGCAGGACTGGATCATCGACAACACCGAGGATCTGGCCGACGTACTGCAGTCCGAAACCGGTAAACCACGGGTCGACGCGCTCATCGACCCGATCTTCGGTAGCGATCTGATCGGCTACTACGCACGGCGGGCCGGTAAGTTCCTGGCCGACGAACACCCCTCACCGCACAGCCCCCTTGCCCGGGTGAAACGCCTGACCACCGTGTTCAAGCCGTATCCGGTGGTCGGGGTGATCACGCCGTGGAATTTCCCGCTGGCGATGCCGCTGCTCGATGTGATCCCGGCGCTGGCCGCCGGTGCCGCAGTGATCTTGAAACCGTCCGAGGTGACCCCGCTGTCGGCGCTCGAACTGGCGCGCGGCTGGGCCGAGATCGGCGCTCCCCCGGTGCTCTCCGTCGTCACCGGGGCCGGCGCGACGGGCGCGGCCGTCGTCGACGATGCCGATTACATCCAGTTCACCGGCTCCACCGCGACCGGCCGCCGGATCGCGGCGGCATGCGCGGCCCGGATGATTCCCTACAGCCTGGAACTGGGCGGTAAGGATCCGGCCATCGTGCTCGCCGACGCCGACCTCGATCGCGCGGCGCACGGAATCGCGTTCGGCGGCATGTTCAATTCCGGACAGGTCTGCATCTCGGTGGAGCGGGTGTACGTCGAGGCGCCCGTCTACGACGAATTCGTCGCGAAACTCACCGCGAACGTCAAGGCGTTGCGCCAGGGCCGCGACGATCGCACGCCGCGGCACGATGTGGGCGCCATGGCCAACGAGAACCAGGCGTCCATCGTCGCGCGGCATGTGGAGGAGGCGGTCGCGGCGGGCGCGAAGGTACTGACCGGTGGAAAGCGGACCGGCGAGGGGACGTTCTTCGAACCGACCGTGCTGGTCGATGTCGACCACACCATGTCCTGTATCACCGAGGAGACCTTCGGGCCGACGCTGCCGGTGATGAAGGTCGCCGACGAGGCGGAGGCGATCCGGCTGGCCAACGATTCGGTCTACGGGTTGTCGGCGTCGGTGTGGACCGGCGACAAGGCCCGCGGGGAGCGGATCGCGCGCGCACTGAACGCCGGCGCGGTGAATATCAACGATATCTTCGCCAACCTCTTCAACTTCGCCTTGCCGATGGGCGGCTGGGGCGACTCCGGGGTCGGAGCCCGCTGGGGCGGGCCGAACGGAGTCCGGAAGTACTGCCGGGCCAAGGCGATCACCACGCCGATGCTGCCCACCCAGGAACGCGAACTCACCTGGATGCCCTACGACCTGAACAAGATCCTGATCGGACTCGGCGCCATGCGCGCGGCCGGTGCGCGCGGTATGCGCCGGATCGATATCCCCGCCCTGCTCCGACTCAAGGGAGAGAACCGGTGAGCAAGAACGTATCCCTGCGCGGCAAGATCGTCGTGATCACGGGCGGTGCCCGTGGAATCGGCCTGGCGACCGCGCTCGCGCTGGCGAAACTCGGCGCCCGGATCGCGATCGGCGATATCGACGAGAAAACGGTCAAGGAATCCGGCACCGATCACGATTTCGACCACTACGGCCGCCTCGACGTGACCGACGCCCAATCGTTCGCCACCTTCCTCGACGATGTGGAACGTGAGCTCGGGCCGATCGACGTGCTGATCAACAATGCCGGCATCATGCCCACGGGCCGGCTCGTCGACGAGACCGACCAGATCACCCGCCGGATCCTCGATATCAACGTCTACGGCGTGGTTCTCGGTTCGAAGCTGGCGCTGGCCCGGATGCTGCCCCGGGCGAGCGGGCACATCATCAATATCGCGTCACTGGCCGGAGAGACCCATATCCCGGGGCTGGCGACCTACAACGCGTCCAAGCACGCGGTACTCGGTTTCACCGATACGCTGCGCGAGGAGTACCGGGGTTCCGGTGTCGCGGTCTCGTCGGTACTGCCGACGCTGACCAATACCGAGCTGGGGTCGGGCGTGGCCGCCCCGAAGGGACTGCCGGCCGCCGAACCGGAGGATATCGCCGCCGCGGTCGTGCGGCTGATCGCCAAACCGAAGGCGAAGGCCCGGGTGACCCGGGCGGCCGGGGCCATGTCGGTATTCGTGAATCTGCTGCCGCAGCGGGTGGGCGACGCGATCGGCCGTTCGATGGGGTCGGCACAGACCTTCCTCGACGATGTCGACGCCGAACAGCGCAAGGCCTACGAGGACCGGGTCCGGCACAGCTGAGCCCGTGACGGCGCGCGTCACGGCCCCTCGACGGGTCATGGCGCGCGCCATTTCGCGGGATGACACCCACTCCGAAACCCTATTGTGATCAATGTCACTTGACGTGCATAGTCGGTGAGAGAAACCCGCCGGGCGTGCTTCACCGGCCGCGACCCGCACCCGGCTCACATCTCATCACCCGAGGTGAAAGCACATCTGTCCCGGACGGCTCTACCACAGCAAACGCCGCGGATTTTACGTCGTATCGGCCGCCCGCGCCGCGGCGATCACGAGGTCGGGAACTCATGCTGCGCATCACCGCACAACCCAATAAGCTGTCACTAACAAACCTGCCGACTGTTTCGGGCCCTGTATGCGGACCATCCGAACAAATTAGGGCTGGAAATTCAGGAACTATTCTGATAGCAAGGTGCTATGGACCCGCATTTGCGCGATCTGCGGTATTTCGTCGCCGTCGCCGAGGAACTGCACTTCACCAACGCCGCCCAGCGGCTGCACATCGCTCAACCGACCCTGTCGCGTCAGATCCGGCAGCTGGAACGTCAGCTCGATGTGGTCCTGTTCGATCGCAACCAGCGCAGTGTCGCGCTCACGGTTGCGGGTAAGGAATTGCTCAACGGCGCCCGCAAGATCCTGGAACTCTGGGAGGTCACCAACTCCTCCCTCCAGGAGGCGGGCGAGGTGCTGCGCGTCGGCCTGCAGTCGACGCTGGGCCGCGGCCTGCTGCACGACCTGGAGAGCGCCAGCGGGCATCGGCTCGCTCTGCACCCGGCCGCCTGGACCGATCCGTCCAGCGGGCTCGCCGGGCGGCAGGCCGATCTGGCGCTCGTCTGGCTACCCCTACCCGATCCGAACCGGTACCGCTGGCAGGTGCTGCGCACCGAACGCCGCTGGGTGCTCCTACCGGAGAACCATCCCCGCGCCCATCAGGAAATGATCGATTTCGCGGATCTGATGGACGAGCCCTTCATCGCTCTGCCCGCCGAAGCCGGCGCGGTCCGCGATTTCTGGCTCGGCAACGACGCCCGCAGCGGGCGTCCGGCCACGATCGGCGCCGAAGCCGCGACACCGGAGGACCGGCTGGAGGCCGTGGGCCTCGGGCTGGGTCTGTGCCTGCTGGCGGAGAACAATGTGCCGATGTACCGGTGGCCCGGGCTGACCGCGCGGCCGCTCACCGGTATGCCGCCCTGTGAGCTGGCGGTCGCCTGGCGTGCCGACGACGCCCGCCCGACCATCCTCGAGTTCGGCCAGCGGGCCGTCGCGGGTGGGTTCGCGGCGCCGCCCGCCATCCCCGCCTGACCGCACCACGACCGGTAACGGTGGACGGGCGTCCCGCGCCCGTCCACCGCCGGTTTCAGGACTCTTCGCCGCCGTACACCCGCGGGTGCAGGGTGCCGATATAGGGCAGATCCCGGTAGCGCTCGGCGTAGTCGAGGCCGTAGCCGACCACGAATTCGTTCGGGATGTCGAAGCCCACGTTCGCGACCTCCACCTGGGTACGCAAGGCGTCCGGTTTGCGCAGCAGGGTCACCACCTCCAGCGAGGCCGGGTTGCGCGACGAGAGGTTGCGCATCAGCCACGACAGGGTCAGGCCGGAGTCGATGATGTCCTCGACGATCAGCACATTGCGGCCCGCGATGTCCTTGTCCAGATCCTTCATGATGCGCACCACCCCGGACGACGAGGTGGACGAGCCGTAGGAGGAGACGGCCATGAATTCCATCTGGGTGGGTACCGGCAACGCCTTGGCCAGGTCCGTCATGAAGAAGATGGCGCCCTTGAGCACCCCCACCAGCAGCAGATCACCTTCCGGCGCGTCGGCCGGGTACCGTTTGGCGAGCAGTTCGGCCAGTTCGCTGACCTTGGCCGCGATCTCTTCCTCGGTGATCAGGACCGAAGCGATATCGTCCCCGTACACGTCAACTGGTTTCCCTTCGGTTTCGGCTCACCCGGTCGGCGCGGGCAAGTGTCAGCCTGCCATGCTCGCGAACGACGACCAATCGGGTCCCCCGTTCTCCGCCTCCGACCGCCACCCCGCCCTGTCCGCGCCAGGCCACGACCAGATCATCGACAGCGCGCAGATGCGCGCCGGTAACGGCCGGTACCCGCTGGGCCAGCAGCCAGGCGCGGATCGCGCGACGCCGGATCGCGGGGGCGGCCGCGCCCAGAACGGCACAGTCCGGACCCGTTGCGGCACAGTTCGTTCCCGTCGCGTCCGGCCCGGCGCGGTCCAGCAACTCGGCGGCGAGTTCGTCCAGAACGGCATTGTCCTCACGCAACTGCCCGGCGGTACGGGCCAGGGACGCGGCCACACCACCGCCGAGCACCTCCTCCAGCAGCGGTAGCACCTCGGTGCGCAGCCGGACCCTGGTGAATTCCGGAGAGCGGTTGTGCGGGTCCTCGTACGGAGCCAGCCCGAGGTCGGCGCAGAACTCGCGGGTGGTGTCGCGCCGGACTCCCAGCAGCGGCCGGCCCCAGGGCGGGTCGTAGGGCGCCATTCCCTGGATCGACCGCGCCCCCGATCCGCGGCCCAGACCCAGCAGCACCGTTTCGGCCTGATCGTCGAGGGTGTGGCCGAGCAGCACCGGCAGCTCACCACGGGCGCCGTTCAAGGCCGTATAGCGCGCCGTCCGCGCGGCCGCCTCCATTCCGCCGGGCCCCTCGACCCGCACCCGCAGTACCCGCACCGACCGGCAGCCGAGGGCGCGCGCGGTCTCGGCCGCCGTGGCCGCCACCCGATCCGAGCCCTCCTGCAACCCGTGATCCACGACCAGGGCGTGCACCTCCGGGCATTCGGCGCGGGCGGCGGCGGTGAGCGCCAGCGAATCGGCGCCACCGGAGAGCGCGACGGCCACCGGCTCCCCGTCCGGCCGGTAACCCCCGGTCCACTGCCGGACGGCGTGACGCAGGGCGAGCACCGCGGCGGTCTCCGGTAGCCGGATCGGCGCCTGCTCCACGGGCCGCACGTCAGCCCAGGACGCGGGAGATCCAGCGCTGCGGTTCCTCGATCTCCTCGGACCGCGGGAGGGTGTCCGCGTCCGTCCAGATCGCGTTGAACTGCCGCATACCGACGGTTCCGACCACCTCGTCCACGAACGCCTTGCCGCGCACGTACTGCGCCACCTTCGCGTCGATACCGAGCAGGGCGCGCAGCAGGCGCTGAACCGGATTCGCGGGCCGGGTGCGGCGCCGATCGAAGGCGGCCCGGATCTGTTCGACCGTGGGCACCACGCTCGGGCCGACCGCGTCCATCACATGATCGGCGTGCCCCTCCAGCAGCGTGCCGAGCAGCAGCAGCCGGTCCAGCGCGGCCCGCTGGGCGGGTGGCTGCGTGGCCCGCAGCAGCCCCACCACACCCCGGCTGTTGGGGTCGTCGGAAGCGGTCCCGCTGCGCCGCTGCTTCAACTCGGTGAGCAGCCGGGCCAGCATCTCGGTGGTCGCCTCGTCGCCGATCTCGCCCAGCAGTTCGACGTTCTCCCGCATGTACCCGGCGAGCCACGGCGACGCCGAGAACTGCACCCGGTGGCACACCTCGTGCAGGCAGACCCAGAACCGGAAATCCGACGGCGAGACCCGCAGCGCCCGCTCCACGCCGACGATATTGGGCGCCACCAGCAGTAGCGTGCCGTCGGGGCCGGTGAACGGGTCGTACTGACCGAGGATGGCGGTGGACAGGAACGCCAGCATCGCACCCACCTGCACACCGGCGGGTTTCCCGGTCAACGGGCCGTGCTGATCGCGCGGACCGCTACCGGTGAGCTGTCCCATGGAATCGGCGGCCGCGGCGATCCAGCCGGGCCGGTCCACGATCCGGGCCGCCGGGACCGGCTGGTCGTCGAGCAGACCGGTGACCGCACGCACCGGTCCTTCCGCCCGCACCGAGGCCTCGGCCAGTTCGGCGACGGCCTGCTCGGCGGCGAACCGGGACGTCCGCGGCCCGGAGGGCACCAGCAGCGCACCGGTCCGGGCGGCCCAGCGCCAATCCACCGCGCCCGAGAACGTCTGCCGCTCGCCGTCCGATCCGCCGGGGCCGCCGTCCTCCACCACCGGGGTGCCGGGGCCGCCCGGACCTTGTCCAATCGTCATGCGCCCTCCAGCCGTCAGGAACATCCACAGTCGCGCAGCGTGGTCGCCACGGCATCCAGAGCGGGTCGGCTGACCTCGGGCGAACGATCGCTCGACATCAGCGTGAAGGTCAGAACCCGGCCGTCGCGATCCAGTACGTAACCAGCCAACGTACTGGCCACCGACAGAGTTCCGGTCTTGGCCCGCACCCAGCCGGCGCCACCCTGGTTCTGCGTGACGTAGCGGCTGCTCAGCGAACCGGTGCCACCGGCGACCGGCAGATAGTCCAGCAGCGGCACGAGCCGGCCGGACAAGGTAGGCGCCGCGGCCTCGGCGGTTTCCGGCCGTCCGCCGGCGCCCACCCCGGAACCCAGCGGCGGGGCCAGCGGCGGCAACTGGGTGGTGGTGGCCTCGGCGTCCCCGCCCGGCCCGGCCGCGGTGGCCAGGATCTTGTCGAGCACCCGGGCCGGGATCCGGTCGTCGACCGAGAGCCCGCTCGCGTCGAACATGCTCACCCCGGTCATATCGAAACCGTTCTCGGCGAGTACCGCCGCGATCGCCGCCGCGGCGCCCTCGAACGACATCGGGCGGCCCGTGGCGTGCGCGACCTCCCGCCCCACCGTTTCGGCCAGCACGTTGTCCGAGTACACCATCATGTCCCGCAACCGGTCGCGCAGCGGCGCCGACGACACCTCCGCGATCCGCTTGGTGCCCTGCGGGGCGGCACCGAGATGGACCTTCGCGGGATCGAGGCCGAGTTCGGTGGCCAGTCGCCGGCCCACATCCAGCGCGGGTGTGGCCGAGCGCGGCGAGTATTCGGCGGGCGGATCGAGCCGGCCGCCGTCGAGCATCACCGGTTCGATCGGCGCGATGGAACCACCCGGGATATCGACCGGATCCCAGCCGCGCGCCATCGTCGGGCCCGCATAGGCGGAAACGTCCACCACGATCGTGTCGGCCGGGGTATCGGCGTCACGGATGCGGCGCGCCAGATCGGCGATACTGGCGGCGCCCGGGTAGTACCCCTCCCCGCCCGGCTGTGCCGTGAGCGTCGGATCACCCCCGGCCACCAGCACCATCTCGTTCGGAGCCGAGCCCGCCACCACGCGCGTCTGCACCCGCTGATCGGCGGGCAGGGTCAGCAGCGCCGCCGCGGTGGTCATGATCTTCGCGGTCGAGGAAGGGATCCGCGGTTCATCGGCCCGGGCGTTCCACAGCACCGCGCCGCTCGCCGGATCGGTCACCGACCCGGCGAAACCGCCCAGGTCCGGGCTCGCTGTCACCGGCCCCAGCGCGGTCGTCAACCCCGCCGGACTCGGCGCCGACCCCGCCTCCGGCGCCGCCCGGACCTCCGGATCCACCCGCACCGGCGCCGGCGGCGCGGCGACGGTGAGCCCGCCGTGCCGGAACTCCGGGGTCCACGGCTGCAACACCGCGGCCAATACCGCCGCCGCGCCGGCCAACGCCACCACCACGGTGATCAACCATGCGCGCAATCCCCGGCGCCGCCGTCCGGCCGGACCATCCCAACCGCTGCCACCCTGCAAACCCACGTCGCCCGTCGTCTCCTCGTGCCCTACTGTCCACACCGGGCCCCGCTGAACCGATGTGCCCCCGACAACCCTATCGGTGTTCGGCTACCGTTCTCGGCGAACAACCGGGTGCGCCGGCCCTCGCCGGCGACCACGGCGCATCGTGCGAGCAGCGGAAGGAGTTGGCGTGGAGTTCGACGTCACCATCGAGATCCCCAAGGGTTCACGAAACAAATACGAGGTCGACCACGAGACCGGACGGGTCCGCCTCGACCGGTACCTGTACACCTCCATGGCCTATCCGGCCGACTACGGCTATATCGAGGACACCCTCGGCGAGGACGGCGACCCGCTGGACGCCCTGGTCCTGCTCCCGGATTCGGTGTTCCCCGGCGTCATCGTCGAGGCCCGGCCGGTCGCGATGTACCGGATGACCGACGAGGCCGGCGGCGACGACAAGATCCTGTGCGTCCCCGCGGGCGATCCGCGCTGGGACCACATCCAGGATCTGGGCGACGTCCCGGAATTCGAACTGGCCGCCATCAAGCACTTCTTCGAGCGCTACAAGGACCTCGAACCCGGCAAATACGTCAAGGGTTCGGAATGGGTCGGCCGCGCCGAAGCCGAAGTAGAGATCGAAGCCTCGTTCAAACGCCTGAAGGAGAACGGGGGGCACTGAGATTTTGGCGGCGCCTCCGGCGCCGCGGGGTTGCGGGCCCCTTGTGTCCCGTGTTTCAGCGCCCGAGACTCGTGGCTTCGCCACATGCGCTTCGGGCACTGAAACACGGGACGGCCCGCAACCCTCGGAGGGCCTCGCCTGAACTCGTCGCCGGGGGGGGCGGGCGCTGTGCGGTGCGGGGCGGGGGCGGGGCGGCTTCTTACCTGCCCTTGTAGGCGGGGGTGCGCTTTTCGAAGACCGCTTGGATGGCCTCGGTGAGGTCTTCGGAGGGCAGGAAGGCGGCGTTCCAGGCCGAGACGTAGCGCAGGCCCTCGGCGACGGTGGACGCGTCCCGCTGATCCAGGACGTCTTTCACACCCTGCACCACCAGCGGCGGGTTCGCGGCGATCTCGCGGGCGGTGGCGTGGGCTGCTTCCAGGACAGCTTCCTGGTCGGGGTAGACGTCGTTGACCAGGCCGATCTTCTCGGCGCGGGCGGCGTCGATGTCCTTGGCCGTGTAGGCCAGTTCACGCAGGTGACCTTCGCCGATGATTCCGGGTAGCCGCTGCAGCGAGCCCACATCGGCCACGATCGCGACCTTGGCTTCGCGGAGGCTGAATTTCGCTTCGGCGCTGGCGTAGCGGATATCCGCGGCGGAGACCAGGTCCAGGCCGCCGCCGATGCACCAGCCGGAGATGGCAGCGATCACCGGTTTACGGCATTCGGCGACGGCGGTGATCGAGGCCTGGAGGCGGCGGATCTCGCCGAGGAAATCGGTGCGGGGCGCGGCGAGGGCGCGGTCGGCCATGAGCGGGCCGAAGGTGCCGCTCATGGCGGGCAGGTCGAGGCCGTAGGAGAAGTGCGCGCCCGATCCGGTGAGGACCACGGCCCGGACCTCGGGGTCGGTGTCGAGGCCGCGGAAGATCTCCGGCAGTTCCCGCCAGAAATCCGGGCCCATCGCATTACCCTTGCCCGGGCCGGTGAGGGTGACCCGTGCGACGTGATCCTTGGTTTCGACGGTGAAAGCCTGCCAGTCTGTCATTCGGCCAGCCTAATGGTCCTGGTCGTTCGCGGACCCGACGGTCCCGGCCGCCACCGGACCGGCGCGCACTGTCGCGGGCGGGGACCGGGCCGGGCCGGTGAGTGGGGCAAACGGCGGCGAGACCTGGCCGATCGCTCTACCCTGAGCCCATGCGCAGGTCGCTTCCACCGATAACCTGCCGGGTCTCGGATACTTTGATAGCGCGCGGACACCACGGTCTGATCGTCTCCGCGCCGGAGTCGGCAACAGATGCCGCAGATACCGCTCGGGTGATGGAGGTGGAACTCGGCGCCCTCGTACGGTCCGAGGTCTTCCTACTCGGCGAGGATCCGATTCTGCTGCTGGTTTCGGCCGCGCACCAGGTCGATCTCGGCCAGGCCGGCGCCCGGCTCGACGGTCCGCTGGCACCCGCCCCGCCGCATCTGGTGATGCTGTACACCGGGCAGATGCCGGGCAGCGTCGCCCCCGTAGGGCATCCCGCGAATCTGTCCACCTGGGTGGACAGCACGCTGGCCGCGTTCGGCGAGCTGTGGGCGGCGGGCGGCAGCCCGGGCACGGTGTTCCGGACGTGCTACTCGGAGCTGCTGCGCATCACCGCGGGACTGTCGCTGGAGGTCGCGTGACCCCGGTCGCCGCGGGTGTCCGTCCAGTGGAACCGGACCGGGCGGTCGCGGCGGTCCGGGGCGTAGCGTCGGCGGAGTGACCGAAGCACCACGGCCCGAGACCGGTATCCGGATTCCCGACGACCTCAGCGGTATCACCGCCGAGCAGTACCGTGCCTCGATGCGGCACTACCCCTCAGGCGTCACGGTCGTGACCTTGAACTCGGGAGGCGGCCCGGTCGGTTTCACCGCCACCTCGTTCGCCTCGCTGTCCCTGGATCCGCCGCTCGTCTCGTTCAATATCAGCGACACCTCGTCGAGCCTCACAGCGCTCACCGCCGCCGATTCGGTGGTCATCCACTTCCTGGGCGAACATCAGCGCCATATCGCCCAGCGTTTCGCCCGGACCGCGGCACACCGCTTCAGCGACCCCGCCCTGTGGTCGCCCCTGGACACCGGCGAACCGGTGCTGCACGGAACCCCCCTGTGGCTGCGCACCACCATCGAGCAGCTCATCCCGATCGGCGACCACACCTTCGTCGTCGGCCGGGTGGTCCGGGTCCACGACGACACCGCCGAAGAACCCGCCGCCGCCCCCCTCCTCTACTACAACGGCCGCTACTACCGCCCCACCCCCCTGGCCGACGACACCGAATAGCGATCGTCGCCCCACGGCCCCCTCCCCGACCCCACAAGAAAGCACCCCAGCAACACAACCCACCCGCCCGGATCACTCACGTTTCCCCGCCCACGCACCCCACCCGCCCCCTCCCGGAACCCGCTCCCACCAGGCCTTGAACGGTTCGGCCCGCGTCTGCTGTCGGCCCTCGAAGCGCATGCGGCGCAGCCGCGAGTCTCGAGGGCCGACAGCAGACGCAAAAGAGGGCCGAACCTCGAGCAGCGGAGCTGCTCCATCAACACAGTAGGCTTTTCACCTGGTCGACCGCTGTTTGCCGGGCGGTAACCCTCGTATGAGAGAACGAGTCCGTCGGCAGGGCGATGGAAGGTGGGCCGGACAGATGCAGTCGCAGCTGCAAGCGGAGGACGAACTCCGGCGTGCCGGAGCGGCGGCAACCGCGCGCACGCTGGTCGATGTCCTGGCCGATACCGCCGCCGCGCACCCCGACGCCCCCGCGCTGGCGACCGCCGACCGGACCCTCACCTACACCGAACTGCTGGCCGAGATCGACGCGACGGTCCGGGAGCTCGCGGCCGCCGGGGTGCGGCGCGGCGACCGGGTCGGGGTGCGGATGCCGTCGGGGACCTGGGAGCTGTATCTGACCATCCTGGCGGTGCTGCACGCCGGAGCCGCGTATGTGCCGGTGGACGCCGACGACCCCGAGGAACGCGCCCGGCTGGTGTTCTCCGAGGCCGCGGTGACGGCCGTCGCCACCGCGGACGGGATCGCCCCGGCTCCGGGCGCCGGCGAGGCACCCCCGGCAATCGGTGCGCAATCCACGGCGGCGCCCACCGTCGACGACGACGCCTGGATCATCTTCACCTCCGGTTCCACCGGCACCCCGAAGGGGGTGGCGGTGACCCATCGCAACGCCGCCGCCTTCGTCGACGCCGAGGCCAGGCTGTTCCTGCGCGGCGAACCGATCGGTCCCGGCGACCGCGTACTCGCCGGACTGTCGGTGGCCTTCGACGCCTCCTGTGAGGAGATGTGGCTGGCCTGGCGGCACGGCGCCTGCCTGGTTCCGGCGCCGCGCGCGCTGGTCCGCACCGGCGCGGACCTCGGTCCGTGGCTGGTCCGCCAGGGCATCACGGTGGTGTCGACCGTCCCGACCCTCGCCGCGACCTGGCCGGCCGAGGCGCTGGAATCGGTGCGGCTGTTGATCTTCGGTGGCGAGGCGGTGCCGCCGGAGCTGGCCGAACGACTCGCCGACGACGACCGCGAGATCTGGAACACCTACGGCCCCACCGAGGCCACCGTGGTGGCGTGCGCGGCCCTGCTGGACGGAAGCGGCCCGGTGCGGATCGGATTACCGCTGGACGGCTGGGATCTGGCCGTGGTCGACGCGGACGGTAACCCGGTCGGTGCGGGTGAATCCGGGGAACTCGTGATCGGCGGGGCCGGGCTGGCCCGTTACCTCGATCCGGCCAAGGACGCCGAGAAGTACGCCCCGATGGCGACACTGGGCTGGGATCGCGCCTATCGCAGCGGCGATCTGGTCCGCAACGACAGCGCCGGGCTCGTGTTCCTGGGCCGCGCCGACGATCAGGTCAAGATCGGCGGCCGCCGGATCGAACTCGGCGAGATCGATAACGCGCTGCAGCATCTGCCCGGGGTGAGCGGTGCGGCCGCGGCGGTGCGGACCACCGCCACCGGGGCGCCGCTGCTGATCGGCTACCTCACCGGCGTCGCCGAGGACTACGACCTGGCCGCCGCCCGCACCCATCTCTCCGATCGCCTTCCGGCGCCGCTGATTCCCCGCCTGGTGGTGATTCCGGAACTGCCGACGCGGACCTCGGGCAAGGTCGATCGCAATGCCCTGCCGTGGCCGCTGCCCGGCGCCGATACCGGCGGCGATCACGGTCTCGGCGGCACCCCGGCCTGGGTGGCCGATATCTGGACCGATGTGCTGGGCGCCGAGATCACCGGCGCCGATGCCGATTTCTTCGAACTGGGCGGCGGTTCGCTTTCGGCCGCGCAGCTGGTGACCGCGCTGCGCGCACGGTACCCGCAGGTCACCGTGGCCGATATATACGACCATCCGCGTTTGGGCGCGCTCGCCGAACTTCTCGACGACACCGGACCGGCAGCCACCGCCGAAACCCGGACGGTCCGGCCGACCCCGCTCGCGGCCCAGGCGATCCAGGTACTGGCCACCGTCGCGCTCACCACCCTGACCGGTCTGCAGTGGCTGACCTGGCTGGCGGTCGCCGCCGGGGTCGCGAGCCGGTTCGAGCTGCTGCCCTGGCTGCCGCGGTTGTCCTGGGGGTGGACCGCGCTGCTGTTCCTGGTGTTCATCACCCCGCTCGGCCGGATGGGAATCTGCGTCCTGGGGGCGCGGGCGCTGCTGGCCGGGGTCGGCCCGGGCAGTTATCCCCGCGGCGGTTCGGTCCATGTGCGGTTGTGGGCCGCGGTGCGGCTGGCCGAGGCCAGCGGTGCGGAGAATCTCTCGGGCGCACCCTGGATGGTGCCGTTCGCCCGGGCGCTGGGCGCGAAGGTCGGCCGGGGTGTGGATCTGCACACCCTGCCGCCGGTGACCGGCCTGCTGGATCTGCGCGACGGCTGCAGTGTCGAGCCCGAGGTCGATCTCTCCGGTTACTGGATCGACGGCGATACCGTGCATATCGGGTCGATCCAGGTCGGCCGGGGCGCGGTCGTGGGCGCCCGGTCGGTGCTGCTGCCCGGGACCAAGATCGGCCGCGACGCGGAGATCGCCGCCGGGTCCGCGGTATCCGGCAAGGTGAAGGCCGGACAGGAATGGGCCGGTTCGCCCGCGGTGAAGGTCGGTAAGGCGCGGCACCGCTGGCCCGCGGAGACCCCGCAGCGCGCGATCCACTGGGTGGCGGCGTTCGGGGTGAGTTCGCTCGCGCTGGCGGCGATGCCGCTGTTCGGGCTGGCCGCCGGGCTCGCCGTGATCGCCTGGGGCGTCCGCGACGCCGCGGATCTCTCCGCCGCGCTGGTGCCCGCCTTCCTGTGGCTGCCGGTGGCGACGCTGATCAGCCTGTTCGTATACGCGGCGGCGACGGTGGTGGCGGTCCGGCTGCTCGGGATCGGCCTCACCGAGGGGTATCACCCGGTGCGCAGCCGGGTCGGCTGGCAGGTGTGGGCCACCGAACGCCTGCTGGATTCGGCGCGCAGTTTCCTGTTCCCGCTCTACGCCTCCCTGCTGACCCCGGTCTGGCTGCGGCTGCTGGGCGCGAAGATCGGCAAACGGGTCGAGGCGTCCACGGTGCTGATGCTGCCCAAGTTCACCACCGTCGCCGACGGCGCCTTCCTGGCCGACGACACCATGATCGCCAGTTACGAACTCGGCGGCGGCTGGTTGCATATCGGGGAGGCGAAGGTCGGCAAACGCGCCTTCCTGGGTAATTCCGGGATGACCGCGCCCGGGCGCCGGGTGCCCAAGAACGGTTTGGTGGCCGTGCTGTCCGCGGCGCCGACCAAGGCCAAGGCCGGTTCGTCGTGGCTGGGCAGTCCGCCGGTCCGGTTGCGCCGGGCCGCCGGCACCGCCGACAACGACCGCACCTTCGATCCGCCGCTGCGGTTGCGGGTCTTCCGGGGCGCCTTCGAGACCTGCCGGCTGGCCGCGGTGGTGGTGACCTTCGCCATCGGTCTCGGGGTACTGCTGACCCTGGCCCTGTTGGCCGGTCGCCTCGGCTATCTCGGCGCGGCCCTGTTGTCCGGGGTGGTACTGATGGTGGCGGGCGCGGTGGCCTGCGCCGGCGCGGTCACCGCGAAATGGGTTCTCATCGGCCGGATCCGGGCCGAGGAACATCCACTGTGGAGTTCCTTCGTATGGCGCAACGAGGTGTCGGACGCCTTCGTGGAGACCGTCGCCGCGCCCTGGTTCGCCCGCGCGGTAACCGGTACGCCCGTACTGAACCTCTGGTTGCGCGCGCTCGGCGCGAAGATCGGCCGGGGGGTATGGTGCGAGTCCTACTGGCTTCCGGAGGCAGACCTGGTGACACTCGGTGACGGGGCGACCGTGGAACGCGGCTGCGTGGTGCAGACCCACCTGTTCCACGACCGGATCATGGCCATGGACACCGTGGTGCTGGGCGACGGCGCGACCCTCGGACCGCACTGTGTCGCACTGCCCGCCGCGACCATCGGCGCGGGCGCCACGGTCGGCCCGGCCTCCCTGGTGATGCGCGGCGATACCGTTCCCGCCTCCACCCGGTGGTGGGGCAACCCGATCATGCCGTGGACCGGCGGGCCGAACCCGCCGGAGAACGATCCGGCGGACGAGGAGACCGATCGCTGATGGGGAGCCGGTTCTACGACGCCCCCATCGACGACTATCTACCGCAGAACGGGAATCGGGGCTACCGGGTATCGCGGTACGAACTCGACCTGAACTACAAGGTCGCCAGCAACCGGCTGGCCGGGCGCGCGGTGATCACCGCGGTGACCACGGCCGAACGCCCGCGCTACTCCCTCGACCTCTCGCAGGCGCTGGCGGTGACGAAAGTACTGGTCAACGGCAGTAAGGCCGGTAAGTACAACCATCAGCGCGGCAAACTCACCGTGACCCCCCGGGAGAAGATCCCCGCCGGCGGGATCCTGCAGTTCGCGGTGCAGTACGGTGGCGCGCCCAAACCGGTCCGCGGCCCCTGGGGCGAGGTGGGCTGGGAGGAGCTGACCGAGGGTTCACTGGTGGCCAGCCAGCCCAACGGCGCCGCGTCCTGGTTCCCCTGCGACGACCACCCCAGTTCCA
Source organism: Nocardia sp. NPDC049935 (assembly GCF_055586645.1). Classification (NCBI taxonomy): domain Bacteria; kingdom Bacillati; phylum Actinomycetota; class Actinomycetes; order Mycobacteriales; family Nocardiaceae; genus Nocardia; species Nocardia sp. NPDC049935. The sequence continues at coordinate 25,297 of NZ_JBVJHV010000010.1, read as the reverse complement.
AGGCCAGCTACCGGATATCGATCACCACCGATACCCCGTACTACACGCTCGCCAACGGCGCCCTGGTCGGCAAGCAGACCAAGGCCGGTCAGACCACCTGGATCTACGAGCAGACCGAACCGATGGCCAGCTATCTGGCCACCGTGCAGATCGGCCGCTACCGCAGACACCAGCTCACCGACCGGCACGCCCCGGTTCCGATCCACGCGGTCACCCCGCCGGGCCTGCGGGCCGCGTTCGATCACGATTTCGCCCGCCAGCCCCAGATGATGTCGGTGTTCGGCGACCTCTTCGGCCCGTACCCCTTCCAGAGCTATTCCGTGGTGGTCACCGAGGACGAGCTGGAGATCCCGATCGAAGCGCAGGGCATCTCCATCTTCGGCGCCAACCACTGCGACGGCCGCCGCGGCGCCGAACGCCTGGTGGCCCACGAACTCGCGCACCAGTGGTTCGGCAACAGCCTCACCATCCAGCACTGGTGCGATATCTGGCTGCACGAGGGTTTCGCCTGCTACGCGGAATGGATCTGGTCGGAGTCGTCCGGGGGCGCGAGCGCCGACCAGCTGGCGCGGGCGGCCTGGCATACCCTGCGGCGCGAACCCCAGAACATCGTCGTGGGCGATCCCGGCCCGGCACTGATGTTCGATGACCGGGTCTACAAACGCGGGGCGCTCACCCTGCACGCGCTGCGGCTGGAACTCGGCGATACCGCGTTCTTCCGCCTGGTCCGGGATTGGACCGCCCGGCACCGCCACGCGTCGGTGTCCACCGAGGAGTTCACCGACCTCGTGGGTCATTACAGCGCGGTGCCGCTGCAGCCGCTGTGGCAGGACTGGCTGTACTCCGAACCGCTCCCGCCGTTGCCCCCGGTCGGCGGCAGCGGGGCGCGCACTGGCTAGAAGACGAGATAGCGGCCGGCCAGCTGCTCGACAAGCGGATCGTCGTCGGCGACGCTTTCGAGCGCGTCCAGATCGGCGACCACCGAGATGAGCCGCGGGTCCTCGGAACCGGCGGTCGGCGGTTGCCCGTCCTCGGCCAGCTGCCGGAGCAGTTTGTCCCGTATCCGGTTCTTGAGTGAATCGCCCATATCCGCCTCGTAGTCAGACCGGCGTCAGCCAGGTGCCCCAGGGTGTGTTGCGCAGGACGGTGTAGATCGCGAGGGAGCCGAGCAGTGTCCACATCGTCGTGGAGCCGATACCGGGCAACCGCGCACTCCGGCCGCGCCACGCCCGGACGATCCAATCGCCGACCCACAGCGCGAACAACACCAGCATCGGCAGCGCCAGCAGGTTGCTGTGCAGGGAATCGATCAGATGACCTTCGGTCAGGTTGTGTACCGCCCGCATACCCCCGCATCCCGGGCAGTACACACCGAACAGCGCGTAGACCGGGCACAGTCCCCACGAACCCTCGATATGCGGATCGCGGATATGCACCGCCGCCACCGCGGCGATCCCCGCCCCGGCGGCCGCGACGGGGAGCACCAGGGCCTGCCACCTGCCCGTTCGCCCGGTTTCGGCGGGCGGCTCGGAAGCTCCGGACCCCGGCCCACCCGCGGCCGGGACCCCGGCCGGCACCAGATCCCGCGGTTCGGTCGCGTCCGAGTCGTTCACAGTCCTCACGGTAGCCGGGTCGCGGCGGTTGACGCCACAACCAACGGAGGTGCTAGCTCCGGATTCACTGCCCGATGCATAGAACCCCCTACGAATGGGCATTCCGGGTTAACAACGCCATACGGTTTGTCGATATTCGGGTCAACTGGGGCCGCATATCCGGCGGAATCCGTTAGGGCGCTTGCTCTTGTAAGCACCCTGCTTGCAGGGTTACGGTGTCAGCAGGCACAAAGGAGTGTTCTGATGCTGGTGAAGTCGATAACCGCGCTATCGCAGGCGCACAACGGCGCGTTGACCGCCCCGTACCGGGCCATGTTGCGTACCCGCCGATTCCGAAGCGCGCCGTACAACGCACCGGCCGCCGGGCACGAGGTCATACCCGTCACCACCGTCGACGGCGCCCACCTGCGCGTTCACTCCTACGGTCCCGCCGACGGCGAGCCGATCGTGCTCGTCCACGGCTGGAGCTGCTGTATCGAGTACTGGCATCCCCAGATCAACGCCTTCGCCGACCGCTACCGCGTCATCTGCTACGACCAGCGCGGACACGGCGAGAGCACCCTGGGCCGTGCCCGTCTCGGTGATCACACCCTGGCCGACGATCTGGCCGCCGTCCTCGACGCGACCCTGCGCCCCGGCCAGAAAGCCCTGCTGGTGGGCCACAGCATGGGTGGGATCACCCTGCAGGCCTGGGCGGCCCGCCACCCCGTACAGGTCACGCGCCGGGCGCGCGCGGTGGTGCTCGCCAACACCACCTCGGGCAATATCCGCTACGACACCGATCTGCTGCCGCTGCTGAACAAACCGCTCACCCTGGCGAAACAACCGATCACCCTGCTGGGGTCGCCGGTCCGGCTGCCGATGATCGTCGCCGAATCCATCCTGACCTCGCCGGTGCCGCTGCCCGGCGGCTGGGCCGCCCGGGAAGTGCTCAAGGAGCGCATCATGGCCCGTGGCGCGACCAGTGAGCAGGCGGATTTCGCCCTGAGCATCGTGCGGTCCTGCCGCCCGCTGGCCCGCGGCCGTCACGCCGCGATGCTCGCCGATATGGAGCTCGGGAAGGCCGCCGCCAACCTCACGGTGCCCACCACGATCATCGCCGGCCGCTACGACCGCCTGCTGCCCGAACGGATGTCGCATCTGATCGCCGACACCATGCGCGAGGCCGGGCACCGGCCCGACTACCAGGTATGGCCCACGGGCCACCTGGGCAACCTCGAGGCGACCGACCGTTTCAACGCCGAACTCGTGTCCATCCTGGACCGCACCAGCCCCCGGTCCGCTGCGGCGGGCTGAGCGGAAGTCCCCGAGTCCGGTCGACGATGCCCGGCTCGGTGGACCCCGGCGCGAAACCCGAACCGGAATATCGGTCCCGGCGCGTCGTTGCACACAGGCGACGACCGCAACCGATAGGACTGAGGAATGCGCGCAGCCACCTACGACCGGTACACGAGCGAAGTCGGCGAGGTGCGGGTCCGTGACCTGCCCGAACCCAAGGTTTTCCCGGGCACCGTGTTGATCGAGGTCCGCGCGGCCGGGGTCAATCCGGTGGACTGGAAACTGATGTCGGGCGCCCTGGAGCCGATGATCGACGCGATCTTCCCGGTGATCCCCGGCTGGGATGTCGCCGGCACCGTGGTGGCCACCGGTGTGGATACTCCCGAGTTCGCGGTGGGCGACGAGGTCATGGCCTATGCCCGCAAGGACGTCCTGCACGCGGGCACCTTCGCGGAGCTGGTCACCGTATCGGCGGCCCACGTGGCCCGTAAACCGGCGGAACTGCCGTGGGAACAGGCCGGTGCCCTGCCGCTGGCCGGTGGCACCGCACTGCGCACCCTCGATCTGCTCGAGGTCACCGCCGGCGACACCGTGCTGATCCACGCCGCCGCCGGTGGCGTGGGCAGCCTGGGGGTACAGATCGCCCGGGCCCGCGGCGCGCGCGTTCTGGGCACCGCCTCCGAACGCAACCACGATTTCCTGCGCGACCTGGGCGCCGAACCGGTGACCTACGGGGAGGGCGTCGTGGAACGTATCCGCGAACTGGCACCGGACGGCGTGCAGGCGGTCGCCGATTTCGTGGGCGGTCAGCTCGAGACCACCCTCGCGGTGCTGGCCTCCGGCGGACGGCACGCCTCGATCGCCGACGGCACGGTGGCCGAACACGGCGGGCACGTCGTCTGGGTCCGCCCGGACGGCGCCCACACCCAGCGGCTGGCCGACCTGGCCGCGCAGGGCGCGCTGCAGGTGCCGGTCACCGGGACCTTCTCGCTGGAGGAGGTCCCGGAGGCCTTCACCGCCGGGCAATCCGGCCATACCCGCGGCAAGAACGTCATCGTGCTCTGAGACTTCACAGACCCGCTGTGACCAGAACCGCCAGCAGCGCCGCGAGCACGATCAGCTGCAGGCCCACCCGCACGTAGATGATGCTGTCCCAGCGCTTCTGGAGGTCGCGCGCGTTCGGCGGGATCACACCCGACTGCGCCGCGGCTTTCTGCGCGATATTGACCGGTTTGGCGATGCGGGCGTAGAGCGCGAGCCATACCACCAGCGCGACGACGGCGGTCGCCGCGGCGGCCGCGGGAACGGCGAGCCCCGCGATACCGGCCAGCACGGCCGCTGCCAGCGCACTCAGCAGTCCGGTGATCCCGATCGGCGGCATCCGCTTATCGGCGTAGTAGTGCCCCCAGCCGGCGTTGAGGGTCATGGTCGTGTCGTCGAGGTGCGCGTTCGCCGAACGCATGACCACGGCGGCGAGGATATCGGTGCCGTAGACGACCGCATTGGTGAGGACGGCGAGGGCCGCGAGGATCTGGATCGAAAGGCTCATCGGTTGCTCCGAAATCTAGCAGTGCTATTTCTTGAAGCGAGACTATACATACTCTAGCTACCTTGTCTAGCGATGCTAGAATTCATGGGTGGGTATCCAGAACAGACGAGAACGGGAGCGCGCCGAACGGCACCGGCTCATCATCGATACGGCCCGGCAACTGGCCGAAGCCGAGGGCTGGGACGCGGTGACGGTACGCAAACTGGCCGACCGGATCGAGTACAGCCAGCCGGTGCTCTACAGCCATTTCGCGGGGAAGCGGGCCATCGTCACCGCCGTCGCCGAAGACGGTATCGGTGAACTCGCGGCCACCATGCGCCGCGCCAGAGAAGCCGCCGGCACCGATACCGAAGCCCTGGATGCCGTCACCCGCGCCTACTACGATTTCGCGATCGGCCAGCCCGCCCTCTACGACGCCATTTTCGCGATGCCGACCGATCTGTCCTTCGGCCCGGACGCCCCGGAAGCACTGAAAACGGCCTTCGGCGAACTGGTCGCCGTATTCGGCCCGATGGCCGGGGACGCCGACGTCGAGACGTTCACCGAAACCTGCTGGAGCGCCCTGCACGGGCTCGTCACCCTGGAACGCGACGGCCGGCTGCGCCCCGGGCACCGGGAGCAGCGCCTGGCGATCCTGCGCGACAGCCTGCGCCGGACCCGCGACCCGGCCGGACAGCCTCGTTGACCTGCGCACACCCCTGGGATTGAATGCACAGACGTCCACTCCGGACGTGATCTCGGCACCAGCCATCGCACTGTCACAACACCGACGCTCGAACGCGCCGCCGCGCCTCGCGGCGGCGCCGTCTCGTACCGGAACGGAGTTGCGCCATGAGGACCGCCGGTTGCACATCCCCGCCCACGCGGCCGCGTCACCCCGTACCCGCAGCGGGTCGCGGCGATCACCGGCGGCCTTCCCGCGGTGGCCCGCGCGCTCTGCGCACCGCCACCCGGCGCACCGGCGCACTACTCACCGGCGCACTGCTCACCGCCGGCCTGATCGCCGTCGGGCCGTTCGCCGTGACACCCGCCCGGGCACAACCGGCCCCACCCCCGATCCCCGCGGCCGACCCTTTCTACAGCTACGACGGCCCCTTGGACGCCACCCCGCCCGGTACCGTGCTGCGCTCCCGTCCGGCGGTTTTCGCGGCTCCCGGTTTATCCACACCCATCAACAGCACCCAGGTCCTCTACCGCACCACCGATCAGCACAACGCCCCCACCACCACGGTCACCACCGTGCTCCGGCCGCCGATACCCGGACCGCCGCGGCTCGTCTCCTATCACATGGCCTACGACGCCCTCGGCTCCCAATGCGACCCCTCCTACACCCTCACCGGCCAGAACGATCGCGGTATCGCGCGGGTCGAACAGGCCGTGATCGCCGGATACCTCGCCGCCGGCTACACCGTCGTGGTGCCCGATTACGAGGGCCCCGATCTGGAGTGGACCGTCGGCAGGGAAGCCGGATACGCGGCGCTGGACGGGATCCGCGCCGGCGGCGAGATCCTGGGACTGCCCGCGTCCACCCCGGTGGCCCTGGTCGGCTACTCGGGCGGATCGGTGCCCACACAGTGGGCCGCCGAACTCGCACCCGCCTACGCCCCCGAACTCGGGCTCATCGGCGCGGCGGCGGGCGGTCTGCCGGTCGATCTCGCGCACAACCTCCCCTACGTCAGCGGTAGCGCCCGCTGGGCGGGGGTCATCCCGGCGCTGGTGGTGGCCTACCACCGTGCCTACGGCCTGCGCCTCGGCAGTTTCCTGTCCGAACGCGGCGCGCAGGTGGTCGAGGCCGTGGACGAGCTGTGCATCGCCGAATTCGCCGGCGACTACCCGGGTCTCACCGACGCCGATATGGTGCGCGCGCCCTACAGTTCGCTGCTCGATGTGCCCGAGGTGGCCGCCGCGGTCGACGACAACATCATGGGCACCGCCGGCACACCCGCGGTGCCGCTGCTGCTCGGGGTGGGGCAGGTGGACCCGGTCGGCGACACGATCATGGTCACCGGCGACGTCGAGGGACTCGCCCATCGGTACTGCGGCCGCGGGGTCGCGGTGACCTACACCCGCTACGACGGCCTCGCCCACGGCGCCGCCTTCGCCCCCTTCGAAACCCAGGCCGCCGGATTCCTCTCCGACCGTTTCGCCGGTGTCGCGCCGACGAGCAACTGCGCGTCGATCGGTCCCGGGAACCCCCTCACTCCCGCGCCCGTATCCGCCGGATAGATCGCCGCCTCGCCCCTCCCGGTCCACCGCTCGGCTCCCCTCGTCCGATGGAGACCTCATGTCCGCGATCCCGTTCCGCCCCGCCCATCCGCATCAGGTGTTCAGCGCGGGTTTCTATCCCGATATCGATTTCGATTTCGTGGTGCGTTGCGTCCTCGGCGCCACCGCGTCCGGGGCGGCCGATGTGGGTGAGGTCCTGTGGGCGATCGACGCCGTATCACCGGGCGACCACGGTGAGTGGTTCCGCAGCTGGCACGCGGCCGGGGAACGCGCTCGCGCGCTCGCCGATACCGCCGCGGCCCTCGACCACGAATTCAGCGCCTCCTGGGCGTATCTGCGGGCCGCCACCTATTTCGCCGCCGCCGTCAACGCGCTCAGCGGGTTCGGCACCGACGACCGCCTACTACCCACCTTCCGCAGGCACCGGGCCTGCTGGGACCGTTTCGTCGACACCACGGCACATACGGTCGAGAGGATCGGTTTCCCCTACGAAGGCGGCGAACTGCCGGGCTACTTCTTCTCGCCCGGACCGGCTCCGGCCCGCCGCCCCACCTTCGTCATGGTCAACGGCAGCGACGGCGCCCTGAGCGCCCTGTGGAGTTCCGGCGCCGCGGGCGCCCTGGCCCGCGGCTACAACGTGGTGATGTTCGACGGACCCGGTCAGCAGTCGATGCTCTTCGAACGGGGGACAGCGTTCCGCCCCGACTGGGAGGCGGTACTCACCCCCGTTCTCGACCATCTCCTGCGCCGCCCCGACGTGGATCCCGGCCGCGTCGCCCTCTACGGCATCAGCCAGGGTGGCTACTGGATCGCCCGCGCCCTCGCCTTCGAGCACCGGTTCGCCGCCGCGATCGCCGACCCCGGGGTGGTGGAGGTCGCGGCGTCGTGGTCGGCGAATATCCCGAAATCGCTGATGAAGCTGTTCCACGCCGGTAAGCGAACCCAGTTCGACGCCGAACTCGGCATCGGCCTCAAACTCTCCCCGGAAACCGCCCACACCTGGAACTTCCGGGCTCGCCCCTACCGTCGCGACAGCTACTTCGACACCCTGGCCGCCGTCCACGAACACACCCTCGCTCCCGAGGACGCCGCCCGCATCACCACCCCACTGTTCATCACCGACCCCGAGGACGAACAGTTCTGGCCCGGTCAGTCCCGGCGTCTCGCCGAACTGTCCGGCGGCCCCGCCGAGGTCTCCCGTTTCACCGCGACCGAGGGCGCCAACTACCACTGCCAGCCGCTGGCGCGCGCCCTCACCGACCAGCGCATGTTCGACTGGCTCGACGACACCCTCGCGGCCCGCTGATCCCACCGGCGGGTCGCTTCCCGGCTTATCCACACCCGTCCCCAGACCCTCCCCCTTGAACGAATTCCGGACACGTGTCTACCCTGACCCGGTACGTCGACGTACCCACGGCACCCGGCCGCCGGATCGCCGCGACGGAAAGGTGAATTCACAATGGTTCTGCGCGTGATCCAATGGGCCACCGGCGGCGTCGGCCGGGCCGCAATCGAACATATCGCCCGCCACCCCGATCTCGAACTGGCCGGCTGCTGGGTCCACTCCCCCGAGAAATCCGGCCGCGACGCCGGCGAACTCGCCGGACTCGAACCCCTCGGCGTCCCCGCCACCAGCAGCACCGAGGAAATCCTCGCCCTCGACGCCGACTGCGTCCTCTATTCGCCCCTGATGCCCGACGCCGACGAGGTCCGGGCGATCCTGCGCTCCGGCAAGAACGTCGTCACCCCGCTCGGCTGGTTCTGGCCCACCGAGAAAGAACGCGCCGCGATGGAACCCGCCGCCCTCGAAGGCGGCGTCACACTCCACGGCACCGGTATCGACCCCGGCGGCGCCACCGAACAACAACCCCTCTTCTTCAGCGGCCTCTCCTCGGCCATCACCTTCGTGCGCGGCGAAGAGTTCTCCGATATCCGCACCTACAACGCCCCCGATGTCGTCCGCTACATCATGGGTTTCGGCGCCGACCCGGAAAAAGCGAAAGCCGGCCCGATGCAGGGCCTGCTGGCCCGCGGTTTCGAACAATCGGTGCGTATGTGCCTGGATACCCTCGGCTTCGCCGACGCCGAGATCCGCAGCAGTCACGAAGTCGCGGTCGCCACCGCTCCGATCGACTCCCCCGCCGGAGTCATCGAACCCGGCACCGTCGCGGCGCAGCGGTTCGCGTGGGAAGCGTTCGTGGGCGACGCCAAAGTCGTACGGGTCGCGGTGAACTGGCTGATGGGTGAGGAAAACCTCGAACCCGCTTGGACATTCGGGCCGGGCGGGGAGAGGTTCGAGATCGACGTGAAAGGCGACCCCGACTGCTCGGTCGTCATCCACGGCTGGCACCCCGCCAGCGTCTCCGCCGGCCTGCTGCGCAACCCCGGAATCGTGGTCACCGCCGCCCACTGCGTCAACTCGATCCCCACGGTCTGTGCCGCCCCGCCCGGCCTCCTCACCTTCGTCGATATGCCGGTGGTGACAGGCCGGGCTCATCCGGATCTGGCCGAGTGAGCCTGCGCTGTCACCCCCCTGCTGTTGAATGGCCCACCATGAAAGAGCTGTTGGGCGTTCCTCCGTTTCTGCCGGACCTCCCCGCCGGGCCGCTGACCGACCCGTATACCGGCACCGACCCCTCGGCGACCCTGGCGGCCCACGGCATCGAGATCCCGATTCCCACGGTTACCGCCACCACGGCCTCCGGCGCCCGGGTGTGGACCGTGCCGATCGAATCCGGATACGACGGACCTCGGCTCTGGGAGAGCATCCGTTCGGCGAGTAGCCGCACCGGCCTGTGGCCGCTGCTCACCAATCACACCACCTGGCCCCACAGCTTCCTCGACAGCGGACCCGGACCGCGGGCCCTCCCCCGCACCGACCTCGGCGGCGGCGAATGGCTCACCAAGGAATACGCCGCATACGAGTCCGATCCCGAATCGATCCCACGCGGCGGTCCGGCGTGGTCGGATCTCGATCTCGACGACTACGACTTCGCCTCCTTCGACTGGCGCGATATCTGGGCGATCCGCCCCGACTGCGAGGAATTCGATCAGCTGGCCCTGGTCCCCGCCGCCGCCCACTGGCTGATCCCGCAGGAACTGGGCTGGTCGGGCGCGGTGAACCACGATATCGACGGCACCATCCACACCGCCGTGCTGCGACGCTGGTCGGCGAGCCGTGGCTGCGAATTGGTCGCGCTCGACGGCGACACCATGTGGTTGAGAATCGAACAGGAAGTCCTCGACGAGGACGCCGCTCTGGCCATGGCCATGGAGGCGTTCCTCTACTGCCCCGACGCCGCCCTGCAGGACCGCGACTCCGTGGACGAACTGGCCGCGGCGCTGCTCAACCCGCTGTGGCGCCTCTGGTGGGACTGATACCGCGCCGCGGTCCGCGCTACCCGGCACCCATTGCCTCGCACTCCTCGCACGGATAGCCTTCAATTGTCGGTGCACACTTGTTCACCGAACCACAATCGACTGGAGTGTGGCAATGAGTCGACAACGAACCGGCCGGCCCGAACCCTGGACCGATCTGACCCAGGCCTGTTCGCGAGCGGTGAACCGGGAAGCGGAATGGGTGTCGGAGTTCGCTCGGGAGGTCAAGGCAGCCACCGCGAAAAGCCTCCACCGCGCGAACCGCTCCGCCCGCCGTGCCGCCGGCGATATGGAAACCGAGATCGTCGACCTGAACCGTGAGATCGCCGCCCTCGCCCGTGGCGCCCTGCGTGCGCGAACGGACCGCCCGCACCGGAGGTGACCCGGCCGGTTCGGCCGGGTGCGGGCACAGGCCGCACGGCTGTGGTTGGTTGGGTGGGTGTACCGCACTCATGAACGTCTGGTCGGCACCAACGGTGTCACGCTTCGGTTGATCGAGGCAGGAGATCCCGGGGCTCCGGTTGTCGTGCTGGCCCACGGCTTTCCGGAGCTCGCATTCTCCTGGCGGCACCAGATTCCAGTGCTCGCCGAGGCCGGATATCACGTACTGGCCCCCGACCAGCGCGGCTACGGAGGCTCGAGCCGGCCCGAACCCGTCGAGTCCTACGACATCGTCCACCTCACCTCGGATCTCGCCGGACTGCTCGACGATGCCGGCGCCGAGAAGGCAGTGGTCGTCGGACACGACTGGGGTGCGACGGTCGCCGCCGGGTTCGCGCAACTGCATCCCGGCCGGATCTCCGCCCTCGCGGTGATGAGCGTGCCGCCGACACCTCGACCACCTGCCCCGCCGATGCAGATCCTGGCCAGGCGCTTCGGTGAGAATTTCTTCTACATGCTCTACTTCCAGCAGGTCGGACCGGCCGATACCGAACTCGGCAGCGATCCCGCCACGGCCGTCCGCCGCATGCTCAGCGGGCTACGCGCCGGTGACGATGCCCGCGCACAGGCCACCCTGCGACGCCTCTCGGCACCCGGCCCGGAGGGGTTCATCGAACGGCTTCCCGAACCCGGCACCACGCCGGACTGGATCACCGACGAAGAGATCGACCACTACGTCACCGAGTTCACGCGCACCGGGTTCACGGGTGGACTGAACTGGTACCGCAATATCGACCGCAACTGGCACCTCCTCGCCGACGCGCCCGCCTCGACCATCGGGGTGCCCACTCTGTTCCTCGCCGGAACCGCCGACTCGGCGCTGCTCAACACACCCCGGAATCGGATCGCGGAAATAGTCACCGGCCCGTACCGGGAGGTCCTGCTCGACGGCGCCGGTCACTGGGTGCAGCAGGAACGGCCGGGCGAGGTGAACGCCGCGCTCCTCGAGTTCCTGCGAACCCGGAACCGGCCGCGGTGAAGCCGCTTCAGGCGAGGCGGGTGACCTCCACGACCACCTCGTGGTCGGTCGAACGGCCGCCGGAGAAGATGCCCTTCAGCGGCGGGACATCGGCGTAGTCCCGGCCGACCGCGACCGAGACATGCTGTTCACCGATCGCGGTGGCGTTGGTCGGGTCGTACCCCCACCATCCGCCGGTCCACGCCTCGATCCAGGCATGGCTCTCCCCCGCCACCGCGGTTCCGATCTCCGCATCCGGGTCGGGGTGCAGATATCCGGAGACGTACCGGCACGGTATTCCCATGGCACGCAGCAGCAGGAGCGTCAGGTGGGCGTAGTCCTGGCAGACGCCCTTGCGGTCGGCCCAGGCCTGCACCGCGGAGGTGTGGACCGAGGTGGTGCCCGAGACGTAGGTCATGGTCGTATGCACCCATTCCGCCGCCCGCAATACCGCCTGTTCCGGGGAGACTCCCGCGGCGAGTTCGGTCGCCGCGGCGCGGAGTTCCGCGTGTTCCGGAACGTACGCTGTCGCCGCGAGTAGTTCGGCGTAGGTGTCGAGCATTCGGTCCGAGCGCAATTCCGTCCAGTCGCAACCCTGCACCGCCGCCGCCGGTTCGGTTTCCACCACCGAGTACGAGGAGACCTCCAGCGCGTCGTGCGGGGCGTGCACATCGAAGGCGGTGACCGCGCTACCCCAGTAATCGATATAGCGGTAGGGGCGGGTGGCCGGAACGGTTTCCACCCGGTTCAGGATGACGTTCTGCCGGCCATCCGATCGCGGGGTGAGCCGGGCTTCGTTGAACGACCCGGTCACCGCCGACTCGTACGCGAACCCCGTCGTATGTACGACGCGCAGACGCCGGCTCATCCGATCACCTTCTCTCATAGGTACCCTCCACCACCGTCGCCGGTTCGTGCCGGCGGGCGTCGGTCCATGTGACCCACGGTGCGGCGTGGAAGTACTGCAGGGCGATGGCTTCGGTGACCTCGTGGCAGGTCTGCTGCAGTGCACCGAGCCGGGTCTTCAGATCTTCCAGAAGCACACCGGGCGGAAGGAATTCGAGTTCACTGCGCGACTGTCCCAGTAGTCGCTGTGCCTCGTTACGCGCGCCCCGTGAACCGTCCGGCAGCTGGTCGAGTTCCCGCAGATAGTCCTCGGCCAGCCGCACCGATCGAAAGACCGAGCGCGGGAAGAGCCGGTCCAGCAGGATGAATTCGGCCACCAATCGCGCGTCCAGCACACCGCGGTGGGTGCGCAGATAGGAGTCGTGTGCGCCCGCGGAGCGCAGCACGCTCACCCAGGCCGGTGAATCGCTGGGTTCGCCGCCGCGTGAGAGCAGCAGCCGCACAGTCATATCCACCCGTTCGAGCGAGCGGCCGAGCAGCAGGAAGCGATATCCGTCGTCGCGGCTCAGGGTGGAATCGGCCTGCCCGGCGAACATCGCGGCCCGGTCCTCGATATAGCGGAAGAACTCGTAGGGCCCCAGTTCGCGGGCGGCGCGGATGGCCCCACCGAGACCGTTGTAGGCGGTGTTCAGGCATTCCCACAGTTCGGTGGAGGTGACTTCCCGCGCGCCGCGCGCGTTCTCCCGCGCCGCGGAGATGGACGAGACGATCGAACCGGGTTGCCGCCGGTCGAAGGCCACCAGCTCGGTCAGCGACCACACATCCAGCCGGCCCGGCGGCTGTTCGATCCCCAGCACCCGCAGCAGTACCCGGGCGGCACGGTCGGGGTCGACGGTGGCGTCCTCGAGCAGCTGATGAACCGTCACGTCGAGGATCCGCGCCGTATCGTCGGCCCGCTCCACATAGCGGCCGATCCAGAACAGGGATTCCGCGTTCCGAGCCAGCATGGCGCCTCCTACTGCTGTTGTTGCTGTTGCTGCGCCTGGGTGTCCGAGAAGGTGCGATCGCGGTCGGTATGCCCGGTGGCGGCGGGTTCGGCGACCAGTTCGGCGGCCGGTTCCGGGTCGGCGGTCTCCCGGTCGGCGGCGGCGCGCGGCGCCAGCACCCAGGTGTCCTTGCTGCCGCCGCCCTGGCTGGAATTGACCACCAGCGACCCCTCCGGCATGGCGACCCTGGTCAGCCCGCCGGGCAGCACCCAGACCCGCTCCCCGTCGTTCACCGCGAAGGGCCGCAGATCGACATGCCGTGGCGCCAGCCCGTCGCCGATCATCGTCGGCACGGTCGACAACTGCACCAGCGGCTGGGCGATCCACCCGCGCGGTTCGGCCGCCACCCGCCGCCGGATCTCGTCGCGTTCCGCGGGTGAGGCGTCGGGCCCGAACACGATGCCGTAACCGCCCGAGCCCTCCACCGGTTTGATCACCAATTCGTCGATCCGGTCCAGCACTTCGGCCCGTTCGTCGTCCAGCCAGCAGCGGAAGGTGTCGACATTGGGGATCAGCGGGGTCTCACCGAGGTAGTACTCGATCATGGTGGGCACGTAGGTGTACACGAGTTTGTCGTCGGCGACCCCGTTGCCGACCGCGCTGGAGATCACCACGTTCCCCGCACGCGCCGCGTTCAGGATCCCCGCGACGCCGAGCACCGAACCGGGATTGAAATGCATGGGATCCAGGAAATCGTCGTCGATGCGCCGGTACACCACGTCGACCGGACGTTCACCGTGGGTCGTGCGCATATAGACGAAGTTGTCGCGGCAGAACAGATCTCGCCCCTCCACCAGCTCCACGCCCATCTGCCGGGCCAGCAGCGAATGTTCGAAGTAGGCGGAGTTGAACACCCCCGGTGTGAGCACCACGACCGTCGGATCGGAGGTATTCGTCGCGGCCGAGGCGCGCAGCGCCCGCAACAGATGCCCCGGATAGTCGCCCACCGGCCGCACCCGGTTCGCCGCGAACAGGTCCGGGAACACCCGGGCCATGGTGCGGCGGTTCTCCATCACATACGACACCCCCGACGGCGAGCGCAGATTGTCCTCCAGCACCCGGAAGACGCCGCGCTCGTCACGGACGAGATCGATCCCGGACACATGGATTCGCACTCCGTTCGGCGGTGCGAATCCCGCGGCGGCGCGCTGGAAATTGGGGCAGGTGGTCACCAGCCGCCGCGGCACCACACCCTCCCGCAGGATGGTCTGCGCACCGTAGACGTCGGCGAGGAACATCTCCAGGGCCCGGACCCGCTGCGCGAACCCTTTTTCCAGCCGCGACCATTCCGCCGCCGCGATCACCCGCGGTACGGGATCGAGCGGAAACGGTCGTTCCTGCCCGGAGAGGGAGAAGGTGATCCCCTGGTCCACGAAAGCCCGTCCGAGCGCGTCCGAACGCGCCGCCAGCTCGGCCGTGTCCATCCGCTCCAGCGCGGTGTGTATTCCGCGATAGGGCGGGCGGATCCGGCCCGCCGGGTCGAACATCTCGTCGTAGGCCCCGCGATGGCGGCCGGCCTGGTAACCGTCGAAGATCGACGGTGGATACTGCGAAGCAATGGCGACCGCTGTCATGAAACCGATGGTCGCGTAGAAAAACGGCCCCTGAACTGCCGTGGGAGTTAAATTCTCGAGTCGGAGCGGTTTCCCGGATCGGGCTCACCCACCGCGACGGTGATGTCGCATTCCCGCCGGTGACGCGGCTCCGGCGTCCTTACCGTCGGTCGAGTGCGAATCGATACCGGTGCCGAGGCGAACGCCCGGCTCAGCGGACCCGTCATCCTGTTCATCGCGGTCGCGGCCGCCCTCGGCACGTCGGCCATCTACCCCCTGCAGCCCGCGATCGCGGATGTGGCGGACACGTTCGGGACCCAGATCACCGCCGTCGGAGTCGCGCTCGCTTGTGGCCCCATCGGATACCTGATCGGTCTCGGCCTGCTCGTGCCACTGGTCGACCGCTTCGCCCCCGGACGCGTGCTCGCCGCTCAGTTCGCCGTCCTCGCGGGTGCGCTGGCGGCCTGTGCCGCCGTCGGAACCGTCACCCTGCTGGGTGCACTGATCGGCGTGGTCGGGGCGTGTTCGGCGGTCGGGGCCGGATTGAGCTCGGTGGCGAGCCGTCTGGCGCATCCGCGGCGGCGGGCAACGGTCCTGGGGATGGTGACCGCGGGCATCTCGGTCGGCATCCTGGCGGGCCGGATAGTCGGCGGGTGGCTGGCCGACGAGTTCGGCTGGCGCGCGATGCTGCTGGTCTTCGCCACGGCCTGCGGCCTGGTCGCCGTGTGCTGCCTCCTCGCGCTCCCCGCCGCACCGGGCGGCTCCCCGCACGGCTACCTCGCCACACTGCGTTCCCTCCCGGGCCTGTACCTCCACCACGCGCCGCTGCGTGTCGCCGCTCTCCGTGGCTCGCTGTGGTTCTTCGCGTTCTGCGCGGTATGGGCCGGGATCGCCGTCGCGCTCTCCGAACCCCCGTACTCGTACTCCGCCGAACGAATCGGCCTGTACGCCCTGGCGGGCCTCTCGGGCATCGTGGCCACCCGGATCGCGGGCGCGCGTACCGACCGCGACGGCGCCCGCCGGGTGATTCTCGCCGGACTCGTCCTGGCCGGACCGGCCGCGGCCGTCCTGGGCGCCGGTCTCTCGAACACGTTCGTGACACTGATCTGCCTGGCGCTGTTCGACGCGGGCCTGTTCGCCGCGCAGGTCGCCAACCAGAGCACCGTCCTCGCGATCGACCCCTCGGCACCGGCCCGCTTCAACAGTGCGTACATGCTGGTCTACTTCGTGGGCGGCAGCCTCGGGACCGCGTTCGGCGCGGCGGCGGTCGAGTGGTTCGGGTGGCCGGCCACCGCCCTGATCACCGCGGCGGCCATCGGGGCCGCGGCAGTCATCACCGTCTTCGTACGAACGACACCCGCGAGTGACTCCATTCGTCCAAGACAGCTCGACGCGGCGCGCGGATCGTGGGACCTATGACCGAAACCACCGGCCCGGATCTCGAGACCTTCGAACAGCTCTTCCGCGATTGGGATGCGGCGCTCGTCGCCAACGACCCGGCACGTATCGCCGCCTTCGCCACCCCCGGATGGACCTTCCTCTCCCAGGACGGCCCGTTCCCGGGCAGCGGATTCCTGGAATCGGTGGCCACCGGAATCGTCTCCCACGACACCATGCGCAGCGAAGTGCATTCGGTGTCGATCCTCGGCGACGCCGCGATCGTCGTCGCCCGTGTGGTCAATACCGGCATCTTCCGCGGCGAGCGGTTCGTCAACGACGAGTGGACCTCGGACGTATTCGTCCGCAGGGAAGGTCGATGGCTCTGCGAACTCACGCACCTGACACCGGCCAGGGCCTGAGGGCTGCACGACCGGTCGCGGAGGTCCGGCGCCGGGCCGCCCTCGCCGACCTCACCGATTAGACATCCGCCGCCGTGTCGTCGGTTCTCATAGCCCCCGTACCGGTGGAAGGATCGATGACCATGACCGACGCCAGATCGCCGGGCGCCGATGAGGCCGCGTTCATCGCGGCGGCCCGCGCCGGCGATGCGGCGCGGTTCGCACTCGTCACGGAACCGCATCGGCGTGAGTTGCAGGTGCACTGCTACCGGATGCTCGCGAACTACGAGGACGCCCAGGACCTGACGCAGGAGACGTTCCTGCGGGCCTGGCACAAGCGGGAGTCGTTCCAGGGCCATGCCGCGTTGCGGACCTGGCTGTACCGGATCGCGACGAACGCCTGCCTCGACTTCCTGGAGAAGCGCAACGACCGGATACCCGTACCGTCCGGGCTGTCGGACCCCGGCTTCGAACTGCCGCACCTGCAGCCGTACCCCGACCGGATGCTCACCGAGGACCCGCAGGAATCGGCGGTGGCGCGGGAGACCATCGAGCTGGCGTTCATCGTCGCCGTCCAGCACCTGCCGCCGCGGCAGCGGGCGGTGTTCATCCTGCGCGACGTCCTCGGCTGGCCGGCGTCGAAGACCGCCGAAACCCTCGAGTTGACCGTCGCATCGGTGACCAGCGCACTACAGCGGGCGCGGGTGACGGTACGCAGGCAACTGCCCGACCGCCGCCTGGACTGGCGCAGCCCCGCCACCCACGAACTGTCGGAGGCGGAGCGCGGCGTGGTGAAGTCCTATATCGACGCCCACGAGCGCAACGACCTGACCGGGTTGCTGTCCCTGTTGCGCGACGACCTGCGCTTCGTGATGCTGCCCGATTCGGGCATCCCGATCGCCGGGGCCCAGGAGTCGGTGGACAGCTGGGTCGCCGGCGGGCTCTTCGGGCCCGGCTACGACGACTGGCGCTGTATCACCACGACAGTCAATCGCATGCCGGCCGCCGCGCTGTACCTCCGCACTCCCGACGACCCGGAGTACCGCCTGTTCAATATCGCGGTCCTGCGTATCGCCGACGGGAAGATCGCCGAGCTCACCGGATTCGACGCCTCCGACAAACCCTGGCTGGGCCTGCCTCCGATACTGTGATCGGTCCGGCATCCGGTCCGCGCTCATCGCCTCGTCTCGTACCGGGTCAGCACCACACCGCCGGGAAACATCCGCGTCTCCACCAGGTTCAGGTTCGCCCAACTGTCCAGCGCCGTGAAGAACGGTGTGCCGCCGCCCACCAGAACCGGGTGGGTGACCAGGACGTACTCGTCGATCAACCCGGCTCGCATGGCGGCCCCGGCGAGCGTCGCGCCGCCGATACCGATCCGGCCACCGTGCTCGTCCGCGAGCCGGGTGATCTCGGCGACCGCGTCGCCGCCGACCAGGCGGGTGTTCCAGTCGACCTCGTCGATCGTCGAGGAGAACACCACCTTCGGCGTATCCCGCCAGTTCCGCGCGAACTCGCACTGCGCCGGGGTCGCACCGGGCTGCCGGTCGCCGGTCGGCCAGTAGGAGCTCATCGACTCCCACAGCTTGCGCCCGTACAGCACCAGGTCGTTCGCCCGCTCATAGTCGAGCCAGAACCGGAACAGTTCGTCGCTCGGCACGCTCCAGCCGATATCGTCGCCGGGCGCGGCGATATAGCCGTCCAGGGTCACATTCATACCGAAGGTCAATTTCCGCATCGTGCAGGCCTTTCGTCAGTTGGTCCCACACATACCGACGGTCACGCCGCGCAAACCTGATCGGTGACCTCAATTCAGCGGCGCCATCCACGGGACCGCGTTACCGGCGAAGCTCTGCTGGACCGGCACGAGACCGGCGTGATCATCCAACGCCGTGATCGTGACCCCCACCAGTCCGGCTTCATCCCCCTTGGACGCGACCGAGGAACCGCACTTCGGGCAGAACCCCCGGCTGATCCGCGGGAACGTCTCGAACCAAGTCGGTTCCCCACCCGGACCGGTCCAGGCGAATCCGGCCTCCGGGAAGGACACCCACGACATCACCGGGGCGCCCGAAAGCCGCTGGCAATGCTCGCACGAGCAGAGGTGGGGGAAATCCGGATCGCCGGTCGCGGAGAACCGGATATTGCCGCACAGACAGCCGCCGTTCACATCGCTCCTCGGTCTCGGCACCATGTCGTCTCATCCGATGCCATGCAATGTCCACACAGTGGCCATGGAGGCTGGAATCGAACCAGCGACCTTCGACTCGACGGGGCGAAACTCTACCAACTGAGCTACTCCACGGCCGAGCGCACACGAAATCACCGGCGCGCCCCCAGATCCGGTGGCATGAAGTTCTCCGGCTGGCGCTCGGGGCGCGAGGAATCCAGTCTGGGGAGGGTGTCGGGGTTCGGAAAACCGTGCGGTCGCGTCGTGCTCGGAGGGAATCGGTCAGAACGCTCGGATGTCGTGGTGGGTAGATGGTCCGGCCGGTTCGGAAACGAAACAGGCACTGGGGATCTCCGGCTACACGCGTCCGGGTGCTCAGCGACCGTAATCGTCCGGTAGCGGGTCGCGCCGATACGTAAGAGCAGGAATGGGATTCTTCATGAAGCGTTGCCTGGTGACCGTGTTCTGTTGCGCGGCAGTGGTTCTCGGAATGAGCGGCTGCGGAGGCGACACCGAATCGCACGACGAGCACCCGCCGACCTCCAGCGTGACCGTGACCGGAACGCCGGCACCGACCGGCACAGTGTCGTCGACCACCCCGGACCCGGCCCCGGTACCTTCCGCGCCGGGTGAGCCCTCCCCTGCCACGGAACCACCGGCCGAGGCCCCGGCGCCGCAACCTTCGGTCCAGCAGGAAGCACCCGCGCAGCCGGAACCCGTGCAGTCCGAACCGGCCGCGCCCGAGCCCACGCTCACCCTCCCCGATTTCGATCCGCGGGCCGGCTACTGACATGGGGAAAAATCTGATGCGCAGCCAATTTCGGCGTAGACAAGGGCTGTTCGGCGCCGTGGCGGCGGTCGCGCTCTTCCTGACCGCCCTGCACACACCGGCTGCGGCCGCCCCGGCCGGCACCCACCGCCACGAAGGGAAAACGCTGGTCGTACTGGGTGATTCGTTCACCGCGAACTACCCGAAAGTGTTCACGGAGTCCACCGAGTGCCTGCACGCGCCCACCTCGTGGCCGAACCGGCTGGCCGAGCGAATGGGACTCGCGGGCACACCGGATTTCGTGGACGTCTCCTGCAGCGGATCCACGATCTCCTCGGGACAGCGCTTCTGGCTGGTGCACCAGGTGGCGGCGGCGGCCGACCAGGGGGCGTTCGGCCCGGAGACGGAGGTCATCCTGATTCAGACCGGGATGAACGACGCCTGGTCCCTGACCAATCGGACGTCGCTGATCACCTCGATGCGGTCGTGCGTATTCAACTTCGTAGACGGATGCGGGCCGGAGGCGGCCGACCAGGGGCGGTTCCCCGAATACCGGAACGTCACCGGTCAGCTGTACGCCAAGGGCATCGCCGAGGCGGTCACCTATATGCGCTACTACGCGCCGAACGCCCGGATCATGCTGGTCGGGTACCCGGAGTTGTTCCCGGCGGGACAGGTTCATCTCTGCCTGAACGTCGTCGGCGCCGGTCGGGTCGTGCAACCGAGGGGCCGCGCGGTCACCGAATACCTGGACCGCCTCGACGGCGCGCAGCGGGAGGCCGCGGAACTGCTCGGACTCGGGTTCGTCGATATTCGCTCGGCGACCTCGGGCCACGGGCTCTGCTCGGCCGATCCGTGGCTGAACGGGTTCTTCGATCCCGCGGCCGATATCGCCGGAATCCCGTTCCACCCGTCGGCGTACGGCGACGCGGTGGCCGCCGGGGCGGTGTACCAGCAGGTTCGCGAGTGAACCAGGCGACGGTCCGGTCCGCGACCGGGCCGGACTTCCTCGAGGCTGCGGCGCGCCCGGCTCTGCCCTCGCTGACCGGTGCGCGCTGGTGGGCGGCGTTCGCGGTGTTCGTCCTGCACGCTCTGGTATTCCTGCCGGTGTACCCGTTCCAGAAGTCGGAGTTGTTCCGGCAGATCCATCGGCTGCTGCCGATGCAGCTGGGTGCCGCGGGGGTGACCTTCTTCTTCGTCCTGTCCGGTTTCATCATCTATTGGTCCTTCCGGCCGGGAAGTTCGGTGCCGCGGTTCTATCGGCGCCGGGTGCTGAAGATCTACCCGACCCATCTGGTCGCGGCCGCGGCATTCATCCTGGTGGCAAGTGTTCCCCTGACGCGACCGGTGGTCTGGGCGCCGAACCTCGCGCTGATCCACACCTGGGTGCCGAAATGGACGACCGTCGGCGGACTCAATGTGCCGTCCTGGTCGCTGGCCGCGGAAATCCTTTTCTACCTGAGCTTCCCACTCGCACTGCCGCTGGTGCGCAGGATCAGGAGCGGTCACGTGCTCTGGGTACTGGCGGGTTTGCTGGTGGCGATCGTGTTACTGCACACCGCGTACTACCTGTGGGTCCCCGGGCCCAAGGGGATCGCGAACACCTTCGCCCCGCGACTGCTGCCGGGAGACGTATCGCCGTATTTCGAAATCCATGCCGCGCCCATCTGGTTCGAACAGCCCGATATTCCGGTGGCTCCGTCATATTGGCTCAGCTACAACTTCCCGCTGTCACGGCTGCCCGAATTCTTCCTCGGTGTGCTCGCGGCCCGGCTGGTGTCGGAAGGACGCTGGCGCAATACCCGCCTGGCACCCCCGATGATCGCGCTGTTGATCGCCTACGCGGCGACCTGGCCGGTGCCGCCGAACTACAAGATGTCGGCCCTGCTGCTCGCGCCGATGACGGCCGTGATCGCCACGCTGGCGGCCCGTGATCTGGCGGGAATCCGAGGCTTCACCGCCACACCTCGAATGGTGTGGCTCGGCAATATCTCGTTCGCCTTCTACCTGATCCAATTCCCGGTGATGGTGCTGATCACCCGGTTACTCATCGGCGGAAAGCAATTCGGACCGCTGGGCTGGCTGGGCTTCACCGTTCTGAGCCTGCTGGTCTCGACAGGTGGGGCGGCGGCCATCTACCACTGGATCGACGCCCCGCTGATGCGCCGATTCGCCGGCCGACGAGATATGAGCAGGAATGTGTCGTAGGTTCCACCAAGGAGGCCCCCGACGTGAACAACCACGTCAGGGGCCTTTTTGTTTGGAGCCGCCTAGGAGAATCGAACTCCTGACCTTTTCAATCCCGCGAGAAGCGACTACTACGGACCATTGTAGATCGTCAACCGTGGCAAGAATCACGCATCTACCAGCACATATAAAGCACTCTCGACTACCGTCACCTATCGAACACGATTTCGAGTCCGCCAGTCATAGCGCGAATTTGTTGTGACTTAGTTGCGGACGCCGAGCGTTCACCCTCGGCGTGTCGCACACAGACACGCCGAGACTTTCAGGCCCGCAGCTATCGTTCGGCTACCGATTGGCGGTGCGGGTGAAGGGTGGCAAGCCCCGGAGGGGCGCGGCAGTGCTCTGGCGTTCAACTCGCTATACAGCCTTGTGCAGCGGGCCCGCGCCCCGGGGCACCGGCCGTTGCGGCAGCCCGGCCCCCGGTCCTGGTCCTGCGCCAGGGTGCTGCCCGGAGCGGAGCGGAGGGCAGGCACCCTGGGCGGCGCGCGTGCGCGCCGCTCTTGATTCTGTAGAGGAAAATTCGGCAACATCTGTTGTTGGGTTACCGGCTCACTCTTTCCCTTTCTTTCCCTGTTCCGGGGGTCCCAACTCTTCCTCTATTTCAGCCATCGCTTGAGTTGGCGCATCCGATGCAACGCGGGATTGCTTGTTGTGCCCGATACCTTTGGCGAGCGTTACGGACTGTCTCCCTTGCGCGTGGGTTCGGTTCGGTGGCCGGTGTGGAACCTACGGACCGGTTGCGGTGTGGCCGGCTACGGGCCAGAGCTCGCGAGCGGCAAGGGCAAAGAGGGGCCGTCGATTGGGCAACAATCCGCCCAGCAGGACCGCTGTCGGGGCGGATCGAGCGATTCAGCGCTAGAAGTAGTTCTTCAGCATCTCCGTGGACCAGGGAGCCTGGTGGATCTCGCCGCGTGGACCGAACTCGGTGAACCAGGGCTTGATGTCGAGTACCGGTGTGCCGTCCACGGCATCCAGTTCGGCTACGTGGAGGTCCAAGCCGTCCACACGTAGTAAGCGTGTGCGGGATACGCCGAGCCAGTTGAGGCGGCGCATATTCCGGTGACCGAATATGCCTACCTTGGGCCAGTCGGGGTTGTCGCGGGCGCTGCGTGCACCGAAGTTGAGGTCTGTGGGATCGGTCAGGTGGAACCGGAACACGATCTCGAGGTGACTGAAATCTTCCAGTCCTTGTACGGATTCCTCGGTGAATCGGTCGCTGTCGACTCGGATGATCGCTTCGGACCCGGCCCAGTGGTCGTCGGTGGGTTCTCGCCGACCTCCGATGACGTGCGCGACCGGTACCACTTCGAACGCTTCGTCTGTCATGTGCCTTTGTTCCATTTCCGTGGATGGTTCATTTCGGGTTGCTGGCGAGATAACGCGAAGCCTGCGCGTCGACGTCGTCGACACCGGGGATTCGGCTGTCGACGAAGGGGGCGACGGTCGCCCGGATATCTTGTGCGATGTTCCTGGTCCGGGCCGATTGCACGTCGTTCATGGCTGCCAATGCGGATGTCCAGGTGGAGCATGCGCGCTCGATCTCGCCCATGCGTGCTTGGACGGTGCCCAGGTATCCGAGGGTGACCGCGTGGGTCCGGGTGAATTTTGCAGCCTTGCGTTTCCGGACGCTGATCTCGAAGTGCTGAGCGGCGGCATTCAGGTCACCGGCATCACGCAAAGCACAGGCAGTCTCGTGGGCGAGACTGGCCTCCGAGAAGAAGAAGACCCGGGCGGGTTCGGGTTCGGACTCCGACACGGCTGCGAGATCGTTCTCTGCCTCGATAAGAGCTTTTGCCGACTCGGCGGCGAGACCGGCAGCACTCAGGGCTTTGCCGTGCACCACTTTGAGTAGGGACTTCTCGCGGGAACACGCTGTTCGGTAGCGGCCATCGCCGACTGATGCCTCCGCCAGGCGTAGGCCCTCTGGGTAGTGTCCGAGGTCGATGGCTTGGTGCGCCATCGCGCGCAGGATGTGCCCGGTGAGGGGCTTGTCATCGGATTCGGCGGCCAGTTTGGTCGCCGCCGTGAAATAGCGTTGCGCCACCGGGTGCTCGCCGTTGTCGAATGCCATCCATCCGGCCAGATAGGCCAGTTCCCCGGCTGCCGAGAACATGTCACGACGCACCCTGTCGTCGGAATACGAACCGTTGAGGTACCCGGTTACCTCGTCGGTGAGGTACTGGATCACCGCTGTCCGGCCACGGCCTCCTCCAAGCCGCTGATCCATCTGCGAAAACACCTGCATCACATCTCGAACGGCAGCGACATCGGCCTGCCCTACATGGCGCAGACCGGGCGTCTTCCCCGCCGCCGATCCGGCCGGTGCGAGCCAGCCGGGCAGCAACACCGCAGTGCTCAATGTGGCGGAGTATCCAGCCCGTAGGAATGAGCGCCGTTCCACATCAGCCTTCCCGAGAGTGAGCAGAGTAGCTACCGGGTCCTGGATGTCACCGAAGCACTTTTCGTACCACGCTATGACATCGGTGGTCGGTGTGCGTTCCCCGGTCTCGTAGTAGGCAAGGACGGACTTGCTGTAGGGAATCCGACGCGATAACGCGGCCAGGGAGACACCGGCGGCTTCACGGACGGCACGAAGCTGCGCACCGACGATCGCGGCGTGACTGTCCATGCCGTCGAATGTAGCTCCTTTGTGGACGTGCTGTGGACAGGAATCCATATACGCCCGACGCGTGCAGTGGTTGTCTGAATTCACCAAATATGCACTGGCGGAAGGGGAGCTGACGATCATGAGGAGCGCGACGTACACCGAAGCGGCGTCGGTCCCGCCACTCTCGAATGGGAGGGACTGACCGTGGGGTTCAGCTGGTGGGATAACAACGAGCCGTATGACATGTCGGCACAGGAGGTCGTTGACCGGGTCCATGCCGAATGGCGTGCCGAGAATAGTGGGCGCGCTGTGGCAGTAAGGGATGGTGGCACTTCCGCGATGCGGCCGAAGGGGTGGCCGCACGAGGCCCCCGAGGTCCCGTTGAGCGTGCCCGAGGCCCATCAGACCATGCAGGGGCACAGGGGCTGCCGGGCTGACGGATGCCCGCGTAAGGCGGCTGCATTGCGCACGCTCGTAGCTGCCGGACGCGTTGTCCCGGATGCGTCGCGAGAGCTGCGATGACGTGCGGCGAGCGAGTCTGCTCGACCAATGCGTGCGGGCGCACGATGACTGCGCCTCGGACCCAGCGGGTTTCATCAGCTACGACGTCGCGGTGCTGGTGTATCGGGCTCACGAAGGACATAGCCCGCGCTGCTTGCAGTGGGTGGCCGCCGGCGCATTCCTGAGTGAAGGCAACCAGGACTGAGCACGACGCCGGACAGCGCCCGGGTCCGAGTGGGCTGTGAGGTTCCCCCGCATTGTTGGAGGGCGGGGTTATCAGGTTCCGGCCGGAACCGGGTGATGGTAGCTCGCCTCGAACTCATCGGGTGATCGCCA
>NZ_JBVJHV010000009.1:0-248844 GCF_055586645.1 Nocardia sp. NPDC049935 | reverse complement strand
TCCCCGGTATACGACAGCGCCACCTCCGCGACCGCGGTACCGGTCTCACGGACCGCATCGATCGCCGGCCGCATCTGATCCACATTGTTCAACGCATCGAAGATCCGGAAGATATCGATCCCCGTCCCGGTCGCCTCCGCCACGAACGCCCGCGTCACCCGCTCCGGATACGGCGTGTAACCCACGGTGTTACGACCCCGCAGCAGCATCTGCAGACAGATATTGGGCACCGCCTCACGCAACGCCGCCAGCCGCTCCCACGGATCCTCATACAAGAACCGCAACGCCACATCGTAGGTCGCCCCACCCCAGCACTCGATCGAGAGCAACTCCGGGGTCAGCCGCGCCACATGCCCGGCCACATCCAGCAGACCGTTGGTGCGCACACGCGTCGCCAGCAACGACTGATGGGCATCACGGAAGGTCGTATCGGTCACCCCGACCGCCTTCTGCTCCCGCAACGCGGCCGCGAACCCCTCCGGCCCCAACCTCAGCAACCGCTGCCGCGAACCATCCGGCGGCGGCACCGACAGATCGATTCCCGGCAGCTTGTCATGCGGATACACCGCCGTCGGCCGCGCACCATGCGGCTTGTTCACCGTCACATCCGCCAGATAATTCAAGATCTTGGTGGCCCGGTCCGCAGACCCGCGAGTCGTCAGAAGGTACGGGCGTTCCTCGATGAAACTCGTGGTCACCAGCCCGGCACGGAACGCCGGATCGTCCAGCACCGCGTGCAGGAACGGAATATTCGTGGCCAGACCACGGATCCGGAATTCCGCGACGGCACGCCGTGCCCGGGCCACCGCGGTGTCGAAATCGCGTCCGCGGCAGGTGAGTTTCACCAGCATGGAATCGAAGTAGGCGCCGATCTCGGCACCGATATGCGCGCCCCCGTCCAATCGGACGCCCGCCCCGCCCGGACTGCGGTAGGCGGTGATCCGGCCGGTATCCGGGCGGAATCCGTTCGACGGATCCTCGGTGGTGATCCGGCACTGCAATGCCGCACCCCGGATCCGCACCGTGTCCTGGCTCAACCCGAGATCGGCCAGGGATTCACCGGCGGCGATCCGGAGCTGCGACTGCACCAGGTCCACATCGGTGATCTCCTCGGTCACCGTATGTTCCACCTGGATCCGCGGATTCATCTCGATGAACACATGATTACCGCGCTCATCCAGCAGGAACTCCACCGTCCCCGCACAGGAATAGCCGATCTGCCGGGCGAAGGCCACCGCGTCCGCGCAGATTCTCTCCCGCAGTTCCGGGTCCAGATTCGGCGCCGGCGCCAGCTCGATCACCTTCTGATGCCGCCGCTGCAGCGAACAGTCGCGCTCGAACAGATGCATAACATCGCCGTGCTGGTCGGCCAGGATCTGCACCTCGATATGCCGGGGATTGATCACCGCCTGTTCCAGGAACACCGTCGGATCACCGAACGCCGACTCGGCCTCCCGCGACGCCGCCTCGATCGCCTCACGCAACCCGGCCGGTTCCGCGACCCGGCGCATACCGCGCCCACCACCACCGGCCACCGCCTTCACGAAGACCGGGAACTCCATCGACTCCGACGCCGCCAGCAGTTCGGCCACATCGGCCGAGGGGGCGCTGGACGCCAGCACCGGCAGCCCGGCCTCGCGGGCCGCCGCCACCGCGCGCGCCTTGTTACCGGTCAGCTCCAGGACCTCGGCCGACGGCCCGACGAAAGTGATACCCGCTTCGGCGCACGCCGCGGCCAGACCGGGGTTCTCCGACAGGAACCCGTACCCCGGGTAGATCGCATCCGCGCCGGCGTCGACGGCCGTGGCCACGATCTCGGGGACCGACAGGTACGCCCGGACGGGATGTCCCTCCTCGCCGATCTGGTAGGACTCGTCGGCCTTGTGCCGGTGCGGGGAATTGCGGTCCTCATGGGGAAATACCGCGACCGTGCCGGTGCCGAGTTCGTAGGCGGCGCGGAATGCCCGGATGGCGATCTCACCACGATTGGCTACCAGGATCTTGGAGAACATATCGGTCGACCTCGTCGGGTTCGGGCGCGGCGGTCACCGCGCCGGGTAACGGAATCGACGGCTCGCACTCCTCGTGCGAGCCGTCGATGGGGTGTCGATGTGGGGTCAGGCCACGACCGGGCGCTGGTCGACGCCGACGTATTCGCTCAGCGGCCGGATCAACGCGTTGGCTTCACCCTGTTCGATGATGTGGGCGGTCCAGCCGGTGATACGGCTCATGACGAAGATCGGCGTGAAGACCTCGATATCGAACCCGAGCAGGTGGTAGGCCGGGCCGGTCGGGAAGTCGAGGTTCGGCTTGATCCCGGTGGCGTCGTCCATGGTCTTTTCCAGGATCTCGTACATCTGCACCCACTTCTGCCCGTCGGTGACAGCCGCGATGTCCAGGAAGGCCTTCTTCATGGTGGGGACCCGGGAATCGCCCTTCTTGTAGACCCGGTGGCCGAACCCCATCACCTTTTCCTTCTTGGACAGCTTGTTCCGCAGCCATTCCTCCGC
Organism: Nocardia sp. NPDC049935; assembly: GCF_055586645.1. NCBI lineage: Bacteria > Bacillati > Actinomycetota > Actinomycetes > Mycobacteriales > Nocardiaceae > Nocardia > Nocardia sp. NPDC049935. The sequence goes on along the minus strand of NZ_JBVJHV010000009.1, from coordinate 246,334 downwards.
CAGGCCGGGATCACCGATCTCCAGCATGTGGTGCATCACGGCCTCGTTCGCGCCGCCGTGCAGCGGACCCTTGAGCGCGCCGATGGCCGCGGTCACGGCACTGTAGATATCGGACAGCGTCGAGGTGACCACACGCGCGGCGAAGGTGGAGGCGTTGAAGCTGTGCTCGGCGTACAGGATCAGCGAAACCTCGAACGCCTTCACCAGTTCCGGCGCCGGCACCTTGCCGAAGCACATATTGAGGAAGTTCTCGGCGTAACCCATATGGGAATGCGGGGCGATCGGGTCCAGGCCCCGGCGACGCCGGTGGTCGGCGGCCACGATCGTCGGCAGCACCGCGAACATCCGCAGCGATTTCGCGAGATTGGCCTTCGCCGAGTTGTCGTCCTCGGCCGGATCTTCGGCGCCGAGATAGCTGATCGCGGTGCGGACGACATCCATCGGGTGACAGTTGTCGGGCATCTTCTGCACCAGCGACAGCAGCGACCGGTCGGCGCGGCGGGAGGCCCGCTCCTGCTGCTGGAAGCGTTCCAGCTCGGCGTCGGTCGGTAACTCGCCGTGCCACAGGAGGTAGGCGACCTGTTCGAAGGTGCAGTGGGCCGCCAGATCCTGGACGGCGTAACCGCGGTAGGTCAGGGAGTTGGTTTCCGGCACCACTTTCGAAATCGAGGTGGTGTCGACGACGACGCCTGCCAGGCCCTTGTAGATGGCCGGAATCGCGGTCTCCGTCATCACTGGTTCCTTCCCAGAGTGAAATTGAAGATGTCCGAATCGAATTCGTTGTAGCGTTCGTACTGGAGGAGTTCGTAGAGGCGACTCCGGTGCTGCATGCGGTCCAGCAGCCCCGATTGCGTGCCTTCGGAGTAGATCTCCCGCAGGCCCGCCTCGGCGGCGTACATCGCCAGGCGCAGCGTGGAAACCGGGTAGATGACGACGTTGTAGCCGAGGGATTCGAGCGTGCCCGCCGGAATCAGTTCGGATTTGCCGAATTCGGTCATATTCGCCAGCAGCGGAGTGGAGACCGCCGCGCGGAATTTCTCGAACTCCGCGGGCGTATGCAGCGCCTCGGTGAAGATCAGATCCGCGCCCGCGTCGGCGTAGGCCTTCGCCCGGTCGATCGCGGCATCTATTCCCTCGATACCGGCGGCGTCGGTGCGCGCGCAGATCACGAAATTCGGGTCGCGGCGGGCCGAGACCGCCGCACGCAGACGGCGCACCATCTCGTCGGTGGGTACCACGGCCTTACCGTCGAGGTGACCGCAGCGTTTGGGATTGACCTGATCCTCGAGGTGGCAGCCGGCGATACCGGCGTCCTCGAGCACGGTGACCGTCCGGGCCGCGCTCATCGGCTCACCGAAACCGGTATCGGCGTCGATGAGCACCGGCAGATCGGTGACCCGGGCGATCTGCTGACCACGGCCGGACACCTCGGTCAGGGTGGTCAGGCCGATATCCGGCAGCGCCAGATCGGCCGAGAGCACCGCACCGGAAACGTAGACGCCTTCGAAACCGATCTCCTGGATCAGCTTGGCCACCAGTGGATTGAAGGCCCCCGGGAAGCGCTGGATACGGCCCGACTCGAGGCCGGCCCGGAAGGCGGCCCGTTTATCCGCCGCGGACGTCGAAGCAGCGAGCAGACCGGTCATCAGAACAGTCCCTTCGGGGAATGGGGCGCGCGGGCGAGCACATCCGACGAGACGGTGAAGGTGAGCTCCGACAACTCACCGGCCGACAGCTCGCCCGCGCGCTGGACCACTTCGAGGAAGCGGTCCTGCTCGGCCGGATCGACAACACCCTCGGCGAGGGTGCGGAATTTGGCGATGTACTGATCGCGGGCGAACGGCCGGGCGCCGAGCGGGTGCGCGTCGGCGACGGCCAGTTCGTCGGTGATCACCTCACCGCTCTTCAGCGTGACCTCGGCGCGGGCGCCGAACGCCTTCTCCGCCGGATCGGTGGAGTGGTAGCGGCGGGTCCATTCCGGATCCTCGGCGGTGGAGATCTTGCGCCACAGCTCCACGGTGTCCGGGCGCTGCGCCCGCTCCGGCGCGTACGAGCGCTCGTGATGCCAGGTGCCGTCCTGGAGGGCGACCGCGAAGATGTAGGGCACCGAATGGTCGAGGGTTTCGCGCGAGGCGGTCGGGTCGAACTTCTGCGGATCGCCGGATCCGGTGCCGATCACCACATGGGTGTGGTGGCTGGTGTGCAGCACGATCGAGGCGATCTGGTCGAGATCGCCGATACGGTCACGCAGGCGGCGGGCCAGGTCGATCGGCGCCTGGCTCTGGTACTCGGCGGAATGCTCCTTGGTGTAGGAGTCAAGGATCGCGCGCTTGGCCTCGCCCGGCCCGGGCAGCGGCACCGAGTACTCGGCCTTCGGCCCGCCCAGCAGCCAGGCGATCACCCCGTCCTCGCCCTCCCAGATCGGCGACGGCGCACCCTCACCGCGCAGGGCCCGGTCGACGGCCTCCACGGCCATCTTCCCGGCGAAGGCGGGGGCGTAGGCCTTCCAGCTCGAGATCTCGCCCTTGCGGGACTGGCGGGTCGCGGTGGTGGTGTGCAGCGCCTGGCCGATGGCCTGGTAGATGGTCTCGGCGTCCAGCCCGAGCAGGGTGCCGATACCGGCGGCGGCCGACGGGCCCAGGTGGGCCACGTGGTCGATCTTGTGCTCGTGCAGGCAGATGGACCGAACCAGATCGATCTGGATCTCGTAGCCGGTGGCCAGACCGCGGATGAGGTCGCGGCCGGTGCGGCCGGTGTGCTGGGCCACCGCCAGGATCGAGGGAATGTTGTCGCCGGGATGGGAGTACTCGGCGGCCAGGAACGTGTCGTGGAAATCGAGTTCGCGGACGGCGACCCCGTTGGCCCAGGCCGCCCACTCGGGAGAGAAGCGGCCGTCGACGCCGAATACGGTGGCGCCCGGCCGGTACGGATGCGCGAGGGCCTGGGCGCGGGCGTTGGCGACCGGGCGCCGGGTCACCGATGCCGCGGCGACGGCCGCGTTGTCGATGATCCGGTTGACGATCATCTCCTCGGTCTCCGGGGCAACCTCCACCGGATCGGTCGCTACCTCCGCGATCTGCCATGCCAGATGCTGCTCGCGGGGGAAATGCTCCGCGGAACGGTGGGTGCGGACGAGATGATTCTTCACGCTCGGGTCCTCCAGGGAGTCGATGGAATTTCGCTTGATTCGCACGCTACTGACAACAGATGACCTGCGCTATACCACTCATTTGTCGAATTCTGCGTAAAGAAGCCAGCAAATTTGCGGAAGTTGCGAAAATGATCCGTGCTAGATTGCGGAGGTGGAGCGCATGTACGCGGGCGGGCGCCTGCGCGGACTTCGGGAGCAGCGCGGGCTCTCCCAATCGGGCCTGGCGAAGACGCTGGGGCTATCGGTCAGCTATGTCAATCAGCTCGAGCACGATCAGCGCCCGCTCACCGTGCCCGTCCTGCTCCGCCTGAACAGTGCCTTCGACCTGGACGTGGGTTTCTTCGCCCCCGACACCGACGCCCGGCTGATCTCCGACCTGCAGGAGGTGTTCGCCGAGGATCCCGACGGCGCCGCGTTATCCGTCGCCGAACTCGATGACCTCGTCTCCCGGGTTCCGGCCGCCGCCCGCATTCTGGTCGGCTTGCACCGCCGACTGCACAACACCACTCAGCAGCTGGAACATTTCTCCGCCGGTGTCGAGACCCCCACCCCGGATTCCGGCACCGCGATGCCGTACGAGGACGTCCGGGACTACTTCTACGACCACCGCAATCACATACCGGAACTCGATACCGCGGCCGAGGAACTGTTCGAGCGCAATACCCTCACTCTCGGCGGCCTCGATCTGCAACTCGCCCGGTTGCTGCGCGACCGGCACGATATCGCGGTGCGCATTCGCACCGACGACCCGAATCGTCCCGGCCCCAAACGGATCTACGATCCCGCCGACCGCATCCTCACCCTCGCCCGCCGCCTCTCCCCCGGCCAGCGCGCATTCCAGCTCGCCACCCAGCTCGCCTTCCTCACCCAGAAGGACACGCTCGACGATTTGGTCGCCGGCGCCGAATCCCTACCCGTCGAATCGCGCGGGCTCCTGCGTATCGGTCTGGCGAACTACTTCGCCGGCGCCTTGATCCTGCCCTACCGGCAGTTCCTCGCCGCGGCCGAGGAACTGCACTACGATATCGACCTGCTCTCCGCGAAATTCGAGGTCGGATTCGAAACGGTCTGTCACCGCCTGTCCACCCTGCAGCGGCGGGGCCATCGCGGAGTGCCCTTCTTCTTCGTCCGCACCGACCGCGCCGGCAATATCTCGAAACGCCAGTCCGCCACCGCTTTCCACTTCTCACGGGTGGGCGGCGGCTGCCCGCTCTGGGTGGTGCACGACGCCTTCGCGACCCCGGGCCGCATCCGCACCCAGATCGCCGAGATGCCCGACGGCCGGCGATATCTCTGGCTCGCCCGCACCACCGACGAGAACACTCCCGGCTATTTCGCCCCGACCCGGGAATTCGCGGTGGGGCTGGGATGCGATATCGCCTACGCCGACCGGCTCGTCTATTCCCACAGTCTCCCCCTGCACGACCGCGCCGCCGCCGTCCCCATCGGCGCCGGGTGCAAGGTCTGCGAACGCGCGAACTGCGCCCAACGCGCTTTCCCTCAGCTGGGCAGACCCATCCGGGTGGACCAGAACCGCTCGGCACTCACTCCGTACACCCCGGTCGATCCGCCTTCCCGGTGAGCGGGCCGCTGGGCGGGAAGACCGGGGCCGGAGATTTCACTCCGCCCGCGGCATCCGCAACCGTGTCTCGTAGGCGATCTCGTAGCTGTCGAGCTCGCGGCGGACCAGTTTGCCGGTCGCGTTCCGCGGCAGTTCGTCGATGAAGACGATATCGCGGGGGACCTTGTGCCGCGCGAGGTTGGCCCGCACGTACAGTTTGATCTCCTCCTGGTCGAGGACGGCGTCCCGGGCCGGGACGACGAAGGCCCGCAACCGGGTTCCGAAATCGCGATCCTCGACGCCGATCACCGCCGCCTCCAGGATATCCGCGCGGCCCGCGAGCAGATTCTCGACTTCCAGCGGGAACACGTTCTCACCGCCGGAGATGATCATATCGTCGTCGCGGCCGTCGATGAACAGGCGTCCGTCGGTATCGAAATGGCCGATATCGCCACTGGACAGCATGCCGTCGACGATCTCCTTGTTCCGCCCGTCGGTGTAACCGGCGAAACTCAGCCCGCTGGCGACGAAGATCGTGCCCACCACACCGGCGGTGGTGACCTTCCGGCGCTGCTCGTCGTAGATCGCGACCCGGCAGCCGACCGGCGGGCGCCCCACCGTACCGGGCGCGACCCGCATATCCTCCGGGGTCGCGACGGCCGCGACGGCGACCTCGGTGGAGGCGTAGAGGTTGTAGAGGACCTCCCCGAAGGCGCGCGCGGTGCGATGGGCGAGGTCCGGCGATACCGGCGACCCGGCGGAGAAGATCACCCGCAGCGACGAGGTGTCGTATTGCGCGAGGACATCGGGCCCGAGATCGACGATGCGCTGGAGCATGGTCGGCACCAGTACCAGGCTCGCGGCACGATGTTCCGCGACCGCCGCGAGGGTTTCGCGCGGGTCGAACCGGAGCCGGCGCAGGACGACCTTGTTGCCCAGCGCCCAGCCGAGGGTGAACTGCGACAGGCCGGTGCCGTGGAAGATCGGGGCGGCCATCACCATGGTCCCGTCGCGGGGCACCGGCACCCGGTCCAGGAACTGCGCCGACTGCAGCGGCGAGACCTTGTCCCGCGGTGCGCCCTTGGGGGTCCCGGTGGTGCCGCTGGTCAGGATCACGGTGCCGCCGGCCCGCGCGGGAGCGGGCAGCGGATCGTCGGCGTTGTAGGCGATCAGCGCGTCGGTCGTCACGGCCGACGGGTCCAGCGGGTGCACCGAATCCGTCCAGGTGTAGATCCGTGGCGTCTGCGCCGGGATTCCGTCGAGCACGGCGGTGAACTCGACATCGGCGAGGATCGCGCCGACCTTCTCCCGCCGGGCGACGTCGGCCAGTTGCGGTTTCGCGAACCCGGTGTTCATCAGCACCACCCGGGCGCCGAGCTTTCCCGCCGCCAGCAGGGTCAGCACCAGGCCCCGGTGATCGCGGCACAGCACGGCCACGACCGCACCCGGGCCGATACCGGCCGACCGCAGTCCGCGGGCGAGCGCGTTGGACTGCCGATCGAGCTGATCGAAGGTCAGCGTGCCCCGCTCGTCGACCAGGGCCGCCGCATGCCGGCGCCGGCGCACCGCGTGGGCGAGAACAGTGGCGAACGGACCGTACACCCGGGCGTTGCGCGCGGTACGGATCAATTCGTCGGGGCGCTTCGGATCGAGCATGCCGCGCCGGCGCAGAACGGCGGCCGCGGCCACCGCGTCGGCGATCGGCCGCAACGACGCGCGCGGCGAGGGCAGTTTCATCGGCACCAAAAACCTCCGGACGCTCGACCGGTATCCGTCTCCCGCAGGCCCTTCCGGGCCGATACGACCAGATCCGATACCGGTATCAGTGTGAATACTCAATCACTTAACACATCGACTATGCACGTAAACAACGAATCATGGATTGGAATACTACATAGCTTGTGAGAGACTTGGAGGGAAATCCTCTCGATCACGCATGGAGGCGCGATGTCAGGTTCTGCGTCGGCGAAGTCGTATGAACAGCAGCCCGATCCGAGGGAGCGCCGCAAGTATCTGGCCGGACCGGGCGCCCTGCTCGGTGGTCCGGCCAATGTGGTGATGCAACTGAGCCTGGCACCGGTCGGCCGCGGCGTCGTCGAGAGCACGGTCCACAGCGGTCGCTTCGATCTGCATCCGCGTAAACGCGGGCGTACGACGCTGACCTACCTGGCCGTCGCCATGCTGGGAACCGACGAGGAACGCGAGGCCTACCGCGCCGCCACCAACACCTCGCACCGGCAGGTGCGTTCGGGTCCCGGCAGCCCGGTGAAGTACAACGCCTTCGACCCGGAACTCCAGCGATGGGTCGCGGCGTGCATCTACCTGGGTGTCGTGGATTCGCTGACCTACCTCTTCGGCCCGCTCGACGACGCGGACGCCGAGGAGCTGTACCGCGAATCCGCCCGCTTCGGCACGACCCTGCAGATGCGCCCGGAGATGTGGCCGGCCGATCGGGCGGCATTCGCCGAGTACTGGGAGGCGGCGAGCGCCGAGATCTCCCTCGACGCCGAGGTGAAGGCCTACCTCCTCGACCAGGTCGTCGACCTGGGCCCCTACAACCGGCTCGAACAGGTGCTCTTCCGCCGCGTGAACCGATTCTTCACCACCGGGTTCCTGCCGCAGCGCTTTCGCGACGAACTGGGGTTGCCGTGGGGGCCGCGCCGGCAGCGGGCCTTCGAAGTGGCCATGCGGGCCATCGGAACGGTGACCGCGGCCGGACCGGAGAGCTGGCGCCTGTACCCGCTGAACCGGCACCTGGAGGATATGCGCAGACGCCGGGCTCTCGGCAAACCGCTGGTCTGACCCGGAGCCGGAAGCGGACGGCGGGGAGTACCGTCAGGCCTGTCCGGCGCCCGGTTGCGCGCGGAGCGCCGCCAGCGCCAGGCGCGCGTAGCGGCGCCAGATATCCGGGTCGCGGATCCCGAGATCGATCAGGGCACGGGCCGCACCGGATACCAGCACCTGGACATCCATACCGCTGGCGTCCGCGCGCAGGCTGCCCTGCGCGCGCCCGAGCGCCAGGATCTGCTCCAGCTGCCGTTCCAGCCGCGCGTCCCCGAGCCCTTGGACGCCGCTGAGGACCTCGATCATCAGGCGGTCTTCGGCCAGACGGGCGGTGATCCGCTCCAGGAGGCCCTCGAGCGCGCGGTAGGCATCGGCCCGCGCGTCCTCGACGGCCGCGGTGGTGAGTTCGTGGAACCATTCGATATGGATCCGCGCCAGTGCCCGCACCAGATCGGCCTTGGTGGGATAGCTGCGGTAGACCGTGGCCTTGCCGACACCCGCGCGGGCCGCGACCTGCGGGATGGTGGCCCCGATCCCGTGCTCGGTGAATACATCGATCGCGGCGGCCAGCACCCGCTCGTGATTCTGGCGCGCGTCCGCGCGGCGTCCCGCCCAGCTCGGCTCCGCGCCGACCTGCGTATCCGACTTCGCTGTCGTCATACCGGTCATCGTCTCGCGTCCCCCGTCACGAAACACGTGTATTCGCAGTGAGACCCACGTCTCATGACGGGGGTCGACGTGAGTTCCTCCACACCTTCCTCCTTGAAGTGGACCCTCGAGTCCGCTTGCTCCTACCCTGAGCATAACCGGACCATATGGTCCACATATCGCGTGGAGGAGAGCGCATGGCGTGGCAGTTGTTCCGGCTCGGCCGCTGGTCGTTCGTGCACCGCAAAGCGGTGGCGGCCGTCTGGGTGGTGCTGCTCGCCGTACTGGCGGTGGGCGCGGCGACCCTGTCGGGGAAGACCAGCGATAAATTCGAGCTCCCCGGAATCGAATCCACCCAGGCGTTCGAGCTCATCGAACAGCGCAGCCCGCAGGCCACCCCCGACGGCGCCACCGCGCGCGTGGTGTTCGAGGCGCCCGAGGGCCGCTCGCTCACCGAACCCGATTACCACGCGGCCGTCTCCACCGCGTTGCGCGGCCTGACCACCGAGAATGTGCAATCGGTGGCGGATCCGTTCACCGGCGGCACCCTCTCCGAGGACGGCCGGGTCGGCTACGCGGCGGTGAGCTACAACAAAACCGCCACCGAACTCCCCGACTCGGACCGGACGGCCCTCGAGGACGCCGGTCACGCCGCGGAGCACGCCGGGCTGCAGGTCGCCATCGGCGGTGACGCCCTGAACGAGGTCGAGATGCCCCTCGCCGAGGTGGTCGGCGTCGCCGTCGCCCTTGTGGTGCTGGCGATCACCTTCGGATCGCTGGTCGCCGCCGGGATGCCCCTGCTGACCGCGCTGGTCGGGGTCGGAATCGGCATGCTGGCCATCACCACCCTGACCGGTTTCGTCGAACTCGGCTCGACCACACCGGCGCTGGGCACCATGCTCGGCCTCGCGGTGGGTATCGACTACGCGCTGTTCATCATGTCCCGCTATCAGAGCGAGGTCCGCGCGGGCCGCTCCCTCGAGGAGGCGGCCGGGCGCGCGGTCGGCACGGCCGGGTCCGCGGTGGTGTTCGCCGGTTTGACCGTGATCATCGCGCTCGTCGGCCTGGCGGTATGCAATATCGGGTTCCTGACCCAGATGGGCCTGGCCGGCGCGTTCACCGTCGCGATCGCGGTCCTGATCTCACTCACCCTGCTCCCGGCGATTCTCGGCTTCGCCGGCGACAAGGTCATGAAGGGCCGGCCCCGCTACATGGCCACCGCCGGCGCGGACCACCGCACGCACGGACGCCGCTGGGTGGAGGCCCTCTCCCGCCACAAATGGCCCGCCCTCGCCGCGGGTGTCGCCATCGCGGCCGTGGCCGCCATCCCGGTGACGTCCATGCAGCTCGCCCTGCCCGACGACTCCGGGAAGCCGGTCGGCAGCGATGCCCGCACCGCCTACGATCTCATCTCCACCAACTTCGGCGCCGGCGCCAACGGCCCGCTCATCGTGGTCGTCGATACCGCGCAGGCCGCCGATCCCGCCGCGGCCGTACGAACCGCCACCGACGATCTGCAGACCCTCGCCGGGCGGGCCGGGTCCGGTATCGCCACCGTCGTCCCGGCGGTCACCGGCCCCGAGCCCCAGGCGCAGCAGATGTTCCTACAGCAGCTGGAGACGGTCCGGTTCGCGACCATCACCGTGATCCCCACCTCCGGTCCGTCGGAGCAGGCCACCAAGGATCTGGTCGACGAGATCCGCGCCACCGTGGCCGATCTCCCGTCCGAGACCGGCGCCCGCGCCCTGGTCACCGGGCAGACGGCGGTCGGTGTCGATATCGCCAACAAACTGAGCCAGGTGTTCCCGATCTACCTGGCCGTGGTCGTGGGCCTGGCGATCTTCCTGCTGATCGCGGTGTTCCGCTCGCTGTGGGTGCCGATCAAGGCGGCGCTGGGCTTCCTGCTCTCGGTCGGCGTCTCCCTCGGCGCCACGGTCGCGGTGTTCCAGTGGGGCTGGCTCAACCAGCTCATCGGACTCGATTCGACCAGCCCGGTGCTGTTCATCCTGCCGATCCTGCTCACCGGCATCCTGTTCGGGCTCGCCATGGACTACGAGGTCTTCCTCGTCAGCCGGATGCGCGAAGCCTATGTGCACGGGGCCTCCGCTCGCCGCGCCGTGATCGACGGGTTCGCCCACAGTGCCCGCGTGGTGGTCGCCGCGGCCATCATCATGGTGGGTGTCTTCGCGGGGTTCGCCCTCACCGACGATGTCATCCTGAAAACCATCGGATTCGCCCTCGCGGTCGGTGTACTGGCCGACGCGTTCCTGGTCCGGATGCTCATCGTCCCCGCGTTCATGCTCATCGCGGGCGAGCGGATCTGGTGGCTGCCGAAATGGCTGGCACCGCTGGTACCGGCCCTGGATATCGAAGGCGAGAAACTCACCGAGCGGCTCGATTCCGAGCCCGCCGCCGCGGATGAGGACCGCGTGCTCGCCGCGCACTGAGACAGCGCGCCACCGGCACGAACCGGCGAGCGGGCCGTGGCACGGTGCCACGGCCCGCTCGATCGCAGACCGGGACGAGCTCGCGCATCCGGGTCCGGTCGTGGATATCCGGGGCGGTGTCTCAGGGCTTCCGGCCCACCGCGCCGTAGAGCGACACCTTCTTGTCGTGACTCGGCGGATGCTCGATTCCGGCGGTACGCCAGCGATGGATCACCTCGACGCCCGGATCCACCAGTTCCAGATCGTCGAAGAACCGCGCCACCTCGGCGCGGGTCCGCGGGTTCACGGGGATGCCCCGGTCCTGGTAGACCTGCAGCAGCCGCGCCATTCCCTCGGGATCGCCGGGGCCGTCGTCGAATTCGGTCGTCACATGTGACATCGCCAGATACGACCCCGGTACCAGCGCGTCCATCAACGTTTTCACGATCGCGTAGGTATCACCGGGCACGAAATGCAGCAGGGCCATGAGCGAGACCGCCACCGGCTGCGACAGATCCAGCGTCGACCGCAGATCGGGTGCGGCGAGGATGGCCTCGGGATCCGCGGCGTCGGCCTGGATATAGGCGGTGCGGCCCTGGCCGGTGCTCACCAGCAACGCCCGCGCATGGGCGAGCACGATCGGATCGTTGTCCACGTACACCACCCGCGATTCCGGTGCCAGCTCCTGGGCCACCTGGTGCAGGTTCGGTTCGGTCGGAATACCGGTGCCGATGTCGAGGAACTGCCGGATCCCCTGTTCGGCGAGATAGCGGGTGGCGTGGCGCATGAACTCGCGGTTGGTGCGCGCGGTCAGCCGTACCGCCGGGAAATTCTTCAGCGCCTGTTCCGCGGCGGCCCGATCGGCATCGTAGGAATCCTTGCCGCCGAGAAAGTAGTCGTACATCCGTGCCGGGTGCGCCACATCGGTACGCAGGTCGATAGAGCCGTCGGACACGCGGAGTCTCCTTGCGAGGTAGAGGGTTTCCCGCAGGTATACCCCATTCCGGCAAGTCGCCCACCAGGATCCGGGAAGCGGCGTCCTCGAAACCGCCCCGACGGCCCCGCCCGGTGATCAGCCACCGCCCGGACCGCTCGCCCGCACCCGGCCGGCGGTCAGCAGCCGCCGCGCCAATTCGCCGCACCGGGTGGCGAGTTCCGGCGGGTCGAGCACTTCGAAATCGTGGCCGAGCAGCAGGACGTGCATGAGCACGATATCGAGGTCCGCCGCGCCGCTGAGCACTTCGCAACGCCGGTCGTCGTGCGGGCGGACCAGAGCGGCCGCCGGCGGGATCTGGGCACGCACCGTAGCCACCGGCGCGTGCACCAGAAAGCGCGCCCGCCGCGGGTAGACACGGCTCGCGACGCCCTCCTGCACATAGGTCGCGGCGTCGGGCGCCGCGCGGCGGCGGAAACGCCAGGTGCGCGTGGACACCTCGGTCATCCGGTCGACGCGGAAGGTGCGCCAGTCCTCGCGATCCAGGTCGTAGGCGAACAGGTACCAGCGCCGGTCGGACGCGACCAGGCGGTAGGGCTCCACCCGCCGGCGCCCGCCGGCCCCTGTCGGATAGCCGAAACCCGCCTCCACCTCGTCGCGGCAGGCCCGCGCCAGCGTGATCAGCACATCGGGATCGACCGGGGTGCGGCCGCCACCGAAGGTTTCCACCGCGCCGGCCAGCGCGCGCACCTGATGCCGCAACCTGGTGGGCAGCACCTGGTCGAGTTTGGTCAGCGCCCGCAGGGCGGCGGCATCGCCCCCGGCGACGGCGCCTCCGGGTCCGACGAGCAGTGATACCGCGGTGGCGATCGCCTCGTCGTCGTCGAGCAGCAGCGGGGGCAACTCCTGCCCCGGACCCAGTTGGTATCCACCGCCCACGCCCTGGCCGGCGTGCACCGGATAACCGAGGGCGCGCAGTCGCGCGATATCGCGGCGCACCGTCCGTGCTGTGACCCCGAGCCGGTCCGCGAGTTCGGGTCCGGTCCACACCCGGCGCCGCTGCAGCAGCCCGAGCAGTATCAGTACCCGCTCGGTCGTCCCCCGTTCGTCGGGCCCCGACCCGGTTCCGTCGTCCACGTCATCCACGATGCCAGAGATAGCGGACCGTTCCTGTCCTCGTTTGGTGGCAGGCTGAGCCCATGGACGACGAACTCGATTGGAACCGCACCCTGCGCGAACAGTGGGAGTTCCATTGGAACCATCAACTCCGGCCCCGGATCGAGGGCCTCACCGACGACGAATACTTCTGGTCGCCGGTCCCCGGCGAGTGGAACCTACGCCCGCGCGGCACCTCGACGGCGCCGGTGCAGGCCGGATCGGGAGAGTTCACGATCGACTTCGCTTTTCCCGAACCGGACCCCACCCCGTTCACCACGATCGCCTGGCGGCTCGGTCATGTGATCGTCGGCGTTCTCGCCGCCCGCAATGCCACGCGCTTCGGCGCCCCCGAGGCGTCCTATCAGAGCTGGGACTACGCCGGCGACGCGGCGACCGCGCTGCGCCAGCTCGACGACCAGCTGGCGATCTGGTCGTCCGGTGTCCGCGCGCTCGACCGGGCCGCGCTGCGGGCTCCGATCGGCGCGCCGGAGCCGTATCCGGAGGCGCCGATGGCCGATCTGGTACTGCATATCCAGCGCGAACTGATCCATCACCTGTCCGAAGTGTGCCTGCTTCGCGATCTCTACCTGCATACGACATCCCTGCCGAACGGAGAATCCCGATGAGCCGCGATATCCAGATCACCTTCGACGCCCGCGATCCGCGCGCCTTGTCGACCTTCTGGCGCGATGTGCTGGGCTATGTACACCCCGGCCCACCCGGCGTCGACCTGCCCGCGGGCGCAGATCCGCTGGCCGCGTGGGAGGACTTCCTGGCGGGGATCGGGGTCCCGGCGGACCAGCGCAATACGCGATCGGCCGTCGAAGATCCGGACGGCGCCGGACCACGACTGTTCTTCCAGCAGGTTCCCGAGGACAAGGTCGCCAAGAACCGCGTCCATCTCGATGTCCGGGCCGCACCCGGTTTGCAGGGCGAGGAACGGATGGCCGCGCTGGAAGCCGAATGCGTCCGGCTCGTCGCGCTCGGGGCGACCCGGATCCGCCGCGACGAGCCGCAGCCGCCGTTGAGCGCCGGGTTCATCGTGATGGCCGATCCCGAGGGGAACGAGTTCTGCCTGGACTGAGGTGATTCACGCCAGCGCGGCCTGCATGGCGACCCCGTCGACATAGGAGTGCTTCTCCCGCACCGCGCCGTTCTCGACCAGCACGAAATCCGCGAGGTCCACGCGGACAGCGCGGCCCGTCGCCGAGGTCCCCGTCAGCTGCCACTGCACCACCCAGAAATCCGGTCCCACCCGCAGCGACACCTCGTGGAAGGTGAGATCCGGTATCAGGGCGAAGGTTCCCGCCGCGGCCTCCCGGATGGCGGCCCGGCCGCGGGCGGGTTCCTGGCCCGAATGCAGGTGGAACACCGAATCCGGGGTGTGCAGCGCGACGATCCGGTCGGGATCGCGGTCGGCCCAGCAGGCGTGATAGCGCTCGAACAGTTCACGGGTGGTCGTGGTCACGGTCGCACTCCGATCGACGGGGACGTGGTCTTCCGGCGAAGCGATACGGAACCCGTTGCACGAGCACGGTTTCGATCCGTGCGACGTCCGTATCCCTCCGGGAGGTCCAGTATCCGGCGATACCGGCCCCACGACGATGGGCCCGCGCCCCCACTTCGGCGGACTTCGGGGTGCCCGGGCACAACCCGCGCTAGGTTGACGGCGGTGAGCCGGAAACCGCACTCCGAGCATTCGCGCCTGCTGGCCGAACTACGCGCCGATACACCGGCGATCGCCGAACTGGTGGCGACCCGCATCGAACAGGATGATGCGGGCTACGACGATACGGCCGCATTCGGGCATCCCGAACTGGTGGTCCTCGTGGCCGAAAGTTTCACCGCCCTGCTGGACGCCTTGGCCGGGATGCCGTACTCGCTCGAGCCCGCCCGGCGGGCCGGGCAGGTCAAAGCCGAGCGCGGTATCGCCCTGGAAAGCCTGCTGCATGCCTTCCGCGTGGCGGGTATGGGGTTCTGGGAGATCGTCGACGCACGCGCCGAGGGGGACGAACGCACCGAGCTGGCCCGATTGACCGCGCGGATGTGGTTCGTCGTCGACGAGTACTCCGTCGCGGCCACCGAGGCCTACCGGAGAGTGGCGGCGCCCGGAACCGAACGATCCGATCAGGCCTTGCTGCGGGCGTTGCTCGATCCCGGATTCCCGGCGGCCCGGCGCGCGGACGCGGCCCGGCGGATGGGGCTGCCCGCACCGGCCACCTTCGTGGTCCTGGCCGGTGATATCCGCCTCGCCGCGACCGGAGTGACGACCGTGCACACCGTCGTCGCCGCGGACAGGGTCACCTTGACCGGCGCGGTCGCGCCCGGCGCGCTCGAGACCGCGCTGCGAACCGTGCGGGCCCGGGGCGGGGCGAGCCGGCCGTTCACCGACCTCGCCGCGGTGCCCGCGGCGCTCGAACAGGCCCTGCTGGCATTGCGGTGCGCGACCCCCGGCGAGACCGGTATCCACCGCTACGGCTCCGCACCCGAGCGCGCGCTGATCGCCGCCGACCCCGCACTCGCCGCGGATATCTGCGCGGACACGCTCACCGCGCTGGACCGGCTCCCCGCACCCGAAGCCGAACTTCTCGTGCGCACCGCCCTGGCCTGGTACGAACTCTCGGGATCCACCTCGGCGGTGGGACAACGCCTGCACCTGCACCGCAATACGGTCCTGCACCGGCTCAAACGTATCGAGCGGCTCACGGGCACGGAATTGGCGGTACCCGCCGCGGCGGCACGCCTGTATCTGGCCCTGCAGACCTGGGTGCTGCGGGCGCCGGACAGCCGCTCCTGAGCGGTGCGGCGGCGGCCGTCCTTCTCAGCGCCCGTTACGTATCGGCTCCGGCGCGGTCCACGGCGGGCTCACCGGACGACCCAGGAAGGCGACGAGCCGCTCGACGGCGGTGGCGTCCGCCGGGACCGGCTGGGCGACGGCGAACCGTCCGGAGCGCGAACTCCCGTCCGGCATCTGCCTGCGTGAGAAGGTCAGTGCCGCTTCGGCGAGATCTTCGGGCAGCCGGTCGGGGACGCCGAGCGCCCGGGACAGATCCCAGCCGTGGGCGAGCAGATCGGTGACCCGGAACCGCAACCGGTCGGCACCGGTGGCCTCTCCCAGCGGGCCCTGGTAGGTCTGCTCGAGGATGCCGGGCCGGGCGAAGGCCACCTGGAGGGCGTGCGCGGAGTCCGTATAGGCGGCGACCGGATCGGCGCCGAGGATATCGGTCCCCCGTTCGGGCATCGGGCGCTCGCCGAAGATGGCCAGGAACATCAGATTCGAGCCGACGAGGTGGTCGACCAGATCCCGCACCGACCATTCGGTGCACGGCGTCGGCGCCGACCACTGGCCGGGGCGGACAGCCCCGATGAGGTCCGCCAGCGCCCGGGACGCGCGTTCCAGGTCAGCGAGGGGATCGGGTGACATACGGGGAGGCTATACCGCTGCGGGCCGGTACGCCCGCCGCGGCGCGGCTCAGCCCCGGCCCAGCAGGGCGTCGCGGCGGTCGTCGAGGACGGCCCGGATGGCGCCGACCACCGCGGCGACCTCGGGACGACGCAGGGTCTCCGCCCGGGCGACCATCCAGTAGCCGAGCGTGACCGCGATCGAGTCCCCCAGGACCCGGACCAGATCCGGGTGCCGGTCGGCCATGAAACAGGGCAGCAGGCCCAGTCCGGCCGCCGCGCGGGTCGCCTCGACGTGGACGAAAACATTGGTGGAGGTGACGGATTCACGCATCGCGGGCACGAAACCGGAGGCCAGGTCGAGATCGTCGACCTGGAGCATGGAATCGATGAAGTACACCAGCGGATACCGGGCCAGATCCGCGACCGCCGCCGGGGTGCCGTGTTCGGTGAGGTAGTCGCGTGAGCCGTAGAGACCCAGCCGGTAGTCGGCCAGGAAGGTGGCCGTGGCGCGGCGTACCCGCGGCTCGCCGACCACGATCTCGAGGTCGAGGCCGGACCGCTGCTGCGACGCCCGGCGCGTGGTCGCCACCAGTTCCACCTGGATATCCGGATACCGCCGCCGGATCCGCGCCGCCGCGGGCGCGGCGATATAGGCGCTGAACCCGTCGGTCGCCGATATCCGGACCACGCCCGCGAGCATCCGGTTCCCGGCCGCGTCCGCGGCCAGCGACTGGACCGCCGACTCCACGGTTTCGGCCGCGGCCAGCGCCTCCCGGCCGAGATCGGTCAGTTCCCAGCCGCCGGTCACCCGGGTGAGCACCCGGCCGCCGAGGGTCTGCTCGAGCACCGCGATCCGGCGGGAGATGGTGGTGTGGTTGATACCGAGTTCCTCGGCCGCCGTCACGAATCGGCCGGACCGCCCGACGGCCAGCAGGACGAGCAGATCGTCCGCGCTGGGACGGCCGGAGAAGGCGGCGCACATATCTGCATTTTTGCACAGCGGTACTGCAGCAATGGTTATTGCCGGGCACTTCGTCTGCACCAATACTCGATACAGCCGAGATATGTGGGGGCCATCACATTCACAGCGGTATGTGGCCCCGGGCACGAAGGAGCAGTGCGATGAGGGAGCAGAGCGGGCCGGTGGACCCGGATTCCGGCGGGACGGCACGCGGCCTGCGGCGCGTGGTGGCCGCGTCGATGGCGGGCACGGTGGTGGAGTGGTACGAATTCTTCCTCTACGGCACCGCCGCCACCCTGGTGTTCAGCAAGGTGTTCTTCGCCGAGGGAACCAGTGATCTCGACGCCATCCTCGCCGCGTTCGTGACCTACGCCGTCGGATTCGCCGCCCGCCCCCTGGGCGGTGTCGTGTTCGGGCATTTCGGCGACAAATACGGCCGCAAGAAACTGCTGCAGTTCAGTCTCGTCCTGGTCGGTAGCGCGACCTTCTTGATGGGCTGCCTGCCCACCTTCGGGCAGATCGGCTACTGGGCTCCCGCGCTGCTGGTGGCGCTGCGGTTCATCCAGGGTTTCGCGGTGGGCGGCGAATGGGGCGGCGCGGTGCTCCTGGTGGCCGAACACAGCCCGAGCCGCAGCCGCGGTTTCTGGGCGAGCTGGCCCCAGGCGGGCGTCCCCGCGGGCAATCTGCTGGCCACGGTGGTGCTGCTGGTCCTGACCTCGACCCTGTCCGACGCGGCGTTCCTGAGCTGGGGCTGGCGGGTCGCGTTCTGGTTGTCGGCGGTGGTGGTGCTGGTCGGGTACTACATCCGTACGAAGATCACCGACGCCCCCATCTTCGTCGCGGCGCAGCAGGAGGCCGAGGAGATCGCGGCCGGCTCGCTCAGCGTCGTGGAGGTGCTGCGGCGCTACCCGCGCGGCGTATTCACCGCGATGGGGCTGCGGTTCGGCGAGAACATCATGTACTACCTGGTGGTCACGTTCACCATCACCTATCTCAAGGTCGAGGTGCAGGTGGACACCACCGTGATCCTGTGGTGGCTGCTCGCCGCCCACGCGGTGCACTTCCTGGCGATCCCGCTGGTGGGCCGCCTCTCCGACCGTCTCGGCCGGCGCCCGGTCTACATGATCGGCGCGATCACCGCGGGCACCTGGGGTTTCTTCGCCTTCCCGATGATGGACAGCGGTCACAACGCGATCATCCTGTCCGCCATCGTCATCGGCCTGATCTTCCATGCCTTCATGTACGCCGGGCAGCCGGCGATCATGGCCGAGATGTTCCCGACCCGGATGCGGTATTCCGGGGTGTCGCTGGGGTATCAGGTGACCTCGATCGTGGCCGGGTCACTCGCACCGATCATCGCCGTCCGCCTGCTCGACTCCTACGGCTCCGCGGTGCCGATCGCCTGGTACCTGGCGGGCGCGGCGGCGGTCAGCGCGATCGCGGTCCTCGCCGCCCGGGAGACCAACGGGCTGGACCTGGCAGCCGTCGATCGCGCCGACGCCGAGAGCCTGAAGCCGGGCGCCCCGGAAATGGCCGCGCGATGAGCGATCTGGCGGGCCGTAACGCACTGGTCACCGGCGCCGCGAGTGGTATCGGCGCGGCGTGCGCCCGGGCGCTGGCGGCTCGCGGCGCCACGGTCACGGTCGCCGATATCGACGCGGCCGGCGCCGAATCGGTCGCCGCGGAGATCGGCGGCCGGGCCTGGGCGGTGGACCTGCTCGACGCCGGGGCGCTCGAGGACCTGCGCCTCGGCACCGACATCCTGGTGAACAATGCGGGGGTGCAGCATATCGACCCGATCGAGAACTTCGCGCCCGACCGTTTCCGCGAACTGCTGACACTCATGGTCGAGGCCCCGTTCCTGCTGGTGCGCGCGGCGCTACCGCATATGTACCGGCAGGGCTGGGGTCGCATCGTCAACATCTCCTCCGTGCACGGCCTGCGCGCCTCCGCCTACAAGGTGGCCTATGTGACGGCCAAACACGGACTGGAGGGTCTGTCGAAAGTGACCGCGCTCGAAGGCGGCCCGCACGGGGTGACCAGTAACTGCGTCAACCCCGGATACGTGCGGACCCCACTGGTGGACAAGCAGATCGCCGATCAGGCCGCCGCCCACGAAGTTCCCGAACAGGAAGTGCTCGACAAGATCCTGCTCACCGAGAGCGCGATCAAACGACTCGTCGAACCGGACGAGGTGGCCGCACTGGTGGGCTGGCTGGCCTCCGCCGAGGCCGGAATGGTCACCGGCGCGGCGTACACGATGGACGGCGGGTGGAGCGCGCGATGAGGGCGCGCCGCACCCGCCGTGACCGGGTCACCCGGGCTACGGGCTGCAGCCGGTGAGACCCTCGCGCCCCTGGTCACCGGAGGGGTCGCGGGTCAGGGGCGGCGGCGGAGGCACATCCACCCCGAGATCGAGCAGCGACGACCGGACCACGATGTCCCAGCTGGCGTGCTGGGTGGACGCCAGCCTGCAGCGGCGTTCGGCGGAGGCGACCACTCGGCGGTGCGCTTCCAGTTCGGCTGCCATCGCGGCGATCTGCCGCGACAGCGGCTCCACCATCTGGGCCGCCGCGGCGGTCAGCACCGCCACGGCGTCGGCACGGCGTTTGCGCCGGCCGAAGACCCCGGCCGCGAACACTCCCCCGACGCCGGTGACCAGGCCGCCGAGGACAGATGCCAGCTCACTGATCATGCTGTCCTCCCGTTCTCGGTGACGTGACCGCGGCATTCGCCTCAGTCGCGCCGGTCGGCAGTGGGGTCGCGGAATCCCGGAATCTTCAAGGCGGCGCCGATGACACCGAGCGCCTCGGCGGTCGTGCGGTTACCCAGGAAATCCCAGCCGGGGAAGTCGGCTCCGCGCGATGTTCCCGATCCGGCGAGCTGGTCCAGACTCAGGCCGACATGTTTGTCCAGATAGTGCAGCAGGGTGCCGACCGTCACCTGCTGACCGTGGTAGTTCGTGATTTTCTCTTCCAGGAACGCCATCTCGTCGCCCCTTCCGTCGAGGAGTGCCTGTACGGACCGGCGAAAGGCGTTCATATCGATTCCCGCCGGATCTATTTTTCCTTCACTGGAGTACTCGCGGTGCGCGACACAATCGCCCGAACCGCGACCGATACGCCGCAGGATCGCCGCGCACCCCCGCTCGTAGGCATCGAGCTGGGCCGGGGTCCAGTCCCACGGCGGTGTCCCGCGCGATACGGCCTCGATACCGATGGTGTGGTAGTTCGCGTTGTCGGTGGGCCAGCCCGGCCAGCGGCCGCGGCCCGCGTGCCAGCAGACACCGACCGCGATCACCCGATAGGTGCCGTCCTTCTCGAGCACCAGTTGCGCCAGCGGACCCGGCAGTCCGGGCCGCCCGTCCTGGACGACGCGCCAGTCGTTCGGACCGCCGCCCGCCGTGTGATGGCACAGCACACCCCGGATATCGAGGAAGTCGCCGTGCCCGCGCTGACGCCAGCCGTCGTGTTCCAGTACGCGCAATCCGGCGTCGCGAAGTACATCGGCCAGCCAGACCGGGTCTCCGCTCCAGCTCATCGGAGTCTCCTTTCCGCTGGCCGCCGGTATCCCCCGAACTCCGGCGCCGGACCAGGATGACGTGCCGCTTCGGGGCGTGAGCTGCGGTAATAGTCAACAGCTCTACCTCACATTAGTCCTAGTTCGGTCTCTTTTCAACCTATTTTGGTCTCTTATAATCCTATATTGGTTCCTATTTCCTCCGCCGGAGGGCCACCACGCCGAAACTATCGGGCACTTGATCAGACCCTGCCCGGTCCCCAGAATGGTCGACATGAATGCGACGCCCGCGGAGCCGGAGAGAGCAACCGGCGAGGAGGCGCGGCTGGACGCAGCCCTGGGCGCGGAAGTCCGCGCGATACGGGCCCGGCGCGGCTGGAGCCAGGAGGCGCTGGCCGAGAAGACCGGCTACAACAAGAAGACCATCGCCCGGCTGGAACGCGGCGAACGGGCCATGACCATCGCGCAGATGTACAAGATCTGCCGGGCATTCGAGATCCGGCCGAGCGAACTACTCGGCGCCGCCGAGAAGGAAGCCGGTATCCAGTAGTACCGCGGGATCCAGACCACGCCGGCGGCAGTCCGCGACGAACGCCGAGACCGTCGTCGTGGTGTGGTCACCGGCGAGATCGTCCGCCGACTCGGCGGCGGGCCGGTCCGGAGCTTCGTTGCCCATGAGCGTTTCCCGTTCTGGCCGATCCACGCTCGCGAGGAGTTCCACTTCCCCCGCGAAACCCGACAGTTCCTACCCTTCGGCTACCCACCCGGATCCCGGTGCTCGTCACCGGATCCTGACGCCGAGTGTAATTACCTTCGCGCGCTTCGCCTAGGCGCGGAAGGAATGCGGGACCAGGCGGTTACGCCGCCGACCAGTCCGAATGCACCGGCTGCGACGCGGATCCGGCGAACGACACGCCCGCGCTCCGACCGATCCAGATAACGCCGGATCTCCGTCGAGAACCCGGCTCGGGCAGGCCTTTCCGGCACCGGCCGGCCGGCGCACCCGAACGACGCCCCGGACGGTCCCGGGAACCACACCGGGACAGCGTCTTCCGGGCGTGCCACGCCGAGCCGGTCCGGGCACCGCGGGTACCGCCGCGCCGGGGCACGACGGTACCGCCACCTGTGCCGCGCCGAGGGTCCCCGCGGATTTGCGCAGGACCGGGCTTCGCGACATCCTGTCGAGGCCGGGCGAACGCACTCCCACCGCGCCCGCCTTCGGAGTCCACCGGCCCCGAAGCCTCTCGGAGCACGACGAGGAGAACTCGATGCGAAGAGTCCCGGTTGCGATGATCACGGGCGCGCTGCTGGCGGCGTCGTGGCTGACCGGCTGCGGTTCCGACTCCCCCACCGAGACCACGCCCGCCGGCACGACCGGCCAGGCCGAGGTGACGGTGCCGGATGTCCTCGGGCAGCGCCCGGCCAAGGCCCAGCAGCTGGTACAGGAAGCCGGGTTCGTGATCGTCGTACATGGCCGCGCCGGCCGGGCGCCCAACGGGTCGCAGTGTGTGGTGATCGAGCAGGATCCGCGGCCCGGCACCTCGTCGGCACCGGGCGCCACCGTGACGGTCCGCACCGGCGGGACCGGCGCACCGGACAGTCCGCCCGGCGATCCGGCCGCGGCCTGCTGAGACCTCCGGCGGGGTATTCCGGTCCGGACGACCAGATGTCTGTGCCATCATGTCCCGGAAGCAAGTCCGAGCACGTGTCCGGGAGCAATTGTGGCATTCCTCAAACCGGAGCTGCCCGTCGTCGACGCCGAGTGGTACACCCGGCCTCGCGCGGAGCGTATCCGGCCGATGGCGCGGCACTGGGCGGAGGTGGGATTCGGCACCCCGGCCGTGCTGCATCTGTTCTACGTCGTCAAGATCGCGCTGTACATCCTGGGCGGAGTGCTGTTCGCGCAGGCCACCACCGGTATCGGCGGCATAGCGGAGATAGGCTCCTGGTACGCCGAGCCGATCGTGCTGCAGAAGGTCGTGCTCTACACCATGCTGTTCGAGGTCATCGGCCTCGGCTGCGGATTCGGCCCGCTCAACAATCGCTATCTGCCACCCATGGGCTCGATCCTGTACTGGCTGCGCCCCGGCACGATCCGGCTGCCACCCTGGCCGTCGCGGGTGCCGCTCACCGGCGGCGATCGGCGCGGGCCGTTCGACGTCGCGCTCTACGCCGCGCTACTCGTACTGCTCGTGGTGGCGCTGCTGTCCGACGGCACCGGCCCGGACTCCGCCCTCGGCACCACGATCGGCCTCCTGCCGGCCTGGCAGATCTGGGCGATCCTGGGTGTTCTCCTCGTCGCGGGCCTGCGCGACAAAGTGATCTTCCTGGCCGCACGCGGTGAGGTGTACGCGGCGCTGAGCCTGACCTTCCTGTTCGGTGGCGCCGATACCATCGTCGCGGCGAAACTGGTCTTCCTGACCATCTGGATCGGCGCGGCGCTGTCGAAGCTGAACCGGCACTTCCCCTTCGTCATCTCCACCATGATGGCCAACGGCCCCCTCGTCCGGCCCCGTTCCCTCAAACGCCGCTTCTTCGAGAAGTACCCCGACGATCTGCGCCCCGGGCGCCCGTCCCGCCTGATCGCCCATATCAGCACGGCCGTGGAGGGTCTGGTCCCGCTGGTCCTGTTCTTCACCCACGGCGGCTGGCCGACGGCGATCGCCGCCGCGGTCATGATCTGCTTCCACGGCGCCATCCTGGTCTCGATTCCGATGGGCGTGCCGCTGGAATGGAATGTGTTCATGATGTTCGGGGTGCTCGCGCTGTTCATCGGGCACGCCGATATCGGGCTGAGCGACGTCACGAACCCGATCCCGGTGGCCGCGCTGTTCCTCGTCAGCGCGGGCACGGTGCTGGTGGGAGCCTTCTACCCGCGCAAGGTGTCGTTCCTGCCCGGAATGCGCTACTACGCCGGGAACTGGGACACCGGCCTCTGGTGCGTCAAACCGTCCGCCATGGCGAAGATCGCCGACGGCCTGGTCTCGATCGCGAGTATGCCCACCGCGCAACTCGAGAAGGTCTACGGCAGCCCCGAGGCCGCGCAGATACCGATCTACCTGGGATACGCGTTCCGCGCCTTCAACACCCACGGCCGGGCGATGTTCACCCTCGCCCATCGCGCCCTGGCCGATCAGGACGAAGCCGACTACGTGCTCACCGACGGTGAGCGCATCTGCTCCACCGCGGTGGGATGGAATTTCGGCGACGGCCATATGCACAACGAACAACTGATCGCCGCCATGCAGCGGCGGTGCCGGTTCGAACCCGGCGAGGTGCGCGTCGTCCTGATCGACGGCCAGCCCATCCACCGGCAGACCCAGCAGTATCGCCTGGTGGACGCGGCGACCGGCGAGTTCGAGCGCGGATACGTCGAGGTCGCGGATCTGGTCACCGCCCAGCCCTGGGACGATGCGATCCCGGTCCACGTCACCTACGGTCCGGCACTCGGCACGACCTGACACGCGGCCGGCCGAACGGGTCCGCCGGCGAATATCGGGTGGCACGGATCGCGGCCGCCGGGCTACGGTATCCCCCGGTCGCGAGGCAGTGACCGAAGGAGGGAAATACCTTGTCCACCAAGCTGAATCAGCTCATCGCCATCGAGAAGGGCGCCAAGTCACAGGCGAACGCGGACGTCACGGCCGCCTACCAGCGCGTGGGCAAGGTGGACCTGCTGGCGGGTATCTCCCGGACCTACCGGCCGCTCGACGATATGGGCGAGGAACTGCCGTCGGAGTCCAAGCGGGTCCAGGTACGGACGCGTGAGGTGATCGCCGATGTGCGGAACACCCTGACCCGCCTGTTCGACGTGACCGCGACCAAGGATACCGCCAACTGCTCGGCCAAGGCCGACCTCACCGTCGACGGCACCACCATCGCCCGCGATCTGCCGGTCACCTACCTGCTGTTCCTGGAGAAGCAGCTGAGCGAACTCAAGAAGTTCGTCGCCAAACTGCCGACCCTGGATCCGGCCGAGTCCTGGTCGTTCGACGAGGTCACCGACTGCTACGCCACCCAGCCGTCGCAGACCGTGCGAACCAAGAAGGTGCCGCGCAACCACGTGCTGGCGCCCGCGACCGAGAAGCACCCGGCGCAGGTGGAGGTGTACCACGAGGATGTGGTGGTGGGCCGGTGGACCACCACCAAGTTCTCCGGCGCGCTGCCCGCGAAGGAGGTCGGCGATCTCGCCGACCGGCTCGGCAAGTTGCTCGACGCGGTGCGCATCGCGCGCGAAACCGCGAACGCGACACCGGTGACCGATGTCGAGCCCGGTCACGCCATTCTCGGCTACCTGTTCGGCTAGCCGGGACCACGGATTCCCCCCATCGGGGGGATGGAGCACAAACTGAAACTGAAGTTCAATCTGATCACGGGCAGGCGCTGCCAGGGCCTGCCGGCAAATTCAGCTTCTCGCTCCAAGCTCACAACTCCATCGATCGTACGAGATGCGGATATGGTGCGACGCACTCCCGAGATCCGGGTTCGATTCCCGGTGGCGGCTCTTCCTGCCGCTGTGGCGTAAAGGCAACGCGCGGGATTACTCACCATGACACCTACCCGCGGTAGCGGCGATCACAGGTGGAGCAGACGATAGCTCATCTGGTAGAGCATCGGATTTTTAATCCGACGGTAGTGGGTTCGAATCCCACTCGTTCACCAGGAGAGGCCGGGAAGGGTAATCCCGGCCTCTCCGCCGAGCTTCCCGGAAAATGTTTCGCCACACCGCGCGACGGGTATACATAATTCCCATCGCGGGGAACAGTATCGGTATCTCCCCACACGTGGCCGGTTTACCATTTTCGGCTGTGTCAAGACCTCAGCCGCCCGAGGGCGGCGAATTATCCCCCACTCCCGAAGCCGAGCAACTCGGCCAGCCCAAGGTCGCGCTCGCCGTCGCGGCCGTGATGGCATTCCTGATCCTCGTGGTCCTGGTGGCGACCCACGGTAAACAGGACGACGGTGTCCGTCGCTCCCGGCCGATCGACAAACCGCCCACCACGTCACAGCAGTAACCGGTTCCGCGGCCCACGAGCCGGCCCCGCCGCCGGTGCGGGCAGAATATCCCCGGTGAACGCAACTCTGCAGGCCGACGGTCTCTCGGCCGGGCACGCCGAACGCACCCTGTTCGACGGCCTCGATCTCACTCTCGCACCCGGTGATGTGATCGGCCTGGTCGGTGTCAACGGCGCGGGTAAATCGACTCTGTTGCGTATGCTCGCCCACGGCACACCGGAGACGGGCACGATCACTCTGAGCCCGCCCGACGCCAGTGTCGGTTATCTCGCCCAGGAACCCGAACGGATCGCCGGGGAGACGGTTCTGGAATTCCTCGCCCGCCGGACCGGCGTCGCCCACGCCCAGCAGGTGATGGACGCGGCCGCCGAACGCCTCGGCGGCGACGGTCCCGACGACTACTCCCCCGCCCTGGAACGCTGGCTCGCTCTCGGCGGCGCCGATTTCGATCAGCGCGCCGCGGAGGTCGCCCGCGATCTCGGCCTCACCGACGGCCTGCGCGGTGGTCTCGGCACGCCGATGACCGGGCTGTCCGGCGGCCAGGCCGCCCGCGCCGGTCTCGCCTCGGTCCTGCTGTCGCGCTTCGATATCCTGCTGCTCGACGAGCCCACCAACGATCTCGATCTCGACGGTCTGGACCGGCTCGAACGGTTCGTCACCGGGATCAGGACACCGCTGATGGTCATCAGTCACGACCGGGAGTTCCTCACCCGGACGGTGAACAGCGTCCTCGAACTCGATCTGGCCCAGCAGCAGGTCGGCTTCTACGACGGGGGCTACGACTCGTATCTGGCCGAACGCGAGATCGCCCGCCGCCATGCCCGCGCGGCCTACGACGAATACGCCGATACCCGGGCCGGTCTGGAGGCCCGGGCGCGGATGCAGCGCAACTGGCTGGAACACGGTGTGCGCAACGCCCGTCGCAAGAGCAAGAACGATTCCGACAAGATGGGCCGCAAGACCCGCGCCGAGTCCACCGAGAAGCAGGCCGCCAAGGCGCGTCAGACGCAGCGGCGTATCGAACGGCTCGAGGTGGTGGACGAGCCCCGCAAGGAATGGGAACTGCGGATGGAGATCGCCACGGCTCCGCGCAGTGGCGCCGTGGTCGCGACCGCCCACGAGGCCACGGTGGCACGGGGCGATTTCGTGCTCGGACCGGTGACGGTGCAGATCGATTGGGCCGATCGTATCGTCCTGTCCGGTGCGAACGGCGCCGGTAAATCCACCCTGCTCGCCCTGCTGCTCGGCACCCTCACCCCCGATACCGGCACGGCCGCACTGGGTGCGGGGGTGCGGATCGGCGAGGTCGATCAGGCGCGCGGCCTCTTCCGCGGCGAGACCACCCCGGCCGCCACCTTCGGCGCCGCGATGCCCGACTGGCCCGACGCCGATGTGCGCACCCTGCTCGCGAAATTCGGGCTGCGCGGCCCGCATGTGACCCGTGCCTGCGATACGCTCTCGCCCGGTGAGCGCACGCGCGCCGCGCTGGCCCTGCTGCAGGCCCGCGGGGTCAACCTGCTGGTCCTCGACGAGCCGACCAACCACCTCGATCTACCCGCCATCGAACAGCTCGAACAGGCCGTGGATTCCTTCACCGGCACCCTGATCCTGGTGACCCACGACCGTCGCATGCTGGATTCGGTGCGAGCCACCCGCCGCTGGCGCCTGGCGGACGGCCTGCTCACCGAGGAGTAGGCCTCGTCAGTAGCGGGCGTCCCGGATCTCCTGGGCCCGGCCGTTCTTGGGCCGGCGCCGATAGGTCTTGCCCGAGGGGATGGGCTGGGCGGCGCTGGAGCGGCGCAGCTGTTCCCGGCGCCGCCACCCGGCGAGATCCGGGCGTTCGTAGTCTTCGCGCGCGTCGGTCATGCCATGGATCATGACCTATCCGGCGGCGCGGCGCCCCTGATTTTCCGCCCGGCCTCGACCGCCGGTGCGGTGGCGGGACGGGCGCCCGTCCCGCCGCCACGGGTCACGCGGACAGTGCCCGGTTGTCCACCAGCCTCTTGAAATCCGATCCGGCCTCGACCAGACCCCATTTGAGCAGCCAGCGGTAGGTCTGGTCGAACTGTTCGGGCGCGTACGGCTGCGGGTCGGCGAACCGCAGCCGCCAGGTGCCGATATCCGATTCGTCCAGCGTGCCGAGCTCTTCCGGAATCTCCTCGGTGAAATAGTGCAGGTACGGCGTCACATCGGTGTTGATATCGGCGACCGCCCGGCGGACGCCGCGGTCGATGGCCGCGTAGACCTCGGGATCGACCTTCTCGTCGGCGATCTCGGCGCCGGTGTAGAAGGCCTCGGCGATCAGCCGGTAGCCCTGCTTCAGCGCGAGACTGATATAGGGCTCCATCAGGGCCACGGCCTCCACGGTGCCGTCGCGCAGCGCCTTGAACCGGTCGGCCGGGCCGCCCACATGCACGACCTTCAGTTGATCGGGTTCGACGAAGCCCTCGAGAGTCTGGATCGCGAGGTAGTGGGAGCCGTGGTGGAAGTTCACGGCGACCTGCTTGTCGCGCAGGCTCTGCGGGTGGAACACGTCGGAGTCGGGGCGTACGAAGATCGCCTGGCTGGCGATCGCCGCGCGCTGGGTGACGATCCGGCCGCCGCGGCCGGAATCCTGGGCCCGCCGGACCTGTCCCCATTCGCAGGCGCGGTACAGCGAGACGTCGCCGTCCTCGAAGCCGCGGGAGATCCCGCCGAACGAGCTCACCAGATGGTGGTCCTCGATCGGTTTCACACTCACGTTGTAGGCGCCGGGGGCGACGAGTTCCAGGTCAACGCCCTCGTCGAGAAAGTAGCCCTTCTCGAGGCCCACCAGGTAGGGAAGGGTGAAGATCGCCCCGGTGCGGACGCTGGTGATCTTCGGTAACGGGGTGTTCGTATCGTTGCCGGTCATCGGTTTCTTCCTTTCGTGACAGGGTGGCGGCCGTGGGTGCGGCCGGGTTCGGGGTCGCCGGGAACCAGCGGTTCGCGGCGACGAGTGCGAGCACGGCCACCACCGCGGTGGCCGCGTACGCCAGGCGCATTCCGGCGGTGAAATCCGGCGCGGAAACGGGTTCGGGCCCGGCGAGGAATCCGGCCAGCGATACGGCCACCGCGCCGAGCGCGGCCGTACCCAGGTTCATGCCGACCTGCCGGGAGGTACTGGTGATCGCGCTGGCCGAGCCGGCCCGGTCGGCCGGAAGCGCGGCCACGGCCGACGAGGTCGCGGGCGGGTTCGCCATTCCCATTCCGATGCCCAGCAGCGCGAAGGCGCCCAGCACCCAGCCGATCGACGAGGTCGTCGACGCCGCCAGCGCGAGCGACGCCATGGCGGTGATCAGGAACAGATAGGCGACGAGAATGGGACGCCGCGGACCGAAGCGGCCCAGCAGCCGCCCGGACACCTGCGCGGCGATCAGGGTTCCGGCGGTGAGCGGCAGGGCCATCAGGCCCGCCTCCCACGCGGTGTATCCGCGGACCTGCTGCAGGTAGAGAGTATTGAGGAAATTCATTCCGGTGAGGCAGAAATAGGAGAACCCGGCCGTGAGCACCGCACCGCGTAACTGCGGACGGCGAAAGACCGTCAGGTCCAGCACCGGTTCGGCGGCCCGGCGCTCCACCCGCACCACGACCAGCACGGACACCACGGACGCCGCCAGGGCGAGCAGTGTCGGCGCGGACAGCCAGCCGTCGCGGGCACCGCCGGACAGCGCGAAGGTGACGAAGAACAGGGTCGCGGCGATGGCCAGATGCCCGGCGGGATCGATACGCCGCCGCAGCCGCGGTACCGGAGATTCGGGCACCCACCGCAGGACGAGCACGACGAGGGCCGCGAACGGCAGGCAGATCAGGAAGACACTGCGCCAGCCGACCAGGGTGACCAGGACGCCGCCGATCACCGGACCGAGCGCCGTGGATACCCCGGCGGTCGCGCTCCACGTGCCCAGTGCGCGGCTGCGCGCGACCGGATCCTGGAATACGCCGGTGAGCAACGATATCGATGCCGGAGTCATCAGGGAGCCGCCGATCCCCTGCGCGATCCGCCAGCCGATCAGTTCGGCGAAACCCGAGGAGACGTAGCACAGCAGGGAGGCGATGCCGAACAGTAGGACCCCCAGCCGGAAGATCCGCCGCGGACCGTAGCGGTCGGCCAGAGATCCCGCGAGGAACAGCGTGCTGCCGCGGGCCAGCGCGTTGGCCACGACGACCCACTGCAGATGCGCCACCCCCAGACCGAGATCCTCCTGCAGGGCCGGCAGTGCGACCACCAGCGCGGAGGTGTCGAGAGAGGAGAGGAACAGACTCGCGCAGCAGGCCGGCAGCGCCGCCCGGGGGTACGGGGCGGTCCGCGGAGTCCCGGGATCGTTCAACTCAGGCTCTCGTAGACCGGCCGGTCCGCGGTGCGCGACAGCAACCCGATATCGAGCGCGACCTGGATCTGCTTGTCCAGATTGGTGAATACGCTCGGATCCCAGGCGGTCGGGTAGATATCGCGGAGCCGCTCGGGCAGCGCGGCGATGGCGGCCTCCTCGTCGGCCGGGATCCCGAACGCCTCGTAGTGGCGGGCCAGCAGACCGGGGTCGGCGGTGATCAGCGCATTGGCCTCCGAGCGCAGGGCGACGAATCGCGCCGCGGTATCGCGGTTGCGTTCCAGCCACGGCCGATTGAACGCGGCACCGTTGAGGAACAGCGGATTCGCGTCCCCGGTGCCTTTCTGCCACAGCTGCGAGACCGTCGCGATCTGCCGGTTGCCCTGGGCGACCAGCCGGGTGGCATTGGGTTCGATGGCGATGATGGCGTCGAGGTCGCCGCGCTCGTACAGCGCCAGATTGGCGATCGGCTGCCCGGGAAAGATCTGGAATTCGCGTTCGAAGTCGATCCCGTTGACGGCCAGGCCCAGTGCGGCCGCCTTGTAGGTATCCGAGCTCGCCGGTTGTACACCGATCCGTTTGCCCCGCAGATCCTCGACCGAGGTGATATCGCTGTCGGCGGGCACGAGCCAGCGTCCGTGGTTCCACAGCTGGGGCCCCACGATCACCACATCGTGACCGGAGATATTGGCCTCGGTGGCGCCCAGCGGTCCGAAAGCGAAGGTGTCGAGCAGGCCGGTCAGGAGGTTCTCCTGTCCGGTGCCGACCCCGCCGCCGCCGTCGCGGACCAGGTCCAGTCCGTGTTCGGCCGCCAGCCCGAACTGGTCGGTGATCGGGTCGATCACCGATCCCGCCGTTCCGGGTTGTACCGCACCGATTTTGATCGACGGCAGCGGATTGCCGTCGGCGTCGACCGCCGTGGTTCCGGCCGCCCCGCACGCCACGAGCAGCGAACCCAGTCCGAGTCCCCCGGCCAGCGCGGCGCCGGCGCGGAGAACCTGCCGCCGGGTGACGGCCGGGCCGAGCGCGGATTCGCGGGTGAATATGTTGCCACGTGGTGCGGACACGGGGTCTCCGTTTCTGGATCGGTTCGCGGTCAGGCGATATGGGCGATGATGTCGCGGTGCAGGTCGAACAGGGTCGCGTCCTCGGTGGACCGGGGGCGCGCCAGGGTGACGCGGATATCCCGCACGATCCGCGCCGGGCGGTCGGCCAGCACCACCACGCGGTCGGACAGGAATGCCGCCTCGAGCGCGTTGTGGGTGACCAGCAATCCGGTGACCGAGCGTTCGACGAGCAGGGTCTGCAACAGCAGCCGCAGCTTGCGGCCGGTGAGTTCGTCGAGCGCGCTGAAGGGTTCGTCGAACAGCACGATGTCGGGATCCACCGCGAAGGCGCGGGCCACGGCCGCCCGCTGACGCTGTCCGCCGGACAGCACCGAGGGGTAGGCGCCGGCGTACTCGCTCAGTCCGACCGCGTCGAGCAGTTCCGGCACGGCCGCGGTGCTCTGCCCGGCGGATCTCGCGGCGATTTCGACGTTCTCGGCGACGCTGATCCAGTCCAGCAGCCGCGGCTGCTGGAAGACCATGCCCGTCCGGATCGGCGCCGCGCCCGCACCCACCCGGATCGCTCCGGAGTCCGGTGTCTCGAGTCCGGCCACGAGATGCAGCAGGGTCGTCTTCCCGGTGCCCGACGCGCCGACCAGCGATACGAGTTCCCCCGGTGCGACGTCCAGCGAGAAATCCTCGAAGACCGTCTGGACGGTGCCGTCCTTCTTGCTCACGAACGATTTGGAGATATCGCGCAATTCGATACCGGCGCTCATACCGCGGACTCCTTACGCCAGCGGGATACCCGCCGTTCCAGGGTTTGCAGGACGCCGTACTCGATGGCTGTCATCACCAGCGCGAAAGCGATCGTCCAGGCCAGCACGCCGGCCACGTTGTGATTGGCGAACTCCAGGTTCAGCTGGTATCCGACACCGCTGGCCAGCCCGAAGATCTCGACCAGCACGATCACCTTCCACGCCATGGCGATACCGAGGCGGGCACCGGTGAACAGCGACGGCGCCAGGGCGGGCAGCCAGATCCGCCGCAACCTGGTCCACGCGCCGAAGCGGTAGACATGGGCCATCTCGTGCAGCTGCGGGTCGACATCCCGGACGCCCTGGGTGATGTTGACGATGAGCGCGGGCGCGGCCGCCAGCGCCACGGCCAGGATCGGGTTGACCATGCTGATGCCGAACCAGATCACGCACAGCAGCGCCTTCACCAGACCGGGCGTCACCAGGCCCAGCAGTACCGCGGGTTCGAAGAACCGCTGGACATACCTGTTGCGCCCCATCGCGATTCCGAGCACCACCGCGACCACGAACGCGACCGCGAATCCCAGCAGCACCCGTATCAGCGTCACCTGCAGGTTGGTCCACAGCACGCCGCTACCGGCCAGTTCCGTCAGTTCGTCGGCGATCGCGCCGAGTGACGGGACCAGCGGGCTGTCCATCCGCGCGGCCATCACGTTCCAGCCCACCGCCAGCAGGATGATCAATGTCAGCGGCGGGGCGATCACCCCCGCGGCGGTGGCGGCGCGCGAGGCCCGGGCCGGACGCCGGACCGGAGGCGTACGACCTGCCCGTCCGGTCGTGGGCTCTGCACTCAGCACTGTCATGGGAATCCGTTCGATCGGCCCGCGACGTCGTGCGTCGCCGGCGGAGCAGGGTGTGGAGGGTGAAGGCCCGATAAGGCCTCGAATCAGGTGACCCGCGGGCGCGGGTGACCGGGCGCCGGGTGGGGCCGGCAGCCGTACGGAGTGGTTACGAGGCGCGGGGACCGGTGGCCGATACCAGCAGTTCCAGGCCGTCGCCGAGCGCGGCGATCGCGGCCATCTGCTCCGGCGAGAGCGCGGAGATCCGGTCCAGGATGATCTCGGTCAGCTGCCGGCGGCTGCGCAGGAACAGCTCCCGGCCGGATTCGGTCACTTCGATCAGATTGACCCGGGCATCGGTATCCGAGGTGCGGCGCGCGACGTCCCCGGATTCCTCGAGCCTGCGGACCGTGCGCGAGACACTCGCCGGATCCACGCCTTCGTGCGCCGCGAGTTCCGACATCGACAGCGGGCCGAATTTGACGATCGCCGCGAGGGTGCTGCGCGCGGACTGGTTGGCCCCCGCGCGATCCATCATCCGGAATTGCCGGGCCGCCTGGATCAGTGCGACCTGCATCCGCTCCACCGCGGCCAGGAGATCGTCGTCGGCCGCCGCGCAGTCGGACGGGGTCATCGGCGGTCCCTTCGTGTGGCGGCGTCGCGGGTGGGGCGACCTGACACAGTCTGGTCATCGTGCCGGTTCCCTTCCACTCGCGGGTGCCGGTCACTCGATGCCGACCGACGAGGAAAGGTTAACAACTATCAAGTAATCGACTCCGGCAGCGAGCCGCGCCGGCGCGTGCCGATCGGTCGGATCCCGCGGCCCGCCGCGGCGATTTCCGCAGCTCGACGCGGGTTCTCTCGAAATTCCCCCACGCGGTGGGCGATTGCGATCTCGGCGATCCGAATATCGGAGACCGCCCCGCCGCACGACTCACCCGTCGATCAGAGCCTTGCGCAGCACGTGCTTGGTGAGTTTGCCCGACGGATTGCGCGGCAGCTCCTCGACCAGAACGATCTCGCGGGGGATCTTGTACCGGGCCAGGGCCCCGGACAGGTACTCGCGCAACTCGTCCAGGCCGATCTCGGCACCGTCGGCGGGAGCGATCACCGCCACCACGGTTTCTCCCCATTCCGGATGCGGGCGCCCGATCACCGCGACATCGCGGACATCGGGTCGCGGGCGGATCGCCTCCTCGACCTCCTGGGAGTACACGTTCTCTCCGCCGGTGATGATGACGTCCTTGGTGCGGTCGACGATGTAGATGTAGCCGTCCTCATCCAGGCGCGCGACATCGCCGCTGCGGTACCAGCGTCCCTCGAAGACCTCGGCGGTGGCCGCGTCGTCGTGCAGGTAGCCGGCCATCCGGGTGTCGCCGGCCAGCCAGATCTCCCCCGATTCGCCGGGCCCGGCATCGATACCGTCCGGGCGGACGACCCGCAGATCCACCCCGGGCATACCGCAGTGCCCGATCGACCCGGCCTTGCTGATCTGCTCGTGCGGATACAGCGCGGTTCCGGCCGGCCCCATCTCGCTCATGCCGTACACCTGGTAGAAGTCCTGGGAGCGGTAGGCGCGCTGGAGCTGCCGGGCCACCTCGGCCCCGATGGGCGCACCGCCGTAGGTCCACCGGCGCACGGAGGAGAGATCGAATCCGGCCGGGTCCACACCGGCGGCCCGCGCCGCCTGCAGCGGGGCCAGGTAGGCGATCGGCGCACCGAAGACCGCGGTGATTCGCTGCTCCTCGATGATCTCCAGGAAGGCGAGGGGCTCGTACTCGCGCATCAGGACGACCGTGCCGCCGAGGAACATCGTGGTGACGAACCAGACGTTGAGCGGCGCGGCATGCCAGATCGGCATCGCGATCAGCACCCGTTCGTCCCGGCCGAGACCGAGCGTGGTCGCGATATAGGTCGCGACGGTGGTGATCGAGCGGTGGGTGTGCAGACATCCCTTCGGCGCACTGGTGGTGCCGGAGGTGTAGAGAACCTGCGCGATATCCGATTCCGCGACCGGCACTCCCGGCCACGTGTCCGCCGCCGCGACCAGCGCGTCGAAGTCACACTCGCCGGGCCCGCCACCCGAGTCGGTGCACAGCCAGTCGACGCCCGGCGCACCCGCCCGCGCGGTCGCGGACAGCTCCGCCGACACCACACCCACCCGGGCGCCGCAGTGGTCGAGCGTGTACCGGACCTCCGGCGCGGTCAGTTTGTGGTTGACCGGTACCAGGGCCGCCCCGGCGCGCCAGGCCCCGAACGCCGCCACCGCGAAGCCCGGTGAGTTGTAGGTCATCACCGCGACCCGGTCGCCGGGCCGCACGCCCCGGGCGCGCAGCGCATTCGCGGCCCGCTCGGAGGCGGCGAGCAGTTCGGCGTAGGTGATCCGCTCGGTGCCGTAGACGATCGCGACCTTGTCCGGATATCTACGGGCGGTGCTCTCCAGCATCGTGGTCAGGTTCATGCGGCTACTCCTCGGGCGCGCCTTCGATCCGCCGGGCGTTGCCGTGGGTCGGGATTGGGTCTACAGTTCGGGTCGCAAGGATTGAATCACGATTCAATGTTTATGGAAAGGGGCCTGTGCCCGTGGTGTACCGGCCGACCGAGAAGACGCGCGCGGCCCGCGCGCAACGCCGGGCCGACCTGCTACGGGAGGCGACGGCGCTGGTCGCGGCCGGTGGATTCGCGGCGGCGACCGTCAAGGCGATCGCGCAGAGATGCGAGGTCGGCGTCGGGACGGTGTATTCGTACTTCGACGGCAACGCCGATCTGCTGGCCGCGGTCTTCCGCTCCGGCGCCGACCGTGAACTCGCGGCCGCCCGGGCCGCGGTCGAGGCCGCCGACGGGGCGCCCGCCCAGCTGCGGGCCATGGTAGAGACCTTCGCCCTGCGCGCCATCCGCGGGCGGCAGCTGGCGTGGTCGTTGCTGTTCGAACCCGTCGATCCCCGGATCGAGGCCGAACGCCTCACCTACCGGGCCGAGTACCACCGGCTCACCACCGAGATCCTGCGTGCCGGTATCGCCGCGGGCGATTTCCCCGACCAGCACCTGGAGATCAGCGCCACGGCGCTGATCGGGGCCATCAGCGAAGCCCTCACCGGCCGGCTGTCACCGGACCACGCGGTGACCGCCGCCGACGGTACCGGCGACCACCGGATCGTCGAGGCCATCCTGCGGTTCTGCTTCCACGGCATCGACTACACCGGGGACGGCACCCCCGGCCCCACCATCCGAACCCCACCCGAAGGGACAGACTCATGACCGCGACCCTCGCGCCGGGTTTCCGCACCCATACCGTCTTCAACCAGGCGCCGCCGCGGACCGGCGTCAACGAGTACACCGCGAATAGGGCGCTGGTCGAGGGGGTGTCCCGGCACGGGGCCGGCTGGGCGGCCGAGCAGCTCACCGCGGTGGGCGCGCTGGTGGGCTCCGAATCCTTCCAGCGCGACGCCGAACTGGCCAACACGGTCACCCCGGTGTTCCACTCCCACGACCGGTACGGCAACCGGATCGACGAGGTCGAATTCCACCCGGCCTATCACCGGATCATCGGCGCCGCGGTCGCCCACGGCGCCCATACCGCGGCCTGGGCGGATCCGCGCCCCGGAGCCGATGTCGCCCGCGCCGCGACCTTCATGCTGTTCGCGCAGATCGAGCCCGGCCACGCCTGCCCGATCTCGATGACCCATTCCGCGGTTCCGGCACTGGAATTCGCCCCCGATCTCGCCCGCGTCTGGCTTCCGCGCCTGTACAGCCGCGGCTACGACGGGCGGCTCACCGCGCCCGGCGGCAAACCCGGCGCGCTGTTCGGGATGGCGATGACCGAGAAGCAGGGCGGCTCCGACGTCCGTGCGAACACCACACAGGCAGTACCGAACTCCGACGGGACCTGGTCGCTGACCGGCCACAAATGGTTCTGCTCGGCCCCGATGTCGGATGGGTTCCTCGTGCTCGCGCAGGCGTCCGGCCCCTACGGTTCCCCGGACGGCGGACCGGCGCTGTCGTGTTTCCTGGTGCCACGCGTCCTCGAGGACGGCACCCGCAACACCTTCCGCATCCAGCGGCTGAAGGACAAACTCGGCAACAAGTCCAACGCCTCGTCGGAGATCGAACTCGACTCCACGCTGGGCCATCTCGTCGGCGAACCGGGTCGCGGTGTGCGCACCATCATCGAGATGGTGGCGCGCACCCGCCTCGACTGCGTGTACGGGTCGGCCGCCGGAATGCGGCAGGCCGTCGCCGAGGCGCTGTGGCACGTCCGGCACCGCGCCGCCTTCGGCGCGACGCTGATCGACCAGCCCGCCATGACCGCGGTCGCCGCCGACCTGGCCCTGGAATCGGAGGCCGCGACGGCCACCGCGCTGCGGCTGGCCCGGGCCCACGACGCGGACAGCGACGATACCGAGAAGGCGTTCCGGCGGCTCGCCACCGCGGTGTCGAAGTACTGGATCTGCAAACGCGGACCGCAGCACGCCTACGAAGCGCTCGAATGCCTCGGCGGCAACGGGTACACCGAGGCGTTCCCGCTCGCCCGCCGGTACCGGGAACAGCCGGTGATGGCCGTCTGGGAGGGGTCGGGCAATGTCATCGCCCTGGACGTGCTGCGCGCCATGACCCGGGAACCGGAATCGGTGCGGGCCTTCGACGCCGAGCTCGCGACCGCCCGCGGGGCGTCGGCCCTGTTCGACCGCCACCACGACCGGATGCGCGCCGCGCTGGCCGAACTGGCGACCCTCGCCCCGGGGCAGGCGCAACTGCGGGCCCGCGCGGTCGCCTCGTCCATGGCCCTGGGGCTGCAGGCCTCGCTGTTGCTGCGTTATTCGCCGACGGCGGTCGCGGAGGCGTTCCTCGCCGCGCGGCTGGGCCCGGATCGTGATCTCCAGTACGGGTCGCTGCCGGACGGCACGGATTTCGGCGCCATCCTCGAACGACACTGACGCGCCGGGCCGGCAGCGGTCAGCGCTGAGTGTTCTCGACGATCCAGGCCGCGATCTGGGTTCGTGAGGTGAACCCGAGTTTGTTCAGGATGTTCTCGACGTGCCCTTGGGCGGTGCGCTGGGAGATCACCAGTTTCGAGGCGATCTGTTTGTTGCTGAGACCCTGCGCCACCAGATCGGCCACCTGGCGTTCCCGTTTGGTCAGTTTCGGCGTGCGCTCCGCCCCACCGCTCGGTTCGGTGGCCGGTTCGCCGAGTGCGTAGGAGACGGCCGCCTCCATCCCCATCGTGCGGCCCTGCCGGTGCGCCGCGTCGTACCGGCGGTCGCCCAGGGCCGCCCGCGCGGCGCGCTCACAGTCCTGGTGGAAACCGGCCATATTGTGGAAGACGGTCGTCACCCGGGCGCCTGTGGGCCACAGTCCTTCCGCGGCGCCCATCAGGACGGCGGCGCGTTCGGCTCCGGTCCGCATATCGACGATCCAGGCCAGCGCCTCGAGACAGAACATATTGATCACGGTGCTGTTCAGTCCGCTGTTGACCCGTAACGCCTCTTCCATCAGCTCCCGGGCACGGGACGGATCGCCGTCCTGCCAGACCCCGACTCCCACTCCCCGCAGGGCGGCGGCCCGGTGCAGCACCTCGCCGCGCGGCTCGGTGACCGCCAGCACCTCCCGGTAGTACTCGCCCGCCCCGGCGGTATCGCCGCTCAGTTCGTACGCCCAGCCGGTGAGAGTGAGGGCGCTCATCCGCAACTGGCCGGCCGGATCCGCGCGGGTGAGTTCCGCCGTGCGGTCGAAGCGGGCCGGCGCGGCCTCGGGTTCACCGCGGGACATGGCGAGCAGACCCTCGCAATAGGCGACCTGCGCGCACACCATGGGCTCGGGATCCGGACCGGCCAGTTCCTCGGCCTGCGCGAGCGCACCGGAGGAGGCCTGGAATTCGCCGTGGGTCGCGGCCAGTTTCGCGGACGCGCACAGGGCGTCGATCCGTTCTCGTACCGCCCCCGGGCCCGGCCGGGCCAGCGCCCGTTCCAGCCACGACCGCCCTTCGCCGTACATACCGCGGAAGTTCCAGAACTCGTAGAGCCCGGTCGCGATGCGCAGCCCGGCGGCCAGGGCCGCATCGGTGTCCCCGGTCAGGCAGTAGTCGAGCGCATCGCGCAGGTTGGGCAGTTCCCGGGCGAGCCGGGCGATCCAGCCGGGCTGTTCCCGGCTTATCCATCCGGCCGCCGCGTCCGCGCACATCCGCTCGTACCATTCGTGGTGCCGGCGGCGCAGCTCCCGGTCCCGGCCGGAATCCCGCAGCACCTCCCGGCCGTAGTCACGCAACGTCTCGAGCATGCGGAAACGTACTGCGGCGCCGGATTCCTCGCGGATCAGAATGGATTTGTCCACCAGTGAGGACAGCACATCGAGCAGGCTGTCCGGAGCCGGATCGAGCACACAGACACCTTCGACGGCATCCAGTTCGCAGGCCCCGGCGAAAACCGAGAGTTGTGCCCACAGTTGCTGCTCGGCCGGACTGCACAGGTCGTAGCTCCAATCCATGCACTGCCGCAGTGTCTGCTGCCGGGGCGGGGCGGTCCGCCCGCCACGGGTCAGTACCGGTCTGCGGATATCCATCCGCTGCAGAATCTGCTCCGGAGACATGGTCGCCAGCCGGGCGGCCGCCAGTTCGATGGCCAGCGGCAGGCCGTCCAGGCGCGCGCAGATCTGCGCGACGGCGGCCTTGTTGTCCTCGTCGAGCTCGAACCCCGGCACCACGGCGGCGGCACGCTCGGCGAACAGGGTCACCGCGTCGAACCGCGGCATCCCGAGCAGACTGGGTTCCCGGTCCGGCTCCGGCACGGTCAGCGGGGCCACCCGCAGTACCGCCTCCCCCGCGATATTCAGTGGTTCGCGGCTGGTGGCGAGGATGCGCAGTCCCGGGCAGCCCTGCAGCAGCGCTTCGTCCAGCTCCGCGACCGGATCGACCAGTTGTTCGCAGTTGTCCAGCACCAGCAGCGTTTCGCGCGTGCACAGATTCTCGACGAGGACGTCGATGGTCGGCCGGGCCGCCTCGCCCCGTACTCCGACCGCGGCGGCCACCACATCGACCAGGATCGCGGGTTCGGTGACATCGGTCAGATCGACCAGCCATACGCCGTCGGCGAAATCCCGCCGCACCTGCGCCGCGACCCGCAACGCCAGCCGCGTCTTGCCGACCCCGCCCGGCCCGGCCAGAGTCACCAGCCGCGCGGTCGACAGCAGGTTCTTCACCTCCACCACCTCGCTGCGCCGGTTGACCAGGCTGGTCAGCTCGAGCGGGAGATTCCCGGTGGTATCCGGGCCGATCGGCCGGCGCTGCGCCGGTATCCGGGGTTCGGGCGGCGGGTCCGCGGTGGCCGGACGGTCCTGCAGCGCCATCTCGTCGACGGCGAAGCCGTGGCGCTGCTGCACCTGCCCGATGGTTTCGCCGAGCGCGGCCGCCGACGGCCGCTCGCGCGGGTCGCGGTTCATGGCGGCTTCCACCACATCGCTGATATCGGCCGCGACGCCCTGCTCGCGCAGATCCGGTAGCGGTGCGTTGGTGATCCGCAGGAATTGGGTCACCATCTTCTCGCCGCTGCGCCGCTCGAACGCCGCGTGCCCGGTGAGGGCGCAGAACATGGTGGCGCCGAGCCCGTACACATCGGCGGCGGGAGTGGGCGGTTCACCTTCGAGCACCTCGGGGGCGGTGAACGCCGGCGATCCGGTCACGGTGCCGGCGGCGGTCCGGAAACCACCCGCGATATGGGCGATGCCGAAATCGGTCAGGGCCGGTTCGCCGTAGTCGGTCAGCAGGATATTTCCCGGTTTCACATCCCGGTGCACGATCCCGAGACGGTGCGCGCTCTCCAGCGCCCCCGCGATCTTCACCCCGATCTGCAGCACATCCGCGGGCGACAGCGGGCCGTGCCGGCGGATCCAGGCATCGAGGGAACCCAGCGGATAGAACGGCGTCACCAGGTAGGGCCGGCCGCGCGCGGTCATCCCCTCCTCCAGCACGGTGACGATATTCGGATGCCCGGTCAACCGGCCCATCGCGCGCTGTTCGCGTGCGAACCGCGCCCGGTTGTCCTCATCCGATTCGGTGGTGAGCACCTTCACCGCGACCGTACGGTCCAGCGGTTCCTGGGTGCATCGATAGACCACTCCGAAACCGCCGCGCCCAACCTCCGCCGCGTCTTCGAAACCGGCCGCGTCGAGTTCCGTCGCGACGGTCGCCGTCGACTCGCGGCGTGTGCGTACGGGATCGTCGCCGGTCATCGCGGGGCGACGATTCCTCGGGTATGTAGATGGGCACCGGGTTCCATACGCGGCCCCTCTCGCCTACTCAACTGTATCGCCGGGACATCTCCGGCGCCGCGAGCGGCGATCACAGGACGGCGGACTCCTTGTCTCGGCCCGGTAATACCTCCGGTACCGCGGTGACGGCGAAAACGGGGAACCGGTCGCCTCGCGGCGGGGCCTGGAAGCGCACCCGGACCGGGCGGCGCGCGGCACCCGGCAGTTCGCCGTCGATGGTGGTGTAGACCCAGGGACCTTCGTCGAGTTCCACGATCGCCAGCGTCGATTCCACGGCGGCGGCGCAGGTCACCTTCCGCCAGCACACCACCGATCCGCCGCCCGCGGCGGGGACCCGGTCGAACTCCTCGCAGTGGCAGGCCGAGCACCGCACCACCGGTGGGGCGAACAGCGCACGACAGCTGCCGCAGCGCCGGATCACCATCCCGGTCTCGGTGCATTCCGCGGAGAGGTCACTGCAGTCGCCTGCGCCTCCGGTGTTCCACTCGTCCATACAAGCCTCGATGTGCTGGTGCCGACTCGTTCGGATACCAGCATCGGGCACGCGCCGCCGGGGCACGCGGGTCGAACGGCCCGGGGTATACCTGTTTCTGCAAAACCCCAGTTCAGATGGGCTTACTCAGGAGTAGCACACTTCGATCGTCCCGGTGACCGGGATCATACGCAGAGCCTCGGGAGAGTTTTTCCGCGCGGCTGCCGGCCCCGCGCGCACCACATCGATCGGGCCCGCCCGGTCACCGGTAGCCTCGATCCGATCCGCAGTCGCCGCGTCGCACCGGCCGAGCGGTGCGATCGAGAGGAGCCCGCCCGTGGCCGGGGAGCAACGCCGCCGTCGCGGCAGGACCGCCATCGTTCCGGCGCGCCGGATCGCGGTCGACCTGACCCCGCTGCGTACCAGCCCCGCGTTCCGGACCCTGTTCCTGGCCCGCTCTATCTCGGTATTCGGGATCGGGTTCCTGGTGGTCGCGCTCCCGATCCAGGTCTACCGGCTGACCGGATCGACCGCGATGGTCGCGACGGTCGCCACGGTGATCGGTCTGTCCGCTTTCGCGGGCACCCTGATCGGTGGCCCGGCGGCGGACCATTTCGACCGGCGGGCGGTGATCGTGTCCTCCCGGGCCGCCGCGACCCTGGGATTCGCCGTCCTCGCCGTGAACGCCATGCTCCCCGAACCCCGGCTCTGGGTGATCCTGCTGTGCGCGGTCGTGGACGGCCTCACCGGCGGGATCTCCGAGACAGCGCTGGTCGCGGCGATACCGGGACTGATCCCGCCCGACCGGCTCGCCGCGGGAGCCGCGCTGATGGCCCTGACGGCCGATCTCGGCCATATGGCCGCGCCCGCGCTCGCCGGTCTGCTCATCGCCTGGCTCGACGTCGCGGCCAACTTCTGGCTGGCGGCCGCGGCGGGCCTGGTGACCACTGTGCTCCTCGCGCGGCTCGGCCCGATGCGGGCCGAACGCGGCCCCGCCGGGTCGCCGGTCCGGGCCGCGCTGGACGGTGTGCGTTTCGTCGCGGGCCACCGGATCGTCGGGGCGACCCTGCTGGTGGGCTGCGTGACCATGCTGCTGTCGGGCTGGAACGTCCTCATCCCGGAGTATGTGAGCGAGGTCCTGCACGGCGGGGAAACCACCGCCGGCCTGCTGTTCGCGGCGCCGGCGGCCGGGGCGGTCCTCGGTTCACTCACCTCGGGCTGGACCGGTTCGATCCGGCGCGGCGGTCAGGTGATCTTCGTGGCCACCCTCGTCTCCGCGGCCGGGCTCGCCGGCGCCGGACTCGTCGCCGCCACGGTGGTGGTGTTCACCGGACTGGCCGCACACGGCGCGGGGCGGGTGGTCGCCGATATCGCGCGATTCGCGGTGGTTCAGGCCCACACCCCCGACGAGTTCCGCGGCCGGGTCTCGGGCCTGTGGACCGCGCAGCTCACCATCGCGCTGTCGCTGGGCGCGGTCGTCGCGGGCGGCGTCGCGAGCGCGGTGCCGGCCCGATCGGCCTTTCTCGTCTACGGCGCCTGCGGCTGCCTGGTGACCGTCGCGCTGTGGTGGCTGCTCGCGACCCTGAGACACCTCGACGGCGCGGCACCGGCGCCGGACGGCGCGGCACCGGCGCCGCGGTGAATCACCCCGCCGCGGCCGCCAGCTGCGGGGTGATGCGGTCCAGGGCGAACCGCAGCGATTCCGGGGTGCCGGCCGACAAAGCCTGGACGGCCGGATCGCTTTCGGGCAACCGCACGGCGTGTCCGTCGCGCACCACGGCCAGCGAGTTGATCAGGGGGTCGTTCTCGAGGTCGGCGAAGGGCAGCCCGATGGTGGTGAACACCCCGGTCTGCGCGTCGAGATCACCCACCCGCTCCACCGGGACCTGCGCGAAGAATCCCGAACTCTGCAGCCGGGTGATCGGCGGATTCGGCACGAACCCGAGGTCGGCGAAGAAATCGAAGCGGGCATCTCCGGCCAGATAGGCGCCGTAGGCGGTGCCGTATTTGGCGGCGTAGACGAACGTCCGGCCGGCGAATTCGGGATGCCGATCGGCGACCGCCCGTTGCGCCCCGGCGGTTTCGGCGATGATCTTGTCCGCCGCGTCGCGCTTGCCGAGGGCCGCGCCGATGATCCGGGCCTGGGTCTGCCAGTCGACCGCGAAATCACCGGTGCCCTCGGGCGCGGTGACCACCGGCGCGATCTCGCGCAGATTGTCGGTGACGGCACTGTCGTCCTTCGCCCGCACGTCGAGGATCAGATCGGGGTCGAGTTCCTCGATCTGCTGCATATTGAACTCCCCCGCGCTCTGCGCGGACAGTAGTTCGGGCGAGGTGTCACCGAACGCGGCGGCATCCCACTCGCCGACACCCTTGGTGGCCTCCCCGAAACCCATCCAGTCGTAGATCGCCACCGGTTTCACCCCCAGCTCCAGCGCGACCGCGCCGTCGGACCAGCCGAGCGCCACCACCCGCGGCTCGTCGGGCAGCGAGTAGCCCGGCGTCGCCTCCGGATCGTCGAACACCTCGTAGGTGGTGTCGTCGGACCGGACGCAGGCCGGGGTCGCGAGAACCACACTCGCCAGTACCGCCACCGCCACGCTGATACGCCGTCTCGACATGGATCTCCTTCTCGGTTGGGTGCCCGGCGGGCACGGTTCACGCACTGTCGATCCGGACCGCTCCCTGCGCCAGCGGTACCACCAGGGGTGTCCCGGTTTGCGGATCATCGATGACCTGCGAATACACCCCGAAAACCTGCTCGACGAGCGCGGTGGTGATGAGGTCGGCGGGCGGGCCCGCGGCGACGATCTCCCCACCGCGCATGGCGATGATGTGCGAGGCGTAGCGGGCGGCCGGATTGAGGTCGTGCAATACCGCGACGAGTGTGGTCCCGCGCCTGTTGAGGTCGACGCACAGGTCCAGCACTTCGATCTGGTGGCCGAGGTCCAGGTAGGTAGTCGGCTCGTCCAGCAGCAGGATCGGCGTCTGCTGGGCGAGCGCCATCGCGATCCACACCCGCTGGCGCTGGCCACCGGACAGCGCCTCGACCGGCCGCGTCGACAGCTCGGTCAGCCGGGTGACCCGGAGTGCGAAATCGACCGCTTCCTGGTCTTCCTCGGTCCACTGGCGGAACATCCTCTGGTACGGGAACCGCCCCCGCGAGACCAGGTCGATGATCGTGATCCCGTCCGGCGCGATCGACTGCTGCGGCAGCAATCCGACCTCTCTGGCGAACTCCTTGCCTCCGTAGCCGGTCACGTCGCGCCCGTCGAGCAGTACCGCGCCGCGCTGTGGGCGCAGCAGCCGTGACAGCGTCCGCAACAGCGTCGATTTCCCGCAGGCGTTCGGTCCGACGATCACGGTGAACGATCCGTCGGGCACCAGCACATCGAGATCGGCGAGCACCGTGCGTTCGCCGTAACCGACCCGCAGATCGGTGCCGGTGAGCCGCCCCGGAGTGTCGTCCGGCAGGGGATTGCTGGTCACGGGCGAGCCTTTCGGGACCGGGCGAGCAGGAGGAACAGCAGGTACACACCGCCCAGCGAGGTGGTGACCACGCCGACCGGCAGCTGGGTCTGCGGCGCCAGGATCGTGCGCGCCACCACCTCGCTGGA
The DNA here is from genome assembly GCF_055586645.1 of Nocardia sp. NPDC049935. Classification (NCBI taxonomy): domain Bacteria; kingdom Bacillati; phylum Actinomycetota; class Actinomycetes; order Mycobacteriales; family Nocardiaceae; genus Nocardia; species Nocardia sp. NPDC049935. The sequence continues at coordinate 201,431 of NZ_JBVJHV010000009.1, read as the reverse complement.
AACCAGCAGGGTGGCGCCCACCGCCGCCGAGGTCACCAGCGGGATCCCCGCGCTCGGGGTGATCCGGGCCGCCACCTGGGGCGCGACGAGCGCCACGAAGGCGATCGGCCCGGCGATCGCGGTGGTCGCCGCCGCGAAGCCGACGCCGATCACCAGCAACATCATCTGGGTGCGTTCGGTGTCGACGCCCTTGCTCGCCGCCGAATCCGTCCCCAGTTCGAACATGCGCATCCGGGGCGCGATCACGACCAACGCCGGGACCAGGACGGCCAGCGTCACGAACACGGGCACCGTATCGGCCATGGTGAGATCCCGCAGATTTCCCATACCCCAGGCCGCCGCCGCCCCGGCGTTCTGCGCATCGGCGGTGGCGACCAGGTAGCCGTTGAACGACAGCAGCATGGCCGACACGCCGATACCGACGATGATGAACCGGAGGTTCCCCGTCCCGCCGCGCATTCCGAGGAAATAGACCACCAGTGCGGTGAGCAGGCAGCCGAGCAGGGCGCCGACCGTCGCACCACCCGTACCGAGCCCGAAGACCAGCATCGCGACCAAGGCGCCGGTATTGGCACCGGTGGTGAAGCCGATGATGTCCGGACTGCCGAGCGGATTGCGGGTGAGGGTCTGGAAGATGGCTCCCGACAGCGCCAGCGAGGCGCCGCCGAGAATCGCGGTGATCACCACCGGCAGCCAGTCGGCGACGTGATCGGCGGGCCTGCCGCCGATCTGCCCGGTGAGCACCTCGAGGACTTCGACGAACCCCAGGCCGGGTGTGCTCGTGGTGCTCGCCCCCAGCGATACGACCCCGACCACCGCGGTGATCAGGACGAACGCGACCGTGATCGCCACCGAGACGATATCGACACGCAGGCTCAGCCCGAGGCGGGGCACCCGGACGAATCGCACCCGCCGGGGCCAGCGGGCGGTGGCCGGCGCGGCGCCGGTCACCATTGCGCACCCTTCTCACGCCGGGCCAGCCAGATCAGCACCGGCGCCCCGAGGAACGCGGTCACCATCCCCACCGGCAGTTCACTCGCGGTCGCGACACGGGCCACCAGATCGGAACCCACCAGCACGATCGGCCCCACCACCAGGCACAACGGGATCATCCAGCGGTGATCCGGCCCGATGGTCATCCGCACCGCGTGCGGGACCATCAAGCCCACGAAACTGAGCGGCCCGACCGCCGCGGTGGCCGCGCCGCACAGCACCGTGACCTCCACGAAACCGACGCCGCGCACCGCGGTCACCGGTACGCCGAGCGCGTTGGCGCGATCGTCACCGAGCGCGAGCGCGTTGAGATACCCCGCCAGCGCGACCGCACCGATCACTCCGATCAGCACCAGCGGCCAGGTGGCCGACAACTGCGGCCAGCCGCGACCGTCGAGGGTGCCGATCAGCAGCCCCCGGATGGCGTCGAAGGTTTTCGGGTGAATCATCGTCAGGCCGAATGCCAGTCCGCTGAGCATGGAGGCGATCGCGACGCCGGTCAGCACGAGTTGGGCCGGACTCGCCCCGCCGACCCCGCGGGAGCCGACGAAGTACACCAGGATCGAGGCGGCGAACGCGCCGCCCAGCGACCACCAGAGCAGTCCGGCGCCCGCGGCGCCCGCGACGACGGAGCCGAGCACCATGGCGAAGTACGCACCGGAGTTCACACCGAGAATGCCGGGGTCGGCCAGGGGGTTACGGGTCATGCCCTGCATCACCGCACCGGCCACCCCGAGGGCGGCGCCCACCAGCGCCGCCAGCAGTGTGCGGGGTATTCGCTGCTCCCGGATGACACCGAGGGTGGTGGCGGTGCCGTCATCGAACAACGCCCGCCAGGCCTCGTTCACCGTGAAATCGCCGCTGCCCACGAAAAGCCCTCCGGCCAGCAGTACGACCAGGACAACCACCAGGACCAGAAGGACGACGGTCCGCGGCGGCGCCGTCCGCGGACGGGTCGTGGTCGCTGGGGGCACTGCGGTAGTCCTCGATTCGTCCGGCGTCGTTCGATGGCTGCGAAGTAGCGGCACGGCCGCGACTTAGTTTAGCCTCGGGTTACCTGAGGGTGTCGGCGCCTCGCTGACCGGATCCCGGCACGCACCGGCGGGCGGCGGTCACCGGTCGAACCACCCTGTGCGACCGCGACCCTCAGCGTCCCGCCGCGGTGAGCCGGTAGTCCGCTTCGAGCAGCATCCAGCCGCTCAGCTGCACCGATAGATCGCGGCTCAGATTCGCCGAGGCCACCGCCGAGGAATCGGTGAACTGGGGCAGTGTTCCCGGCTGCTCCGGCACCGTGACATCGCGGGTCCAGTCGGCGCCGAACAGCGGCAGCCCGTCGACTTCCGCGCGGTGGTTCCAGGCCGCGCGCGCCGACGCGTGCACGATATCGGCCGCGGTGGTATCCCCCAGTTCCACGGCCGCGACCGCAAGATAGCGCGCGAGGATGCCCATGAACAGCCCGGCATCGTCGTCAGCGGCCGCGCAGATCACGCCCCGGTCCGTGAGCCGGGCCTCGGTCGCGGCGATCAGCGCGCGGACGCGGCGGCGGTATGCGGATTCACCGGTGCGCACGGCGAGTTCGGTATCCAGCCCGATGGCGACCCCCTGGCAGTAGGTGTGAACGGTCCGGTCCACCCGGCCACCGGGTTCGTGGACGCCGTCGAGGATCAGGCCGCTGCCGGGATCGCGCAACCGGGTGTGCAGGAAATCGGCGAGTTCGCGGGCACGCGGCAGTTCGCCCAGCCGGGCCAGCGCGATTCCGGCCGGACCGTTGGCCGGCGTGTTGTAGTAGTCGTCTCCGAATCGCCAGGGCAGCGCGCCGATACCGGGATTCCGGCCGGCCATCAGGGCGGCCCGCAGGTCTCCCACCGCACTGCCGAACCGGACGCCGAGCAGCCGGTCGGCCCGTTCCAGCGACAGCGCCAGCCACGCCATATCGTCGTAGTACCGATTCGTCCAGCCGGTCAGGTTGCGGGCACGGATCCCGCGGGCGAGCGCGGTGACCCGGTCGACCCGTTCCGGAGTACGGGCCCGGTCCGCGGCGTCCACCGCGCAGTCGAGCAGATGAGCCTGCCACCAGTAGTGCCATTGCGCGAACGACTGTTCGGGCAGTGAGCGGGGCCAGGTGAGCGCGCCCAGCCGCATCCCGGGCATACCCCACACGGCCCGCACATGCCGGGAGACGATCGCCTGCTCGGCCAGATCCGCTCGTTGCCCGCACTGCATGGGACCCGCGGTGGCGGTGCGGGTGATCGGGGCCGCCGCCATCGGCTGGGCCAGCGCGGTGAGGGCGACGCCGGCGCCGGCGGCGAACAACACGGTGCGCCGGCCGATCCCCGCGTTCCGGCGATCCATCCGCTCGGACTCCCCTTGCTGAACAACGATCCTCGGCGGCGGCGAACCGGACAGCGCGAGTCTATCCCGCGCCGGCCGTACCGGCACGGCGCCGGAATCCACCGTGATCGAGGCCACCGGCGCCCCGGCCGGCGAATATCCGAACGGCCCGGGCGACGGCATCCGACACACCGCGATTCGGCTTGACCTGGAGTGCTCTCCAACTCATAGCCTGGCGATATGCGATTCGCGTTCAAGACCTCCCCGCAGGAAACCACCTGGGCCGATATGCTCGCCGTCTGGCGGGCCGCCGACGAGATCGATATCTACGAATCCGGCTGGACGTTCGACCACTTCTACCCGATCTTCTCCGACTCCACCGGCCCCTGCCTCGAAGGCTGGACCACCCTCACCGCACTCGCGCAGGCCACCGAACGACTGCGTCTGGGCACGATGGTGACCGGTGTGCACTATCGCCATCCCGCGGTGCTGGCCAATATGGCCGCCGCGCTCGACATCATCTCCGGCGGGCGGCTCGAACTCGGGATCGGCGCGGGCTGGAACGAGGAGGAATCCGGGGCCTACGGGATCGAGTTGGGCACGGTCACCGAACGGATGGACCGTTTCGAGGAGGCCTGCCAGGTGCTGATCGGCCTGCTGAGCCAGGAGACCACCGATTTCGACGGCACCTTCTATCAGCTGAAGGACGCGCGCAACGAACCCAAGGGCCCGCAGCGCCCGCACCCTCCGATCTGCATCGGCGGCAACGGCGAGAAGCGCACCCTCCGGATCACCGCGCGCTACGCCCAGCACTGGAATTTCGTCAACGGAACCCCCGAGGAGTTCATCCGTAAGCGTGATGTGCTGGCGGCGCACTGCGCCGATATCGGCCGCGATCCGAAGGAGATCACGCTCTCGGCCCAGACCCGGATGGACCCCTCGCTCGGTTACGGGGCGGTCGTCGACTGGGCGGCCACCCTGGGCGACGCGGGCCTGGATCTCGCGATCATCTATCTCCCGACACCGCACGACCCGGCCGTCCTGGAACCGCTGGCCGAGGCGATCCGCGATTCCGGGCTCGTCTCCGGCCGGTAACCGGCACGACGGATACCCGGCTCGAAGGCGATCGAATCAGCGGCCGGGGGTCCGTAGCATTACCGGATGAGTACTTATGTGACGACGAACCCGACCACAGGTACTACGGAACACGAATTCCCCGGACTGTCCGACGACCGGATTTCCGAAATCGCCGACAGCGCGGCCGCGGGTTTCCAGGTGTGGCGGCAGGTACCGGTGACCGAACGCGCCGCCGCGCTCGCGCGGACCGCGGATCTGTACGAGCGGCGATCGGCCGAATTGGCCGCGGCGATCACCCGGGAAATGGGAAAACCGGCGCAGCAGGCCGCCGGCGAGGTACAACTCGCCGCGGATATCTATCGCTGGTACGCCGAGCACGGCCCCGCATTGCTGGAGCCCGAGCGGCTCGACCCCCAGGGGGCCGACGAATCGCTGGTCCAGACTCTGCCGATCGGCCCGCTGGTCGGAGTGATGCCCTGGAACTATCCCTACTATCAGGTCGCCCGTTTCGCGGCGCCGAATCTGCTGCTGGGAAATACGATTATTCTCAAGCACGCGTCGATCTGCGCCGCCTCGTCGAATCTCATGGCGGAGGCGTTGCACGACGCGGGGATTCCCGGCGACGTGTATATCAACGTGTACGCGAGTTCCGATCAGATCGCCGCTTTCCTGGCACATCCGGCCATTCGCGGAGTATCGCTCACGGGTAGCGAACGGGCCGGCGCCGCGGTCGCGGCGGAGGCCGCCAAGAATGTGAAGAAATCCGTTCTCGAACTCGGCGGCTCCGACCCTTTCATCCTGCTGGACACCGACGATATGGCCGAAACGGTGCGCACGGCCGCCCGGGCCCGGCTGTCGAATGCGGGCCAAGCCTGCAATTCACCGAAACGATTCATCGTGCTGGACGAACTCTACGACGATTTCGTGCGCGGACTGGTGAGCGAATTCGACCGCGCGGTGGTCGGCGATCCGGCCGATCCCGCCACCGAAGTCGGGCCGCTGTCCTCGGTTTCCGCGCGTGACACCGTCGCCCGGCAGATCGATACCGCGGTGCGGCAGGGCGCGACACTGCGTACGGGCGGCTCACCGGTGGAGGGCGACGGGGCGTTCCTGCGGCCCGCCGTCCTCACCGATATCACCCCGGAGATGGACGCCTACTCCGAGGAGATCTTCGGTCCGGCCGCGATGGTCTACCGGGTCTCCTCCGCCGACGAGGCGGTACGGCTGGCCAACGATGTCGATTTCGGGTTGAGCGGTTCGGTCTGGAGCGCCGATCCCCGGCACGCGGCCGAGGTCGCCGATCGGCTCGAGGTCGGGATGACCTATATCAACGAACACGGAACGACCTTGCCCGGCCTGCCCTTCGGCGGTGTCAAACAATCCGGCTACGGACGGGAACTGGGACGCTGGGGTATGGGCGAATTCGTCAACACCCGCCTCCGGCGCACCGCGAGCAGATAACCGTCCGGGCCTCGGGAACCGCTGTGACACGCGCGGTCCCGAGGCCCGGCCGGTGGCCGCCGAGCCGGCCGGAACCGGTTCAGCGGCGGGCGCGGCGCCAGTTCCACGACCGGCCCCCGGCGCCCGAGCGGGTCCCGAATCCCGCGAGATGCAGGGCGACGAGCAAGAGTCCGACGATGATGAGGGTGCCACCGTTGACCGAGTCACCCAGAGTGGCGTCGGCCAGATCGAGGATGAGCGCGAGACCGAACACGACGGCGGCGGCTGTGGCGAGCATATGAACCTCCTGGAGTTCCAGCGGAAGCCGTGACCTCCGAGCGAGGTCATCGAGTTCCTGTGTCGCGCATACCCGCAAACCGGGCCGACTCACAACGAGGGACCCGATCGCGTTTCACAACCATCCGGTCCGCACGCGGCCGCATCGCGAACGTATCGATTCCACAAACCCGAATTCGCAACATAGCCATGGATTATGTTGCCGTGTTACCGTCGAGAGGCTTTCGCGAGAAGGCAACCGCCCGGTATGTGACGGAGGCGTGATGACGACCGATACCGCGGAACCGGTCCGCGCCCGACCTGTCGGCCCGGATACCGGCCGGCCCAGTGTGCCCCGCGCCTACGACTACAGCCTGGGCGGCAAGGACAACTACGCGGTCGACCGGTTCGCCTTCGACTCGATCCGGCGAATCGCACCGCGCCAGGGCGATGTTCACCGGATGAACCGCCGCTGGCTCGCCCGTGCGGTCCGGCTACTGGCCGAGAGTGCGGGGATCGGGCAGTTCCTCGACCTCGGCGCGGGGATGCCGACCCGCGATCCGCTGCATATCGTCGCGCAGGAGTGCGGGCGCAGCGAGGTGAAATTCGTCTATGCCGACCACGACCCGCTCTGCGTCGCCCACGGGCGGGCCATGCTGGAGCGCAACGAGAACACCCGTTACCTCCCGGGCGATCTCATCGATGCCGAAGCCGTCCTGGCGACGGCCGGCCGCCACCTCGATATGCGCCGTCCCGTCGCCGTCGTATTCGGCGCCGTCCTGCACCACCTCGACGAGCGCGACGATCCGGCCGGAGTCGTGGCCCGCTACACCGAACTCCTGCCGGCCGGGTCCTATGTGGCGATCAGCCACTACTGCGATCCCGGTCCCGCCTATCCGGATCTGCACGAACTGGCCCGCGACCTCGAATACGCCCACACCGAAACCGGTTTGGGCCCGGTGCGGTACCGCAGCCCCGAACAGATCCGGGAACTCTTCGGCGCGCTCGATATTCTCGAGCCGGGACTGACCGCACTGGACGAGTGGTGGCCGCACGGACCACCCACCCGCACCGGATCCGCGGAGGAGCGGCTCACCCTCGGCGGGCTCGGCCGGATTCCGCGGCGCGGGCCGGGCCGGGTTCTTCCCCTGCGGAGCCGATAGGGACCACCGAAAACGAACCGGCCCGGATCGCGGTTTCCGCGATCCGGGCCGGTTGCGTCGCGTTGTCGCCGTCAGGCGGCCGGCGCGGGCGCGTTGATCCGGTTGAAGTACTCGACGGCGACGGCGATACCGGCGACGCCGCCCACGGTCACCAGACCCGCCGCGGCGCCCAGCGGGGCGCCGACGGCCGCACCGGTGAGGCAGCCACCGATCCAGCCGGGGATGGCCAGGAACGGCGTGCCGACGATCGCGCCCAGCACGCAGCCGCCGCCGAGGCCGATCAGGGTGCCGATGAGGGTGCCGATGCTGGTCGCGAGACCGAACTGAGTGCTGGCGTTGGAGACCGCGTCGTCGACCTGCTCCTGCGAGGCGACATCGTGCAGCATCGGAGCGGGCGTGGCGGCCGCCGGATCGACGCTCGGCGTCAGGGCGACCTCGTTCGCACCGGACTGCACGACCCCGATCGGATACTGAAGACCGTCGCGAAGATAGCTCAGCGGGAATCCAGCAACCACATTGTCGAGATTGTCGCGAATCTGGAGCATGTTGTCCTCGGTGGTCAGCGATCCGGCGTCGGTGCGGATGATCACGGATTTATCAACCACGTCGGCCGTGTAGTGGATATCCGGATTCTCGACCGCCGCGGGCTGCGCGTAGGACGTACCGGCGCCGATACCCATAGCCGCAATGACCAGTGCAGATACTGCGGCCATCTTCTTGAAATTCATACCTTCAGCACTTTCATCAGTAGATGCGTCACCACCATCCGGCACGCGGGAACTCGAGGCACCCGTCAGTAGACTGACCCAATATAGTTACGCCTTTGTTACCGAAACAACAGCGATCCACATAACAAGATCGAATAAGGTAATCGGTCAGCAAACGCGCCCAGCAAATCCGCCGCTCGGAAAGCGGAAAAAGTCGATCCGGTCCTTTGCTGTGAGATGTATTACCGCGACATCCACCGACCGGGCCTCGCTCTCGGCCGCGGCCCGGATGAAGGGAAGCGACGATGCCCACGCCACCGCAGAGCGAGCCCTGGCCGGCCCTTCGAGTGGACGACTGGACGGCCACCCGTGACACGCTGCATATGTGGACCCAGATCATCGGCAAGATCCGGCTGGCCCGGGCTCCGATGGTCAACCACTGGTGGCAGGTCCCGCTCTACGTCACCGCTCGCGGATTGACGACCTCCGCGATTCCCTACGGCGACGATGTGTTCGATATCGAGTTCGACTTCGTCGAGCACGAGCTGCTCATCCGGGCCGGCGGCGGCGATCGGCGCCGGATCGCGCTCGAGCCGGTGACCGTGGCCGCGTTCTACGCCGAGGTCATGGCGGCGCTGCACGCCCTGGACATCCATATCGACATCCTGGCCAGACCGGTCGAGGTCGCCCGCGCCGTACCGTTCGCCGAGGATATCGAGCACAACACCTACGACCCCGGCCACGCCCATGCCTTCTGGCGTCAGCTGGTGCACGCCGACCGTATCCTCAACGAGTTCCGCGGCCGGTTCACCGGGAAAACGAGTCCGGTGCATTTCTTCTGGGGCGCCATGGACCTCGCCTGCACCCGGTTCTCGGGGCGTAGCGCACCGGCGCACCCCGGCGGCGCGCCGAATTGCGCGGACTGGGTCATGGTCGAGGGTTATTCCCACGAATTGGCCAGCGCCGGTTTCTGGCCCGGCGGCTCGGCCGAGGGCAGTTTCTACGCCTACGCCTATCCGGAACCGGCCGGGTACGCGGACGCACCGGTCGGGTCACCGGCCCGCTACGACCGCGATATCCACGAATTCCTGCTGCCCTACCAGGCCGTGCGCACCGCCGCGGATCCCGACGCGATGGTGCTGGAGTTTCTGCAGACCACCTACGAGGCCGCGGCCGACGCCGCCCGCTGGGACCGCGAGCACCTCGAACAGGCTCCCCCACCCGTCCGCGACCGGCCCCGGCAGCAGCCGTGAACCGGGCGGACACCGTCGACTTCTCCGCGGTCCGCTGGGGTTCGGTGGAGTGGACCAACCTCTGCACGCTGTACCTGCGGGCCTGCGACGGTCGTTCCCCGCGGCCGATTCTCGGGGATACGGCGGCGGTCGAGGCGGTGGGCCGGATCGACTACGACTGGCCGCGGATCCGCCGTGCGCTGCGCCCGGGGATCAATCAATGGCTGGTCGCGCTGCGGGCCTCCCGGTTCGACACCTGGTCGGCCGATTTCCTCGGGCGCCACCCGGACGCCTCGGTACTGCACCTCGGCTGCGGAATGGACACCCGGGCCTTCCGGCTGCACCCGCCGCGCGGGGTCCGCTGGTTCGATATCGACCTGCCCGAGGTCATCGCGCTGCGGCGCCGGCTCTACGAGGACCGGGACAACTACCGGATGATCGGCGCCTCGGTGACCGACAGCTCCTGGCCGGCCGGGATTCCCGGCGACCGCCCCGTACTCGTCGTCGCCGAGGGACTGCTCATGTATCTGCGTGAACCGCAGGTCCGGACCCTGTTGCAGCGCGTGACCGACCGGTTTCCCACCGGCGAGCTACTCTTCGACACCCTGACACCGAGCGGTCCGCGGTTCTCGAAGATCTTCACCAAGGGCATCATCACCTGGGGAATTCGCGACGCGCGGGAGCTGGAGAGGTGGAACCCGCGGTTGCGATTCCTCGAGGCCACCCCGGGGTTCGCCGGTTGCGCGCGGATTCCCACCACCCCGCTGGGGCTGCTGTACCGGCTGGTGTGCGCGACACCGGCCCGGCGATACGACATGCTGAACCGCTTCGCGTTCTGAACCGGGAGCGTGAACGACAGCACGCGGTGAACGGCTACAGCCGACGCGCCCGCGACGATGGGCGCCACCGATACTCAGCCGATCGGCAGACCGCTGATGATCGGAAGGAAACCCCAGTCCATGATGCGCGCGGCATCGGCTGTCGCGGCGTCGAGATCGTGGGGTGAACTGTTGAGCACCACGCCGATGAGCCGCTGCCCGCCCCGCGCGGCCTCGAACAGCACGCAGGTACCGGCGGCATTCGTGGATCCGGTTTTGATTCCGGTGGTTCCGGCGTAGTCGCGGAGCAGCCCGTTCGTGTTCTCCCAGACATGGTCGTGGGTCGCGGGCCCGGCGGGCTGGTGATAGACCGGCGTGCCGACGATCTCCCGGAACACCGGATTCGCCATCGCGTGGCGGCCGAGCCGGATCAGTTCGGCAGGGGTGGAGTAGGTGGAGTAGTCGTCGGGGACGGGGAGCCCGCTGGCGTCGGTGAAATGGGTGTTCGGCATGCCCAGCCGCTGCGCGGTGGCGTTCATCTCGGCGATGAAGCCGTCCTGACCGGGACCGAACGCCTCCGCAAGGGCGTAGGCGGCATCACAGCCGGACGGCAGCATCATCGCGTACAACAGCTGGCGGGCGGTGAGCACTTCACCCGGAGCCAGTCCGGCATTGCTTCCGCCGTAGGCGGCCGCGGCGTCGATGGCCCGCTCCGACACCGTGACCGGACGGTCGAGATCGCCGGATTCGAGCACCACCACCGCCGTCATGACCTTGGTGATACTGGCGATGGGGAGCCGCGTATCGGGCTGCCGGGACCACACGACCAGGCCGGTGCCGGCCTCGGCGAGCGCCGCGGCCGGGGCCCGCACTCCGTCCGGTTGCAGGCTCAGGGGGAACGGCAGCTGAGCCGAGCTGCCCGGAACCGGGGCAGCCGCGGCGGTGGGAGCGAAGACGACGGCTACTGCGGCCACAGCCGCCAGCAGCGCACGCGCAGAGGTTCGCATCGTCATATTGTGTGGCCCCACCTGGTCGAACAGCGGGATTTCCGATCGGCGGAGTCGTCTGCCGATGCGCGGTCCCCGGGCCCGGCCCCGGTTGCCCGGCCCCGGCGACGATGAGTTTCACGGCGACGTCCGGTCTGTATGGGCAGACGCGATCACCCGCACCGAGGAGACACCATGACAGCCACCTACACCTTCGACGTGTTCGCCAGTCTCGACGGCTTCGGCGCCGCCGGCGGCGACTGGACCGGCTACTGGGGTAAGCAGGGTCCGGAACTGCTCGACCACCGCTACGCCCTCTACGAAGGGAAACAGCGGATGGTCTTCGGAGCCACCACCTACCGCGCGTTCGCGCGGATGCTGGCCGAGGCCGGCGAGGATTCCGACGTACGGGACCCGTGGGTCACCCGGATGCGGAACCTGCCGGCGACGGTGGTGTCGACCACGCTGTCCGAACCCCTCGACTGGCCGGATGCGACCGTGGCGAAGGGTGACGCCGTCGAGATCGTGGCCCGGCTGAAGGAGGAGTCCGACGTGCCGTTGCGCTCGCACGGCAGTCTGTCGATGAACCGGGCGCTGATGGCCGCCGGTCTGGTCGACCGGGTCCAGGTGACGGTGTTCCCGGTGATCACCGGGAACACCGGCCTCGAGCCGATCTTCCAGGGCGCGGCCGATTTCGATCTCGAACTGCTGGAGAGCCGGACACTGGACGGCCATATCCAGGAGCTCGTCTACCGGCCGACCCGGCACGGCTGAGGCCGCCGCCTCAGCGTCGGGCGGGTTCGTCGATCAGTTCGGACGGGGCCTCCCCCGACGCCACGGAGGCGACGGCGGCCAGTTCCTCGCCGACCGATTCACGGCCGGGGTCCGCGGCCCCTGCGCCCCCGCTCGTCTCCGCCCGGCCGCTGTCGGTGAACAGCGAGAAGAGCGCGCCCAGCACACAGCAGATCAAGGCGAAGGTGAACGCGGCGGTGAGACCGTCGGAGAACGGGTCGCTGATCAGGTGCGGGAAGAATTCCAGCCCGGTCAGATGGTCGATACTGGACTGCGACAGCCCCTGCAGCGCGTCACCGCCGACCTGCTGGATGGGGTTGTAGCCGAGGAACGCCGCGAACAGGATCGCGACCGTGGGCAGCTGAGACATGGACTGAGCGGGCCCGTCGGCCATCCCGCCCGTGGTCAGGCCGTCGAACATCGCCGCCGGCAGGTGGGCGCTCAGCCCGGCGATCATCAGTGAGAAGAACAGGCCGATCGACAGCACCTGGGCGGCGTTCTGGAAGGTGGTCATCATCCCGGCGCCCGATCCGCGGGAGGTGACCGGGAGCGAATTCATCACCAGGGCGCGGTTCGGCGACGAGAACAGGCCCATGCCGATCCCGTTGACCAGCAGGACGAGCGCGAACACCCAGTAGTCGAAGTCGACCGGTAGCGCGATCAGGGCGGCGAAGGTGGCCGCGGTGATCAGCAGTCCGCTGGTGGTGAACCGCTTGGCGCCCAGCCGGTCCGACAGCGCCCCGGACAGCGGGGCGCTGAGCAGGAAGCCGACCGTCATGGGCAGCATGTAGATACCGGCCCACAGCGGGGTGCGGGAGTAGTCGTAGCCGTGCTGCGGCAACCAGATGCCCTGTAACCAGATGATGAGAATGAACTGCAGGCCGCCGCGGCCGATCGACCCCATCAGATTGGCCGCGTTACCGAACGCGAACGAGCGGTTCCGGAACAGCGACAACTCGAACAGCGGGCTCTCGACCTTCGTTTCGATGTAGACGAAGGCGCCGAGCACGAGGACGCCGCCGATCATCGCGGCCAGTACCCACGGATTCGACCATCCCATATCGGAGCTGCCGTAGGGCTGGATGCCGTAGGTGATACCCACCAGGATCGCGACGAGACCGACCGCGAAGGTCACATTGCCCCACCAGTCCATCTTCGCCCGCTTGCGGACGCCGGTATCGCGCAGTTTCAGATAGGCCCACACCGTGCCGACGACCCCGAACGGCACCGAGACCAGGAATATGTAGTGCCACTGGATGGGAGCCAGGACACCGCCGACGAGCAGGCCCAGGAACGAACCGGCGATGGCCGCGACCCCGTTGATACCCATGGCGAGTCCACGCTGGTGGGCGGGGAACGCGTCGGTGAGAATGGCCGAGCTGTTGGCCATCAGGAAGGCGCCGCCCACCCCCTGCACGACCCGCCAGGCGATCAGCCAGATCGCCGCCTCGGAACCGTCGAACCAGGTGACGGCCAGGAAGATGGACGAGACGGTGAAGATGGCGAAGCCCATGTTGTACATCCGGGCCCGGCCGAACATATCTCCCAGACGGCCGAAACTGACCACCAGCACGGCGGTGACGACGAGGAATCCCATCATCATCCACAGCAGATAGCTGGTGTTCCCCGATTCCAGCGGGTTCAGGCCGATGCCCTTGAAGATATCCGGCAGTGCGATCAGCACGATGGACGAGTTGATCGTGGCGATCAGCATGCCGAGGGTGGTGTTGGACAGCGCGATCCATTTGTAGTGCGGTCCGGGATCCGCGGAGTCCGCACCGGGTTCCCGGGTGGTGAGCGTGGTCATGAACAGTCCTCTGAGCAGGTGGTCCGGGCGGATGCCGGAGTGCGCGACGCGGCGGTGTGTCGCGGGCTAGGTCGTTGCGAGCGCGTCGGCCAGGATCATCACTCCCCGGCCGACCGCCGCGCGGTCGTCCGGGTCGAGGCCGTCGAGGGCGTCGGCGAGCAATTGCGCGCGCCTGGTCCGCGAATCGGCGATCAGGCCGGTACCGGCCGGAGTCGGATTCAGCAGGCGAGCGCGCCCGTCGTCGGGGTCGGGGGTTCGCTCGACGAACCCACGCTCCTCGAGGGCGGCCACGATCCGCGACATCGTCGGCGCGGAGACCGATTCCCGCTCGGCCAGGGCGGACAGCCGGATCGGGGCGTGATTGATGACGGTCCACAGCGCCGAGGCGAGACCCGCACTCAGATTCCGGCTCTGACCACGGGTGCGCAGCGTCCGGTTTATCCGGATGAGCAGGTGGTACAGGTTCGCCACCTCGGCGAGCGTCCCGGGCTCATCGGCTGCGGATATGCCCTCCATCACGCCCAGCTTTCGTCTATTCGATCCGCGGCGGCCGGCAGCCGCACCGGGTCAATTAGTTGCTTCCGCTAAGTAACCTTAGCGCATCGGGCGGCGCGCCGCAGGATCGGACACCGCCGCTCACGGCCCGGAGCCGAGGGGACGCGGATATCGAGAGTCCGGCCGTCGCGCGGACCTATGATCGTCGGAGACGCTATTCGCCTGCACAGTAAGGGAATTCGGATGAGTGACGACCACACGGACGTGGACCCCTCCAAGCCCAGCATCGCGCGGGTCTACGACTATCTTCTCGGCGGGAAGGACAACTACGAGGCCGACCGGGTGGTCGGCGACTACTTCCTCCGAGACCTCCCCGGTTCGGTCACCATCGCCCACGCCAACCGGCAGGCGCTGGTCCGCGCCGTCGGCGATATGGCCGGTGACGGCATAGCCCAATTCCTCGACTTCGGCAGTGGGCTACCGACGGCCGACAACGTCCACCAGGTCGCCCGGCGGCACGACCCCGGCGCCCGGGTGGTCTACATCGACAACGACCCGGTCGTCCTCGCCCACGGCCGGGCCCTGCTGGAAAGCGACGACCGCACCGCCGTCGTCCGGGCCGATCTCCGCACGCCCGAGGACATCCTGCCCGCCGCCCCCGTCCAGCGGCTGATCGACTTCGGCGAACCCGTCGGGGTGATCTTCAGCGCCGTCCTGCACCACCTCAACGACGACGAGAACCCGCGCGAGCTGGTGCGCTGGTGGGTCGACCGGCTGCCCGCGGGCAGCCGGGTCTACATATCCCACTTCCGTTCCGGCGACAACGCCGAAACCGAGGCGGCCGAGCGGAAACTGCAGCAGACCTTCGGCCGCGGACGCTGGCGCACCGATGCCGAGATCCTCGCCCTCTTCGGCGACGACCTCGAAATCCTGCCCCCGGGCCTCACCTACTGCTCACAGTGGCGGCAGGCGCCGACTCCGGTGGATATGGCCACCGTCGGCGCCGACGACCGGGAACCCACCGTATGGGAGCAGCTCATCGCCTGCGCACTGGCCCGCACACCGTAGACCGGCCGGCGCCGCGGGTGTCAGGCCAGAGCGAGGAAGAGTTTCTCCAGATCCTCCTGGGTGAGCGGTTCCCGATCCGCGTCACCGTCGTCACCGAGGCATTCGCGCAATCCGGTGGCGATGATCTTGAACCCGGCCCGGTCCAGCGCCCGGGAAACCGCCGCGAGCTGGGTGACCACATCCTTGCAGTCACGGCCCTGCTCGATCATCGAGATCACTCCGGACAGCTGACCGTGCGCGCGGCGCAGCCGGTTCAGCACCTGGGCGATCGCGTCTTCGTCGCCGACCATGATCGGGCTCCCTTCTCCGGTCTGTCCGCCAATATACCCGCCGGGGTATATCACACCCGGCGGATATCCGGCCGATCGGCCGATCGGGCAGCGGCGACCACCAGGTCCAGGCGGGCCAGGCGCCGCACGATCAGGCTGGGGACATAGACGGGTTCGGCATGCGCGAGTTCGAGCTCGATCCGCGAGGTGCTCCGGAGCACGAGGTCCACGGTCTGCACGGCTTCCTTGCGCGCGAGGTGGGCGCCGAGACAGAAGTGGATCCCGCGACCGAAACCGTGGTGCCGGGCGGGTCGCGAGCGGTCGAGATCCACCCGGCCGGGATGGTCGAAAGCACGCGGATCACGGTTGGACGCGCCCCACATCAGCATCAGTTTCGCCCCCGCCGGGAGGTCCACCCCGGCCAGCCGGGCGGGAGCGGTGGTCACCCGGAAATGACCACGGAACGGACTTTCCACCCGTACGGCTTCCTCGACCAGCGCCGGCACGAGTCCCGGTTCGGCCCGCAGCCGGTCCGCCAGTGCGGCATCCTCCGCGAGGAGCCGGACGGCCGTACCGAGCAGGCTCGTGGTCGATTCCGCACCCGCTGTCACCAGTTGCAGCAGCAGTACAGCACCTTGGTCCCGGGTCAGTTCGCCACCGGCGACCGCGGCCGCCACCCCGTCCAGGACGCCGCCGGTCGCGTTGCCGCCCGCCTCGTCGAGCCGATCGCCCAGATATCCACTGAATTCGAGTACCGACCGCGCCGCCCGCCCGGCCGCTTCGGGTGTGGCGACGCCCGATACCAGTTCTATGGCCGCATCCGACCAGGCCGCGAGCCGGTCGTGGTCGGTCGCCGGAAGTCCGAGAATATGGCCGATCACGCGCACCGGTACCCGGTTGGCGACGCCGGCCATCCAATCCCCGCCACCCGCGGCCACGAATTCCGCGACCGGGCCCGCCGATGCCTCGTCGACGACCTCGGTCAGCCCGGCGACCGATCGCGGCGCGAAACGCGGCATCACCAGCGCGCGATGCGCGGTGTGCACCGGCGGATCCGAGGTCGCCAGGACATCCACCCCGCCCGCGTCGGTCATCGAGACCGATCCCGATTCCGCGGCGGCCGAGAGCATCGCGACGAGATTGCTCGAATAGGTTCGCGGATCACCGAGGACCGCGCGGACGGCATCGAAACCGACCACCGCGTAGAGCTGCTGATCGGGCAGGTAGTGGACATCGCCCGCGGCGCGCATCCGGTCCAGTACGGGGTAGGGGTCCTGGAGCGCGCCTGCTGAGAACAGATCGATCGGGGTCACGCCGAACACCGCCTTTCACACGTTGTATAACGTGTTATACAACGTGTGGGCCCGCTACGGTACCCTCGGCTGGTGACCGATGATCCGCTGACCCTGCTCCGCGAAAGCCGCGATTCGCTCCGCATCGTCCGCGAATTCGGCCCGCAGGAACGCCGGCGGCGCACGGAGATCGCCGCCGTGGCCCGCGCCATGGCCGCGCGCGAGGGCTACCGCGGCGTCACCATCCGCGCGGTCGCGGCCGAGGCCGGGACCACACCGGTCACCATCTACCGATATTTCGGTTCCAAGGACGGCCTCATCCAGCACCTCATCGCGGAATGGGCCATGCAGACATTGACCCGCCTCGCGCAATTGCCGGCCGAACCCGGAAGTTCCGCCGCGGACCGTATCGCGGCGGCGTTCACCCGGTTGATCGATTGGGCGGACGAGGATCGCAATCTGCTGCACGCGGGAATGAACTCCGTACATTCCGGCGAGGGCCTCGGAATCCGGGTCTGGCGGCCGCTTTTCACACAACTGGTCCGCGCCGCCCTGGGCGACCCCGAGTGGACCGACGACGAGGATCGTGCCCTGGTCCTCGGCCATGTCCTGACCACCTGCCTGCTCGACCTCACCACCGCCCCGGGCAATATCGCCGATATCCGCCGCACCATCACCCGCGCCGCCCAATTGATCTTCGCGACCGGACCGGGAGACCCCTCGCTTCCCTGACCCGCCGCCGCGCGGTCCCTCCCGGCCGCATTCGAAATACCCACGGGAAATCACGGAAGGTTCGCGGCGGGAATTCTAGACTCGGTCGGAAGCAATCCGTTGTGCGTGGAATTCAGACCTGTTCGGCAGCTGCGCGGCCCGGATCGGGCCGCCATATTCGAAAGCTGGTCGCCCGTGTTGGATACCGTGTGGGAACTCCTGTGGTACACGCTGGTCGTCTTCGCGTTCATCGCGTATCTGATCGTGCTGTTCCACGTCATCGCCGATCTGTTCCGCGACCGGAGCATGTCCGGGATAGCCAAGATCCTGTGGATCGTCTTCCTGATCGTGCTGCCCTATGTGGCCGCCTTCATCTACGTCATCGTGCGGGGACGGGGAATGGCCGAACGGCAGCTGGCGGCACACGCCGCCGCCCAGCAGGCGACCGACGACTACATCCGGCGGGTGGCCGGCAAATCGTCGGCCGATCAGATCGCCGACGCGAAGGCGCTGCTGGACGCGGGCACCATCGACCGGACCGAGTTCGAGGCCCTCAAGGCGAAAGCGCTGGGCTGAGACCCCACGCCTATCGGCGTCCGGTCGCGGCCCACCGCGGCCGGACGCTCGGAGTTCAGAAGTCGAATCCGCCGCCGTCGAATCCGCCCCAGTCGCCGCCCGGGTCACCCTGATCTCCGGCGTCGAACCCGGCTCCGTCGCCGCCGTCACCGGCGGACAGCCCGTCCTGATAGCCCTCACCGTAACCCGACTCGAAACCCGCCGCGCCGTAGCCGACGCCTGCCATCCCCGAGAACAGCGAGGTGAACAGCAGGGCCGACCCGACACCCCAGGCGCCGCTGATCAGGGCGGGTTTCCACCAGGGCTCGGAATACCAGCCCGCGGGCACGGGACGTCCGGCGACGCGGCCGCCGGGGTAGTAGTTCGGTGTCGCCGGGGACGGTTTCGGGGCGGCGGTGATGCGGCGGTCGTCGAAATCGATCACGCGTTCTTCGCTCACCGCGCCCGCGCTCTCCCGGCCGGCGAGTTCCGGCACGGGCGGACCCGGGTCCATACCCATCGCGGTACGGGCCGCGCGGATGTAATAGAGCCCTTCGACCGCGGTCTGCCCGGCCAGTGCGGCCTGGTGGGCGCTGCGGGCCAGATCGATCTGGGATCCGGCGGCCGTATGCCGCTCGGCGGCGTCGGCCAGCGCCTGGCGTGAGGCGTCATCGGTACCGGTCAGGTTGTAGATCTGCCCGCCGAGGCGTTCGTTGGTCCGGCGGGCCTCGGCCAGGGCGTCCGCCAGTTCGGCCGCGGCGCGTTCCCGGTTCCGGCGGGACCGCCAGACGAGATAACCCGCGGCCAGGACGACGACCACGGCGATCAGTAGCCACTCCATGTTTCGCACTCCTTCGGTCCACGGAGCACAGTGCCGACCAGCCTACTCGCGGGAAACCGGCAGGCGGGATGTAGCGGGCGGGGCCGCACACCCGCGGTCCCGGACCAGGCCTCAGACTGGCCGGTGATGAAACTGCCCGCGCTTCCCGACCTGCCGATCCGCCCCGTGCTCGGCCGGATCGCCGAGACCTTGGCCGAACGCGGCACCGCGGTACTGGTCGCACCGCCCGGCACCGGTAAGACGACCCTGGTGCCGCTGGCACTCGGCGCCGCCGTTCCCGGGCGGGTGCTGGTGGCCGAACCCCGCCGGCTGGCGGCCCGGGCCGCCGCGACGCGGATGGCCGGACTGTTGGGCGAGCCGGTCGGCGAGACCGTCGGCTACTCGGTCCGCGGGGATCGGCGAGTGGGCCGCGGCACCCGGATCGAGGTCGTGACCTCGGGGTTGCTGGTGCGCCGGCTCCAGGACGATCCCGAGCTGACGGGTGCCGATGCGGTCCTGCTCGACGAATGTCACGAGCGGCACCTCGACGCGGACCTGCTGCTGGCGTTACTGCTCGATGCCCGGGCCGGGCTGCGGCCGGATCTACAGGTGCTGGCCACCTCGGCGACCGTCGCGGCCGACCGCCTGTCGGCGCTGCTGGGCGGTGGTGACGCGGCGCCGGTGATCGAGGTCCGGGCGCGGACTCATCCGGTCACCACGAGCTATGTTCCGCCGCGGCCACGGGAACGGACCGAGGACCGGGTCGCGCGCGCCACCCGCGCCGCGATCGCCGGCACCGACGGCGACATCCTGGTCTTCCTTCCCGGGGCGGCCGAGATCCGGCGGACCACCGCGGCCCTCGCCGGACTCGACGGCGTGGATCTGGTGCCGCTGCACGGCAGGCTCAGCGCGGCCGGGCAGAACGCGGCCCTGCGACCCGGTCCCCGGCGGCGGGTGGTGTTGTCCACCGCGGTCGCGGAATCCAGCCTGACGGTGCCTGGCGTGCGGGCGGTGGTCGATTCCGGGCTCGCCCGGGTTCCCCATATCGATCGGGCCCGGGGACTGTCCGGGCTCGCGACGGTCCGGGTCTCCGCGGCGGTGGCCGAGCAGCGGGCCGGGCGGGCGGGCCGTGAGGCGCCCGGGCACGTGTGGCGGTGCTGGCCGGAGTACGAGAACAGCACCCTGCCCGCCTATCCGGAACCGGAGATCCGGACCGCGGACCTGACCCGGCTCGCGGTGGAACTCGCGTGCTGGGGCACTCCCGACGGAGAAGGCCTGGCCTGGTGGGATGCCCCGCCGGCCGGCGGACTGGCGGCCGGCCGGGAAGTCCTGCGCATGCTGGGGGCCGTGGACGAGGCCGGGACGGTGACCGACCGGGGGCGCCGTATCGCCCGGATCGGATTGCATCCCCGGCTGGCGCGCGCCCTGCTCGACGGGGCCCCGGTGGTCGGTGCGCACGCCGCGGCGGAAGTCGTCGCCGTCCTCGACGACGACACCACTGTCTCCGGTGTGGATCTCACGACCGGTCTGCGGGCGCTGCGACGCGAGCGGCCGCCGCGCTGGCGGCGTGAGGTCGAGCGGCTGGCCCGGTCGGTCGAAGGCCCCGGCGGGGTGGACGATCCGGCGTTCGTTGTCGCGCTGGCCCATCCGGAGCGGCTGGCGCGGCGACGCGGCCCGGATTCGAGGAGCTACCTCATGGCCGGCGGCACCGCGGCGACCCTGCCGCCGGGTTCCGGAACCGGCGACCCGGAGTGGCTGGCGGTCGGCGTCGCGACCCGCGATCCGGGCCGCTCCGAGGGATATATCCGGCTGGCCGCGGCCGCCGACGAAGCGCTGGCCCGGCGGGCCGCGGCCATCCTGCTGACCACAGCCGACGAAATCGACTGGATCGACGGCGAGGTGGTCGCCCGGCGGATCGAACGGCTCGGCGCGATCACACTGTCGGAGCGGCCGATCCCGGACCCCGATCGCCGCGCGCTCGCCGCGGCGGCGCGTCGCGGACTGGACTCGGCCGGTATCGGACTGTTGTCCTGGGATTCCGGGGCGAGCGCGCTGCGCGGGCGCCTCGCCTTCCTGCACCGCACGCTCGGGGCCCCCTGGCCCGCGATGGACGACGAATCGCTGCTCGCCGCCGCCGACACCTGGCTGGGTCCCGAACTGGCCGCTGCCCGCCGCCGCGCCGATCTCGAACGTATCGACACCGGGCAGGCCCTGCTCCGGCTGCTGCCGTGGCCGGAGGCCGCCCACCTGGACGAACTGGCGCCCGAACGGCTGGAGGTCCCGTCCGGTAGCCGCGCCCGCCTCGACTACTCCACCGACGCGCCGGTGCTCGCGGTCAAGGTGCAGGAGATCTTCGGCTGGACGGATACCCCGCGGCTGGCCGGCGGCCGCGTCCCGGTCGTCCTGCACCTGCTCTCGCCCGCGCAGCGCCCGGTGGCGGTCACCTCGGATCTCACGTCCTTCTGGCAGAACGGCTGGCGGCAGGTCCGCGCCGATCTGCGCGGCCGCTATCCCAGACACTCCTGGCCGGAGGATCCCACCACGGTGCCCGCCCACCGTGGCACCGCCCGCAACGCCGGCCGGGAGCAGCGCGGACCCCGGCCCTGACGGCGTTCCGCGACCGGCCGACCTGCCGAGTCCAGCGGAATGATTGCGGACTTGTTGCCGGATCCCGCAGACTCGATACCGGGCGATGGTCCGGCCCAGCGCGCACCGGGAGGTCAGGGGTGAGGATGTATCGCACGCTCACGCTCGTCGCAGCCGCGTTACTCGCCGTGGTGGGCTGCGACGACGACACCGGTCCCGGCTCCGCGGGCGCACCGTCCCCGGCGGAGTCCGGACCGCCGGCGGAATTCTGGTCGGCCGCCGCCGTAACCCCCGACCAGCAGGCGGCCGTCGCCCAGGCGACCCGGGAGGTCGATGTCTGCGCGCTTCTCCCCCGCGACACCCTCGACGAACTCGACCTCGGCGATATCCGTGATGTGACGGTCAACCTGAACTCGTGCCGGGCCGTACTGGGCGACGAGGGGGCCACCGACACCACCACCCTGACCTGGCAGTCGACCCTGCTGCCCGGACTCACCCCGAGCCGGGGCATCAGTAAACAGCTGGGCGATGCGAGCGCGCTGCTGGTTCCCGGCCGTGACGGCGATCCCCGCGCCTGCGGCGCCACCGTCCGGTTCCCGTCGGGCGCCGCGTTCTACCTCGGGCTCTCGGTGCCGAATCGGGATTCCTGCGCGGTCGCCGACGGTTTGCTGCCGGGGATGATCGAGCGCTGGCGCCGGTCACCGGCGCAGGGCACCTCGCCCGATACCGTCGATACGGTGCTGCTCGGCGCGGATCCGTGCGCGGTGCGCGCGACACTGCCGGGCACGAGCGATACCGATGAGCGTCGCCTGAACCAGTGCCTGTTCCGGTTCCGGGACGAGACCGTCACGGTGGTCTACGAGTACCGCGTACCCGATCAGGTCCCGGTGCGCAGTACCGAGGAGCAGATCGACGGCCGGACCGTGTACCGCTCGACCTCCCTCTACGACAGCAGCATTCCGATCTACTCCGCGATCGTCGGACCCGAACTACCGGCCGCCAGTACCGCTTTCGCCGCCCGGATTCCGGTGGTCGACGTCACCTCGGCCACCGACGACGTCGCCCGGCAGGTGATGGCGCAGGTGCTGACGCTCTTCCCGCAGTGACCGTTGCCGGCCCCTCAGGAACGCCGGACACCGGGTACCGGCAGAAAACCGGCGCGCCCGTGGGTGTGGAATTCGCGCTCGAGGGTGTCCCGGTCCGCCGGGGTCAGCGGGATGTACTCCGGCGCTTCGCGGCCCACCCGGTGGAACACCGGATCATCGCCACGCCACGACTGTTCCTGTAGTTCACGTTCGAGGACCTTGTTCGACCCGGTGACCGGTAGCCGCGGCGACACCCGGACGAAGCGGGGCACGGTCAGTATCGCTCGTTCAGGAACGCGAGCAGTTCGTTGTGCAGCAGGCCGTTCGAGGCGGCCGCGCTCCCGCCGAGCGGGTCCGGGTCATCGTCGAGACCGGTGAAGGTGCCGCCGGCCTCGGTGACGATCACGGCACCGGCGGCCGTATCTCCCGGCGAGAGCTCCGGATCGGCACAGAGGTCGACCGCGCCCTCGGCCACCATCATGTAGGGCCAGAAATCGCCGTACCCGCGCGTGCGCCACACCTCACGGGACAATGCCAGGAAACCGCCGAGCTTTCCCCGCTCTTCCCACCCGGTGAGAGTGGAGTACGCGAACGACGCGTCGGCCAGCTTCGAGATCCGGGACACCCGCAGCCGTGACGCCGAGGACAGACTGCGGCCGGTGAAGGCCCCGTGCCCCGTAGCGGCCCACCAGCGGCGGCCCAGCGCGGGTGCGGAGACCACGCCGACGACAGGCCGGTAACCGCCCGCCGAGACCTCGAGCAGCGAGAGCTGGGTGGCCCATACCGGCACCCCGCGCGCGAAGTTCTCCAGCCCGTCGATCGCGTCGACCACCCAGCAGCGCGGCCCGGTCCCCGCCAGGCCCGCGCCCGCGCCGAGCACCGCGTCGCGGGGACGGGCCCGCTGGAGCTGACCACGGATGACCTTCTCCACCGCCGCCCCGGCCTCGGCCAGCGCTTCCGTATCCGGTCTCGTCTCGGCCCCGAGGTCGACGGACTTGAAGCGGTCCATACTCGCCGCGTCGGCGGTATCGGCGATGACATGCGCGAAGCGGAGGTCGTCGAGGTGGTCCTGCATGTATCGAAACTATCCTCAGCGCACGACCTGTGCCATGCCGGTTCAGCGCAGGACGCAGCGGAATCCGATATGGCTCATACCCGTATCGACCATCTGCGGCCGGCGCGCCGACGGCCGGCGGCAGGTCCATACCCGCCCAGTCGGCGTAGGCACGCGCGTCCTCGAAGGCGATATGCACCACGGGATGGTTCTCGCGGTCGCGTAGCGACGAGCGGGGTCCGCGGGGGTGGTTCCAGCAC
The DNA here is from genome assembly GCF_055586645.1 of Nocardia sp. NPDC049935. Classification (NCBI taxonomy): domain Bacteria; kingdom Bacillati; phylum Actinomycetota; class Actinomycetes; order Mycobacteriales; family Nocardiaceae; genus Nocardia; species Nocardia sp. NPDC049935. The sequence goes on along the minus strand of NZ_JBVJHV010000009.1, from coordinate 177,614 downwards.
GCGCCCGGCGTCCACATCCACCACCGGCTCAGATCTTTCAGGTCCACGGGCCCCGCCGTGCGCCGGAACACCAGCGAACCCGGCCGGAGGTTCTCCGGGGGCGCGCCGGGGTAGTCGGCGGGGTCGAGCGGTCGCTCGGCGACCGTGACGTAGCCGGTGGCCGCCACGAATTCGGCGAACCGGGCGTTGGTCACCTGGTACCGCTGCATCCGGAATCCCTCGGTGGTGACCTCCTTCGCCGGTCCCTCCTCCGGATACTCGTTATCGGCGCCCACCATCGCCGTTTGTGGCGGAATCCAGAGGGAGTCTTCATCGCGTCCGGCGCCGGCCCCGGACGCGGTTGCCCGAGTGTCAGTCACCGAAAACCGTGGTCCAATCGTGTGCGATACCGGCGACGGTCCAGCCTTCGGCAGCAGCCCGTTCCAGCGCTTTCTCCGCGCCCGCGGTGTAGTCGAATTCGCGTACGGGATCGTCGTGCCGGATCAGCAGCTGCATCGAGGGATGCGGGGACGCGGCGGTGAATTCCAGCATCTCGATATCGCCGTCCGAATTTCCGGCCGCGAAGATCGGCCGCCGCCCGATCCGGCTCCACAGCCGGACCGGTTTGCCCGCGCCGTCGTCGACGAATTCCATTTCGGCGGTGGTGTACACATCGGTGTTCTCGTACACCAGGCCCACCGCGCTGCCGACCACCCGCTCGGGTGGAATCCCGTACATCGGACCGCAGACGGGCCGCATGAAATCCCGCCCGCCGCCGGAGACGATGTAGCAGGTGAATTCGCCAGCCTCCAGGTACCGCAGCAATTCGACCATCGGCGCGTACCCGCACGCGGTGTACGGCCGCCCCAGTGTCGGATGCCGCGCCTCGCCGAAGAACGCCGCGACCTCGGCCGCGTGCTGATCGACCGTGATGGCCTGGTGCGCCGCCAGTATCGCGGCCAGCAGTGGTTTCAGGTCGGTGTCGTCGCCCTGATAGTGCTTCGTCACCGCGTCGCCGAGCCATGAATGATCCCCGGTGTAGGCCGCGCGGTAGGGCTGGGTATCGCGCAGCGACGGGTCGGCCTCGGCCTGCTCCTTGAAACGCCGCAGCAGGAAATCCAGCTGGATGTACATCGGTTTCTCGCACCACAGGGTGCCGTCGTTGTCGAAGACGGCCACCCGGGCATCGGGCTCGACGTAATCGGGCCCGGCGGTGGTGACCCGGCCGACGAAGTCCACGATCGCCGACTTGACCGGGCCGTCGGCCCAGGTATCCAGCACGGCTCAGTCCTTCGCGAGGAACTTCTGGAGTTTCGCCACCGCGTGGTCCACGTTGAAGCTGGCCGGTTCGTGCCGCGGCGGGAAATCCCGGAAGGTCTCGAGGAACATGGAGGCCATGGCGGTCATGTAGAAGATGAAGTAGTCGTGGCGCAGCAGCCAGTCGTAGTAGGTGTTCGAGGTGATGTCGGCGAATTCGAACGGATCGGTGCGCAGATTGTAGAGCTTGGGCACCCGCAGGTGGACGAACGGTTCGGCCCAGACCGCCAGCGTGCCCGGGGCCCGCTGCTCCAGGAAAACCGCTTTCCAGTTCTCGAACCGCATGGCGACCAGATCACCGTCGTCGGAGAAATAGAAGAAACCGCGCCGCGGACTCGTCTCGACCTCTCCGGTGAGATACGGCAGCAGGTTGAAGCCGTCGATGTGGACCTTGTATTCGGTCGCGCCGTCGGCGCCGGCCCGGTGGCCCTTTTTCAGCTTCTCGACGATATCCGGCTCACCCGCGGCGGCCAGTAGTGTCGGAAGCCAATCGTGGTGCTGGATGATGTCGTTGGATACGGAACCGGCCGCGATCCTTCCCGGCCACCGGATCATTTCCGGCACCCGGAAGGCGCCCTCCCAGTTGGTGTCCTTCTCGCTGCGGAACGGCGTCATTCCGCCGTCGGGCCAGGAGTTGCGGTGCGGGCCGTTATCGGTGGAGTAGATGACGATGGTGTCCTCGGCGATACCGAGTTCGTCCAGTACATCCAGCACCGTTCCGACATTGCGGTCGTGATCGATCATGGCGTCGTGGTACGGGGACTGCCACAGCCCGGCCTGCCCACGGCTCTCGGGTTTCACATGGGTGTAGAGGTGCATATGGGTGAAGTTGCACCAGATGAAGAAGGGATTGCCCTCGGCGTGCTGACGTTTGATGTAGTCGACGGTGGCGTCGGCGATATCGTCGTCGATGGTCTTCATACGTTCGGTATCCAGCGGGCCGGTGTCCTCGATCGTCTGCTTGCCGACCGGTCCGAATTTCGGATGATCGGGTTCGGTGGACACCTCGGAGGTCGCCCGGCACTTCAGCACACCGCGGGGCAGGGCGAAATCGTGCAGCCGGGGGAATTGGTCGGCGTGCGGATAATCGACGTTCTCCGGCTCCTCTTCGGCGTTGAGGTGATAGAGGTTGCCGAAGAACTCGTCGAACCCGTGCACGGTCGGAAGGTATTTGTTCAGATCCCCGAAATGATTCTTCCCGAACTGACCCGTCGCGTATCCGAGCGGTTTCAGCAGTTCGGCGATGGTCGGGTCCTCGGCGGCCCAGCCGATATCGGCGCCGGGCACACCGACCTTGCTCATTCCGGTGCGGTACACGCTCTGACCGCTGATGAACGCGGCCCGGCCCGCGGTGCAGCTCTGCTCGCCGTAGGAATCGGTGAAGCGCATACCCTCGTCGGCGATCCGGTCGATATTGGGGGTGCGATAGCCCATCAGACCGTCGCTGTAGCAACTCAGGTTGGTGATTCCGATGTCGTCACCCCAGATGACGAGAATATTCGGCTTTCCATCAGGCATATCGGCATCCCTCGGTTGTCCGGCCCGCACAGCGTGGAATATCGATCGTCGGCCGGAACTCCCCGGGATGAGCGTCGAGGGTTTCCGGGCTCCGACCAGCGTACTCGGCCGGTGACTCCAGTCCGTCCTGTGCGCCCGAGCGTGTCGACGGACCGACCGCGCAGCCGGATGCGGACCTACGCCCCCACACTCCCCGCCCACCCGGACGGGATTTCTGTTCCAATGGCGTAGTGACGTATTACTTTTCGAAAGGACCCATGACGTCGACGCAGCGGCGGATCGCCGGAGCGGCAGGCGCCGCGGTAGCCGCCCTGGCCGCGGTGATGCTCCCCGCCGCGACCGGTTCGGCCGCGCCGGCGCTGTGTTCCGCGGAGACCCTGACCCTCGCCACCGTGGAACGGCCCACCGACTCGCCGAGCCAGGGCCACCTGGAGATAATCCTCACCAATACCTCCGCGCAGAGCTGTGCGGTGCAGGGCTATCCGGGCGTCGACCTGGTGGGCCCGGAGGATCCGGCCTTCGGCCCGACCTATCGGCTGCCCCGTCGAGAGGAGGGTTTCGCACCGGTCGTGGTGGAACCCGGCTCCGCGGTGAGCAGCGAACTCACCTACCTCCCGGGTCCCCCGGACGGCTGGCACCCGGCGACGATCGTCGTCACGCCGCCGGATACCACCACCCAGTTGCGGGCGCCGTGGCCCTCGGGTGCGAGCGTGCAGCGCCAGGACGGCGCCACCCATCCGGGCACCTTCATCGGCCCACTGCGTCCCGCGTCCTGAATCGCCCGTGACACCGCCGCGCCGGCCCGTTCGGCGCGGCGGCCGGCCGCGGGACTCGCCTCACCGGAAATCGCATCCGGCCCGCGTAGGGTCGCGCCATGGCGACTGTCGCTCAGCAGATGATCTCGGCGTTGCAGGTCAGCGGTGTCGAGCGGGTCTACGGGTTGCCCGGTGACAGTCTCAACGGATTCACCGACGCGATACGGCGGTCCGGCGCCGTCACCTGGGAACACGTCCGCCACGAGGAGGCCGCCGCCTTCGCCGCGACCGCGGAGGCCGCGCTGACCGGACGGCTCGCCGTCTGCGCCGGCAGTTGCGGGCCCGGCAACCTCCATCTGATCAACGGCCTGTTCGACGCGCAGCGCACGCGGGTCCCGGTGCTGGCCATCGCGGCGCATATCCCGATCGCCGAGATCGGATCCGGATACTTCCAGGAGACCCACCCCGAACAGTTGTTCCGTGAGTGCAGTGTGTACTGCGAGCTCGTCGGCAGCGCGCAATCGGCCCCGCGGGTCCTGGAGATGGCGATGCGGGCGGCGGTGGAGGAAAGCGGGGTGGCCGTCGTCGTGATCCCCGGGGAGGTATTCCAGAGCCGCCTGTCCGGCGACCGGTGGAGCAGCCGGCCGGTCCTGCCGTCGCGATCGATCCGGCGTCCGGACGAGGCCACGCTGCGCCGGGCCGCGGATATCCTGAACGCCGGATCGCGGGTGACGATTCTCGGCGGGGCCGGAACCGCCGGCGCCCATGCCGGGGTCATGGCGCTGGCCGATGCCCTGCAGTCACCGATCGTGCACGCGTTTCGCGGTAAGGAGCATCTCGAATACGACAACCCCTACGACGTGGGGATGACGGGTCTGCTCGGGTACGCCTCCGGCTACAAGGCGATCGACGAAGCCGACGTCCTGTTGATGCTGGGCACCGATTTTCCGTACACGCAGTTCTATCCCGAGGACGCCGCGGTGATCCAGGTCGATATCCGGGGCAGTCACCTCGGCCGCCGCACTCCGATCGACGTGGGCATGGTCGGCAGTGTGCGCGACACCGCGGACGCGCTGCTGCCGCTGCTGACACGCAAGACCGACCGCACGCATCTGGACCGGTCGCTGCGGCATTACCGGCGCACCCGCGCCTCGCTGGACGCCCTGGCCGTCAACGACCGGGACCGCACCCCGATCCGGCCGGAATACGTCGCCGGGGTGGTGGACCGCCTCGCCGGTGACGATACGGTGTTCACCTTCGACGTCGGATCGCCGACGATATGGGCCGCACGCTATCTGACCATGAACGGCCGGCGCCGGCTGACCGGCTCGTTCACCCACGGCACGATGGCCTGCGCACTCCCGCATGCCATCGGCGCACAGACGGCCTACCCGGGACGCCAGGTGATCGCCCTCGCCGGCGACGGCGGCCTGACGATGCTCTTCGGCGAACTGCTCACGCTGGTGCAGAACAACCTGCCGGTCAAGATCATCGTGTTCGGCAATTCGTCGCTGAACTTCGTCGAACTGGAGATGAAGGCGGCCGGGGTGGTGAACTTCGGCACCGGCCTGGAGAATCCCGATTTCGGTGCCGTCGCCCGGGCGATGGGGATCCGGGGCTTCCGGGTGGAACGGCCCGGCGATCTGGAACCGGCTGTCGCGGAGGCCCTCGCGCACGACGGACCCGCACTCGTCGATGTGGTCGTGGCGCGGCAGGAGCTGACGATTCCGCCGGCCATCACGGCCGAACAGGCCAAGGGGTTCGGGCTCTACGCCATCCGCACCATCCTCGCCGGCCGGGCCGACGAACTCCTGGACCTGGTCACGACCAACGTCGCCCGGCGCATTCTCGACTAGGCACGGCCTACTTCGCGTCGGCGTAGGAATCCACCACCGCGGTGGTGAACGGGAAGCGCACCGGTGTCGCCCCGAAACTGTGCCGGCCCGCGGTATCGGCGGCGGTGGCGATCATTTCGGTGACCCGCTCCGCCTCCGCCACCGGACAGTGCACGATGACCTCGTCGTGCTGGAAGAAGACCAGCTCGGCACGCAGTCCGGCGCGCCATATCGCATGCCGCAGCCCCGCCAGCACCAGCAGCGCCCAGTCGGCGGCGCTACCCTGCACCACGAAGTTGCGGGTGAAACGTCCCCGGGCACGAGCCGCCGCGGTACCGCCGTACCCGCCCGGCTCGGCATCCGGCGATAGTTCCTCCTCCGGCGATCCCACCGATACCGGCGGGCACGTCCGCCCCAGCCAGGTGCGCACCAGCCGCCCTTCCACACCCGCGCGCGCCGCCTCGTCGACATAGGCCACCGCGGCCGGGTAACGCCGGCGCAGGGCGGCCAGATGTGTCAGGGCGTCGCCGGAGGTCTGACCGTAGATCGCCCCCAGCAGCGCGAGCTTGGCCTGCGCCCGGTCGCCGCCGAAACCACGGAACGCCAGATCCGCGTACAGGTCCGCGCTCCGGCCCGCCACCTCCGCCAACCCCGGGTCACGCGAAACGGCCGCGAGTATCCGCGGCTCCATCTGGGCGGCGTCGGCGACCACCAGGCACCAGCCCGGATCGGCGCGGATCGCCCCGCGGATCACCTTCGGGATCTGCAGGGCGCCACCGCCGTTGGTGGTCCAACGCCCGGAAACCGTTCCGCCGGGCAGATATTCGGGACGAAAGCGGCCCCCGTGGATCCACTGCTCGAGCCAGGACCAGCCGTAGGCGGTGTACAGACGGTACAGCGATTTGTAGGCCAGCAGCGGCTCCACCGCGGGATGATCGATGCGCTGCAGCTCCCACTTCCGGGTGGAGGACACCTCGATTCCGGCGCGGGCGAAGGCCCTGACGATATCGCCGGGCAGATCCGGACGGACCCGCGCCCCGAAAGCCCGCGACACCTCGTCGGCCAGCTCCACCATCCGGCGCGGTTGCGACCCTCCCGGAAAACGCTCCCCCAGCATCGTGTCCAGCAGATCGCGATGGACATCCGCGCGCCACGGAATCCCGTATCGCGACATCTCCGCGGCGACCAGCATGCCCGCCGATTCGGCGGCGAGCAGCAGCCGCATCCGTTCCGGATGCTCGGTAGCCGCCGTCCGGGCGAGTTGCCCGGCGTAGACCTCCAGCAGGGCCGTGAACTCGTCCGTACCCGGCGGTAGCGGGACCGGTCCCGATTCGAACAGCGACGGCTGGACCTCCGCCGCACGTGCCGGGGCATCCGGCGGAACGGGCAGCGCGCGCAGCCGGGCCCAGGCCGCCGCCAGTGACCGCGGCTGACCCGACTGCCCTTCCTCGTACCCGATCAGCAGGGCCTCCGCGGCCTGTACGTCGTAGCACCGCTCGACCCGGACGCCCGCCGCCAGCAGCGGCCGGTAGATCTCGGCGGTGGACCGCCACACCCACCGCTCGACCTCGGGACGGGACCGCACCGCCTCGGCGAGCGAGGGCTCGTGGAGCACCGGACCGGGCCGGCCGGCCGGATCGAGCGGACACAGCCGGGCGCCACCGTCACCCGCTTCCGCCACCGCCCATCGCACCCGCCCGAGTCTGGCACCCGGGTCCGACAGGCACGGCAGCGCCGCGCCGCGCCGAGGTGGCGGCGGATCGGGCGACCTTCGCGCCGCGTACCGTGGGCCACGCGGACAGACCTGGTTGTGCCCGATATCCCCATCCGGGGCCGGAGCGACATCGAGGGGTCGAGATGGCGGCAGAACAGGACAGGCGAGATCACGACCGGCACGGGCCGGGCGACGAGGCGCGTATCGCCTTCATGATCCGCATGCGCGAGGATATGACCCGTTTCGTCATGGAGTACCAGTTCGCCGCCCAGGAACTGCTGACCAAGGTCACGATTCTGCGCGACGAGTTCCTGCATCTCCATCACTACAACCCCATCGAGCACGTCACCTCCCGGGTGAAATCGCCCACGAGCATCCTGCAGAAGGCCATACGCAAGGGCATCCCGCCCGAGTTGCCCGCTCTCCGCGAGCACATCACCGATATCGCGGGCGTCCGCGTCACCTGCAGTTTCATCACCGACACCTACCAGGTGCTCGAGGCGCTCACCTCGCAGGACGATGTGCACGTCCGCACCGTCAAGGATTACATCGCCCGCCCGAAGCCGAACGGCTACAAGAGCCTGCACGCCATTGTCGAGATCCCCGTATTCCTGTCCACCGGGCCGGTGCACGTGGCGGTCGAACTACAGGTGCGCACGATCGCCATGGACTTCTGGGCGACCCTCGAGCACAAGATCTTCTACAAGTACCAGGGGCATGTCCCCCGGCCCCTCATCGAGGATCTGGCGCGCGCCGCGGCCACCGCCACCGAACTCGACCGCAGGATGGAACAGCTGCACACCGAAATCCACGGCGCGGACGGCCGGGCGCGCGGACCGCAGACCGATATCGACGACGATGTTCTCGAGTATCTGTGGGAACTCGCCCGCGACACCCGGACCTGAGTGGTCTGCCGCTCCCGATCGCTCACCGGGCGGATGGCGCGCCAGAACCCCGATATTCATAGCTGACAGCTATATTTCATCGCTGGGTCGGACGTCGGAATATCGACCCGGCTCACGTCATGCCCACCTTGCCGCCGCGAAGGTGTGGCCCCATCAGTTCAGGAAGGTCTTCTCAGCATGTCTCGAATCCTTGCCGCTACGGTGTTTTTCGCCGCCATCCCGGCCTCGATCTTCGCCCCGGGCAACGCGCATGCCGCGACCGGTCAGGTGGAACTGCAGTGGTGGAGCGGGCTCCACAAAAAGACAGAGGTTCTCGACAACCCCGCGGGCTGCCTCACCGTCACCCACACCGAAGGCGAGGGAACGAAAGTCACGAACCGAACCGATCGGGAGATCGCGGTATGGGACAGCCCCAATTGCCAGGGGCGTACCCGCACTCCGATAGGAACAGGCAGTGACGACAACGTCCGGATCGTCGAACACGGCTGGAGCCTCTACATTCCGGAGTAGACCCGCGTCACCCGGTCGGCGGGCGGTCGATTTCAATTCTCTCTGCGCCCGCCCCGTCCGCCCCCGGCCGACTGCCCGAAGAAGAACCCGAGGATCAGCAGGATCATATTCATCACGATCTCGGGGACCTCGGTATGCGTGAACATGGCGATCACCATCACGGCACTGAATCCGACCAGCAGGAACGCACCCAGCAGTACCGCGATGGGTTCACGATGCCAGGGCGACCAGCGCACCCTCGAGCGGCGCTCCTTCAGCCCCTGGGCCACATTCCGCAATTCGATCTCCAGCGCCGTATCGCGCGCGTCCTCGGTATCCGACGATTTCACCACTACGTCCTGGGCCCGCTGGATCTGGTCGGCGACCATCTGCCGGGCCACCGGGTCGTGGATCGCCGACTCGGCCACATGCCGGATCCGGGAGAGTTCGTCACGCGCCGTGGCATTGCGCGACTCGGCCTGCAGTTCCCTGCGGACCTCCGCGAGCCGGCGCAGCATGAATTCCTCGCCGACCACGTCGGTCGCCCCGCGGCTGTCGGTGATGTCGAAGGGCCGCCGGTTCTGCCGGGGGACGAGATCGATCATGTTCTCGACCCGCGACAGCCACGCCGCGAAGTCGTCCGGGACGGCATCGTCGAGAGTGGGAGGGATGCCCAGTTCTTCCTTGATATTGTTCCGGATGGCTTCCCGGTTCTCCGGCGAACCATCTCGTTCTTCCCGCGACTCTCTGCGGCCCAACGCATTCCTCCCACACTGACCGGTGCTTGCCGGACCAGAGTACGGGCTCCGCGGCGCCACGGCGACGGGATCCTCACTCGCGCAGCAACTCCCAGGCCACCGCCGCGGGCCACGATGTGTCGTGGCCCGCGGGTCACACCCGGGCCGAGGTCCGCGCCCGCACCGGTCGCAGCGTTTTGCGCAGGTCGGTGCGCAGTACCGCGGCCGAGTCGAGGAGGTAGTTCTGCCGGACCTTCCAGGGGTGGCGGTCGCCCTGACGCGGGAACGCGCCGATCGAACGCTGGACGTACCCGGATGTCAGGTCCAGCAACGGCCGCTCACCCAGCGCGCCCCGGGCCTCCGGGACCAGCGCCGGATGGCCCCGCTCGTCCATGAAGTTCAGCACCTTGCAGACCAGGCGGGAGGTGAGATCGGCGCGCAGCGTCCACGACGAGTTCGTGTAGCCGATACAGACGGCGAAGTTGGGCACTCCGGTCAGCATGGCGCCCTGCCAGACGAACTGTTCGGGCAGGGCGACCTTCGCACCGTCCACCGACGGTTCGATCCCGCCGAAGGCGAGCAGTTCGAGACCGGTCGCCGTGACGATGACATCGGCGGGCAGCACCCGGCCCGATCGCAGCCGGATCCCCTCGGGTACGAACCGATCGACGGTATCGGTCACGACCTCGGCCCGGCCCTTCTTCATGGCGCGGAAGAAATCGGCGTTCGGTACCGCGCAGAGCCGCTGGTCCCAGGGGTCGTAGCTGGGGGTGAAATGTTCGGCGACCAGTTTCTCGTCGCCGAGGATGCGAGTGGTGAGACCGGTGAGGAATTTGCGGGCGGCCGCGGGACGCCGGCGGCAGTACTGGTAGAAGCCGATGGAGAACAGGATGTTCTTGGTGCGGATCACCCGGTGCGCCAGGTTCGGCGGCAGCAGCGCGCGCAACCGGTCGGCGATCTTGTCGCGGCCGGGTACGGCGCTGATCCAGGTGGGGCTGCGCTGCAGCATGGTGACGTGTTCGGCGTCCTCGGCCATGGCCGGCACCAGGGTCACGGCGGTGGCGCCGCTGCCGATCACCACCACCCGTTCCCCGCGGTAATCGAAACCCTCCGGCCAGAATTGAGGATGCACCACCGTACCGGCGAAATCCTCGGCGCCCGGGAATTCCGGGGAATGGCCGTGGTCGTAGTTGTAGTAGCCGGCGCAGCTGTAGAGGAAACCGCACGTCATCGTCGACCGGGTGACGGCGCCCGTGCCGTCGCGGTGTTCGAGGGTGAGGGTCCAGCGCAGGGTCTCCGACGACCAGTCCGCGCCGAGCAGCGTCGTCCGGTAGCGGATTCGGCGATCGATGCCGTGCTCGCGGGCGGTCTCGGTGATGTACCGGAGAATCGACGGACCGTCGGCGATGGACTTCGCCTCCCGCCACGGTTTGAACGGATACCCGAGGGTGAACATATCCGAGTCGGAACGGACACCGGGATAGCGGAACAGGTCCCAGGTGCCACCGAGCGCGTCGCGGGCCTCGAGGATCGCGTAGCTCTTGCCGGGGCATTCGGTCTGTAAACGGTAGGCGGCGCCGATACCGGAAAGTCCGGCGCCGACGATCACCACGTCGACGTGTTCCGGTGTGGCGCCGAGATCCAAGCCATCGCTCATAGGGCTATTCTGCCCAGCGTTCCGGCTGCGCTCTTGATTTTTCACGACAAAGATTTGATTCTGGACGACATGTCCGTGATTCGCTCCGCCGGCCTGCGCGGATTCCGGGCCACCGTGGCCGAGCTGGGGGGCGATGCCGAAGCGCTGGCAACGTCCGCCGGCCTGCCCACGGCCGCCTTGGACACCGACGATCTGCTGGTACCGGACCACGCCGTCGCCGCCGTGCTCGAACTGGCCGCGTACCGGCTCGGCTGCCCCGATCTCGGATTGCGGATCTCGGCACGGCAGGACCTGGATATGCTCGGCCCGCTCGCCCTGGCCATCCGCAATTCGCCGACCCTGGCCGAGGTGATGGAGTGCACGGCGCGGTACCTGTTCGTGCACGCGCCGTCCCTGAACATCGGTCTGGCGCCGGACCCCTACGACGACGCGAACGTGGTCGCGCTGCGCTACGAGGTGCGCTCGGGTGACAGGCCCACCCCGCTGCAGAGCACCGATCTCGGGCTCGGATTCGTCCATCGGGCGATCCAGCGGCTGGTGGGTGAACGCTACGGGCTGCGGTCGGTGGAGCTGCCGTACCGGCCGCCCGCCGCGACGGCGGTCTACGAACGGTTCTTCGGCGCCCCCGTACGCGTGGGGCGGCCCGCCGCGGTGCTGCGGGTTCCGCGCGAACTGCAGACCCGGTCGCTGACCGGCGGTGACGAGACCCTGCACCGTCTGGCCATGGCATTCCTGGCCGCGCAGACCGCGGGCGACGGCCGGGCGACGGCACCGCGCGTGCGGACCACTCTGCGACAACTGCTGGGCACTCTCCCGCCCGATATCGCGACGGTGGCCGAACTGCTCACCGTCCACCCCCGGACACTGCAGCGCAGGCTCGCGGTGGAGGGAACGAGCTTCGCCGCGATCCTCGACGAGGTCCGCCGCGAGCGGGCGCACCACTACCTCACCACCACGACGATGCCGCTCGCTCAGATCACCTCGCTGCTCGGCCTGGCCGAACAGGCCACGCTCACCCGCTGCTGCCGGCGGTGGTGGAACGAGACCCCCAGCACCCGGCGCCGGAGATCCGGCGAGGTCCCGCCGTGACGTGCGCGGACAGGTCGCTCAGGCGACGAGCAGGACACCGGCGAGCGCCAGCCCCGCGACCCAGACGGTGGACAGGGCGGCCAGCACGATCGGGCGCGGCCCCACCGAACGCAGCAGTGCCACCCGGACGCCCAGTCCCAGGGCGAACATCGCCGTGGTGAGCAGTGCGGTCTGCAGTATCTGGGCCTGGTCGATCACGACCTGCGGCAACAGTCCCGACGACCGCAGCGCGACGCACGCGAGGAACCCCAGGACGAAGACCGGGACGAGCGGCGGCCGCGCGCCGGCCGTATCGCCGGTGTTCATCCGACGCCGGCGCGCGCCCAGGTAGGCCATCACCGGAGCAAGCATCAGCACCCTCGCCAGTTTCACCACCGTGGCGACGGCGAGTGCCCCGCCGCCGATGATGCCGCCGGCCGCCACCGCCTGCGCCACTTCGTGGATCGAACCGCCGGCCCACATTCCCGCCGCCCGCTCGGGCAGGCCCAGCACACCGGCGAGCAACGGGACGGCCGGGATCATCAGCGTCCCGAACACGACCACCAGCGCGACCGCGGTGAGCAATTCCTCCTCGTCGGCGTCGATCACCCCGTCGGCCGCCGCGACCGCCGCGGCGCCGCAGATCGAGAAGCCGCACGCGATCAGCACCCGCTGCGTCCACGACAGTCCCAGCAGCTTGCCCGCGTACATGGTGCCCGCGATGCCCAGGACCACGATGGCCACGACGACCGCGATCACCCCCCAGCCGAGACCGACGACATCACTGAACATCAATCGCAGCCCGAGCAGCGCCACGCCCACCCGGAGCAACCGCTTGGACGAGAAATCCAGCCCCGGCCGCAGCCGGCCGGGCACGGTGACGAGATTGGCCAGCAGCGCCCCGCACACGATGGCGATCAGCAGCGGGCTCACCGCGGGCACGAAATGCCCGATCACCATCGCGACGGCCGCGCCGGCCGCGCACAGTCCGATCCCGGCCGCGAGGCCCGCGCCCCGGGCGTGTTCCGGCCGGGCGGTGCGCTGCTGCGGTGGATCGGCGACCTGTCGGACATCACTGGGCATACCCGGAACTCTGCTGCCCCGGCCCCGCCTCCGGTAGCGGGCAATCCGCTATCACCACATATCACTCTGATATGTCTCAGGCCCAGGTCATATAATCTGCGCATGTTCACTCGATGGCCGGAGCTCGGGGTGCTGGAACTTCTCGTCGGAGTCGACGATCACGGAAGTCTGGGCGCGGCAAGCAGAATCGCCGGTATCGCCCAGCCGAACGCCAGCCGGGCGATCAAACGCCTCGAGGCACAGGTCGGCACACCGCTGCTGCAGCGCAGGACCACCGGTTCGACACTCACCCCGGAGGGCACGGTGATCGCCCACTGGTCCCGCAAGGTCCTCGAGGACGCCCGGCGGCTGCTCGACGTCGCCGCGGGTATGCGGGAGAAGCGCGCCGCCGAGCTCACCGTGAGCGCGAGTATGACCGTCGCCGAACATCTGATGCCCGCGTGGCTGGGGCAGTTCCGGCGGACGGCTCCCGATGTCACCATTCACCTGCAGGTCCGTAATTCCCTGCAGGTATGCGACGACGTCACCGCCGGGCACTGTGATGTCGGGTTCGTCGAATCACCGGCGGTGCCCGCGGCACTGCACAGTGTCGCGGTCGCCCGCGACCGGCTGGTGGTCGTGGTCGATCCGCGCCATCCCTGGACGCGCCGCAGGCGGCCCTTGACCGTCGCCGAACTCGCGCGGACCCCCCTGGTGGTGCGTGAACCCGGATCCGGCACCCGGACCACACTCGACCTGGCGCTGCAGGAGTACGAGCGGGCGGCGCCACTGCTCGAACTCGGCAGCGGCGCCGCCATCCGGACCAGTGTGCTCGGCGGCGTCGGACCGGCGGTCCTGAGCACCCTCGCGGTCTCGGCCCAGGTGGACTCGGGTGAGCTGAAGGTGGTCGAGGTGGAGGATCTGCACCTCGACCGCACTCTGCGCGCCGTCTGGCGCCCGCCGCGCCAACTGGAAGGACCGGCCGGCGACCTCGTCAGGCTCGTGCGGCGGGTTCGCGCGTGAGAACCTTCCCGAACGGCCCCGGGTTCACTTCCGGCTGTCGCACAGGTCGCCGACTTTCAGCGGCGCCGCCGTGACCGCGCGCACGAACTCCGGCGTCACACCCGGTGCGCATTCACGCAATACCAGGCCGTCTCCGGTGACGTCGACGACGGCGAGGTCGGTGATGATGCGGTGCACCACCGCCTGCCCGGTCAGCGGCAGGGTGCAGGTCCGCACGATCTTGGGCGCACCGGATCGGTCCGTGTGCTCCATCAGCACGATGACCCGGCGGGCGCCGTGCACGAGATCCATCGCCCCGCCCATCCCCTTGACCATCGCGCCCGGCACCATCCAGTTCGCCAGATCCCCGGACTCCGACACCTGCATCCCGCCCAGCACCGCGGTATCGATATGCCCGCCCCGGATCATTCCGAACGAGAGCGCCGAATCGAAGAAGGAGGCTCCGGGGTCGACCGTGACGGTTTCCTTGCCCGCGTTGATCAGATCCGCGTCCACGTGGTCCTCGTCCGGGTACGCCCCGGTGCCGAGGATGCCGTTCTCGCTGTGCAGCACCACATCGAGGCCGGGTCGCAGCTGGTCGGGGATCAGCGTCGGCAACCCGATCCCGAGATTGACGTACTCACCCGGAGACAGTTCGGCCGCGGCCCGCGCCGCCATCCGATCCCGGGTCCATCCGATCGCTTCCCCGCGTGCCGAGGTCATGCCGGAACTCCCTTCGCGGCCAGGGTGCGCTTCTCGATCTGCTTGTCCTGGGTGCCGGTGCAGACGACACGGTCGACGAAGATCCCGGGCAGCTGGACCGTCCCCGGATCCAGCGTTCCCGGTCGCACCAGGGTCTCGACCTGCGCGATACAGACCCGGCCCGCCATCGCGGCCAGGGGGTTGAAGTTCCGCGCGGACAGATTGAACACCAGGTTGCCGTCGGTATCACCGAGTGCCGCGTGGACCAGCGCGAAATCCGTGCGGATCGCCTCCTCCAGCACGTACCGCCGGCCCGCGTACTCGCGGATCTCCTTCGCTGGGGAGGACACCGCGACCGATCCGTCCGGCGCGTACCGCCACGGCAGCCCGCCTTCGGCGACCAGGGTGCCGACACCGGCGGGCGTGAAGAACGCGGGAATCCCGGCACCGCCCGCGCGCAATCGCTCGGCCAGGGTGCCCTGCGGCGACAGCTCCACCTCGAGTTCCCCGGCCAGATACCGACGCGCGAATTCCTTGTTCTCGCCGACATAGGAGGCGATCACCCGGCGTATCCTCCCGTCTCGCAGCAGAATCCCCAGTCCGTGCGAATCGGTCCCGCAGTTGTTCGAGACCACCTCTAGCCCGGTGGCCGGACCGGCGGCGATCGCCTCGATCAGCGCGTCCGGGATACCGCACAGCCCGAACCCGCCGACCGCGATCGAGGCCCCATCCGGGATATCGGCGACCGCGGCGACCGCCGAGCCGAACACCCGGGTCACGACGCCACTCGTCCGGCTACCGGGATCAGCTCCCGCACCAGCTCTTCGGCGCGCGGCCAGTACCCGTATCCGGATGCCGGATTCAGATGACCGACCGCGCCCAGCTCGGCCACCCGGCTGCCCCAGGTCTCCGCCATACCGGCGATCCGCCGGTGGGAGCCCAGCGGGTCGTCGCTGCTGGCCGCGACGATGCTCGGGAACGGCAACCGGCGGCGCGGAATGGGATTCCACCCGCCGCGTTCGAGCTCCGCCGTCGTCGGATAGCCTTCGGGCAGCGGGCTTTCCAGATCCGCCGGTGTCGCGAGCACAGCCCCCAGGATCGGACGGGACGGGCGCTGCGCCCAGTGCACGGTGGTGATCACGCCCGCACTGTGGGCGACCAGGACGACGGGTCCGTCGATCTCGGTGAGTACGGCGTCGAGCGCCGCGACCCGGGCCCGGCGGCTCAGTTTCTCGTGCTCGAGCGGCGGCACGGTGCGGACTAGGGTCAGCCGGTCGGCGAGCAGGGTCTGCCAGTGCTGCGCGACGTGATCGCGGAGTCCGGGCACGATCACCACGGTCGGGTCGGCGGTGCTGTTCATGGGTCTCCTAGGCCGGAGTCGGAATGCTGAAAGTGCCACGGACGCGACGGGGCACGACGTGTCACCGCCGTGCCCCGCGCCGGCGCCCTCGGATCAGGCGTGCTGGGTGAATCCGACCTGGCCGGGCCGGCGATTCGGGGCGTATCCGAGCGCCGCCAGAGTTTCGCCGGCACCGGCGTAGGTCGTCCCGATCCGGTAGATCTCGCGGGCCTCCTTACCGGAGGCGACCTCCCGGCCGAGCTCGCCGGCCAGCCGGACCAGCTGCCGGATCTGCTGTACCGAGGTCATCTTCTCGACCTTACGCCCCCACAGCGTGTCCTCGTTACCGCACCGGGTGTGCAGACCCATCGCGACCGCCATCGCGTTCACCGGAAGTACGCTGCGCATCAGGGTTTCGAGGGTCAGGCACGCACCGTCGGGCACCCGCTGGACGAAGTTCATGATGTTGTACGGATTCGGCCCGTCGAAGCCGCCGCCGATCCCCACCCACGTCAGGTTCAGCGGTCCCGTGTACACGCCACGGCGGATCAACCGCTCGACCGTCTCGAGCTGCGGAATGGACGACAGCTGGAAATGCGGCTGGATCCCCGCCGCCTGCAACCGGCGCAGATGTTCGGCCACCCATTCCGGGCCGGCCGGCACCGTCATCTCCCGGTAGGCGGCCGCCAGTTCGGGGCGCTCCATCGACGTCCCCGCGATATCGTCGGGGGTCATCAACTCCATGATGTTCATCTGGCTGGTGTTGATCGCGATCGTCACCTGGTCCGGTTTCGGATCGAGTTCGGCCAGCATATGGCGGGTATCGTCGGACAGCCATTTCGCGTCCGACCCCTCGCCTTCCGGCGCGAACGAGATCGACCCGCCGACCTGCAGGATCATCTCCGGTACCGCCTCACGCAGGCCCGCGAGCAGTTCGTTGAACTTCGACAGCCGCTTACTGCCCTTGCCGTCCAGCTCGCGGACGTGGATATGCAGGACCGTCGCCCCGGCCTCGTAACAGTCCACCGCCTGCTGGATGTGCTCCTCCATCGTCAGCGGCAGATCCTCGCGGAAATCGTCCGGCTCCCACTCGGGTCCGTACGGGGCGCAGGTGATGACCAGTTTCTCCTGGTTCTCGGGGAAGAGCGCATCGTCGTGGAAATGCATGGGTGACTCCGTTTCTCGATCGATGATGAATTCGCGGAATGGGAAACAGCGAGAGTGGGTTTCAGAAGGGCCGGTCGCCGACGATCCCGGCGCGCTCCATCTTCCGGACGGCCGGCCAGTAGTCCTGGACGGCGTAATGCTGGGTCGACCTGTTGTCCCAGATCGCCACACTGCCGGGCGTCCACCGCCATCGCACCTGGTACTCCGGGATGGTCGCCTGACTCATCAGGTAGCGCAGCAGATCACCCGCGCCGGGCGCGTAATCGATTCCGCAGCGCACGTTCTCCGCGGTGTGATAGTTGGTCAGATGCGTCGCGAAGCTGTTGACGAACAGGATTTTCTCGCCGGTCTCCGGATGGGTGCGGACCACCGGGTGTTCCGCGTCCGGGAATCGTTCGGCGAGGTCGAGACGCTGCGCGATCGGCATCCGCGCACCGAACGAGGCCTCGATACTGTGCCGCGCGCGGAGACCCTCGATCTGCGCTTTCACACCTTCTGGCAACTTCTCGTAGGCCAGAGCCATATTCACCCAGACGGTGTCGCCGCCCACCGCGGGACCCTCGACGCAGCGCAGCACGCATCCCATCGGCGGATTCACCCGCCAGGTCGCATCGCAGTGATAGGAGTTCTCGAACTGTTCGGGCGGACTGTCGAGGTCCTTGTAGATCCGGACCAGTCCCGGATGGTCGGGATCGCTGCCGAGCGCCGGATGATCCTCCAGCGGGCCGAAGCGTTCGGCGAGGGCCACATGCTCGGCGCGGCTCATGTCCTGGTCGCGGAAGAAGAGCACCTTGTACCGGAGCAGCAGCGATTTCAGCTCTGCGAACAGCGCGTCGTCGCGCGCCACTCCGGCGAGATCGACGCCGTGCAACTCCGCGCCGATACTGCAGGTCAGCGGCCGGGCATCCATCGGCGTCCAGGTGCGGGTCCTACCGCGGCCCGGGGCGAGATCGGCGGTGGTGGTCATAGCAGCCTCCTTCGAGGAGTGGGTGGGACGGATCAGAGCGCGAACACCGACGAGCCGACGCTGATCCCGGATTCCAGGTCGCGATGGGCCTTCTCGGCCTCGTCCAGCGCGTACCGCTGATTGATCTCGATGGTGATGCGGCCCGCCGCGACATGGCCGAACAGTTCGGCGGCGAGTTCGGCGCGTTCGGCCGGATCGGCGATGTAGTCCGCCAGCGCCGGCCGGGTCACGAACAGCGAGCCCTTGACCGCGAGTTCCATGGCATCGATCGGCGGGATGGGCCCGGACGCGGTGCCGAACGCGACGAGCAGGCCCCGGCGGGCCAGCGAGTCCAGCGACGACCGGAAGGTCGACGCGCCGATGCTGTCGTAGACCACCGGTACCCCCGCGTCCCCGGTGAGTTCGCGGACCCGCTCGGCGACGTCCTCCCGGGTGTAGACGATGACCTCGGCACAGCCGTGGGCACGCGCGACCGCCGCTTTCTCATCGGTCGACACCGTTCCGATCACCCGGACACCGAGCAGTGCCGCCCACTGGCAGAAGATCAGCCCGACACCGCCCGCCGCCGCGTGCAGCAGCACCGTATCGCCGGCCCGCAGCGGGTGGATCCGGCGCAGCAGATACGCGGTGGTCAGGCCGCGCATGGTCATGGCGGCGGCGGTTTCGAGGGTGATCCCGCCGGGCACCGCGATGAGGTGTTCGGCCGGCATCACCCGCTCGGTGCTGTACGCGCCCAGCGGGCTGCCGGTGTAGGTGACCCGGTCACCCTCGCGGAACCCGGTGACACCGGCGCCGATCGCCTCGACGACGCCCGCGGCCTCCACTCCCATTCCCGCGGGCAGCGGCGCCGGATACAGGCCGGTGCGGAAATAGGTATCGGCGAAGTTCAGCCCGACCGCCTCGTGCCGGACCCGGACCTCGCCCGGCCCGGGATCGCCGACGGTCACCGGCTCCCATTTCAGGACTTCCGGACCACCGGTCTCGTGGAATCGGATCGCTTGTGCCATTGCGTTCTCCCTGGATGCGGTCGTCCCGGGGTGCTCACCGGGCGATATGGGACGAGATATCCGTCGAGCCACAGTGCGTAGTCGCAAGCGCTGCGGTGTGACTCCGGTTACTCGACCGTAGCCAAGGCGTCACGCCTATACTTACCGCCACGGGACAGATTTATTACCTTTTCGGGACAGGTGGACGTCGTGGCCAGACCCCTCGCGCGGTACGCGTCGCTGACCGGATATATCGAGCTGAGCCGCTCACTCGACCTGGACCCCATCCGGCTGCTGCGCAGTGTCGATATCGATCCCGCGAGCCTCGACCTGCCGGACCGATTGATCCCCGCGTCCGCGGTGGTCCGGCTGCTCGAGGTGTCGGCCGCCGAGTCCGGTCGCCAGGATTTCGCCCTCCTGCTCGCCGAACGCCGGCGGCTGTCGACCCTCGGCCCGCTCAGTGTGAGCATCCGCGAAGAACCCGACGCCCGCAGCGCCGTCCGGATGCTCATCCGCTACCAGCACATGTACAACGAGTCCCTGCATCTGCAACTGTCGGAGCGCGACGGCCTGGCCACCCTCCGGACCAGCGTCGATCCCGGCGAGCCGATGATCGTGCGGCAGTCCGTCGAACTGGCGGTGACCGCGATGCACCAACTGCTCACCCATCTGCTGGGTGAGCGGTGGCATCCGGTGTCGGTGTGCTTCGAGCATTCCCGGCCCGCCGACGACACCACCCACCGCCGGACGTTCCGGGCGCCACTGGTCTTCGACGGCGAATACTCCGGGATCGTCGTCTACACCGGCGACCTGGACGAACCGAACCGGCTCTCCGACCCCCTGCTCCGGTCGTACGCACAGCAGTTCCTCGACACCCTCGCGGTGCCGGCGGAGTCCACGATCGTCTCCCGGGTGCGCGAGCTCATCGAGCTCCTGCTCCCGACCGGCCGGTGCTCGGTCGATCAGGTGGCACGCAGCCTCGGCGTCGACCGGCGGACCGTGCACCGGCACCTGAGCCGGGCGGGACTGACCTTCACCGCGGTGCTCGACTCGACCCGCGTGGAGCTCGCGAAGCGGATGGTCACCGGCCGCCGCTACTCGTTCACCGAGATCTCCGAA
The DNA here is from genome assembly GCF_055586645.1 of Nocardia sp. NPDC049935. Lineage (NCBI taxonomy): Bacteria > Bacillati > Actinomycetota > Actinomycetes > Mycobacteriales > Nocardiaceae > Nocardia > Nocardia sp. NPDC049935. The sequence goes on along the minus strand of NZ_JBVJHV010000009.1, from coordinate 157,296 downwards.
CTACTCGCGTTCTCCACGCCGAGCAGCTTCTCCCGGTGGTTCCACCAGCAGTTCGGCATGAGTCCGCGCGAGTGGCGCAAACAGCTTGAGCGGTAGCGCGCGTCGTCCGAGTTCTCCGGACCGAGACGTACCGGCACCGCCGTGTGTCCCGAAATGGATAGAACTCGGTCCCGTCAGGGTAATTATCTGCGTCACAGTCCACATAAAGTGATGCACGCCACTTCCGGTTGCGCCGTCTTCCTCTCGGCCCGGAATCGCCCCGCACGTGAAACGAGTGCCGCATGACACACCCCGATCCGACCCCGACCATCGACCGGATGCGCAGCGACGGGAACTGGAACCCGCTGTGGGACACCCTGTCCCGCTGGGATCCGGAATGGACCGAGCAGTTCATGGCGATGAACGACATCCCGCTGCGGCGTGGAGGCAACCTCGGCGTGCCGATCCTCGCGGAGGAACTCGAGGCGTTCGAGGCGCGCCGCGCGGCCTCGTGACGCCGGCCGCTCCCACCGCACCCCCGCCGTCCCCTCCAGGAGTCTCCATGGGATTACCTCCCACCACGATCGGCACACCGCCCGGCGGGCCCGCCGGGCCGGGCACCACCGATCCCGGGGCCACTCGTCCCGGCCCGCGCCGCCGCTCGGCGATCTATCCGTGGGTCGTCTTCGCCCTCGCGTTCGGGCTGCTGCTCTCCGACTACATGTCCCGGCAGGTCCTCAGTGCGGTGTTCCCGTTCCTCGAATCCGAATGGGCCCTGACCGATTCCCAGCTCGCCTCCCTCACCAGCATCGTCGCGCTGATGGTCGGACTGCTCACCCTGCCGCTCTCCCTGCTGGCGGATCGCTGGGGCCGGGTGAGATCCCTGGCCCTGATGGCCGCCCTCTGGAGCACCGCGACGCTGTTGTGCGCGATCGCCGCCAACTACGAGCAACTGCTGGCCGCCCGCTTCTTCGTCGGCGTAGGCGAGGCCGCGTACGGGAGCGTCGGTATCGCGGTGGTGCTCAGTGTTTTCGCACCTCGCGTCCACTCCACACTCAGCGGCGCCTTCATGGCCGGCGGATCCTTCGGTTCGGTCGTGGGCGTCTCGGTCGGCGCGGTGATCGCGGTGCATCTGAGCTGGCGCTGGTCGTTCGCCGCGATGGCGGTGCTGGGTCTCATCCTGGTGGCCGCGTTCCGGGTGGTGGTCACCGAACGCCGTCTCGCCGACCACACCGCCGACCCGGTTCCCGATACGGCCGAACCCGGACTCGGCACTCCCCGCGCCCCCGTATCGAGCCTGTTCACCGACCCGGCCCTGTGGTGCGCCTATCTGGGTGGCGGACTGCAGATGTTCACCGCCGCGGTCATGCTGGCCTGGTCGCCCAGTTTCTTCAACCGCTACTACGAGATGGACCCCGACAAGGCCGGGACGATCGCCTCGGTCTTCGTGCTGCTGATCGCGATCGGCATGATCGTCTGCGGGATGATCACCGACCGGGTCGGCCGCGGTGATCCGGCCCGGAAATGGTCCGCCGCGATCACCTTCTGCGTGCTCTCGCTGATCGCCCTGGGCATCGGGTTCCGGCTCGAAGCCGGCGCTCCGCAATTGATTCTGATCGCGGTCGGCTGCTTCTTCGCCGCGGGCAGTTCGGGTCCCAGCGCCGCGATCGTGGCGTCGCTCACCCATCCCACGGTGCGATCGTCCGCACTCGGCACCCTCACTGTCGCCAACAATGTCCTGGGCCTGGCACTGGGCCCCTTCGTGATCGGCCTCCTCGCGGACCGGATCGGCCTGCTCGAAGCACTGCGGCTCGCCCCGCTCGTGTATCTCGCCGCGATCGTCGCCCTGTTCACCGGCAGGCGCCTGTACCCGTCCGGCATCGGCCGGTCGGAGGCGCCCGAGGTAGGCGAATCCGGCCGCGAACCCCTCGAGGTGCGTGGGCACTGATCCGGCGTCGATATACGCCGAGCGCTGCCGTCCCGGTTCCGGACGGCAGTGGGCGGGTCCTCGCGCGGATTCAGTACGCCCGCCAGTCGCCCTCCGCCGGTTCCCGGGCGAATGCCGCGACGTGGTCATCGACCCACTCCGCATAGGTTCGCGCCGGTCGGCCCAGCACCGCGGCCACATCATCGGTCAGCACCGCGTTTCCGCCGGCCGCCGCGAATGCCTGGCCGGCCAGCGCACCGTCGGCGAATTCCGGTGTGGCTCCGGCAGCGAGCATATGTTCGCGGGCGGTGTCCGCCCCGATATCGGTTACCTCGACCGGGTGCCCGAGCGCGGCCGCCAGGGTGGCGGCCTGGTCGTATGTGGTGAGCAGTTCGGGGCCGGTCAAGGTGTAGACGCGACCGGAGTGCGCGGCGGACAGCAGTGCCTCCGCCGCGACCGCGGAGACGTCACGGGGATCGACCACGCCCTGCGCGCCCGACCCGGTCAGGTTCGAGACGGGGCGGCCGGCCTGGATGGCAGGCGCCCAGCTGAGGGTGTTCGAGGCGAAGGAGCTGGGTCTCAGCACGGTCCAGTCGACACCGCTGTCCCGGACCGCTTCTTCCCCCGGCAGATGCCAGGTGCCGACCCGGCCCAGCCCGGGATCGCCGGTGCCGATCGCAGACAGTTTCACGATGCGGCGTGCCCCGGCATCCCGAGCGGCCCGGATCAGCGCCCGATCCGCGTCGATATACTCCGGGCCGAGCACGCCGAGGACGAACACTGCTTCGGCGCCCGCCAGCGCGACTTCCATTTCCCGGGCATCCGCGAGGTCTCCGCGCACGACGTCCACCCGGCCCGGGAACCGGGTCGCATCCGGATTCCGGGTCACGGCACGAACTTTCGCGCCGCGCATTGTCAGGATACGAACGAGTTCGCCGCCGATGGTGCCCGTGGCACCGGTTATCACGATCATCGCTGTATCGTGCCGTTCCCGCAGCCCGGGCCGATAGGAGATTTCGGCACAGCGCGATCGCCCTGACCTGCCTACAGTCGAAGAGTGACCATGCCGCGGCCCCAGTCGCCCGTGACGACCGATCTCGTCGAGACCACCGCACCAGCCCCCGCGACCCTGCGCCCCTGGCTCACCGAACTCGGCCGTATTCCGACCGTGCGCGACGCACGCCTGCCCTTCGCGCATATTCCCCAGGCCGTCACCATGATCGTGCTGCGCACCGAGGACCACGGCCCGCGCGACGCCCTCGTCCTGGGGCCCCGGACGAGAGCGACGTATGCGGCGGCGGAGAAACCGCTGGGCTGTCTGCGGCTACGGCTCGCTCCGGGCGCCACCGGCCCGCTGCTCGGGGTGGCCGCCGGAGATCTGACCGACCGGGTCGTCCGCCTGGCCGATTTGCCGGGGCCGGCCGCGCAGCTCGCCGCCGACCTGGTAGAGCTGGGTCCGGACGAGCTGTTCCCCTATCTCGAACAGCGGCTACCACAGCGCATCCGGGAGACGCCGACCCAGCGGCAGCACCGGCACCTGCTCCGGACCGCTGTCGATTCCGTATCGGCCCGACCGGGTGCCCCGAGTATTCCCACGCTGGCCCATGCCCTGGCGGTGAGCGAACGTCAGCTTCGAAACCTCTTCGGCGCCGGGATCGGTGTCTCGCCCAAGCACTACACCCGGATCGACCGGGTGCGGCGACTCGTAGCACGCCTCGGAACATCGCCGTCGTCGCACCTGGCAGCCGGTGCCGGCTACTACGACCAATCCCATATGAACGCCGAATTCCGCGCCCTGATGCGGGTGTCCCCCGGCTCGTTCCTCGGTGGCGCCCGGCTGCCGGTCGAACCGTGCAGGCCGTCGATGTACGCCTGACCGATTCCCCACCCTTCTACCGACAGGGTCCCCGGCCTTCGGCATTCGCGGCGTGGCGCGCGTGCGGGCCCCCCGAACCCGGTTAGCCTCGATCGTCCGGATCAGCCTTCCCACACTCTTGTCGTGAGCTGTCGGAGGACCGCAGATGACACGTGGTGAGCCGCGGCGATGGTGTTTCGCCGACCAGTTGGGCCCGCATTTCCTCGATTCCCCGGACCAGCCGGTCCTGCTCATCGAGTCCCGTGCCGTCTTCGGGCGCCGCCGCTTCCACCGGCGCAAGGCGCATCTGGTGCTGTCGGCACTGCGGCACCGCGCGGCCGAACTCGGTGACCAGGCGCTCTTCCTCCGCACCCATACCTACCGGGAGGCGCTCGACCGGGTTCCGGACCGGCTCACGGTATGCCGGCCGACATCCTGGGCGGCCGACCGGTTCGTACGATCGCTACCGGAGGTCGAGGTCCTGCCCGCCCGCGGTTTCGCCACCGACCACGCCACTTTCGAGGAATGGGCGCGTTCCCGGTCGGGTCTGCTCCTCGAGGACTTCTACCGGGACGCGCGACGCCGCTTCGACCTGCTGATGGACGGGGCACAACCCGCCGGGTCCCGATGGAATCTCGACACCGAGAACCGGGAACCGCCGCCGAAGTCGGTCCGGCTCGATGTACCACCACCGTGGTGGCCGGAAGAGGACGAGATCGACGACCGGGTACGCGCGGATCTGGACCGCTGGGAGCGCGACGGCGTCGTATCCTTCGTGGGCAACGACGGCCCGCGGGAATTCGCCGTCACCCGCGGCGAGGCGCGGGCGGCCCTGCGGCATTTCCTCCGGGAACGACTCCCGCACTTCGGCCCGCACGAGGACGCCATGCTGGCCGGCGATCCGTGGATGGCGCACAGCCTGCTCTCCGCGCCGATGAATCTGGGACTGCTCGACCCGCTGGAATGCGCGTACGCCGCGGAGGACGAGTATCGCGCCGGGCGGGTGCCACTGGCCGGCGCCGAGGGCTATATCCGGCAGTTGATCGGCTGGCGCGATTACATCTGGCATTCCTACTGGCATTTCGGCCGGCAGTATCGCCACCGCAACGAATTCGCGGCCCGCCGCCCGCTTCCCGGCTGGTTCGCCGATCTCGACGCGGACGCGGTGGAGGCCCGCTGCCTGCGCGGGGTACTGGCCGACGTCCGCGAGCACGGCTGGGTGCACCACATTCCCCGATTGATGGTTTTGTCGAGCTATGCCCTGCAACGCGGCTGGCGGCCCGCCGCGGTCGCCGACTGGTTCCATCGCTGTTTCGTCGACGGCTACGAGTGGGTGATGATCGGCAACGTTCTCGGCATGTCACAGCACGCCGACGGCGGGCTCCTCGCCACCAAGCCCTACACGTCCGGCGGCGCGTATATCGACCGGATGAGTGACTACTGTGGCGACTGCCGGTATCGCCCCGATCGGCGGGTCGGCCCGGACGCCTGCCCCTTCACCGCCGGCTACTGGTACTTCCTGTCGCGCAACGAAGACGCGTTGTCCGGTAACCGGCGAATGTCGCGGCCCCTGGCCGGCCTGCACCGGCTGACCGATCTGGACGAACTCGTCGCGCAACAGCGGAAACTCGGCGACACCCCGCCGTGAGCGGCTATCCCCTGGGCCGGGCGCCCCGGCCGAAGGTGATATCGGCGTGCTCGGAATCCCAGCGGTTGCGGAACACCACATCCGTCAGCGGCCGCCGCCGCACCGACCCGTGCCGTCCGCGCGGCCAGCCGACGACGATATGCCCGGCCAGGAACCACTCATCGGGAATACCGACCGATTCGCGCAGCACCTGCTCACCGCCGTACGACGCCCAGCTCGTCAAACAGGCGCCCAGCCCCTGCGCACGCGCCGCGAGATAGAAGTTCTGCAGGGCGGGATAGATCGACCCGCCCTGCAGGAACTCCGAGGAGAAATCGTTCTTGAACGCCGTGAACAGCACCGACGTGTACTCGCCGGCCCGGTCGTGCAACTCGTAGGTGGCCCGGTTGTTGCGTGCGGCGCGGCTGTGATCGTCGTCGGTGGGCCTGGTCATCCCGTAGATCGATTCGATCGATTCCAGGGCGATCCGGGCCGCCTCGGCGACAGCGGCGCGCTGCTCGGCCCCGTCCAGGACGATGAAACGCCACAGCTGCGCGTTCGCTCCGTTCGGAGCCCAGGTCGCGGCCTGCAGACAACGCTCGAGCGTGGCGTCGTCGACCGGTTCGTCGGTGAATCTGCGAATCGACCGTGCGGTCGACAGCACTTCCCAGACATCGTCACTCGATTGGGGCATTCTCTCGGTCTACTCGACGGGCCCGGAGATGTCGAGAGCCGTACCGCCGGTGGGCCCGCCCGTCCGTGCGCCGCCGCTACCCGCCGTCGTTGGCACCCAACGCGTCTGCGGCCCGGGGGTCCAGGTCCCGCAATCGAGCACAGCCCGGGCCGTCCTGGTTGAACTGGGTGAGTTCCGCCCGGCATTCGCTCGTCGCGCGATCGATATCGTCGGACAGCTTCTGTTCCTCGGGCGTCAGGCGTTGCGAACTGTACTGCGACATGCACGTGCGGAATGCGGAGTAGTCGACCGACTGCTCGGTGCATTCGAGAATCTGGCCGTTGTCCGGTGCGGCGAGCGCCGGTCCGGCGTACAGGAGTCCGGCCGATACCGCGATCGCACCGGCCGCGACCGCGCTGCGGAACACTGTCATCTCTCTCCCTCGATTGTCCACGCACTGAAATGGGCACCGTCCCGGGCGGTTCGGCACCGGGACGGCGCCACGGTAGACGCACGGCCCCGCGCAATCGGGATGTCCGGACAGGACGGCGATTCGGCGCGAGATACCCGGCCGCGGTCCCCGGTTGTCTCGAATCGGTCGCAGGTCGTCTCGATCGTGTGACGTAACACGGTAACTCGCCCGCGGCTGCGTAATCTGGGTACCTGACGCCGGTATAACGGCGCAGGTGAAGCCGCATATCACCGGGTGTCAGGCGGATCGATCTCGCACCCAGGGGCGTGTGCCATGAGATGTTTGCGTGCCGGCACTCTCGCGTTGTTGCTCATCGTGCCGTTGCTCACCGGCCCGGCCGCCGCCCAGCCCGCGCCCGGGATCCCGCTGCCCGGATTACCGGCGCTCCCCGCGGAGACGAGTGGTGCTGTGCTGCCCACCATTCAGCAGTGGATCGACCAGGTGCTTCCGCCGCCTGCGATCGCGCCGGTACCCGATCGGGCACCGGACGAGACCCACGATCTGGCACCAGAACTGGCGGCGTTGCGTCAGGCGGTGCTCCCCGCGCCGACCGGCGACCCGATATTCGATCTGTGGCCGCCGGACCTCGCCGGTCTGGTCCCGGGCGCGGTGATCGAGGTCCGCGATATCACCGCGTCGGCCGCGCCGCTGGTCGTCGTACCGATCCGGCAGGCGGTGCTGTTGAAATTCCGGACCACCGACGCGCACGGCCGGCCGTCCTTCGCCACGGCGACCCTGGTGATTCCGGCGACCGCCGCACCGGCGCCCGGAGCCCGGCCGGTAGTGGTCAACAACCTCCCGATCGATGCGCTCGGCCGGCATTGCACCCCGAGTTACACACTGGCGCACGGTTTCTCGCTGGCCGACAGCGCGTTCACCGATTTCGTCCCACCCACCACCCACCTGGCCGCACTACGCGGCTACGCCGTGCTCATCCCGGATCACGAGGGCCCGCGGATGGCCTACGCCGAACCCTATGTCGCGGGCCACGCGGTGCTCGACGCCGTTCGCGCGGTGCGGAATTGGCGGTCCGGCGAATTCGGCGCGAGCAGGTTCGCGATGACCGGGTACTCCGGCGGCGCGATCGCCACCCACGGCGCGGTGAAACTGATCGAGAGCTACGCACCCGAGCTCGCGCCGTCAATGGCCGGCGCGGCGCTGGGCGGGGTGCCCGCCGACTACGAGATCCTGGCCGGCAGTATGAACGCGAATCTGGCCTCGGGGGTGTTCATGGGGGCCGTCCTCGGCATCGCGCGGGAGCGGCCCGAGATCCTGGCCCGGATGAACCACCTCGCCCAGTGGGTCTCCACCTCGCCGATGAAAGACCAGTGCATCAGCGTTTTCGCGCTACCCGGAATCCTGCTGCTGCCGATCGATATCGGCGCGAACATCGCCGACCCCCTGCGCTCGGCACTCGCTCGCGATATCTACGACGTGACCCGGATGACGGGCCTCGCCTCGGCGACGCCGCTCTACATCTACAACGGTGAGCAGGAGTTCTGGATTCCGGCGGAGGGGGCGCGCAACCTCTTCCGCGAGCAGTGCGCGCTCGGCGTCACCGCCGTCTACCGCAGCGTGCTCGGCGAGCACATCATCGCGGCGGGTCTCGGATACCCCGAGGCTGTGCTCTGGCTGGACGAACGACTGCGCGGAATCCCGGCGACCAGCGAATGCTGAGACCGGCGAACCGGCTTCCGACCGGCTCGCCGCGAGATGCCACGCTACTCCACGGCGCTTCCCGCATGTCCGGTAATCCCGCACCACCAGCATTCATGTTTATGGCTATTCTCACAACAATCGCCAACGCGCCCACCGTCGTCCCTTCCACAACCGCCCTGAATTCGTGGAGGACATACATCCGATCAACGAATAATCGCACTCACAGCGCCGTCGTTCACCAGATCTCCATTCGGCCTTCCAGGCCGAGTTCCCCCGAACCTACGCCAGATAAGTTAGTGTTGATTCTCGCCCGGCTGCGAACCGCCGGGCGATACTGTTTCGACTCGACGAGGAGCGCAGGACGATGGATCGACCCAATATGCCCAAGGTGCTGAAGACCGGTGTAGCCGCCACCTCGATCGCGGCCGCCTGCCTCCTGGGTACCGCCGCCGGCGCGACGGCCGCTCCCCAGGCCACGCCGGATGCCGTAGCCGAGACCGGGACCGGCTCGTCGATGCTGGACACCGGGTCGACCGCCGCGCAGTCGGCCGTCGGGGCCATCCAGCGGGGCGATATCTTCGGGATCCTCGCGCTCCTCGTGATCACCCCCTTCCAGGCGCTCACCAGCGGGGTCTGCGACCTCGCCTCCGGATCGGCGATCCCGAACCCCTGCACTCCGGTCTACTGACACGCACCGTCACGCCACCGGGCCCGTCGGAGAGCCGCATCACCCGGTGGCGTGGCAGGGCGGGGAGACCACGACCACGACAGCCCGGATCGCTTTTCTTAAGGGATGCTAAGTTTCCTCACAGCAGGGAACACCGGTGCGAATCCGGGGCTGTCCCGCAACTGTGACCGAGTAGCAGACCTTCATCCGATGGCCACGACCTCCCTGGGTTGGAAGGCCGGAGGCGAGTGTTGATCCGGGAGCCAGGACACCTGCCCCGCAGTTCAGGACCGAGTTTCACGAGGATGAAGATGCGAGTGCTCACTCGCCGCGCCCGGCGTCGTGCCGAGCGGCTACCCGACCATGCCCCCGTACCGCGCCGGCATCGTTTCTCCCGGATGGGCGTACTGGCTACCGCGGTGGCCGCCGCGATGGTCTTCACCGGATGCGCGGCCGACGACACGGGCGAGGACGCGGCGGCGGTCGCGCACCAGTTGCGAGAGTCCGGCGACGGCATCCTGACCATCTACAACTCGTACAAGATCGCGGGTCTCGATCCGATCGGGACCGGCACGAACTGGCTGTTCGACTGGGGCGTCGCCGAGAACCTGCTGCAGGTCGGCGAATCGGGAACCGTGGAGCCCTGGCTGGCGCGCGACGTTTCGCGCGACGGGGACACCCGCTGGGTGGTGAGTCTGCGCGAGGGCGTGACCTTCCAGAACGGCAAACCGGTGGACGCGGCGGCCGTCGCGGCGGCACTGACCCGGCAGATCTCCCGGTCCAAGGCCGCCCAGGTCTATCTGGATCCGGCGACGACGGCGAAGGCCGAGGGCGACAAGGTGGTGATCACCACGCCGCGGCCGAACGCGATGGTCCCGGCGGCGCTCGCGGCCCGGGACAACTCGCTGCAGATCTACGATGTCGCCGCCGTGGAGGCCGCGGGCGGTGATTCGGCGAAGATCGTCGGCGCGGGCGCCTACTCCGGCCCTTATGCGATCAGCGAGTGGACGCCCGACAACCTGGTTCTCGACCCCTACGCGGGACATTGGGAGGGCGTCCCGCCGTTGCGGGGCATCACGGTCCGCGTCGTTCCCGATGAGCAGGCCCGGCTCGCCGGGGTGCGCAGCGGGGAGGCGGATATGGCGTTCTATCCGTCCACCTCGGCGCAGCTCGAGCTGCAGGGCAATCCCGATACGCATATCCTGTCGTCGGATTCGGCCCTGCAGTCGCTGCTGGTGGAGATGAATCTGAAGGCCGGAATCTTCACCGATGCCGCGGTGCGCAAGGCGTTCACCGCCGCCATCGACTACGCGGGAATCGCCGCCGATGTCGGTAACGGCCAGTTCGAGGCGGCCGCCGGCCTGTACCCCCGGGAGATGTCGTTCGCGGTGGACAACCAGGTGCACGACCTCGACACCGCGAACCGGCTCCTGGACGCGGCCGGCTGGGTCCGTGGCGGCGACGGAGTACGGGAGAAGGACGGGCGCAAGCTCGTGGTCCGGTTCATCACCCAGGCCCAGGGCCCCGAAACCAACGATGTGGCCATCGCGATGCAGGACCAGGTGGCGAAGGCCGGGTTCGAGCTGCGGATCGTCAACGCGGAGGATTCCGCCGAGGTGAAGAGCGACCCCGCGGCGTGGGAATCCTCGGTCGCCCTGAGCGGGTCGCTGTCCGGCACGGCCGATCCGATCCAGCCGTATCTGGTGCGGTGGACCACCGGGGGCTCGTCGAACGCGCAGGGCGTCGCGAATCCGGAGATCGACGCGATCGGCCGACAGTTGCGCAGTGAGTTCGATCCCGGGCGCCGTGACAAGCTCCTCGAACGCGCGCAGCAGATCCTGGTGGCGGACCAGGCCTATGTCGTCGCGGGCACCTTCAAGTACTTCACGGTGGTGACCGGGCCGGAGTGGGCCGATTACCCGGTGTCGAATGTGCGCCGGCACATCACCAGCCGCACCGGCAGGTAGTCGCGGTCGTGCGTGTGGCAGCGCTCGCCCGCCGCAGGGTGACCGAGGCCGTGATCACCCTGCTCGGGGCGAGTGTGCTCATCTGGATGCTGATGCCGCTCGCTCCGGGTGACCCCGCCCGGATGATCCTCGTGGCGCAGGGAATCCCCGAACCGACTCCCGCGCAGCTCGGCGAACTCGAACAGCGGTTGCATCTCGACCGGCCCCTGCCCGCCCAGTACGCGCACTGGTTGTGGGGCCTGCTACGAGGCGATTTCGGAATCTCCTTCGCCTCCGGACGCCCCGTGGCCGAGGAACTCATCGACCGATTGCCGGCCACGCTGATCCTGGCGACGGTGGCGCTGCTGCTCGCGTTCGTGCTGGCAGCCGCACTCGGCATCGCCGCCGCGCAGTTCGCCCGACGGTGGCCCGACCACGGGACACGCGGCCTCGCGCTGTTGTTCGCGTCGGTGCCCGGGTTCGTGGTCGCGCTGCTGCTGATCCAAGTCTTCGTGGTGGGATTCGGCATCGGCAAGGCAGCACTCGACGGTAGCTGGCGGCAGGTGTGGATGCCCGCGATCTGTCTGGCCGTCGGGTTGGCCGATACCTGGTCGCGGCTGTTACGGGCCGAGCTGCTCGCGTTCCTGGACAGCCCGGCCGCCCAGGTGCTGCGTGCTCGTGGCGCCGGCCGGTGGCGGCTCCTGTGGCGGCACGGGCTGCCCAACAGTGCCGTCCCGTCGTTGCACGCGCTCGCCGTCGGAGTCGCGGTGCTGGTGGGCGGTGCGACCGTGGTGGAAACGGTGTTCACGTGGCCGGGGCTGGGGAGCTATGTGGTCGAGTCGGTGAGGAACCGGGATCTGCCGGTGATCCAGGCGTTCACCGTGTTCGCGGCGGCGACCTACGTCGTGACCAGTGTCGGCGCCGACCTGATCTCCTCGGTGATCGACCGGCGGATCGCGGTGGACCTATGACCCGCGCGGGCGCGGTGGTGCTCGGACTTCTGGTGCTGCTCGCGGTGGCCGGCCCACTGGTGGCCCAGTACCCGCCGAACGAACCGCATTACCTGGACAAGCTGGTCGCGCCGGGCACACAGTACTGGCTCGGCACCGATCAGTACGGCCGCGACCAGTTCTCGCGGATCGTGCACGGTCTGCGGCTGTCGATGCTGTCGGCCTTTCTCGTCCTGGCGGGTTCGGCCACCATCAGCCTGCTCGCCGGCGTGTGCTGCGGGATCTACGGCGGTCGGCTCGACCGGGCCGCCACCCGGCTGATCGATATCGTCCTCGCCATCCCGGGCTTGGTGCTGGCCCTGGCCGTCGTCGGCCTGTTCGGGCCCGGTTATGTCAACCTGCTGGTCGCGCTGGTGATCTCGAGCTGGGCCGCCGACGCCAGGATCGCGCGGGCGCTGACCCTGGAAACCCGAACCCGCCCGTCTGTGATCGCGGCCCGGGTCGCGGGAGTGAGCAGGCCCGCGATCGTCTTCCGTCACCTGTTGCCCGCGGTCCTGCCGCCGTTCGCGATCGTCACCACGCTCCGGCTCGGCGGGATCGTGGTCTCGCTCGCCGGACTGTCGTTCCTCGGGCTCGGAGTGCAGATGCCGGAAGCCGAACTCGGCGCCATGCTGGGCGATGCCCGCCGCTTCCTGACCGCCGCACCGTGGTTGCTCGCGGCCCCTTCGGTCGCGATCCTGGCGATGGCCGCCGCCGCCAACCTCATCGCCGAAGGACTGCGCGGCCGCGGGAGCCCGGGAGCGGTCCGGTGAGTATCCCGATCGTGGAGGTCAGCGGCCTCACCGTCGCCTACGGTGACGACGCGCCGGTACTGCGTGATATCACGCTCACCGTGGGCCGCGGCGAGACGGTGGCCGTCGTGGGTCCCAGCGGTAGCGGCAAGACCACCCTCCTGCGCGCCCTGCTGGGCATGCTCGACACCGCCCGTGTCGAGGGCACGATCCGGATCGACGGGGTCGATATGTCCGGTCGCACCGAACGCGATTTCCGGCGCCTGCGCGGTAGCGTTGTCGGCTATATCGGCCAGGACCCGTTCGGCGCCGTGGACCCCCTGCTGAGTGTCGGGGCGAATATCGCGCAGGGCTGGCGGATCCGGCGCCGCCCGGTGCCCCCCGGCCGAATCGCCGCGGACCTCACCGCCCTCGGCATCACCGATCCGGAGCCACGGCTGCGCCGGCGCCCGTTCACCTGGTCCGGCGGAATGTTGCAACGCGCCTCGGTGACCACCGCCCGCGCTCTGACGCCGCCGTTGCTCTTGGCCGACGAACCGACCCACGCCCTGGACGAAACCAACACGCACCGCGTCATGGCGGCGCTCACGGCGGGTGACACCGCGGTGCTGATCGTCAGTCACGACCGCGCACTGGTCGAGCGCTACGCGGACCGCGTCTATGTGGCCACGGGCGGCACCCTGGTGGAGTCGGCGGCCGCACCCCCGCCGGAACCCGTCGCCGCCCCGGTCTCGAAACCGCCCGGCGGCGACCCGATCCTGCGCGCCGAGCAGATCAGCAGGCGCTATCCCGCCGGCGGTGGACTGGCGCCGACCGATCTCGAGGTTCGGCGTGGCGAGATCGTCGGCGTGGCAGGACCCTCGGGGGCGGGCAAGAGCACGCTGCTGCGCCTGCTCGCGGGAATCGAACCCCCCGGCGCCGGATCGGTGCGGTGGGACGGGGCGAGCGGGCCGCCGCCACCGGGGCAGGCCGGTATCGTCTTCCAGGACGCCGTCGGCAGCCTCGCCCCGCACCGCGCGATCTACCGCAGCCTCACCGAACCGCTGGTACCCCGCCTGCGCGACCGGCTGCCCGACGCCGAGGCCCGGGCGATCGCCCGAACCGCACTGCAGCGGGTGGGGCTCGGCGAGCTACCGGTCACCCGCCGGCCTCGGGAGTTGTCCGGCGGCCAGGCGCAGCGGGTCGCGATCGCGCGGGCCGTGGTGGGCGATGTCCGGCTGCTGCTGGCCGACGAACCCACCGGGTCGCTCGACGAGGACACAGCGGACCGGATACTCGGCCTGCTCCGCGATCTCGCCGACGCGGGCCTGGCGATCGTGCTGGTCTCGCACGCGGAACGCAGCCTGCGCCGCATCGCGGACACCGTGGTCAGGATCGGAGAGGATCGGGCCACGCCGGAATAACGATCTCCGCGAACAGCCGCAGGCTTTCGCGCACGGCCACCGCATCCGGCGCCGCGGGCTGCACATTGCACAGGAAATCCGTCGCGGCCGGGGCGACCGCGTCACCGGCGACCATTCCCGCGACCTCGGCGCCGGAGCCCAGATAGCAATGCCCCAGATCGACATAGTCGCGGGCGGAGAAACCGGCCGGGAAGCGCCCGGCGTCGGCCGCGACCCGCACCCAGCGCTCGATCCCGGGCCGCATATGCCCGAACGCCTCGGCCGCGCTACCCGCGCACAGCACCGACCGCGAAACACCCACCCGTGGCGCCCGTCCCCGCGCGACCTGGGCCGCGCGGTACTCCGCTACCCGGGCGGCGGCGATCTCGTCCCGCGGCCCCCGCGGTGACGAGGTCCGGCCGGCCAGTACGCCCATATCGTGTTCGGCGGCCAGTGCGAACCCCGATTGCGAGGCGGTGCCGATCCAGAGCCGGTCCCGCAGACCCGGTGCGGGCGGTACCAGGCCGCTGCCGGAATCGAGCAGTTCCCGCAGCCGGTGCAGCGTGTCACCGAACCGCTCGTGCCGGCCGGCGTGATCGCGGCCGAACAGCCGGGCCGTGGCTTCGTCGGCCCCGGCGCCCAGACCCAGTTCGAGACGTCCGCCGCTCAACGCGTCGACAGTGGCGGCGTCCTCGGCCAGCCGGATCGGGTCCTCCAGCGAGCCCACGACGACTGCGGTGCCCAAGCGGATCCGGGTCGTGTGCTGCGCGATCGCCGCGAGCAGTACCAGCGGTGACGGGCAGTGCGCGTGCTGCGTGCCGAAATGGTGCTGCGCGACCCAGAAGGAATCGAAACCCAGTTCCTCGGCGTAGACGGCGAAATCGACCGTGTCCCGGAGGGCGTTCGCCGAGTCGGTATCGCCGACCACATGCGAGATGAACCCGAATCTCATACTCCTCCGGCCTGTCGATCGCGGCATCCCGCCGGGGGCAGCGGCTGCTGTATCCGGCCGGATCCGGCACGGCCGCGCCCACAGCGGGCGGCGGGCGCTCACAGGATATGTGCCCGGGGGTCGGATACGTCAGATGATGCCCACCCCGCGCAACTCATCGATTTCCGAACCGTCGAGGCCGAGCAACTCGCCGTAGACATAGTCGTTGTCTTCGCCGAGGCCGCGCCCGGTGTGCTCGACAACCGCCGGGGTCTTCGTCAATCGTGGCACCGGGGCCTGCAACCGCATCGTCCCGAGATCGGGATCTTGCACGGGCACATAGGTTTCGCGCGCCACCAGATGCGGATCGGCGAGGAGCCGGGGTGCGTCGTAGACCGGGGCGGCGGCGACGTCCTCCGCCTCGAAGACGGCCATGGCTTCGTCGAGGGTCCGGTCGGCGATCCACTCGGCGACCGCGGCATCCACGGCATCGGCGTTCTTCAGGCGTTCCTGCGGATCCCCGAAATTCGGATGGTCGGACAGATCAGGGCGGCCGATCGCCTTGAAGATGCGTTTGGCAACGGTCGGCGCGCTGCCGGAGACCGCGATCCACTCGTCGTCTCTGGTCCGGTAGGTGTTGCGGGGCGCGCTGATATCCCATTTGTTACCGAATCGGGCCTGCACCACCCCGAGCTGATCGTAGGTGAGCACCGACTGCTCGATCAGGCGCGCCAGCGGTTCGATCAGGTTCAGATCGATCAACTGCCCGGTGCCGTTGTGGAGGTCACGATGGTAGAGGGCGGCGAGGACCGCGTAGGTGCCGTTCAGCGCGGCGACCCCGTCCGCGAGCATGAACGAGGGCAGGGTCGGCGGTCCGTCCTTCTCGCCGGTGGTGTGGGCGAATCCGCTGATCGCCTCGCCCAGAGTCCCGAACCCGGGACGGTCGCTGTCGGGTCCGCCGGCTCCGAACCCGGTGACGTGCAGCATCACCAGGCCCGGGTTCTCCTGGGCGAGGGACTCATAGGTGAGACCCCATTTCGCGAGCGTCGACGGCCGGGTGTTGACAATGATGACATCGGCTTTCGCGGCGAGTTTGCGCAACAGTTCCTGACCGGCGGCCCGGCGCATATCGAGGGTCGCGGTGCGCTTGTTGCGCCCGACGCTCTTCCACATCAGGCCCTGCCCGTCCTTCTGCGCACCCCATTTGCGGATGGCATCGCCCGTGCCCGGCTGCTCGACCTTGATCACCTCGGCGCCCAATTCGCCCAGATAGGTCGCCACCAGCGGACCGGCGGCCAATGAGGCCGCGTCGATCACGCGGATCCCCTCGAGTGAACGCGTCATCTCGATACTCCTCTGCGCGACCTGTTCACCGCTGGGCGGCGCTGATGATGCGGCGGGCACGGTCGTAGATCGGGTAGTCCACGAGGCGTCCGTCGACCACGATGGCGGCCGCGCCTTCGGCCTCGGCCGCGGTGAACTGATCGACGATCGTCTGCGCGGTGGCGACCTCTTCGTCCGAAGGCGCGAATCCGAGATGGCTCAGCGCCACCTGGCTCGGGTGGATGAGCATCTTGCCGCGGAAACCCATGCGACGGGCCTGGCGGCACATGGCGACGAACTCGTCGCTCTTGCGGAAGGCGATGAACGGTCCGTCCAGCGGTGCCGACACCCGGGCGGCACGAGCGGCGATGACCAGCGCGGACCGCGCGTACAGCAGTTCCTCCGCACCGTCGGAATGATCCAGCCCGTCGATACCGAGATCGAGCATGAAGTCGTGGGCCCCGAACACCGCTGTTTCGATACGGGGGCTGGCCTGCAGGATCTGCCGGGCGTCGGCGATGCCGAGGGCACTCTCGATGAGCACCAGCAACCGGGTGGAACCCGCGGCCACCCCGTGCTCCTGTTCGGCGGCGGTCAGCCATTCGTCCGCGGCGCGCACCGTCTCGACATCTTCCACTTTCGGCAGCACGATGCCGTCGAGAGCGGGCTGGACGACGGCTTCGATATCTCCCTGGGTGCGGCCCGTGGACGGGTGGTTCACCCGGACGTAGGAGCGGACGGCGGCGATCTCGGCGATTCCGGCGCGCGCCTGTTCCCGGGCGGCGGTCTTGTTGTCGTCGGCGACCGCGTCCTCGAGATCCAGGGCCGCCGCGTCCGGCGCGAGGTCGAGCATCTTGCGCACGTTGCGCATCGAAGTGGCCGGGCAGAACAGCAGGGAGCGCAGCGGCGCGATGGTTTCCGAAGCGACGGATGTCGATGTCATGGGTTCCTCTTCGATGATCGCCGTGGACGAGCCGGGCCGCCGGGCGTGCGGCTTCCGTATTGCTCCCACTCCCATTTTGGATACAATCGACAGTATTCGCGCAGTCGCCGGGTCGCGTCAAGACGTCCCGTCGTGGACATCCCGGTCCGGTACTGCCGCCCGAGAGAAAGCCGAGTTCGTATGCCACGTCCGCTCCGACCCCGCCGATCGGCGCTCTACCTGCCCGGCAACAACACCCGGGCGATGGACAAGGCCCGCACGCTCGCGGCCGACGTCCTCATCTTCGATCTCGAAGACGCCGTCGGCCCCGACGCGAAAGCACCGTCGAGGACACGGGTGTGCGAAGCGGTCGCCGCCCGCGCCTACGGTCCGCGCGAAGTCGTCGTGCGGATCAACGGTCTCGGCACCGAATGGCACGACGAGGATCTCGCCGCCGTGGCACGCTCCGGCGCCGACGGCGTGCTGGTACCGAAAGTGGAGACGGCACAGCAGGTCCGGGACCTCTCCGCGGCGCTGGATGCGCTCGGCGCGCCACCGGAGCTGACGCTGTGGGCGATGGTCGAGACGCCCGGCGCCTTCCTTCGGGCCGAGGAGATCGCGGCGGCCCACGACCGCCTGGCCGTTCTCGTCATCGGCACCAACGATCTGGTGAACGACCTGCACGGCCGGCATGTGCCCGGACGTGCACCCGTCCTGGCCGCGCTGTCGCTGGCCGTCCTGGGAGCCCGGTCGGCGGGGAAGGTGATCCTCGACGGTGTATTCAACGCGATCGCCGATGCGGCCGGTTTCGCGGCGGAGGCGAGCCAGGGCCGCGATATGGGCTTCGACGGGAAGACGGTGATCCATCCCTCGCAGATCGGGCCGGCCAACGACTGCTTCGGGCCGTCGGCGGACGAAGTGAGCTACGCCGAATCCGTGGTCGACGCCTATACGCGGGCCGTCGCGGCAGGTGAGAGCGTGATCGTGGTCGACGGCCGGATGATCGAGAGCCTGCACGTCCGCGACGCCGAGCGGATCCTCACCCTGCACAAGCTGATCGAGGAGGGCCGGGTCCATGCCTGACACCCGCACCGCGGAAAAGGCGACCCGCCATCTGCGCCCCGGCGGCCCCTATTTCGACGATCTCGCCGTCGGTCAGCGCTTCGATTCACCCGGGATCACCCTGTCCAGCGGCTTGGCCGCGACACATCGCGCGATCCTCGGTGACCGCAGTGTCCTGGCCCTCGACGCGGAGATGGCGGCCACGGCGGTGGGCGCCGCCGGCCCGCTGGCACATCCCGGTCTGGTGTGGGATGTGGCGATCGGCCAGTCGACGCAGTTCAGCCAGCGCGCGAAAGCCAACCTGTTCTATCGCGGGCTGCAACTACACCGGCTGCCCGAACTCGGCGACACCCTCTACACCGGCACCGAGGTCATCGGGTTGCGCGAGAACTCGCGGAAGGAAGGCCGCTACCCGACCGGCATGATGGCACTGCGCATCAGGACCACCGACCAGCACGGCCGCACGGTACTGGACTTCGCGCGCTGCGCCATGATCCCGATGAGCGATGCCGAGGTGACCACCGGTCACAGCGACGACCTCACCGCGATCTCCGGCGCGGTGGACCTCGCCCGCGCACGGGCCCTGGTGGCCGAGTGGGATCTGACAGGACTGCCCACCGGCACGGCCCCGGAAGCCGGCGATCGATTCACCGCGGCCGCCGCCGATGTGGTCACCTCGGCCCCGGAACTGGCCCGGCTGACCTTGAATCTCGCGGCCGTGCACCATGACCGGCGGGCCGCGGGCGGCCGCCGGCTCGTCTACGGCGGGCACACCATCGGCCTGGCCGCGGCCCAGCTGTCGAAAGCGATGCCCCATCTCGTCGCCGTCCTCGGCTGGAACAGCTGCGACCATCTCGGCCCCGTCCACGAGGACGACACCGTCTACAGCACGATCGAGGTCGAATCCACCGAATCGCTCGGCGGCGGTGCCCGGCTCGTGCAGCTGCGGTCCCGGGTGTTCACGGTCGGCGGCACCGAGCAGGAGGACGGCGCGGTGCTGGACTGGCGGCTGGTCGGGGTACTGGCGTGAGCGCCGGAGTCCTCGACGGGATGCGGATAGTCGAAGGGTCCGCGTTCGTCGCCGCGCCCCTCGGCGGTATGACCCTGGCGCAGTTGGGCGCCGATGTCATCCGGTTCGACCAGATCGGCGGCGGTCTGGATTATCGGCGCAGGCCGGTCACCGATACCGGGCACAGTCTGTTCTGGGCCGGGCTCAACAAGGGCAAACGGTCCATTCAGGTGGACTTGCGGTCGGCGGAAGGCCGGGAACTGGTGCAGGCCCTCGTCACCGCGCCCGGTGCCGACGGCGGAATATTCCTCACCAACTTCCCCGCCACCGGCTGGCTGGACTACCAACGCCTGCGCGAACGCCGTCCCGATCTGATCATGATGGCGCTGTCCGGTAACTACGACGGCACCAGCGAGGTGGACTACACCGTCCACCCTGCCACCGGGTTCCCGCTCATCACCGGCCCCGCCGACAACCCGGACCCGGTGAACAGCGTGCTGCCCGCCTGGGATATCGCGCTGGGCAGCCTGGCCGCCACCGGAATACTGGCCGCCGAACGTCACCGTTCCCGGACCGGCGCGGGCCGGCTGGTCCGGGCCGCACTGTCGGATGTCGCCTTCGCGATGGTCGGCAATCTCGGTCGTCTCGCCCAGGCCGCACTCGGCGGCGATATCGCCGGCACTGCCGCCCCGGACGGCAACTATCTGTACGGTGCGTTCGGCGCACCGTTCCGCACCGGCGACAACCGCTTGATCATGGTGGTGGCCCTGACCCCGCGGCAGTGGTCGGCACTGGAAACCACCACCGGCCTGGCCGCGCACCGTGAGAGCATCACGCGATCGACCGGCGCCGACCTCGATACCGAGGGCGGACGTTATCTGGCTCGCGAACAACTCGCGCGATACCTGCGGGACTGGTTCGCCGGTCGATCCTTCCCGTCGGCCACCGCGGACCTGGACCGGGGCGGGGTGACGTGGGGTCCGTACCAGAGTTTCACCGAACTTCTCGACGATCCCCGGCTCTCGTCCGCCAATCCGCTGTTCTCCCGGGTCGAGCATCCGGGTGTGGGCACCTATCCGATGCCCGCCTCCCCGCTGGATTTCGGTGCTACCGACCGTGTGCCGGTCCGGCGTGCGCCGATACTCGGCGAGCACACCGATGAAGTGCTCTCCGGTGTACTCGGGCTGAGCGACCGCGAGATCGGCCACCTGCACGATCGCGGCCTGGTCGCCGGAACGGGGGAAACCGGATGAGTTCCGGCGCTCGATTAGCATTGCATCCAGTCGATTGAATACCGGGAGGAGTAATGGCGGGGTCGCTGAACCTCGATTCTCGGTCACTGGTCACCCAAATCGCGGATACGCTGCGCGAGCAGATCATCACCGGACAGCTCGAACCGGGTTCCCGGATCAGGCAGGACGCCTACGCCGAGGCGTTCGGCGTGAGCCGGACACCGCTGCGTGAGGCATTCCGCCTGCTCGAGGCCGAAGGATGGATCACCACCCGTCCACGGTCCGGAGCCGAGGTGGGTCGCTTCACCGCGGCGGAGGTCCAGGACATCATCACCATGCGGTTATTGCTCGAACCGCTGGCCGTCCGGGTATCGGCGACAGCGCACACCGCGCGGGACGAATCGGTACTCCGCGAACTACACGAACGTTCACGAGGAACAACCGACGCGGATGAATACGCGACCCTGAATCAGGAATTCCACTTCACCCTGTACGGAATGACAGCCGATAACAACCGGAACACTCTCCAGGCCGGGATCCACGGATACTGGGAGCGCTATTCACGCTATCGGCGAGTGTATTTCGGGCGCACCGCGGATTCGATCAGACACTCGACCGACGACCACGCGACCCTGCTCGAAGCCTGGTCGGCACGAGACGCCGATCGCACCGAAGTCGCTCTGGCCCACCATATTCTGGATGCCGGAAAAGCGCTGACGCACTCCCTCGCCGACAGCGGTACGCCAACCTTCGCACCCCAGCTCGCGGAGCTCGCCAAACGCTACAACTGGACCCAGTGATATATCATTTCTGATTGATATATTGCCCGGGCGGCCACCGTCGTCCGAAGAAAGGGGTCCCAGTGTCGGAATCGGGAGAAGCATGGCCGGTCGCCGGCGCGCCGATGGCACCCTCCGGCGCGGGAACCAACCGCGAGCGGGTCGCCCGGATCCTGCGGGAGCGCATACTCACCGGAGTCCTCCAGCCCGGCACCCGGATCGACCTGGACGAGACCGCCACCGAATTCGCAACGAGCCGGACCCCCGTCCGGGAGGCGTGCCTGGAATTGACCCACGACGGCCTGGTCCGCGTCGCGCCCCGCAGCGGAATCATCGTGCTGGGCGTCTCACCCGAATCCATTCTCGAGAATTTCGCCGTCATGGCCGCCCTGGCGGGAGTGGCGGCCGAATGGGCGGCCGAGCGCATCACACCCGAGGAGTTGAGCCGGGTCCGCGAACTCGAGGTCGAAGTCGCGATCGCCGCCCGCGCCGGTCGCGATGCCTCCGTACCGAACCGCATGTTCCACCGGGCCGTCAACAAGGCCTGCGCATCCCCGCGACTGCTGAGCATGCTCGGTATGGCAGGCCGGATGATTCCCGCGGGATTCCTCGAGGCCTTCCCCGAGCACACCCCCTGCAGCCTCGACGAACACGCGGCTCTCGTCGAAGCGCTGGCCCGGCGCGACGGCGCCGGTGCCCGCGCCATCAGCGAGAAGCATCTGCAGAACGCGGCCGAACTGCTCAGCAGCCGGGTCGCGAACCTGCCCGGGACGCCGGGCTCGGGCGCCTGACAGCCGGCCTGCGGGTTTCGTTCACACCGCGCCGCGGGTCGCCGGGATTCGAGCGACGCCGGGCAGCAGCCGAAACCACCGCCCGGCACACCGGTGCGAATCCGGATCAGCTCATCCGCGCCGGGCGGTCGAGACCCAGGTTCTCGCGCAGCGTCTTTCCGGCGTACTCCGAACGGAAGATCCCGCGCTTGCGCAGCTCCGGAACCACGAGCCGGACGAAATCCTCGAAAGCGCCGGGCAGGTGGGTGGCGGCGATCACGAAACCGTCGCAGGAACGGGATTCGAACCAGTCCTGCATCTGTTCGGCGACCTGTTCGCCGGTCCCGACGAAACGCGGGCCCTGCAGCAGGGTCGCCCGGTGCTTCGCCAGCTCCCGCAGCGTCAGCGTGCCCTGGACATGCTGTTTGACGCCCTGTACGAGACCGCGGATACCCGATACCGAATCGATCAGCTCATCGGTGACCTCGTCGTCGAGGGAGTGCCCGGAGAAGTCGTAGTTGGTGACCTCCGAGAGCAGCGCGAGCGAAGCCTGCGGATGCACCAGCTGGTTGAGGAAGATCTCTTCCTTCTCCTTGGCCATCGACTCGGTCTCGCCCACGATCGTGTACGCCATCGGCAGAACCCGGACCGCGTTCTCGTCGCGTCCGTGCTGGGTGATGATCTCCTTCTGATCGCGGTAGTGCGCGGTGGCAATATCGCGGGTGGGGTCGCCGGTGAAGATCAGATCGGCCCATTTACCGGCGAACTGGCGGCCGCGCCCGGATTGGCCTGCCTGGATGATCGGCAACCGGCCCTGCGGCGGGCGCGGGACCGTCAGCGGCCCCTGGACGTTGAAATACTTTCCCTGGTGGGCGAGTTCGTGGACCTTCTCCGGGTCGGCGAAGATCCCGCCGGCACGATCCATGAGGATCGCGTCGTCTTCCCAGGAATCCCACAGTTTCGCCACGACCTCGATGAACTCCTCGGCCCGGTCGTAGCGCTCGTCGTGACCCAGATGCTGTTCCACACCGAAGTTGCGGGCCTCGGAGTCGTTCACCGACGTGACGACGTTCCAGGCGGCCCGGCCGCCGCTGAGATGGTCGAGCGTCGCGAAGGATCGCGCCACATGGAAAGGCGGGTAATAGGTGGTCGAATAGGTCGCACCGAGACCGAGATGGGTCGTCGCGGCGGCCGCGGCGCCCAGGACCGACATGAGGTCCATCTTGATCGGCCGCGCGCCGTAGCGCACGGCGTCGGCATGCGACCCGCCGTAGATCGACGGCATCGCCAGCCGGTCGTCGAAGAACATGAGATCGAAGGTGCCCTCTTCGAGCACTCGCGCGACCCGCTGGTAGTAGCGCAGGTCGAGGAAGTCCGGCGCGGCGCTCGGATACCGCCACGAGCCCGAGTACACGGTCACGTTCGAGGCCTGCATGAATGCGACCAGGGTCATCTGGTCGTCCCGTTTCGCCGCCATTGGCGCTCCTTTCGATATGCCAACCGCAGCTGACACATTAACTGTATATTGATATATCTAGCATTGATCGCGCTGGTAGAGGTCCCGATCCGCGGATTCATGCGTCCAGCAACCCCGGCCCAGACCGCTACGGCCGCCGGTCAGGCTCCGACGTGGAGCGCGTGGAAGCCGCGCCGGAAGTAGACCGAGGGGATTTCGGCGCCGACCGCGGTCTTGTCCACGCGCCCGAGCAGAATCATGTGATCACCCCCGTCCGGCTTACCGTGCGCGGTGCAGTGCAGAACCGCACTGGCCTCGGTGAGCACCGGAAGCCCGTCCTCGGACAGCCGGAAATCACCGCCCGCGAACTTGTCGGCGCCCTTGGTGGCGAACCGATAGGCCAGATCGGTGTGTCCGGCGTGCACGAAATGAATCACCCACCGGTCGGCTCGCTCGAACGCTTCGTAGCACTGGGCCGTCTTCGCCAGGCACGTCAGCACCAACGGCGGGGCCAGCGAGACGGAACAGAAGGAACTGGCCGTGAAACCCCACCAGCGCCCGCTCTCGTCCGCGGTGGTCACGATCGTCGCACCGCTCGGATACGACGCCATCGCCGCCTTGAAGCGGTCCGCCTCCGGCCCGTCCGCCATGGATGAGACCACATCGACCTCCCGAATATATCAACTTCCAATTGATATATTAGATGCCCGCGGCTCTCGGTCAAGGGTTCGACTGCTCTGAGATTTCAAGAACACGTCTGTCAATCAGGTTTGGCACCAAGCGCCCCGTCCACCGGTATGCCCGCCCGGCGGCCCGCGGCTGCGCCGGATAGCCTGTGCCCGTGGTATCGAGGGGAACTGGTCCGGGCACCGCGCGGCGCCCGGCCGCCGCGCTGGCCGCGGTCACCGCCGTAGTGTTCGTGACATTCCTGGACACCACGGTGGTCAGCGTCGCGCTCGGCGATATCCGCAGCGATCTGAAAACCGATGTGACCTCCCTGCAGTGGGTCGTCAACGGTTACACCCTGGTTTTCGCGTGCCTCATGCTCGCGGGCGGATCATTGGGTGATCGCTGGGGGCGCAAGCGGGTGATGATCGCCGGTCTGGTGATCTTCTGCGCCGGGTCGGTGGTTTCGGCGCTGGCGGCCAGTGTGCCGGTGCTGATCGCCGGCCGGATGATCATGGGTGTGGGCGCGGCCGCCTCGGAGCCGGGCACATTGTCGGTGCTGCGGCATATCTTCCCCGGAGAGAAGTCCCGGGCGAAGGCGCTCGGGGTGTGGGCGGCCGCGTCGGGTCTCGCGCTGGCGGCCGGGCCGGTACTGGGTGGAGTGCTGGTGCACGCGTACGGGTGGCGCTCGATTTTCTGGGTCAACCTGGTGATCGGAGCGGTGGCGCTCGTGGTCGCCGTCTGGTCGGTGCCGGAGAGCGCCGATCCGCGGCCCGAACCGATCGACTGGGCCGGCGCGCTCCTCGGCGCCGCCTTCCTCGGCGCGGTGATCTACGCGGCGACCAGCGGTGAAGAGGTCGGCTACACCGCCCCTTCGGTGATCGCGCTGTTCGTCCTCGGCGCGATCGCGCTGATCGCTTTCGTCGCCGTCGAACGCCGGGCCCGCGCACCGATTCTCGATTTCCGCTACCTGCGGTTGCCGGCGGTGCGCGGTGCCCTGGTGGTCGCCTTCGCCGTGTACTTCGGAATCTTCTCGATCTTCTTCTTCACCGCGCTGTATCTCCAGGTGATGCATTCCTATTCGGGTGCGCGCACCGCGACCGTTTTCGCGCCCATGGCCGCCGCGATCATTGTCGGGTCGCTGGGCGCGGGTTACTGGGTGGCGCGGCGCGGCGCCCGGATCCCCCTGATCGTCGGTTGCGTACTCGGTGCGAGCGGCATCCTGCTGACCCGGCTCGCGCTCGCCGGGCCGATCCAGGATCTCCCGCTCTCGGGCGCGATGGCGCTGGCGGGTGCCGGCTTCGGGATCGCGGTGGTGCCGTTGACCTCGGCCGTGATGTCCGGGGTGCCCGCCGAACATTCGGGTATGGCCGCCGCCGTCACCAATACGATGCGCCAGGTCGGTGCGGCGTTCGGGGTGGCGATCCTCGGCGCGCTGGTGAATTCCCTGCTCACCGGGGATCTGCGGCAGCGGATGACCGAACTGGGCCTACCGTCGGAACTACAGCCCGGTGCGGTCGAGGCCGTCGAACGCGGCGGTATTCCCGAAGGGATGAATATCGGCCCGTATTTCCCGTATCTGGGCAAACTCAACGAGGTGATAGAGACCGGCAAGACCGCGTTCCATCACGGCCTCGACGTGGCATTGCTGGTCTCCGCGATCATGATTCTGGCGGCTGCCGCGTTCACCGCCCTGGATACCGCCAGACACCCCGCCGGGAAGTAGCAGATCCTCTCGGAGGCACCGGATTCTCGCCCGCGTCGGATTCGTGGCCGAAACCCGGTGCCTCAGCTTCCACAATCCCTATCCCTGCTCGTTCGAGTGCGTCGAGCACGTCCTCGGCCGTTTCAGGGAGCAACGTGCCGTTGGTATGTCGCGATCCAGCGTGACCGGCGCGGAGAGGGCTCCCTGGGCGGCGTTCAGGGCGTGAGCACGATTCGGCCGAAGACCACGCCTTGATCCATGCGGCGATGCGCTTCGGCGGCCGATCCCAGCGGAAGGACCTCATGAACGACGGCGTGCAGTTCGCCGCGTGCGGCGGCGGCGAACTGTTCGGCCCGGACGGCGTCCCTGGCCGGTATCCCGACGGTGTCCAGGCTGAAGGTGGCGACGGACCGGGAATGCCGGAACGCGCCGAGCAGGCGGACGCCGAAGTCGGCCGGCGGCAGCCCGGCCACCGCACCCACCACGACATAGCGGCCGTTGGGGGCCAGCCGGTCGAGGAACGCGGGCATCCCGGCGCCGCCGGCGATATCGATTATCACGTCGAAGGATGACGGTGCGGCCGGATCACCCGCGCCCGCCCGGTCGAGGACATGGGTCGCTCCGAGGGCGCGGAGCCGGTCGCCGCGTTCGGGTGACGACGTCGTGACCGCGACCGCGGCCGCACCCGCCCGCACCGCGACTTCCACCGTCGCGATGCCGATACTGCCGGCCGCACCGCGCACGAGTACGGACTCCCCCGGTGTGAAATGCGCGTGAGCAAGCGCGAAATGGGCGACCGGGGCGGCACTGCCGATGGTGACAGCGTCGATCGGCGACAGTCCAGCGGGAAGTGCGACCACGTCACCGATCGGCGCGACGGCCTGTTCGGCGTAGCCGCCACCGAGGCCGGTGAACGCCCAGACCCGTCGTCCCACCCACGATTCGGCCACGCCTGCCCCGGTCGCGATCACTCGCCCGGCGATCTCACTCCCGGGGATCAGCCCTGCGGCGAATCCGAAGTCGCCGAGCGTCCCACGGCGGATCACAGCGTCGACACCGCCGACTCCGATCGCCTCCGTCCGAATCACCACCTGCCCGGTGTCCGGGGCCGGGGCCGGGGCCTCGATCACCGCCATACCACTCGGTTCGCCGAATTCCCGGATCGCCACTGCGCGCACGACTACCTGCCTCTCAGTCCGTTCTGCGGTACGTTGGCGACGGTAGTGGACGCCCCCGTCCGTTTTATCGAAGTGAGACTCATGACCGATCGATTGCCTCGGATACTGCGCGGCGACGCGCAGGACAACCACGACCGCATCCTCCGGGTCGCACGGGCGCTGTTCGCGGAACGCGGAATCGACTTCACCATGCGCGAGATCGCACGCCGCGCCGAGGTGGGGCCGGCGACCCTCTACCGGCGCTTCCCGACCAAACAGATACTGGTCGACGCCGCCTTCGCCGACGAGATGCGGTCGTGCCACGGGATCGTGGCGGACGGTTGCGCCGATTCCGACCCGTGGCGTGGGTTCTGCTCTGTTATCGAACGGATCAGTGTGCTCAACTCGCACAACCGGGGGTTCGTGGATGCGTTCCTCGCGGCGAACCCGGAAACCGATAGTTTCGCCGCGCACCGCGCGACCCTTTTCCGGATGCTCGGTGAGCTGGCCCGGCGCGCCCAGGCCGCCGGTGGACTGCGATCCGACTTCGCCATCGACGACCTCGTACTGGTCCTGCTGGCCGCGCGCGGGCCCACCACGATTCCGATACCCGCCCGGGAAGCCGCCGCGCGCCGCTTCGCCGCCCTGGCCATCGATGCCTTCCGGGAGTCGGAGGCGAACTCCGGTCTGCCGCCCGCCCCCGCACTGTTCCACAGGGGCGCGGTCCGCTGACCGGGGTCTGCTACAGCGGCGTCACGTAGGCGCCGCTGATGCCGCCGTCGACCAGGAACTGGGACGCGGTGATGAACGAGGAATCGTCACTGGCGAGGAATGCGACGGCCGCGGCGATCTCCTCCGGTTCCGCGAAGCGTCCGACCGGCACGTGGACCAGCCGGCGGGCGGCGCGTTCGGGGTCCTTGGCGAACAGTTCACGCAGCAGCGGTGTGTTCACCGGGCCCGGGCACAGGGCATTGACCCGAATACCGTCGCGGGCGAACTGCACGCCGAGTTCGCGGCTCATCGACAGCACTCCGCCTTTGGAGGCGGTGTAGGAGATCTGCGAGGTGGCCGCGCCCATGACCGCCACGAACGAGGCGGTATTGATCACCGAACCCTTGCCGCGCTTGAGCATCCGCGCGATCGCGTACTTGCTGCACAGGTACACCGAGGTGAGGTTGACCTCCTGCACGCGGCGCCACGCATCGATGCCGGTGGTCAGGATCGAATCGTCGTCCGGGGGTGAGATACCGGCGTTGTTGAACGCGATATCCAACCCGCCGTAGGTATCCACCGCGCTCTGGAACAGTGCCTCGACCTGCGCTTCGTCCGTGACATCCACCTGGACGTACAGGCCGCCGACCTCCTCGGCGGCGGCCCGCCCGGTATCGGCGTCGATATCGGCGACGACCACCTTCGCCCCTTCCGCGGCGAACCGGCGGACCGTGGCCAGGCCGATTCCGCTCCCGCCACCGGTGACGACGGCTACTCGATCCTGTAGACGCTGCACTGTATCTCCTGTCGAATGTGCTGGCCGGCTGCCTTCCGCTGGAAGCCGGCTACGTGGCGAGGAAGACGTTCTTGGTGTCGGTGAACGCGAGTGCGGCATCGGGTCCGAGTTCGCGGCCGAGCCCGGACTGTTTGAATCCTCCGAACGGAGTCCAATACCGCACCGAGGAATGCGAATTCACCGACAGATTGCCGGCCTCGACTCCGCGCGCCATCCGCAGCGCCCGGCCGACATCGCCGGTCCAGATCGAGCCGGACAGGCCGTAGGTCGTATCGTTGGCGATCCGCAGCGCGTCGGCCTCGTCGTCGAAGGGCAGCACCGCGACCACCGGTCCGAAGATTTCCTCCGTCAGCACCCGGTCGGACGCCGATCCGGGAAGCACCACGGTCGGGGGATACCAGAATCCGGGGCCGTCGGGTGCGCTGCCAGTGAACGCCACCGTGGTCGAGGGCTGCACGAATTCGGCGACGCGCGCCCGGTGCGCGGCGGAGATCAGCGGCCCCATCTCGGTGGACTCGTCGGCCGGATCCCCCACCCGGACGCCCTGGACCGCCGGTTCCAGCAGCTCGAGGAAGCGATCGAAAACACTGCGCTGCACCAGAATGCGTGACCTGGCGCAGCAATCCTGGCCGGCGTTGTCGAACACCCCGTAGGGCGCTGTCGCCGCGGCCTGTTCCAGGTCGGCGTCGGCGAAGACGATATTCGCGCTCTTGCCGCCGAGTTCCAGGGTCACCCGTTTCACCTGCTGTGCGCAGCCGGCCATGATCTGCTTGCCCACCTCGGTGGATCCGGTGAACACCACCTTGCGGACCGCGGGATGGGTGACGAAGCGCTGCCCCACCACCGAACCCGCACCCGCCACCACCTGAAACACTCCCTCCGGCAAACCCGCCTCGAGGGCGAGTTCGCCGAGCCGCAGCGCGGTGAGCGGCGTGAGTTCGGCGGGTTTGAGGACCACGGTGTTGCCTGCCGCGAGCGCGGGCGCGAAACCCCAGGCCGCGATCGGCATCGGAAAGTTCCACGGCACGATCACCCCGACCACGCCGAGCGGTTCGTGGAAGGTGATGTTCACGCCCCCGGCCACCGGGATCTGCGCGCCCAGCAACCGCTCCGGCATCCCGGCGGCGTAGTGCAGCAGATCGCGGACATTGCCCGCCTCCCAGCGCGCGTTACCGAGGGTGTGCCCGGAGTTGGTCACCTCGAGCCGCGCCAGGTTCTCCAGGTCGGCGTCGACCGCTTCGGCGAACCGCCGCAGTAGCCGGGCACGGTCGCCGGGCGCCACCTCCCGCCAGGTGAGCCACGCCCGCTGGGCCGCGGCGACGGCGGCGTCGGTTTCCGCTTCGCCGGCCAGTTCGACGGTCGTGACGACCTGTTCGGTCGCCGGGTTGACCACCTGCGCTGTCGTCACGAGTCACGTTCCTCTCGGTAGCTGTCCGCTGCTTCGACCAAGGCCCGGATGATCCGGAGATCGGCGGGGTCGGTTTCGGGATGCCATTGCACCCCCACCAGGAACGAACCGTCGGTCGCCTCCGCGGCCTCGATTGTGCCGTCGACGGCGTGAGCGGTGGCGGTCAGGCCCGCGGCGATCCGGTCGAGAGCCTGGTGATGATGGCAGTTGACCTTCAGTTCGGCACCCACCAGTGCCGCGACCCGGCTGCCGTCGACGGTCCGCACCCGGATGGGTGTGAAACCGCCCGGTGTGCCGGAATGCTCGTCGTGGCCGACGATATCGGGCAGATGGGGGATCAGTGTGCCGCCGAGTGCCACGTTCGCCAACTGCAGGCCGCGGCATACCGCGAGGATCGGCATCCCGGCTGCCCTGGCCAGCTCGAACAGGCCGAACTCCGATTCGTCGCGGTCGGCCCGGGTATAGCCGGGCGCTCCCGCCGGGCCGCCGTAGCGGGCGGGATCGATATCTGCGCCGCCGGTGAGCACCAGCCCGTCGAGCCGGCCGATCAGCTCGCGGCGCGCGACGCCCGCCGGTGGTAGCAGAACCGGGATTCCGCCCGCGGCCACCACCATCTCGACGTAGGAGTGGGGCAGCACCGCGCCCGGCAGATCCCATGCGTTGAAGCGCGTCCGCTCCACATACGTCGGCAACCCGATCACCGGACAGGACACGGGTGGGTGCGGGAGGGTGTGCACACCCGGACTCGTATCCCGACCTGTGGCTAGCGGCGGCGCGGAATCAGAGCCGTTCGAATCCACGGATCCGCTCCCAGTCGGTAACGGCCGCGTCGTAGGCGTCCAACTCGACGCGTGCCGCGTTGCCGTAGTGGTCGACGACTTCGTCACCGAAAGCCGCGCGCGCTACGGTGCTGTTCCCGAACAGCTGTGCCGCCTCGCGCAGCGTATGCGGAACGCGCGGCCGATCGCTGCGATAGGCATTACCCCGGAACTCCGGTTCCAGCGGCAGCTGCCGATCGATGCCGTGAAGTCCGGCCGCGATCAGGGCCGCCACGGCCAGATACGGATTCACATCACCGCCGGGTACGCGGTTCTCCATCCGCAGCGAGAGCTCCTCACCGACCACGCGAATCGCACAGGTCCGGTTGTCCCATCCCCATACCGCCGCGGTCGGAGCGAAACTACCGTCGGCGAATCTCTTGTACGAATTGATATTCGGCGCCAGCAGGTACGTGAATTCCCGCAGGCAATCCAGCTGGCCGGCGATGAAATGTCGCATCAGCGCCGACAACCCGCTGGCGCTGTCTCCGGCGAATACCGGTTCACCCGCTTCGCTGCGCAAGCTGAGGTGAATATGACACGAATTACCTTCGCGTTCATTGTATTTCGCCATGAATGTGAGACTGCGACCCTCCTGTGCCGCGATCTCCTTGGCCCCGGTTTTGTAGATGCTGTGATTATCGCATGTCACCAGCGCCTCGTCGTACCGGAACGCGATCTCGTGCTGGCCGGGATTGCATTCACCCTTGGCCGATTCGACATACAGTCCGGCGCCGCTCATCTCCTTCCGGATGCGGCGCAGCAGCGGCTCGACCCGACCGGTTCCGAGCATCGAATAGTCCACGTTGTACTGGTTGGCCGGTGTCAGTCCGCGATACCCGGAATTCCAGGCCGCCTCGTAGCTGTCGTCGAACACCATGAACTCGAGTTCGGTCCCGGCGAACGCGCGCAGGCCCCGCTCGGCGAGCCGGTCCAGTTGCTTGCGCAGCACCTGGCGCGGCGATACGGCGACGGGCCGCCCCCGCGGCGTCACATGCTCCACATCGCACAGCAGCAGCGCGGTGCCCGGCCACCACGGCGCCCACCGCAGAGTGTCCAGGTCCGGCCGCAGCACCACATCCCCGTACCCGGTATCCCAGGACGACAGCGCGTAACCGTCGACGGTCGCCATATCCACATCCACCGCGAGCAGATAGTCGCAGGCCTCGGTGGCGTGCTCGACCACCTCGTCCAGAAAATACCGGGCCGCGCAGCGCTTGCCCTGCAATCGGCCCTGCATATCGGTCATCGCGACGAGCACCGTATCGATCTCGCCCTCGTCGACCCGGTCGCGCAACTGCGCCACACTCAACATTCCGCTACGCATCCACGACCCCTCTCGGCCCACCGTGCTCACGCTAGAGCACCACGGACCTGCCCGGTCGGCAACTCGACGAGGCCTCGGGCACCGAGTACCTTTCGCGGTCCGGCGGCAAGGCGCCTATCGCCGAGCAGGCGGGTAGTAACCGAGATGGTCGTCCTCCTCACCTCCTATCCGACGAGGGCCGCCGGCCCACCGCGCTGATGGGCCACGCCGGAGGGATCAGGCGTGCTCGTGCAGGGCGCCCCACTCGGGGAAAGGGTCGGCGTACCTCTCCCACGCCTTCGCGCCTTCCGCGTATTCGACGTCGGTCAGCAGCGCGTCCTCGAGTTGCGCCCGCAGCCCGTCGCGGTCCAGTTTCACCCCGATGAACACCACCTCCTGACCGGGCGCCATATCGAGCGCGGACCACCACCCGGTCGGTTCGAAGGTCAGATTCGGGCCCGCCTGCGACCACAGCGCCGCCACCTCGGACCGGGTAGCGATCCAGCAGAACCCTTTGCTACGCAGCACCCTTCGCAATCCACCGAGCACATCCGCAAGACGCCGCGGGTGGAAGGGACGATCGGCGGTGAAGGTCAGACTGCTGATGCCGTATTCCTCGGTTTCGGGAATATGCGTCCCGGCCAGCTCGTCCTGCCAGCCCTCGGCCGTCGCCGCGGCGACCGGATCGTAGCGACCCGTCCCCAGCACCTTGTCCAGCGCGACGACCCCGTTCCGGATGCGGATGACCTCGGCGCGGGGATTCATCCGGCGCACCATGGTCTCGACCGCGCCCGCCAGCGGTTCGCCGACCAGATCGGTTTTGTTGATCAGTACGACATCGGCGAACTCCACCTGATCCGAGAGCAGATCGGCGATACCGCGTTCATCGCCCTCGCCGGCCTGCAGATCGCGCGAGGCCAGCGATTCGCCCTTGGAAACCTCGGTGAGGAAGGTGGAGGCGTCCACCACGGTCACCATGGTGTCCAACCGGGCCAGTTCACCGAGCGAGAAGCCGTCCTCGAATTCCCATTCGAAGGTCGCCGCCACCGGCATGGGCTCGGAGATCCCGGTGGATTCGATCACCAGTTGGTCGAATCGGTTCTCCCGGGCCAGGCGCCCGACGGCCTCGATCAGATCTTCGCGCAGGGTGCAGCAGATACATCCGTTGGTCAGTTCGACCAGTTTCTCCTGCGTCCGGTCGAGATGTCCCTGCCCGGCCACGAGCGCGGCGTCGATATTGACCTCGCTCATATCGTTCACGATCACCGCGACCCGGCGTCCCTCCCGGTTGGCGAGGATGTGATTGAGCAGGGTCGTCTTTCCGGCGCCGAGGAAACCGGAGAGCACGGTCACGGGCAGCTGGGACGCTACGGTGGCAGTCATACGCAAATGATAACCGTTTTCATTAGTGCCCTGTCATCGGGCTCTCACGGTCTCTTCGCCACTCCCCTGCTCACCCGAATCGGCGACGCCTCCAAGAAATTCCAGGCCGCCACCACGAACTTCGTCAGTGTGTTCGTCCAGGCCGTACCGTTCCTGGTGCTCGGCGTGCTGGTGAGCGGGGCGATCGCCGCGTTCGTCTCGCCCGCCCTGCTGCAGCGGATGCTGCTTGCACGCCATCTCGGGCGTCCACGCCGAGCGCTCCCGGCTCGATTTTCCCGATCAACGGGAGCCGGCAGCAACCGGTCGCCGGACAGCCCGGACGGAGGGCTGCCCATACCTCCGGCGGCCATCCGGATTCACCGGGCATCGCCCTCGTCACACTTCGGCGTCGTCCTCGTCGTGAATCCGGAACTCCGGCGAGGTACCGCTGATCGGAACACTGTCGCTACCGAACCGCACGGCGTCGCCGAAGTAGCGGATCCGGTAGCGGCCGGGCGTCGCGTCCGGGGGGCTGTGCCAGGTGACGGTGACCCGCGAACTCGAGGCGGGCCCACGCGCCCAGGCGAAAGTGGTCGACCAGTCGCCGTCGTCGGCGATGGTCCGCCAGCGCTGTTCGTCGTGGCGCTGCACCATGAGATACGTGCTGCCGCGATGGAGGTTGTGGTTGGGATGCGCGCCGGCGAACTCGACCTCCACCTTCTCCCCCGCGCGATAGGACGAAGCGGGCTCGGTGAGCACGTCACCGAAATCGCACCCGGGGGGCGGGAAGTCCGGCGGGACAGGCGTTGTCGCGGACTCCCACAACTCCGACAGATCCGGCGCCTCGACCTCGGAGGCGACCGGAACCTCGTCACGCATCGCGGTCGCGAGCCCGGCCGCGATCTGCTGCAGGGCCGGCAGCGCCCATCGGCCGAACAGGCTGCTCGCGCCCTCATAGCGCTGTTCGTCGTACTCTTCGGGGGTCGTGACGTAATGGATGTAGGCATTGCTGTATCCGGCGACCAGCACGTTCACCGGCTCTACGCCCAGGACGGCGGCCACCGTCCGCCGCAGCCGCAGGCCGGCCGTGATCGTCACCTCGCCCGGAATACCCAGGAGATACAGCTCGCCGATCTGGAGCAGCTGCACCGGCACGATCTCCGCGACGAGCGGCCCGAACCGGTCGAGCAGTCCGCCCGGGGCGACAATGGCCTTGGGCGCCTGGGCATCCCGCAGCGACGGCGAGAATCGGTACGCGATTCGCGACAGCAGCCCCCAGCCCGGATTGCGGCCTTCGCGAAAGGTCTTCCAGCCGGTGGGCCCGTCGAAGCCCGCGCCGGCGAAGGCGGCCGCACCGCCCGCGGGCCGTCCGGTGCGGTGCTCACGGTCGTCTCCGGTGAATTCCGCGGAGACGGTGATCGCGGACAGATCCACATTCACGGAACGGTGATCGATCCTGCCGGCCATCCGGGGCATGTAATCCGCGGCGAGTTTCGCCGCCGCCTCGTACTGACGCAGCCCGACGATCCGGGTGTTCTCGAACTCGTCACCGGTCGGGCCGGTACCCGGCTTTCCGGCCAGGTTGGGCGACATATCACCGGTGTTGGTCTGCGCGAACGCCGCGACGAAGTCGGGATCCGGGTCCGCCAGATAGTTCACACCTTCGACCTCGTGCTCCCAGTGATAGGCCGCGTATCCCTTGTTGTCGCCACTGATCAGTGTGTTCCGGTTCGTCATCGACGTACCGTGGGTGGCGAACCAGTTGACGGCGCCGATCGGTTCGCCGTCACGGTCGATGCGGAGCAGGGTCGTCTGCGGGTCGATGGCATCGGGAAAGAACTCTCGTTCCTCCTGCGGGTTCCGGTCGAACGCCGCCCGCGCGCGGTTCACGCTGGCATCGCGCAGTTCGCCGTGCGCCAATCGCAGGGTGGCCGGCCCGATGTCCTCGTGCGCCCGCTCGACCGCTTCGAGGATGCCGTCCACGATCGCCGCGAAGGTATCGGGCCGGAATCCGCCGGGGCGGTTGTACAACCGGTGATGTGAATAGCCGCCCGGTCCGCAATGGGTATGCGTCGCGGTGAGCATCACATTCGACTCGGTGTAGGTGTCGCCGAACCGCTGGGCCAGGCGGCGCAGTACCTCCTGGGTGACGCCGGAGAAGATCAACGGCAGCTCGTTGACGATCAGCAGCACCCGCCGATCGACGATCGGATCGGCGAAGACGAAAGCGCGCGAACGCAATCGGAGATGGATACCGGCGGTCAATTGCTCTGCCCGGCCGTAACCGAGCATGCCGGCCTCGGCCGCTTCCCCGGTGATGTCGGCGATGGCGCGCCCGACCAGGTGGCGGTCGGACGAGTATTTCGGTTCCGGCATCGACCTCTACTTCTGTTCTGTTGGAATAGGCCCGCGAGAGCGGTTCGGATACACGGACAAACTAGCAAGGACCCGGTCCGGGTCGCATGGTGTGAACTCCGGCGCCGGTCCACAGGTGCGCCCGAGCCCGGGTGCGGCTCCCGTCGCCGACACGGTCGACCGTGGTACCCGGCGTGTCGGTATCCCTGGGTAGCGTCTTGTCCGTGGAAGCCGGTGAACGTATTCAAGAGCTCGCGGACCGTATCGTGGCGCTGCGCGACGCCTATTATCGGGGGTCGCCGCTGGTCGCGGATGCCGAGTACGACGCGATCGAGGACGAGCTACGCGGTCTGATCGCGACGCACCCCACGCTGGCGCCGGATCCGAACCCGCTGGACCAGGTCGGCGCACCCGCGGTGCTGCACGCCCCGATCCGGCATTCGAGGCCGATGCTCTCGCTGGAGAAGGCGACCACACCCGAGCAGGTCGCGGGCTTCTTCGACCGCTTCCCGGGCCAGCCCGTGGTGGTGATGCCCAAGCTCGACGGCCTGTCGCTGGCGCTGGTCTTCGAGGACGGACGGCTGCTGCGGGCGGTGACCCGCGGCGACGGCACCACCGGTGACGATGTGACCGTGCTGGTCCGTGCCCTGGTCGACGGCGTGCCCGACCGCATCGCCGCGACAGGACGGGTGGAGGTGCGCGGGGAAGCGGTGATGCTGCGGTCGACCTTCCTCGCCTACAACACCGCGCACCCGGACAAGCCGCTGATCAACCCACGTAACGCCGCCGCCGGCACGCTGCGGGCCAAGGACGCGGCCACGGTGGCCGAGCGGCGCCTGCGGTTCTTCGGCTTCGATCTGGACGCCGCGGACGGGGACGCCGCGGTCGATCTCGAAGAGGGCCTGCGGGCCCTGGGGATCGCGGGTGCGCGGATGCGATTGTGCGCCGATGCCGAGCAGGCGCAGGCGGCGATCACCGCGATCGAGCAGGGTCGCAACGACCTCGACTACGATATCGACGGGGCGGTGCTGCGGCTGGCCGACCGCGGGGCCTACGCCGCCGCCGGGACCCGGTCGAATTCCCCGCGCGGCGCGCTGGCCTTCAAATTCGCCGCCGAGGAGAAGACCACCCTGCTCGACGATGTGGTCTGGGATGTCGGCAAAACCGGCAAGATCGTCCCCGTGGCCCGGCTGGAACCGGTGTTCGTGGGCGGGACCACGGTCACGAAGGCGACCCTGGCCAACCAGCAGGTCATCCGGGCCCGCGATATCAAGATCGGCGATACCGTGCTGGTGCGCCGCGCGGGCGATGTGATCCCCTTCGTGGCCGGTGTCCTCGACGCCTCGAAACGCACGGGCGACGAGCGCGAGATAATCGCACCGGCCGAATGCCCGTCGTGCGCCCAGCCGGTGATCGAGCAGGGCAACAGCCGGGAGCTGTTCTGCACCAACGTTTCCTGTCCGGCGCAGACGGTGCGCCGCCTCATCCACTGGGCATCGCGTCCGGCGGCCGATATCGACGCCTTCGGCCAGGTCTGGATAGAACGCCTGGCCGAGGCGGGAATCCTGGAACGCCCGTCGGATTTCTACACGCTCACCAAGGAACGCCTGCTCGAATTCGAGCGGATCGGTGAGGTCTCGGCCACCCGCATGATCGATTCGATCGAGGCCGGCCGCCGGGTGGGGTTGCGGCGCGCGCTGATCGGACTGGCCATCCCGATGGCGTCGGACGGGACCGCCGCCCGGCTCGCCCGGGCGGGTTTCCGGTCGCTGGAGGAAGTGGCCGACGCCGGAGCGGAACGGCTGGTGGCGGTCGAGGATATCGGTCCGAAGGTAGCCGCCTCGCTGGTCGAGCACCTGACGCGGCTCCGGCCGGAGCTGCAGCGGTTGCGCGAGTACGGCGTCTGCCTGGACGTGCTCGAGGAGGACCTTCCCCCGGTGGTCGCGGCCGGGGCACCGCTGGAAGGCAAAACGGTGGTGATCACCGGTGCGATCAGCGATCCCCGGTCCGGGGAGAAGGTCGCCCGCCCGACATTCCAGCGCCTGTGTGAGAGGGCGGGCGCCACCGCGGCGTCCTCGGTATCGGCGAATACCGATCTGCTCATCACCGGCGCGGGAGTCGGCGACAGCAAACTGGCGAAGGCGGAGAAACTCGGGGTCGAGGTCGTCGATCAGGGCGAGATCTGGACGCTGCTGATCACCGCGGGAGTCGTCTGACCCGGTCGCCCGAGGGCGCCGGGAGCGGAAGGGGGGACCTGCCCCGCCGCCTCAGGCCCCGAGAACGACGGGCAGTCCGCGTAGCCCGTGCAGCGCCCGGGATTGCAGCAGGGAGATCCTTCCCGCTGTCCGGGCATCCGGATACCTCTCGAAGAATCGCTGGACAGCGACGACAGCCTCGGCGCGGGCCAGTGCGGAGCCGATACAGAAATGAATACCGGCGCCGAAGGTGAGGTGGCGATGAGGTTCGCGCCGCCGGGGATCGAACACATGCGGGTCGGTGAAGATCTCCGGATCCCGGTTCGCGGCGGCGAGCAGCACCACGATCGGCGTGCCCGCGGTGATGATCCGGTCGGCGAGCGCGGTATCGGTCCTGGCCACCCGGACGACGTACCGGACCGGGGTGTCGTAGCGCAGGGATTCCTCGATCACCGCCGAATAGTCACCGTCGGCGGGCCGCAGGTCCGGCCGGCGCAGCAGCGTGTGCAGGGTGTTGCCGAGCAGATGTGTGGCGGTACCGAAACCTCCGACCAGCAGCATGCTGCAGGTGGCGATCGCCTCGCGCAGGTTCAGCTGTTCCGGGCATTGCCGCGCCAGTTCGGCGATGAGCCCGTCGCCCTGCGGATCGGCATGCTCCAGGCGATCCCGGAAGTACGCGGTCATCTCGGTGACGAGCGCACGGGATCGCTGCCGTTCCTCCGCCGTCCTGGCGCCGTCGAGCAACGACGCGAGCACGTTTCCCCATGCGGCGAATCGCGGAGCCTCCGTATCCGGTAGCCCGAGAATATGGGAGATCATCGCCATGGGAACGGCTTCGGCGTAGTTCGTGATCAGATCGGTGACGCGACCGCGGGGAAGTTCGTTCAGCCGGTGCCCGACGATCTTCTCGATCCGTGGCCCGAGATCCGCGAGCGCGCGCCGGTGGAAGGTGGACGCGACGAGGGATCGCAGCTCCGTATGACGGGGTGGATCCCTCTTCAGGAAGGAATCGTCGACCGGATGCACGAGCGTCACGTCGCCGGTTTCGTGACGGCGGCGGGCCGACGCGCCGATGGGCGCCGGCCCGAAATCGCCACTGGTGAGGACCTGGTGACCCACCGAGTGGGAAGCCGTGAACAGCAGACCGCGACGGCTGACGGCCAGCGGCCCGCGGGCGCGGATCTTCTCGTAGTGCCGATGCCGGTCGGCCCCGGGTGGGGCCCAGAGGATCCGGGCCCCCGGGTCACCGCGGAGGACATCGGAGAAGAGCCGCGCCTTCTCCAGAGACGGTAGCGCCATATCGAAATCCCGGCGCTAGGCGCCGACCGCCGATTCCGCGGGCGCCTGCCGGGCCGGGTGGTAGCTGGACCAGTAGTACTGGCGGTAGAAGTTCTCGGCCAGCGTCACCCAGGTGTCCAGTTGTTCCACGTCGCCGAGGAAGCGGTGCATATTGACCAGCAACCAGCTCCAGACCGCCTGACTGTCCCGGCAGTTGTCGCAGTCTCCGGTGGTGGCGCAGTACTGCACGCTGTGGTCGGTCCGGTAGGCGTTGAAGCGGCCGACGATCGGGTGGCCTTCGGTGAGGCGCGCGGTATGCGCGGGATGGTCGTTGCTGATGCTGGGGCAGGTCTCGCGGCCGAAGGTGCCCCAGTGCGTACGGCCGGTGACCAGAGTCCGGTAGTAGTAGGGGTCGCCGATGACGGTGTCGGGGTAGGTTTCGCGCATCCGGGTCATTTCCTGGATCGCGCGTTCCTCATTGGCCAGGCGCGCGGTGGGATCGGTGCCGTTGTCGCTGTAGTAGCCGAAGTTGATCTGGTTACCGTTGGCGGCGATGGCCTCGACGGTTCGTTCGAGGTAGGGCATCCCGGCCTCGCTGAGGGTATAGACCCAGGTGGCCCGGGGATCGCCGGCGTAGGTGCGCAGCGCCTTACCGAACAATCCGCTGATCCGCCGGCCGTTGGGCCCGTGGCCACGTAGCTCGTCGTCGATGGGACCGCCGCCCCACAGGGATACCGCGATGGCCAGATCCTCCAGCCCGTCGTAGGGTATCGGCCGCGTCCCGTTCGTCACCACCGTGACATGGCGGATCGTCTCCGCGAACACCCGGACCCGATCCAGAACCAATGCCGGTTCACCGCCGATCAGCAGTGTGCTGGTGATCTTCTTGGTATCGCGCAGATCCTCGGCGAACGCGCGAATGGTATCGAGGTCACGAATCTCGATGCTCTGCTTGTCCATATCGTGTTCGAAGAACCAGCAGCCCTTACACCGCAGGTTGCACGCGTCGGTAACCCACACCTCCACCGTGCGAATACCTCTGGCTACTTCGTTGACGCGCATCAAACGTTCGCCCAGCGCCGGATCCTCTTGCGCGAGCTCGAATGCTCGGGTTAATATGCGTTCCTTACTTGGCCTGACGTCCAAGAAAACAGGCTGAGGCACGACATCCTCCTCGGTGCGATGCGGCAAGATTTGCGCGATGCTGGATGTCACCGGCGGAGTCGGTATGTCCGACGATGCTGCCGATGCGCTGCCGAATCAACGGATCGGCAGGTGGGTTGGCGAGAAGCGGATACGGATCGGTCCTACGATACTGAACTCGTTAGCGCTAGAAAACAGTCTAGGACAGACCCTGGTACAGCGCGATCCCTCCGGGCTATCACTGACCCTTTTAGGGATTCAGCCCATCATTTCCGGACTTATTCCGGCCCAACATAATTCGACGCGCAAATCCTACGCCACCCAAAACGGCAGGCTTCGCACACCGGACATACCGCCGAGCCCCACCGCGGGCACGGCTCGCCCGGCGCACGGCGACGGGGATTCGCTCGCAACGCTATTCGTGGTGACGGTGCGGCCGCACCTCGCTACACCGCCACGACGTCACAGACCGAGCGGCGGAGAAGGCGGGAAACGCACCGGCATGGCCGACAGCGCGCGGTGGAAAGGTCCCGGCCGCCAATGCAGTTGGTCCGCCGGGACGGCAAGGCGCATTTCGGGGAGCGCGTCCAGCAGCTGATCGATCGCGTTCTGGGCAACCATGTAGGCAATCGACCGCGCGGGGCAGGCGTGCGGGCCCGAACCCCATGCCAGATGCGCGTTGTTGTCGGTGTACTCGCCCGCGTGGATCGCCGGATCGTTGTTGCAGGCCGACATGCCGATGATGACCGGCTGATCGGCGGGAAGCCACACCCCGTCCAGCATGATCGGCTGCCTCGGGTAGCTGAGGCAGTAGTTCGCCATCGGCGGATCGGTATACAGCAACTCGTTGAGCGCGTCCTGAGTGGTCGGCGCCG
Source organism: Nocardia sp. NPDC049935 (assembly GCF_055586645.1). NCBI lineage: Bacteria > Bacillati > Actinomycetota > Actinomycetes > Mycobacteriales > Nocardiaceae > Nocardia > Nocardia sp. NPDC049935. The sequence continues at coordinate 116,109 of NZ_JBVJHV010000009.1, read as the reverse complement.
CGCCGGGCGCCGGTGTGCCGGTGAACCGCGGGTCGGTGATCATGAGCAGCAGGGTGTTGACCGTGAGATTGGTCAGCGGCTCGATCCCCGCCCCGTAGAGCACGGCCAGCTGGTGCACCATCTCCGAGTCCCCGAGCTGCGCCGAATGGGCCAGCAGCCGAGAGGTGATATCGCGACCGGGTTCGGTGCGTTTGAGCCGGACCAGCTCGAAGAGCGCTTCGTTGATCCTGGCGTCCGCTTCGGTCGCGGCCCCGCCGCCTTCGAACATCGCGGCCATCCCGGCCGCGATCTGCTGCCCCAGATCGGGTGGGCACCCCAGCATGGCGTTGAGCACATGGAAGGTCAGCGGGAATGCGTACTGGCCGATGAGCTCGGCCTCGCCGTCCATACAGAAGCCGTTGATCAGCGGCGCGGCAATCGATTCGACGTTCTGGTGCATGGAGAACAGATCGACACCGTCGAGGGCGGCCGTGATCGCCTGCCGGTACCGCGAGTGCTCGCGACCCGTACTGCGCATCACATTCGGCCGCCATCCCATCATCGGCATGAGCGGGTGGTCGGCGGGAACGGACTTCTCCCACGAACGCGCGTCCGCCGGGAAGTGTTCGGGGTCGTTGTAGATCCGGATCGCGGTGTGGTAGCCGATCACCAGGGTGGCCGGAATCCCCGGGGCGAGTTCCACCGGTGCGAGAGTTTTGTGCCGCTGCCGCATTCGGGCGAAGAAGCCGTGCGGATCGGCGGCATATTCCTCGGTGTACAGAGCATCACGATGTGGAGCATCGGTCCGGCCGGGAGAGGAGTACGGGCATCCGGCGGCGCCGGTTTCGGGCAAGGGTAGAGACTTGGTCAAAGCCTGGAACTCCAATGAAAGCCAACTGCGACATATCCGAGAAGTTGTCCATTTCGGGACATCTCCTGTGTCGGAACAGTATTGGTGTCACGGATCGGCCGCAAGCGGGCGAATCGTGCGATCGGCCACTATGAGCCGCGCCCTGCCCCCCACGACGCGGGCCGGCGCGCGCTTGTGACGGGTTCGGACGACATCGCGGGGCCGTGGTGAAAAGTCCGGACCCGCTGCCGCGGCAGCCCGGCGACGCTGTGAAACGTATAGGGTTCGGTTACCCGAACCGGCGTGCGTACCAAGGTGTTTCGTCCACAGCGGATGGTAGGCGCGCGGCGGGCTTCTGCGTGTCTTCGATGGCGATGACCCGAAGGCATACTCGTCGATCTCGAGAGGTATCTCTATGAATTGGGTTCGTGCGCGGACAGGTCTCGTGCGGGTGCTGACCGGCGTGGCCACTGTGTGCTGCCTGACCCTTGCGGGACAACCGGCGCCCGCCGTCGCGCAGGTACCGGAGACGCCGGAACCCTCCGGCCTGCAACGCGGTATCGACGACGCCATCCCCCCGCCGCCCCTTCCGGCCGCGCCCACCCCGCCCATCGGTGCGCTCGCGCCCGAGCAGGCAGCGCTGTGGCACGCGGTGCAGTCCCCGCCCACCGGTGACCCGGTCTTCGACGCGTGGCCGGCCGGGTTGGATCGGATGAACGCCGGCGCGCTGATCGAACAGCGTGATATCACCACCGTTGCCGCACCGCTCGTCGCGGCCCCGGTCGGGCGCGTCGTCTTGATGAAGTACCGGTCGACGTCGGCGGCGGGGGCGCCTTCCTTCGGCACGGCCACCCTGGTGGTTCCGGCGGCGGGGTGGACGGGCCCGGGTACCCGGCCGGTGCTGGTGGACAATAAACCGATCAATTCCCTGGGCCTGCGGTGCACCCCCGGCTACGCGATGGCGCACGGGCAGAACGGCTCGAGCAGCAGCGCCATCGATACGTTGACGCCGACGACCGCGGAGGCGGTGAACCGCGGCTACGCGGTGCTGATCCCCGATCACGAGGGGCCGTTCATGTCCTATGCCGAACCGAACGTCGCCGCCCACGTGATCCTCGACGGCATCCGTGCGATGCGCGCGCTGCCCGGATCCGAATTCGCCGCCAGCCGCTTCGCGCTGACCGGTTACTCCGGGGGCGCGATCGCCTCGTACGCGGCGGCCATGCTGCTCGGTGAGTACGCCCCGGAACTGACCGGGGTGGTAGTGGGTGCGTCGATGGGCGGACTCGTTACCGACAACAGGGTCGTCGCGAACAGTTTCGACGGCAGATTCGCCTCCGGAGTGCTGCTGGCGGTGGTCCTCGCCTACGCCCGCGAACATCCGGAGATCCTGGACCGCATGAACCATCTGGCCCAGTGGGTGGCGACATCGCCGGTGCGTGATGTCTGCGGCGAGGCACTCGGACCGCTGGGCGTGGTCGGGATTCCGCTCGAAATCGCCGCGAACATCCCCCATCCGCTCGACAGCGCCCTCGCCGACGAGATCTTCGCACGCACGGACCTCGGCGACCGGACCTCGGCGGTCCCGCTGTACATCTACCACTCCGTCCATGACCTCTGGATCCCGCTGGAGGGCGCACAGCGGCTGTATCGCGATCAGTGCGCACGCGGTGTCTCCGCCGTGTTCCGCCCCGAACCCGGCGAACATGTCTCCGGCCTGGCCATCGGATTTCCCGGCGCCTTCGACTGGCTGACGGCGCGCCTGCGGGGTGAGCCGGCCCCGGACGAATGCCGCTGAATCGCTATCGCCCGACCGGCGCCGTCTCCGGATCACGGCGCCGGGTCCGGGCGAACAGGAAGGCGGCCACCGCGGCGGGAATATTCATCAGGAACCCGTACAGCCCGGCCGGAACCGCCATCTCCTCGTTTCCGAGCACGGTGACCGCGACCGTGATCGCCAGTGCGGCATTGTGCACGCCGATCTCCATACCCGCCGCGATGGCGTCCGCCCGCACCACCCCGAACGCCCGTGGCACCAGGTAGCCGACGAGCAGACTGCATACGCACAGCAGCAGCGCGATCACACCCAGTTCACCGAGATGCTCCGCCACCGAGTCGAACGAGGTGACCAGGGCGGCCGTCACCACCAGCACCAGTACCAGCACCGCGGCGATCTTCACCGTCGGCTGCATACGCTCGGCCCGTCCCGGGAAGCGGTGCCGGACTGCCATACCCGCGACAACCGGGATCAGCACCACGGCGAACACCTGGACGAACTTGGCGGGCTGCAGTGGTATCGACGTGCCGTCGTCGAGGAACATCGCATACGAGAGCGCGACCACCACCGGCAGCGTGAACACCGCGAGGACCGAGTTGATCGCCGTCAGCGTGACGTTGAGCGCGACATTACCGCCGGCGATATGGCTGAACAGATTCGCCGACGTTCCGCCCGGCGAGGCGACCAGCAGCATCATTCCCACCGCCGGCACCCCGTCGAGACCGAAGGCCAGGATCAATCCCACACAGATGAGCGGCAGGACGAGCAGCTGGCAGGCCAGTGCGATCAGCGTGGCCTCGGGATATTTCAGCACGCGGAGGAAATCGCCGGCGGTCAGGGTCAGCCCGAGGCCGAACATGACGATACCGAGCGCTACCGGCAGAGCGACCGCGAAAAGCGTTGAACCCACACATCATCCTTTCCGGAGGCACCCGGATCACAGGGCCGACAACGCGTCGACCGGGGCGGCGGCCAGCACACCGGCCGTCGCCGTCACCATGACGATATGGGTCCGGCGGTAGTGGGTGGTGAGTACGGCCACGAATTCCCGGAGAAAGGCGGCGGGCACGAAATAGCGCGCCGTTCGCGCTCCGACGACCCGGGCGTCGATCCCGAGACGCCGGGTGAGCGCGGCGGCGCGCAGCACATGGAAGTTACTCGTGACCACGGTGATTCGTATCGCGGCGGGATCCAGTCCGGTATCGGTGAGGACACGCAGGCTGTTGCGCAGGTTCTCCTCGGTGTTTCGGGAACTCCGCTCGCGCACGATCGCCGGTTCGGCGAGGCCGGCCGTGATGAGGTAGGCCGCCATGGCATCCGCTTCGCTGACGGCCTCGTCACCACCCTTCCCGCCGGAGGTCACGACCAGCGGCGACCGGCCCCGGGCCGTTTCGGCCCGGTATACCCGCAGCGCCCGGTCGAGCCGGGCGGCGAGCAACGGCGTGACCTTGTTCCGGTGCAGGCCACATCCCAGGACCACGACGGCGTCCACGTCCTCCTCGTCCGCGATCCTGCCGTACGCGACGGCGTAGCCGGCGAACGCGAGCAGATGCGCCAGGAGGTAGATACCCACCAGGGTCGCCGCGGCCGCGATCACTATCAGCCAATGCGGAACAGTCTGACTCCGCAACAGCACGATCGCCGCGGCCCCGGGTAGCACCAGCAGCCCCACACCCGCCAGCACCGGGGTGGAGGTCGTGGGCCGCACCCCTTCCCGCCGGAGAACGGCGATCCCGTTGACGAGCAGACCCAGCCCGGCGACGACGGTCACCATCAGCGACAACGCCGCCACCAGGGCCACCGCCGAGCCCCACGGGGACGGATCGGCGAGCCGTGACATCGCCGTCCCCACTCCGGCGACCACGAGCGCGACGGCGGCCAGCAGGGTGAAACCGGTGGACAACCGGCGCGGTTCCCGGGCCATCCGGATGGCGCCCAGCACCGCCACGCCCCAGCCCGCCACCAGCAGAACGACAGAACCCACGTACCGCCTCCTCGCCCGAGTCTCGTGTGCCGGTCCCGGAGTACCCCGCGGTACCCCGGTCATCCCGCCCGCGGCCGGCAACCGGGAAATTCCCGCGCCGGGGGATGTCGAGAACGGCAGGTCCGCTCCGTCCCAGGGGTACGAGCAGCCGAACGGGCGGCGACGACGAAGGAGAGCGCTATGCAACCGAACCGGATCACCACGATCCTGGACCTGCCCAGCAGCCGGGAACTCCTGGCCCGCGACCTGCTGCGGATGGCCTACGTCGCCCCGGACGGCACACCCCGCAACATCCCCATCGGTTTCACCTGGAACGGCTCACAGATCGTCGTCTGCACCTCGACGAACGCGCCGAAGCTTTCCTCCCTGCGCCACCGCACCGAGGTCGCGCTGACCATCGACACCGAGGTCCATCCGCCGAAGATCCTGCTCATCCGGGGCCGGGCGGAGCTGGACCCGGTCGACGGTATCCCGGAGGAGTACCTGCAGATGAACGGCAGCTACGAGATGACCCCCGCGCAGCGGGTCGAGTGGGAAGCCGAGGTCCGCTCGCTCTACGACGGCATGGTCCGGATCGTGATCACCCCGACCTGGGCGAAGCTGATCGACTTCGAGACCACCCTCCCCACCGCGGTCGAGGAACTGATCCGGCAACGGGCCGAACGGCAGCGCGCCTGAATGGTCGGCCCGCCGCCCCGGCCGTGGCGTCCGCGTGCTCAGACCGGACGCCGCGCGTCCACGAGCTCACCGATCCACGGCAGCACCGCGCCGCGCACATCGACCGTGCGTGGGAGCAGGCCGTTGCTGTGCAGGAGGTCGGCGGATCGCTGCTGTTCATCGAGGAATTCGTCGGTGACCGGACCGATCCCGAAGGGCCGCCCCCGGATCGCCGCCTCCCACCGGTCGAGATCGGCGGTACCGCCGCGCCGTTCGGCGTCGGCGGCGAAGAAGCGCGCGGCCTCGCGGGGGTTGGCGACGATCCACTCGTCCGATTCCCGCAGGGCCGTGATGATCGATTCGAGCTCCCGGCGATGGGTCTCGGCGAACTCGCGCCGCACGAACCACAGGGACGGGTGACTGAAGAGACCATCGGTATCGACGAGCGTATGCACCCGCGCGGCGGCCTCGACCTCCGCCAGTGCCGGGTAGGCGCCAACCCACGCATCGATATCGCCCCGCAGCAGCGCGGCACCGCCGTCGTTCACGTCGGTGTCGACGGGCACGATATCGGACCAGGCTTGTCCCTCGCGGTCGAGAGCGAGCAGGGCCAGCGTGGTCTGCCACGAACCGTGGGCGATCCCGACTCGTTTCCCGCGCAGGTCGGCGACGGTGCGGATCCCGGAGCCCTCGAGACTCACCAGTCGCCCGTTCTCGACGCGCGGACCGGAGATCCCGACATACACCAGGTCCCGTCCCTGCCCCAGGCCGGTGATGGGCGGGGTGAATCCGGTGCCGATGAAATCGTATCCGCCGTCGTCGAACAGCCAGTCCGAGTGCAGCGTCGGCAGCCCGGTGCGGGGATCGGCCCGGGGCGGGGCCGGCAGATCACGCAGATCCACCCATTCGACGTCGCCGAGGTGGCGTTCGAGCAGGCCGTTGTGGCGCAGCACGAACAAGGAGTTGTTGTTCGGGAAGTAGCCGATACGAATCGTCATGACAGGTCTCCTTTTCGGCTGTTGCTCAGACCAGGCCGCGGCGGCGGGCCTCGTCGAGCAATCCACTGCGGCCCCACTGCGCCACGAGATTGGTCGGATCGAAGTCGACGGAGCCGCCGACGAGCTCACCGAGCGCCTGGTACTGGGCGCCCTCTTCGAGCAGGACCACGAATTTGGCGAGATCGAGCAGGCCCGACCGGCCGATCACATTGACCCCGCCGTTGGCCTCGAAGATCGCGACGAGGTCCGGATCGTCGACGAGGCGGTCGAGGATGAAATCGCCGGGCGCCCGGCTGCGGTCGATATGCGCGGGGATATCCCGGGACAGGGTCAGGCGCTGTGAGGCCGCGTAGGTGATGCGCAGGGTGCGGTGGGTCTGGGCCCAGCCGCCGAGCCACGGGGTGTGCACGTGCACGATCGAGGTGATCTCGGGGTGCGCGCGGAACACCTTCGCGTACCCGGTGACGAATCCGGCGGGACCGGAACCCGCCAGCACCTCACCGTCGAAGGTCGCGAGGACCGGCTTCACGCTCCGGTCCTCCGCCCATGGACCGGGTTCGTTGAGCGCGACGGCCAGTTCCGCGCCGGGAACCCGTTCGACGAAATTCACGGTGCCGTTGGCGGATACGGTTCCGGTCTCGCGGAACACGCGGAAGGCGGTGTCGGCGGCGCGGCGGGCATCGTCGACGAACGCCTCGACCTCCGGGGTGATGCGCGTTTCGGTGCTGGTCACAATAGTTCTCCTAACGGGTGGACAGGGCTCGAACCGAGGTGGGCGTGGTGCGCCGCAGCAGTGGCAGCACCTCTTCGCCCACGCGGTAGGCCTCTTCGAGGTGGGGATTGCCGGCGAGGATGAAGGCGTCGACGCCGAGGTCGGTCAGTTGGTCGAGGCGTTCGGCGATCTGCTCGTAGCTGCCCACGAGCCCGAATGCCGGCCCGCCGCGGATGAGGGCGAACCCGCACCACATATTGGGCTGGACTTCCAGATCGCGGTAGCCGGTGATGCGCTCCGGCACCCAGCCCGCGATCCGGGCGGCGCCGACGGAGTCACCGCGGGCGGCCCGGTCGGCGGTGGCGCGGTCGACGAACGCCCAGCCCTTCTCGATCTCCGCCCACGCCGCCGCTTCGGTATGCCGGGCCACGATATCGATGCGGACCGCGAATTTCGGTGTACGGCCCGACTTCTCGGAGCGGGCGCGCACACCGTCGAATTTCGCCCGCAGATCCGCGAACGGTTCGAGCCAGGACAGGTAGTAGTCGGAGTGCCGGCCCGCGGCGTCCACGGCGGCGCCCGACGACCCGGAGAAATACACCTCGGGGAACGGCTGCCCCGCCAGCAGCGGTGGCAGCGCGGCGCCCCGGGTGCGGAAGAACCGGCCGGCGTAGTCGAACGGGTCGCCCGCCCAGACGCCACGCAACACATCGAGGAATTCCGAGGTGCGGGCATAGCGGTCGTCGTGGGGCACCTTGTCGCCCCACCAGAGCTGCGGTGCGCCACCGCCGCCGCTGATGATGTTGTAGACCAGACGTCCCCCGGTGGCACGCTGGAGACTCGCCGACATCCGCGCGGCCTGTACCGGATGCAGGAACCCGGGCTGGAACGCCACCATGAAACGGTAGGTATCGCTTTCCCGCGCGAGCGCGGACGCGGTGGCCCACGGGTCCTCGGTGACCGGGAAGGACGGTAACAGCCCACCGACGAATCCGGCGGACTCCGAGGCCTTCACCACCGCCGCCATATGGTCGATATAGCTGTATCCGTCGAGTCTGCCGCCGCGGATCGCGGGTGCGATATTGCCCGGCCCGTGGCCGCCGGCATGCCCGCGGTTGTACCGACGTGGAGTGCGCAACGACGCGTGGTCGCCCTCCATGCCGATGCGCCAGTAGAAGTCCGTGCTCACGCGTGCTCCTGTCCTGCGAGTGTGCGGCCGGCCGGATCGGCGAGGTGCAGCAGATGTTCGCCCGCCCGGTGCAATTCCTCGATATGCGGGTGGCCGGTCAGCTCGAACACCTCGATACCGCGCGCCCGGTAGTCCGAGAGCGCCTGCGCCACCTGCTCATAACTGCCGACCAGGCCGATCGGGCGGCGGTAGCCGATGCGATCGAAGCCCGACCAGCGGACGCCGCCGAGAGCGAGCGCCCGGACCTCGGTCTCGGCCGCCGCGGGATGGACCTCGCGCCACTGCCGCAGCACACGCGCCCACGCCTCGTCCGCGGTCTCCCGCGCGACGACGGGCAGGGCGAGCCCCGCGCGCACGCTGCGCCCTGCCCGGCCGGCCGCATCCCGAAGCGACGCCACCGCGGCATCGAGGCCGTCGGTGGTACGCGTCTCGGTGAACACGTGCACGTCACCGTGTTCGGCCGACAACGCGATCGCCTCGCGCGAATGGCCGGACAGGTGGACCCCGGGAAACGGCAGACCCGACAGGATGCCGCGGAATCCACCGTCGACGACGTCGTAGTACTCACCGGCGAAGTCGAATCCGGTGCCCCCGAACCGCCCCGGCAGCACCTGTTCCTCGTTCCATACGCCACGGGCCACGGTGAGGAATTCGGCGGCCCGGCGGTAACGATCGGCGCCGGCGACGAGGTCACCGCGCGCCGCGGCGTCGGCGGCGTCGGTATCGACGCGTAACCGCCAGTCGAGCCGGCCGTGCGAGAGTCGTTGCAGGGTCGCCGATAGCTTCGCCGCGTACACCGGCGTCCCGAACGCGGGCTGGAATTCGACACCGATCCGCAGATACCGGGTCTGCCGCAGGGCCGAACCGGCGACCACCCACGACTCCTCCCCGTCCGGATCGTAGGGGACCACGACACCGTCGAGCCCGGACAGTTCGGCGGCGAGCACGACCTGATCGAGGACATCGAATCCGCCGCGGCCGCCGGCGGCGGAGCCGACATGGCGCCCGTCCCCGCGAACCGGGAGTTCCCACCGGAAATCGGTCACGACGACGCCTCGCGGTCGGCGGCGAGGCGCGCGCTCGCCGCACGCAGCGGTTCCGGGGCGATCCACGACGCCAGATCGAAATCGGCGGCGAGGAAACCGTGGGTGTAGAGGAACCGCTTCTGCACGTCGAGCAGTTCGATCCGGTCCTCGGACAGTGTCGGATGCAGGCCGCGGTGGAAGGTATCGCCGTATGCGGCCCGGACTCCCGCCCCGCCGGAGAAGGTTTCCCGCGCCAGTACGGCGCGGACCCCGTCGAGATTGCCGGCGGCCCAGTCCGCGGCCCGCAACGTCTGGGTGAGGAACCCGACCACCAGATCGGGGCGTGATTCCAGCAGCTCCGCGTGCACGGTGATCGGACGCGGGGTGCCGTTGTTGACCCGTGCGCGCTTCGAGTCGGTGGCGTCCAGATCGACCGCGGTCCGCAGACCGTGTTCGCGGGCGACCTCCTGGGCGCGGGCGCCCTTGACGTAGATCGCGTCGACGTCACCGGCCAGCAGCGCCTCCACGCCCCAGGTGGTGGTTCCGCGACCCGCGGCGTTCGCACCCCGCACCTGCGGGTCGCGTTCGGCCGCGACCTCGACGGGCCGGATATCGGCGAAGGTGAGCCCACCGAGTGCGAGCGCGCTCGCGAATCCGTGCAGAGCCATCGCCCGGGGGAAGCTGCGGGCCCGGTCCTGTGCCCACGCGGGGATCGCGATTCGCAGCCCGGCCAGATCACCCGGCCCGGCCGCCGCCGAATCCGGCGCCACCAGAATCGCTTGTGCTTCGTCGATCCAGGTCAGGCCGATCAGCCGGGTGGGTGACCCGGCGGCGCGTGCCGCGAGTGCGGGCACATTGCCGCCCTCGCGGATCAGGCCCACCAGCCGGTGGTCGAAATGCCGGGGTGCCAGTTCGGGACCGGCATCCTGCAACACCCCCAGGCCGATGCCCGCCGCGGCGGCGGTCTCGCCCAGCCAGCCCAGACTGTGCGCCACCCCGCTCGCGGTGGGCACCGGGCAGCGTGTGTACCAGAGAGTGTCGAGAGCAGGGTCGGCGGCAGCGGTCATGGCGTACTCCTTCAGGTGGTCGTGGGGGCGGGGGTGCGGCCGACACCCAGCTCGGCCAGAAACGCCGCGCGGTAGCGCAGGGACTCCGGATCGGTCCGGTCCCGGGGGCGGGCGAGGTCGATATCGGTATCGACGGCGAACCGGCCCTCGCTGAGGATCAGCACCCGGTCGGCGAGCCGGACGGCTTCGTCGACATCGTGGGTCACCAGCAACACCGCCGGCCGGTGCCGCGCGACCAGGTCGCCGACGAGATCCTGCATCTGGAGCCGGGTCAGCGCGTCGAGCGCCGCGAACGGCTCGTCGAGCAGCAGGAGTTCCGGTTCGCGTACCAGCGCCCGGGCCAGCGCGACCCGTTGCGCCTCGCCGCCCGACAGCGTCGCGGGCCACTGACGGGCCTTGCCCCCGAGGTTGACCTCGGCCAGCGCGCGGGTGGCGCGCTGCTTGGTCTCGGCGGTGCGGCGCTGCCCGATGGTGACATTGCCGAGAACCCGCTTCGACGGAATCAGCCGTGGTTCCTGATAGACGGTGGTGCGCCGGAACGGTACGAGAATCTCTCCCGCATCCGGTTTCTCGAGACCGGTCAGCAGTCGCAGCAGGGTGGTCTTCCCGGTTCCGGACGGACCGAGCAGGACGACGAACTCACCCCGGCGGATCTCCAGGTCGATCCCGCGGAGCACGGTGTGGTCACCGAATTTCTTGTGCAGCCCGGTGATCGACACCGCCACCGGTTCGCCCGCCCTGCGGGCGGTCGCCGACACGGGGCTCGGGGTACGGGTGGACAACGGCGGCAACGGCGCTTCGGGGCTCATCGCGCGGCCACCTGTCCGCGCCACGGCATCGCGAACCGTTCGATGATCCGGACCACCCCGTCGAAGATCAGGCCCAGCACCGCGTACAGCACGACGCACAGCACCATGTAGTCGGTGCGGTTGTACTCCTGCGCGAGGGTCACCAGGTAACCGATCCCCTCCCGGGTGCCCACCTGCTCGGCCGCGATCAGGCCGGTGATCGCGATGGAAAGGCATATCCGCAGCGCCATCAGCACTCCGGGTAGCGCCGAGGGAAGGATCACCTCGAACACCAGGCGCGGGCCCCTCGATCCGAAGCTCCGTGCCGCCTCGATCATCTTGCGATCGACATTGCGCACGCCGAGATAGGTATAGGCGTACATGGGCCCGACGGTGGCGAACGCGATCAGCAGCACCTTGAACGTCTCGTCGATACCGAACCAGGCGATGAACAGCGGTACCAGCGCAAGGAACGGGACCGCTCGGTTGATCTGCATGGTGGAGTCCACGAGTTCCTCACCGAGACCGGACAACCCGGAGAGGACACCGAGTATCAATCCGGCCACCACCCCGAACAGGACTCCGAGGGCGGCACGATGGAACGAGGCGATCGAATAGTCCACGAGCTGGCCGGTTTCGTACAGCTCCACGAACGCCGTCCACACCTTCGGCGGCCCCGCGAGGATCTCCTCGGGGATGGCACCGGTCGCCGAGCCGGCCCACCACACCGCGACGAGCAGGGCGGGCACGAGAAAACGCAGCGGGATCGAGAGCCACCGGGGCCGGGAACGGCCGCCGCGGAATCGCGGCGTCTCCAGGCCCGGTTCGGCGTGGCCGCTCTGCGCGCGCGGCGTGGTCACGACGGCCATCTCATTTCCCCGCGGCCGGTGCGGGCGGGTTCGCGGCGGCCAGTTTCTCCGCGAGTGGGTAGAAGACGTCCGCCGCGGTGACGGCCCGGGTGATCACACCGTTCTCGTAGAACAGATCCGCGACTCCCTGCAGGTCGGCAGCATCCGCGGCGGTCGGATAGTGCGGTACCGACGCCCGCCGCCCGAGGTCGATCGCACGCTCGAGCCGGTCACCGGACAGCGCACGCGGCCCGGCCTTCTCGAAGACGTTCTCGAAATCCTCGGGGTGGGCCCGCTGGCGCTCGACGAGCTGTTGCAGCGTTTCGAGATACTTCGCGGCGACATCGGGCCGCTTCTCGAGCACCTCGGTGCGGAACGCGACGATCGTATTGTCGGTCGATCCGACAGTGGCCTCGGTGGCGATCTCGACGGCCCCGCGGGCCTTGGCCTCCGCGTACGGATCGTTGAACGATGCCCACGCGTCGACCTGTCCGGTGGAGAAGGCGGAGGCCGCATCCGATATCTGCAGCGGTACCCGCTCCACCCGGTCGGCCGGAATTCCGGCCTGTTCCAGTGCCTTCAGCGTGATGTATTCGCCCTTACCGGCCGGATTCACGGCGATCCGTTTGCCGACGAGATCGCGCACCGCGCGGATACCCGAATCCGGTGCGGCGATGATACCGGCCTGATCCTGATCCACCGGGTCGGCCACGGCGATGATCCGGACGCCGACATCCTTCGACAGTGCGCCGACCACCGGGCTGTAGGCGCCCCCGGAGACGTCGAGCTCGCCGGCGTTGAACAGTTTGAGGTTCGCGCTGAACGAGGGCGGGGCGTTGACCCATTCGATCCGCGCGCCCAGCGGGGCGAGCGCTTCGTCGAGAGTGCCGTCGCGCTTGGCGACCGCCAGCGGTCCGGAGTTGCCTTCGTCGGTGACCTTGAGGACGAAAGTGCCGTCGCCGGCGGCGGTTCCGTCCGTCGCGTCGCCGCCGGAGCCGCACGCGGCGGCGACCAACGCGACGACGGGGAGGATCGCGAGGGCGGCGCGCACTCGAGGTGGTCGGCGGTGGGGACGCATCGGTGTCGGCTCCTGGTCGAGAGAGGGCGGGACGCTTAGGAAACTAGGCGTCGACCCGAGCGATGCCCATCCTTTGTTTTCCATTGACCGGAAAGCTTGACGCCGGAACTGGACGTATGCGTAGTGGGAAACAGCGGAAACCAGCAGCAGAACGGGGCGTAGAAATACGCCTCGCAGAATAGCTACTTTCCACGATACGGAAAGACGATGACCGATCCGGACCCATCCCGTGTTAGCGTCCCCCCGTGGAGCCCTCGCCCTCGGCCGGTGGCCGACTCCAGTCCGTCACACGCGCCCTGTCCGTCCTCTCCTGTTTCCGCGACGGCGACGACCTCGGCGTCTCCGAGATCGCCCGGCGGTTGGAGCTGCCGGTGAGCACTACCCATCGCTTGCTCGCCGCACTGGTCGAGGCAGGTTTTCTCGACCGGGTGGACCCGCCCGGCCGGTACCGGCTGGGGACCGCGCTGGCGGAATACGGCCAGATCGCCTATCGGCAGCACCGCATCCACCTCGCCGAACCGCACCTCGAGGAACTGGCGACGATCACCGGCGCGAAGGCTTCCATCGCGACGCGGCACGGTAACGATGCCGTCCTGCTGGGTACCAGCAGCTGGCGTGAAGCCGAAGGACACGAACTCCAGGGGCTCCGGCTCCCCCTGCATGCGAGCGCGCTCGGCAAAGTGCTCCTGGCCTGGGCACGCACCGGCGAGGACGAATTGACCCGGTTGCCGTACGGCAGCGGCACCGCGCGGTCGGTATCGGGGCCGGTGGAACTCGCACACGAACTCGCCCACACCCGCGAACGCGGTTACGCGTTCAACGACGAGGAACTCGTCCGCGGATTCCGGACCATCGGTGTACCGATCGGTGACGAGCCGGGTCATGTCCGGTTCGCTCTCGGGCTGCGCGGCCCCACCGACCTGATGATCGACGAACGGGTTCCGTTCTTCGTCGACCTCGCGAAAGTCACCGCCCGCAAGATCGCGGACCTGCTCCGCTGACATCCCGGCGTTCGCGACGCCGCGGACCGGAGCATCGATTCATGCGGTTTCCACAGGTAGAGCCCCTACAGCAGGAATGGGAGCAACCGGAGCCACGAACGGCCCGGTCCCGATACCGGCTCTCGTCACACGAAGGAAACAGGTATGCCGTGGGTCATTCGGCCGTCGCGGAGTAACCCCGCGCACAGCCAGGGTGGAGCCACACCGAGGAAACGTTTCGCGAGGCTCTCCATGTATCCACCCCGCCCGGGCAACACCGGCGACACCACCGACACGCTGATGATCCGTAAGTGCGCGCCGTGCGACAGACTGTTCGCGCCGCTGACCGTCGAATGCCCCTCCTGTGCATCCGACCGACTCGACTGGGTGCCGTCGTCCGGCGCCGGTTCGGTCCTGTCGTGGCGGACAGTGGATCGCGCCGTCGCCGGCTTACGCGGCGGCCCGCCGCCGGTCACGATCGCCATCGTCGAACTCGACGAGGGCCCGTGGGTCTACACCTCCCTCGAGGGACAGGTCCCCCTCTCTCCGAGCGGCCCGGTGCGGGTGCGGTTCCAGCCCCGGCCCCACGACGACAGATTCCCGGTGTTCACGGTCGGCTCCGAGCCCGGCACCGCACCGGCACCCGCCGAAACCGGCCGCGATGCCGGTGCGCACTGAAAGGAAACCCATGCCCGTACCCGATCGACAGAACAGCGGGCGCACCGGCGGCGCCTCCTGGGTCCGTACCGCATTGGACGGATGCCGAGCACTGGAAACGATGAGATCGCTGGAACCCAGTGCCGCACCCGTGCTGATCTTCGCGATCCGTTGGGCCCCCTTCGGCGGCGCCACCGCCGAGGAACTGTTCCTGAACTTCGGAGTCACCCGGTCCCGGTTCCTGCGGTTGCTGGCCGACGCGCTGAAGCCGCGGAACTCGGACGACCCGAGAACGCACCGGATGAAGAAGCACCTCATGCTGACCTTGGCCCAGGCCTGGCGAATCGACCCGAGCAGTAGGCTCATCGGGGTGGTCAGCGAACGAGCAGATCTCGGAGGTACTCGGTGATCTCGGTCGGAGCTTCCTCGGCCATGAAATGGCCCGCAGTGGTCGTGTGATGCTGCAGGTCGTCGGTCCAGGCACGCCATCGTGCGGCGGCGTCGTAGCCGAGCGCACTGCCCCAGTCCTGCTGGACGACCGTGACGGGCATGCGCAGGCGGGCGCCGAGGGCACGGTCGGAGGTGTCGTGAGTGAGGTCGGAACCGGCGGAAGCGCGGTAATCGGCGACTATCGAGGGGATGGCCTCGCGGCAGGCAGCCAGGTAGATGTCGCGGATCCGGGCGGGGATCGCGGACGGCCTCTTGATCCACTGGTCCAGGAAGGCACCGAAGAAGGCGTCGGCGTCGGCGGCGATCATCTTTTCGGGGAGACCCGGAGGCTGGGCCATGAGGTAGAGGTGCCATCCGACCGCGGCCGAGACACCGTGCATCACCTCCCACATATCGAGTGTGGGGAGGACGTCGAGGCAGGCCAGGTGGGTGATGCCGGCGGGATGATCGAGGCCGGCGCGGAACGCCACGAGCGCACCGCGGTCGTGACCGGCCAGAGCGAAGCAATCGTGGCCGAGCGCGCCGGCGAGAGTGACGACGTCGGCGGCCATGGTGCGTTTGGAGTAGGTGTCCGGACCTGTCTCGGCGGGCTTGTCGCTGGCGCCGTACCCACGCAGGTCAGGGCAGATGACCGTATGGTCCGCCGCGAGCGCGGCCGCAACATGCCGCCACATGAGATGGGTCTGGGGAAAGCCGTGCAGCAGCACGATCGCCGGGCCGGTCCCGGCGACGGCGGTGTTCAGCGCGACGTCGTCGGCGACGGGGACGCGGTGATAGGTGAAACCGGGAATGCCTTCGGACATGGATTCTCGTCTCCTCTGTTCGATCCGATGAACCAGGCTTACGCACCCGGATGAGCATCCGATCAGCACAGACCCCGGATCGAGGCGCGGAGGTGGGCCCGGCCATCGGAGTTCTGGGACCGGTCGAAGCCTGGGACGCGACCGGGTCGGCGATCTCTCTGAAGGGACCGAGGCATCGGGAGGTCCTGGCACTGCTTGTCGCAGCCGAGGGCCGGGTGGTCCCGGTCGACCGGCTTGTCGCCGACCTCTGGGAGAAACCACCCGAGGGCGCGATCGGCGCGATCCGGACGTTCGTCGGATCCCTGCGCCGGGCCCTGGAGCCCGAGCGGCAGCCCCGTACCCCACCGCGCCTGATCGTCACCACCGGTACGGGATATTCGTTACGGGCGGACCCGGAGGACGTCGACGCCTGGCGTTTCCGACGGGCGGTCGAAACGCAGGCATCACCCGCCGCGCTTGTCCCGTTGCTGGATTCGGCGCTGGCGCTCTGGCGCGGGCCCGCGTATTCCGACTTTCCCGACGCCCGCTGGGCAGAGCCGGAGCGGGCCCGGCTGGCGGAGCTGCGATCTCGTATGGTGGAGCGCCGCGGCCGGGCGCTGCTGGACCTGGGCCGGGCTGCCGAGGCGGTCCCCGGTCTCGACGTCCACGCCCGCGCGCACCCGTGGCGAGAGGAAGGGTGGGAGCTGCTGGCACTCGCGCTGTACCGGGCGGGACGGCAGGCCGACGCGCTCACTGTCCTGCGCGGTGCCCGCTCCGCGCTCGCCGAGCAACTGGGGCTCGATCCCGGGCCCGGGCTGCGGGAGCTGGAGGCCGATATCCTGCGGCGGGCGGACCGGCTGGACCCGCCCACCGAACCCGCCTCCCGGGTCTGGGCGAGCGCCGCAGCTGCCCACGACCGGGCCGCCCCTGGCGCTCGCCTGCGTCTGGAGGCCACAATCGGGTTGATGCGAGGACTCGCCGTCACCGGGGCGGAAGGTCTCCTCGCCGCCCGAGAGCACCGTGCCGCCGCCGTGGAGGCGGCCGAAGAGCTCGGCGATACGGAATTCACCGCCCGGGTGATCGGCGCCTACGACGTCCCCGCGAACTGGCCCCGCTCCGACGACCCCGTACAAGCGGCCCGGGTCGTCGCCGCCGCCGAACGCACTCTGGCCCGGCTCTCCGCGGATACCGCCCCCGCCGTGCGAGCGCGACTGCTGGCGACCGTCGCCGTGGAATCGCGCGGCACGGCATCTCCACGAGCCCGAGCGGCGGCACTCGAGGCCGAGCGACTCGCCCGTGGCATCACTGATCCCGCGCTGCTGGCCTTCGCCCTCAACGGGCGGTATATGCAGGCATTCCAGACCACGGGCCTCTCACATCTGCGCGACACCCTCGCAGCCGATATCGTCGCCGTGTCTGTCCGGCACGACCTTCCGACATTCGAGGTACTGGGGTACCTCATCAGGCTCCAATCCGCTGCGGCAAGGGCGGATTGGAGGGCCGGTGACCAGTACGCCACCCACCTGGACCGGCTCGCCGGGCGGCACGGCCGGCCGCTGGTGTCGATCTTCACAACCTGGTATCGCGCGCTCCGCCTCTCCGAGAATCCGGATATCCCCTTCCGGACGAAGGAGGCCGCCTACCGCGCCGCGGCCGCCCCACTGGACTCGGCCGGGATGGCGGGCGTGAGCAAGGGCCTCGCTCCGCTTTCGCTGCTGGCTCTCCGGATACGCCACGGCCGGCCGGTGGCGCCGCAGGATCCGAACGAGTTCGGACCGTACGGCCCCTGGGTCCTCCCGCTGCTGCAGTTGTCGGCCGGACGGCGGGATGAGGCGGCCGCGGCAATCCGCCGGGTTCCGGATCCGCCCGCTGACCTTCTCGCCGAAGCATTGTGGACCCTTCTCGTCCGTGCCGCGCTCCAGCTGAACGACTCGGTGGTGTTGCGGCGGGCACATGCCGCTCTGCTCCCGGCCACGAGCGAACTCGCGGGGGCGGCGAGCGGTCTGATCAGCCTCGGCCCGGTCGCCGCGATCCTCACCGAGATCACGGCCGTGCTGTCGGCGGAGCCCGCACCGGATCCCTAATCCGCGCCGTAGCGGGCCCGCATCATCAGAACGGCCTCGTCGACCACGTGCGTCGTGGATACACTGTCCGGCGCCCATTGCGGCAGCAGCATCCGCGGCCAGAACACGTAATTGGAGATCATCCCGAGGAACTGGGTGGCAGCCAGGTCGGGGTCGTCCACCACGAGCGTGCCCGCCGCACACTCCGCCTCCAGATACCTTCGGACAGAGGTGAAGTAGGGCATCTTGCCACGGTTGAACTGCGCCTCGGCCAGTTCGGGGAAGCGCGGCATCTCGGCGATGACGATACGGAACAGGTCGGCCATGTCCGGGCTCGTGAGCAAAGCGACGTAGCGATGTCCGATCACAGTGAGCCCGGCGACGGGGTCGCCGGTGGGCGGCTGCGTGCCGGCGTCCTCGCCTGTTCGCCATGAGGTGGTGACGATCGCGTCGAACAACGCCGCCTTGGTCGGGAACTGCTTGAACAATGTCGCTTTCGACACTCCCGCGGACTCCGCGACTTTGGCCAGCGACGTCCCCGCGTACCCGCAATCGAGGAACAACCTGGTCGCAGCACCCAGGATCGCTTCGCGCTTTTCCTCGGCGACGCGCTGGTGATAGGTCGAAGGTTCCGTCGGCATATCACCATCCTATGCGAGGTAAGTCACTCGACTCGCCACATGTCCGCACAACCGCTACAGTGAGGCGAGTCGCTCGACTCACCATCAACCAAGGGGAAATCATGAACCGCTTCGCCGATCGCACCGTGCTCGTCACCGGAGGCACCGGAGGGCAGGGAGCGTGCCATATTCGCGCCTACCACGCCGAGGGCGCCAACGTCGTGCTCGCCGATATCGCCGAGGACCGCGGCCGTGCCCTCGCGGCCGAACTCGGGGACCGCGCCCTGTTCGTACCGCTCGATGTCACCGACGAGCAGGCCTGGAAATCTGCGATCGCGGCGACCGAGAGACATTTCGGACCCCTGTCCGTCCTGGTCAACAACGCCGGGGTGCAGAACCCGGCGGCGCCCATCGAGGGGACCGATCTCCAAGTCTGGCAGCGAATCCTCGACATCAACCTGACCGGAGCCTTCCTGGGAACCAAGGCGGCCGCCCCATCTCTGCGCCGCGCGGGCGGCGGGGTGATCGTCAACATCGCCTCCACCTCCGGCATCGGCGGGACCGCTCTCTACGCCCCGTACGTAGCCGGCAAGTGGGGCGTACGCGGCCTGACCAAGACCGCCGCCCTCGAACTCGGTCGCGACGGCATCCGCGTGAACACCATCCATCCCGGGGTCATCGCCACCCCGTTCATCACCGAACCCGCGGCCGGCAGCGACTCCCCCATCTCCGACTTCTTCTCACCCGAACCCTTCGCGATCCCGCGTATGGGCGAGCCCGCCGACGTCACCCGCCTGTTGCTGTTCCTCACCTCCGACGACGCGGCATTCGTCACCGGATCCGAGTACGTGGTCGACGGCGGCCTCCTGCTCGGCCCGGCCCTTCGGCACGATGCCGCCTGACCCTCTCCGAGACAGGATCACCCAAGCCGATCTCGGCGGTACCCCCCGGGCGGCTCGGAGGAAACCTAGTAGCCCTTCGTGGGGCGGTTGGTGGCCGCTCGGCGCTCGGCCTCCTTGGCCTGGGCCCGTTCGTCCTCGGCGCGTACGGCGGCATAGCTTTCCCGTTCGCGGATCAGCCACTCCGGCGGATCCGCGAGCAAGGCGGCGATCTCGTCGGCGGTGAGCGAGTCGGACGCTCCGGCCCGGGTGAGGCCGCTGTTGGAGACGCCCAGCCGGCGGGCCACGATGTCACGCGGGAACGGCCCGGTGCGGCGCAGTTCGCTGAGCCACTCGGGCGGATTCGTCCGGAGCTCATCGAGTTCGGCCCGGGAGATCGGGTGGTTCCGGAACTCTTCGGGAGCCGCCGGAAGATAGATGCCGAGCTTGTTCGCCGCGGTCAGCGGCTTCATCATCTGCGGTTTCCTGTCCGGGCTCACCGGGACAGCGTATCGGGCCGCAGGGCCGGGCCGGACTCCGCGGTGCCATAGGCTTGCCGGTATGAGCCGGTTCTCCGCCATCGATGTGCAGCGCCTGCGCTGGTTCGCCGCGGTCGCGGAGGAACTGCACTTCGCACGCGCCGCGAAGTCGTTGCATATCTCCCGCCAGAAGCTCAGCCATACGATCATCGATCTGGAAGCCGAACTCGGCACGAAGCTGTTCGTGCCCGGAGCACAGCCGACCCGGCTGACCGAAGCGGGCGAGGAGTTGCTGCGGGAGGCGCCCGACCTCATCGCGCGCGCCGCGCACGAGGCGGGCACCCCGGCGGTCGCCGCCGCGGCCACGCTGCGGGTCGGGTTCGTACCCGGTGTCACCGTCACCAAATGGGAGCGGATCTGGGCGCGGCGGTTCCCCGAGAACCCGCTGGAGCTGGTCGCCCTCGCTCAGGCCGATCAGGAGCCGGCGCTGCGTGAGGGCCGGGTCGATATGTGCTTCGTCCGGTTGCCGATCGACCGCGAGGGTATGCACGCGATCCCGCTCTACCGAGAACTACCCGTCGTGGTGGTGCCCAAAGACCACGAGATCGCCCTGCTCGACGAGGTCACCCTGGCCGATCTCGCGGACGAACGGCTACAGGACACCGCCGATCCGGCCACCGCGAGAGCCGCCCTCGAACTCGTCGCCGCCGGGGTCGGCGTCGCGATCGTGCCCCATTCGATCGCCCGCCTGCACCACCGGCGCGACCTGGTCTACCGCACGGTGACCGATACCGAGGACACCGAGATCGTCCTGGCCTGGCTGCCGGATCGGACCACCGAACTGGTCGAGGAGTTCATCGGCGTGGTGCGCGGCCGCTCGGAACGCAGCTCCCGCTCCCCCGCGGGAAAGCGCGCCGAACCGGAACAGCGGAAGCCGAGCCCGTCC
Organism: Nocardia sp. NPDC049935; assembly: GCF_055586645.1. Taxonomy (NCBI): domain Bacteria; kingdom Bacillati; phylum Actinomycetota; class Actinomycetes; order Mycobacteriales; family Nocardiaceae; genus Nocardia; species Nocardia sp. NPDC049935. The sequence goes on along the minus strand of NZ_JBVJHV010000009.1, from coordinate 95,302 downwards.
GGGAAACGGCCGAACACCACGAGGAAACCGGCACCGGCCCGGAAGAAACCGGCTCGGGGCCGCAAACGCTGACCCGCGCACCGCCGCGGGTACGGCGGGACCATCCATAGACGAATTAAGCAATTTCGCTTAATGTGTCGGTGTCCGGACGAGACCCGGCGCCGTCGCCAACCGCTCGACAGGTCGAGCACCCGTTTCGCCGACCTGCCACCGGGGTTCGTAGCGCCGGGCACGCGGAGTAAGGAGAGCGATGCCATGACGCGCGACGCGGAGTTCCGCCGGATCGACACCGGCCGGGAGCCGACTCGGTACGCCCGAGGATGGCACTGTCTGGGCCTGGCCGGCGCGTTTCGCGACGGCCGGCCCCATGCCGTCGAGGCCTTCGGAACCAAACTGGTCGTCTGGCAGGACAGCGGCGGCGCGCTGCGCGTGCTCGACGCCTACTGCCGCCATATGGGCGCGGACCTGTCCCAGGGCACCGTCAAGGGCGATACCGTCGCGTGCCCGTTCCACGATTGGCGGTGGGGCGGCGACGGACGCTGCGCGGCGGTGCCCTATGCCAGGCGGGTACCGAAACTGGCCCGGACCCGCACCTGGATCACGGCCGAGGAGAATCTTCAGCTCTTCGTCTGGAACGACCCCGAGGGCAACCCGCCACCGCCGGAACTCGCGATCCCGCGGATCGAGGGTATCGGCACCGATCTGTGGAGCGAGTGGACGTGGGACTCGGTGTCCATCACCGGGTCCCACTGCCGGGAGATCATCGACAACAACGTCGATATGGCGCATTTCTTCTATATCCACGGCGCGTACCCGGTGTACTTCAAGAACGTCTTCGAGGGTCATGTGGCCACCCAGCTCATGCACTCCAGGCCCCGCCCGGATATCCAGAAGGTCGAGGACGCGCTACTGCGATCCGAGGCTTCGTACTACGGTCCCGCCTACATGATCAATTACCTGCACAACGACTTCGCCGGGTCTACGGTCGAGGTCGTCCTGATCAACAGCCATTACCCGGTCACCCACGATTCGTTCGTCCTGCAGTGGGGAGTGAGTGTGCAGCGGATCCCCGGCATGAACGCGGACAGCGCCCGCAGACTCGCCGCCGCCTTCTCCAAGAGTTTCGCCGAGGGTTTCCTGCAGGATGTCGAGATCTGGAAGCACAAGACCCGCATCGACAACCCCCTGCTCACCGCCGAGGACGGTCCCGTCTACCAGCAGCGACGCTGGTACGAACAGTTCTACGTCGATGCCGCCGAGGTCACGAGCGAGATGACGGCGCGCTTCGAATGCGAGGTCGATACCCGGCACGCGCAGGACGAATGGCAGAAAGAAGTCGCCGCCAACCTGGAGAGGGCCGCCGCCCGATGAGATTCACCTACGCCGAGACCATGACCGACCCCGCGTACTACGTACCGCTGGCACAGGCCGCCGAAGCCGCGGGCTACACCTCGATGGCGCTCGCCGACAGTGTCGCCTACCCCCGCGACTCCGAGGCCACCTACCCCTACACCCCGGACGGCAACCGGGAGTTCCTGGAGGACAAACCGTTCATCGAAACCTTCGTCCTCGCCGCCGCGCTGGCCGCGGCCACCACCACGCTGCGGTTCACCCCGTTCGTGCTGAAACTGCCGATCCGGCCGCCGGTCCTGGTGGCGAAACAGGCGGCCTCGGTGGCCGCGCTGAGCGGTAACCGGCTCGGGCTGGGCGTCGGAATCAGTCCGTGGCCGGATGATTTCGAGATGTTCGACGTCCCGTTCGACAGGAGGGGGAAGCGGATGGACGAATGCCTCGATATCGTGCGGGGCCTCACCGCGGGCGGATACTTCGAATTCCACGGCGAATTCTATGAACTCGCGCCCATCAAGATCTCTCCGGTGCCCACGGAACCGATCCCGCTGCTCATCGGCGGGCACAGCCGGCCCGCGCTACGACGCGCGGCCGAGCGCGGGGACGGCTGGATGCACGCGGGCGGCGACCCCGGGGAACTGGACCGTCTGCTCGACGAACTGAACGGTTTGCGCGCGGAGTACGGAACACGCGCGGATTTCCAGGTGCACGTCATCTCGCCGGACGGGTTCACCGTCGACGGCGTGAAACGGCTCGAGGACAAAGGAGTCACCGACGTCATCGTCGGATTCCGGAATCCCTACACCCGGGAACACGATACGGAAAGCCTGGACACCAAGATCGCGAACCTGTCCCGTTTCGCCGAGCGCGTTGTCGCCCGCACCGGTGACGGCGCGACCGACGGCCGGCGCGCCGGTGAAGGGAAGGACGCGCGATGAGCGGTCTGGCAGACAAGGTGGCCCTGATCACCGGTGCCTCGTCGGGGCTCGGCGCGAGCACCGCACGGTTGTTCGCGCAGCGCGGCGCCACGGTATTCGGTGTCGCACGTGATGAGAAACGGTTGTCCGAGGTGTTCGCGGATGTGCCGCGAGGGCGGTTCACGACAGCGGATCTGTCCACGCCGGCCGCCTGCGCCGCGGCCGTACAGGAATGCGCCGGCGAGTTCGGCCGCATCGATATCCTGGTGAACGTCGCCGGAGCCCATACGATGCGGCATACCGCATCGATGACAGCGGACGACTGGCGCCGCGATCTGGCGGTGAACCTCGACGCGCCGTTCTTCCTGTGCCACGCGGCGCTGCCGTATCTGCTCGAATCGGCCGGGAATATCGTCAATGTCGCGTCGATCGCCGGCCTGGAGGGGCAGGCCTATTCGGCCGGCTACTGCGCGGCCAAGCACGGCCTGATCGGCCTGACCCGCGCTCTCGCTCTCGAATTCACCGCTTCGCGACTGCGGGTGAACGCCGTCTGCCCCGGCGGAATGCTCACACCACAGGTCACCGAATTCTCCCTGCCCGAAGGCGCCGACCCGAATCTCGTCATCCGCATCGCGGCGCCGAGAGGAATGAGCGAGCCCGCGGACGTCGCCTCCGTGATCGCGTTCCTCGCCGGCGAGGAAGCCGGCGCGATGCACGGTGCGGTGATCGCCGCCGACAACGGGAAAACAGCGGGTTGAGCCGGAGTCCGGGCCGCGCCCCGGCCGGGGAGCGTGATCGTGCCGGGATTCCGCGCTCCTGGGCACCGGGAAGGACACGATGAACACCGGATACGGCCCGATCACGCAGATCGCCTGGGTCACCGAGGATATCGCCGCGACCGAGGAATTGTTGAGCGGGCAATTCGGCGCGGGATCGTGGACGCGGCTCCCGGATATCCCGTTCGGCCCCGACACCTGCCGCTACCGCGGCCAACCGGCCGACTTCAGCGCGCATATCTCCCTGACGTACCTCTCGGATACGCAGCTGGAACTCATCCAGCCGGTGCGCGGGCCCAGTATCTACACCGAGTTCCTCGACCGCGGTGGGCCCGGCCTGCACCATCTGTGCTTCGAACCCGACGATTTCGACTCCGCGGTCGCCGGAGCACTCGCGGCGGGATTACCGATCGTCCAGGAGGGCGATATGGGCGGGCAGATGCGTTTCGCCTATATCGACGGCGCCGCCGCGGGCGCCCCCTTCGTGGAGATCGCCGAAATCGGTCCGGGTATGCGGGTGTTCTATGAACACATCAAGGCGAACTGTTGAGCGCCCCGCCCCTCGTCTTCTCGCGATCCGTTATCGGCGCCCTCAGCATGGCACCCAGCATCACCACGATCTCCTCGGGGAAATCCGCGGAGATCGTGCCCTCGCAGGTCTCCCGTTCCCATTCGGCCAGCAGGGCGAACATCGCGGTGGCCACGGCGCCGATCCGGCGCCGCCGCGCGCCGCGGTCCGATGTCGGTACCGCACGCGCCAATTCGTTCAACACCTGCGGCCACGCCGCCCCCTGGGTTCCGTCGATCTCCCGGGGCAGATACAGCATGGCCGCCTGCAGGAATCGCGCATAGTAGTCACTGTCGACCGAGGTCAACGGCAGGACCAGAATCCGCAGCAGCGCGTCGACGTCCGTGCGATCCGCACCGCCGAGGGCGGTCAGCATCTCGGTGCGCCGGCGTTCCATCGGCTCCAGCCGACGCCGGACCACCGCGTCGACCAACTCCTGACGGTTGCGGAAATGGTAGTTCACCGCGGAATTGTTGCGTTGCCCGGCGGCCACCGCGATCTCCCGGAGCGGAACCTGCACCCCCCGCTCGGCGATCAACCGCTCGGCGGCGTCGAGAATATCGGCTTTTGCCTGCTCACCACGGCTCACAGCGTCAGAGCATAGTAGCCCGTTGCGATCACGGTGAACGGAAGCGGTGCCGGTTGCACCCCCGCCTGATTGACTGCGCCGAGGTGTGATCTGTCAAGGCGCGCAAGCGCCTCCAGCGAGGGAACGACGATGAAGAAGACTGTGGTGCGGGGGCTGACAGCGGTGGCCGGTGCGGCGCTCATGCTCGGCGCTGTCGCGTGTGGCGGTTCGGCGGAGATCCCGGGGCCGCCCGGCGATATCTCCGATCCGAAGAATCCGGTCTACTTCAAGTACGCCGACAACCCGAGCTTCGATCTGGTCTACCTCGCCGACAAGCTCGGATATTTCGACGAGGCGGGTATCAAGCCGAAGTATGTGGGCGCCGTGGACGCCAATCAGCTCATTCCCCTCACCGATACCGGTGATCTCGACTTCGCCACCCGGATGGCCTCGCTCACCATCTCGGCGATCGACGGCGGCGCCGACCTGAAGATCATCGCGGCATCCAATCAGACCCTGCCGGACGCACCGCATATGAACTACTTCGTACGCAAGGACTCCGGGATCACCGCGACCTCGCTGGACCGGCTCGAGGGCAAAACGATCGCGATGAACGGATTCGGTGCCTGCGCCGAGTACGTCACCAAACAGTACCTGGCCGGCAAGGGCGTCGACGTGGACGCGATCAACTGGGTACCGACCCCCGACTCCCAGTCGGAACAGGCGGTGGAAACCGGCGCCGCGGATCTCTCCATCATCCATGCCCCGTTCTCGGGCCATGCCCTCAACAATCCCGATCTCGTCAGCCTCTTCAGCGACTTCGACCTCGACGGCGGCGCGAGCGGTAGCCAGCCCTACACCGGCAACGGCGAGTTCATCCGCCGATTCCCCGCCCAGACCGAAGAACTGGTGGGAATCCTCGGCAAGACCCAGAGCTGGGTGAACCGCAATCCGGACCAGGCCCGGCAGTACATCGCCGACCGGATCGGGCAGGACGTGCGCGATATCACCCGCTACGCCTACGTCAACAACGCGATCATCGACCGCGAGCAGATCCAGTACTGGATCGACACCCTCGAGAAATTCGGTCAGCTCCCCGAGGATTCGCTGACCGCCGACGACGTCGCCACGAACCGGTACAACCCCTATGCCGAGACCGACGCGTTGCTGGACAGTCAGGCGCAGAACCAGGTCGACCTCACCGTGGGCGAGAAATGACGGTAACCGAGACCGGAACCAGCGACACCCGCCCCGATCGGCGGCACCCCGACAAGATCGTGGCCCGCGGAGTGGGCAAGATCTTCCCGGCTCGCAAGACCGGCCGGGTCCGGACCGGCGAAGTCACCGTCCTGCGCGATTTCGAGCTGGCCGTCCCGGAGGGAGAGTTCCTCGCCCTCCTCGGGCCGAGCGGATGCGGGAAATCGACCTTTCTCAACATTCTCGCGGGGCTGGAGACGCTCTCGCAGGGCGAGGTCCTCGTCGGCGGTGAACAGCTCACCGGGGTGAACCGGGATATCGGCGTCGTGTTCCAGGGCTACGCGCTCTATCCCTGGCGTTCGGTGCTGCGCAATGTCGAGGCCGGCCTGGAGATCCGGGGCGTATCGAAGGCCGAGCGGCGGAGTATCGCCACGGCACTGCTGGAGAAGGTCGGGCTGGGTGAGTTCCTGCACAGCTACCCGCACCAGCTCTCCGGCGGTATGCGGCAGCGGGTCGCGATCGTGCGCGCCCTGGCCTACGACCCGAGTGTGCTGGTGATGGACGAACCGTTCGCCGCGCTCGACGCCAACACCCGCGAACTGCTGCAGCTGGAACTGTTGCGTATCTGGGGCCTGAGCCACGATGCGGGCGCCCGGCGCAAAACGGTCCTGTTCGTCACCCATTCGATCGACGAGGCGGTATTCCTCGCCGACCGGGTGGCGATCATGACCGCGCGACCGGGCCGGGTGAAGGCGCTCGTCGATATCGACCTGCCCCGTCCCCGCACCGAGGAGATCCGCAACTCGCCGGAATTCGTCGGTATCCGCCGGACCGTGGCCGAGATCCTGCGCGACGAGGTGCGCGATGTCGCCTGATACCCGCGCGAACGTCCCGGCCGGGCCTACCGATGTGAAATCCCGGCACGGCGGAGCCGCCTCCCCCATTCCCCGCGAGCGGGCCCGGTTTCGCTGGAATCCGGGACTCGTGCTCAATTCCGCCCTCGGGTGGGCGGGGTTCATCCTGATCTGGTACATCCTGATCTGGGCCGGCGTCGTCCGGGAGCATTATCTGCCGCCGCCGCACGAGGTGGTGCGGGCCCTGGTGGAGGGACTGCTGCCCGACGGCGCCATCCAGAAGCACGTCTGGCCCAGTGTTCGCCGTTCCCTGACCGGTTTCGGCCTCGGTATCGTCATCGGGGTGCCGCTCGGTGTGGCGATCGGCTGGTTCAAACCGTTCGAGCGCGTGATCGATTCGGTGCTGCAATTCTTCCGGCAGCTGTCGGCACTGGCCCTGTTTCCGGTATTCCTGCTGTTCTTCGGCCTGGGCGAGCCCTCGAAGTATGCGATCGTGACCTGGGCGGTGGTCTGGCCCATCCTGCTGACCACCATCTCCGCGGTCAAGGATGTGGAGAAGCTGCAGATCGACGCGGCGAAGAGTATGGGCGCCGACCGATGGTTCATCTTCACGAAAGTCGTACTGCCGGCGTCTATCCCCCGCATCTTCCCCGGGATCCGGCTGGGCGGCGCCTACGCGATCACGGTGCTGGTCGCGGCGGAGATGGTGGGCGCCCCCGCCGGACTCGGCATCTTCACTCTCACCATGCAGCAGACGTTCCGGATCCCGCAGATGTACGCGGGCATCGTACTGCTCGGAATCCTGGGACTCATCATGAACTATCTGCTGGTGCTGGTGGAACGGCGCCTCACGGGCTGGCAGGAGGGCATCACCAATGGCTGACATCCGCACCCGTGCGCTGCGGTCGGCCGGGGCCGTGGCGCTGCTGACCCTCGCGCTGCTGGTACCGGCACAGCACGCCTCCGCTCATGTCCGGGCGGACTCCGGCAGCACGCCCACCCGGGGCGGCTGGGGCACGGCCACGTTCCAGGTCCCGACCGAATCCCGGAATGCCGCCACCACCCGGCTGGAGTTCACGTTCACCGGCGCGACGGAATTCACCTCACTGCGCACGCTGCCCGTACCGGGCTGGACGGCCCAGATCGAACGTGGGGACGGCGGCACGGTGCAGCGGGTCGTCTGGAAGGCCGATGGTCCGGCGGACGCGCTGGCACCGGACGAATTCGGCGTGTTCACGGTTTCCGCCGGACCGTGGCCGGAGGCGGAATCGGTAGCCGTCCCCGTGGCCCAGCACTATTCCGACGGTGCGATCGTCGAGTGGAACGAACGTGCCCTGGACCCGCACGCCGATCTCGCCCACCCCGCCCCCGTGATCCGGCTCGCCGCGGCCGGCGGCACCGACGAACACGGCGTCCCGGGAACCGAGCACGCGGCGCACGCCGGCAGTACCGGCGGCTCGGGAGTGGCGACAGGAATATCGGTGCTGTCTCTGCTGGTCGCCGTCGCGGCGCTGGGGTACGCCGGGGTGGTGCACCGGCGCCTGCGTTCGCGCTGACCCGGCCGCAACGGTGACGATTCCGATCCGCCCCGGCCCGGTAACCGGTATCGGCCGACGGCGTGTCCCGGCGATCCCGGTCCCGGCCGGAACGGCCGGCGTTCTCCTCACGGGTCTCCTGGTGGCCGCGGTCCTGCAACTGCTGGGCGCGGCACCGGCCGCCGCCCACGCCAACCTGGTGGCCACGGTACCGGCGCAGGCGGCGGTACTCGGCGCCGCGCCGGATGCCGTCGCCTTCACACTCGACCAACCGGTGCGCTTCGTGGCGGGGAGTGTCCGGCTGATCGACGCGGCGAATCACCGGATACCTCTCGGCGATCCGGAGGTGACCGCGGACAGCACCGGTATCCGGGTTCCGGTGCGGGGCGCCCTGCCGGACGGGACCTATCTGGCGAGCGTCCGCGCGGTGTCGGCCGACACCCATGTGGTGGCGTATTCCATCCGGTTCGTGGTCGGCGCGGCCGACCCCGGCGGTCTCACCGTCGGCACGGCCGAATACGGGCAGGCGGGCGGCGGTTGGACGACGGTGATCCGGGTGGCGCGGCTACTCGGCCACCTGGGCGCCGCGCTGTCGTTCGGCCTGCTCATCGCGGTGGCGTACGCCGGTCGCGCGAGTATCGACGACGGTCGCGGGGTCGCCCGGCGGTTCACCGTGACGACCGCGCTCGGGGCCGCGCTCATCGTCATGGGCGCCGCACTGAATCTGGCGGCTCAGGGCCCGTATTCGCAAGGTTCCGGCGACTGGACCGCGTTGCCGCGCCTCGACGGGATCGGCGACACCCTGTCCACTCCCCTGGGCCCGCGCCTGCTGCTGCGGCTGGTGGCTGCTGTGCTCCTGGGTGTCTGGGTGCTGTGGCGTTCCGTACCGTGGCGGCCCGCGGCCGTGCCGGTCCTCGCCGGCGGTGTCATCGCCTACACCTTCGCCGCCGGTGGGCATGCCGCGGCGGGGTCCGATGCGGCCGTCGCGATCGTCTCCACCACCGCGCACGTCCTGGCGATGGCGATCTGGGTGGGTGGAATCGCCGCCCTGCTGCTGGGCGGCCCCCGGCCGGTCCTGCGCGAACGCTGGGCCGCGGTGGCCACCGGCTGTCTCGGGGTCGTGCTCGTCACGGGCGTATACCAGGCGGTACGCCGGGTATACCCGCTGGAATCGCTGTGGCGCACCGAGTACGGGCTCGTTCTCCTCGCCAAGGTCGCCGGTGTCGCCGTCCTCGTGGCGGCGGCATTCCGGGCCGGCCGGTGGTTACGCGGCCGGTCCGACGGGCGGTGGGCCGTGCGTATCGAATTACCGGCCGGCGTGGTGGTGCTGGCGCTGACCACCGTCCTGGCCTCGTCGGTACCGGCCCGCGACGACTACGGCCCCGCACTGGCGGTGACCGCGCGGCTCGACCGGGGCGGACTGGAGGTTCGCCTGGACACCACCCGCAGAGGGCCGGTGACCATCGGTCTGGAGCCCGATGACGCTGCCCGCGAACACCTCACCGGACTCAGCGCCACACTGTCGTCCGAGGCCGCCGGGATCGCCCGCCTCCCGGTCTCCCTCTCGGAACACGCGGGGGTCTGGACCAGCGCGAACGTGATCATCCCGGTCCCGGCCGAATGGACCCTGTCGATCGTCGTCGACCACGGGACGAGTCCCGTCGTGACGGCAGTGAGGTACGTGGTGTGGTGAGGCGAGCGTTCCTGTTCCTGGCCGTCCTCGCGCTGCTGGGCGCACCGGCCTGCGCCCCCGAGGCCCGGGTGGATACCTCCCGGCCCGTGGGCGACGGTGCACTCACCGTCCTCGTGGGGGACGGTCCGCACCGCCGGATCCTGGAGTACGCGGCCCGGCGGATCGGCGGACCGGCCGTCCATATCGAGAACGCGGCGGCCGACGCGAACCGGCGGGTGGCGGACGGCTCGGCCGATGCCGCCTATTTCCAGCATATTCCGGCGTTCGAAGGCCGGACGGCGCAGGACGGGATCACCGGACTCGCCGTTCTGGCGCATGTGCACGTGGTGCCCTACGGGCTGTACTCGCGAACCCACCCGTCGCTGGACCGGATTCCGCATTTCGGTTCCGTTCTCGTCCCCGCGGGGCAGGCACCACTGGCGCGCAGCCTCTATCTGCTCCAGCAGGGCGGGCTGCTCACCCTGAACAAGGAATTCGGCGGTACCTCGCTCGAAGACCTCACGGTCACGGAAGCGAACGTGGTCGAGGCGCAACGGCATCTCACCGTCACCCAGGCCGACCCGGCACAGTTCCCGGAAGTGATCGGCGCGGTGGATGCCGTCATCATGAACCCCGACACCGCGCGGGAGAACGGATTCGTCCCGGCCACGGCGCTGCTGCGCGAACCCGGGCCCCGGAACCCCTACACCAACGTGCTGGTCGCCATGACCGGCGACGCCGACGATCCGCGATTGGTGGCGCTCGCCCGGCAGCTCGAGAGTCCGGAGGTCGCCCGCTATATCGATGCCGAATTCGGTGGCTCGGTCATCGCGGCCGGCCCACCCCGGAGCGATCCCGCCGTGCCCCCTTCCCCCGGCGAACCGACGTCGCCCGGGTCCCGCTGATCCCGCCCATGTGGCCGACCCCCGCGGGGCCCTGCCGGCTCAGCGGCCGACGCATTCCGGACGCTGCGGGCGGTCGAACGGGTAGCGCCTCCGGAACTCGGCGGCCGCCTCGGCCATGGTGACGAATTCGACTCCGCCGGCGGCGGCCCAGCGGTCCAGCAGACGTTCGAGCATGAGGAGGACCTGCGGCCGCCCGGATACATCGGGGTGCAGGGTGACCGGGACGACCGCGTAGTCGAGTTCGCGGTGCACCCAGTCGAACTGATCGTTCCAGAGCTGCTCGATATCGCGCGGGTTGACGAATCCGTGGGAGTTGGGGTGCGCCTTGACGAACATCATGGGTGGCAGATCGTCGACGTACCAGTTGCCACAGAACTCCACCAGGTCGATCTCGTGGCCGTGTTCCAGCGGCCGCATCCAGTCGGCGGCGGGCCCGGAGGTGTCGATGGGAGTCCACCGGTCACCGACCCGGGCGTAGAAGGGCACGAAATCGTTGTAGTTCTGGGAGTGGTCGTAGGAGAATCCGTAGTCGGCCAGGATAGCGGCGGTGTGCTCGCTGAGCTCCCACCACGGCGCCACATAACCGGCCGGAGGCCGCCCGCAGAGATCCTCGATGAGTTCCACGCACCGGGCCATCACATCGCGTTCCTGCCGGAGGGTCAGCGAGCGCGGATTCTCGTGACTGTATCCGTGCGCGCCGATCTCGTGCCCCGCCTCGACGCACATCCGGGCCTGCGCGGGAAATGTCTCGAGGGAATGCCCGGGCCAGAACCAGGTGGCGGTGATCCCGCGACGCTCCAGCAGTCGTAACAGCCGCGGAACACCGACTTCGCCCGCGAAGACGCCGCGCTGCATATCGTTGGGTGAATCCTGGCCGCCGTAGGAGCCGAGCCATCCGGCGCAGGAGTCGACATCGATACCGAGGGCGACCTGGATCTTCTTGACCGTCATGCGCAACTCCCTCTTCGGGTCGGGGGTCGGGCAACCGTCCGTTCCGGCGTCGACCATCGAGGGATCGGGTTGCGCCCCGGTCCCGCCGAATCGCGGCCTCGAGAGCCCACCCTAGACCGCACCCACCGCGATACCGCTCGACGCGACACGCCCGCCACACCCGGCGCCGCCCGAACCCGGCGGCCGGGCGGGTTCCCAAACCTGGGGCCGGCCCACCCTCCGGTCCGATATGCTCACCGCCAGAACGGCTTCCGCCGTGCGCCGGTGCTGCCGCAGGGGGTTCCCGGACGGATACACCGCGGAGGAGGGCGCCTCCGTGTCAGGGGAAGGACTACGCATGAGAATGCGCCGACTATCGGCCGGAGTCATGGCGACGATCGGAATCGGTGTGCTGGGCGGCGTGGCGGCCGTCCCGGCACAGGCCGATCCACTACCCCAGTGGGCCCCGCTGGGCACCACCCTCTACACCTTCGGCGATGCCAACTTCTGCACCGGTACCATCGCCGTCGATCTGGAGGCGGCGCCCCGGCGTCCCGGTTTCGTCCGTGCCCATGTGACACCCCAGGGCTATCAGCGCGGCCCCTGCGGTAACCATGTCATGTTCGGCTGGGTCGGCTCCGCGGGCGCCCGCCACCAGGAGGTCTACGTCCACACCGGCGCAACCCGCGGAGCCACGGTCACCGTCGACCTGTGGGTGGGCATGGGCCCCGCCAAGATCATGGCCGACACCTGGCCCATCCAGGGCCCGTTCGCCGAGTGGTACCTCTACGTTCCGTAGGCGGCCCGGTTCGACCCTCCTCGACACGAAGCTGTCCGGAATCGGTCGAGGGCCGTCGTGGCTACTGCGACGGGCGGCCGCGGGGACCCGAGCGACCTGCGATGAACCCGGAGGACATCTGGTTCAGGCCGCCAGGGCGAACAGGGTGCAGGCGGCGAGCAGAACCAGGGTGATCACCCAGACGGCGCGGGTGGTGTAGGTGTGTCGCATCGTGGTTCCTCCGGTCAGACGAAGGTGAAACGTTCGGTGTGGACGCGGCCGGCCGGTACCTCCAGCGCGGCGAGGGCGTCTTCGACCGCGGTGACCATGGGCGCGGGTCCGCAGACGAAATACTGCCGGTACCGGTACCGGCCGGGCAGGTGGCGGCGCAGCAGCGCCCTGTCGGCGAACCCGCTCTCGCCGTCCCATCCCGGTGGCGGGTGCTGGGGAACGGGGACGACGGTGAGGTCCAGTCGTTCGGTCAGGGCGGCGATCTCGTCGTCGAAGGTTTGTTCGGGCATGGTCCGGACCGCGTAGATCAGCAGGAAGGGGCGCCGATCACCGCGGTCGGCCATGGTGCGCAGGATCGCGACCATGGGGGTGATGCCGACGCCCCCGGCGATCAGGACGAATCCGGGACCCTCGTGACGGTCGGGGGTGAACACACCGTGCGGGCCGTCGAGGAACGCGCGGGTACCCGGGGCGATATCGCCGACGGCCGAGGTGAAATCGCCGAGCGCCTTGATCGTGATCCGGACGCGGCCGCCGTCCTCGGCGCTGGAGGAGAACGAGAACGGATGCGCGGTGATCGCGAAGGGCGACCGGTCGACGGTCAGCCACCCGAACTGCCCCGGCTCGAAACGCAATCCGTCGTGGCCGTCGGGGATGAGGGTCAGGCTGCGGGCCGCACCGCGTTCGGCGGTGTTCGCGGCGATACGCCACGGCCGGCGCAGCCGCCGAAGCGGTGCGACGACCCGCACCCACACCAGCAGGCCGACCAGCGCCACCGTCATCGCCAGCCACAGCCCGACTTTCCACCGGGCATCCAGGTAGTAGCCGACCAGCAGCATATGCGCCAGCGCCAGGCCGACGACGGCCACCGACAGTGCGCCGTGCAGTACCTGCCACACCTCGTACCGGATCCGGAGCCGTCGCCGCCATACCGAGGTGGCCACCACGACCAGTAGCAGCACCGTGGAGGCGACCGCGCACCGCGCCCGCCACGGCGCCTGGGCGAGGTTCAGCAACGCGACGATGTCGATACCGCCGATCTGCAGCAGAACCGGGTGGGCGAGGATGAAGGCCAGTGCCACATAGGACACCTGCCGGTGGAACTGCACCAGCGCGTCCTCGCCGAACGGTGCCGCGACGGCACGGAACCGGGCGACCAGCGCGAACTGCGCGCCGAGCATCGACATACCCACGAATCCCAGTGCCACGGAGAATTCCACCAGGAATCCCCGGCCGCCTTCGACGGGCCCGATCACGGCGAATATCAGCGGCACCACCGCCACCGCCACGTACAGCACGATCCACCCGATACCGCGAACCACCAGGGACACCACCGACCTCCGATCCGAGGAGCGTTGGGCTACGCCCGCCGGGCGCATCCCACGCTAACCGCACCCCGGGCCACCTCCCGGACCCGCGGCACGCGTGTCGCCCGGGAGCGAGTCCGCCGAACGGACGCGACCCGTCCGGCCCGCGGTGGACCCGGAGTCAGGGTGACGTGAATCGGAGAAATCGGGTCATGCGCCGTAGAAGGGCCGACCCGAGACCGGTTCCGATTCGCGTCCGTCGACACCCTTGGGCACGTCACCTTCGAGAGTGACCCGGTAGAGCACCCGGTCGTGCCCGAGATGCCCGGCGTCGCCGATGGCCAGATGCGCGGTGGCGCGGTTGTCCCAGAACGCGATACTGCCCGGCGCCCAGCGGAAGCGGACGGTGTACTCGGTCTTGGTGGCCTCGGCCCACAGCAGCTTCAGCAGCCGCTCGCTCTGGTCCGGGGTGAAGCCGCGGATCTCCCGCGCGCCGCGGGTGAATCCGGGGCTGACGAACAACGCGCGCTCCCCCGTGCGCGGGTGCACCCGGACGGCCGGATGGTAGGTGACGAGGTTGGCCTCCTTGATCTTGCGGTCACGCCGGCTGCCCTCGGCAGCGCGGGCCTGGAACTGGTGTTTGATATCCAGCGTGTCGACGAAATCACGCAGTTCCCGGGGCAGGTTCCGATAGGCGGCGACCAGATTGGTCCATGCGGTGTCGCCGCCGTAGGGCGGCAGGATATCGGCCCGCAGTATCGAAGCGGCCGGCGGATTGACCAGGGCCGTGACATCGGTGTGCCAGCTGTGGTCGTAGGAGGTCCGCTTGCGGCCGAGGTTCTGCTCGTACCGGCGGCTGTCGATCGGCAGGATCTCCGGGAATCCCTCCGGCGGGTTCTCCTCGTGCGGATGGGCCGGGGTGACCTTGCCGAACTTCCGGGCGAACGCGACCTGCTCCGCGTGCCCGATCCGCTGGTCGCGGAAGAATACGACCTTGTATTCGTCGAGTGCCCGGTGGATCTCGGCGACGGTGGTGTCGTCGAGGTCCTCGCGCAGATCGACGCCGGTGATCTCCGCGCCGATGTATCCGGCGACCGGGACGATATCCAACCCCAGGGCGGATTCGGGTACAGCCGTCATGACTTCGTCTCCTTCTGACGGTACCGAGCGCGGCCCTGATGGCCGCGCGCTGTTCTCCCGCTGCGAGTGATCAGCGGAACGCTCTCCGCGCCGACGGCATCGGAATCGACGCCACCGCGCGGGACCGCGAGTTCGTATGACGTGGGAAAACTTCCGGCTCGGCGAGAAAGGCTCTCGGCGCAGGGAATACACCGAGAAGCGGAGTGGAGAAGAGGATGAAAACAGCCCGAACCGGAGGAGAATCGGCGGAATCAGGCGCGGCGACACCAGCGCGGGCGGCGACAGTCGTTTCGCACCGCGCGGGCGGTCGTCGGGCGGTTCGGGGTCACGTACACCAGCGTGCCCCGCCCGGCCACGACAACCAACACAGTTCGGCTACAGATTCCTTGAACAGAAACTTACCTATCGCGCGGAACAATTCCGCCGGGCCTTCTCACCGGCGCGGAGAATTCGCGCCCGGAAACGGACACGCGCCACCCTGCGGCTGGCGCGCCGACCCGCAGGTGGTCCAGCGCGGCACCGCAGTCCAGCAACAGCTGCCGGCCGCCGGAGGCGGCATGTATGGAGTCTTGGTCCCCAACCGAGGGGCCACCCGGAAGGCCGGTGGCGGAGTCTCAGTCCTCGGCGACCACGATCACGCTGTCCAGCGGGGACAGGGTGATCGCGGCGTCCTTGGGCGGATTCAGGGTGACACCGTAGGCGGGTGGCCGGCCGGCATCGTGGTGGAGCCGGTACCCGATCGCCGCCTCGCCGCGCATGCGCGCCGCGTGGACCAGGGTGGCGAAGTTGATCTCCCGGCCGGCGGTGACGTAGTCCGGAGCGGGTTTAAGGTAGATCTCCGAGCCGCTGGGATCGAACAGATCGGTGAATACCGCGTGCAGATGCCGGTTCTCGGCGAGCTGCGTCAGGAGCAGGCTGATCAGTTTACTGCTCACGATGAAGTCGTCGGCCTCGGTGACCTGCGCGATCTCCCGGTTGGCGTCGTCGTTCATCTCGGTGACGATCGAATACGGATCGCCGATCCGGTCTTCGATATCCCGCAGGTGCAACAGCGTCACCAGGGTGCGGTTGTCGGCGCGGTCTTCGTCGAGCCTGTCGTCACTGAGCACGACCACATGCTGATAACTGCCCGGGTTCAGGGTTTCCAGCGAGCGCCGGCTCGTCGGTTCGCAGGCCCGGTACCCGACGATCAGGTTCGCCCGCGAACAGTCGAGAACATCGTCGGGCGGACACTGCGGGGCGGCGATATCGAGCACCGATCCGGGTGCGACGTACTCGTCGAGCAGGCCGAGAATCCGAGGTCCACGCGAGTTCCAGCCGACCAGCAGGGTGCGGTCCGGGACGGGTGCGCCCGCCTGGTCGGGGACGGCCACCAGCGCTTCGGTGACCACGGGCACCGGTTCGGCCGCCAATTCCACGAGGAGGTCGTCCTCGGCGATCAGGATGATCTGGTCGCCCGCGGCGATCACGGCGTCCATCGGGGGGTTCACCTCCACGGTCCCGTCACCGCGGCGCAACCCCACGGGACAGCTGGTGTTGTAGGCGCTCAGCGCATCCCCGTAGGTCCGCCCCGCCAGCGTGGGCTCCCTTCTCAGATAGAGCCCGTTGCCGGCGAAGTCGAGCAGATCCGTGCACACCGTCGACAGGCCCGACTGCCGATGCGACTGCACCACGATCCGCACGGTGATGTCCTCGGCGTCGATGACCAGGGTGTCCGCGTCGGTGGCCAGCCGGGCCGCGGCCACATCCTCCGACTGCCGTACCGCCGCGAGGACATGCGGCCGCCGGGCCGGCCAGGATCGGTTGTTCAGCAGAGTTCGCTGGTTCGCCGCGGCCAGTTCGGACACCACGGTGAACACCTGATCCGACCAGCCCAGGACGACCGTGTGCCCGGACTCGATCAGCGGAGCCCGTCCTTTGCGCAGTTGCGCGATCCGCTGTTCCATACCCGTGACGAGCACCACGCCGACCCAGCCGCCCTTGACGGATTCGACATCGGCGGGTGCCAGCAACACCGCCAGCACCGTGACCACCCCGATCAGCACCGCCGACGCCAGGCACAGCCAGCCGATCAACGCCGGAGTGCCCCGATCCATCGTCCGGTCGAACCAGAATCGCAGCCGGTCACGCACCCTGATCCTGGCCACCCTCACCCCACTCACAACCCACACGCACAGCCACACATCGCCCACGAACGTAACCGGCCGCGATGAATCACGCACCACCGAAACGACATCCACGACCCTCCCCTCGGGGCGCCTGACCGGCCGATGCGGCGGTGCTGCGTAGGGTGCGGGAATGAGTATCGAGTGCTCGGCTGTGGTGGCGGTCCCTCGATCCGATGTCTTCGCGTGGTTCGGGCGCCCGGGCGCGTTCGCCCGCCTGGCTCCCCCGTGGCAACCCGTATCGCTGATCGAGGAAGCCGGATCTCTCGAAGACGGCCGGGCGGTGCTCGGGCTGCCCGCGGGACTTCGCTGGATAGCGCAGCACGAACCGGACGCCTACGATCCGCCGTTCCGCTTCGCCGACCGGATCACGCGGGACGGGCCCGCGTCGCTGCCGGCGGCTTCCGCCCTGTCCTGGCGGCACGTCCACGAATTCACCGAAACCGACCCCACCCACACCCGCGTCACCGACCGGGTGCGGACCTGGGTGCCGGCGGCCGCGCTGCGGCCGATGTTCGAGTACCGGTACCGGCAGCTGGCCAACGATCTCGCCGCGCACCAGCGGGCGGCGCGATACGGTTTCGGCACCGCGACAGTGGCGGTGACGGGCTCCTCCGGGCTGATCGGATCCGCGCTGACAGCCTTTCTCACCGCCGGCGGGCACACTGTGATCCGCCTGGTACGCCACCGCCCCGGCTCGCCCGGCGAGCGACAGTGGGATCCCGGCCGTCCCGCCGGGAACCTGCTCGAAGGAGTGGATGCGGTCGTCCACCTGGCCGGCGCCTCGATCGCGGGACGATTCACCGAGGAGCACAAGCACGCCATCCGGGACAGCAGAATCGGCCCGACCCGCGCACTGGCCGAACTCGCGGCCCGCAGCGGTGTACCCGCCTTCATCTGCGCCTCCGCGATCGGGTGCTACGGATACGACCGCGGCGACGAAACCCTCACCGAACAGGCTTCCCCCGGCACCGGTTTCCTCGCCGATGTCGTCACCGACTGGGAAGCCGCGGCCGCGACCGCGGCGACCGCGACCACCCGGGTGGTGTCCGTGCGCACCGGTATCGTCCAGTCGCCGCGCGGCGGTACCCTCCGGCTGCTGCGGCCGCTGTTCTCCGCCGGACTCGGCGGGCGGATCCGAGGCGGGCGGCAGTGGATGTCGTGGATCGGCATCGACGATCTCGTCGATATCTATCACCGCGCGCTCTGGGACTCCGAGCTGCGCGGGCCGGTCAACGCCGTCTCGCCCGCGCCGGTACGCAATGCCGAGTACACGCGGGCGCTGGGACGAACGCTGCGCCGTCCGACGCCGGTTCCGGTCCCGTCGTTCGGACCGGGACTGTTACTCGGTCGCGAGGGCGCCCGCGAACTGGCCACCGCGAGCCAGCGGGTCGTACCGCGACGCCTGCTCGACGCCGGGCACCACTTCCGCGACCCCGATCTAGACTCCGCGCTCCGTCACGTACTCGGGCGGACGCCGCCGTCACTTTCCGAGGACACCTAGGCATGTGATCCAGATCACCAAAATAGGTGTCACGTTCGCCGGGCCTGCCTTGTCCCATAGGCAACTCCCACACCCGAGCCTCAGGAGCGAACGATGCACACCACCCCGACCCGCGAGATCGTTGTCCTCGGCGCCGGCTACGCCGGCCTGATCGCCACCGCCCGGCTGGCCCGCTACACCCGCCGGCTGAACACGCACATCACCCTGGTCAACCCCGCATCCCGCTTCACCGAGCGACTGCGTATGCACCAGGTCGCCGCGGGCCGGGAACTCACCGACTTCCGGATCCCGGACCTGCTCGCGGGCACCGGCGTGGAATTCCATCGGGGCTCGGCCGTCGCCATCGACGCCGCCGCCCACACCGTCGCACTCGACGACGGCGCGACTCTGCGCTACGACAAGCTGGTCTACGCCCTCGGCAGCACCACCGATACGAGCCTCGTACCCGGCGCGGCGGACCACGCCTGGACTCTCGACGACCCCCGGCGCGCACGCCTCTTCTCCCGGCGCCTGCCCGGAACGGCCGCCGCGGGAGGCACCGTCACCGTCTGCGGCGGCGGCCTCACCGGGATCGAAGCGGCCGCCGAGATCGCGGAGGCCTACCCCGGGCTCACCGTCCGGCTGATCAGCGCGACCGAACCCGGCACGATGATGGGCGAGAAGGCCCGCGCCCATCTCGGTCGCGCTCTGGACCGCCTGGGCGTGGTGCGGACGACCGGCGCGAGGGTCACCAAGGTACTGCCCGACGCCGTCCGCCTGGACTCCGGTGAACTGGTCGCCTCGGACCTGACCCTGTGGACCACGGGGGTGCGCGTCCCGCCGCTGGCCGCCGCGGCCGGGATCGCCACCGACGCGCGCGGACTCATCATCACCGACCCCACCCTGCGTTCGGTCTCGCACCCGGATATCCACGCCGTCGGGGACGCCGCCCGCGTACAGCAGGCGTGGGGCCGGCTCCACGGCACCTGTCAGAGCGGTGTGGTCACCGCCGACTACACCGCCACCGTCATCGCCCGCCTGCTGCGCGGGAAATCGGTGCGGCCCCTGCGCTTCGGCTACTTCCACCAGCCGGTGAGCCTGGGCCGCAAGGACGCGGTCATCCAGTTCACCGCGGCCGACGACACGCCGAACCGGTGGTATCTCCGGGGCAGGGCCGCGGTCTTCTACAAGGAACAGGTGAGTAGCACCCCGCCGGTGGCGGCCAGGATGAGCCGCTACGCGAAACTCCCGGTGCAGCTGTCGAAAGGTGGCCGCGCCACCCGCGAAACGGCATGATCATCGGATTCCGGGCGGGTCTGCTGTGACACCGCCGAACCCCGGCCGCGATCCGGCCTCCGACCGACAGGGGCAGTACGGTGCAGGATCCCACCACCCATCGGCCGTCCCCCGAACCGGACGAGGCGACGATCGACCCGTTCACCGAACACCGCCGCCTGCTGTTCGGCACCGCGTATCACCTGCTGGGCAGCGTCACCGACGCGGAGGACATCCTGCAGGACGCGTGGCTCCGATGGCAGGCGGCGGACCGGGCTTCGGTGGGACATCCCAAGGCCTACCTGGTACGCACGGTGACCAACCTCGCCCTCAACCAGCTCACCTCGGCCCGGGCCGTCCGCGAGACCTATATCGGCCCCTGGCTCCCCGAACCACTGCTCACCGAGCCGACCGCCGCCGAGGAGACAGAAATGGCCGATACGGTGTCGACGGCGATGCTGGTGGTCCTCGAAACCCTCAACCCTACAGAGCGGGCCGTATTCGTCCTGCGTGAGGTGTTCGGCTATTCCTGCGCCGAGATCGGCGGCTTCCTCGATCGTCCCGAGGCGACCGTCCGGCAGATCTCGCACCGCGCCCGCGCGCATGTGCAGTCCCGCCGGCCCCGCTTCGATGCCGACGAAGGCGCGCGCCGGCGGATCACCGAGAAGTTCGTGGCCGCTTGCCACGGCGGCGATCTCAACGCGCTCATGGAACTACTCGCACCGGAGGTGACGCTGTGGAACGACGGCGGCGGTATCGTCACCGCCGCACGCCGCCCGCTGCACGGTCCGGACCATGTGGCGCGCTGGCTGCTGGGGGTCATGGCGAAACCGGATTCCGCAGGGGTCCGGCTCGAACCCGCGGTCGTCAACGGTGAACTGAGCGTCGTCGGGATACTCGGCGACTACCGCCTCGGCGCGCTGACCTACGACATCCGGGACGGCCGGATCGACGCCGTCCGTTTCCAGGTCAATCCGGAGAAGCTGCGCGGTATCCGAGCCGCGGGCGAGGCCTCCTCCTGATCGAAACAGAAGTCCGGTGACCCGAACCGCGTGTGGCGTCACCACCATTCGGTTCGGCACCGCTTAAGGTCTGTCTCGATCCGCCCAACAGGGGTAGCCGAGTGGAGGGTTCGAAGAATGACGTTCGAGAAAATCACTGCCGCTGCCTTTCTGGCGATCTCGGCGGTGGCCATCACCGCGGGGACCGCCCACGCGGATCCCGCGGCAGCGGAGAATCCGGCCACGGTCACCGCGCCGGACACGGTGACCGGTGTGGATCACGGAATCGGCTACCGGGTCACCGTTCCGGCCGCCGGTGTCGTTGTGGCCACGGTCGAGAACGGCGTGTTCCGGATCGCGCGCGACGGTGCGGTGATGCTGACCTCCAGGGACGGCGCGACGGTCACCGAGGTGCCGGGGCGGTTCGTCCTCGGTGAGCGCTCCATCGCGATCGCACAGCACATCGGCGCCGACGGACGCACCCTGACGCTGACCCCCGCCCCGACCGCCGAAGATATCGCGCACCTGCAGAACATCAGTTCCTACGATCGGCTCAGGCAGCAGATCGACAAGAATCTGCCGGGCGTGGTCGGTGGTGCCATCGTGGGCGGACTCCTCGGCGCGTGCCTGCCCCTGATCTGGGGGATCAGCATCCCGGCGGGTGTGCTGATCGGCGGGACCGTCGGCGGGTACGTCATGGGCGGCCCGGAGTTCCTCGGCGCGGTACAGGCGTTCGCCGGCGGGCAGCCGTGACCGCGAGCGAGTGAGCGGCGGCGCCGGTCGCCGACACCGCGGCGGGCAGCTCACGACCGCCGGATCGCCGGGTGCCCGCCGAGGTCAGGCGGAACGAAGCGTTATCACCGTGATTTCGCTGGGCGCGAAGATCCGGAACGGAGGACCCCAGAAGCCGGAACCCCGGCTGGTGTACAGCTGCGTCCGTGTGCCGTGCCGGCTCAACCCGTGCACGGTGGGTTGATCGAGGCGGACCAGGAAGTTGAACGGCCAGATCTGCCCGCCGTGGGTGTGGCCGGCGATCTGGAGGTCCACACCGGCCGCGGCGGATTCGGCGACCTGCTTGGGTTGATGGGCGAGCATGAGCACCGGAAGCCCGGAATCGACCCCGGCCAGAGCGGCTTCGAAGTTCGCACCGTGACCGCCGAGCTTCGACGACTTCGCCGTGGCGTCGTCGACGCCCGCCACGACGAGCCGGTCGCCGCCGCGCTCGACGACGATGTGGTCGTTGTGCAGAGTCCGCCAGCCGATCGAATCCATATAGTCGAGCCAGCCCTGCGCCTCTCCCAGGTACTCGTGGTTACCGGTGACATAGACCCGCGCGAGCCCGGCCTCCATGGTGGCGAGCGGCGCCGCCTGCACCCGCCGCTGGGCCACGGTCCCGTCGGCGATATCGCCCACATGGGCGACGATATCGGGACGTAGTTCGTTCACCGCCGCGGCGACTCCGGCCGACCACGCCGTCCGGTCGATCGGGCCGAAATGGGTATCGGTGACGGCGACAACCCGGATGCCGTCCAGTCCCCGGCCGAGTCGCGGCACGGTAACGTCCACGTATTCGACCCGGGGAATTCGCATGGCCTCCCGATAGCCCCAGATCAGGAGAACCACGCTCACCAGCAGGACCACGGCGGCCACTGCGCGGGAGCGAACCGGATCGTCCACGCCCACGAGTCCGAGTACGAGCCGCGCGACGATACCGATCACCGACCACGCGAAGAGGACCCAGATGATTCCCAGCAGGGTGTCGCCGATCCGGCCCGCGCGGTCGAGATGGCGGCCGTGACCCGATACCAGTGTCGCGGGCAGCACCACCAACGAGATCGCGAAGGCCGCTGTTCCCACCGCCACCACCGGTGCCGGCCACCGGGCTCCGGATATCACCAGCGTCCACCATGGGACCACGAAGAGGATCAGCAGAACGGCGACGATGGTCATCGTGATCGCGAGTGCCCGCAGGGGTCCGCGTATCGTGCGTGATTCCGAGGGGATCGTGGTATCCGGCGGCGAAGTGCTCACCGTCTCGATCCTAATTCGATTTCCGCGCCCGGGTGCCGCGGCGGCTAGATCGTCAGCGGCGCCGATTCGGGAAATTCCACCGGCAGGCCGGTCAGCGCACGCTGGAACGCCCCGGGGCGCCAGGTGAGTTCCTCCGCCGGGACCGCGAGACGCAGTTCGGGTAGGGCGTCGAGCAGCTGGTCGATCGCCTCCTGGGCCACCAGATAGGCCACTTCCTTCGCCGGGCAGGTGTGTGCTCCGATGCTCCACGCGAGGTGGGCGCGGTTGTCGGTGTACTCCCCGGTCTCGATGGCCGGGTCGTTGTTGCACGCGGCGATGCTGATCATCACCGGCTGATGGGCGGGCAGCCAGACGCCGTCGATCAGGACCGGCTGGCGAGGGAAGGAAACCGCGTAGTTCGCCACCGGCGGGTCGGTGAACAGCACCTCGTCCACCGCGTCCCGGGTCGACAGGCTCCCGCCGATGATGCCGCCGGCGAACCGCTCGTCGGTGAGAATCAGCCGGAGCGAATTGACGATCAGGTTCTGCAGCGGTTCGATCCCCGCTCCGTAGAAGCTGAGGACGTTGTGCATCATCTCCTCGTCGTCGAGGTTCGCCGGGTCACGCACCATCCGGGTGACGATGTCCGGGCCGGGCTCGGCGCGCTTGAGACCCACCAGGTCGGCCATCGCCTGCTCCAGCATGGCACCGCCCGAACCCGCGTCCGCACCCGATCCCTCCACCATGGCGGCCATCCCCGCCGCCGCACGCTGGCCGATCTCGGCCGGACAGCCCAGAATGTCGTTGATCAGCGCGAAGGTCAGCGGGAACGCGTACTGCGCGATGAGTTCCGCCGACCCGGTGGTGCAGAAAGCGTTGATGAGCGGTGCGGCGATCTTCTCCACCCGGCTGTGGATGGAGAACAGCTCGACTCCACTCATCCCGGCCACGGTCGCCTGCCGGTACCGCGTGTGCACCGGACCGGAGTTCCGGACCGCCGACGGGCGCCATTCCAGGAGCGGGAGGACGGGGCAGTCGCGCGGGATATCCTGCTGCCAGATACGGGAATCCGCCGGGAAGTGCTCGGGGTCGTTGAGGATGCGCACCGCCGTGTGATAGCCGACGACGAGGGTCGCCGGAACGCCGGGTGCCAGCTCGACCGGCACCAACGCGCCGTATCGCTCCCGCATCTCCCGATAGAAACGGTGCGGGGCCTGGGCGATCTCCTCGGCGTAGAACGGAACCCGTGGCCCGTCGGTGCTCTGTGGTGATCCGTGAACGATCGGAAACGTGGTGGACCGAGTATCGGGCGCAGGCGAAAACAACTGTGTCACTCCAGGTGTTCGGGCGGATACGGCGCCGGAAGCGGCTCTGCCGACGCCACCGGAACGCCGGGGCGAGACTACTCGAGGACCGCGCGTAATCCGGACCAACCGCCCGGCATGAATCACTTCGTGTTCGAACTGCAATACGCGGTCCGCTATTTCGCCCGGACGGCGTCGCGCGCTTTCTGTGCCGAAGCCCGTCGGGCATCCGGCCGGTATCGTGTGCAGACAGGTGGAACACCGCCCTGGGGGTGGAGCGGCGCCGGTTCGTCACAATCGCCGGACACGGTGCGCTGCGAGCCGTCCGAGAACCAGCGTGGCAACGCATCCGGGGAGGGCACGATGACCGACAGCGGGCGCGATGGCACATCCGGCTTCTTCGGCGCCGTCGAGAACTTCCGGCGACAGCTGGGCTTCCTGGCCGCCGTCGGCCGAGCCGAATTCGGCCCACTCGGCGCCCTTCGGCACCGAGTGAACCGCGCGAAAACCGTTGCCGAGCTGGATAACGCGATCCGGATCGGCCGGAAGCTCGCCGCCGAAACCCCGGCAGACCACCCCGACTATCCCGGAACCCGATACCACCTGGCCAGGGCTCTGATTTTCCGGTTCGACCGGACCGGAGCGGCGGCCGATCTGGACGAGGCGATCCTGCTCGGACACCGGACGCTGGAGGTCCTCCCGGCCGGGATCGCCTTCCGTACCGTCGTGCTGACAGCCGTCGCGACCAGTGTGAGCATCCGATACGACAACACCGGAGACCCGGCCGATCTGGACGACGCGGTCCTGCTCCTGCGGGAAGCGGTCGCACGCACGGCCGACGGCGATCCGGACCTCGCCGGCCGGACCGAGAAACTCGGCACCGTCCTGCAGAGCCGATTCGAGCGCACCGGGCAGCTCACCGATCTCGACGAGGCGATCGCGCTCGGACACCGGTCGGTGGCCGCCACAGCGGCGGACGATCCACTGCTCAGCGTGCGCCTGATACAGCTCGCCGCGGCACACGCGGACAGGTACGCGCGAACGGAGGCGGCGGCCGATCTGGACGAGACCATCCGGCTCGGCGAACAGACCCTGTCCGCCATGCCCGCGACCCTGCCCGACAGTCTGCGAACCGAACTTCACCATCTACTCGGGCAGAGCGTACGGTCCCGCTTCGAGCGGACCGGCGACCGGGCCGACGCCGATACCGCCGTCCGGCTCGTACGCCAGGCGACAACCGGTACTCCCACCGGCGATCCGGGCCGCGCCGATTCCATGAACACCCTCCGCGAAGCGCTGCTGAGCCGGTTCCAGCGGACCGGTGAGACAGCCGATCTGGCCGAGGCGGTCGACGCGGGACGGCAGGCGGTGGCGGCGGCCCCGGCAGGCCATCCCGCGCGTGCGCGGTACCTGTTCGGCCTGGGATTCACCTTGCGGACCCATTTCGAGCGAACCGGGAACCCCGCGGATCTGGACGAGGCGATCCGGATCGGCCGGGAGGCGGTCGCGGAGACGCTCCCGGCGGATCCCGAATACCCCGACCGGGCGAGCAGCCTCGGCCGGGCGCTGGTCGACCGGTTCGACCTCGCCGGTTCCATGACGGATCTGGACGAGGCAGTCCGCATGGCCCGGCAGGCCGCCACCGCCCCCTCGGGAGACGGCGACACCCGGGCGGGCCGGTCGGCGACCCTGGGCGCGGCACTGCGGAAAAAGTTCCAGCGCACGGGAGCACGATCGGACCTGGATGAGGCCGTCACCAGCCTGCGCGCCGCGGTCGACTCCGCTCCGACCGGCTACCACACCATGAACGTCCTGCTGATGAATCTCGGAAACGCCCTGTCGGACCGATACGAGCAGACGACCGACTCGGCCGATCTGGAAGCGGCGATCGATCTGTACCGGCAGGCCGTCGTCGCGACACCCACCGGCCAGCCCGACCTGCCGGGCATGCTGAGCAACCTCGGGCGTGCCGTCCGGACCCGCTACGAACAGACGAGAACTCCGGCGGATCTCGACGAGGCCGTCGACGGGCTGCGGCAGGCCGCGAGCATCACACCCACCGACCACCCGGCACTCGCCCACCGGCTGATCGGGCTCGGGGGCGCCCTGATGATGCGGTTCTGGCGCACCGGCTCCCCGAGCGACCGGGACGAGGCCACCACTGTCTTCCTGGACGCGCAGCGATCTCCCGTGTCACCCCCGGCGGACCGGATTCTGGCCGCCCGCGCCGCCGCCGACCTGCTCGCGGACACCCGGCCGGACCGTGCGGCCGAGTTGATCGAGCACGCGATCCGGTTACTACCCGAGATCGCGCCACGACAGCTGGAACGATCCGATCAGCAGTACGCCGTCGGCCGATCGGGCGGATTCGCCGCCGACGCCGCCGGGTTGACCTTGCGGAATCCGCGGGTACCCGAGCACGACCGGGCAGATCTGGCGCTCCGTCTGCTCGAATCCGGCCGGGCCGTCCTGCTGAACCGCACGGTCCAGGTCCGCGCGGATACCAGCGAGCTCATGGACCGGCATCCGGACCTCGGCGCGGATTTCGAGCGCCTCCGCGAAGAGCTCAACCGATCCGGGACCACTCACTTTCCGGCCGGTTCCGACGGCCGGGCCCCGGATCGGCACCGACTGGCACACGAATTCGACCGGATCCTCACCCGTATCCGGACGCGACCCGGATTCGAAACCTTCGCACTGCCACCGTCGACCGCGGAACTGGTCGCGCAGGCCGGCCACGGGCCCGTGGTGGCGTTCGCCATCGGCCGGTACGGGAGCGACGCGCTCCTGCTCACCGCCGACGGGGTCGCCCACCTGCCCCTGCCCGCTCTGTCCGCGGCCGCCGTGGCCGATCGGGTCCGCGGTTTCCGCGAGGCGCTGGACACCGCCGCGCACGGCACCACCGGGTCCGCGCGGAAAGCCGCGCAACAACACGTGAGCACCACACTGGAATGGTTGTGGGACAACGCGACCGGTCCCGTCCTCGACGCGCTGGGCTTCCATCGGCCGATCGCGTCCGACCGACCCGCACCGCGGGTGTGGTGGGCGCCGGGCGGACTGCTGGGCCAACTCCCGATCCACGCGGCCGGCTATCACGCCGACCCGGCCGGGTCGGAGGCAGCGACGGTGATGGACCGCGTCGTGTCGTCCTATACGCCCACCGTCGCCGCGCTCGGATACGCGCGCCGCCGGCGCTCGTCCGCCGCAGACCCGCCGACGTCCGGTCCGGCCCTCGTCGTGGCCATGCCCACCACTCCGGGGATCGACGGGCGGTTGCACCACGTGCTCGACGAGGCCCGGCTGGTCGCCACGCATCTGCCGGGAGCCACCGTCCTCACCGAGCCAGACGAGGTGAGCGATCCCGGTGCCCCGGTGGGTCCGCGGGCCGGGCATACCCTCCCGACGACGGCCACCGTGCTGGACCTGCTGCCGGAACGCGCCGTCGTGCACTTCGCCTGTCACGGAGCCACCGATCCCGACGACCCCTCGCGCAGCCGGCTGCTGCTCCACGATCACGCCACGACACCGCTCACCGTCGCCGCACTCGCCCCGATCGAACTCGACCGGGCCCGGCTGGCGTATCTGTCGGCCTGCGATACCGCCATCGGCACCGACACCGACCTCGCGGACGAGTCGATCCATCTGACATCCGCTTTCCAGCTCGCCGGATACTCCCATGTCATCGGCACACTGTGGACAATCGACGACGATATCGCGGTCCGCATCGCCGACGACTTCTATACGGCCCTGCGTCCCACTCCCGATGCGACGACGGTCGATATCGGCCGCGCGCCCTACGCGCTGCACCGGGCCGTCCGCACGGCCCGCGACACCTTTCCGTCCACTCCCTCGCTGTGGGCCGCGCACCTCCACGCCGGAGCGTGAAACGGCTCGAGTGCCGCCGTCGTCGCCGTGGTCGCACATCACCACGGTCACGACCTCCAGAACTCCGGGCGCGGCCACAACGGCTTCACCACACCGGGTCCGCGTCGAAGTCGTCGAAATCGAAGCCCGGCACGACAACACAGCTGACCAGGACCTCGTCCGCGGCCCCCGGCAAGGGCTCGGCGGACTGCCACGACCCCGCGGGGACGAGCAATTGCGGCCGCTCCCCTGCCGATACGTCACCACCGAGTACAACACGCTCGCCGGCGCCGGGCCCGGGACCGTCGCCCCCGAGAGTCAGGCCCAGCGCAAGACCGGCATGCCACAACCAGAGTTCGTCGGATCGCACCCGATGCCACGCCGACCGCTCGCCGGGACCCAGCACGTAGTAGATCGCCGTCCCCGCGGCCCGTTGTCCCGAATAGCCGGTCGGTGTGAACGAGTGGGCGCTGCGCCAGGTTTCGCGGAACCAGCCGCCTTCGGGATGCGGAAGCAGGTCGAGGGATTCGACCAGCGGCGAGCGGCGCTCGAGGCCGATATAGGCGCCGGTGACATCCCGGCGCGCGTACCGCACTTCGACGATCGCGGCGCGGTCGAGGGGCCCGTAGATCTTCGGGATCGGAGGACGCCCGGGCTCAGAGCTCACGCTGTCGAACCGGATCGGGGCGCCGATTCTCGCCGGGTCGAGTATCAGCGCGACCATGGGCTCGGTTTCCTCCAGGTAGGAGGTGTTCGCCGCCTGCAGCATCGCCGCCTCGTCCGGCGCGCACGGGAGGAAGCCGTCGGTTTCCAGCGACGAACCCGAAATCACCGGGCCGGCGGCCCGCAGGTCCGACAAACGCAACAAATGGACGATCGGATCGGTAGGCACCGCCCCAACCTACCCACGTGTCCCGGTGATCGACCGCGATGTGTCGTGGACCCGGCGAGGAGACCGGCGGCCGTCACCCGGAACCGCGTATCGGCGCGGAGCCAATCGGCCCCCTGGTATTCCAGCAGTGTGCGGCGACGGCGCCGGGAGCACGAGCACGAGACCGAACACCGCGGCACCGTAGGGGATACGGGTAGCGTTCAGCCGTCCGCGCTGCCCGCGGTGGCCTCCTCGGCCTCCCGCTGGATACGTGGGTACTGCTCGGCCATGCGGGTGGCGAGCGCCTGAGCGGCCGAGAGCGGTCGCACCATCACGGTGAACTCATCGATGCGCCCCTCCGTGTCCGAGTGCAGGAAATCGCAGCCCGTCAGCTGCAATCCGTCGACCCTCGCCTCGAACATCAACGCGTGATCACGACTGTCGGCGCCGCCGATCTCACGGATGTACCGGAAGTCCTCGAACACCCGCAGCACCGCGCGCAGAATCGCCGCGGTCACCGCCTTACCCGGATACGGCGCGAACGCCACCGGGCTGGTGAACACGACGTCCTCGGCGAGCAGTTCCTCCACCGTGTCGAGGTTCCCGGACTCCACCGCCCTTCGGAACGGATGCATCGATGCCTCCTAGTCAATTTTTTTACTATTCGGCGCGAGGCTATCCCGATTCATGCAGCCCTGTCCAGCAGCAATCGATCATCTAATTGAATATTAGATCCTGGTAGTGTGACCGAATGGCGTTACGACATGCGGTGCTGGCCGCACTGATCGAAGGCGAAGCCTCCGGTTACGACCTGGCCAAGGTGTTCGACGCGTCGGTGGCGAACTACTGGATGGCGACTCCGCAGCAGCTCTACAAAGAACTCGAGCGGATGATCGCGGACGGCCTGATCGAATCCCGGGTGATCGAACAGGAGAAACGCCCGAACAAGCGAGTGCACTCGATCACCGATGCCGGGCGCGAGATGTTGCACATGTTCATCGCCGAACCGACCAAGCCGACCGTCATCCGTGACGACATGCTGGTGAAAATCCAGGGCATGAGCCCGCACGACAGCGACGCCGTCGAGGCCGTGCTGATCGAACGCAGGGGCTGGGCCCAGGCCAAACTCGCACGCTACGAACGCCGCCGGGCCCGGCTGCTCGACGGACGCAGCGAACACGCGTATCTGAGCGAGTCCGAGCATATCGGCCCGTACCTGACGCTGCTGCGCGGCATCGCCTTCGAACAGGAGAACATCCGGTGGGCCGAATTCGGCCTGGCAGTCGTGCAGCGCCGCCGCGCGGTCACCACCGATACGACGCCGGGCCCACCCCAGAATTCGAAATCCGAGACCTGAACGGTCACCGGGTTCGCGGCCGGAAGCCCTCGTTCGCGATCCCGGTAGTGACGACATTGCCGATCGGTCCCTGCTTGTCGAACATCGCGACGGTGCCCGAGGCGATTCCGGCATCGCTGTAGTGCGTCACACCCGCCATCCCGATCGACGGCCCGTCCGGCAACCGCGACAGGGCCACGGTGTAGTCGGCATTGATGAAATGCAGGCCCGTGGTCCCGTAATGCGCCACCGCACTGGCCGAATCGGCGACCATGACCGCATGCGTCAGCGGGGTGATCTCCGTATCGCCGATCAGCGGCGTGGTGTAGGTCATCCAGATGTATTTCTGGGCGTCCGTTTCCCAGGTCCGCAGACTGTCACCGGGTGTCGTGCGGTCATCGGCGCTGTAGATTCTGCCGCTCGCCATGGAATCGCCGGTGCCGGATTCCTCGGGTGCGCACAATTCGGGCATCTCTATCGGGCTGGACCAGACGTCGTTGTGCGACTGTTCGCTGCGCCGCAGGTAGAGAGCGCGGGCGTGGGCGACCACGGTGTCGCGCCCCTGGGTCATCTCGGCATCGACGAGCAGGATCCGCGACCCCCGCCGGCGCACCCGGGTCTCGATGGTGACCGGCGCGAGTTTCGCGCGACCCGACAGATCGATCGTCACCCGCGCGGGATGCATATCGGTATCGTCCACGCACCCTTCGACGGCCACGCTCAGCAGTCCACCCACGTACTGTCCGCTGAGGAAATCCCCCCAGGGACCGCGCGCACGAGAGGTGGGGACGTAGGCACCACCGTCGATATCGAACACACCGGCGCGAGAGCTATCCATATCGTCTTCCTCCGAGAACTGCCGAGTCGTTGCGCGGCGGCGAAAACTCCGAGCATCAGTCTGGACACATGTCCACCAGCGAGTGTAGCGGTTCCGGAAGAGCGCGGACTATCTACATTCGTCTATTCGCGGCCGGCGGACGCCGGGAGAGTGTCCTCGCCGCCGACGGAATCGGCCCGCTCCGAGAAGTGCCGGAGTAGTTGCTCGTCGAGTTCGGCACGCATTCCGGTATCGCCGGACGGTCCGGATGTGCCGTGGACCTCGGTGTGCAATTCCTCCATCCGCCGGTCGAGCTCGTCGGCGACCCGTGCCGCCTCGGCGAGATCGTCGGTGAGGCGGGCGGGGACGTCGCCGTCGAATTTGTAGAAGATCTTGTGTTCCAACGATGCCCAGAAATCCATGGCCACCGTGCGGATCTGCAGCTCCACCTTGATATCGACCGGGCCCGTCGACAGGAACACCGGTATTTCGACGATCGCGTGCAGACTCTTGTAGCCGTTCGGTTTCGGACGGGCTATGTAGTCCTTGATCTCGAGTACTTTCACATCGCTCTGCGCGGTGAGCGTCTCGAGTACACGGTATGTATCGGCGATGAAGCTGCAGCTGATACGGACACCGGCGATATCGGTGATCTGCTCACGGATGGTCTCGAGATCGGAGGAGATCCCCTTCCGGAGAGCTTTCTGCAGCGTGCTCGCCGGGGTCTTCACCCGCGAGGTGACGTGTTCGATCGGGTTGTAGCGCTGCAGGTGCATGAACTCGCGGCGCAGGATCGTCACCTTGGTGAGCAATTCGTCGACGGCGAACTGGTACTCCATGAAGAAGCGCTCGAATTCCTCGCGCCGACGAGCCATGGAGGCGACGATCGCGGGATCCACCAGTTCTCCGTCGTTGCCGGAGAGTTCACCGCCGGTCACCACCGCATCCTTTCGCCCGGAATCCGCACTTCGATGTCGCCCCCGCGCCGGACGGTCCGGCCGCGCGACGCACGCGGCCGGGCCGCGAGCGCGGAGCATCGGACATCACGGGTGACGACGCGGACGACTCCGGCCATCACTGCCGGCACCCACAGTACGAGGACGCTCGCCCCGGCGGCCGCGCCGAGCACCGGGCGGCCACCAAGGAGACGACCGGCAGGCCCGCCACCAGGATACCGGCCCTGCCGGCGCCGCTTCCGTGACCGATATCATGCGTGAGCCATACCGGAGCCGACGCGGCATTCCGCCGCTACCACTTACCGGGGCGGCGCGCGACACCTCTCGGCGAGTGGCGGGTCGCGTCACCCAAACCCCAGCAGCAGCGCTGCCGACAGCACTCGCCGCGCCACGACGTCCTCGGTCGACCGGCCGTTGAGCAGGGCGGACACATTCGCGACCCAGACATCGAACAGCAGGTTGCCGATCCCCCGCTCCCGGGCCGTCGCGGTCCGGTGGCTCACACACTGCGTGAAAACCTTCGCGATCCGCCTCGCCGGGGGGCGCCGGCGCCGGCAGGGAGCGGCAACTCACGTCATCGGTTGCGCACCCGAACCAGAGTGCGCGGCGCGGCGGCGGCCAAGTGGCCGGCCGACACCATCGACAGCAGTACCGCGAACCCGGCGGCGATAGTCGCGTACATCATCATGGGAACCTCCTCGAGTCATATCGAGGTCCACTCTGCCCGTCGATCCTGGCAACAGCCTGTGCGGCGCCCGGCACGAGACCCGGCGGTCACGACCCGGGAGGAGAGCGAAAAGAGTTCGCCTCCCCCGATGACCGGGTGGCAGCATGCCCGGATGCGCACCGGCCGGTCGACGACAGTGAACGATATACAGCTCCGCTACACCGACTTCGGTGGCACCGCACCGCCGTTACTGGCCCTGCACGGAAGTTTCGGTCGCGGCGCGATCTTCGCCCCACTCGCCGACGCTCTGCACGACACCGTCCGGATCATCGCGCCCGACCAGCGCGGCCACGGCTACAGCGACCGCGCCGGCACCTACACCTGCGCGGATTTCGTCGCCGATGCCGCCGGCCTCCTCGACGAGCTCGATCTCGGACCGGTCGCCGTACTCGGGCACTCCCGCGGCGGTATCACCGCCTACCAGCTCGCCGCTCGCCACCCACACCTGGTGTCGGCACTGATCATCGAGGATATCGGGCCTGTCGTGCGGCAACCGGAAGTTCCGCATCCCGTCCTGCCGGTCCGGGGCTGGCCCGTCTCCGCACCCACCGACGCCGATCTGGCACACGCGCTGCGGGAACGCGGCATCCCCGACGCCTCTTACTTCCTGCAGAGCACCGTCGACGATCCAGCGGGCGGACGCCGGTTCCTGTTCGACTGGGACGACATGATGGACGTGCAGACCAGCGGAATCGGCGACTGGTGGGCGGACTGGCTCGGTTCGACCTGCCCGGCACTGGTGCTGCGCGGCGAGAACAGTCCGATGCTGCCCGCCCCGCTGGCCGCGCGGATGGCAGCCCGGAGGCCCGGCACCCGGCTGGTCGAGATCGCCGACGCCGGCCACTGGATCCACGATGACGCACCCCGCGCGATGGCCACCGCAGTCGCCCGATTCCTCGAGGTTCTGTAGTGCCCACGCAAGTACTACAGAACAGGTCGCAGCTGTTTTCGCAGGTTCGCCGCCGGGGCGGATCAGTCGGATGTGCCGGCGAGTTCGGCGGCGGAGGTCGCGGCGAAGTCGATCTGGCGGCGGGTGTTGGACAGCGTGGTCACCACACAGGTGCCGACCGGGCCCCGGCGGTCGTAGAGGGTGGCGGTGCCGATCGAGATACCGGCCGAGGCGACGGTGTTCTCGGCGCGCAGACCCTGTTCGTGCCCGATCGGCAGCCGCGAGAGAGTAAGGGTGACATCGGCGTTGATATAGCCCGCGCCCGCCGAACCCCAGTGGCAGATGTGGTTGGTGGAATCACCCAGGATCGCGGCCCGCTGGAACGCGGTGATCGTTTCACCGGCCACCAGCGGCGGCAGGCTGTACCAGGCGCTCTTACGCGCGGCGTTCTGGTGCGCGGCGAACTCGGTACTCCAGTCGGTGTTTCCGCTCTTGAACAGCGGCGGTGAGCCCTCGGGGGACATGCACCCGGACGGCGGCATCGGCAGGTCGGTGTCCGGGGTCCAGACCTCTCCTGCCGGTTCGTCGCCGGTGGTGAGGAAGACCGCCGAGGCCCGCACCCGCGATCGGCCCTGCTGTCGCAGTTCGGCGTCGGCGAGGGTGATCCGAGACCCCCGCCGGATCACCGTGCTGCGCATCTCGAACTCGGCGTTGTCCACCGGCTGATACAGGTCCACTGTCAGCCGCGCCGGAACGAACCCCGCCGGGCAGTGCCCTTCCAGCTCACGAGCCAGCAGACCGCAGATCCCGGTCCCGCTCAGCTTGCTCGGCGTCCACGGACTGACCGCCAGCGATCGCGGTGCGAGATAGCCGTCCTGCCATGCGAAAAAGCTCAACACCTGCCCGGTCCCCCTCGAAGACAACCCGCTCTGCTCGGAGTGGAACACGTTACAGCGCTGGGGAGATCCCTGCCGGCGATCGGAGACCGCTACGACCGTGACTTCGCGCTACCGGTCCTCGACGACCCGGGTTCCGTCGGCGAAACGATCGTGCCAGCCCTGTTTGGTGGGGCTGGAGCCGATCGTCACCGCTATCCCCAGGGCGGCGAAGAACCAGAGCACGCCGCCGATACACGGGACGAGATTGAGCAGCATATAGGAGTTGCGGAAGGCGGATTCCCTGAGTCCGGGCCTGGCCGCCCCACCGGCGCCTTCGACATGCAGCCCGAGCAGTTTCTTGCCGGGGGTGGCGCCGGTGGTGATCTCGAAGCCGAGAAAGTACAGGAACCCGAATCCCGCGCCGGGCAGGATGGAGACCCATTCGGGGGTGTGAGCGGATTTGTTCAGCAACCAGAACAGGATCGCTCCGACAACGCCGGCGATGATCCAGTCGATGAAGCGGGCGCCCGCGCGCTTACCCAGGCCGCCCGGGGCGGCCCCCGCCGGGGCTCCGAGCCGGGGGTCGTATCCGTCTGTGCTCATTGCGCATCTTCCTTGTGATAGAGGCCGTGCGAACCGCGCGGCATGCCGACCGGGCCGGTGGCCTCACTTGCGGCCCGCGGCCCAGCGCATACCCCACTGGTAGGCACGGTCGAGATCGGCCTGGCTGCCGTTCACGTATTCGACCTCACGCCCCACGGTCAGGCCGCGTCCCGTATTCGTCAGGAGCGCGACCGCGCAGATACGCGCCCCGTCGACCGCGGAATCCAGGCGGACCTCGATCTGCGGCCCGGCGGTCGGGTACATGGTGACGACACCGTCGACCGCCGCCCAGTTCGCGGCTCCCTCGTAGATCATGGCGAAGACCAGGATCCGGCGGAACGCGGCGGGGTCGGCGAGGTTGATGTGGAGGTTTTCCCCGCCGGCCACGGCGCCGGTGCGGTCGTCACGATCCAGCGCGATGAACGGCGGCCTGTTCAGTTCGCCATAGCTGTTGCCCAGCGCCTGGACGACTCCCTTGGTGCCGTCGGCGAGTTCGTAGAGGCAGCCGAGGTCCAGGTCGATACTGCCGCTCGCGCCGAGCAGTTTCGCGAAGAAGCCCGGTTTGCCGACCGGCTCCGGACTCGTCCAGTTGAGATTCACCCGCATCACGCCCTGACGCTCACCGCTCTTGGTGAGGTCGACGCTGCGTTCCTGTTTGGTGAGTGTCAGTTTGCGCGGGCCGGCGCCCGGAGTCCCGTCGCCCGCCGCGGACGGCGCCCGGCGCTTGGTGTAGTCGATGCCCATCGGCTGTGCTCCCGATCGCGGACGGAGGTCAGATGTTCACGCCGTAGTCGCGGGCGATTCCGGCCAGTCCGGAGGCATACCCCTGGCCGATGGCGCGGAACTTCCACTCGGCGCCGTGGCGGTAGAGCTCTCCGAAGACCATGGCGGTTTCGGTCGAGGCGTCCTCGGTCAGGTCGTAGCGGGCCAGTTCCGAACCCGTCGTCCGGTCCACGACCCGGATGAACGCATTGCGGACCTGCCCGAACGACTGCTGCCGCGCGTTCGCGTCATGGATCGAGACAGGAAAGAAGATGCTGGTGATCGTGGGCGGAGTGGCCGCCAGGTCGACATTGATCACCTCGTCGTCACCGTCGCCCGCACCGGTGAGGTTGTCGCCGGTGTGCTCGATGCTGCCCTCGGGGGAACGCAGATTGTTGTAGAACACGAAATGCCGATCCGAGAGCACCTTCTGATCCGGCCCGGTCGCCATGGCGCTGGCATCCAGGTCGAACTCGGCGCCCGTGGTCGACCGCACATCCCAGCCCAGGCCCACCGCCACCGCGGTCAGATCCGGTGCCTGCTTCGACAGCGATACATTGCCACCCTTCGCGAGGGTCACACCCATCCCGTTGTACTCCTTCTCATGGTGAACGGCCGCGGCCATGGTGCCCGGTGCATGCTTAAGCCAGCATTAACGACGGTTCGGCGCGGCCGCGCGGCGTCGATTCATACTGGGTGCCGTGCGCATACTGGTGGTCGACGACGAAAGCCGCTTCGCCGACGGGTTGAGGCGAGGGCTTCGGGCCGAGGGCTTCGCCGTCGATCTGGCCTACACCGCGACCGACGGCCTGTGGCGGGCGCGCGAGGTGCGCTACGACGCGCTCATCCTGGACGTGATGATGCCGGGCATGAGCGGATACGCGGTGTGCCGGACCTTGCGGGACGAGGGAAACTGGACACCGATCCTCATGCTCACCGCCAAGGACGGTGAATGGGACCAGGTCGAGGGTCTCGATACCGGCGCCGACGACTACGTGATCAAACCCGCCGATTTCCCGGTGCTCGTGGCCCGGTTGCGCGCGTTGATCCGCCGTGGCCGGCCGGAGCGCCCGACCGCGCTGCGGGTGGGCAGCCTCCGCCTCGATCCGGCCACCCGGGAGGTCCGCCGCGGTGACACTCCGGTGCGGTTGACCGCTCGCGAATTCGCGGTGCTGGCGTTCTTCGCCCGCGAGCCGGGTGTGATCCGGTCCAAGAGCGATATTCTGGCCGGAGTCTGGCACGGCGAATTCGACGGTGATTCCAATATCGTCGAGGTCTATATCGCGCACCTGCGCGCCAAGATCGACAAACCGTTCGGCGTCGATACCATCCGCACCATCCGCGGCGCGGGATATCGGCTGATGCCGGATGTCTAGCCCGCGCCTGCCGTCGCTGCGGGTACGGATCACGGTCACGACCACGGCCGTCGTGCTGGCGGTCCTGGCCGGCGGTGCGATGAGTTTCCTGGCGTTGTTCCGCCACACCCTGGTCACGGCGCAAGCGGATGCGGCCGATATCCAGGCCGCCCAGATCGCCGCGGACGCACAGCACCGGCTGGAGAACGCCGCCGGTCCGATCTTGCTACCGACCTCGGAAGTCGACGATGTGATCATCCAGCTCCAGCAGGACGGTCGCGTGATCGCCACCTCCGAAGGGGATTCCGCCGGGGGGCCGACCCTGCCTGTACCGTTCGCGGACCGCTTCTCCCTCGGCGGGGACGGTTATGTCGTGCAATCGGCGCCGATCACGGTGCGGTCGGGAGCGGTGCAGTCCGTGGTCGTCGCGCGCTCCCTCGAGGACGCCGATACCGCGGTGCGATCCGCGGCCCTGCTGCTGGTCGCCGCGGTGCCCACGGTCAGCGCGTTCGTCGCGGCGCTGATGTGGGCGGTGGTCGGCCGCTCACTGCGACCGGTCGAACGCATCCGGCTCGATGCCGAATCCATCGGCGCGGACCTTTCCCGGCGGGTGGATCCACCGGCCGGGAAAGACGAGGTCGCGCGGCTGGCGACGACTATGAACCGGATGCTCGACCGGCTCGAGTCCTCGCATCGGGCGCAGCAGCGGTTCGTCTCCGACGCCTCCCATGAACTGCGCTCGCCGGTGGCCGCCATCCGCCAGCACGCGCAGGTCGCACTGCACCATCCCGAGGCGACCGATCTGCCGTCGCTAGCCGGGGTCGTCGACAGCGAGGCCGCGCGATTACACGGTCTGGTGGATGATCTGTTGCTGCTGGCACGCCTCGGGGAGGGTCCGGGCCATAACCGCGGCGAAGTAGACCTCGACGATATCGTCCTCGCCGAAGCGGCCCGGCTGCGCCAACTCGGTGTCACCGTCGATATCGCGGCCGTGGGACCGGCCCGGGTTTTCGCCGACGAAGGCCTCCTGGCCCGGGCGGTGCGCAATGCCACCGACAACGCCCGCCGCCATGCGCGCGGTCGCGTCGACTTCACGCTGCGCTGCGAGAACGACCACGTTGTCCTCTGGGTCGACGACGACGGCGACGGGGTCCCGGAGGCCGACCGTGACCGGCTGTTCCGCCGCTTCGAGCGCAGCGACGACAACCGCAGCCGCACCCACGGCGGCGCCGGGCTGGGCCTGGCCATCATCGCCGAAGCCGCCCGTCACACCGGTGGTAGCGCGCGACTGTCGAGCTCGCCCCGCGGCGGAGCCCGCCTCGAGATCGACCTGCCCGAACACACCGACGACTGACCGGACCCCTTCCCCGCGATCGGAATCCGGGGGTCGTGTCGGAACGCACAGTGAACAGGCGGGATCGGCTGGATATCGGCCCAGCGTTCGCGCGACAGCGCGATACCGGTTTCCCGGTATCCCTACGATCCGGTTCATGCGCAGTACATTCGTTCGCGGCATCATCGTTCTCGCCTGCCTGACGATCGTCGCCGCGCCGGCACAGGCGCAGCCCGCCACGGAAACCCCGCCGGCCCGGGTGACCACTGCCTGCGGTGAACCACTGGACGCCGCCGAGGTGGCGGAGATCGTCGACCTGTCCGATCTCGGCACCCTGCCGAGCGGCCCGTCCCTGCCACGGCTGGAAGCCGTCGCCGCCCGCCTGAACAAGATCACTGGAATACTGGCCCGGAAGAAGGACCGGCGCGCGACGTTCGCGATCGGCCTCGACGCCCTGGAACAGGTCGCCGTGCTGCCACTTCAGCGCCGGGAGTCGGAGTTCGACGACCCCGACTATGCCCACCGGCTCAGCATCGAGGTGATGACCCGGTTCCTCGGAAACCTGCACGGGGAGTTCGGCGGCGGTGTCGTCGAATCGCGATGGGCGCGCCATTTCGCGCTCGCCCACGATTGCGACCTGTCGCTCGGACAGGTCACGATGGCCGGGTACAACGCTCATTTCACCGTGGACATGCCCCACGTGGTCGCCGCCATCGGCTCCCAGCCGGCGAACCGGCATGACTACTTCACGGTTCTCGGCACGATCGCGCGCAACAGGTCCGTTATCGTCGCCCCGACCGCGGCGGTGTTCGGCGACGCCGTCGTCCCGGCCCTCGAGGCACTGGCGGGCAACGGAATCGTCGCGCTCGGCTTCACCGGCTCCAACGCGATCAACTTCGCCAACGGCCTGGCGTTACGGAGTCCGGCCCTGCGCGCCGTCACCGAAGCCGAGATCGACCTGATGTGGAGAGCCATCGATGCCGCCGTGCGAGTTCTGTGAACCCCCGCACGACCTCTCGCGGCCGCGCCACGGCAGCTCCGGCGTCGGCCTACCGCGCCCCTCTGCTCGCCGCGCGTTCGATCGCGTCCATCGACTGCTGGAGCGCGAACGCCGGATTGAGTTCGAACGCTTCGGTGGCCTCCTCGTAGATCAGCACATGTCCCGCGGGAAAGAAGTAGGCCTCGCCGGCGGTCGCGACCTCATCCGGCAGATCCGTATTCGGGTAGGTGGCCCGAATCGTGCCGGCGAAAATGTATCCGTAGTGCGGACACTGGCACACGCCTCCCGGCAGACCCGCCGCTTTGTAGAGTTCGGTACAGTCACGCGCTCCCGCTGTGGTGGTGTATCCGACCTCCATATCGCCCCACTGCTCGGAGCGGAATCCCGCCCCGCAGGCGGGCCAGCGTCCACCGCCACCCGCAGGCAGCTCGTCCAGTTTCGAATGTGGCACGGCATCTCTCCATTTCGTGAAAATCAGACGTCCAGCGGGTCGCGGCCGTCGTGCTCGCCGATACCGTCTTCGTGCACCATCCAGTGCACGAATCGATGCAGCGGATACATGGCGTCGTGCGGGTTTCCTATCGTGCTCGGGCCGGCCTCCCCGAGCCGGACGATTCGCTGCGCGCCGTGGCCGGCGAGCCGGTCCCGGAACTGCGCCATCCGGTCGAAGGGATAGAACCCGACGGTCTGGGTCGCCACATTCACGTATCGGACGGCGTCGTCGAGCGAATCCACCCGGACCACGTTGGCGGTCTTGCCGGCCGGATGGAAGTCGACCGGCTCGTCGGAGCGGATCACCACACCGGTGCCGTCGGTTCTGCCCCAGACCCGGAATTCGTCGTCGAGCATCGCCAGGGTTTCGACCTGCTCCCGGAGTTCCATATCGAGTGGACGCACATCACCCGAGGCGGTGGCTTTCTCCGATATCCGGGTATACAGCCGCGCACAGAACCGGTCCGCGTCATCCTGATCTGCTTCGAGGAAGACGAAACGGCTCGCGACACAGGCATCCTGATTCAGCACCATGATGTCGTCGGCGGCCAGACCGACGGCACGATCGAGAGTCTCATCGGAGTCGAATGCCTGCCGGCCCACCATCGAGATCGAGGTCTTCGGGTCGAAGGACACCAGCTGCAATCCCGGGCCCAGGTACTTGATCACGTTGTCGATGGCGTCGCCACCGCCCCAGGCAACGATCTTGTCGAAATATTGCGGACGGAAGAGCACTCGCTCCACAGTCTCGTCACCGCCCCGCCAATACACGGCCGACATCGACTTCACCACCGGATGGGTGGGGTCGATATCGGCGAGCGTCCGCAGAATGGCGACGGTCGTGAAGGGATCGCTCGACGACATCTTGAACAGATTGACCGCCTTGACCAGCGCACCCTGCGCGATGGATTTCACCGCGACGCCGGGAGAGTTTCCCGGCAACACGTGGAGCAGCCGTGGCGCGAAGGCCCGCACATAACTCTTCCGGCCGGTGAAGTCCTGCTTCGGGATCCACTCGTCCAGGGCCCGGGGATCGGGAAAATTCTGTTCGACGACGGTACGCAACAGTTTCTCGTCGAGGTATGCGGCCGCGCCCGCCACCTGCGACGCCAGCACCGCCCGTGGCAGCACATGGGTGGCCGACATCCGGTCGATACAGTCCTCGACGAACGGGTTACGGGGATCCCGGATCCGCCGGCCGGCCTCGGCCAGGAAATCGATGATCTCCCGCAGCGGCACATTCAGCAGCGGCGGCACCTCACCGCGTGGGAACACCGCCCGGTCCAGGTCGATATCGGGAGTCGTGAACGCGACACCCAGGTCGCGGGAGCGGTGGGTGTTCCCGGCGCCTGCGACGAGCTCGCCCCGGAAGAAGAAAGGAGCGGAGAGGGCGGCGGGGTCGCGGAGTGTGCCGGTCATCAGGCGAGTCCTCGAACATAGGCGTCGACGGTTCCGGCACAACCGATCTTGTCGTCGCCGGCCAGATCCGCGTAGCGGACGATGGAATCCGCTACCGACGGACCCCGGTTTCCACAGGCGCACGGAGAGAAATCCATCGAGACCTTGTCGCCGGTGACGACCCCGCCCCAGCGTCCGTCGAGCGAGAGGTCGAAGAACGCGGCCCGGCCCTCGACCTCGCCGGTGGTCCGGGACAGCAGAGTTTCGCCCGCCTCGTCCAGGACGAAGGGCACCACCCACGGCGGCACATGATAGCGACCGCCGGTCCGGCACTTCGGCATTCCCGAATTCAGCTCTTGCATGGAATAGTTCTGGAACTCCCGGTTCGGCGGGATGTTGAATGTCTCGTGCACGAACTGCTGGTAGTTCGCCGGCAGCTGGGCCCGTTTGAGACCGCCGCCCACGTAGAGGCAGTTGTCGGGATGGAAATCGGCGGCCGCGAATCCGCGGTCCCGGACGAGCACGGCGACCTGGTGCAGGATATTCCACATACCCGCGATGTAGAGCTTCTCGTGGCGGTGTTCGATCATCGCCTCGGCGCCCGCGACCAGGGCCCGGTCCAGCGCTTCCTGCCGTTGCGCCGAAGTGCGTTCGAAATCGGCGATTTCCGCGGGCGTGGCGGTACCGTCGGCGATCCGCTTGCGCAGCACGACCTGTCCGGTGAGGGCGCCGACGGTGAGCGGCGGGATCGGCAGGGCGAATCGGTCCTTGTCCGGATCGCCATAAGCCTGCTGCTGCGCCGTGCCGATGATGAGGTTCTTGGGCACCGCCGCCGTCAATCCGAGGCCCATCATGCGCCGGTCCCGGGCGGGACGGACCCCCGATCCCCAGGCGAAGACGTTGACGGTATCCCGGCGCGACCAGGCCATATCCTGTTCCGACGCACGCAGCATGGCGGATTTGCCAGTGGTCCCGCTCGAGCAGGACACATAGTGCCCGGCCTCTTGCAGCCGCTCGATCCAGTGATCGATATCGGTGAGATCCGCCGTGTCGATCGGCCCGACCGGTACGGGTGCGAGTGTGCCGAGCCAGGTTCCCAGGCGGTCCCAGCGCTGCTCGATCAGGAATTTCTCCGGGTAGCTCTTGTACACCGAATGCGGGAACAGCAGCGAGATCGCGTCCTCGAATCGCCCGACCTCGGTGACGCCCGCCTCCCCGGCGCGGTGTTCCAGCAGTTTGATCCGGTGTTTGCGTTCCCGGAACCGTTCGTCGATCGCGGCCGTCTGCGTGGCGCGCAACTCGGCCGCGGAGTGATCGAACCGATCGGGATCATCGATGAGACCTGTCAGTCGCCCCAGTGCGGAACTCATGGGCGGCTCCCTTCGCGAAGCGTCTTCGCTTTCTAAATTAATAGCACCTCGTAGGTGCTATTAAGCTAGCACCCGGCGACCACTCCCGGGACGGAATACGGTGAACTCGACAGTTGTGAACTCGACCCACGCAGACTCCGGACGCCCGCGGGGCGCCGGCCGCCCGACCGCGGCACAGGCGCAGGCACGCCGGCAGGAGTTGCTGGACACCGCCCTGGACCTGTTCCTGGAGCACGGCTACGAGCACACCACCGTCGAGATGATCGCCACCCGGGTACATATGGCCAAACGAACGGTGTACGGCCTCTACACCGACAAGGCCGCCCTGTTCCTCGCAGCCGTGCGGCGGGCGATCGAGGCGCAGGCCGTCCCCCGCGATGTCCTCGAAGGCCTCGACACCGGCGACCTCGCGCAGACCCTCACCGCCGTCGCACGACTGCGGATCGACCAGGCCATGACACCCAGCGGGCTCCGGTTGCACCGGATCCTCAATATCGAGGGCCTGCGTTTCCCGGAGATCTTCACCCTCAGCAACACCCTGCGCGCGGGGCCGGTCATCGAGTTCGTCGCCGAGGTCATGGACCGTGCCGTGGCGGCCGGGCAGATCGCCGCGACCGATACCGATCTCGCCGCGCGCGCGTTCATGAGCATGGTTGTCGGCGCGCAGGTCCGCAGTATCGAGTCGGGCCGGATCCCGAGCAGCGACAAGATCGATCAACGGGTCGGGTTCATGGTGCGCCTACTGCTCGACGGGTTGCGGCCGCGGTGAAAGCGTGGCCGGTGCGATTGCCCGGAACCGCGATGCGCACGTGTCGTCACCTCGGGCACGCGCTATCGCGCACACAGTCGCTCGGAGCGCTCCCACAGTTCGGCGGCCCGGCCGGGCGAGATCGCGTAGGGTTCCACATCCGCCCTGACCGCACAGTCCGCGTAGTAGATCCCGGCGGGGCCGGCCGGTTCCGGGCGGACGGCGGCCCACACCTGGGTCGCCGCGCCCTGTTGCGGAGTCAGCACCTCCCGGGCCGGTGCGGGCGACCCGGAACGCGCGGACGACGTCGCCGAGGCCATATCCGGAACGTGCCGGAACAACGCCGTGGCGACCCGTCCGGGGTGGACCGCGCAGGCGTGGACACCCTCGCCGCCCAGCCGCCGGTTCAGTTCGACGGCGTGCAGGATATTGGCGGTCTTGGAGGCCCCGTAGGCGCGGAATTTGTCGTACTCGCGGCGCTCCCACTGCATATCGTCGAAATCGACATCGGCGATCCGGTGCGCCTCGGAGGAGAGGTTCACGACCCTGGCGCCCTGCGCCGCGCACAACCGCGGGACGAGTAGCCGGGTGAGTTCGAAATGACCGAGATGATTGGTGCCGAACTGCCATTCGAAACCCTGCGCCGTGCGGGCGAAGGGGGTGAACATCACCCCGGCATTGTTCATGAGTACATGCACGGCGGGGGCGATCTCGGCGATCCGGTCCGCCGCGTCGCGGATCGCGGGCAACGAGGTCAGGTCCAGGGCGACGACCGACAGTCGCGCCCCGGGCATCTCGTCGCGGATCGCGGCGGCCGTCTCGTCGAGCGCATCCGGCCGCCGGGCGGCCAATACGAGGTGGGCGCCGGTGCGGGCGAGGCCGCGGGCGGATTCCCGGCCGAGACCCGATGACGCGCCGGTGATCACGCAGACCCGATCGGTCAGGTCGACTCCGGCCACGATATCGAGGACCGTGGGACGCGGGGTACCGAGTTCTGCCCGGCCGGCGCGAGGCGAGATCGTCATCACTGCTCCGGATTCGATGGTGCGGAAGAGATGACCGG
The DNA here is from genome assembly GCF_055586645.1 of Nocardia sp. NPDC049935. NCBI lineage: Bacteria > Bacillati > Actinomycetota > Actinomycetes > Mycobacteriales > Nocardiaceae > Nocardia > Nocardia sp. NPDC049935. The sequence goes on along the minus strand of NZ_JBVJHV010000009.1, from coordinate 50,874 downwards.
CCGTCAGAATCGGCCGGCTACCCGAATAAGTATACTCAGCGGAATACTTTCCGCGCGGTATTCGGTAGGTTGAACACATGTCGACGACAAGGCGTGGCCGCCCCACCCGGGCCGAGGCGAAAGCCCTCGATCACACCGTGCGCGAGGCCGCTGTCGCGACCTTCCTGGAATTCGGGTACGACGGGGCGACCATGGAGGCCATCGCCCGGGCCGCCGGCATCACGAAACGCTCGCTCTACGCCCGTTACCCGGACAAGCGCGCGGTCTTCGCCGAGGTGATCCCCTGGGCGCTGTCGAAGTACGAGGCTCTCGACGGGGCCGCGATGCTCGAGGACGACGACCTCGAGGCGACGCTGCTCGAGATGGGCCGGGCGGCCCTCGAACGGACCGTCGATCCACAGAATTCCCGCTTGCGGCGGATCGCGATGAACGAGTCGGCCCGGTTTCCCGAGTTCGCGGTGACCGCGGATTCGATGATGTGGTCGGGTCGGCAGCGTGCCGTGGTGGCGGTGCTGCGGCGCGCCGTCACCCGGGGCACGGCCCGGATCGACGATATCGAACTGGCGGCCGAACATTTCCTCGCCATGGTGGAGCTGATCCCCGGCAGACTCGCGGATTTCGGTGTCTTCCGGACCCGGCAGGAAGAGGAGCGGCATCTCCGGCACGCCGTGGCCCTCTTCCTGCACGGCGTCTCGCCACGCTGAACAACTCTCTCGCCGGCGCCGGTCGCGCCGGATCACGACCTCTCCTCGGGAGATTTCGCCGAAACGGCCACCACGACCCGCCTCCACCCTTATCGTAAGTACACGGAAACGGATACTTAACTCGGCAGCGTGTTGTACCGCTTCGCCGACCCTGGGCACCCGTGGTTCGGACGGCCATCGGAGAGAGGGTTATGACCACATCGGACTTTTCGTCGTCGCCACGATTCCGGGCAAGGAGAGACCTCACGGAGATCACCTCGGCCCGCCGCCGCGCGCGCGGCGGGCCGCGCCTGCGGCTCGCCGTCCTCGGTACGAGCATCGACGACGCGGTGAACGCGGCGGGTGGGCTCATCTTCGACCGGGTGATGGCGGGCTGGTCGGTCACCGTACTGACCGGCGACCTCACCGATCCACGACCCGCCACGATCCTGGGCGCGGACGCACTGCCCCTGGAACAGGCCTTGTCCCGCGGACCGTACGGGCCCCGGCCACATGCCTTGGCGATTTCGGCGGTACTGGTCACCGCCCACCCGGACCTGCGCGGCGGAGTGCGCGAGTGTCTCGATTCCGCCGGCACCGAGATCTCGATCTGGGGCGAGCCGAGTTCGGGGGAATTCGGCGACCGGACCGAATCCACCACCTACCGGCTCAGCCTCGCCGCCCGGGCCTTCAAACGCCAGGCCCTCCGGGCCGCGGGCGCACGGACCGGCATCGTGCCGGCCACCGAGAACTTCCGCACCGGAACACGGGCGTGGCGCGCGCCGCACCGGGATGCCACGGCCGTGGCGTACCTCGCGCCCACGCACGCCGGTCTCGCGAGGTAGGTCCCCCTGTCAACACCTACAGCGCGGCGGCGGTATCGAACTGCCGTTCGGCGGATTCCGGAAATCCGGTTACGGAAGAGAGAAAAGCGTCGAGGCGCACGACGCGGCAACGGCCACGAAAACCGTGGTGGTGAAGCTGTGACAGCAGCACAGGCGCCCGAGCACCGAATGGGCCGGTACGAACTCGGCGCATCGAACAGCGAGGAGAGACTCCCATGACAGAAACCATCGCACTGAGCCCCGAAATAGGCGCCGAACTGGTCGATTTCGACGACCTCCTGAGTCCCGACACCGTCGCCCGCATCCGCGAGGCGGTCAGATGGCGCGGAGTGCTGCTGATCCGGGGTGCGAACCTGGACGACGCGGCCCAGCTCGCTCTGAGCCGGACTCTCGGTACCGTCCTGGCTCCGGGCGGCAAGGAGATCTTCACCGTCTCGCTGGACCCCGCCAAGAACCCCACCGCCGATTACCTCCGCGGGACCTTCGGCTGGCATATCGACGACACCACCAGCCGGGTACCGGCCAAGGCCACCATGCTCACCGCCCGCCATGTGGCGATGGTGGGCGGCGGAACGGAATTCGCCAGCACCTACGCGGCCTACGAGAACCTTCCGGAGCACGAACGCAAACGCTATGCGGACCTCCGGGTGGTCCACAGTCTCGAGGCCACGCAGCGAGCCGTGAATCCCGATCCCACCGAACAGCAGCTCGCCCGCTGGCGGCGGATGCCTCCACACGAGAGCGCGCTGGTGTGGCAGCGCCGCGACGGCCGGCGGTCGCTGGTCCTGGGCACCACCGCGGACCATATCGTCGGCATGGACCCGGACCGGAGCCGCGAACTGCTCGACGAACTCATGGCCTGGTCCACCCAGGAGCGGTTCCGCTACACCCACGAATGGTCGGTCGGTGACCTGGTGATCTGGGACAACACCGGCATGCTGCATCGCGCGCTGCCCTACGATCCCGCCTCCGAACGCACCATGCATCGCACCACGATCGCCGGCGACGAGCCGTGGCTGTGAATACCGGCGGAGCCGGCCGAGAGGAGAACCGATGAACGCGGACACCTACGAGTTGGGGCGGCGAATCCGGACCCGGGTGCTGGGGGCGGACCATGTCCGCAACGCGGCCGGCGACGATTTCGCCGAACCGCTGCAAGATCTCGTCACCGAGTACTGCTGGGGCGCGGTGTGGGGTCGTGAGGGCCTGACGCCGGCAACGCGTTCGATGCTCACTGTCGCGATGCTCGCGGTGCTCAACCGCCCGCACGAATTACGCACCCATATCAGGGCGGCGCTCGGCAACGGTGTCACCCGCGCGGAGATCCGTGAGGTCCTGCTCCAGGTCGCGGTGTACGCCGGTGTACCGGCCGCCGTCGACGGCTTCCGGATCGCCCGCGAGGTTCTCGCCGAATCGGACGACGAGTAGGCGGGCAACGTGGATATCGGATTCATCGGTTTGGGCAACATGGGATTCCCGATGGCCGCGCGCCTCCTGGAGGCCGGCCACCGGGTCGTGGTGTTCGACACCGGCGCCGCGGCCCTGAACAGGGCGGTGGCGCTGGGCGCCCGGGCCGCCCGCTCCCCCAGAGAGGTGGCCGACCGCGCCGAGACGGTGCTGGCCAGCCTCCCCTCGTTGGCGGCCTCGCGGGAAGTCGCCACCGGACCCGACGGCGTCGTGCACGGTACGCGGATACGGTTGTTCATCGAACTGTCCACCATCGGCGCGCAACTGGCCGGGCAGCTGGCGACCTCCCTCGCCGAACGCGGTATCGCCCTACTGGACTGTCCGGTCAGCGGCGGGGTCGCCGGCGCCCGTAACGGCACCCTCGCCATGATGGCCGCCGGCCCCGCCGCGGAGTTCGCCCGGGCCACACCGGTTCTCGAGACCCTCGGCCGCCCGTTCCCGGTAGGCGCCGAACCGGGCGCGGGCCAGACGATGAAACTGGTCAACAACCTGATGGCCGCGGCCACCCTCGCCGCGACCGCCGAGGTGATGGTCATGGGCGTCAAAGCGGGCCTGGATCCCACCGTCATGATCGACGTACTCAACGCGGGGTCGGGCGCGACCCACGCCAGTCGCGACAAGTTCCCGCGCGCCGTGCTCCCCCGCACCTTCGATTTCGGTTTCAGCACGGGTCTCATGTCCAAAGATATCCACCTCTACCTGCAGGAGGCCGCTGCTATCGGCGCTCCGGCCGGGCTCGCGGGCGCGGTGGCGCGCCTCTGGGAGGCCACCCTGGCCGACCAGGGGCCCGACTCGGACTTCACCGCGATCGTCAAACCGATCGAGACCGCAGCCGGCGTGATCGTCGACGGGCGCACCGGCCGCCGGCCGTAGCCCGGCAACCGACCCACCGAATCCCGCACAGACGAACAGCTTTACTTCCCCGGTGTCCGGCGAACGGTATTTCTCCGGTCCGGACGATTCCGCCACCAAAACGAGAATCAGGTTCTACGCTTATGTAGATTCCAATTCTACCTACGCGGAGGTGCGCGATGGACAGCGACGCGTTCAGCGGAGTCCGCGTGGTAGAGCTTGCTCAATGGGTCTTCGTCCCGGTCGCGGGCGCGCTGCTCGCCGACTGGGGCGCCGACGTCATCCGGGTCGAACGCCCCGACGGCGACCCGTACCGCAACCTCGCCACGCAAGGTATCGGCACCGACAGCGGCGGCGTGAATCTCTCGGTGGCCCTGGCCAATCGGGGCAAACGCTCGGTGTCACTCGATCTGCGGACCGCCCGGGGACGGGAACTGCTCGACGAACTCCTGGCCACCGCCGATGTCTTCCTGACCAATTTCCGGCCCGCGGCGCTACACCGGCTGGGTCTGGACGCCGAGGAACTCACCCGCCGATTCCCCCGGCTCGTCTACGCCCGTGGCCACGGGTACGGAGTGCGGGGGCCGGAAGCCGATAAACCGGGCTACGACTCCTCGGCCTTCTGGGCGCAGGGCGGACCCGCCCATACCCTGACTCCGCTCGACCGCGAGTATCCGATCGGTCAGCGCGGCGCGATGGGTGATCGCAACGGCGCCATGGCGCTCGGGTTCGCGATGGCCGCCGCGCTGCTGCGCCGGCACCGGACCGGACGCGGGTCGGTGGTCGATGTCTCGTTGCTGGCGACGGCGATGTGGATGCTCTCCTCCGATGTGCTCGCGGCCGCGGCGGGTAGGCCGCCGGTTCCGGTGGCCGGTCGTAGCGGGTCGGCCAATCCGCTCGTCGGGGCCTATCGCACCGCGGACGGCCGCCATATCCAACTGGTCTTCCTGCAGGCCGACCGGTACTGGGCACCGTTCTGCGAGTTGGTGCAGCGCCCCGATCTGCGCGACGATCCGCGCTTCGCGGATATGGCTTCGCGCGCCGCGCACCGGGACGCGTGCGTGGCCGCGTTGGACGCGGAATTCGCCCGCCGGACATTCGACGAGTGGAAACAACTGCTGTCCCGGCTGGACGCGCCGTGGGCACCGGTGCAATCGGTCGCGGAACTACTCGACGACCCCCAGGTCCTGGCCAACGATTACCTCGGCGTCGTCGAGACCGACGCCGGCGGAACGTATCGGCTCCCGACCGGTCCCGTCCAATTCGATCTCCGGCCCCCGGTGCTGCGACGGGCGCCGGAGCACGGCGAGCACACCGAGACCGTGCTCCTGGAACTCGGCTACTCCTGGGCCGATATCGCGGAGTTCAAGGACGCCGGGGTGCTCCCGTGACCACCGCGCGCCCGGTCCCGGTTCCCGACGCTTCCTCGGCTCCGTATTGGGCCGCGGCGGCCCGGCATATGCTCGCGCTCGCCCGCTGTAGCCGCTGCGGCCGCTTCGAACTGCCACCCGGCCATATCTGCTCGCACTGCGGGAGCACCGATCCCGCGTTCCGCTTCGAACCCGTCGAGGGGTCGGGGATCGTACGGTCCTGGACGGTGGTCCGGCGGGCCTCGCTACTCGGTTTCACCGATCAGGTGCCGTACTTGCTCGTCGATGTCGAACTCGACGTACAACCCGGGCTGCGGATGATCGGGCGACTCCTCGATGGGCCGGATACCGTGCTACGCCACGGTGTTCCGGTGTACCTCGCGTTCGAGGACATCTCGGAGGACACCGCGATCCCGGCCTTCACGGTGGTCCCCGGGAGTTCGTCGTGACCGGGCGGTTCCGCGGGCGCGGGCGGGTCGCGCTGGCCGGATACGCACACAGCGATATCCGCCGCCACCACGATCGGCCGCTCGGGACACTCGCGGTCGAGGTCGCGCGGGCGGCGGTGGCCGACGCCGGACTGCGGCCGGACCAGATCGACGGATTCGTCACCTCGGCCCTGTTCCCGACCGCCGGCGCTCACGCCGTGACCGACGGCGTGAGTACGGTATCGGCGGACTGGCTGGCCGCCCGGATGGGTGGCACACCACGCTATGTCGCCGGGTTCGGCGGTATCGGTCAGATGCCCGGCGCGGTGGCGCTGGCCGTCAACGCGATCGTGTCCGGGGCCGCCGATCACGTCGTCCTCCATCGCGCCCTGCACAACCCGGCCGGTGGGTACCACGACAATCCCATGACGGCGGCGGCCGGCCCACGGCAGTGGACGGCACCGCAGGGTTTCGCCGGGCCGCTGCCGATGATCGCCCTGCCCTGTACCGAGTACTTCGAGCGGTACCGCGCCGATCCCGCCGCCTTGGCGGACGTCGTGGTGGAAGCGCGGAAGAACGGCGCGCGCATCCCCTGGTCGTACTGGTCGGGGAAACCACTGACGCCCGCCGAGTACCTGGCGGCGCCGATGGTCAGTGATCCGGTCCGGCGCCTGGATTGTGACCTTCCGGTGGACGGTGTGGCCGCGTTCGTCCTCACCTCCGCCGAGCGCGCCCGGGATCTCCCCCACCGGCCGGTGTACGTGGCCGGCTTCGCGCAGAGCCCGCCGCCGAGGCACCGGGCCGGACTGCACTGGCCGCTGGACGACATCATGGCCGGTGGCGAGGTCACGACCCGGCGCCTCTGGGAGGCAACGGGTTTGCGCCCGGAGGAGGTCGACCTACCCCAGCTCTACGACGGATTCTCGCCGTTGGTGTACTTCTGGCTGGAAGCCCTGGGCTTCTGCCCTCGTGGCGAGGCGCATCGTTTCGTCCGCGACGGCGGTATCGACAGCGATATCCCCGGCCGGTTACCGGCGCTCTCGGGTGGCGGAGCGCTGGGTAACGGACGGATGCACGGCGTTCCGCAGATGCTCGAGTGCTATCTCCAGCTGTCCGGCCGCGCCGGGGAACGCGGCCGCCCCGGAGTATCCGTCGGACTCGCCTGCCAATCCTCCCCGCATTACGGCGGCGTCGTCGCCTATACCTCCGAGCCCGGATAACGCAACCAGACCCATGCCGCCTCGCGGCAGCTAGGAGACCGAGTACATGTCACGTGTTCTCGCAGATCACCGCTCGTATATCGCCGGCGACCGGGTGACCGGACCGGATCGGATCGCCGTGGAGAACCCGGCCGACGAGTCGCGGGTGGCCGATATCCCGGCGACCCCGCTCCCCGAGATCGAACGCGCGATAGCGGCGGCGCGATCCACCTTCGACAGCGGTACCTGGGCCGACCTTCCGGTCGCGGAACGAGCCGCCGTGGTCCGGGCCCTGCTCACGTACCTCGAATCGCAACGGGAGACCCTGGTCGCGACCATGGTCGCCGAGGCCGGACAGCCCACGACCTTCGCCGAACGCTCACAGTTCCACTCGGGCCTGGCGATGGCCCGCGGCATGGTCGACCTGTTCCTGGCCATGTCCCACGAGGAGACCAACCCGGTCCCGGTCGACGAATTGACCCACGGGCGAGTGGCGCTCAGCATCCGCCGGTACGAACCGGTCGGCGTGGTCGCGGCGATCACCCCGTACAACGCGGCGTTCATGATGGCCCTGCAGAAGCTCGTCCCCGCGCTCCTGGCGGGCAATTCGGTGATCCTGCGACCCAGTCCGCTGACACCGATATCGTCGCTGATCTTCGGGGCCGCCGCCGAAGCGGCGGGGTTACCCCGCGGGGTGCTCAGCGTCGTCGTCGAATCCGGTAGCGCCGGAGCCGAACTGCTGAGCACGCACCCCGCGGTGGATATGGTGTCGTTCACGGGGTCGACAACGGTCGGCCGGATGATCGCGGCGCAGGCGGCGCCCACCGTGAAACGGGTCGGGCTCGAACTCGGCGGGAAATCGGCCCAGATCTATCTCGGCGACGCGGTGGGCAAAGTCGCGGCCGGTGCGGCCGCCGTGGTCGGGGGCACCGCCGGCCAGGCCTGCGTCGCCGCGACCCGGATGCTGGTACCCCGGGAACACAAGGACCAAGTGCTCGAGACGGTGTCCCGGGTGTACGCGGGCCTGGTGGTGGGCGCACCGGCCGATCCCGCGACCACACTCGGCCCGCTGATCAGCGCCGCGCAGCGGGAGCGCTGCGAACGGATCGTCGAACGGGCCGTCGACAAGGGCGCGAGTGTGGCCCAGGGCGGCGGACGGCCGGCGATACCGCGCGGCTACTACTTCGAGCCGACGGTGCTCGATATCCCCGACAACGGTAATCCGGCGGCCCAGGAGGAAATCTTCGGACCGGTCCTGTCGGTCCTGGGTTACCGGGATATCGACGACGCCGTCCGCATCGCCAACGACAGCCCCTACGGCCTGTCCGCGCAGGTATACGGCGCCGACCCGGCCGCCGCGACCGCGATCGCGCGGCGCCTGCGCACCGGCGCCGTGAATATCAACACCGCGCTGTTCAGCGCCTACGCCCCGAGCGGCGGTTACAAGCAGAGCGGCCTCGGCCGTGAACGCGGCCCGGACGGCATCCGGGCCTTTCAGGAAGTCAAACATCTGGTCATCGGCGAGTTGCGGTGACCGGGAGCACGATCCGAAGGAGTAGTCATGTCCGCTGATATCTCGCTCGATTGGCTGATCTCGGTCGACGACCATATTCTCGAACCTCCGAATCTGTGGCTGGATCGCGTGCCGCGCGCCGACCGTGACCGCGCGCCCCATATGGAATTCGACGACAACGGCGTGGACTGCTGGGTCTACGACGGCAAACGCTTCCCCAGCTCGGGACTCAGCGCGGTGGCAGGCAAGGAGAAGGAGGAGTTCAGCCCGAAACCGCTGTCCTACAGCGAGATGCGCCCCGGCTGCTACGATCCCCTCGCCCGGATCGAGGATATGGATCGCGCCGGCATTCTCGCCTCCCTCTGTTTCCCGACGATCACCCGTTTCTGCGGCCAGTTGTTCATGGAGGCCGGTGATCGCGATTTCGGCCTGGTCTGTTTGAAGGCCTACAACGACTGGGTGATCGAGGACTGGTGCGGCGCGGCGCCGGGCCGCTACATCCCCCTGGTGCTCATCCCGCTGTGGGATCCGCGACTGGCCGTGAAAGAGCTGGAACGCTGCGCCGCCAAGGGCGCCACCACATTCGCGTTCTCGGAGAACCCCGAACCACTGGGCCTGCCGACGATCCACGATCCCGGCGGCTACTGGGATCCGGTGATGGCGGCGGCCAATGATCTCGGGATGGTCGTCTCGATGCATGTCGGTTCCTCGTCGACGGTGCCGCGCATCGCGAAGGATTCGCCCTTCCTCGCGAATCTGGCGTGGGGTGCGACCCGGACTTCCGGCGCGATGCTGTCCTGGTTGTTCAGCGGGATGTTCCAGCGCTATCCCGATCTGAAGATCGCCCTGTCCGAGGGTGAGATCGGGTGGATCCCCTACTTCCTGGAGCGGGCCGAACAGGTCCTGGACAAACAGCGCCACTGGGTGAAGCAGGGCATGAACTGGGGCGATCACGCCGGTAGCCGCGGCGTCGATCTCGACAACCTCGATCTGCGCCGGACCTTCCGCGATCACGTTTTCGGCTGCTTCATCGAGGACACGCACGGTATCGCGAGTATCGCCGAGATCGGCGAGGACAACATCATGTGCGAAACCGACTACCCACATTCGGATTCCACCTGGCCGAACTGCCTCGACGCGGTCAAGAAACAGATCGGCCACCTCCCGGCACAGACCCAGTACAAGATCCTGCGCGGCAACGCCGAACGGCTCTACCGGTTCACCCCCGCCGAACCGCCGGCCCGGGCAGCCGGCTGATGCCGGGCTGGAGCATCCACGTCGACCGGGAGCGCTGCCTCGGCTGCGGGGTCTGCGTCAGTTACGCCCCGGACAGTTTCACGCAGGACAGCGACGGCCAAGCGCTCCTGGTCGCATCGCCGGCGGATTCGCTGGACCGGATCCGCACGGCCGTGGACAGCTGCCCCACCGGGGCATTGGAGCTGACGACCGGCGACGCGGTCGTCATCGAACGAGAAGGGTGAGCCACGTGCTGCTCGAAGGAAAAACCGCGGTGGTCACCGGCGCCGGGTCCGGTGTCGGCGCCGCGTCGGCACAGCGATTCGCCGCGGAAGGCGCCCGGGTGGTGTGCGCCGATATCCGCCTGGACCAGGCGAAGGACACCGTGGGCCGCATCGAGGCCGCCGGCGGGGTGGCCGTCGCGGTCGAAACGGATGTCACGCGGGAGCGCGATGTGGCCGAGATGATCGCCACCGCCGCCGGGCAGTTCGGCCGCGTGGATATCGTCTTCAACAATGTGGGGATTCCGACGCCGCGCCTGGGCGCCGCCCTCGAGGACCACACCTATCAGGATTTCCAGCGCCTGGTATCGGTGAATCTCGGTGGTGTCTTTCTCGGGTGCACCTACGCCGTACTGCAGTTCAAACGGCAGGGCGGTGGCGGCGTCATCCTCAATACCGGGTCGGTCGCGGGACTGGTCGCCTGGGGCGGCGCCGTGTACGCCGCGACCAAAGGCGCCGTGCACCAGCTCACCAAGGCCGTGGCGATCGAGGGTGCGCCGTTCGGGATCCGCGCCAACGCGCTCTGCCCGGCCGGTATGCCCTACACCGGGTTCATGGCCGCGGGTGGCCTGCCGGGAGACGACGCGACGGTCGAGAAAATGGCCGAGCGCACCGCCGCCAACCACCCGCTGGGCCGGCCGATCACCGCGCGGGACTGCGCGGAAGCGGCCGTATTCCTGGTATCCGACCGAGCCGCCAACGTCACGGGAGTGCTCTTCCCGGTCGACGGCGGCTATGTGGCGAGGTGACCGAATGAATTCCGCGCGCACACTGGACCGCGACCGCGTCCGCGAGTTGTTCGACCTGCGGGGCGCCTACCTCGCGCAGACCGGAGGCGGCTATCGCGACGATCCCTATCCGCGGTGGCATCGGCTGCGCGAGGAGGCCGAGGTCCACCCCGGCACGGTGCACGAACTGACCGGATATCCCGGCCCGGCCGTGTTCAGCGGGCTTCCGCACGCCGATCGCCCGCATTTCTCGGCATTCGGTTTCGCCGCCTGCGATACCGCCTACCGCAACCCGGAGCTGTTCGCCTCCTCGCCGGTACCGGTCGATCCGAACGACGGCCGGCTCGACGCCCTCAACAGCATGATCTCGATGAACGGCGCGCAGCACCGGCGCTATCGGTCCTTGGTGCAACCGTCCTTCGTGCCGGCGAAAGCCCAGTGGTGGATCCGCAACTGGATCGAACACACCGTGCATCAGCTGATCGACGGATTCGCCGCCGACGGCCGGGCGGAGCTGAATGTCGATTTCTGCGCCGCCATCCCGGTACTGACGATCACCGGCAGTTTCGGGGTCCCGATCGAGCAGGCGCTCGAGTTCCGCGCGGCGCTGGGCCGGCCCGAAATCGTGGTCGAGCTGATCCGGCCGATCCTGGCGCGGCGCCGCGCGGAACCCGGCGACGACCTCCTCGGTGTCCTGGTCGAGGCCGAACTGAAGACCGACGACGGCGTGACGCAACGACTCACCGATGCCGAGATCTACTCCTTCGTGGTGCTTTTGCTGGCCGCCGGATCCGGCACCACCTGGAAGCAGATGGGAATCACCCTGACCGCGCTGCTGCAACGGCCCGATGTCCTCGCGGCGGTCGCCGCGGACCGGGCACTGCTGCGGCCCGCCATCGATGAAGCCCTGCGCTGGACGCCCACCGACCCGATGTTCTCCCGCTATGTCACTCGGGATACCGAACTACAGGGTGTGCCGCTGCCCGCGGGGTCGGTCCTGCACCTGTGCCTGGGCGCGGCCAACCGCGACCCGGCCCGCTGGGACAACCCCGACGACTACGACATCTTCCGGCGCGTGCGACCGTCCTTCGCCTTCGGCGGCGGCGCCCACGCCTGCCTCGGTATGCATGTGGCGAAGGCGGAAATGATCACCGGGATCGGCGCCCTGCTCGACCGGCTGCCCGGCCTGCGGCTCGATCCGGCCGCCGAGCCGCCGCGGATCATCGGAATGTACGAACGCGGCGCCACCGAGATACCCGTCGTATTCGGCTGACACCCGGCCGCCCCGGAGAAGGACACAGCTCATGAACGAACCCGGTTACCGGCCGCCGGACCTCGGCCTGGTCGGCGCCGCCCATGTCGCGCGCTATCGGGAAACAGACGGCGAAGTCGGGTACGCGTGGAACGGCGCCCGGATACTCCTGCTCACGACCACCGGCCGCAGATCCGGCCGGGCCCGCACCTCGGCCCTGATCTTCGGGCGCGACGGTGCGGACTACCTGGTCGTGGCCTCGGCCGGCGGCTCCGCGCAGCATCCGGCGTGGTACCTGAACCTGCGGGCGAACCCGGCGGCGCAGATCCAGGTCAAGGCCGAGCGGCTGCGGGTGACCGCGTCTACGGCCACCCCGGAGCAGCGACCGCGCCTGTGGGAGATCGTCACGGAATACTGGCCGAATTACGACGTGTACCAGACCCGTACCAGCAGGGTTATCCCTCTCGTTGTGCTGAGGCCGTCGTGATAGGACTTCATTCGTGCCCACTCAGAAGAGGTCCACCCCGCCCGCCGACACCCCGGACGTCGCGCCGCCGCCGTGGGCCGATCGCGCCGCGGATCAGTCGCATTCGGTACGCCGGTCCCGGGCCCGCAGTATCGAACAGGCGAAAATGATCGTGGCGGCCGCCGAGCGGTTGATCGCGGAAAAAGGATCCGCTTTCACGACGCAGGAGCTGGCCAAGGAGGCGGGGATCGCCCTGCAGACCTTCTACCGGCACTTCCCCGGAAAAGACCATCTGCTGCTCGCCGTTCTCGAGGAAGTGATTTCCGCACGTGTCGCGGAAATGGCGGCCGCCGTGCGGGATGAACCGGACCCGGTGGCACGGCTACGTTTCTATATCGTCGCGGCGTTGCGATCACTGCGCAGCGACGACGGCGGTGTCGCGCGGAAGTTCATCACCGCCGAGCACTGGCGTCTCTACCAGATATTTCCCGAAGAAATGGCACAGGCCAACCGCCCGTTCGCCGATCTCATCGAACGGGACCTGCGGGAAGCCGCCGACGCGGGACTCCTGCACCCGAACGATCCGGCCGCCGACGCGTGGCTGGCGATGAATCTGGTGATGTCGGTGTTCCATCAGTTCGCCTTCGCGCCGCATGTGGACAGCGCGGCCGTCACCGAACAACTGTGGTCATTCTGTTCTACCGCCTTCGGCGGTCATCCACCCGATAAGTAACGGGGCACAAGCAATGAAGCAAGCGCCTGCCTTTCCCAAGGGCCGTGATCTCGACGCCACCGCCACCACCTTGTATTCGTGGCTGAAATCGCGACACGATATCACCGCCGTCGAAATAGACGATCCCGCCTACCCGCGCGGCGCGGGGGTTTCCAACGAAACGATTTTTCTCCGGGTGCGTACGGGGCGGGAGGTGCAACGTCTCGTCCTGCGGGTCGCCCCCGCCCCCGAACATCAGATGTTCCTCGACCCGAGGTTCCGGATCCAGTACGACATCCTCGTGGCCCTGCGGCAACTCGGCACGGTCCGCGTTCCGGAACCCCTGTGGCTGGAAACGGACACGTCGGTACTGGGACGGGAGTTCTACCTGATGCGCCGCGCGGACGGCCTGGTACCCGTGAGCATGCCGGTCTACAACGCGTCCGGGTTCCTCGTCGAAGCGACCCCGGCCCAGCGACGGACCCTCTGGGAGGACGCGATGGGTCAGCTGGCCGCGATCCACCGGGTCCCGGTCGGCGCCGTCTCGTTCGTCGACCGGCCCGAGCACGGCGAAACCGGTAATCGGCAACAGCTGTCCTACTGGCACGACTACGCCCGCTGGACACTGGCCGACGACTACCCCGACACCGTGCGCATGCTTCTGCGGTGGCTCACCGACAACCGGCCCGCCGACTCGGCTCCCGGGCTCTCGTGGGGCGACGCCCGCATCGGCAACATCATTTTCGGCGACGACTTCCGCGTCTCCGCTGTCATGGACTGGGAACAGGCGTCCATGGCCGGCCCGATCGCCGACCTCGCCTGGTGGCTGGTCTTCGACGACGCCCACAGCACCGGCCGCGGTGTCCCCCGCCTGGACGGGCTCGGCACCCGCGACGAAACGGTCGCACTCTGGCGGGAACTGACGGGGCTCCCCGCCGACAACCTGTTGTGGCACGAGGTATTCGCCTGTCTCAAGGCCGGACTGCTCAGCCTGCACACCCGGCGCATGCTGCGGCTACCGCCGGTCGCCGACGGACCGCGGTACTCGTTCCTGGTGCGCGCCTGCGAGTTGCTCGGGGCCGACCCGGGTGATGTCTCGTGAACGCCCCGGGCGGACCGGCGCCCTGTGACGAGGCGGTCGTGCTGTCACCGGGCTGGCTCGCCGCGGCGCTGAACCCGGGCCATCCCGATGCCGAACCGGCCGGGACCGCGGTGGTCGAACGAATCGAGACGGTGGCCACGAAACTGCGCTTCCGGGTGTCCTACGCCCACCCGACCGATGCCCCGCCCGCCCTGTGCGCCAAGGGATATTTCGGCTCGCAACGGCGACGCGTGAGCCGGGCGGAGGTCGATTTCTACCGGCGGGTCGCCTCCGGGATCCCCGTTCGCACACCGCCGTACGTGCACGCCGCCGTCGACGAGGACACCGGGCATCCGCTGATCCTCATGCACGACCTCGTCGAGACCGGGGCCCGGTTCCTCGATCCGCTCGTCGGCTACGACGCGGGCCGGGCCGCCCACACCCTGGATCAGCTCGCCGCCCTGCACGCCGCGACCTGGGAGACCGCCGAGTTCGGCGATCTCTTTCCGCCGCGGCTGATATCGCTGACCCGGCACTTGACCGAAGAACAACTGCAGTCGCTGATGGACGACGGCCGCGCACCCGGTATCCCTGCCCGGGTACGTCGTGCGGACCGGCTCACCGCGGCCATGGCCGCCCTGCGAACACTCGGCGCCGCGGAACCGCGGTGCCTCGTCCACGGTGATCTGCATACCGGCAATATCTACGAAATGCCCGACGGCAGCCCGGGACTCATCGACTGGCAGGTTGTTCAGTACGGCAATTGGGCCCTCGATGTCGCCTACCACCTCGCGACGGTTCTGCCGCCCGAGGAACTCGCTACCGCAGAGCGGGATCTGCTCGATCACTACCTGCACCGACTGGCCGCGCGAGGAGTCGAGCCACCCGGCCGGGACCACGCCTGGTGGCTCTACCGCGCGCATCTGCCGTACGGCTTCTTCCTGTGGTCGATGACCCGCGCCGTGGATCGCCCGATCGTCGAACACCTCACGAGCCGGCTCTCCGCCGCGGTGGCCCGGCACGCGAGCCTCGACCTGCTCGGGGTCTGATCCACGGGGAGCGGCGGGGTG
The DNA here is from genome assembly GCF_055586645.1 of Nocardia sp. NPDC049935. Taxonomy (NCBI): domain Bacteria; kingdom Bacillati; phylum Actinomycetota; class Actinomycetes; order Mycobacteriales; family Nocardiaceae; genus Nocardia; species Nocardia sp. NPDC049935. The sequence continues at coordinate 35,691 of NZ_JBVJHV010000009.1, read as the reverse complement.
CCGGCAACTCTCGGCATCCCCGCCGCTCCCGTACTCGCGGTGTCGCGGCGCTACGACCGGGGCGCGTCGGAACCGCGCCGACCGGGGCCCTCGGCCAGACTCTGCCGAATCTTGTACTTCTGCACCTTCCCGCTCGGCCCGCGCGGGAAATCGTCGACCACGTGGACCTCCTGCGGCCACTTCTGTTTCGCCAGCCCCGCTTCGGCGAAGTGCGCGCACAGATCGTCGAGCAGGGGCGGAGCCGTATCGGATTGCCACCGCAGCACCGCCGCCACATGTTCGCCCAGCCGGGCATCCGGCGCGGCGACCGCTACGGCCTCGAGCACACCCGGCACGGTGAGCAGCACTTCCTCCACCTCGAGCGCGCTGATGTTCTCCCCACCGCGGATGATCAGGTCGGTGGCACGATCGGCGATGGTGAGATACCCGTCGGCATCGAGTGTGCCGATATCGCCGGTGTGGTACCAGCCCTCGTCGTCGAACGCCGCCGCGGTGAGTTCCGCGTCGAGATAGCCGAGACACAGATCCGGCCCCCGGCTGAGAATTTCGCCGTCCGCGGTGAGCCGGAGTTCCACACCCGGCTGGGCGGTACCGTCGGTGTAGAGCCGCTTGGCGCGCGGGGCGTTCCAGCGGGAGGCGGTCATGGACGGGTGTTCGGTACTGCCGTAGGAGCGGTAGACGGTCAGGCCCAGCCCGGTCAGCCGCTCCGATACCGTCGTGGGGACCGGGGCCCCACCCATACCGAGATATTTCAGCCGCGCCAGATGTTCACGGGTGCAGTCCGGATGATCGATCAGGCTGGTCGCGTAGTAGGGCACACCGCCGCCGAGACTCACACCGTAGGCCGTCATCAGGTTCAGGATGCGGCCGGGATTCCAGACATCGGTGAGGTCGATCGAGACACCGTCGCGCACCGGGACCAGCAGCGCCGAGAGCATCCCGATGAAATGCCCGACGGGCGCGGCGTTGATCAGCGGCCCCAGATCGCCGGGGTAGCGCTGCGACATCAGCCGGGTCTCACACCCCAGCGTCTGATGACTGTGCACGACCCCCTTGGGCAACCGTGTCGTGCCCGAGGTGAACGCGATCACCGCCGGGCCGGCGGGATCCACCTCCGCCACCCCGGTGAAGGGGGCGTCGGCGAGCAGCGCGCCGAAGCTGCGCGCGGGATCGGCGCCACCGACGACTCCGACGATCGGCACACCCGAATACACCACGGGGTCGTACACCAGGTTCCCGAAGCGCTCGGCGGCGAAAAATGCCCTCGGCCGCACCGTTTCCACGATATGGCCGACCTCGCGCGGACCGTAGGTGTGCACGATCGGCACCACGATCGTGCCCAGCAGCGACGCCGCCCAGAACGCGGCCGCCGCCTCCATCCAGTTCGGCAACTGCAGTACGACGACATCCCCCGGTTCGACACCCCGGTTCCGCAGGCCCGCGGCCAGCCGGCGGGCGACGAGTTCGACCTCCCGGAAGGTTCCCGAGTACGGCCGGGATTCCGAATGAACACGAAAGGTGGTGTCCGGTGCGGCCGCCAGGCCCCGGGCCACCAGATCGCCCAGGCTGTCGCGCGTCCACCATCCCTCCGCTATGTACCGTCGGGCCAGATCCGGGGGAATTGTGCGCATGGTGAGCTCCAAACACCCGGCACGGATACGCCGCAATCGTCGGGCCGCGTTACCGGGTGGACAGGTTGTCGGAGGCCGGGACGAGCGCCCGGCCGCGAGCGCGATATTCGGCTCTACCACATAGTAGAATGTGATTCTACATCCGGGTCCGGTTTCACGCTTTCGACCGACTCCACCGCCACGCGACCCGGATTCGGCAGTACCGGCCCCACCGAGCGGGCACTCTCCGCGACTTCCAAGCACTTTCGCCGTTTCCCCACCCCGCCACCACTGAGTAGAATACGATTCTACCCAGAACGCGAACGCGAATCTAAGTGAGGAAATCGCATTCTCACAGCGGCCGCGTCGGCCCGCATCAGACCGAGTAATTCACCCCCTCCCAACCGGCCGGGGCGAACGGTCGCGCGCTCCGGAAAGGCGAGGTGGATCATGCTCTCCATCGTCAGACGTCTGGGCAGAGGATTGCTGGTGGTCCTGCTGGTCACCCTGGCGGTCGTGGTACTCCTCGGTTTCGCGCCGGGCTCGGTGGCGCAGGCCATCCTCGGCGACGCCGCCACCCCGGAAGCTGTCGCGGCCCTCAACAGCAAGCTCGGCCTCGACCAGCCGATCTGGAGCCGGTATCTGCACTGGGCCGGTAACGCCGCGCAGGGCGATCTGGGCACCTCACCGCTCACCGGCCAATCGGTGTCCACGGCGATAGTCGAGCGATTGCCGGTGACGTTCCAATTGGCCGGGATGGCACTGGTCATCGCGTTGGCCTGCGCGGTCCTGCTCGCGGTGGTGTCGGCGATGCGGCCGGGAAGCCCGGTCGACCGCGCGACCGCCGGAGTCTCCTCCGTCTTCCTCTCCGTGCCCGCGTTCGTCGCCGGCCCGGTTCTCATCTACGTCTTCGCCGTCGGCCTCGGCTGGCTTCCGGTGACGGGGTGGAGCCGCATCGAAGACGGCATCGGCGAGAACCTCCTGTCCGCGCTGCTACCCGCCCTGGCGATGGCGTTGATGGAGATCGCGGCATTCCATCGTCTCCTGCGAACGGACCTGATCACCACCCTGCGTGAGGATTTCATCGGCGCGGCCCGGGCCAAAGGCATGAACGACTGGTATCTGATGTTCCGGCACGCACTCCGGCCGTCGTCGTTCTCATTGATCACCCTGGCCGGCATCAATCTCGGCCGATTGATCGGAGGGACGGTGATCGTCGAAACCCTGTTCTCGCTACCGGGACTCGGCCAGTTGCTCGCGTCCTCGATCGTTTCCCGTGACCTCGTCATGGTGCAGGGCATCGTGGCCTTCCTGGCCGTCGTCTACGTCGTCATCAACATCACGGTCGATGCGAGTTATGAGCTGATCGACCCGCGGGTCCGGAAGGTGGCCACGGTATGACCCGAGCCGAAGTACAGATCGAGCGTGGGCAGAAGCTCGCGACATCCGAGAAGCCGCGGGTCCCCCGGGTACGGAAATCTCGCTCGATCCTGGTGTACCTGTCCTATATCTGGTTGATCGTGATGATCGCGGCGGCGATCCTCGCCGACCTCCTTCCGTTGACCCCGTATTCCATCCCCGTCGGCCCGCCACGGCAACCGCCGCACTTCGGATCACCGGATCTGCTGGCCGGCACCGACAATCTGGGACGATCGCTGCTGTCCCGCTGTATCCACGGCGCCCGGGTCTCGTTGCTGGTCGGCACGGTGGCGACCCTGATCGGGGCGGCGCTCGGATCGAGTATCGGAATGCTGGGCGGCTATTTCCAGAAGCGGACGGACTCGGTGGTCCGGCTGCTCAGCGATACCACACTCGCATTCCCACCCCTGATCCTGCTGATGGCGCTGACCGCTGTTCTCGCCCCGGGACTCGGCACCCTCCTGATCGGGCTGTCGCTGGTGATCGTCCCCTCGTTCATCAGGCTGGCCCGCGCGAACACACTCACCTGGACGGCACGGGAATTCGTACTCGCCGCCCGGAACCTGGGCGCCGGACACGGCCGGATCCTGGCCAAGGAAATCCTGCCCAATGTGGTGCCGCCGCTGCTGGCCTATCTCCCGATCATCATGGCCGCGCTCATCGTCGCCGAAGGATCGCTGAGTTTTCTCGGCCTCGGTATCCCGCCCCCGACGCCGAGCTGGGGCGGCATGATCTCCGACGGCAAGGACAGTCTCGCCTCCGCACCCCATATGGTTTTCGTTCCCGCCCTGGTCATCTTCTGCACCGTCTTCGCACTGAACCAGGCCGGCGACCACCTCCGTGGCCGATTCGATCGCGCCCTGCGGGACTGACCGCGATACCTGCTCCCGCACCCCCGCTCTTCCGTACAACGAGGTACCGAATGATGATCCGACGCGGCAGTCTGCTCGCCGCAGCCCTTCTCTGCCTGACCTCGCTGCTGACGGCGTGCGGTGGAACCGGCACCGAACGAACGGCCGGCGATATCTCGGTACCGGGCGGTACCGCACACATCATCCAGATCAGCGAACCACGCACCCTCGACCCGGTGGCCCTGGGAAACCAGTGGGTGATCAACGCGGCCCTCGGCAACGCCCTGTTCGGGACGTTGATGGTCAACGATCCGGACAGCGGCACCATCGAATACACGATGGCTACGGGATTCGCCACCCGCGACGGCGGCGCCACGTTCGAGCTGACGTTGCGGCCGGGACTCCGGTTCTCCGACGGAAACCCGCTCGACGCGGCGGCCGTGAAATTCAACTGGGACCGCTTCCAGGATCCGGCCAACGGGTCGACCTACCGCGAGGACGCGGCGGCGATCGCGTCGACCGAGGTCGTGAACCCGACCACGCTGCGCGCGATCATGCGTGATCCCACACCCTATTTCCCCTACACCCTCGTCGAGAGTTCGATGAACTGGATCGCCTCCCCCGAGGCCCTGCGGGCCGGACGCGCGTCCTTCGACAGCAACCCGGTCGGCGCGGGCCCGTTCACCCTCGACCGGTGGTCCCGGCAGGATGTGATCGAACTGGCGAAGAACCCGGATTACTGGGACGCGCCCAAGCCGTACCTCGACCGTATCGAGCTGCGTACCTCCGGCGACTCCGTCCAGGGCTACAACACGCTGATCAGTGAGGGCGCCGATGTGGTCATCAGCTCCAACTGGGGAAGTATCGAAAAACTGAGGAATCAAGGCTTTCCCACCGCGGTATCTCCCCTGCACGGCGGGCAGCACCTGTCGATGAATATGCGGCGCGCGCCGTTCGACGATATCCGAGCGCGGCGGGCCGTGGCCGCCGCAGTCGACGTGAACGCGCTCAACCTGACCATCTACAACGGAAGCGGGGAATTGCCGACCACGCTGTTCCGCGAATCCTCTCCGTTCCACACACCGGATCTCCCGTTGCACACCCACGATCCGGCAACGGCGCAACGGCTGTTCGACGAGCTGGCGGCCGAGGGCACACCCGTATCGTTCACCTTCACGACCACCCAGCAGACGGAGAACCGGCTGCTGGCGGAGAGTGTGCAAGCGCAGCTCAGCGCGTTCGACAATGTCGACGTCGAGGTGAAGGTCATCGATATCATCGACCTGATCGAACTGCGCTATACACACGATTTCGACATGATGACCGGCGGCGCCTTCTTCGACGATCCCGAACCGCGGCTGCGAACGGCCTTCCACGGGAGTTCGAGCCGCAATACCGCGGGCATCGACGACGACGCCCTGAACGAGGCACTGGACGCCGGCCGGCGGGCGATCGACCCGCACCAGCGCGTCGCCGCCTACCGGACCGTCCAGGAGCGCCTGATCGCACTGATGCCCGCCGTCTTCTACATACGCACCGTCGCGGGAGCAGCCACCGGAAAGAACGTCGGCGGCCTCACCATGTACGGCTCCGGCTCGGTCCGGCCCGAGGAACTGTGGATCGTCGAATAACGGCTCGGATCACGAGGAGTAGCTGAGATCATGAACGCCGAACCGAATCTGCGGGTGCGGAATCTGCATACCTATATCGGTACCGAACGCGGCGCCGTGCGAGCCGTGGACGATGTGTCCTTCGACGTGGACCGCGCTCAGACGCTGGGCGTAGTGGGCGAATCGGGTTCCGGGAAGTCGGTGCTGGCCCGGGCGATCATGGGGCTGTTCCCGCCCCGGGCCGGATACTCCGGTGAGGTGATCTTCCGGGGCCGCGACATCCTCGCGCTGTCGAGAAAGGAGAAGCTCGACATCTGGGGGAAGCAGATCGCGATGGTCTTCCAGGACCCGGGCCGCTCGCTCAATCCGGTGGTGCGTATCGAACGCCAGCTCACCGAGGGTATGCGCAGGCATCTGGGACTCAGCCGTTCCGCGGCGAAGTATCGCGCCCTCGAGCTCCTCGGGGAGGTCGGGGTGCCCGATCCGGAACGCCGGCTGCGCAACTACCCGCACGAAATGTCGGGAGGTATGCGGCAGCGAGTGATGATCGCGACCGCGCTGGCCTGCGAGCCCGACCTGCTGATCGCCGATGAACCGACCACCGCCCTGGATGTGACGATCCAGCGGCAGATCCTCGACCTGCTGCGCCGCGTGCAGCGGGATCGAGGCATGTCGCTGATCTTGATCAGCCATGACCTCTCGGTCGTCGCCGGCCGCACCGACCGGGTCGCGGTCATGTACGCGGGTCGGCTGGCCGAAAGCGGGGACACCCGGCGGGTTTTCGCTGCCCCGCGGCATCGCTATACCCGCGCCCTGATGGAGGCCACGCCGGCGATGGACCGCCGGCGATTCGCACCGCTGCGACTGATCGAGGGCAACCTCCCGGATCCGACGGCACCGCCGCCGGGCTGCCGGTTCGCGCCCCGGTGCGATCGCGTCGCCGACGACTGCCGCGGGGCCCCGGGCCCCGCGTTCACCGAGATCGCCGCCGGCCATTTCGTGGCCTGCGCGTATCCGGCCTCCGAGCCCACAGCAGCCCTTTCCGAGTCCGGTGGTGATACCCGTGGCAGGTAGTGGAACCGCGCATCTGCGCGACGAGCCGGCGCTTCTGAGCGTGCGCGACCTGGTGGTCGAATACGACACCGCCGGCGGGACGGTACAGGCGGTGTCATCGGTCAGCTTCGACGTCCTTCCCGGCGAAACTCTCGGAATCGTCGGGGAATCCGGATGCGGCAAGTCGACCACCGGCCGGGCGGTCCTGCGGCTGGACAGGCCGGTCTCCGGCCGGATCGCTTTCGCCGGCGAACAGATCGACGAGGCCGGCGACCGCAGGATGCGTACGCTGCGGCGCGAGATGCAGATGATCTTCCAGGATCCGGTGGCCTCGCTGAACCCGCGCCGGACGGTACGCGACCTCGTGGTCGAGGGTTTGGCCGTCGCGGGCCGGTCCGCGGACGAACGCCGGTCGAAATCCGAGGAAGTCCTGGCGAAGGTCGGTATGGGCGATAAGCGGTTCGCCGGCGCGCTGCCCCGGCAATTGTCCGGCGGTCAGGCCCAGCGGATCGCGATCGCACGCGCGCTGGCGCTGCACCCCCGGCTGCTGATCTGCGACGAACCGGTATCCGCGCTGGATGTTTCCGTGCAGGCGCAGATCCTCAATCTCCTCTCCGAGCTCAAGGCCGACTACGACCTGACCGTTGTGTTCATCGGCCACGATCTCGGCGTGGTGCGGACGATCAGCGATAACGTCATGGTCATGTACCTCGGCAAGGTATGCGAGTTCGGCGATGCCGTCGAGGTATACGACAACCCGGCACACCCCTACACGCGGGCGCTACTCGATTCGGTTCCGCTCGCCGATCCCGACCGGGGTTTCGCGGGCCCCGCACTCGCCGGCGATATCCCCTCACCGCTCGCCCCGCCCCGGGGTTGCCGGTTCCGGACACGCTGCCCGCACGCCCGGCAGCGCTGCGCGGAGGAGGAACCCCTGGTGCGTGCGGTCCGGCCGGGTCAGTACGCCGCCTGCCACTTCCCAGCTGTCTGACCTCTGGCCCGCACCACGGGGCCGCAAGGGCGCCGACCGCATCCGACGCTCGTCATCGTGGCAGGAGATGGCGGATGAGGACGGCGAATATCGGCAACCCGGCCACGCGCGGGGCGGCGCTCAGCCCTGGGTTCTGCCGATCGTGCGGCCGATGCGGGCGTGGTCCGCCGCGTCCGCGTTGTCCGCCGTGAGCCGGTAGACCGCGCGTTCCAATGTCGGGAGAATATCGGTGATCTCGATGGCGCCGTCGACGTAGCGGCCGATGAGTCCGTAGCTCAGTCCGGTGAGCACCCGGCCGATATCGTCGAGATAGCCGGGGTCCGCGCCGGCCAGGACCGCGCCCGCCGCGGGGACGAGCGCGGCGATGCCCTGGGCTTCGAGGCGGTCGCCGGAGGGTCCGGTGCGCGCTTTGTGATAAGCCTCCAGCATTCTGGGGTTGCGTTCCCAGGGTTCGAAAACCTGCCGGAACAGGCGCATCAGCCCATCTCGTAAGGTTTCGTCCGGATCCACCGCGGCGAGCTCGGCATAGCTGACGCGAGCCATCCACTGTTCGAGAGCGGCGACGATCAACTCGTTGCGAGCCCCGAACATCTTGTAGATCGTGGCCAGCGATACCTGCGCACTCCGCGCCACCTCCTGGAGGTAGAGGCCGTCGTAGCCGACCCGTTCCAGCGAGTCCAGCACCACGGCAAGGATCCGCGATGAGGTTTCCGATTCACGCCCCGCGTCCCGGCCCATCCGGTTATAGTAATCCGATTACTCGAGTAATCGGATTACTCGACGATCTATAGCCACCACGCAGCACAGGATTCGAGCACACGATGGCGACATACGTACTGGTCCACGGCGGCGGACACGGCGGTTGGTGCTACCGGAAGGTGACCCGCCTACTGCGCGCGGCCGGCCACGAGGTCTACGCTCCCACCCTGTCCGGGCTGGCCGAGCGATCCCATCTACCGCTGGCCACCATCGGACTCGACACCCACATCCAGGACATCGCCTCCCTGCTGCACTACGAGGACCTGCACGACGTCATCCTGGTGGGTCACAGCTACGGAGGCATGGTCATCACCGGCGCCGCCGACCGTGCGCTCGACCGGGTCGGCCGCCTCGTCTACCTGGACGCGGCCAATCCGCTCGACGGCCAATCCCTGCGCGATATCGCCGGTCCCATCATCGAGGCGGCCCGCGACTTCGGCGAGATCGTCGACGGCACCGAACTGGTCCTGCTACCCGGCCCCGAAGCGGGCATGTTCTTCGGGGTCACCGATCCCGAGGCCCTGGACTGGATGGCGACCCGGCTGACCGGCCATCCGTGGCGATCCTTCGAGGACACACTCGATCTGCGCGACGCGGCCGGGGTCTATGCCCTGCCGCAGTACCACATCGTATGCACCTCGACCCTGGCCACCCGCGATCCCGAACTCGTCGCGAACGCGCGAGAAGCGGGCAGATTATGGGATATCGACACCGGACACGACCTGATGATCACCGAACCCGAAGCGGTCGCCGACCTCTTGCTGACCGTCGCGACCGCGTAACGGCGCGGCATCCGATCCGCCGCCCTCTTGACTTTCCTACCTGGAAAGTGAGATCTTACTTTCCAAGTAGGAAAGTGAGGCAACCATGGAAAACGTCGCTCCGGATCAAGCCCGCGCCGCACTGGACGCGGTCGAGCAGGCACGCCGCCGGGTGGCCCGGGAGATCGGGCTGCCCCGCGGATACTGGTGGGCGATGGCCGCCGGCTGGGTCGTGCTCGGCCTGATCGGGGACCTCGGGCCGCAATGGCTGATCATCACCGCGACCCTGCTCTTCGGCGCCGGCCACTCCTACGTCGCGTCGCGACTGCTCGACGGGCGTCGCCGTACCGACCGGGTCCAGGTCAGCGCGGCCGTGGCCGGACGCCGCACGCCGATCGTCGTGGTCGTCATGCTGTTCGCGCTCGTCGTCCTCACCATCGGTGTGGCGCTGGCCCTGGACGCGGACGGAAACCGTCATCCCGGAATCTGGGCGGGAGTGCTGGTGGCGGCGATCGTCGGTTTCGGCGGCCCGGAGATTCTGCGCGCTCTGAGGCTCTGGTTCCGCGCGTGACGCGGGCCCGTTTCGACGAACTCATCCACCCCAGCACCCGGCTCTCGCTGGTCGCGACACTCGCGGCCGCCGACTGGGCGGAGTTCGCCTTCCTGAAAGACCGGCTGGGGCTGTCGGATTCGGCCCTGTCCAAACAGCTCGCGACCCTCGAGGACGCGGGCTATGTCACCACCGAACGCCGCTTGGACGGCAGCCGCCGTAAGGTCCGCGCCCGCCTGACCGAACGTGGACGCGACGCCTTCACCGGCCATATCGCCGCCCTGCAAGAAATCGTCGCCGCCGCGACACCCCCGGACCCGACCACACAGACCTGATTCGAACCCCCGCACAATCCCGCATCCGCCGCCGGGCGGTTCGAATCGCCGTACACAAGGAGCTCGACATGCGACTCTTCCGCACCACCACACACGACCCCGAACAACCGGCCGAGCAGCAACCCGCCGACGAGCAGCCCCGCCGCGACCGCAAGGCCGAGCGCCGTCGGCGGCGTCGCCTCCTGGGCGGCGCGTATACCGGCGGTGGCAGCTGACGAACTCGCTACCTCCGGACCGACAGACAGACAGGAGAACCGGCATGACGAAGCCGTTCCGATTCGGGGTCGTCGCCCCGATCACCACCGATCTGCCGGCGTGGCGTGATCGCGTGCGCCAAATCGCCGACAGCGGCTACTCGACGCTGCTGGTGCCCGACTTCCCCCGGACGCAACCGGCGCCCGGACCCACACTTGCCACCGTCGCGGCGCTCACCGATCTGCGCGTGGGTACCTGGGTCTATGCCTCCCCGCTACGCCCGCCCTGGATGACGGCGTGGGAAGCGCATTCGCTGTCGCTGCTGACCGACGGCCGCTTCGAGATGGGCATCGGCACCGGCAGGCCGGGAATCGAGGACGAACTCCGCACCAGGGGACTGCCCGTCATCCCACCGATCGAGCGGCTGGCCGAAGTGCGTGAGACCGTCGAAACGCTGCGGGATCTCGACGGCCCCGACCGTCGCACACCGGTGGCGATGGCCGTACTCGGCCCGAAGGCCCGGGCGCTGGCGGCCGACGTCGCGGATACGGTCACCTTCGCGCTGGGGGCCCAGCCTCGGACCGAGGTGGCGCGGCTGGCGCGTGACTTCCGCGCCGCCGAGGACATCGAACTCGCGCTCGCGGTACCGGTTGTCGGCGATACGGTCGCGCCGCATATGGCTCCTCCCGATACCGATCCCGCCGCACTACGCGCCGCGGACGCGCTGACCGTACTTCCGGACGACCCGGCGGCCGCCGCCGAGGAGATCCAGCGACGACGGGAGGAGATCGGCTTCTCCTACTTCATCTTCGGTGCCGGATTCGCCGAACGGTTCGCTCCGGTCGTCGCCGAGCTCGCCGGGCGGTAGCCGGACGACGACGGCGTATCGGGTCGCCTCCCGCTCCACGCGTCCGGCGTCCCGATCACTCCCCCACCGTCCCCTTGTCGGTCTGCCGCCAGTCCCCCGTCCCGTCGGGATTGCGGTGGTATTCCCAAGCCGAGTAGTCGCCATCGTTCTCCACCACGCTGAGCCGGTCGGCGTAGCCGTCGAGGTCGGTATCGGTCCACACGCTCATCGAATCGGGACCGGTGGTGACGAAGGTGTCGAGTATGCCGTCGACGATGAGGTCCTGGGTGGGTGTTTCCATCTCCACCGGACCCAGTCCGTCAATGGCCGAGGACGCCTCGAAACCCGGCATGCCGATGCCGGGGAACTCTCCTGATGTAGGCATAGACTCTCCTGAACTCCACTGGTCGACCGTGGGAATGTTCCGGTCCATCTTTCCACCCCCGACAGTACAGCGCAGCCCCGCTCCCGACCGGGGCTGCCGGTGGCCGCGGGCGTGCGGGTTCACCGAGGTCGCCGCCGTACCGCCCGCATCGCGAGCCTCTCGCGACGCTGCCCCCGTCACCAACGGAACCCGCGGCCGGACAACATAATTCAGCAGCGCTCCAGCCGACCCCTGCAATAGACTCCCCGCCATGATGAAGCATCTGATCACTGGGGCGATGATCGCGGCCTTCACCTTCGGTGCGGCCGGATTCGCGGCGGCCGATACCACCGTTGCCTACTACCCCACCCACGGAGCATGTGTGGCGAATGGAGTGCACAAGTTCGGTTCCGAGGGGCTGGGCAAGACCTGGTTCTGCCGTCCGGCCGGCGACCAGTTCGAACTCTTCACCCGCTGACCCGCCGGAACGAAAGCCTCCGCCGCACGGGAGGCACCCGGGGCGGCCTCGTCAGAGGTCGGCATTGTGCAACGGCTCCGGATCCGGCAATTCGGAGGGGACGTCGTCGGGTAGGCCGGATTCGGCCCGGCGTGCCCGGCGCCGGTCGTTCAGGCGAGTGAACTGGACGGCCAGTTCGAACAACACCGTGAGCGCCAGCGCGAGCACCAGCATCGACAGCGGGTCCTGCGGGGTGACCACGGCCGCGAAGACGAAGAGCCCGAATATGATTCCACGTCGCCAGGCCCGGAGGCGCTCGTAGTCCAGCACGCCGATCAGGTTCAACCCGATGAACAGCAGCGGGGTCTCGAAACTCACCCCGAAGATCACCAGCAGCTGGATCATGAACCCGAAGTACTCGGCACCGTTGAGCGCGGTGATCTGCGCGTTGTCGCCGATGGCGAGCAGGAAGCCCAGGGCATGCGCCACCACCAGATAGGCCAGCACCGCACCGCAGGCGAACAGAACGCTGCCGACAGCGGTGAAGCCGACGGAATATCGACGTTCGGGTTTGCGCAGCGCCGGTGTGACGAACGACCACAGTTGATAGAGCCAGACAGGTGCGGCCAGCACGACACCGGCCGTGACGCCCACCTTCAGTCGTAGCACGAACTGCTCGAACGGTGCGGTGGCCAGCAGCCGGCAGGTACCGTCCGGTGTGATCGACGCCCGGACCTCCGGTGGTAGCGAACAATACGGCCCGCGCAGCGCATCGCCGAGGCTGGGCAGGCCGAACACCGAGTGGCCGTACCAGTAGAACCCCATCAGCGTGGTCACGGCCACTACTACCAGCGATTTCAGCAGCCGGCTCCGCAGTTCGCGCAAATGCTCGACCAGCGGCATCGTGCCGTCCGGATTCGACCGCCGCCGGCCGCGCCGGAACTCGGTGAATATTCCCATTTCCTCGCCTCAGGGGTGTCACGCTCGGAACTCATGTCACGGCCGGAAGTGTGTGGGTGCCGCCGATCCCTCGGCGACACCCACTACCGGCCGGGCCGGGGCTACCGCGCTCGCGCCGAGTCCTTCAGGAGCGGCATCGCCTCGGATGCCGGCGCGGACTCGACCGCGGGCAGGCGCCGCACCGTCGCGTCATCGGAATCGGTCTCCTGCGCATCCGGTTTCGAATGCATGTCCTGTACTTCGGTCTTGAAGATCCGCATCGACCGGCCCAGGCTGCGGGCGGCGTCCGGGAGTCGCTTGGCTCCGAAGAACAAGGCGAATACCAGGACAACTATCAGCCAGTGTGCGGGACTAATCGAACCCATGGCTGCCTCCAGTCACTATCGAGGGGGTGGTCCGGCCGGCCCGGCAAGGGGACCCGGGCCGGCCGGACCCGAACGGAGATGGAATGAATTACCGCTTGAAATCCAGCAGGTTGGGCAGTCCGGCCGCATACCTCTTGGCGTCGAGCTTCCGGGCCCCTTCGAACTCCTTGAGGGTCGGGTGCGGCAGAATCACTGCCTTCTCGGCATCCGAGCCGGCCGCGTCGAGGATGGCGTTCGCCGCGTGCCGTCCGCCCTCGCAGGCACCTTCCATCGTCGCGAGGTCGACCTCGGTCTTCAGATAGTCGCCGGCCAGGAACAGGTTGGGAACCTTGGTGGGTCCGGTGGGGCGATTCTCCCAGGAGCTCTTGGTGTTGATCATCAAGTAGTCCTCGTTGGTGCCCTTGCCCGAGGCCGGATCGTACCGGTATCCCGGATCGAGGAACCACGAGTGCAGCTGCCGGTCCGTCAGATCGGGGACCAACGGCTCGCCTTGGCTCGCCTTGGTGACCTGATGCCAGACCTCCTTGGCGATTTCCTCCGGGCTGCACTCCATGGCGGGCTTGCGCACGACCTGGCCCGGCACCTCCCAGTCCGAGATGCACAGCGACAGGCAGTCTTTGGCATTGCCGTCGCCGTAGGTTTCGGCGAAGTTGGTGGTCCAGAATTGGCCCTGCTGGATACCGGTGAGGCGCCAGGGCGAGTCGATCCAGCCGACATGGCCCCGGAAGAACCGGTGATCGGTATTCAAGTAGAACTGGATACCGTTCATCCAGTCCACCTCGAGCTTCTTGATCCGCTCCAGATCCGGATCCAGCGCCATGATCTCCGGGCTCAGGTACTGCGGCACCTGCTCCGGGGCGAAGGCGAGCACGAACCAGTCGGCCTCGATATCGGTGTCACCGGATTCGGTGGTCGCCTTCGCTGCCCGGATCTTCCCGTCGGCGACTTCCAGCGATTTGATTTCGGTACCCATCTGGAACTTGACGCCCTGGCTCTCCAGATAGGCCAACCACGGGTTGAACCACCGCTCGTTGGTCGGCCCGTTCAGGACCTGGTCGGGGAACCGGCCGTCGGTGCGGTGCAGGATGGCGGCCAGGAATCCCTCGGCCTGGTTGCAGATCGTCCGGGCGCTGGCCTTCTCTTCCTTGGCCGCCACCAGGGCACGGGTGACGGTGGAGATGAGCAGGTTGTAGGTGGGGTTCGAGCCGTCCATCAGGACGAAGTCCTTGAAGGAGGTGTGCTCCCACTGCCCGAGCCGGCGCTCGTCACTACTGGTGAAGAAGACCAGCAGCGACCGGAGCAGAACGACGAGATCGGGGATCGGCAGTTTCGGCAGCCAGATCATTCCGCCGAGCAGTGTCCGGATGATCTTCTCCGGGTTCGCCGCGAGCCCGATCGCGTCGAAATCCAGCGCGAAGGGAATGGTGATGTCGGGAGCCGACTGCGCACCGGTCGCGGTGAGCGCCTCGACGAGATTGTCCTGCACCCCGCGTGCGTTGCCCTCGAAGGGGATCCGGCTCATCGTATCGGGGATGGCCTGGTAGTAGCCGGGGAAGAATCGGAAGCCGTGCTCGCCCGGCAGCGGTTTGCGGCCGCCGGCCACCGGCAGTGGCGTGTCGATGCTGCGGGCTTTACCACCCCAGGCACGTCGTTCGTACACGGTGACTTCGAAACCGCGCTCGATCAGTTCGTGCGCAGTGGTCAGGCCGGCGATGCCACCGCCGAGAACAGCGACTTTCTTCTGGGCGGGAGCAGCGTGGGCGTTGGTGATTCCCACCAGCCCGCTGCTTGCCGCTGCGGCGGCCGCCGCGGCGACCGAGCCGGCCGCAGCACCTTTCACGAAACTACGGCGAGAGACTTCGGATTCGGCCATTGGATCACGTCCTTTGCGGCATCAGGCTTCCGATCAGGTGGGCAACAATGTATCCATGTTCGATACATCGGGTCAACGAAAGTCTTTGCTATTGATGCGATGTCACAGAGGGAAACACCGGTCTACAGGAATCGCCGACGAACGGCTGTGCCGGCGGAGTTTCTCGCCCGGCGGCCCCGATCGGTGCCTGTTCCAATATTTCGACACCGCCGAGCGAGAAAAGGCATCCGTCGTGCACGACGGCGCCCGGCCGGAACGCTACCGGCACCACCCGTCGCCATAAACGATTTTTCGCACGCCCCGGAGAATCACCTATCCGGCACCCCGGACGACTGGGGCGATTTCACAAACACCCGCGGCGGCGACCACCGCACAGACAAAAGCGACGGCGGGCCGGGAACTTCCTCCCGAACCCGCCGTCGCCTCGACAGCTGCCACCGGCCCGAACCTACGATTCGCGACCACGGGCAACCGCCCGGTGCCGATCGGCCACGCCTACCTCACCCCGGCAGGCACCACACACCACCGGAAATACTGGACAACGCGCAGGACAGCGCCGACGAACCGGCGCTTACCGCACTGGATCCCAGGTCGATCGGGCTGGATCCACCACCCGGAAGAGCGGGTGCTTCGGCGATCTGCGCGGGCTCCAGCGGTATACCCGTATTCGCCTGCGCCGGCACCGCGCCGAATGCCAGGCCACCGAGCATCATCACTCCGGCCGCACCCACTTTTGCAATAGCGTGCATAAATCATTCAACCTTTCGCGTGGCTGTCCGATAGGACGCCCGAAGCGTATCGCGCATTTGTTCGCGCCCGATATTGTTTGTGACGATATATAGATCGATCGATCTCTTCTTTGTATTTCGATTCACGCGTTGAAATCGGCGCACTTCGCAAGCGTCATGGCGACAGCCGATACCGTCGGCCGCGTGGGCCTTCCAGCAAATCGACCCGGTGTATTGAACAGAATTGACCTGGCAGAGGCGCCTGAACCCTGGATAGCATCGTGGCGTGACCGACGCCGAACAACCGATTACGCTGCCCGGCACGCTCGATGACGTCGATGCCGGATTTCTGACTCGCGCACTGTCCGTTCGTCATCCCGGCACCGACGTGTCGACCGCTGTCATCGCTGATCTGCGCCAGGGCTCGGCAAGCAGCGCGCGATTGCGGATCGAGTATCGGCAGAACCCACACGACCTGCCGTCGTCGATCGTCATGAAGGGTGACTTCATCGACCACGGGTTCACCTCGGCCGCGGCGTTCGCCGGAGAGGCGCTCTATTTCCGGCACATCGCCGAGAGCCTGGACGATGCCGTCCGCCAACCACGCGCCTATTTCGCCGGTACAGACGACCGAGGTCAGGCGATCGTCCTGCTGGAAGATCTCACCGGACGCGATGTCGTCTTCGGGGATTGCGAATCCCCGCTCGACGTCGACACGGTCGCCGACGGCGTACGCCAGCTGGCGGCGATGCAGGGCCGCTACTGGAACGGGCGGGGACTGGAAACACACAGCGCCGTCACCGATATCGCGACGGTGGCGAACCTGATGCTGTTCTTGGTCCAGCCGAACCACTTCGACGACTACATCCACCGCGATCGCGCCGGCTTCCTGTCCGCACCGCTCCGTGATCGAAGCAGGATCGAGCATGCACTCCGGGCGATGTTCGACTCCGACCGCCGGCTACCGAAGGCATTCGTCCACGGAGACGCCCACCTGGGCAACACGTTTCGGGAGCGGTCCGGCCGGCTCGGGTTCTGCGACTTCCAGGCGATGGGCCTGGGCCCCTATATCTGGGACTTCACCTATTTCGTGACCGGCGCCCTGAACCCCGCCGACCGGCAGGCGTCCGAGCGGGACCTGCTCGCCGTCTACTTGGGCGAATTGCGGAGTCACGGGGTCGGCGAGGCGCCCGACGCGGAGACCGCGTTCACGGCACATCGCAGGCATATGATGCACGGATACCTCAACATCCTCACCCCCGTCGAGATGCAGCCGGACCGCTTCGCCGTAGCCATGGGCCGCCGCTTCGCCGAAGCCATGGACGACCTCGACACCCTCGCGAGCTTCGAATGACCGCGACCTGACGCCGCGGGATATGAACTGGTCGTACGACTTGATATCCGAGCTCGGCATACTCGCCCGGCATTCGAGACGGGTGATCCGGAAACCCTCGATGAACTGCTCGTAACTGTGTTACCGTCGCACCTTGACGTGCTGACCGACCGCACGTGGCAACGCTACGAGACGGGTTCCACGGCCCTCGACGACGCGCCCGATCGCGCTTCGGCCGCCGGATAGCGACACAGTCTCCGCTCAGCGACATATCCGGTCGGCGCGGATGGTTGGTTTGTGCGGCGCATCCGCATATGCCTGACGGAGGTTTCGATACGTGTCGAGCGACGACCGCACGGATTTCGCCCAACACTGGCATGCGGCGCTATCGGCCACGGCAGACGTGCCACCGCCGGAGCGGATAGCGGTCGATCTCGTGAACCGGGTGGTCGAAGATCTCCGCACTGTCCCTTTCGACCCGGCAGCGGGCTCCGGACTCGGCTCCGCCCTCGCCGAGCACGGATTCGTACACCCTCGGGTGCCGATCGTCACCGCGCCCGTGGTGTGGTCCCTGGCCGAATTCCACGGCACTCCGTCACCCGCCCAGGTGGCGGCCTACACCGCGGCCCTCGGGCAGGGTCACGCGGAAAGCATCCACAGTTCACGAAGCGACGACCGCGCGGCCCGTCTGAGAATTCTCTTCGACAACTCGGCGGCGGCCATGGCCATCGGCGACACCGACGGTCATATCCTCGACGCCAACAGGAGCCTCGCGGATATGATCGGCGTCCCCGCCGAATCGCTGGCAGGAATCTCGGTCTACGACTTCGCCCACCCGGACGACCACGACAATATCCGCACCCTGCTCTACGAGAAGCTCATACCCACCGGCAAGGGAACGGTCTCGCTCAAACAGCGGCTCGTTCGCGCCGACGGGACGATCGGCTGGATGAACCTCGGCATCACGTTCGCCAAGGGCGCCGCCACCGGCGAACCCGACTACCTGATCGCGATCGGCGCGGACGTCACCGACCAGTACCAGCATCAACTCGAGCTGCACCATCAGGCCCGGCACGATCCCCTGACCGGTCTCCCCAACCGACGACATCTGATGGAAGCGATCAACCACTGCTGCAGTAACGCCGACGAAGGCGAGCTCGTCGGTCTCTGCTTCGTCGATCTCGACCATTTCAAGCAGATCAACGACCGGTTCGGTCACAACGCGGGCGATAAGGTCCTGACCACGGTCGCCGCACGCCTGCGCGCCGCGGATCCATTCACCGGCGACCACCTCGTCGCACGCCTGGGAGGCGACGAGTTCGTTGTCCTGATCACCCCACCCACCACCACCGACCGGGTCACCGATATTTCTCGCCGGCTGGCCGCGGCGTTCCGGGAACCCGTGGTCATCGAAGGCCGCAGCATCCGGATCACCGCGGGCATCGGCGCCATCACCAACCGCATCGCCCGGACCGGCGCGGAGTCCCTGCTGGCGGCCGCCGATGCCGGTCTGTACTACGCGAAGAACAATCGCGCGACGTCGGGCGCCACCCTCCACACCGTGCCGAGTGATCGCGTTCATACCATCGGCGTTCCCGCCGAAACACTCTTCGCCAGCTGTGTGAACGGCTCGACTACCGAGAGCGACGACTCCGATGCGCCGAGACCGGAGGCGTCGTTCGAGATGACCGGTCAGCACGAAAGCCTCCAGCGAAGCTTTTTCGCGAGCGAAACAGTGTTCGCCAGAGCCCGCGCCGTTCGGCTGCGCGACGGCAGGTTCGATACCCGGACTCCGAAACCGAAATAGATAGGACGGCAACGGTCGCGTGCTGTCGACGGTGGGCGGTGTAGGTGATCGGGTTGTGCACGGCGGGACCGTGCGGCGGTTGTCAGCGAAGCCGCTCGACGAGCCGGGTCAGCAAGGGCCGCTGGCCGGTGACCAGCTTGTCGTGCGCGGTGGTCGGATCGAACCATTCGACTCGATCGATCTCGGGGAAAGCGCGGTACTCGTCCGACCGCGGCGGCCATTCCATCTCGAATGTTCCCGGCACCACCCGGGCCGGATCGAGCTCGCCCTCGACCGCCCACACCGTCAGCTGCTTCTTGCGCTGCCCGCTGCCGTACTGCACGTCACCCAGCGCGATCCACTCCTGGCCGGGGACCGGCAGTCCCAGCTCCTCGTGGAATTCGCGGGCCGCGGCGGCGCGGGCGTCCTCGGTCTCCGGCTCGTACTCGCCCTTGGGAATCGACCAGGCCCCCGAATCCTTACGCGCCCACAGGGGCCCGCCCATATGTCCCAGCAGCACACGCACTTCGGGTTCACGGCGAAACAGCAGTACTCCGGCGCTGTATTTCTTGGCATGCAGTCTGCCGGAATGTATCCCGGCGACAGGGACCGCCGGGCCGGAAACCGGCTCGGTTCGAGCCGATCGGCAGCACACCGATCAGCGCGCCGCCGCGGGCCGTTTCAGCGCCGCGAGCAGTTTCGCGCGGTCCTCGGACGAACCGGTCCACTTCTCGTCGTCCTCGACGAGATCGACCAGGGCGCGGAACACCACATCGAGCAGACCCGGGAACCGCGCCTGCAGATCCGCGTAGCGCAGGCGCACCACCCTGGTGCGTCCGGTGACCGTCGTCCGGGTGATACCCGCTTCGCGCAGGACCCGGTAGTGATGCGAGAGCGTGGATTTGTGCAACTCGATGTGCCGGCCGAGTTCGCCACAGTTCTCGCCCTCGTCGGCGGCCAGACAGGCCACCAGTTGTAGCCGGATCGGGTCGGACAGCGCGTGCATGACCGATGCCAATTCGAGGCCGGCGGTATCCGGGTGCGACAACTCGGCGGGCACCAACGCCTCCCTCCAGCTCTTGACAGTTTGATAATCATACAACAATGATTGTTCGAAACTCTTCAAACAATCAGGAGGCGGCATGTCCGGCGAAGCAGAAACCCCCGTCACGGTGCTGGGGCTGGGACTGATGGGTTCGGCGATCGCGAATACCTTGCTGACGGCCGGACATCCGACGGCTGTGTGGAACCGCACCGGGGCGAAGGCCGATGCGCTGGTCGAACTCGGCGCCGTCCGGGCGCCGTCGGCGGCCGCGGCCGTCACCCACGCTCCCGTGGTCATCGTCTCGCTGCTCGACGACGACGCGGTGGGCGCGGCCTTGCGCGACGCGGGTCCGCGGTTGCGCGGACGGGTGCTGGTGAACCTCACCTCCTCGACTCCCGAGCAGTCGAGAAGGCGCGCCGAGTGGGCCGGCCGCCACGGCGCCGAGTATGTGGACGGTGCCGTCATGGCGGTGCCGCAGGGCATCGGCACCCCGGACGCGCTGCTGCTGTACTCGGGTTCCGAAAGCGGTTACCGCGCAGCGGAACCCGCTTTGAGCACCCTCGCCGAAAACGGGACCTACCTGGGCGCGGACCATGGGCGCGCGGCCGCGTTCGACGCCTCACTGGTGTCGGTGTTCTGGCTCTCCTATTTCGGGGTGGCCCTGGGCATCGCACTCGCCGAGGCCGAAGGGATACCGGGCAGCGAACTCGTCCCGTTCACACCCGCGGTGGTCTCGCTGCTGCCGGATCTGGCGGCACAAACCGCCGCGCAGGTCGAAGCCGGGCACTATCCCGGCGACGACACATCCATATCCTCGGCCTACACCGCGTTCACCACACTCCGCGAGGTGATCGCGCGCCACGGCATCGATACCGGCGTACTCGACGCGACGGGGCAGGTCTTCCAGAGCGCGCTGGCGGCGGGCCACGGCGCCGACGGGCTCGCCCGACTCGTCCCGGTACTCGCCGGGGGACGCTGAGGCTCACACCGACCTCGCTACGATGGCGCAGGCGGACCGCGCACATCGATACGGCGTGTTCGGACTTTCGAAGAATGATGAGACCCACACCCGATGACGATCCCGCGTCACTCACCACCGGGGCAGGACACTACGGTGGCGACCCTCTACGGCAGACAGCGGGAACGCGAGGCGCTGGCGGCCCTGATGGAGCGGGCACAAGCGGGCAACGGTGGATTCGCCGTGGTCCACGGGGAACCGGGAATCGGTAAGAGCGCGCTTCTGGACGATGCCGCCCGCGCTGCCGCGGATATGCGCGTATTACATGTGACGTGCGTCGAATGGGAATCCGACCTCGGCTACGCGACGCTGCACCACCTGCTGAAACCCGCGCTCGAGCTGCTCGATCGGCTGCCCGGACCCCAGGCCGCCGCACTCCGGGTGGTGTTCGGGCTGGCCGATGGACATACCCCGGATCGATTCCTCGTCGGCTTGGCGGCGCTGTCGCTGCTGTCGGAGCTGGCCGAGCACAACCCACTGCTCTGTATCGTGGACGACGCGCACTGGGCCGCCGACGCGTCGATCACTGTCCTCGAGTTCGTGGCACGGCGGCTGGACACCGAGCCGATCGCGCTGGTGCTGGCAGCACGCGCCCACGAAGGGCACCGCATCGAGCTGCCGGGCGCCGTGGACCTGCCGTTGACCGGCCTGGACCGATCGTCGGCGCGTCAGCTGCTCGAACAGGTCGGTACGCGTTTGACACCGTCGCAGCGCGACGTCGTATTGGACGCCACCGCGGGCAATCCGCTCGCGATCCGCGAACTCCCGGCCACGGTTGTCGGCGCGCGTGTGCCGCCGCGGCCCCTGCCGCTCGTCGAGGAGTTACAGCGAGCGTTCCTGCGTCGGGTTCGCCGTCACAGCGAACCACTCCAGCGGCTGATGTTGCTGATCGCCGCGGACGGCCACCTCGGGTGGGACGTATTGCGCCGGGCAGCGTCCGCATTCGACGCCGGCCTCGAATCCGCCCTCGACGAGCTCGGCGACCTCGACGACCTCGTCACCGTGGAGGGACCGGCGGTGGTCTTCCGGCACCCACTGATTCGCTCCGCTGTCTACCACGGAGCCACGGTGACCGACCGGCGAAACGCTCATCGGGCGCTGGCAGCCGCCGTGGACGACGAGGACGAACTTCGTGCGTGGCATCTGGGACAGGCGGCCCACGGTCGTGACGAGGATGTCGCGCAGAAGCTCGAGCACGCGGCGCGCCGCGCCGCCCGATCGAGTCCGGCCACCACCGCGGCTCTGCTCGCCCGGGCAATGGAAGTGGGTGCGCCCGGGTTGCCTCGGGCCCGGCGCAGGCTCGAATCCGCGGAAGCATGGTGGCACGGCGGGGATTTCGACCGGGCCAAGACGATGCTGGAGGGTATCGAACCGGACAGTTCATTCGGTCCGCTCCGCTTCCGGACGACCGTGCTGCGGGCGTCGCTGGAACTGCACATCGGTCGCCCCGCCGACGCCTTGGCGATGCTGCGCCCGCTCCTTCCCAGTGCGCTGGAGGCGGGCCCGCACCAGTCGATTCCGCTGCTGATGCGATTCTGGGAAGCCGGTTTCGCCGCCAACGCGGCGGATGCGTGGGCAGAGTTGTCGAGCGTGGTCGAGCAGCTCGCCCTTACCGGAACCGGCGTATGGGAGCTGCTCGGCCGGCTCCTGCGCGGCACCTGCCGAACTCTGCAGGGGAAGGAACCCGGTTTGGAGCCCGGTGATCTGGAGGCGGCAGAGCACCTGACAGATCCGGGTCCGGCCACCTGGGCCGCCGGGATGATCTGGGAACTCGGTGACCGGAAACGCGGGCGGCATCTGAGCAGGGGCGCGATGCGGCACGCACGGCGCCTCGGGACGCCGGTGTCCCTGTCCTGGGCGTTGTGGCGGGTGGTCTTCGACGACTCGGCAAGCGGGCGTTTCCGTTCCGCGGAGGCATTCGCGGAGGAAGGCCGCCGGCTGACGGAGGAAACCGGCCAGCGGAACGCGAACATCGCGTTCCGCGGCGCCCAGGTCATGCTGGCGGCGCTGCGCGGCGACGACGAGCCGGTCCGAACACTCGCCGAGCACGTCATGACCGACGCGCTCGCCCAGGGCATGATCAGCATCGTCGTCCTGGTCCAGCGCGCGCTCGGCCTGCTCGAACTCTCGGCCGGCAGGCCCGAACAGGCTCTGCTGCACTTGCGGCCGCCGGTCGGCGGCTCCTACCTGAGCGTCACCGTGGTGAACGTGCCCGACCTGGTCGAGGCGGCGGTACAGTCGGGTCGCGCCGGCCTGGCCGCCGAGCCACTGGCACTGTTCACTCGATGGGCGCAGGTAGCGGACACCCCGGAGCTGAACGCATCGGCCGCCAGATGCCGCGCACTGCTCGCCCCGCCCGGATGCGCGGCAGCCGATTTCCGCCGCGCACTGGAACTCCACGAACACACGGACCAGCCGTTCGAAACGGCCCGAACCCAACTGCTCTTCGGCCGGCATCTGCGCCGCGACCGGCGGAAGTTCGAGGCCCGTGCACCGCTGAACGCCGCCCTGGAAACCTTCCAGACGCTCGGCGCCGGTCTCTGGGCAGACCGAGCCCGCGACGAACTGCGCGCCACGGGAGTGCGCATACAACCTCGCGCTGCCACCGGTGCCGTGAAACTCACACCGCAGGAAGCACGGATCGCCGAAGCCGTCGCCGACGGTTACACGAACCGGGACATCGCGGCACAGATGTTCCTCAGTACCCGGACGATCGACTACCACTTACGAAAGATGTATCAGAAGGCCGGGGTCAACTCCCGTGCCGAACTCACCCGGATCCTGCTCACCGATCAGGGCCACGGGGGCGGGAACCGAGCCACCGACCAGCGCTGAGTGCCCGCGGCATCGGTCGCTTTCTCGGTTCGGCGAGTCCCGCGGTGCGCCTGCACTGCGGGACCGCTGTCACATCCCTACTCGGGTGCTTCTTGGAGTGCGCGGACTTCGATACGTGATCCCAGTGCGGCCGACGCCTGTTCGGCCCAGACGAGGGCGGCGGATTCGTTGTCGGCGTCGATGATCCAGAAGCCACCGACGTACTCGGCGGCCTCGACGAAGGGCGCCCGGGTGTGCGACGGGAGGTCCCCGGTGGCATCGACGGTGATCGCGGTCGACGGCGGGTGCAGCCCGCCGGCGGCGACCAGCGCCTCGGCGGCGACGAGGTCGCTGTTGAATTTCTCGACAGCTGCCATCATCGCTTCCAGTTCGGCGGGGTCCATGTCCTGTATCGAGTCCATGGTCGGTTCCTCGGCACTGTCATGCGGCAGGGTCAGGAAATACTGCGGCACTGTGATTCTCCTTCGTAGCGGATCGATCATGTCGTACGGAGGCGCGATATCCTCGCTTCGCCGCCGGCGATGTCTCAGTCTGCCCGACCGGCGGATGAGTCGATATCGGTGATATTGCCGGTCATTGTGCTGACGCGCTGACCGGAGTCCCACCACATAGGCGCCCCGAACGAATGCCGGCGGGTCGCAAGGCAGTGTCGCTGATCGACAGCACGTTTCTGGAAGCGGCTACTCACCTGTGCCCGCCATGCTTGCCACAGCAGCAGGCGCAACGGGCCGGCCACAGGTGCGGCCCTCTCATCGGGCCTCTCGATCGTCGGGACCGAAATTTGCGATGCGTGCTCCTGCACCGACCGAAAGGGACCCGTGATGAATGTTGTCGCCGAACTCGGAAACTCTCGGATCGTGCGCTTGCCGCAGGGCACCATTCGAATCTTCGAACGCGGGCAGGGCGAGCCTGTGGTATTCGTTCACGGCCTGTTCGCCAACGCGGCGGCATGGCGGAAAGTCGTTCCACACTTGTCCGGGTCGTACCGGTGCATCACAGTCGACTGGCCTTTCGGAGGGCACCGGATTCCGATGGCTCCCGATGCGGATCTGACCCCACTGGGTATCGCCCACACGATCGCGGATGTCATCGAGACGCTCGATCTCGGAGGGGTGACTCTGATCGGCAATGATGGCGGCGGAATGCTCTCCCAGCTCGTCGTGGCCTACCGGCCCGAACGAATCGCCAGGCTGGTTCTGACACCGTGCGATGCCTATGAGAACTTCCCTCCACCGCTTTTCCGCTATATGTGCTCGATGGCGCGCATACCGGGTGCGGCCGCATTCACAGGTCGAGTCCTGCGGCGCACAACGATTCGGCACATGTATGCGCGCTCGCGGCTCGGATTCGGTGAACTGACGCACAACCCGATCAGTGGCGAGTTGATCGATCACTACCTGCACGGAATTACCCATGATCGCGGGGTCCTTCGAGACAGTCTCGAATTCCTGCGCGCGGTGGACAACAAGTACACCATCGATGCTGCCGCCCGTTTCGGGTCGGCCGGACTCCCGGTTCTCGTCGCATGGGCCGAAGAGGACCGATTCTTCCCGTTCGAGCATGCGGAACGGCTCGCCACAGACTTTCCGAACGCCCGCCTCGAATCGATCCGGAACTCGCTGACCTGGGTTGCCGAGGACCAACCCGCTCACACCGCCGTGCTGATCGACCGGTTCATCGGCGCGACCCCGCTCCGCGCCGAAAGCTCACGCTGACGGCCACCCCGGCCCCGGCCGCCGACAGGTTCCGTAGCAGTGTTCACCTGACCATTTGCACTCAACCCGGGTTGAGAACCCAAAGTAACCCCGACTTGATTCCGGCGATTCGGGAGTTGCTGTGCGCGAGAGACCTTTCACCCTTCTCGAGGCGGCCGCCGCCTTGCGGTCGGGTGCCGCGTCCAGCTCCGGTCTGCTGGAGGCCGCGATCGCCACCGCGGACCGAGAGAGCCGCCGTTCCGAGACGGGTTCAGACCGCCTCGACCCGGAATACGGCGATACGCTCGGCGCTGGCGGCCACATCATGCGGCGCCGCGCTCGGCGACAGGCCATTGTCGGCGTACCGTTTGCCGACGCTGGCAGGGCTCTCCTCGACCAGCCGGTGCAGCACCGGACGGCGGGCCTCGACCGGCAGTTCCACCAGCCGCGCGGGTATCGAGCGACGGCCGCGCGTCAGAGTCACCCGATCGGCCGCACGGGCATTGGCCACCCACGCGGCCTTCGGGAAGGCCTGCACGATATAGCGCTGACCCGCCACTGCCACCACCGCGATCGCGAACGTACGCATTCGGCCGGTCCGCCTTCCGGCGACGGTCAGCAATTGCATGGGCCCGAACACGATACCGATTCGCTGCAACCCGATGATCACGAAATTCACGGCATTGACCAAGCGCCGCTTGCGTTGCCGGTTCGACATGAACCGCCACCTCCATAGAGAGTAAGTGCTTACTCACCAAATAGTGAGTGAGCACTTGCTACTCTGTCAAGCATGATCATTGAGGAGGCGGACCCGGATGGGCGCTGAGATGGCAGGAGCGTCGCCCCGGGCACAGTTGACCCGGATCCGGATCCTGGATGCCGCCTCCGCGGTGATGAGTGACCGCGGACTGGCCAACGCGACCACCAAGGAGATCGCCCGCGCCGCGGGATTTTCCGAGGCCACGTTGTACAAACACTTCCAGGACAAGGAGGACCTGTTCCTCACCGTCATGCGGGAACGGCTGCCCAGCGAGTTCGTCGGCCGGCTCGCCGGCCTCACCGGCCGCGCCGGAACGAGCACAGTGCGGGCCCTGCTCCGCGAGGTCGCCACCGACGCGGTGCCGTTCTACCGTGACCTCGCGCCGATGCTGGGTGCGGCGTTCGCGCAGCCGGTCCTCCTGGCCCGCCATCAGCAGATGCTGAGCGCCTCGGGCCTGGGTCCGCACCTCGCGCTCGCCGCACTCGCGGAGTACCTGGGCGCCGAGCAGCGGCTGGGCAGGCTCGCCGAGCGAGCACAACCCCGGATGCTCGCCGCGCTGCTGCTCGGCGCCTGCTTTCAGCGCGCCTTCCTGATCGAGTTCGAGGGCGAACACCTCGCCGACCAACCGGCCGACGAGTTCGCCCGCGACCTGGTCGACACTCTCCTACCGGAGTGATCGGTCCTACGCGTCCACTACCGAACCTCTGACATGTGGTCCGCGTTCCCGTCGTCGGCCGTGCGTGAGCGGGTCGGGAGAAGAAGCCACCCCGCGGTCGCGGCAACTGCCGCGACACCGCCGGCCACCAGGGAGGCCGTGTGGAAGCCGTCCAGAAAGGCGGACTTCACCAGATCGATGAGCTGGATACCGGTGGGGCCGGGAATCGTCCGCGCCGCATGGACACCGGACAACATCGAATTCGTCGCGGCGGCCCGCGCCGCCTCGGGCGGTCGCACGGCGTCCAGGCCCTCGGCCACCTTGCCCGAGTACACGGAGGCAAGCACCGAACCGAGTACCGCGACACCCAGTGTTCCTCCGAGTTCGCGACTCGTATCGTTGACTGCCGACCCCGCACCGACCTGCCCGGTCGACAACTCGTTGAGCACGGCGAAGGTTGCGGGACCCGAGACGAGCGCCACCCCGAGCGCCAGTGTCACCATTACCGGAACGATGACGCCCCAGTACGACGTGTCCATGTCGTAACGGATGGTCAGCCAGAAGGCCGCGGCCATCACCAGCGACCCGATCGCGGCCGCCCGGCCGGCTCCGATCTTCGAACCCAGCCACATACTCGGCCCGGCGAATACCGCCATCGCGATCGCGAACGGCAGGGTGCGGATACCTGTTTCGAACGGCAGATATTCTTTGACGCCCTGAAAATATTGCGTCATGAGGAATACAAACCCCATCAGGGCGAACATGCCGAAAGTCAGCATCATTGCCGCCGTGGCGAAATGACGGTCGCGGAACAGTCGTACATCGAACAACGGCGAGGAGAACCGGTTCTCCCACACCACGTATGCGCCGATCACCACTGAACCGATCACCAGCCCGGTGATAGTACGAGGCGAGAGCCAACCGTGGTTCGGCGCCTCGATCACGCTGTAGACGAACACCGAGATACCGATCATCGACAGCACCATGCCACCGAAATCGAACGGGCCGACCTGCGGATTCCGACTCTGCGGGACCAGAACCGCCACGCCGATGAGAGCGACGGCGCCGGCGGGCACGTTGATCCAGAAGATCGACCCCCACGAGTAGTGGTCGAGCAGCCAGCCGCCGATTACCGGGCCGATCGCGGCGGCGACTCCGGCCACCGCGGCCCAGAACGCGACCGCGATCGCCCGTTCCCGCAGGTCGTCGAACAGGATCACCACGATCGCCAAGGTGGCCGGGAACACCAGAGCGGCGAACAGGCCGAGGCCGGCCCGTGCGGCGATCAGCTGTCCGAGGTCGTTCGATATCGCCGCGAGTGCCGACAGCGCCGCGAAACCCATAATTCCGATGATGAGTATCGTCTTGCGCCCGAAGCGGTCGCCCAGATAGCCGCCGGTGAGGAGCAGTCCGGCGAAAACCAGCGTGTAGATATCCACAACCATCTGTAATCCGGACGTGTCCGCGCCCAAATCGGTGGCAATCGTCGGCAATGCGACATTCACAATGGTGTTGTCCACGAAGACCAGCAGTTCGGCGAAACACAATGCCGCCATACCGAGCCATCGAATCGCTGGAGAATTCACCTGCAGTGCCCTTCTCGTCCCTGCCGGACGGCGCCGGGTCACCACCGGCAACCCCGCCCCACCTGCGCACCCGCGCGGCTTCCGGCCCGTGCCACGCCACTGTATGAACCGTCGGGGTGCGACCGAAATGCTCATCCGGGACAGAACCGTGATAGTTTCGGGCCGGTGGAGCGGCCATCGTGGGACTTCCGGCGAAACATCATCGGAATCCGTCACATGGTGCGGGTCGGCACCGATCACGGCGTCACGGAACTCCGGCTGCTCGCCTCGACCGGCCTGCAACCTGCCGATCTCGATGCCGACGATCTGGAGGTCGAAGCGATCCAAGAACTGGCGGTCGCACGTAACCTGGTGCAGACCGTCGGCGACGGACCAGGACTCGGCACCGAGGTGGCGAAGCGCTTCTCATTGGCGAACTTCGGCCTGCTGGGCTTCGCGATGATCAGCAGTCCCACCGCCGGCGAAGCCCTTCGGATCGCACTGCAAACACTGCGGATCGGCAACCGGTTCGTCGATATCACCGCCGGGCTCGGCCGGGCGACAGGACGGATCGAATTCCGGCACGACACTCTGCCCGCCGACGTCCGCGCCTTCCTGCTCGAACGCGATATCGTAATCATCTTCGGTGTCATCGTGCTGCGCTGCCTCGGCCGCCGGCTGACGGACCGCCTCGACGACACACGCCTCGAGCTGGCATTGCCCGCCCACAGCGCGACCGCCATGAGCGACGGTATGGCTCAGATGCTCTCCGATGTCTCACACAACCCGGTCCGGCGATTCCCGATCGCCGCCGACCGGCCGAACACCGTCCTGACGTTCCCGGTCGATCTTCTCGCCGAACCGATGTCGATGCCCGACCCGGCTACCGCCGCGCTGTGTGAGAAGCACTGCCTCGACCTGCTACAACAGCGAAGAGAACACGGTCGGCTCGCCACCAGGATTCGCGCGATGCTGCTCCAGCAGATCGGCACCACGCTCACGGCGGAGGAGATCGCGGCGCGGCTGAACATGGACCGTCGTACTCTGCACCGGAGGCTCGCCGGCGAGGGGACCAGCTTCCGAGCCCTCAACGAGGAAGTCCGCTCCGCGCTCGCGATCGATATGCTCGGTGTCCTCGGACTCACTGTGCAGGAGACGGCGATCCGCCTCGGCTACTCCGGTCCCGCGGCCTTCAGCAGGTCGTTCACCCGGTGGACGGGCCACCCGCCGAGTACCTACCGCCGGTGAGCGTTCGGTACACGGCGGCAGCTGTGTCAGGGCGTAGCACCCGGGACCCTCTCGTCCGGTCCTCCGGACCGAACCGTGAACGTTCCACTGGATGCGGTGATCACAGAGACTACGAACGGCCGGGCCCGTAGGAAGGGACAGGTCTCCCGTGTGCCGCGCGGACTTTTCAGGCGGCAGGATGGCCGTCCCACGAGACGAGCTTCCAGCCCTTCTTCGGGCTGCCCTTCACGACCACCCGGCCGGTGTTGTGCAGCGGATCGGACTGCAGCTTGCTCATATCAGGATTGGAGACGGACATGAGTGTCCAGAACATGATGGCACCGCCATGGGAAAAAATCGCAGCACGCTTGCTGCGGCGGTCCTGGATATCCTGGATGGACTCGTCCATACGCTTCTTGAACTCGTGGCCGTTTATCGAGCCGGGGATCCGGGCATCCAGATTGCCCTGCAGCCACTGGATCGGCGCGGCCAGGTAGCCCTCACGCGCGTCCTGCTCCGGCGTGCCCTCGTAGATGCCGGCCTCGATCTCGTGCAGTCCCCCCTCGACGACCGTGGGACGACCGCACAGCCGCGAGGTCGGCTCCGCGGTCTGCTGGGTCCGGACCATCGTCGACGCGTAGATGCCGTCGAATTTGCAATCGGCCAGCAGCCGGGATACCGCAGCGGCTTGCGTCCACCCCTTCTGGGTCAGGCCGGGTCCGGGGACAGACGTGTCGATCAGACCGGAATTGTTGCCGGCCGATTCGCCGTGGCGGACAAAGGTGAGAAACATTTCACCGGTGTGCGGCGCCGCGGCCGCGCTACCCGCTCCAGCTGCCATGAGCGCCACCGCCGCGATGATCGCTGCGATCATCGCGAACAGGCGAGACTTCATCAGGTTCATAGGGACTTCCTCGTGGATATGGGTCGGGCCGAACTGGAACGTTCCAGTGGCTCGAATCACACTAAGATCGCCCCGGCGAGGCCCCGGGACCGTTTCCCGGTGGACGGGAACCTTCGGACCCGACCACAAGCGATCCACCCCTCGCAGTACGCGTACTGTTCGATCTGCTCGATACATCGAAGTGGAGGTTCCCGTGGCTGGTGGTCTCGTCGCCCTGCTGGACGACGTCGCGGCGATCGCGAAGGTGGCCGCGGCGTCCATCGACGACATCGGTGCCGCGGCAGGCAAGGCGGGTGTCAAGGCCGCGGGTGTGGTGGTCGACGACACCGCGGTCACCCCCCGCTACGTGCACGGGTTCTCCCCCAAGCGCGAACTGCCGATCATCCGCAAGATCGCCATCGGGTCGATCCGCAACAAGCTCCTGATCATCCTGCCGGTGGCGATGATATTGAGCCAGTTCCTGCCGCAGGCGCTGCCGTACCTGCTCATCGCCGGCGGCCTGTTCCTCTGCTACGAGGGTGCGGAGAAGGTGTACGAGGCGCTCACCGGCGGTCACCACGACGACGGCGAGGCACCCACGGCATCGAGCGGACCCGAACACGAGAAGACGATGGTGAGCGGCGCGATCCGCACCGACCTCATCCTCTCCGCCGAGATCATGGTGATCGCCCTCTCGTCGGTCGAGGACGAACCGTTCGTCACCCGGCTGCTGGTGCTGATCGTCGTCGCGTTCCTCATCACCGCCCTGGTCTACGGAGTCGTCGCGGTGATCGTGAAAATGGACGACGTCGGGCTCGCACTCGCCGAGCGCGACTCGCCGTTCGGTCAGCGGGTCGGACGCGGACTCGTCGCCGCGATGCCGAAGGTGATGTCCGTTCTCACCGTCGTCGGGATCGCCGCGATGCTGTGGGTCGGCGGCCATATCCTCCTCGTCAACGTCGGCGAAGCCGGATTCCACTGGCCCGCCGACCGTCTCCACGACCTCGAACACTGGGCCGGAGAACTCGTCCACGGCGGGTTCGGAAGTGTCCTGTCCTGGACCGGAGGGACGGTTGCCTCCGCACTCGTCGGGCTCGTCGTCGGCGCCCTCGTCGTGCTGATCATGCACTTCGTTCCGAAGCGGAAGCCGAAGGAAGCCGCCGCGCACTGACCCGCGCAGACCCCCACCCGCGGTCCGCACCCGAGGCAGCCCGACCGCGCCTGGCGCCGACCGACAAAGGCAGTGTCGCGAGGCGGAAGGCACGGCGTCGGATAGATCACCGGGTCAAGGGGTGGCCTGCCGGACCGTCATGCGTTTGATGCCGTGGATGAGCGCGCTGTGCCCGTACTCGGGTTTGCCGAGTTCGACCGGCGGAACCTTGGTGATCAGCTCCCGGAACAGATGCTTCAATTCCATACGGGCCAGCCAGGCGCCGAGGCAGTGGTGCGGGCCGCCGCCACCGAATCCGGCGTGGTGATTGGGTTCCCGGGTGATATCGAACGCGTGCGGATTGTCGAACGCCGACTCGTCGCGGTTGGCGGAACTGTAGAACATCACGACCTTCTCACCCGCCGCGATCGGGGTTCCCGCGATTTCGGTGTCGCGGGTCGCTCGGCGGGCGAAATGCACCACCACGCTGCTCCAGCGGATGAATTCCTCGATCGCGGCGTTCATCCGCCCGTCGAGATCCGCACGCAGCCACTCGATTTGGCCCGGATTCTCCACCAGCGCCTTGAACGCATGGGAGGTGGTCTGCTTGGTGGTGTCGTTGCCGGCGGCGGAGATCAGCACCATGAACGCGCCGATATCCTCATCGCTGAGGCGATGCCCGTCGAACTCGGCGTCGATCATCGCGCTCATCAGGTCATTGCGCGGGTCCGCGCGGCGCTGCCGGGCCAGGTCGGTGCCGGCGGAATGCAGGATGCCGATCTGCCGGTAGAAGAACTCCGCGCGCTCCTCGAGACTCGTGTACTCGAGGTCGGTGGTCCCGAACAGGGCTTCGGTCGCGAACGCGACCGCCTCGCGGTCGGCCTCCGGGATGCCGATCATCTGCGAAATGGTCTGCATGGGCAGTTTCCGGGACACCGCATCGACGAAATCGAGGGTCCGGCCGGTCCGCAGCTCGGCGGCGAAATCGTCGACGATCCGCGTGGCATTCGCGCGGACCTGCTCTTCCACCCGCTGGATCTGGCGCGGAGTGAACGCCGAGCTGATCAATTTCCGGTAGCGGGTGTGCCGGGGCGCGTCCAGGGCGATGAAGAATTTGGTGCTGTATTCGACATCGGGCGGCATATACCCCAGGGTCGTGCCGTCTTCCGAGGAGAAGATCTCCGGGTTCCGGCTGACCTGCACGACATCCCGGTACCGGGTAACAGCCCAGAAACCCGGATCGGGATCGGCGAAGATCAGCGAATCCGGCGGGGCATGCCAGGTGAGCCCCTCGGCCGCGCGCAACCGGGCGAACGCCGCCTCCCGGCCGTCGAAGTCCTTCTCCCAGAAATCGTAACTGGAGATATCGACCTCATGATGGGGCCGAGTGGACGCCGCGCTGCCTGTCTGTGTCATGACCGCCTCCGAACCGGGTGTGTTCTCCCCATGGTGGCACCACTGGGCGTCGGGGTCTCGGAATCGACCTGGACACCGAACCCGGGCCTCCCAGCATCGCGGTGTTCTGCAGCAGCGTTCGAACCGCTCTGTCGTCGGGTTCGTCGCCCAAATAGACAATGACCGGCCGGCAACGATCCCAGCAGCTCGGTCGGCGCGATGAACGCAGTACAAGCGGAGACCGCTACGTCGATTCACACGCAGCGAGTGCCGGGGCAACCCAGGTGGTGAGGTAGTCGCGGAGCGCGGCGCCGGAACGGGGCGGCCGGCCTGGGTCGATGACGAAGGACTGGACGATGCGGAGCATATGCTCCACCAATTCGTCGAGGCGCGCACCGTCGATACCGGCCCGCCCCCAATCGACTGCCATACGTTCGAGCAGCGCGCGACCGAAGGACAGCGCGGTGTCGGAGGTGACGGTGGCCGAGAAGGTCCCGGCGCGACCAGGAGTCAACAACAGCCCGAGGTAGCGGTCCCGGGACAGTGACTCCAGGGTGTAGGCGATGCCCTCGACCACCGCCTGGGCGGGGTCGGTGATGTGGCGCAGGTGGCCGGCGAGAACGTCGAGGAAATGTCCTGTTTCCGCGAGGGCCGTGGCGGCGAGCAGGGCATCGGCGTTGGCGAAGTACCGGTACACGGTCTGGCGCGTGACACCGAGGTCGCGGGCGATCTCGGCCATGGTGAAATCCCCACCGCTTCGCTCGATCGCCGAGCGGGCAGCGGCCAGGATGCGGCCGACGGCTTCGTCGTCGTCGGCCGGAGCGGTGCCCGACCAGCCGTGCGTGCGCATCACTGCCCTTTCTCGCGGTCGTCCCAGCGAACCATAGCGCGCTGGTCCGGCCACAGCCGCGAGCTGTTCCGCGAAATTCTGACCATACATATTGGTCTATGTGTATGGTCAGGTTTCATGGCGATACAGACCGAACCCTCCGCCGGATCGACCGAAGAACTGACCCGCCGCGCGTTACGGCTGGTGCTCGACCACACCACCGATATGGCCGACGTGCCGCTGAAGGTGCCGCTGCACTACTACCGCGACCCGAAGATCACCGAGGTCGAGGAATCCCAGATCCTGCGGCGCACCCCACTGGCGATCGTGCCCAGCGCTCGCATTCCCGAAATCAACGACTACGTGGTGCGCAGCGTGCTCGGTGACTCGCTGCTGATCACCCGCGACCGCGACGGCATCGCACACGTACTGCTGAACTACTGCCGCCACCGCGGCGCCCAACCGGCCTGCGGATCGGGCAACGCCACCCGCTTCACCTGCCCTTACCACGCCTGGACCTACCGCAACACCGGCGAACTGGCCGGAATCCCCGGAAAAGAGGGCTTCACCGGAATGAACCGGGCCGACTACGGCCTGGTGGAACTACCCAGCCAGGAACGACACGGCTTCATCTGGGCGGTCCTCACCGCCGACGCCGCGATCGATATCGACGCCCACCTCGGCACGATGGGCCCGGAACTGGCGCAACTGGACTACGGCTCCTACGGCTACCACGACGACCGCGAATTCGTCTCCGAGGTCAGCTGGAAAGGCGCGCTGGAAGCCTTCGCCGAGAGCTACCACTTCCCATTCGTCCACGGCCAGAGCGTGATCGGCCAGAACACCGTCGCCAACACCTCCACCCACGACACCTTCGGCCGCCACCACCGGATGGGATTCCCGTTCAACTGGATCACCGCCCTGGACGCCGACCCCACCGGCTCCTGGGACCCGATCATGAACATGGGCGTCATCTACTGGATCTACCCGAACCTCATCCTGGCCAACAGCCCGGTGGGCGTCGAGATCCTGGACATGCTGCCCGCCGGCGCACCGACCCGCTGCACCGTCCGCCACAGCTGGATGGCCAAGGTCCCCGCCACCACCGACGAACAACGCGCCGTCTACGACGATATCTACAGCCAGGTCCACGCCGCGGTCCGCGACGAGGACTTCGCCATGCTGCCCCAATGCGGAGAAGGCGTACGCCGCGGCCAGCACGACCACATGATCATCGGCCGCAACGAAATCGGCGTTCAGCACATGATCACCACTTTCGCCACCGAACTCGGCATCGCCCTGGGCTGACCCGGCCACCACCGACACCGCCACCCGCCCCGGAGGAGAACCTGTGACCAGTACGCCGCCCGCCCGCCCGAGACAGCTCGACTCTCCGCTACTCCCGAAGGTCTTCAAATACGCGGGTAGAGCACAAGTATGGCTGCACCGGCGCACCGGCGGCCGCATGGGCGGCACCTGACGAATCGGCGCCCGGAATGCGGGGTCGGCCGTGGCCTTGGCACCGGCATGCTCAGGACCGGGCGTCTCGGGGCCCTTTTCCGTCCCGGATCCGGGTTGATGTACTCACGGGAGTCGGCGTCATGGGAGACCGCACCGACACCGATGCCGGTCGGACGGCGGGTTTGACCATGCCGCGACGGCATGGTGTTGGTTGGAGCCGTACCGAGATGACGTGAGGTTCCCCCGCTTCCTTGGAGGGCTCTGAGCATGGTCCGATAGGACCGGGAAGGAGCCCCGCGTGGCAGCACCGAAGAAATACCCGGACGA
>NZ_JBVJHV010000008.1:0-402660 GCF_055586645.1 Nocardia sp. NPDC049935 | reverse complement strand
GGTCCCATTCCGAACCCGGAAGCTAAGCCTGCCAGCGCCGATGGTACTGCACTCGACAGGGTGTGGGAGAGTAGGACACCGCCGGAACATACATTGCCTTCAGGGGCCCACGATTCGTGGGCCCCTGAAGTGCGTTCGGGGGCAGATCGCGGCGTACTCGTGGAAAACCGATTGCCGGTGGCAGCCGGCGGTGCGACCATCGCGGCAATGGACGCATCCCGGAACCTCTCGCTGCACCGTGACCCTCTTCCGTTGCGCGGAAGGGTCACGCTCGTGACGGGGGTCAGCCGGCGGGCCGGTATCGGATATGCGATCGCCTGCAGACTCGCCGCGTACGGTGCGAGCGTCTTCGTGCATCACTTCCGGCAGCACGACGAGCAACAGCCCTGGGGTGCCGACGACCTCACGGCGGTGCTGGCCGGGATTCGATCACATCTCGGGGAACGTTCGGCCCGAATCGCCGATATCGGAATGGATCTCGCGGATCCCTCCGCCCCGCAGGCGGTGGTGGACGCGGCGGTCGCCGTGTTCGGGCATCTCGACATTCTGATCTGCAATCACGCGCTGTCGGGTTCGGACGGTCCGCTGGGGAACCTGTCGGCGGCGGATCTCGACCGGCACTGGGCGGTCGACGCCCGCTCGTGTCTACTGCTCGCCCAGTCGTTCGCGAATCAGCATGATGGACGTGCCGGCGGGGCGGTGATCTTCATGACGTCGGGGCAGCATCTGGGGCCGCTTCCCGGTGAAGTGGCGTACGGCGCGGCGAAGGCGGCGCTGGAGGGCATCACGGTCACTCTGGCCGATCAACTCGCGGGGGCCGGCATCCGGCTGAACACGGTGAACCCCGGGCCGGTGGATACCGGGTACCTCACTCCCGAGACGCGGGAACGCGTCGCGGCGATGTTCCCCCTCGGCCGATTGGGGGAACCCGACGACCCGGCGCGGCTCATCGGCTGGCTTGTCACCGACGAAGCGCGCTGGATCACCGGCCAGGTCATCGATACCGAAGGCGGATTCGGCCGCCGGCGGCCGCGGGGCGGATAGGTCCGCCGGGGCGGTCACCGGCGTGAGAATCCGGCCGGACGGTATGCGGGGCCTGCGATCGGTATCGGCGACAGCGCCTAGACTCTGCCGGATGCGCCTTGTGATTGCTCGTTGCCAGGTCGACTACGTGGGGCGGCTGACCGCTCATCTGCCGATGGCCCGCCGGCTACTGATGATCAAAGCGGACGGGTCGGTGCTGGTGCATTCGGACGGGGGGTCCTACAAGCCACTGAACTGGATGAGCCCGCCGTGCTGGCTGGAGGAACGGGATCCGGACCCGGCGGCGGGACAGTTCAAGGCGCTGTGGGTGGTGAGCAACAAGGCCGGCGAAGAACTGCGGATCGGGATCGAGGAGATCGAGCACGATTCCAGTCACGAACTCGGCGTCGACCCCGGACTGGTGAAGGACGGCGTGGAGGCGCATCTGCAGGAGCTGCTGGCCGAGCACGTCGAAACGCTCGGCGCCGGCTTCAGCCTGATCCGCCGGGAGTACATGACGGCGATCGGGCCGGTCGACCTGTTGTGCCGGGACGCCGCCGGGAAGACGGTGGCGGTGGAGATCAAACGGCGCGGCGAGATCGACGGTGTGGAGCAGCTCACCCGCTACCTGGAACTGCTCAACCGCGACCCGCTGCTCACTCCGGTCGCCGGGGTGTTCGCGGCGCAGCAGATCAAACCGCAGGCGCGCACGCTCGCCGAGGACCGCGGAATCCGCTGTCTCACCCTGGACTACAACGCCCTACGTGGCACCGAGAGCAACGAATTCCGCCTCTTCTAGGCTGGAGGGCATGCCACGACGGAAACCGCGCGAGGGGCGCTCGGGAGCCCGGCCGCAGGCGCCGGGGACCGGGCTGGGCGATGTGTACCGCCGGACCGAGGCCGGGCCGGACGGTGACGACTACGTGGTGCGCACGGTGCCCGGCGCGCGGGCGGTGAAGAGGTACCGCTGCCCGGGCTGCGATCACGAGATCATGCCGGGGGTGGCGCATGTGGTGGCGTGGCCGGAGGGCAGTGGTGAGAGCGACCGCCGGCACTGGCATCGGGGATGCTGGAACGGGCGGGGGACCCGGGGGATCACGCGGCGCTGGTCGTAGCGGCCGGCCGGGATCCTGTTCCGGTCGTGGACATGAGGAAGGCCGCCCCGGTGGGGCGGCCTTCGGTGTGGATTGTGGTGTCGCCGTGTGCTTCCCGTCAGCACCCCTGGAGTCGGGGACTAGTTGCTGATGTGGGCGTTCTCGCGTTCATCCTCGACGATGTCGTCGGACTCGTCGTCGGCGCTCACCTCGGGGATCGCCTTCTGGCGCGGACCGGACACCGGCTTGTTGTTGTTCTGGCCGCTGCCGAGGGACTTGCGCGGCTGCTCGGGCACACCGTCGAGCAGTTCGCTCTCGCGGTTGACCGCGGCGAGCATGGCGGGCACGGAGTCGAGCTGACCCCGGATACCGAGCAGCTGGGCCAGGACCCGGCCGCGCAGCACACGCATCTCCTCGGCCAGTTCCTTCGCGTGCGCGATCTTGCGCTCGGAGGTCTGGGTGGCGGAGGTGATGAGACGGTTGGCCTCGTCGGTGGCGTCCTTGATCCGCTGTGCGGCCTCGGCGCGGCTGGTGGCCTCCAGCTCCTCCATGGCGCGGGTCAGCTTGGTACGCCGCTCGGCCATGGTGACCTCGAAGTCCTGCTGGGTGGCCTTGCGCTTGGCCTCGGACTCCTTGGCGAGGCGCTCGGCATCGGCCTGGGAGGCCTCGATGATCTTCGAGGACTCGGTACGCGCGTTGGCCAGCGTCTGCTCGTACTCGATCTCGAGAGCTTCGCGCTTCTCCTTGGTCTCGGCGAGCAGCGATTCGTACTTGCCGCGCATCTCCGTGGCCTGCTGCTCGGCGATGGAGACCATTTCCGCCGCCTCGGCCTGCGCGAGCGCGCGGACCTCGGAAGCCTCGTCGGAGGCCAATCGCAGCATCCGGGAGATGCGGTCGCTCATCCCTTCCGCGGTGGTCGGCGGAACGGACAGCCGGTCGACCTCCTTGCGGAGTTCGTCGATTTCATCGCGGGCATCTTCCAGCTGACTGGCGAGATTCCGGGCCTGAGCGGCGGCGGCATCGCGGTCGGTGGCGGTGACCCGCAACTCGGCATCGAAGCGGTCGAAATAGTTACGTACCTCGTCTTGCGCATAACCCTTGCGCACGACGGTGAAGGGCAGCGCAACGAAGCGATTGCGATCGGACTCGGGTGACGACATGGCCAACAAACTACAGCCTGAGACCCGGCCGTGGTGAGTCGACCGGGAATGTTATCGGAGCGACTCCTACGCGCTCGAAGTTGATACTAGTGCGTAACATTCGGATCCGGTTCCAGTAACTCCACCAGCACACCGCCAGCATCCTTCGGATGGACGAAATTGATGCGCGAATCGGCGGTCCCGCGGCGCGGGGCCTCGTAGAGCAGTCGCATCCCGCGATCGCGCAGGAATGCGGAAACGGCCTCGATATCGGTCACCCGGAAGGCCAGCTGCTGCAGGCCGGGCCCGCTCCGGTCGATGAACTTGGCGATCGTGGAGGTTTCGTCGAGCGGAGCCAGCAACTGCAGAGCAGTCGAATCGTCCTCGGCGGCGGGCGCGGACAGCATCGCTTCCTGAACGCCCTGCTCTTCGTTGACCTCACGGTGGGTTTCGACCAGGCCCAGGTTCTCGGCGTACCAGGCGACGGCCGCGTCCAGATCCGGTACGGCGATCCCGACGTGGTCGACCGCGACGATGTAGTCGGCGGGGATGAAATCTGATGACGGGGTAGCGGTGCTCACCCCTCGAAAGTAGCGCGTTCCGGACTGCCGCTGTCGCGTACCCGCCCGAATGACACAAACAGAGGGCGGCTGCCGTCAAATATTCCCCGGGTGATCTGCGCATCCCTGTGCTCCACACCGCCGCCATCGCGAGATACCGTGGGATGCGCAGGTGGGGCCCGCCCGGTTCTGGAGCGGCCAGAGGGAGGGAGCGCAGCGACCGACCGCCGGGAGTGAAGAACCGGGCTACCAGGGGCCCCGCCCTCGAGCGCCGGAGGCGCTCCGAAATTACAGGAGGTTCCTCGTGACCAAGTCCGTGATCGTGGCAGGGGCGCGTACCCCGGTCGGACGGCTGCTGGGCGGCCTGAAGGGGTTCAGCGGTTCGGATCTGGGTGGTTTCGCCATCGCGGCCGCGCTGGAGAAGGCCGGCGTCCGCGGCGACCAGGTCGACTACGTGATCATGGGTCAGGTGCTCACCGCCGGCGCCGGGCAGATTCCGGCCCGGCAGGCGGCGGTCGCTGGTGGTATCCCGATGGATGTTCCCGCGCTCACCCTGAACAAGGTGTGCCTGTCCGGGATCAACGCGATCGCCCAGGCCGATCAGCTGATCCGGGCGGGCGAGTACGAGATCGTGGTCGCGGGTGGGCAGGAATCGATGAGCCGGGCCCCGCATATGCTCGAGAAGAGCCGCGAGGGGTTCAAGTACGGCGATGTGACCCTGCGCGACCATATGGCCTACGACGGCCTGCACGATATCTTCACCGATCAGGCGATGGGCGCGCTCACCGAGCAGCGCAACGACCGTGATCCGATCACCCGCGCGGATCAGGACGCGTTCGCGGCCGCGTCGCATCAGCGGGCCGCGGCCGCCTGGAAGAACGGTGTCTTCGAGGACGAGGTCGTGCCGGTGGAGGTACCGCAGCGCAAGGGTGATCCCGTGGTGGTGGCGCAGGACGAGGGAATCCGCGCCGACACCACCGCGGAGTCGCTCGGGAAACTGCGGCCCTCCTTCCGTAAGGACGGCACCATTACGGCCGGTTCCGCCTCGCAGATCTCCGACGGCGCCGCGGCGGTGGTGGTGATGAGCAAGGCCAAGGCCGAGGAGCTGGGGTTGAGCTGGATCGCCGAGATCGGTGCGGCCGGCGTGGTGGCCGGACCGGATTCGACGCTGCAGGATCAGCCGGCCAACGCCATTGCCAAGGCCTGCGCCAAAGAGGGGATCGCACCGGCCGATCTGGATCTGGTGGAGATCAACGAGGCGTTCGCGGCCGTCGGCATCGCCTCCACCCGGGCGCTGGGGATCGCTCCGGAGAAGGTGAACGTCAACGGCGGCGCCATCGCCATCGGGCATCCGCTCGGGATGTCGGGTGCGCGGATCGTGCTGCATCTGGCGCTGGAACTGAAGCGGCGGGGCGGCGGTATCGGCGCGGCGGCGTTGTGTGGCGGCGGCGGTCAGGGTGACGCGCTGATCGTCAAGGTCTAGTGCGGCGCGGGGCCCGGCTCGGTCCGGGCCCCGGCTGTCCGTTAAGTCCCTTTCCGCCCATGTGACCGGTTCGACTACGACACTGTGTAGTGCCTAGGGCACAATGGGGCCCATGAACTTCCTTGGTCTGCGCACCACTGCCGGTCGGTTCCGTTTCTTCGCGGTGCTCGAGGCGATCTCCTGGCTGGGCCTGCTGGTGGGAATGGCGTTCAAATACATCCCGGACCCGGGTAACGAGATCGGAGTGAAGATCTTCGGCCCGGTGCACGGCGGCGTTTTCGTGCTCTTCGTGCTGACTGCGCTGCTGGCGGCGCGCGAGCTGGAGTGGAACTGGAAGACCACGGTTCTGGCCCTGCTGTCCAGCATCCCGCCGTTCTTCACGGTGATCTTCGAGGTGTGGGCGGTGCGTACCGGCAAACTCGGCGAACTGAGCGCGCCCGCGAGCGCGGAGTCCCCGCAGACTCTCGCGCCGTCCTCGTGACAGACTGGATGCTGTGACTCGACCAGCATCTCGCCGTCCTTCACCGGCCGTAGCCGCCGCCATGTCCGGGGCGGTTGATCTGTCCGCCCTGAAACAGCCGCCCGCGGGCGCTCCGGCCGCCGGTGGCGGCGGCGGTGACTACGCGGTCACCGAGGCGGATTTCGAGACCAAGGTCCTGCGGCGATCCATGCAGGTGCCGGTGGTGGTGGCGCTGTATTCGCAGCGCAGCCCCGGCAGTATCGAATTGGTGCAGCTGCTCGAACGCCTGGTCGGCGAAGCGGGCGGTACCTGGGATCTGGCCGCGGTCGAAGCCGAGAGCAATATGCGGATCGCCCAGGCCTTCGGCGTCCAGGGGATTCCGACGGTGATCGCGGTGGCGGGTGGGCAGCCGCTCGCCGATTTCCAGGGTGGGCAGCCGGAAGCCCAGGTCAAGCAGTGGCTGGCCGCGGTCGTGCAGGCCGTCGAGGGCAAGCTCGAAGGCGACCCGGACGCGGCCGAGGAACCCGAACCACCCGCCGATCCGCGGTTCGCGACGGCCGAAGCCCTGCTCGAACAGGGTGATTTCGCCGGTGCGGAATCGGCCTACGAGTCGATCCTGGCCCAGGAACCCGCCAACGCGGAGGCCAAAGCCGCGCTGCGGCAGGTGAAATTCCTGGGTCGCGCCCAGGACCTGCCGGAGTCGGCGATCGCGACCGCGGACGCCGAACCCGGCAATGTCGCCGCCGCTCTGGACGCCGCCGATGTGGAACTGTTCCATCAACGGCCCGAGGCGGCCTTCGACCGGCTCATCGCGATGGTGGCGCGTACCGCGGGCGACGACCGTACCGCGGTCCGCACCCGGTTGCTCGAACTGTTCGAATTGTTCGACCAGGCCGAACCGTTCGTGGTCGCGGCGCGGCGGAAGCTGGCCACCGCGCTGTACTGACGGCACGTGCGCGGGCCCGGCCGTGGTCAAGGACGGGGGATCAGCCAGAGCACGCTCAGCGGGCCGAGGGTGATCTCGGCCGATGCCGGGCGGCCGTGGTAACCGATCCGCTCGGCGTACACGACACCGGCGTTGCCCGCGCCCGTACCGCCGTATTCCACCGCGTCGGTGTTCAGGATCTCGATCCATTCGCCCGCGGCCGGCAGGCCGATGCGGTAGCCGGTGTGGACCTTCCCGGAGAAGTTGCAGACGCAGGCCAGAGTGCTGCCGTCGGCCGCGTGACGCAGGAACGCCAGGACATTGTTCTGCCGGTCGTCGCCGGCGATCCAGGAGTGGCCGCCGGGGGTGGTGTCCTGGCTCCACAGCGGCGGCTGCGCGCGGTAGGTCCGGTTGA
The DNA here is from genome assembly GCF_055586645.1 of Nocardia sp. NPDC049935. Classification (NCBI taxonomy): domain Bacteria; kingdom Bacillati; phylum Actinomycetota; class Actinomycetes; order Mycobacteriales; family Nocardiaceae; genus Nocardia; species Nocardia sp. NPDC049935. The sequence continues at coordinate 395,561 of NZ_JBVJHV010000008.1, read as the reverse complement.
GGTCGGCGACCAGCACCCGGACACCGCGGTGCAGGGGGTTGTCCAGCTCGTGCCAGTCCAGATCGTGGTCGTGCCACCACTCCCGGAAATGACCGAACTCCTGGCCCATGAACAGCAGTTTCTTACCCGGGTGGGCCCACATGTAGGCCAGTAGCGCGCGGACGCCGCAGGCCTTGTCGAATTCGTCGCCGGGCATCCGGGTCCACAGGGTGCCCTTGCCGTGCACCACTTCGTCGTGGCTGAGCGGGAGGACGAACTTCTCGTCCCAGGCGTACATGAGCGAGAAGGTGATCTCGTCGTGGTGGTGGCCGCGATGCACGGGGTCGTGGCGCAGATAGGTGAGGGTGTCGTGCATCCAGCCCATATTCCATTTCATGGTGAAGCCCAGACCGCCCACCTCGGTGGCCCGGGTGACCCCGGGCCGGGTGGTGGAATCCTCGGCGACGGTCAGGACTCCCGGATAGGCGCTGTGCACGGTGTCGTTCAGTTCGCTGAGGAAGGCGACCGCTTCCAGGTTCTCGCGGCCGCCGTGGATATTCGGTTCCCAGCCGCCGTCCGCGCGCCCGTAGTCGAGATGGAGCATGGCGGCCACCGCGTCCACCCGCAGGCCGTCGATATGGAATTCCTCGATCCAGTACCGCGCGTTGGCGACCAGGAAATTGCGCACTTCGGGGCGGCCGTAGTCGAAAACGTAGGTACCCCACTGGGGCTGCTCGCCGCGCCGCGGATCGGGATGCTCGTAGAGCGGCGTGCCGTCGAAACGGGCCAGCGCCCAGGCGTCGCGCGGGAAATGGCCGGGTACCCAGTCGAGGATGATCCCGATACCGCCGGCGTGCATGCGGTCGACGAAATCGCGGAAATCGTCGGGGCTGCCGAACCGGGCGGTCGGCGCGTAGTACGAGGTGACCTGGTACCCCCAGGAACCGCCGAACGGATGCTCGGTGACCGGCATGAGCTCGATATGGGTGAAGCCGAGTTCGCGGGCGTAGTCGCCGAGTTGCTCGGCCAGTTCGGTGTAGGTCAGGCCGGGCCGCCAGGACGCGAGGTGGACCTCGAAAACGCTCAGCGGCGCGCGGGCCGGGTCGGTGCGGGCCCGGGCGTCTAGCCAGGCCTGATCGGTCCACCGGTGTTTCGACTCGGTGAGCACCGAACTGGTGGCCGGGGGGAGGGCCGCGGCGAAGGCGAGCGGGTCGGCATGGTCGACGGCGCGGCCGTCGGCGCCGTGCACGCGGTACCGGTAGCGGTCGCCGGGGGTGGCGCCGGGAACGAAGACCTCCCAGACACCGGAGCGGCCCAGGGTGCGCATCGGCCAGGTGCCGCCCTGCCAGTCGTCGAAATCGCCGAGCACGGTGACACCGCGCGCGTGCGGAGCCCAGACGGCGAACGACGCCCCGGTCACCTCGCCGTCGAGGCCCGGATAGCGCCGTGGGTGGGCGCCCAGCACATCCCACAGCCGCCGGTGCGTGCCCTCGTTGATCAGGTGCAGGTCGAGATCGCCGAGGGTCGGCAGGTAGCGGTAGCCGTCGGCGGTGACGGTGACCGGCCGGCCCGCGACGGTGGTGGCGATCCGGTAATCCAGCACCTCCGGGTAGGGCAGGGTCGCGGCGAAGACCCCGTGGCCCAGTGGTTCCAGCGGGTGTTCGGCGTCGCCGACCAGAACCGAGACCGATTCGGCCGTCGGCCGCAGCACCCGCACCACGGTGCCGTCGGCGTGCGGGTGCACACCCAGCACGGTGTGCGGGTCGGGATGGCTGCCGGCGGCGAGCAGCAGCAGATCGCGCCGGTTCACCGGCCGCTCACCGGAACGTCCGCCGGTAGGCCAGGCCGGCCCGCGCCCCGTGCGGAACGGGCGGCAGCGCGAGGACGTGGGCGACGGCGCGGGCGGGATCGAGACGGATGTAGTTGGTCTGCGCCCAGTGGTACTCCTCGCCGCTCATCTCGTCGCGCACCACCGGGTGGTCGTGCCATTCGCGGCCGAGGGCGGGCAGATCCAGCGACAGCATGCCCTGTTCGGCGGCGAACGGATCGAGATTCACGACCACCAGCACCGCGTCGCCGGTCACCGGGTCGATCTTCGAATACGCCAGCAGGTTGTCGTTGTCGATGTAGTGGAAATGCAGGCATCGCAGCTGCTGCAGAGCGGGATGCCGGCGCCGGATCTCGTTCAGCCGGGTGAGCAGCGGTTCCAGCGATTCGCCGTGCGCGCGTGCCTCGGCGAAGGGCCGCGGCCGCAACTCGTACTTCTCCGAATCCAGATACTCTTCGCTGCCCGGTCGTACCGCCCGGTGCTCGTAGAGTTCGTAGCCCGAGTACACGCCCCAGCTGGGGCCGAGGGTGGCGGCCAGCACCGCCCGGATCGCGAACATTCCCGGACCGCCGTGCTGCAGGCTTTCGTGCAGGATATCCGGGGTGTTGACGAACAGGTTGGGACGCGCCTCGTCGGCCTTGGCGGCCAGTTCCAGCCCGAACTCGGTGAGTTCGTGCTTATGGGTGCGCCAGGTGAAATAGGTGTAGGACTGGCTGAACCCGCGGCGGGCCAGACCGTAGAGCCGGGCCGGATAGGTGAACGCCTCGGACAGCAGGACCACGTCGGGATCGGTGGCGCGCACGGCGGCGATCAGCCACTCCCAGAAATCGGCGGGTTTGGTGTGCGGATTGTCGACTCGGAAGATCCGCACCCCGAGCGCGATCCAGTGCCGCACCACCCGCAGTACTTCGGCGTACAGGCCGTCGGGATCGTTGTCGAAATCCAGCGGGTAGATGTCCTGGTATTTCTTGGGTGGATTCTCGGCGAAGGCGATACTGCCGTCGGGCAGGGTGGTGAACCACTCCGGATGCGCCGCGACCCACGGGTGGTCGGGGGCGCACTGCAGCGCCAGGTCGAGCGCCACCTCCATACCCAGATCGGCGGCGGCGCGCACGAACGCGGCGAAATCCGCCTCGGTGCCCAGCTGCGGGTGAATCGCGTCGTGCCCGCCCTCGGCCGACCCGATCGCCCACGGCGACCCGGTATCGCCGGGACCGGCGGTGAGCGCGTTGTTACGACCCTTGCGGTTGACGACCCCGATGGGATGGATCGGCGGCAGATAGACCACGTCGAAGCCCATGGCCGAGATCCGCGGCAGATCGGCCGCCGCGGTCGCGAAGGTGCCGTGCACCGGGTTGCCGTCGGCGTCGCGGCCGCCGGTCGAGCGCGGGAAGAACTCGTACCAGGAGCCGGTCCGCGCCCGCGGCCGCTCGACCAGCACCGAGAACTGCGGCCCGCGGGTCACCAGATCCCGTAGCGGATCGCGGCGCAGAATCTCGGCGACCTCGTCGGTGAACGCGGGCGCCACTCGCGCCGGCAGCGGATCATCCCCGCGCAGCGCGGCCGCCACGGCCCGCAACCGCTCGAACGACTTCTTCCCGACCGCCTGTGCCGCCCGCTCGAACAGCCGCGCCCCGGACTCCAGATCGTTGGCCAGATCCGCCGCGCCCTGCCCGACCGCGAGCTTGGCCTCCACCGCCGACCGCCAGGTCGCGAGGGAATCGGCCCAGCCCTCGACGCGGTAATGCCACAGACCAGGGGCGTCCGGAGTGAAGATCCCGTTGAAGACATCGGGCTCGAAATCGGGAGCCATCGAGATCCGCCGGGACCGCGACGAGCCGGGCGCCCGCACCGCCAAGGTGGCGCCGACGGCGCCGTGCCCGTCCCGCCATACGACGGCACGGACGGGGAACACCTCCCCGACCACCGCTTTGGCCGGATAACCTCCGGGGATGAGCGGGGCGGTGTCATCGATGGCGATGCGGCCGGTCATCACAGCAACAATATTGGCGCGGCAATGCCACGCGTGGTGCAGGGTATGTCGCCGGCGATCCCGCCCCTATCCGAATGGTCGCCTCCGCCTGGGTGGGGCCCGCCCGGTTCTGGAGCGACCAGAGGAAGGGAGCGCAGCGACCGCCCGCCGGGAGTGAAGAACCGGGATGCCAGGGCCCCACCCTCGAGCGGCGGAGCCGCTCCAACACCACAGCCCCACCCTCGAGGCGCGGAGCGCCTCCAACACCACAGCCCCGCTCCGGCATCACACCACTACTAAGCTCGTGCGGATGAAGGCACTGCGTCGGTTCACGGTTCGCGCCTATTTGCCGGAGCGGTTGGCGGCGCTGGGGGAGCTGGCGGCCAATTTGCGCTGGTCGTGGCATGGGCCCACGCAGGACGTGTTCGCGGCGCTGGACCCCGCGCGGTGGCGGGAAGTCGGGGCGGATCCGGTACGGATGCTCGGTGAGGTGCCCGCGGAGCGGCTGACGGAGCTGGCCGGCGATGCCGGGTTCTGTGCGCGGGTGGACGCCGCGGCGACCGATCTGCGGGAGTATCTCGAGCGGCCCGGGGCCGATCTCGGGGTGCGGGGTATCGCGTATTTCTCGATGGAGTTCGGGGTCAGTGAGGTGCTGCCGAACTATTCCGGGGGCCTGGGAATCCTGGCGGGCGACCATCTGAAGGCCGCGTCGGATCTGGGGTTGCCGTTGATCGGGGTGGGGCTGCTGTATCGGGCCGGGTACTTCCGGCAGTCGCTCACGCTCGACGGGTGGCAGGCCGAACGGTATCCGGTACTGGATCCCTACGGCTTGCCGTTGCGGCCGCTGACCTCCGGTTCGTCGCCGGTGCTGGTGCATGTGGCGATGCCGGACCGGCGGGTGCTGGCGGCGCGGGTGTGGGTCGCGCAGGTGGGGCGGGTACCGCTGCTGCTGCTGGATTCCGATATCGCGGCCAACGATCCCGATCTGCGGACGGTCACCGACCGGCTCTACGGCGGCGACCAGGAGCACCGGATCGCGCAGGAGATCCTGGCCGGTATCGGCGGGGTGCGCGCGGTGCGGGCCTATACCGCGGCGGCGGGGCTGCCGGATCCGGATGTCTTCCATATGAACGAGGGGCACGCGGGGTTCTCGGGGCTCGAGCGGATCCGGGAGTACCTGGCGGCGGGCCACGATGCCGAGACGGCGCTGGCCGCGGTGCGGGCGGCGACGGTGTTCACCACCCATACCCCGGTGCCGGCCGGGATCGACCGGTTCCCGGTTTCGCTGGTGCATCGCTATTTCGGGGGATCGTCGGGAGAGCGGGATTCGCCACTGCTGCCGGGAATCGAGGTGGACCGGATCGTCGCGCTGGGGCGGGAGGCCGATCCGTCGGTGTTCAATATGGCGCATATGGCGTTGCGGCTGGCGCAGCGCGCGAACGGGGTGTCGCGGCTGCACGGCACGGTGAGCCGGGAGATGTTCGCGCCGCTGTGGCCGGGGTTCGATCCGCCGGAGGTGCCGATCGGCTCGGTCACCAACGGGGTCCATGTGGACACCTGGGCGGCCCGGGACTGGAGTGCGCTGCGCACCCCGGACGCGGACGCGGCGGGGGAATGGATACGGGATCCGGATCCGCGTGCGGTGTGGGCGATTCGGCGCCGGTTGCGGGGGCTGCTGGTCGAGGATGTGCGCCGCCGGGTGCGGGAATCGTGGATCCAGCGCGGTGCCGCCGCGGCCGAGCTGGAGTGGACCGATTCCGTATTCGATCCCGACGTGCTGACCGTGGGTTTCGCCCGCCGGGTGCCGACCTACAAACGGCTGACCCTCATGCTGCGCGATCCGGACCGGTTGCGGGCCCTGCTGCTGGATCCCCACCGGCCGGTGCAGCTGGTGGTGGCGGGGAAGAGCCATCCGGCCGACGAAGGCGGGAAGGCGCTCATCCGGGAGCTGGTGCGGTTCGCCGACGACCCGGCGGTACGGCATCGCATCGTGTTCCTGCCCGACTACGACATCGCGATGGCCCGGTACCTGTACTGGGGCTGCGATGTCTGGTTGAACAATCCGCTGCGACCGCTCGAGGCGTGCGGCACCTCGGGGATGAAATCGGCGTTGAACGGCGGGCTGAACCTGTCGATCCGCGACGGGTGGTGGGACGAGATGTTCGACGGCGCGAACGGCTGGGCGATCCCCTCGGCAGACGGGGTGACCGACGAGGAGCGCCGCGACGATCTGGAGGCCACCGCGCTCTACGACCTGATGGAACGGGTGGTCGCGCCCCGGTTCTACGACCGGGACGCCGAGGGGATGCCGGCGCGCTGGCTGGAGCTGGTGACCCACACCCTGAGCGATCTGGGACCGAAGGTGCGGGCGGATCGGATGGTGCGCGAGTACGCCGAGCGGTACTACGCTCCGGCGGCCGCCGCCTCCCACCGCGCCACCGCGGCGGGTCTGGCGGGCGCGGCGGAGATCGGGCGGTATCGCCGGCGGGTGTCGGAGGTCTGGCCGCGGGTGCGGGTGGTGGGTGTGGACGCCGAGGGCCTGCCCGACGATCCGCAGCCGGGCGCACCGCTGTCGCTGACCGCCCGGGTGGAGCTGGGCGGGCTGGAACCGCACGAGGTGCTGGTGGAGGCCGTGGTGGGCCGGGTGACACCCGAGGACGATCTCACCGAGACCCATACCACCACGATGTCGTGGACGGGTCGCGGTGATCCCGGACCGGCCCTGTTCGAGGCGCGGATCCCGCTGCCGCTGTCCGGATCCGTGGGCTATCAGGTGCGGGTGCTGCCGGTGCACGAACTACTGGCCTCGAGCGCGGAACTCGGTCTGGTCACCACCGCCTGAGCAGGGCGGCGGCGGGACGCACCCGTAATGGGCCGCACGCGGCGCCGACTTCGGTTCGTAACGACTTTCCGCTACCGTTCCACTGGCGCTGCCGGGCCCGAAGCGCCCTCGGTCTGCGTGTGGCCTGCGCCCGGACACAGGTCACGCCCGCACCGACTGGAGGTTCCATGGACACGAGTCCGCAGACCCGCACCCAGGGACGACTCGATTCGTTCTTCTCCATCGGAATGCACGGTTCCACCGTCAAACGCGAGTTGATGGCGGGAACGGTGACGTTCCTGGCGATGTGCTACGTGCTCGCGGTGAATCCGGCCATCCTCGGCGACCAGGGTGACCTGGGCGATCAGGGCATCCCCACCCAGGCGGTGTTCACCGCGACGGCGGTGGCGGCGGTGGTGGGCACACTGGTGATGGGTTTGTGGGCGCGGTATCCGATCGCGCTGGCCCCCGGGATGGGACTCAACGCCTTCTTCGCGTACTCGGTGGTGCTGGGGATGGGGATTCCGTGGGAGGTCGCCCTGTCGGGGACCTTCCTGTCCGGCGTCATCTTCTTCGTGCTCGCGATCACCAAGATCCGCGAGAAGATCCTCAACGCGATTCCGTTCCAGCTGAAACTGGCCGTGGCGGCCGGGGTCGGGCTTTTCGTGGCCTTCCTCGGGCTGAAGAACGCGGGGATCGTCACGGCCAGTGACACCACACTGGTGACGCTGGGCGATTTCACCGAGGGCGCCACCGTGCTCGCGCTCTTCGGCCTGGTGATGACCGTGATCTTCCTGGTGCGCGGCTGGCACGGCGCGGTGCTGTACGGGATCGTGCTGACCGCGGTGATCGGGATGATCGCCGGGCTGGTGGATGTACCCGACGGGGTGGCGGCGCTGCCGCAGGGCCTGGATCAGACCTTCGGGCAGGCGATCGCGCATCTGCCCGACGCGTTCACCGCACAGATGGCGGTCGTGGTGCTGACCATGCTGTTCGTCGATTTCTTCGACGCCTCGGGCACGTTGATCGGCGTCGCCAATCAGGCGGGTCTGCTGAACGACAAGGGTGAGTTGCCGCGGGCGTCGAGCGCGTTCTCCGCCGATGCGGTGGGCACCATGGCGGGCGCGGTGATCGGCACGTCCACCACCACCGCGTATGTGGAGTCGACGGCCGGCGTGTCGGCGGGCGGCCGGACCGGGTTGACGGCGGTGGTGACGGCGGCCTGGTTCGCGGTGGCCATGTTCTGCTATCCGCTATTCGCGGTGGTGGCGGGTTCCGGGGCGGTGACCGCGGCGGCGTTGATCGTGGTGGGGGTGCTCATGGCGCGGTCGCTGGGGGATATCGAATGGCAGCGGCTGGAATTCGCGGTGCCGGCGTTCATCACCATCGTCATGATGCCGCTGACCTATTCCATCGCGAACGGCCTGGCCATGGGGATGATCTTCTATCCGGTGGTGATGGTGGCGCGGGGCCGTTTCCGCGAGGTGCATCCGGTGATGTGGGTGCTGACGGTGATCTTCCTCGGATATTTCTTCTTCCTCGCGGAATAGCGTGCGCGACAGCCGGGTTGGTTCGACCGACGGCCTAATCGGACTGCGGTCCGATTCGTTGCCGTGGCTAACAACTGCAGAGGAACGAGGGGTTTCCATGACGACCGGCACCACACTGACCCGTAACGACGCAACTGCCACCACCGCGGACGCGGCCGGCAAGGCGCTGTCCGCCGATATCGGCCTGCTGATCCTGCGCCTGGTCTTCGGTCTGCTCTTCGCCGCCCACGGCGCGCAGAAACTGTTCGGCTGGTTCGGCGGGCCCGGGCTCGCCGCCAACAACGCCGGTTTCGAGGAGATGGGCTACAACCCGGGTGCGCTGTTCGGCACCCTGGCCGGACTCAGCGAACTGGCCGGTGGCCTGCTGCTGGCACTGGGCGCGCTGTCTCCGCTGGGTGCGGCCGTCGTGCTGGGCACCGCCATCGTCATCGTCGACACCACGTTCGGCGGCGGCCTGCTCACCGGCCAGGGCTACGAGATGGGCCTGCTGTTCGGCGCGGTCGCGGCGGTGCTGGGATTCACCGGGCCGGGCCGGTTCTCGGTGGATCACTATCTGCCCTGGTCGGTCCGCGGGCTGGCCTGGGGTGTGATCGCGGTGGCCGCGGCCGTACTGGCCTCCGTGCTGACCCTGGTGCTCGGGGCGGTGCTCTGAGTAACCGGTAGTGCCAGCCGGCGCCGGGCGGTTGCGATCGCTCGGCGCCGGTATCGGCGGAGAGGTGGAAGGTCCGGTCAGACCGTCGCGGCAGCGGCCAGCCTGGTCAGTGCACGGGCCACCACGTCGGGATCGGCGGTTTCCCAGTACGGGGGCAGCGACGCGCGCAGGTAGCCGCCGTAGCGGGCGGTGGCCAGCCGGGGATCCAGGACCGCGACCACCCCGCGATCGTCCACGCTGCGCAGCAGGCGCCCGGTGCCCTGCGCCAGCAGGAGTGCGGCATGACTGGCCGCGACGGTGAGAAAGCCGTTGCCGCCCCGGGATTCGACCGCACGCTGCCGGGCCGCCAGCAGCGGATCGTCGGGGCGCGGGAACGGGATGCGGTCCAGGATCACCAGACTCAGGGACGGGCCGGGCACGTCCACGCCCTGCCACAGCGACAGGGTGCCGAACAGCGAGGTTTCCGGATCGTCGGCGAATTTCCGCACCAGGGCGCCGGTGGAATCCTCACCCTGGCACAGGATCGGGGTGTCCAGCCGACCGCGCAACGCCTCGGTCGCGGCCTTGGCCGCGCGCATCGAGGAGAACAACCCGAGGGTGCGCCCGCCCGCCGCGGACACCAGGCGTTCTATCTCGTCGAGATAGGCCGGGGGAAGCCCGTCGCGGCCGGGGGAGGGCAGATGTTTGGCCACATAGAGGATTCCGGATTTCGCGTGATCGAACGGGGAACCGACGTCCACCGCGCTCCAGCGCACGGTGTCGTTGTCCGACGGCGTCTCCGCGCTGTTCGCCATCGCCGGGTCCACGGCGCCGTTCGACTGCGGAGGCAGACCCCAGGTGCGGGCCAGACCGTCGAACGAACCGCCGATCTGCAGGGTCGCGGAGGTCAGCACCACCGTCGCCTCGCCGAACAGGCGGCTGCGCAGCAACCCTCCGACGGCGAGCGGGGCCATTCGCAGGGTGCGCCGGGTGACGCCGCGGACCTCGTCGGCCGACAGCCACACCACATCGCGGCGGGCGGCCGGGTCGGGTTCGTCGAACGCGGTGAGGGCGCGGACCGCGGTGTCGTGGATCTCCTCCACGGCCGCGACGGCCATATTCCGCCCGGCCGCGGCTTCGGGGTCCTCGCCCCGGCCGCCGCCCTGCGGATTCAGCGCGGTGCGGGCGTTCCAGGCGGCATCGCGGATCAGGGCCAGGACCTGTTCCATACCCTGGGGTAGGGCCTCCCAGCGGCTCGGGCCGAGATCGTCGAGGGCGTCGTGCCAGGCCTCGGCGGCGGCATCGAGGCGGTCGATCTCCTGCTCGTCGATGAGTTTGCCGCAGCGCCGGGCGGCGGCGGTGATCGCGGTGGCCGACAGTTCGGCGGTGGCCACACCGGTGACCCGGTCCACGAGTTCGTGCGCCTCGTCGACCACCACCACATCGTGCTCGGGCAGGATCTGGATACCGCTGATCGCGTCGATGGCCAGCAGCGCGTGATTGGTGACCACGACATCGGACTGCGCGGATTCGGCGCGCGCGAGTTCGGCGTAGCAGTCCTGGCCGAAGGGGCAGCGGGATTTCCCGAGGCATTCCCGCGCCGAGACGCTGACCTGCCGCCAGGCCTGATCGCTCACCCCGGGGGCGAGTTCGTCGCGATCGCCGGTCTCGGTATCGGAGGCCCATTCGTTGAGCCGTTTGACCTCGCGGCCCAACCGGGAGACCGCGAAGGCGTCGAACAGTTCCGCCTCGGCCGGTTCGTCGGGAACGGCACTGTTGATCTTGTTGAGGCAGAGATAGTTGTTGCGCCCCTTGAGGATCGCGAACTCCGGGGTGCGCCCGAGCGGCTCGGCCAGCGCCTGGGCGAGGCGGGGCAGATCGCGGTCGACCAGCTGGCGCTGCAGGGCGATGGTGGCGGTGGAGATCACCACGGTGCGCCCGGTCCGGACCGCGTACCGCAGGCTGGGGATCAGATACGCGAGGGATTTACCGGTGCCGGTGCCGGCCTGGACCGCCACATGCTCCTTGGTCTCGATCGCGTTGTCGACCGCGGCCGCCATGGTGATCTGGCCGGGGCGCTCCTTGCCGCCGAGCGCGGTGACGGCGGTCGCCAGCAGGGCTGATACGGGCGGGAGTTCGGGCACTCGGGCAGCCTACTGCGCAGCACCGACACCTGCGCGGCCGGTCGAGAACCCGGCGGGGCGCGGTGAATCGCCCGGCGCGCGACGGTTCCCTACTTCCCAGTGATCTTACTCGGAAGTAAGGTCTGACCATGGCGTGGAAACCTGATCAGATAGCCGACCAGACCGGGCGCACCTTCATCGTCACCGGAGCCAACGGCGGCCTCGGTGCCGAGACCACCAAGGTGCTCGCGGCGAAGGGCGCCACCGTGGTGCTGGCCTGCCGCAATACCGAGAAGGCGCAGCAGGTCGCCGACGCGATCGGCGGCGACCTGCGGGTGCGCCGGCTGGATCTGGCCGATCTGTCCTCGGTCCGGGAATTCGCGGAGGCCACGGGCGAATTCGATGTCCTGGTCAACAACGCGGGACTGATGAACGTGCCGTTCTCGCGCACCACCGACGGTTTCGAAACCCAGTTCGGAGTGAACCATCTCGGCCACTACGCGCTGACCGGGTTGCTGCTGGACCGGATGCGCGACCGGGTGGTGACGCTGGCCAGCATCGCCCACAAGCAGACGCCCAAACTATGGATCGACGACCTGAACTACGAGAACCGGCGCTACCAGCGCAACCTCGCCTACGCGCAGGCCAAACTCTCGAATCTGATGTTCGCGCGGGAACTGCAGCGCCGCCTGTCGGAGGCCGGTTCGGCCAAACGCTCCTACGGAGTGCACCCCGGTGTCTCGGCGACCGAACTGTTCACCCGCACCGAAACCCCGCTGGACTGGGTCAGCAAACCGGTGATCAAGCTGGTCGGGCACGCCCCGGCCAAGGCCGCCCATTCGACCCTGTTCGCGGCCACGACCCGCGACGCGGACCCGGAAACGTACTGGGGCCCGACCCGGCTGTTCCAGTCCCAGGGGCCGGTGGAGGCCTCCCCGTCCACCCGGCTGTCCAAGAACACCGACCTGTGGCGGCGGCTGTGGTCGGAATCGGAGCGGCTGACCGGGGTCGTCTACAAGTTCTGACCGGCGGCGATACCGGCTGCCGCGATATCCACCTCACACTACGGCCCGTGTAGTAGACGGGTACCGTGGTAGCCGTGTCCGCAACACCCCGCCGCACCGTGCACCGACCGGCCCTGGTTCTCCTCGTGGTCGTGGTCGCGGTGGCCGCACTGGCGCTGGGCTGGTGGCAGTGGGAGCGATTCTCCTCGGCCAGCGGGACGGCACAGAATCTCGGATACGCGATGCAGTGGCCGCTGTTCGCCGGCTTCGCGCTCTTCGCGTATTTCCGGTTCGTGCGGCTGGAGCAGGAGTCGGAGAAACCGGCGGGCGAGGAGACCGTGAGCGCCGCGGATCGTCCGGCGGGCGGGGCCGGCACCGCGGACGCGGAGGCGCCCGGCGCCCGGCCCCGGCGCGCCGGGCTGTTCGGCGGCCGCGCGGCACGGGAGGCGGACGGCCCACGCGAGATTCCGGCCGGGTTCCTGCCCGAACGTCCCCGCGCGGCGCGTGCGGACGATCCGGCGCTCACCGAATACAACACCTATCTCGCCCGGCTGCACGCCGAAGACGGCGGCGCGGGCAGCACGGCGGGCACGGCCCGCGATACCGAGAGGAGCGCGGGTTGACCGCCAGCGAGAAAGCCACCACCGCACCCGAGGCGCCCGCCGGCGACCGGCGGATCGCCGGGGCGCTGCTGCGCTACCGCGTCCTCGCCTGGATCACCGGTCTGTGGCTGCTGTTCCTCACCGCCGAGATGATCGCCAAATACGGGTTCGGCGTGGATACCCCGAGCTGGATCGCGGTCGTGCACGGCTGGGCGTACTTCATCTACCTGATCCTCACCGCCGACCTGGCGGTCAAGGTCCGGTGGCCGATCCAGCGCACCATCGGCACCCTGCTGGCCGGCACCGTTCCGCTGCTGTCGTTCTTCGTGGAGCACCGCAACACCAAGCAGGTCAAACAGGATTTCGGCGTCTGACCCCGCGCGCGGAACTCAGCGCGCCAGCGCCGTGAGCGCGGGTAGCAACTGGGCCAGCGCCCGGCCGCGATGCGATGCCGCGTCCTTCTCCGCCGGGGTCAGTTCGGCCGCACTGCGCTCACCGCCGTCCGGATGGAACAGCGGGTCGTAGCCGAAGCCGCCGTCGCCCCGGGGCCCCCGCGCCACGGTGCCCGGCCATTCGCCGCGCACCACGATCTCGGCGCCGCCCGGGATGACCAGCGCGCACGCGGAGACGAAACGCGCGCCGCGGCGTTCGTCGGGGGTATCGGAGAGCTGGGCCAGCAACAGCGCGTTGTTGGCCGCGTCGTCGCCGTGACGTCCGGCCCAGCGGGCCGACAGCACACCCGGCATCCCGTTCAACGCGTCGACGGCGATACCGGAATCGTCGGCGATACACGCCAGCCGGGTCGCCCGGGCGCCGTCACGTGCTTTCGCCAGCGCGTTCTCCTCGAAGGTCGCGCCGGTCTCCGGCTCCTCCGGATACTCCGGCACATCGTCGAGGCCGACGATCTCGAGCCCCTCCACACCGGCATCGGCGACGATCCGGCGCAGTTCGTTCAGTTTCTTGGTATTGCGGCTGGCGAGCAGAACCCGGCGGCTCATCACTTCTTCTTCGTCGGTTCGGGAGTCTCGGGCAGCACGCCCGGGTAGGGGAGAGCGAGCGCTTCCTTCTGCACCGCGAACAACCGCTCACAACCCGCCAGCGCGGAATCGAGCAGCTTGTCCAGGGTCGAACGCGGGAAGGTCGCGCCTTCGCCGGTGCCCTGGATCTCCACCAGGGTGCCGGTATCGGTGGCGACCACGTTCATATCGACCTCGGCGCGCGAATCCTCCTCGTAGGGCAGATCCAGCCGGACCCGGCCGTCCACCACCCCGACACTGACCGCGGCGATCGCGCAGGAGATGGGCTGCGGATCGGCCAGACCGCCCGCGGCCCCGAGATAGGTGACGGCATCGGCCAGCGCCACGTAGGCGCCGGTGATCGCGGCGGTGCGGGTACCGCCGTCGGCCTGGAGCACATCGCAGTCGACGGCGATGGTGTTCTCGCCGATGGCGGCCAGGTCGATGCAGGCGCGCAGCGACCGGCCGACCAGCCGGCTGATCTCCTGGGTGCGGCCGCCGACCTTGCCCTTGACCGATTCCCGCCCGCTGCGGGTGTGGGTCGCCGCCGGGAGCATGGCGTATTCGGCGGTGAGCCAGCCCAGCCCGGAGTCCCGCCGCCACGGCGGGACGCCCTCGGTGACGCTGGCCGTGCACATCACCCGCGTCTGGCCGAACTCGACCAGCACCGAACCGGCCGGGTGCGTGGTGAAGCCTCGGGTGATCCGTACCTCGCGGAGTTCGTCGTCCGCCCTGCCATCGGCTCGTCTCGACACGGGCTCAGCGTAGTGGGGGACCCGCGCCCGGAGATGCCCGGGCTACAGGTCGAAGCTCTCCCCGGGAGCCACCGCGTGGACGGGGCCGGTGAATTCGGCCTTGGCCTCGGCGATGACGTCCTCCCGTGAGGTCCACGGCGGAATATGCGTGAGCAGCAGTTCCTTGACCCCGGCCGCCGCGGCGATCCGGCCGGCCTCGGTGCCCGAGAGATGAATACCCTCCGGACGATTGGCGGGGTCGTGGGTCCAGGAGGCCTCGGCCATCAGAACGTCGGCGCCTTCGGCCAGCTCCCCGACCGCCCCGCATACCGCGGTGTCACCGGTGTAGACGAAGACACGGCCGGTATCGGTGACGATCCGCAGGCCGTAGGACTCCGGCGGGTGGAACATCCGCCGGGCGGTGATCGTGTGGCCGGGGCCGAACTCCACCGTCTCGGCGTCGGACCAGGGCCGGAAGTCGATCACATCGGACCAGTCGTCGCATTGGCCGCCGACCTCCGCCGAGGCGTTGCCGATCCGCAGCGGCGCGTCGGAGGGGCCGCGGACGATCGCCTTACCGACCGGCGGGGTCGGGTGGTAGCGCCGCCACACCAGCAGCCCGGGCAGATCCAGGCAGTGGTCGGCGTGCAGGTGGGTGAGAAAGATGTCGACCTCGCCGGGGTCGGCGAAGCGTTGCAGCGCGCCGAGGATCCCCGGCCCGAAATCGATGACAACCGGCGCCATATCCGGACCGGTCAGCAGATATCCCGACGCCGGTGAATCCGGGCCGGACACACTGCCCGAGCACCCGAGGACGGTGAGCCGCATACCTTCATGCTGCCACGATGTTTCCCGCTTCAAGACCGCATCCCCCGAAAATATCGGCCGTGCCGGCGGTCACCGGGGAGACAGGGGCGCCCCGGTGCGCGACTGACGGCGGTGTCGACGTTCATCACTGGAGAGTACCCACCCGGCCAGCAGTCCACCCATTGCGCCGAAAAGGTGGCCCTGCCAGGAGATTCCGTTCTGACCGGGGAGAACGCCCCACAGCAGGGATCCGTACAGGGCCAGCACAACCAGCCCGAGGACGATCTGGCCGGCCTGCCGCAGGAACCAGCCGCGGCAGATGAGGTAGGTGAGCCAGCCGAAGATCAGCGACGACGCGCCCACATGCGTGGTGTTCTCGCCGCCGGTGAGCCAGGTACCGACCCCGGCGACGATCCAGATGATCGCGGTGGCCGCGAGCCCGCGCCGGATACCGGTGGCGAGGGTGAGGAAACCGAGGATCAACACGGGCAGCGTGTTGCCGACGAGATGGCCCCAGCCGTCGTGCAGCAGCGGGGCGAAGAGGATGCCGTCGAGCCCGTCGGCGTCGCGCGGCTGGATTCCCGCGGTGCGATCGATGCTGTAGTCGATGAGGGCGTCCACCATCTCGATCGCGTACAGCACCACGACGAACATCAGCGTCAGGACCCCGGCCCGGGACCATGTGCGCCGGATCCCCGAGAACCGGTCCGGCCGGGGTGTGCCGGGTGGCGGCCCACCGGGCTGCGGCCGTAGTGCGGCGATGCGATCGGGATCGAACGAAGCGCCCAGGGGTGCGCCGGCCATAACATCCTCCGTAATTTGGAGACGCTCCGCGTCTCGAGGGTGGGGCCCTGTTAACCCGGTTCTTCACTCCCGGCGGTCGGTCGCTGCGCTCCCTCCCTCTGGTCGCTCCAGAACCGGGCGGGCCCCACCCATGGAGGCGGACCACCGGAGACGGGAAGCCGGGTCAGTGGCCCGGACCTTACAAACAGGGTATCCCGGTCGGTGTGTGGTCGGCCGGAGATGCTTGCCGACCAGCGGTGATGCCGAGCATGCGAGGTTTCTTGTCAAGGGTTCGGCCCGCGTCTGCTGTCGGCCCTCGAAGCGCATGTGGCGCAGCCACGAGTCTCGAGGGCCGACAGCAGACGCTCAGGAGGGCCGAACCTCGAGCAGCGGAGCTGCTCCGACATTTCAAGCCCAGAGTTGGCCGTCGAGGCGTTCCTCGGCTTCTTCGAGGGTGCCGTCGTAGGCGCCGGTGGAGAGGTACTTCCAGCCGCCGTCGGCCACGACGAAGGCGATATCGGCCCGTTCCCCCGCCGCGACGGCCTTGCGGGCCACCCCGAGGGCGGCGTGCAGGATCGCGCCGGTGGAGATACCGGCGAAGATGCCCTCTTCGAGCACCAGTTCGCGGGTGCGCCGGACGGCGTCGTAGGGGCCGACCGAGAAGCGGCTGGTTAGCACCGTCTCGTCGTACAGCTCCGGGATGAACCCTTCGTCGATGTTGCGCAGCCCGTAGACCAGCTCGCCGTAGCGGGGTTCGGCCGCCACGATCTGGATGCCCGGGACCTTCTCCCGCAGGAAGCGCCCGGTACCCATCAGCGTCCCGGTGGTGCCCAGCCCGGCGACGAAATGGGTGATCTCGGGCAGGTCGGCCAGGATTTCCGGACCGGTGGTCTCGTAGTGGGCCAGCGCGTTGGCCGGGTTGCCGTACTGGTACAGCATCACCCAGTCGGGGTTGGCCGCGGCGATCTCCTTGGCCCGGGCGACCGCCTGGTTCGAGCCCCCGGCCGCCGGCGAATCGATGATCTCGGCGCCGAACATGGTGAGCAGCTGACGCCGCTCCACCGAGGTGTTCTCCGGCATGACGCACACCAGCCGGTAGCCCTTGAGCTTGGCCGCCATGGCCAGCGAGATCCCGGTATTGCCGCTGGTGGGTTCCAGGATGGTGCAACCGGGGGTGAGCCGGCCCTCGGCCTCGGCCTGTTCGATCATCCGCAGCGCCGGCCGGTCCTTGATGGACCCGGTGGGGTTGCGGTCCTCGAGTTTGGCCCACAGCCGTACCGGCCGCTCACCCTCCCACTGCGGGGACAGGGTGCGCAGGCCGACCAGCGGTGTATCGCCGAGGGTCGCGATCAGCGATTCGTAGCGTGCCACGGGTCCGTCAGACCCCGCCCGCGACGGCCGGCAGGATCGTCACCGTCGAGCCTTCGCCCACGGTGGTCTCGAGGCCGCCGGAGAACCGCACGTCCTCGTCGTCGACGTAGATGTTGACGTAGCGGTTCAGCTTGCCTTCGTTGAGCAGCCGCTCGGCCAGTCCCGGGTGGTTGGTCTCCAGGTTCTCGATCACCGAGGCGAGCGTGGCCCCCTCGGCCTCGACGCGCTTCTCGCCTCCGGTGTGGGTGCGCATGATGGTCGGGATGGACACGGTGACCGGCATGAAAACTCCTAGCTCGTTTCGGTCGGGGTCGGAAATCTGTGGTGGTCAGGCCGTTTCGTAGGCGGGGACGATCCGTACCGGTTCCTCGGTGACCTCCCCGTCGAGGATCCGGTAGCTGCGCAGTTCGTGCTGTTCGGGGTCGCGGGTGGAGATCAGGACGTAGTGCGCGCCGGGTTCGGAGGCGTAGGAGATATCGGTGCGGCTCGGGTAGGCCTCGGTGGCGGTATGCGAGTGGTAGATCACCACCGGCTCCTCGTCGGCGTCGTCCATGGCGCGCCACACCTTCAGCTGTTCGCCGGAGTCGAACCGGTAGAAGGTCGGCGAACGCTCGGCGTTCAGCATCGCGACGAAACGCTCCGGCCGGTCGGACCCCTCGGGTCCGGCGATGATCCCGCAGGCCTCGTCGGGGTGATCGGCGCGCGCGTGCGCGACCATCGAATCCACCAGGTCGGCCCTGATCACGAGCACAATCGAACCCTTCCACACATTGTCTCGGCTCCCGCCGACCCGTCAGAGCCGACAACCGTCGAGGATATTCGGGTATTCCCGGCGCTAGCCCAGGAGGTCCGAATAGGACGGGATACCCGCCACCGGGACCGCGGCGAGAACGGCGTCGACCACGGCGCGTTCCACGCAGACCGCGGCGGCGGTGCAGAGTTGATCGAGCAGGGGGAGGTCGGCGGGAAACGCGCCGGGCAGCGGGGGCAGACCGGGTGGTGTGGCCGTGCCGGTGGCCAGCGCGAAGAAGGTGTCGCCGTCGAGTGGGGAGTGGGCGGGACGCACCGCCCGGGCCAGGCCGTCGTGGGCCACCGTGGCCAGGCGGCGGCAACCCGCCGGATCCAGCGGCGCGTCGGTGGCGACCACGCCGATCGTGGTGTTGAGGGCGGTCGATTTCACGGGTAGCGCGTTGGCCGCGGTGAGCCGCTCGGCGGTGGGCGGGCGCAGGCCGAAGAACTCCGGTCCGTCGGTGCCCGCGCCCCACGGCAGGCCGGTGCGGGGATCGAAGACCGATCCCACCGGATTGGCCACCACCAGTGCGCCCACGGTCAGTCCGGCGGCGACACCGGCGCCGAAGCGGATACTGGCGCTGCCGATTCCGCCCTTGAGCGAACCGGCCTGCGCGCCCACCCCGGCGCCGACACTGCCGCGCGGGAAATCGGGCCCGGCGGCTTCCGCGGCGTGATAGCCGAACTCGGCGGTCGGGCGGGTGTGCCAGTCGCCCACGGGCAGGTCGAAGATCACGGCGGCGGGCACGATCGGCACGACCTTGCCGGGGTCCTCGGGTGACATCGGGATGCCTTCGCCGTGTTCCTCCAGCCAGCGCATCACGCCGTCGGCGGCGGCCAGGCCGTAGGCGCTGCCGCCGGTGAGGAGCACGGCGTCTGTCTGCCGCACGGTGTTGGCGGGGTCGAGGAGATCGGTTTCCCGGGTGCCCGGGCCGCCGCCGCGGACGTCGACCGCCGCGGTCGCGCCGCCCGGTGCCCGGATCACGGTGCACCCGGTGGCGGCGCCGGAGCCGCGGGTCGCGTCGGGATCGAGGACGTGATGGTGGCCCACCAGCAGGCCGGAGATATCGGTGAGCGCGTTGCGCGGGCCGGGTGCGCCGCTCACGGGGCCATCGCCTGCAGCAGGGAGTCCTGCATCCAGGTGAGCCAGTGATAGACGTCCAGATGCGGGGCACGCGGATCGTCGGGCGGGAACTGCTCGGGCGTGTCGGCGTCGATCTCGAGGACCACGCCGAGCGCGAGGCGGACATCGGTGAGCGCGGTCAGCCAGGCGTCCGCCTCTTCCGGGGTGATCAGGATCTTGCCGCCCTCTTCCGGCACGGTGTGCAGTACGACCCCGGCCGCGGCGAGTTTCTCGTCGATGATCTCCGGCTCGTGCAGGCCGCGCAGCGCGCTGTTCAGATCGGCGCGGTCGGCGTCGGGCGAACCGGGTTCGGCGCGGTGGAAGTCGGGCAGCAGCCGGGCGAGTCGCGGATCGTCGGGCGGGAGGGTGTTGCCGCTGCGCAGCCCGGTGAGGGCGGCGAGTTCGTCCTCCGGCGCCGAGGACGCCCGCTCACCCAGCAGGCCCGACACCGCGCCCACCAGGGAACGCAGCACACTCGCTTCGCGCGCGTCCAGCTCCGACCGCAGCTTGAGACCGCTCAATGAGTTCTTCCGGCTCCATTTACGCACGTCGTTACGGTAACCGTCCGATCAGTCGTCGCGCTGCATGGTCGCCCACAGCCCGGCCGCGTGGAGCCGGCGCACATCCTGTTCCATCTTGTCCCGCGAACCCGACGAGACAACCGCCTTGCCCTCGTTGTGCACCTTCAGCATCAACTCGGTCGCCTTGGCTTTGCTGTAGCCGAACAGCTTCTGGAAGATATAGGCGACGTAGTGCATGAGGTTGACCGGATCGTCCCAGACCACGGTGACCCAGGGCCGGTCCTCCGCCTCCAGGATCTCGGTGGCCTCCACGGCTTCGGGTGTCGCCTGTGCCGCCGACAACATGGCGCCGGGAGCTCCGGCGCGGACCGCGATCGACCGATAGCGGGGTGCTGTATTGCACAAGGCCATGAATTCAAGGGTACGACTCGAGGAGTAATTCACAACACCCGGAGCAGGAACGATACGTCGGTCACCGGCGGTTCCCGCTGCGCCGGGCCCGGGCTGTTTACAGTGACCACCGTGGACCTGCGCGACGCGGTGGGCAGCACCGCCCTGCTGACCGATCAATACGAGCTGACGATGCTGTCGGCGGCTCTCGCCGACGGTTCGGCGGCGCGCCGGTGCACCTTCGAGGTGTTCGCCCGGCGCTTGCCGCACGGCCGCCGCTACGGCGTGGTCGCGGGGACCGGCCGGCTGCTCGAGGCCCTCGAGCTGTTCCGCTTCGGCCCGGCCGAACTCGAGGTCGCGGCCCGGTTCCTGGACGAGCGGACCGTGTCGTGGTTGCGGGATTTCCGGTTCACCGGGGATATCGACGGCTACGCCGAGGGGGAGCTGTATTTCCCGGGTTCGCCGATTCTGTCGGTGACCGGCAGTTTCGCGGAATGCGTGGTCCTGGAGACGCTGGTGCTCTCGGTATTGAACTACGACAGCGCGATCGCGGCCGCCGCCGCGCGGATGGTCAGCGCGGCGGCCGGACGCCGGACGATCGAGATGGGTTCGCGCCGGACCCACGAACTGGCGGCGCCGGCCGGTTCCCGGGCCGCGTATCTGGCCGGTTTCGACGCGACCTCCAATCTGGAGGCCGTGCGCCGCTACGGCGTGCCGGGCGCGGGGACCAGTGCGCACGCGTTCACGCTGGTGCACAGCGGACCCGACGGCGAGCACGAGGTGGAAGCGTTCCGCAGCCAGGTCGCGACCCTCGGCACCGGCACCACCCTGCTGGTGGACACGTTCGACATCACTCGCGGGGTCGCGCTGGCCGTCGAGGTGGCCGGCCCGCATCTGGGCGCGGTCCGCATCGATTCCGGCGACCTCGGGGTGCTGGCCCGGCAGGTCCGCCGCCAGTTGGATGAGCTGGGCGCGCTGAACACCCGCATCGTGGTCTCGGGGGATCTGGACGAGTACTCGATCGCGGCCCTGCGCGCCGAGCCCGTGGACGCGTACGGGGTGGGAACGCAGCTGGTCACGGGCTCGGGCGCGGCGACCGCGGGCATGGTGTACAAGCTGGTGGAGGTCGACGGGGTGCCGGTGGCGAAACGGTCGAGTCACAAGGAGTCGCGGGGCGGGGCCAAACGCGCGGTGCGGCTGGCGCGGCGCACCGGGACCATCGTCGAGGAGATCGTCTATCCGGCTTCCGGCCCGCGGCCGGATTCCGGCGACCTCGAGGCCCGCGATCTGATGGTCCCGCTGGTGCGCGGCGGCGCGGTGCTCGACCGCCCCGAACTCGCCGAATCCCGTGATCTGGTGGCGCGCGGCCTGGTGTCTCTGCCCTGGGAGGGCCTCAAATTGTCCGACGGCGATCCCGCGGTGCCCACCACATTTGTGGCCTGACCGGGGTAGGGCGCGCACACTGAGGGTATGAGACGCGCGCTGATCGTGGTGGATGTACAGAACGACTTCTGCGAGGGCGGGTCCCTCGCCGTCGTGGGTGGTGCTCGCATCGCGGAGCTGATCAGTGATTATGTGAACGGCTCCGAATACGACGCGGTGGTGGCCACCCGCGACTATCACGTGGATCCCGGCGCCCATTTCTCCGATACCCCCGACTATGTGGACAGCTGGCCGCCGCACTGCCGTGTCGGCACACCCGGCGCGGACTTCCATCCGAATTTCGCTACCGGTGCGGTGCAGGCGGTGTTCTCCAAGGGTGAGTACTCGGCCGCCTACTCGGGTTTCGAGGGCGCCTCGGAGGAGGGCGCGCCGCTGGCCGACTGGCTGCGCGGCCGCGAGATCGAACAGGTCGATATCGTCGGCATCGCCACCGACCACTGTGTGCGTGCCACGGCCCTGGACGCGGTCGCGGCGGGGTTCGCCACCCGGGTGCTGCTGGATCTCACGGCGGGAGTCGCGCCCGGCACCGTGGAGAAGGCGCTGGATCAGCTCACCGGCGCCGGGGTGGAACTGTCGGGCACGATTCGCGTCGACGTGTGAGCGCCGGGCGCCGGCCTTCCGGGTTGGGTGCCCGGTTCCGCCGGGGCAGAATTCGTCCATGACCGCCACCGGGGACGACGTCCGCACCTACGCTCTTTCGCTGCCCGAGACCTCCGAGCAGTTCGCCTGGGGAATGCCGGTGTTCCGCGTGGAGCGCCGGCTTTTCCTCACGTTGCCCGAGGACGAGACCTCGATGGCGGTGCGGTGCCCGGCGGTCGACCGGGACGAACTGGTGGTCGCGGAACCGGCGAAGTTCTGGATCGCCGCGCACGAGGCGAACAATCCGTGGGTCCGGGTGCGGCTCGCCGCGCTGGACGATACCGAGGAGATGCGGGCCATCATCCAGGATTCCTGGCGTCTGGCCGCCCCGGGACATCTGCTCCAGTAGTCCTTGCTCCCGATTACTCGTCTGCGTATATTCGTAGACGAGTAAGGAGGGTGTATGGCGAAGAAACGCAAGGTCGGCAATCTGCTGGCGCTGGCGGTGCTCGCGGTGATGCAGGACGAAGCCATGCACCGGTACCAGATCGCGGCACGGTTGCGTGAGTACGGCAAAGACCGCGATATGGATATCAAGTGGGGGTCGCTGTACACGGTCGTCCAGAATCTCGCCAAGGCCGGTTTCCTGGAGGTCACCGGTAGTGAACGCGAAGGCGCGCGACCCGAACGGGTGATCTACCGGATCACCGCGGCCGGCCGCGCCGAACTGGTGGACTGGACCCGCGAACTCATCGCCGAACCGGAGCCCGAACAGGGCCGTTTCGTCGCGGGGCTGTCGATTCTGGCCTGCCTGCCGCCGGCGGAGGTCGCCGACCTGCTGGGGCGCCGGCTCCTCGTCCTCGATGAGCGGATCGCGCGGACCGAGCGCGAGTTCGCCGATCTCGCCGGACAGTTGCCGCGGCTGTTCCTGATCGAATCCGAGTACGGGCTGGCCGTCCTGAAGGCCGAGGCCCGCTGGACCCGTGAACTCCGCGCGGAACTGCTCGACGGCACCTTTCCCGACCTGGCGGAATGGCAGGCGTGGCACGACGGCGGGTCGGCAGTGGATTCCGCCCGTGCGCGCGACTACGTGAAGGGGGCCGACAAGACCAGCGACCACTGAATGCCAACCGGGCTCGATGGAGGTGCGGCAACACCACCATCGAGCTCGGGTCACCTGTCTCGGACCGTGCCCGCCTACGCACACCCGGCCGCGAGTTCGGCAGAACACAGGATAACCGGGTGAGTGGACGACGGGGCGGTTCGGATCGACCAGATCCTTTGTGAACCTCTCGAGGAGTACACCCATGTCCAGAATCGAAACCGCGCTGGTGGTCGGCGGCGGAATCGCGGGGCCGGTCGCGGCCACCGCTCTGCGGAAGGCGGGTATCGCCGCCGAAATCCACGAGTCCTATCCGGGCCCGGCCTACACGATCGGCAGCGGGCTCGCCCTGGCCCCGAACGGGGTGGCCGCGCTCGATGTCATCGGCGCCGGCGACGCGGTCCGCGATATCGCGGTACCGGTGCCCCGGATGAGCCTGTCGGTCGGCGGGAAACTGCTCGCCGCGCCGGTTCTGGCCGATCAGCCGCCACTGCAACTGGTGGATCGCGCCGAGTTGCACCGGGTGCTCTACGAGCGGGCGGTGGCCGCCGGCGTCCCGGTCGCCTTCGGCAAACGCCTGGTCTCGGCCGAGCAGACCGCCGACGGAGTCACGGCCCGGTTCGCCGACGGGACCACCGCCACCGCCGACGTCCTGATCGGCGCGGACGGCATCCGGTCCACCGTGCGCGGGCTGATCGACCCGCAGGCGCCCGGCCCCGAATACACCGGGATGCTCGGATTCGGCGCCACCATCGAATGTGACGCCGAGATCCCGCCGCGGACCATGGTCTTCGCCTACGGCAAGAAGGCCTACTACCTGTACTGGGCGCTCGGCGACGGCCGGGTCGGCTGGGGCGCGAATCTGCCCAGCGCGCGGTATCTCTCGCTGTCCGAGGCACGCGAGGTTCCCGCGCAGACCTGGCTCGACACCCTCCGCGAGGTCTACGGTCAGGACGCTCCCGGCGGGCAGTTCGCCCGGGCCACCACCCCGGAACAGTTGGAGGTCACCGGAGCACTGCACATCATGCCGCCGGTGCCGCACTGGTATCGCGGCCGCATGGTGCTGGTCGGCGACGCGGTGCACGCCCCGTCGAACAGTTCCGGGCAGGGCGCCTCACTGGCGATCGAGAGCGCCGTGCAGCTGGCCCGCTGCCTGCGCGATATCGGTGAACCGGCCGCGGCCTTCGCCGCCTACGAGAAGCTGCGCCGCGCACGGGTGGAAGGGGTCGCGGCCCGCGCCGCGAAGATCAACCACAGCAAGACGCCGGGCCCGGTGGCCCGCAAGGTCATGCAGGTGATGATGCCGATCATGGCCCGCGCGATGAACCCCGAGAAGATGCTGGGCACCGAACAGCGCTACCGCATCGATTGGGCTGCCCCCGCGCGGAGTTGAGCCCGCGCGGGGTGCCCGCCGCTATCTCAACATTCGAAGGGGATCGTGTTGCCCGCGGCGTCGCGGGCGCCGATCCCCTTCGTGATGGCCTCCGCCAGTTCCCGGCAGGTCTGCCAGGTGCGGGGGTCCTCGTCGTCGAGATTGCCGATCGTGTACCAGTCCTCGGTCTCCCGGTAGCGCACGAGTCCGTGACCACCGGGATCGAGGGTGATATCCAGTTCCCCGGAGATCGTCCCGGCCTCCCGGGTCATGACCGCGGCCTTATCGGGTAACTCGATGACTTCGGCTATTTGAACTCACCTCGCTGTACGCAGTCGTCCACCGCGGTGCGCAGTGCGGTCTGTTCGTCCTGATCGACGCTCAGGCCGTACTTTACTTTCACCTGGAGGTAATGCCAGATATAGCCACACCGGAAACTTCCCGGCGGGAGGTAGTCGGCGGGATCCTGGTCGCCCTTGGACCGGTTGGCGGAGGGATCGGAAGCGATGAGATTCACCGCGTCGTTGGCGATCCGGCGGCGGGTGTCGGTATCGAGATCCTTGGCTCCCGACCGCCAGGCCTCGGCGAGCGGGACGATGTGCTCGGCGTCGACTCCGGCGGATTCGGAGATGAACTTGTAGGGCTTCAGCTTCCCGGTCTTACTGTCCATCACGCCGTAGGCGTCCTGCCAGCCGCCGCCCTTGCCGATCTTCAGATCGCAGGTCTTCGGGTCCAGGGTCACCTCACCGGTGGCGTCGCGCAGGAGCATGACCTCCCGGGTGGTGCACTTGCTGTACTGGGCGAATTCGGGACCGAACCCGTGTTCGGCCGCGTTGTCGTCCCAGTGCGGGAACTTCTCCCGGCTGTAGCCCGACATCGCGACTTCCTTTTTCACGGGCAGTTTGTCGAGGGCCGCGCGCACGTCGGTGGCGGTGGCCCCGGTGGACTGCGCGGCGCCGGCGGCGGGGCCGGTGCCGGGCGGTCCGGTTTCCACGGAGCAGCCGCCGACCAGCCCGGCGACGAGGAGCAGCGGTGCCGCGGCGGCGGCGAATTTACGCAGTGGCGCGGGCAGCGCGGAAAGTGGTGGGTTCAACGAAATTCCTTGCCGAGGGGTCCGGTATGTGCCGTGTGCCGAGCACCGGCGTCAAGCTACCGGTCGTCAGCTAACCGAAAGCTACTGTGCGGTGTGAGATTCGGCATACCTGGGCGGGAGTACCCGGGGAAGCGCGCGGGTACTCCCGATCCGACGGGAGAGCGCCACCCCCGAGCCGCCGTGCCGGCGCCGACTCGGGGGTGGGCCTGCCACGAACGAGGGCGTTGGGTGCCCGGCGCGGGGTGGCGGGCCGGTTGTCCGGACCGGTTCCGCGACGCGCCGCGGGACTTGATGAGGGGGAGACCCGTGGACGCTTCCACGCCGGATGCGCTCGTCGTGACGTATCGGGCCGGTGGAGATCCGGCCGTGTCTATGAAGATATCGATGTGCAGCGGGCCCCGGCGACACCCGTGAGCGGGGTACGCCCGCCGACGCATTGGTGAAAAGCATAGGGAATTCCCATGATTGGGAGCGAGCCGGGGTGGGTGTGGGCCGGCGGCGGAGTCAGTCGGCGGGTTCTTCCTCGGGAATCGGCTGCGCGGTGGGGGGTACGCCGGTGTCCAGGAATTCGATCAGCCGCTCGATCCGATCGGTGTGGTCGAGGGTGCGCGAGAGCTTGTCGCCGATCAGCGCGAGGGTCATCGCGCCCTCGGTGGCGTGCTCGCCCGCCGACAGCGCGGAATGCAGTTTCCGGTTCAATTCCTGCATATCGGCGGCCGCCGCGGCGTCGTCGCGGGCGTGGCGGGCAGTGGTGACGGCGCCCTGGGCGCGGGCGGTGGATTCGGCGGTCAGTTCGGCCATCTGCGCGAGCAATGCCAGGATCGGCGCCGGGGCGAGCGGTTCGGGATGGGATTGGTACACCTGATCGGCGATCCGGCTGAGCAGCCAGCCGATGCGGGAGAGTTCACCGGCGATCTGGATGGCGGTCACGACATGGCGTAGGTCGCGGGCGACCGGCGCCTGTAGCGCGAGCAGCACGACGGTGCGCGCCTCGCAGGCGCCGTACATCGCCTGCAGCCGCTCGTCGTGAGCGAAGACCTCGTAGGTCGCGGTGAGGTCGGCCCCCACGAGAGCGTCGGTCACACGTTCGGCCGCTTCATGGGTGATGTGGCACATCTGTGTGAGATCCGCTGTCAACGCGACGAGCTCGTTGGTGAACTGAGTTCGCACGGAGGAATTGTCGCCTATCGCGCGGGTATCGGTCGAATGATCCGACGATTCTTCGCGGCGGGCGACCGGCCGCCGCCGGTGTTACCGTCACCACATGACCGATTCACGGCGTATGAAGCATCGGATCGTCACCGCCCTGCAGCGCCATATCGGCAATCCGGTGAACCGCCGGCTGCCATTTCAGCAGCTTCTCGAGACGACCGGCCGGGTCAGCGGCGAGCCGCGGGTGGTGCCCATCGGCGGCCGCCGGACGGGGAACGAGTTCTGGTTCGTCTCCGAGTTCGGTCATCGCTCGAACTATGTGCGCAATATCGAGGCCGACAATCGGGTCCGGGTGCGCCTGCACGGCGAATGGCATACCGGCACCGCGTATCTCGTTCCCGAGGACGATCCGGTCCGGCGCCTCGCGTCGCTACCGCGCGGCAACAGTGCGGTCGTGCGTGCGGTGGGCACGGATCTGCTGACAATTCGGGTGGATCTCGACGCCTGATCGCGTCCCGCGAATTTCTGTGTGACCCGCAGGCATTTATTTGGTAGAACTTGTTCTAATCAATTGTTCGTCGCGCTGTGAGCGCCCGCACAAATGGCGGGAATTGATGCGCGAATGCCATTTCCCGTGCCCACTGTCACAGGCCGCATAATTTGTCCGTGACCTTTCGTAACGATTAGCTTGCTCTCCGTTGGCATCGATGCCGGACCGGAGAGATCACACGCATGAAATTCGCTACATTCCGCGCCGCGACCGCGGTCCCGGGATCTCGGCCATGAGCTCCGAGAGACCTCTCGCGTCGATCGATCCGGATCCGCGACCCGAACCGGACGCCCCGAAAAGGGCCGCCGGGGGCTCCGGGACCGCCCGCGAAATCGTCGCCGCGAACTTCTCGGGCACCGTCGTATCCTCGGTGCGGACATTCGGCCGCGCGGTCGGGATGGCCCAGGAATCGGTCGGCGGGGCGGTCTCGGACCTGGCCCGCGGCCGATTCCAGTGGCAGGAGATGTTGGTCCAGGCGTGGCGGCTGGTCACCGTGACCGCGTTCCCGGCCATTCTGATGGCGATCCCGTTCGGGGTGATCGTCTCCGTCCAGGTCGGCAATCTGATCCACAACCTCGGCGCGGATTCCCTGCTCGGCGCGACCGGCGGTCTCGGTGTGATCAAACAGGGCGCCCCCATGGCGACGGGATTCCTGCTCGGCGGCGCCGGAGCGGCGGCCATCGCGGCCGATCTCGGCGCGCGCACCATCCGGGAGGAGATCGACGCCCTCAACACCATGGGAATCAGCCCGGTGCACCGGCTGGTGATCCCGCGCATGGTCGCGATGCTGCTGGTGGCCCCGCTGCTCAATATCCTGGTGATCTTCGTCGGCGTCGTGGCCGGATATCTGGTGGCCATCGGCGGGCAGGGCGTGACCCCCGGTTCGTACTGGGCGACCTTCGGTTCGTTCACCACCGCCGCCGATGTCTGGGTGTCCCTGCTCAAGGCGGTGATCTTCGGGTTCCTGGTGGTGATCATCGCCTGCCAGCGCGGACTCGAGGCCAAGGGCGGGCCCCGCGGGGTGGCCGACGCGGTCAACGCGGCGGTGGTGCTGTCGGTGGTGTGCATCGTGGTCGTCAATCTGGCGATGACGCAGGTGACCGCCATGTTCCTGCCCACCAGGCTGGCGTGATGGCCGCGACCTCGTATGCCCCGAAGGGGCTGGGTTTCCTCGCGCGGTACTTCCGCCGCGGCAGCCGGATCCTGGGCGCGGTCGATTCGGTCGGCTTCGTGACGGTGTTCTGCTGGCAGGTGCTCTCCTCGATACCGCTGGCACTGCGGCGGTACCGGGCCGAGACGCTGCGGATCATCACCGATATGACCTGGGGCCGCGGCTCGGTGATCGTGGGCGGCGGAACGGTCCCGATGATGATCGTGCTCGGGCTGGTGATCGGCGCCTCGATCGGGGTGGAGTCCTTCGCGACGCTGGACATGCTCGGTATGGGCCCGGTCACCGGAATCGTGTCCGCGTTCGCGACCACCCGGGAACTGGCGCCGATCGCGGCCGCGGTCGGGTTCGCCGCGCAGGCCGGTTGCCGGATCACGGCCGAAATCGGTTCGATGCGGATCTCCGAGGAGATCGACGCCATCGAGGCACTGGGCCTGCGGTCGGTGCCGTTCGTGGTGACCACCCGGGTGATCGCCGGCGCGATCGCCATCGTGCCGACCTTCCTGATCGCGCTGATCGGCGCGTATTTCGCCTGCCGGGGATTGATCACCCTGGTGCACGGCCAGTCGGCCGGGGTCTACGACCACTACTTCTTCCAGTTCATCTCCGGATTCGACATCATCGCGGCCACGGTGAAGGTCGCGGTGTTCGGCACCGTGGTGATCTGCGTGCACAGCTATTACGGGTTCTTCGCCACCGGCGGTCCCGAAGGGGTGGGTATCGCCTCGGGGCGCGCGGTCCGCGCCAGTTTCGTGGCCATCATCGCCATCGACATGGTCCTGACGATCGTGCTGTGGGGATTCAACGCGGCGATCAGCTTCACGGGATAGGGACAGATGCCGAAGTACGGAATGCCGGGGGTCGCCGCCGACCGGCGCAGCGCGCGCCGGGTCGGGTCGCTGGTGCTGGCGGTACTGGCGGTGGTGACGCTCGCCGGATACGGGTACAGGGAGATCACCTCCGACAAGGGACTGCGGATCGCCCTGCGCACCGAGCAGATCGGCGACGGCGTGGTCGCCGGGACGCTGGTGCGGGTGGACGGTGTGCAGGTCGGTTCGGTCACCGGGATCGTGCCCGCCGGTCGCGGGACCCAGGAGATCTCGCTGTCCCTCGACGACACGCGGTTGTCCGGGATCGACGACAGCATGCGGGTGGATTACGCCCCGGCGAATCTGTTCGGGATCAGCGAGATCGAACTGCGTCCCGGTGCCGGTGGTGCGCCGTTGCGGTCCGGTGCGGTGGTCGATCTGACCGGGCCCCGCGCCGCCGAGGTCTACGACGCCACCATGGGCGCCCTGCTGCGCAGCCTCTCGCAGACCAGCGGCACCGTGTTCACCGCCGATATGGCCCGGGTGATCTCCCAGGCCGCCGCCGACGTCAAGGCGTTCACCCCGCTGGCCGAGGCCCTGATCACCGCCGGCCGGGTTATCGCCGATCATCAGTCGATGCCGGCGAACGAGCTGGTGGGCCGGTTGGGACCGGCCTTCCAGGGCGGCGGGCAATTCGCGGGGGCGACCATCGAGGTGCTCGACCAGATCGTCGATATCGATGTGCTGCGCGCCGACCGCGCCGATTACGACGCCGGGGTGAAGGCCCTGACCGGCGATATCCTGCCGGGGCTCGCGGGGGCGGCGAACAGCGCCGGGCAGCTGTCCGGCTACACCGATATGCTCGCGCCCACCCTGAACCTGCTGGCGCTGGCGGTCCCGGACCCGCAGCAGTCCGCCGCTGATCTGCGGACCCTGCTCACCCGGCTCGGCCTGGCGTTCCGCGACGGGCCGCAGGGCCCGGTGCTGGATCTGGAGGCCGAACTCGGGCCCGCCGCGGGAGGTCCGCGGTGACCGCCCGGCGCGCCGCCTGGCGGCTGGGGCTGTTCGCGGCGGTGATGGCCTTGGTGCTCGCCCTGGTGATCGGCGCTATCGAGCGTCCCGTAGACGGTGACACCGAAACCCATCACGCGCTGTTCACCGACGCCAACGGCCTGAAGTCCGGTGACGATGTGCGGATGTTCGGGGTGCAGGTGGGCAAGGTCGAGGCCGTCACGCTGGAGGGCGACAAGGCGAAGGTCCGGCTCACCACCACCACGGGCACCCCGCTCTACGACAACAGCGTGCTGGCCATCCGCTACCAGAACCTCACCGGTCAGCGCTATGTCGATCTGCAGCAGCAGCCGAACCCCGGCGCCCGGCTGGACGACGGCGCGACCGTGCCCCCGGAACAGACCATCCCGTCCTTCGACGTGACCAGCCTGTTCAACGGTCTGCAACCGGTGCTGGCGACGCTGTCGCCGGAGGCGATCAACCAGTTCACCGAGAGCATGCTCGCGGTGATCGAGGGCGACGGCGCGGGTATCGGTCCCGCGCTGGACGCGATCGGGAAGCTCAGCGAATACGCCGGCGACCGGCAGCAGGTGATCGGCACCGTCGTCCGGAATATGTCCGACCTCGCCGACCGAGTGGGCGGACGTCTCTACCATCTGGTGCCGCTGCTGGCCCGGCTCACCGATATCTTCGAGGCGCTGCAGCGCAATGTCGGCGGGCTCGCCGATTTCGCGATGAGCGCGCCGTCGGTACTCGAACCGGTGGACCGGCTGCTGGCCGCGGTGGGCCTGAGCCCCGAGATGGGCCCCGATATCGACGCCATGATCAGGAACCTGTTCCCGGACCCGCGGCAGGCCGTGGACGTCTTCGGCCGGCTCCCCGGACTACTGGCGTCGGTGGATACCGCCTTCCCGCGCACACCCGCGGGGTTCACGCCCGGATGCAGCCGCGGTACGGCCGAGGTGCCGGCCCCGGTGGCGATCCTGATCGGCGGACAGCAGGTGGCGATATGCAACGGCTGACCTTCACCGGAGTGCGGTCCACGGTCTCCCGGTGGATCGACCGCGACCGGCCCATCACCGACGAACCCACCGCGCTGCGTCGCCAGTTGCGGCTCGGGGTCATCGGATTGTGCTTCGTCGCGCTGCTCGCGGTCGGCGCGGGCGCGCTGTACGTGGTGCCGCTGGGCAAGGCCACCTACACCGCCGAACTGTCCGAGGCGCAATCGGTGAAACCCGGGGACGACGTCCGTCTCGCCGGGGTGCCGGTCGGTGAGGTGAAATCCCTCGAACTGCGCCCGGACGCGGTCGTCATGCGGTTCACCGTCGACAGCGATGTCTTCGTCGGCGACCAGAGCTCGCTCGATATCCGCATGCTGACCCTGGTGGGCGGCCACTATGTGGCGCTGTTCCCGGCGGGCGGAAAACCGCTGGGCGAAGACTCGATTCCCGCCGACCGGGTGCGGTTGCCCTACAGCCTGATGGACACCTTCTCCGACGCCACCGCGCCGCTGCGCGAAACCGACGGCGACACCCTGCGCCGCAATCTCGCCGCCCTGGACACCTCCATCGACGCGGCGCCGGAATCGCTGCGCAGTGTGCTCGACACCGTCGGCAGCTATCTCGATGCCATCGAACGCCAGCGCACCCAGGTGTCGAACGCCATCGCGACCGCCGACGAATACGTGACCATGTACGACGGCGCGAAAACCGATCTCGGCCGGCTGATGGACAACGTCAATCTGATGGAAACGGTCCTGCTGGACAAACGCGCCGAACTGCGCCAGGCGCTGTCGCTGCTGAGTTCGGTGGTGCAGCGGGTGACCGCGCTGGCGCCCGCCTGGGATCAGACCCTGAAACCGAAGGTGCAGCAGCTGGCCGATGCTCTGCCGCGATTGCAGTCCTACGGCGACCAGCTCGAGCCGATGATCGCCTCGGCGCAGAGCCTGGGCGCGAAACTGCGCGAATACGTCGGCCCGGACGGCGGAGTGCGGGTCGGCGATCCGGGGGCCGCGGTCACCGCGCCGGGACTCGACCCCGGCGCCGCCGTCTGCGTCCCGCTACCCGGAAAGGTGTGCTGATGCCGAAACGGGTTCTCGGATCACCGGCGCTGATGTCGGTGGCGGGCGCGCTCGTGCTGGTGCTGCTGGCGAGCGCGCTGTACGTGATCGTCTTCCAGCCGATGAAGGCCACCCGCGCCTATTGCGCGATCATGCCCGACAGTATCGGCCTCTACCAGGGCAATCAGGTATCCATGCGAGGGATCACCGTCGGTACCGTCACCGGTATCGCCCCCGAGGGTGCCAAGGTGCGCGTCGATTTCGAGGTCGACGCCGACCATCCGCTCTATACCGACGCCGGTGCGACCACCGTGTCCGATACCGTCGTCGCCGATCGCGAACTGGCGGTGCTGTCCAGTGGAAAGACCACCGAACAGTGGGATCCGGGGCAATGCGTCACCAAAACCCTCACACCGAAGAGCCTCACCCAGACGATCACCGCGCTGGCCGAGCTGTCCGATCAGATCGGCGGAACCGAGACGCAGCCGAACGCGCTGGCCGGCGGTCTGGACGCGCTGGATTCGGCCTCGGCCGGAACCGGTCCGCAGATCAACGACCTGATCAACAAGCTCGGCCGGGTCCTGGAATCCCCGGACGCCGATATCGCCCACCTGGCCGGGATTTTCGACGCCTACGCGTCGGTGTCGAACAAGGTCGCCGAGCACTGGGGTGACCTGAAGCTGATGCTGACCCGGCTGGGCCCGACCCTGAATCAGGCGCACAGCGAACTGCTCACCCCCGGTATCGCGCTGTTCGACGGGTTGCGCGAAGTGCTGCCCATGCTCAACGACCTCACCGTCATTCTGGCCGACCCGCTCATGTCCGCCCTGGACAACCTGGTGCCGCTGGTGAAACTGCTGCGCGCGAATGTGGGTTCGCTGAGCGAGATCGTGGCGACCACTCCCGTGCTGGCGTCCGCGTTCCGCGCCGTCACCGACCCCGGTACCGGCGCGCCCGGTCTCACCTACGCGCCGCCGCGGGTCGCGATACCGCAGGACAACGCCGAACAGGTGTGCGCGGCGGTGAACGCGCTCGCTCCCGGACAGTGCGCCGGAGCCGCGAACGGCATGGTGGATCTGCACCTGGTGCAGTTGGTACTGCGATTGGCGGGTGCGCGATGACGGCACGGATCACCCTGGACCTCATCCGCGCGCGCCGCGCGCTGGCCGCCGCCGGTCTGGCCGCGGCACTGGGGGTTTCCGGTTGCGCGTACGACCCCTCGGATATCCCCGTCCCCGGCGCCTCGGTGACCGGTGGCAGTTATCCGTTGCGGATCCAGTTCGCCAATGCGCTGAACCTGCCCGCCCGCGCGAAGGTGATCGCCAACGGCGCCCAGGTCGGCAATGTGGAGAACGTCGAGGTCGTCCCCGGCGACGCGGCGGGGCCCGGGTATGTGGTCGTCGATATCGAGGTCGACGATTCGGTGGAGCTCCCGGTCTCCACCGTCGCCGAACTGCGTCAGAACACGGTGCTCGGCGATATCCATGTCGCGCTGACCACCCCGCCCGACGGCTACGGCACGCTACTGGAACCGGGCGGCACCATCACTCTCGACCGCACCCGCCCGCCGGTGCAGCTCGAGGACACCATGGCCGCCATCGCGTTCTTCGTCAACAGCGGGTCGGTGGGCCATCTGCAGGACATCGTGAACCGGTTCAATTCCGTACTGCCGCAGGAACCGGCGGAGACCCGGCGGATCGCGCAGGTGCTGTCCACCGATGCCGTCGATCTGGCGAATCATCTGGATCAGGTGGATCTGCTGCTCTACGGTGTCGCCTCGAATGCCGAGGTCATGCACGGAATCCAGGACGAGCTGGACAATATCCTGCGCCTGGAATCGGTCGAGCAGATGAATGCCGCCACCGAATCCATCGCGGGTGTCACCGAGATCTTCGGCGGGCTCGGCCCGGTCGGACAGTCGCTGGCCTGGCTGGCGCCGCTCGCGCAGTCCGGCGGGGCGGCCGCCGCGGCCTTCATCCCGCTGCTCACCGGCGGTCCGCTGGATCTGCGGCAGCCGTCCAACCTGAACCTGCTGGTCGAACTGATCCGCGACAAGATCATCCCGTTCGTCGAGAACGGCCCGAAGGTGAACGTGAGCGCGGTCCGAACCGGGGACGGTATGCCCGCCGACGACCAGGTGAACCGGATCATCGAAACCCTGCGCATGATCGGAGCCGTGCGATGAAACCCGGCCCACTGGCCTCCCTCGGCGGAATCGCCGCCATCACGGTCCTCGGCGCGGGCTATCTGACCTTCGGTGTGGTGCGCGCGGATCCGTTCCCCGACTACCTGAACGCCTCCCTGGTCCTCGACGACTCGGGCGGGCTCGGGGTCGGTTCGCCGGTACTGCTCACCGGTATCGAGGTGGGCCGGGTGACCTCGGTGGACCGCGGTGCCGGGGGAGTGGAGGTCGGATTCCGGGTGGACGAGAAGCATCACCTGCCCACCGACAGCGTCGTCACCATCGAACACCTGTCCGCGCTGGGCGAACCCTATGTGCAGTTCGTACCGAAAACCGGCGCCGGGCCCTATCTGGTGGACGGCCAGCGGCTCGAATCCGAGGACATCCGCAGCCCGCTGTCCATCCCGGAGGCCGCGCGCATGGTCACGAAGACCATGAACCAGCTCGACCCCGAGACCATGGGCTCGCTGGTGCGGACCCTGAGCGACGCCCTGCACGGCACCGACGCGGTACTGCCCGAACTCACCCGCGCGGCCGATCTGCTCGCCGCCACCATCATGTCCCGCGAACCCCGGATCGCCGAACTGCTGGACAATTTCGAGACCGCGGCCGCCGACAGCGACTGGTCCGGCCCGGCGACCTCCGCGGCGGCCACCGAGTTCACCCGGTTCGCCGAAGTACTCGACGATTTCATCGAATCGGTGGGGCGGTTCACCGGCGCCGAGGGGTCGCCGGAGGTCTACTACCAGGACGGCGGCCTGGTGCCGCTGCTGCGGAAACTGCGCGCGGTACTCGACGAGATCGGTCCCGAACTGGCCGGATTACAGCCCGGGCTGGCCCCGCTGACCCAGGCGCTGGACACCGCCGCACCACAGCTCGATATCGGCAGCCTGCTCGGACAGGCACTGCAGAGCACCGACGAGGATTCGGTGCGGCTCCGGGTCGGGGTGAAGTAGCGCGCCCGGACTACTCGTCGGTGTCGGCGCGGTCGAGGATGGCCTGGGCGCGCGCGTCGACATCGCCGAGTGCCGAGATCAGATCGAGCGCACCCAGTTCCGGCGGCGTCTCGTCGGCCATCTGGCGCATCTCCGCGAGCAGGGCGTCGATATCGTCCTCCGGCGCGGCCCGGCGTCTCGGGGCCGGGGCCTCGGTGCGCTGCCAGGCGATGGCCTCGTGCCACCACGGGTCGCCGGTCGCCCAGGCCCACAGGGTTTTGCGTACCAGCGTCGTATCGTCGGTGTAGAGCCGGTAGAACTCGTCGAGGTTGCGATGTTCGAGTTCATAGATCTCTTCCGGTAATCGCCGGGACCGGATATGGCACATCGGCGCCCGCGTGACCTCGATGGCCGGATCACGCGGGTCGGGCAGGGATTCCAGGATCTCG
Source organism: Nocardia sp. NPDC049935 (assembly GCF_055586645.1). NCBI lineage: Bacteria > Bacillati > Actinomycetota > Actinomycetes > Mycobacteriales > Nocardiaceae > Nocardia > Nocardia sp. NPDC049935. The sequence continues at coordinate 359,613 of NZ_JBVJHV010000008.1, read as the reverse complement.
TCGAGCATGGTCTCGGTGAGGTAGGGCAGCGTGATGTTCCCCATGGTCACTCGTATCCGGGCCGCGCCGCGCGGGTTGTAGAGGCGGCGGGTGGCCACATCCAGGATGGCCAGATCGCGGTCCGCGGTGAGGGCCAGCAGCGCGCGCAGGCAGTCGAACCGGTCGTCGACGGTCGCCTCCAGCAGCGCCCCGCGCGCGTCGGGCCGGCGGTACACCCGCAGACCGGTACCGGAACGATGGATCAGCGTGCACACCACCCCGACCGCGGGCAGCGGCGGGGTCGGTTCGGGCGCGCTGTCCAGGGCCAGGAAACGCTCGTACGCCTGCTCGGCCGAGTCGATGGCGGCCGCGGGCAATACGGCGAAAAGAGAACTCACCCGCCAAGTACAGCAAAGTATCCGACTCGGCGCTGGTTCACTTCCGATAAATACCGCCGTGACAACAGAATTCGTGACATTTCAGATTCCCGCCACATCGGCCGCCTGGCCGATCACATAGGTCACCGCCATCGCCAGCGCGCCACCGATCACCACCCGTGCCACCGCGCGCGCCCGGCTGCTGCCGCCGACCCGCGCGCTGATCGACCCGGTCAGCGCCAGCGCCAGCAGTACCGCCACCATCGTCACCGGGATCCGCGCCGACGTGGGCGGCAGCAGAATGGCCAGTAACGGCAGCAGCGCACCGAGGGTGAACGAGACCGCCGAGGAGAACGCGGCATGCCAGGGGTTGGTCAGCTCGTCCGGGTCGATACCCAGTTCGGCTTCGGCATGCGCGGCGAACGCGTCGTAGGCCGTCAGTTCCTCGGCCACCTGCCGCGCGGTCTTCGCGGTCAGGCCCTTCGCGTGGTAGATCGCGATGAGTTCGTTCAGTTCGTCGCGCGGATCGTCCTCGAGTTCGCGGCGCTCCTGCGCCAGCAGCGCCTTCTCGGTATCGCGCTGCGTACTCACCGAGACGTATTCACCCACCGCCATCGAGATGGCGCCCGCGCTGATCCCGGCGATTCCCGCGGTGAGGATCGCATCGGTATCCGACGAGGCGGCGGCCACACCCACCACCAGGCCCGCCGTCGAGACGATGCCGTCATTGGCGCCCAGCACCCCGGCCCGCAACCAGTTGAGCTTGGACGCGAGCCCGCGCTGCGGCACATAACTGCTGTCGATCCGCTCGGCCATAGCTGCAGGCTATGTCAATATTCGCAGGTGAGGACACGCTGACTCCCGCGCGGATATCAATTCGGCACCGTGTACACGTACAGCAGGCCCACCGTCGCCAGACCCATCAGCGGCGTGAGCACCCAGGTCTCCACCTTGTTGCCGGTCCGGGAGATGATCGGCAGCGCCAGTCGCGGCTTCAGCGGCCACAGCAGCGGGCAGCCGCGATCGGTCAGGCAGTCACCGGCGATATGGATGAGCGCGCCCAGGCCGAGCGCGAACGGCAACCAGTACGGGGCGTCGGGAAGCCAGCGATCCATGAGGACCGTGCCCGCACCGGCCAGCAGGACACAGGTGCCCCAGGCGCGGAAGGAATCGCCCTTCGGGGTCAGGTGCAGGGCCCGGATACCGAAGGCCAGCATGATGAAGATGGTCGCCAGGGTGAAATACCGGCCGAGGTAGGTCACCCCCGCCCAGGTCGCCCATCCGGCGAGCAGTACGAACAGCAGACCGTGCGTGCCCTTGCGGTGCCCGCCCGATACCGTCGCCACCCCCTTGGCCGCCACATGACTGAACGGTCCCAGCGATTGGCCGATGGTTCCGCCCGGATGGTCGATATCCGGGACCAGCGCCGCGCCGGCGGTGATCAGCGCGCCGAGAACCAGTTCGAGCGCGCTGATGTCCACGGGTCCGCGCACGGCCTCCATGACCTCGACGGGGACGACGGTCGCGGCGGTGACGAATGCCAGCGCGCCGCTGGTGGCATGGGAATGGCCGAGCAAAAGGAACTCTCCGGTCTCGCGGTGTCGAGGGACGTAACGACCCAAATTAGCAATCGATGCCGACAGATTCGTCCGCCGCGAGTCCCCGCGCGACGCGCCGGGGCCGCCGTCGCGTGGGACACGCCGTGCCCGTGGCGGTTTCGGTGAATCGACCTGTGCGATCGCTGTACCGAGTCGGTGATCGATGCAATGCTGTCGCCGTCGGATCACCGTGGGGGAGATCCGGACGTCAGGGGGCGAAATGACCGATTTCCAACCGAGTTTGTTCCGGGTGCCAGGATTCGAGCCGTCGACCGGTTCGCGGATGGCTGCCGGTGTGACGCCGCGACCCGAGTCCGGGGCACAGGCGAGTACGCGGGCCGCCGGGCGATCGGAGAGCGCGTCCACATGCGACCGGGCGGATCGTGGAGTCCCGCGCGCCAACCACAGTGCCCCGGCCGGTATCCAGCGGGCCCACCGGGCCGCGCATGCCGCCGAGCGACGCTCGGCTCCGCCCGGTGCCCGGGAGTTCACCACGAAGACTCTGCGAATCCTTCTGGAGGTGCTGGACCGGCGTCGGCCGGTCGCCCAACTCGCCACGCTGTGCGCACCTGCACTCGTGCATGCGATAGGAAGGCTTGTCGCGGGCGACCACGTCCCGAGCCGGGCTCTGGGAGCGGCCGCGCTCACCAGCGTGCGTCTTGTCCCCATCGGTGAGGATGCGGCCGAACTGGTGGCGATGTACCGGCGCGGTCCGCGCCGGCTCGCCATCGCCGGCCGGATCGACCACGATCGCCGGAAGGGCTGGACGATGACGGCACTGCGCCTCATGTGACGGCTCCGGCGCAAGACCGGCCCAGCACTGGCCGAACACCCAACCGCCGGGCCGCAGGGTCCACGCCGGCACGACTCGCGCACCCCGGGGTGCAAAAAGAATTGCCTCGATCAGGGAACCGATGGCCGGCCCTCGCCGTCAAAAGGCATGTACGAAACGGAATCCGGATCTGTCAGAGCCCGGATCCCGAGGGGGCGCCGGGACGGCGGCAAGGGGGCAATGCAAGCTGCCGCCGAACCGATTGCCCGACAACTCCCCAGATACGAGACCAGGTGTTACGGAGCCGATACTCCCAACACCCGAAATTGCGCTGCCACCTCGACAGCGCAGAATGCAGATAGGGAACACGTCATGAGCCTTCTCCGCAACGATCGCCACCGAGGGAAGAAACCGGCGATGAGCAAAACCGCGACCGCAGTGCTGCTGGGCGCGCTCGCCACGGGAACCCTGGTCGCTATCGCACCGGCAGCGCAGGCCGAACCCATGAGCCTCAAAGACTGCCAGGCCGCCGCGAAGATCGCCTACCAGGAGCGCATTTCTCAGGGCGATATGGCGGTCCCCGACTACGTGTGCGTACCAGACGGCAACGGCTGGCGGGTAACCGTCCAGCCCCACTAGGAATACCGCGGCAGTGGGCGGGCCGCGCGAGCCCGCTCACTGTTCCGGCCGCGCGGGTCCGGCGTGGGTGATCCGAAAATACGCGGGAGATTATTCGACTGCGTCGGCGTGTTCGGGTGTCGCAAGATATTCGGATGCGTGCGCGTAGTGTTGCCGAGCTGATCACGGCTCTGGCCGAGGTCGACCGGGTGAAATTCTTGGCATTCTGGGGGCATCGGGCGCGTGGGGACGGCAGCGTCGGTGCGGAATGCCTGAGCCAGTGGTGGCCCGCCGAGTTCGTGCTGGACGGCCTCACCTTCCGGACCGCCGAGCACTACATGATGTGGGCGAAGGCGACGCTCTTCGGTGCCGGGGATATCGCGGAAGAGATTGTGGCGGCCGGTAATCCGGGTGCGGCCAAGGCGCTGGGGCGTCGCGTCGAAGGGTTCGACGAAGAGCGCTGGGCGGCGCACCGGTTCGAGATCGTCGTCACCGCGAACGTGGCGAAATTCGGGCAGCACGAGGAACTCCGGAAGTTCCTCCTGAACACCGGCGACCGGGTACTGGTGGAGGCGAGCCCGGTCGACCGGATCTGGGGTGTCGGGATGACGGCCGATGATGAGCGGGTCGAGGATCCGAGTCGGTGGGAGGGGCTGAACCTCTTGGGGTTCGCGCTCATGGAGGCCCGGTCCCGGTTACGCGGCGAAACCGGGACCGGCACCACCCGCTGACCCGGCTCAGGCCTCGCTGGGCTGGACGATGACGAAACCTTCACCGTCCAGCCGGAGCTGGAACATCTCACCGGACCCGCCCCGCACCATCGACCCGAACGATTGTGAGCGGTTCAGGGAGGTCTGCAGGTTGGCGCTCCATCCGACCACCGCGTCGGTATCGACGAAGACCGGCGCCTGCGGCTGCACCGGAATGATGATGGGTACACCGGCGCAGACCAGGCCGAGCCGGCCCTGCCCGGTGAACACACAGTTGAACAGGCCGCCACCGGCCATACCGACACCCTGGACGAGGCGGATGTCGTACTGCAGGCTCGCGTCGAACACCAGGACGTTGCGGCCGTTGAGGGTCAGCGCGTCGCCTTGTACGAGGTCGACGATGAAACAGTTGCGGTCGAAGTGGGCGAACCAGGCTTCGCCCTGTCCGCGCACCGACATGAGCGGCACACCCTCGCCGGTGAACGCCCGCTGCAGGAACTTGCCGACGCCCTGGCCCTGTTTCTCGAATTGCAGGTTGCCGCGGAACGCGACCATGGATCCCTGCCGGGCCAGGCAGTTGCCGTTCACGGCGTATTTGAGCGATTTCGCGCTCTGCCGGGTGAGGCCGGGGGCGGTGGCGGGCTGGGCCATGTTCTCGGCGGAGAAGAGTTCGCTCTGCATATATCGATCCTGCAGGACGGCGGGCGGTTCCGCGGAGGAACAGGGGCCGCGTTCAGGTGCGGGGGCGGTGGGCCCGGATGTCGACCGGGCGGCCGTCGGGATCTTCGGCGGTCATCGTCCACTGGGTGGGCAGGGTTTCGATGAGCCCGGCCGGGAACCCGGCGCCCAGGATCCGTTCGCGGACCTCGCAGAGCTGCTCGTAGGTCGCCAGGCGCAACCCCCAGCCGGCGCGGCCGAGCGGGTCGGGGCCGCTGGGCGCGGCGGCGGCGGATTCCACGAGCATCAGATGGTCGGCGCCGCCGACGTCGACGACCGCGAGGCGCGGAGCGGTACCGGTGGCGGCGCGTTCGAAGGCCAGACGGGCGCCCAGGAGCCCGGTGTAGTACGAGACCAGCTGGTCGAGGTCGGGCGTGGCCAGGGTCAGATGGTTGATCCCGAGAAGGTCGGACATGATGATTCCGAGCGTACGGACTTCTCCGGCGGCCCGTCCAGGACGGTTTCTCCGGCTCGCTTCCCGCGAAGTGCCCGCTTTGCCCTGATCGGCCATGTTCTACGCTGCTGTTCCGACCAGGAGCGGAGGGTGTATGACCGTCGGCAACGAGCCGCAGGGCCGGCGGCGGGATGCCGTGGCGACCAGGGCGGCGATCCTGTCGGCGGCGCAGGAACTGTTCGCCGAACGCGGCTACGAGCGGGCCACGGTCCGCGATATCGCCACCCGGGCGGGGGTGAACCAGGCTCTGCTGTTCCGGTATTTCGGGAACAAGGACGAACTGTTCCGGGCGACGATGACCGATCGGGGGCGGTCGGTGCTCGACGCGGGGCCGGTGGACGCACTGCTGTCCCGGTTGCTGGAGCGGGTACTCGAACCCGGCGGGGGAGTATCGCCCGGGAGCTGGTTGCAGGCGGCGCTGCGGTCCAGCGGGCACGAGGAGGGAGCGTCGGTGATCCGGCGCGAATTGGGGGAGGAGTATCTCCGCGCGCTGTCCTCGCTCACCGATAGCGACGACGGGGAGTTGCGTGCCGACCTCCTGCTGGCCTGGTTGCTGGGGATCGGGTTGGTCCGTTCGGTACTGCACCGGGAGCCGCTGAACAGCTCGGATCCGGCCGAGATTGCCGGTCATGTGCTGCGGGCGGCGGGTGTGCTGCTGGAGCGCAACGACGCGGAATTCCCGCCGGCCTGACTCCGCGAAATCGTTGACCCCACATCGGGAAACCCCTTACCCTGCCTAAGTAAGCTACCGCTTACATAGGCTCGCGCCCGGCGCCGGGCGCCCCGGGAAGGGAGACCCGAATGACCGTGAAGACCGAGGTTCGCCGATTCCCCTTCGGTGAACCGGTCCGTCTCGATATGGATCCGCTTTTCGCGAGACTGCGCCGCGAAGAGCCGGTATCCCGGGTCGAGCTGCCCTACGGCGGCGAGGGGTGGCTGGTCACCCGCTACGACGATGTGAAGCTGGTACTCGCCGACCCGCGGTTCAGCCGCGCGGTGACCGTCGACCGGGAGGACGTCCCGCGGGCCACCCCCGCGCCCGCCCGTGCCGATTCGTTGCTGAGCCTGGACCCGCCCGAACACAGCCGCCTGCGCAAACTGGTCGCGAAGGCGTTCACCGCCCGCCGCGTACAGGAACTGCGGCCGCGGACCCGGGAGATCGTCGACAGCGCGCTCGACACCCTCGAATCCGCCGGTGCCCCCGCCGATCTCGTCCAGAACTTCGCCCTCCCGGTCCCGGTGACGGTGATCTGCGAAATGCTCGGCGTGCCCCCGCGCGACCAGCACCGTTTCCGGGATTTCTCCGACGCGATCCTGTCCACCACCGCCTACACCCGTGAGCAGATCGAGGACGCCCGCGATTCGCTGGAGGGCTACCTCGCCGAACTCGTCGCCGAACGCCGGCAGCGGCCGACCGACGATCTGCTGGGCGCCCTGGTCACCGCCCGCGACGAGGACGACCGGCTCAGCGAACGCGAACTGGTGAATCTGGGTGTGGGCATCCTGATCGCGGGCCACGAGACCACCGCCAACCAGATCGCCAACTTCACCTACATGCTGCTCACCCAGCGCGAGTACTGGGACATGCTGCGCGCGGATCCCGGACTCGTCCCCGGCGCGGTGGAGGAACTGCTGCGGTACGTGCAGCTCGGGTCCGGCGGCGGCCAGCCGCGGGTGGCCACCGAGGACGCCGTGCTCAGCGGAGTGACGGTGCGCGCGGGTGAGGCGGTGTTCGTGAATACCCAGGCCGCCAATCGCGACGAATCCGTTTTCGAGGATCCGGAGCTGCTCGACCTCACCCGGCAGCGCAACCCGCACGTGGCGTTCGGCTACGGCGCCCATCATTGCCTGGGCGCGCAGCTGGCCCGGGTGGAGCTCCAGGTGGCGCTGGAAGCGCTGATGCAGCGGTTCCCGGCGCTGCGGTTGGCGGTGCCGGTGGCGGAGATCCCGTGGAAGAAAGGTCTGCTGGTGCGGGGGCCGGAGGAACTGCTCGTGGCCTGGTGATCATCGGGTCCGGGCCGGTCGGGCCGTCCCGGCCCGGAAGGCCCGGCGATAGGCGCCCGGCGTGGTACCGACCCGGGCCCGGAACCGGCGGCGCAGGTTCACCGCCGACGCGAGCCCGACCCGTGCGGCGATCGCCTCCACCGGCAGATCGGTCTCCTCCAGCAGGGTCCGTGCCTCGTCCACCCGGCGCCGCAGCAGCCACGTGCCCGGGCCGGTGCCGAACCGGTCGGCGAAACGCCGGGACAGTGTGCGCGGTGAGACCCCGAGGTGGGCGGCCAGGTCGTCGACCGAGAGCGGTTCGGCCAGGCGCGCGGACACCCAGGTGAGCAGGTCGCTCAGGGGGTCCGCGGGCCCGGCGGCCGGACCGGCGCCGTCGTGGTGGGGCGGCAGGGCCATATGCCGCCGGAGGAGTTCGGCGTGTGCGCGACCGTGGTCGCGACCTGCCAGGTACAGGCACAGTTCGAGACCCGCGCCCGCTCCCGCGCTGGTGGCGACGTCACCGTGGTCCACATAGGGCAGCTCCGGTGTGACACGCACTTCGGGGAACTCCCGCTGTAATTGTGCGGCACGCGACCGATGCGTGGTGGCGGTGCGACCGTCCAGCAGGCCGGTGCGGGCCAGCGCGAACACTCCGGAGCAGATGGTGATCAGCCGGGCGCCCCGGTCGTGGGCCCGCAGCAGTGCGTCGCGCACGCGGCCGGGCAGCGGCGCCTCGACCGGGGCCCAGCCGGGGATGATCACGGTATCGGCGGATTCGAGCGCCGTGAGGTCGCGGGAGACGGACAGGGCGTATCCGGCCGAGGTCGCCACCGGGCCGGGGGTCTCCGCGCACACCTCGAACTCGTAATACCGCGGGATTCCGGCCCGCTCGGTGCCGAAGACCTCCACCGCGCATCCGAGCTCGAAGGTCGACTGCACCGGCCGTGCCAGGGCCACCACACGATGCATGGCAGGAAAGTACCCCATCCTGTCCGGCCCGGCTCTGTCCGGGATCATCCGCGCGCGCGACGGTGGAACGATGCATCCCGAAATATCGGCCCAGGAGGGCTATCTCGCTGTCGCCGTCGACGAATCGCCTGTCCGGGAATTGTTCCCCGGGATCCGGCTGCGTCCGCTGTGGAAGGGGCCGGACGGCGCGCACGCCGATGTGCTGGAAATGGATCCGGGTACCGCATGGCCGCGTCGCGATGTGCACGAGCCGGGTCCGGAGGAGGTCTACGTGGTCGCCGGTGTGTTCAACGACGGCGCGCGCGATTATCCGGCCGGGACCTTCCTGCACGCGCCGGCGGGATCGTGGCATGTGCCCGCCTCGCGAACCGGGTGCACGCTTTTCCTCTTCTACCCGCGGGGGTGAGGTCGCGGCCCGCCCGGTGCCGAAACCGGCCCACCCGCAGCGGGAATGCCCCCGAAAGAGGGGGCGGGTAGGACTGTAACCGCGGCGGGCGCGAGCCCGAAGCTATCAATGACGGTTGTATTCACGATGTTCGCGGGCCGGGGGAGCGGGCGGGTACACACGTCGGTTCCGTGTTCGCCATCGATAGTCGAGAGGGCTCGAAATGCCTCCGTTTCTGCAGTACATCCTCTTCCTCAACGTGCTGGGCTATATGACCGGCGCCCTCACCTTCTGACCGGGCCCGCCTACCGGTGCTCTGCGCGGCCCGGTAGGCCCGTCCGTTAGATTGGCGAACCGGGTGGTGGGCAGCCACGCGGCCGCAATGTCGAGGATGGGATCGTGATGACCAAGACCGCACTGGTGACCGGGGCGTCGTCGGGAATCGGGCGGGCTACCGCCGCGCTGCTGGCCGAGCGGGGGTATCGAGTGATCGGGACCAGCCGGAACCCGGATGCCATCGACGAATCGGTGCGGGTCGCGGGGGTGGAGTACCGGGCGCTGGACCTGACCGACCCGGAGGGGATCGAGGAGTTCGCCGCCGCGCTGGGGCCGGTGGATGTGCTGGTCAACAATGCGGGGGAGAGTCAGTCGGGGCCGATCGAGGAGTTGCCGCGCGCCGCGGTCGCGCGGATCTTCCAGTTGAATGTCTTCGGGGCCGTGCAGTTGACGCAGGCGGTGCTGCCGGGAATGCGGGAGCGGGGATACGGGCGGATCGTGATGGTCGGCTCGATGCTGGCGAGTTTCCCGCTGGCGTATCGGTCGTCGTATGTGGCGACCAAGGCGGCGATCAAAGGGTTCGCGGACGCGGCGCGGCTGGAGACGGCGCCTTTCGGGGTGTGGATCACCACGGTGGAGCCGGGGTCGATCGCGACCGGGATCGGGGAGCGGCGCACCAAGTACATCGGCGGAGAGTCGGTGTACGCGGCGGATTTCGCGACGATGATCGACAACCTGGACCGTAACGAGCGCGCGGGTACCGGCCCCGAGGCGGTGGCGCGGACGATTCTGCGGGCCGTCGAGGCGGACAAGCCGAAGCCGCTGTACGCCAAGGGCAGCCGGGCGCCGGTGGTATTCCTGCTGCGGCGGCTGCTGCCGGCGGCGGTGATCGAGAAGGTGGTCGCGCGGACGCACGGGCTGAAGCGCTGACGGGCGGCCGGAATATGCGCTTGTCCGTGGGCTGCGCCATGTGGACGCACAGCGCCTGGCCGGTCACCGGGGACAAACTGCGCGGATATGCGAGCTGGTGCGACGCGGTGGAGGGCAACACCACCTTCTACGCGGTCCCGGCTCGTAAGACGGTGCAGACCTGGGCGGAGCAGACGGATCCCGGGTTCCGGTTCGTGATGAAACTGCCCAAGACCGTCACCCATGAGCGGCGGCTCTCGGGAGCCGACGCCGAGATGAACAACTTCCTGCACGTCATGGAACCGCTGGGATCGCGGATGCACGCGCTGTGGATCCAGCTACCGGGCTCGTTCGGGCCCGGCGATCTCGTCGCGCTGGCGAGTTTCGTGCGGCGGCTGCCGGCGGGACTGCGGGCGGCGGTGGAGGTGCGGCATCCGGCGTTCTTCACCGACCGGGACGCCGCGACGCAGCTCGAGCGGGTACTGGGGCGGGCCGGCGCGGAATGGGTGCCGTTCGATACCACGGTGCTGTTCGCGCACAAGCCCGCGAGTTCGGCGGAATACGAGGCGCAGTCCAAGAAACCGCGGCTGCCGCGACGGATGACCGCGCTCACCGAGACGCCGATCGTGCGGTACCACGGCCGCGACGATCCCGAAGCGACGGTGACGGGCTGGCGGCCCTGGGTCGAGCAGACCGTGGCCTGGTTGCGGGAGGGACGGTCGCCGACGGTGTTCCTGCACACCCCGGACAACGCCTCGTCGCGTGATCTGGCCCGCCGCTTCCACGCCGAGGTAGGCGCGCTGCTCCCGGATCTGGCGCCGCTGCCCGACCCGGCGCAAACGGAACCGATGACCCTCTTCTGAAGTAAATCGCCATTCATCTCTGATTAAGAACCAATTGCCTGGCTTAGTGCTCGTTAGTGAGCGCGGATTCGCACACCGTGGTAGAACTTCCGCAGTTGTGAAGGGTGGATGCTTATGAAACCGACCAGTAAACAGCGCGCCGCGCTGGAAATGATCTGCGATACGTTCCTGCCGGGCGACGGTCAGACCCTGCCCTCGGCGTCCGAACTCGGCGCCGTGGATACCGTTCTCGAACTTCTGGCCCGTAATCCACGGGAAGCCGATACCAAGCAACTGGCCACGTTGCTGGGTATCTGGGATTCGCCGGTGACCGGGCTGCTCACCGGATGGGGGCCGCGCCGGTATTCGTCCCTGTCCCAGGAGGGCCGCGAGCGCGCCATGCTGCGCCTCGGCGACTCCCGGATCGGCGCGGTGCGGGCGGTGTTCCAAGCGCTGAAACAGGCCTCGCTGCTGGCCTACAACGTGACCCCGGGCCCGACCGGATCCAATCCGCTGTGGAAGGAGATGGGCTACCCCGGCCCGCCCGGAGTCCTGCCCGCGGCGCCGCGGCCGGCTCTGTCTCCGCAGCGCATCACCGAACCCGGCACGCTCACCTGTGATGTGGTGATCGTCGGCTCGGGCGCCGGTGGCGGCACGGCGGCCGGGGTGCTCGCCGAGGCGGGGCTCGATGTGGTGGTCCTGGAACGCGGCGGCTACTACGACGACCGGGATTTCGGCACCGGCGAACTCGACGGCCTGAAACAGTTGTACGCGCCCGGCCCGCTGGCGTCGGCGGAAGGACAGATCTCGCTGGTGGCGGGGACCTGTCTCGGCGGCGGCACCGTCGTCAACTGGAGCACCTCGCTGGCGACCCCCGACGCGGTGCGGGAGGAATGGGCGGGCCTGGGCGCGAGCCAGTTCGGCGAAGCCGAGTTCACCGAATCCCTCGACGCGGTGGTGCGGCGGATCGGGGTGAACGAACAGCGCTCGACCATCTCGCTGCGGGACACCACCCTGGAGAAGGGCGCGAGCGCGCTCGGCTGGCAGGTGGATCCGCTGCCGCGCAATGTGACCGACGCCTGCGACGCCGGAGTGGAATGCGGCCGCTGCGGCAGCGGGTGCCGGGTCGGGGCCAAACAGTCGGTGACCAAGACGTGGCTGGCCGATGCGGCCGCCCGGGGTGCCCGGCTGATCGTGGACGCCGATGTGCGCCGGATCGACGTGCGCGGCGGTAAGGCCGAATCGGTCTCGGTGCGCACCACCGGCGGAGTCGAGTTCGACGTGCGGGCGCGCGCGGTGGTGGTGTCGGCGGGCGCGATCCAGACTCCCGCGCTGCTGCGGCGGTCCGGACTGAAGAACAAGAACATCGGGCGCTATCTGCGGCTGCATCCGGCGTCGGCGGTCTTCGGCGTGTTCGACGAGGAGATCCGGCCCTGGGAAGGCGGTTTGCAGACGCGGATCTGCCGCCACGACGCCGACCTCGACGGCAACGGCTACGGCGTGATCTACGAGACCGGGCCGCTGCAGCCGGGTTCCGCGACCGGATTCATGAGCTGGCGGGGTTCGCGGAACCATCGCGATGTGCTGGTGGATTTCGCCCGCACCAACGCCATCGGCATCATCACCCGCGACCGCGATTCCGGGTCGGTCGAACTCGGCAAAGACGGTGAGCCGACGGTGAAGTACCGGCTGTCGGACTACGACGCCGGCCATCTGCACACCGGGGTGGAGGGCGCGGCCCGCATCCTGGAGGCGGCCGGAGCCCGGCGGATCTGGTCGGGGCATCAGGCGGGCGTCTCCTACGAACCGGGCGTGCGCGGGTCGCACGGCGAGTTCGCGGCCGCCGCCCGCGCGGCCGGCTACGGGCCCGGCAACTGCGCGCTCGGCGCGCTGCACATCATGGGATCGGCCCGGATGGGCGGTTCCCCGGAGCTTTCGGCCACCGACCCGGACGGCGTCACCTGGGACGTCCCGAATATCGTCGTCGCCGACGCGTCCTGCTTCCCGACGGCGTCGGGTGTGAATCCGATGGTGTCGATCGAGGCGATCGCGCATATGAACGCGACACGCCTGGCCGCACGGCTGAACTGAGAGAGAAGTCGTCAGATCCCCCGCAGGCTCTGCGCGATGGTCCGCAACATCTCGATATCCCGGGTCGGGTCGATGGTGACCTCCACCGGGGCGCGAACGGCCAGTCTGCCGTCATCGATGAGATCGCCGACCAGGACCTTCGTCAGAGCCAGCGGGAGATTCAGCTGTGCCGAGATCTCCGCGACCGACTGCTGATACCGGCACAGCCGGATGATGTCCACGTACTCGGGTTCGGTCCGGCGCGGCGCGAACCCCACCCCGATATCGACCACCCTGGTGTCGAGGCCGATCTCCGGACGGGCGGTGCGGCCCCGGCCCCGGGTCACCGCGTAGAGACGGACGACGGGGCCGGCGTCCTCGTCGTCCCACAGTTCGTCGTCCCGAGGGCTCACCGCGGTCTCGCGCCGTTCGGATACGACGGCCGGGCGTCGACGCCCAGATGGGCGCCGACCCGCATCACCGTACGGTTCATCTCGTAGGCCACCATCCCCATATCCGCCGCGTCGTCGGCCAGCAGGGCGAGGCAGGCGTTACCGCCGGCCGCGGTGATGAACAGGACGGCCCGGTCGAGTTCGACGACCGTCTGGCAGACGCCCCCGGCGTCGAAATGGGTGCCGGCGCTGCGGGCCAGACTGTGGAACGCCGACGCCATCGCGGAAAAGCGTTCGGCGTCCGCGCGATCCAGCCGGGAGGAATATCCCATCAGCAGGCCGTCGGTGGACAGCAGTACCGCCGAATCGGCATCGGGGAGACCGCTGACCAGCTCTTCGAGGAGCCAGCTGAGATCGGCGCGATTGGGAGTGGTCATCGTTCACCTTCCCGTCGAGTGCGGTGGTCGGGCGTGGAGCCGTTCGGTTTCCGGCCCGACCGGCTACCGCGCGATATCGCGGACATCCGGTTACGTGCCTGGTCGGGGGTGCGCTGCCGGGCCTCGGTGACGGGCGGGAACGTCCCGGTGTCCGGATCGAGGGGTTTGCGGTCGCGGCGCGGTAGCGGGGGGCGCCCGGCGGCCTCGGGGTCGCCGTAGGCGTTTTCGGGTGGATAGGACTCGTGGGGAGCGCTGTGCACCGGCCGGGTGGAGAAGGAATTCCGCCAGGCCGACTCCGAGCCGTCCGCGCGGGGCGCCGGCGCCGGACGCCGGGCGGGGGCCTCGCGCGGTGCGGGCGCGGTGTGCACCACGGCGGTGGTGTGCCGGGCCGTGACGGTGGACTCGGCCAGTGGTGTGGAGTCGACCACCGCGGCCGGTTCGAGCGGATGCGGCCCGCCGGGCTCGGTGAGCACCGTCGGGATCAGCACGATCGCCTTGATACCGCCGTACGCCGATTCGGCCAGACGCACCGAGATATCGTGCCGGGCCGCCAGTGTGGCGACCACGAACAATCCCAGCCGGGTATCCGCGGTGAGCGCCGCGACGCCGAAATCGGGCGGTTCGGCCAGCGCCTTGTTGCGGGTCTCGATCTCGTCCTCTGGCATACCGAGACCCTGATCGGCGACCTCGACCGCGACTCCGCGGCCGACCATGGTCGCCGAGACCTCGACCCGGGATTCCGGCGGCGAGAACGTGGTCGCGTTGTCCATCAGTTCCGCGAGCAGATGGATGAGATCGGAGGCGGCCTTACCGACGACGCGCATATCCGGTACGCGGCCGCTGTGGACCCGGGTGTAGTCCTGGCTCTCCGCCGCGGCCGCGCGGATGATGTCCCAGAGCGGCACCGGGTTACGCCACCGGCGGCCCGGTTTCTCGCCGCCGAGCACGATCAGGTTCTCGGCATGGCGCCGGGCACGAGTGGCGAGATGATCGAGCTCGAAGAGGAGTTCGAGCTGGTCGGCGTTCTCCTCCCGGCGTTCGGCCCGGTCCAGCAGCGCCAGCTGGCGGTGCACCGCCAGCTGGTTGCGGTGCGCGATGTTGAGGAAGACGGTGTGGAAACCGGCCCGGGTCTTGGCCTCGGCCACCGCCGCGGAGACGGCCGCCACCTGGGCCCGGTTGAAGGCGTCGGCGACCTCACCGAGCTCATCGGTGCCGAAGTCCAGTTTCGCCACCTCGGCGGCGGAATCGACGTCTTCACCCTCGTCCAGGCGCTGCATGAGATCGGGCAGGCGTTTATCCGCCAGTTCCAGAGTGTCGTTGCGCAGGCGGCGCATCCGCGCGATGAACCGGTTGGCCAGCACCAGCGCGGCGAGGAAGGCCAGCACGGTCAGCAGCAGCACCGCCGCGCCGCCGGCCAGCGAGCGCATCGCCGTATCGTCGCCCTGGGCCCGGGCCGTGGCATGGGCGTCGTTGCTCTGATCCTCCCAGAGTTTCAGCAGCCGCCCGGTGACCTGGCCGGAAGCCTGCTGCCAGGTGGTGATATCCATCGGCAGGGCCGCCGGCTCGCTGCCGGCCCGTTCACCGGCGCCCGCGCGTCCGGTCTCGGTCGTCTCCGGCCGGGATTCCCCGGGGAGCCGGGCGCCGCGCTGCATGATGGCGTCCTGCATCGCGATCACCTGCTGATACGCGGCGGAGCCGGTGATCTCCTGGAGCTGGGCGAGCCGGTCACCGCGCAGCACGGCGGCGGAATACGCGATCTCGCCCCGGAATTCGCCGACGTAGCGGTTGAACTCGACCAGCTGGGCCTGGGACAGCTCATCGAGGGTGAGCGCCGCCGCGCCGAGCGTATCGGCGCTGGACAGCGACTCCGCGGCGCGCAGGGGTTCGACACCGTAGCCGAGCGAGATCGCCAGCCCGGCGTTCGGGGCCACCCGCGCCGCCAGCATCGACGCCGCGACGATGGTGTCGATCACCTGGCCGAAGAAGCCGAACGCGTCCTCGCGGGGGATCGCGCGGGCGTCCACGGCCGCGCGGGTCGTCGGAATACGCCCGAAGAGCTGGACGTATTCCTGCAGTTCGGCTTCCGACCCCGCGGGACTCAGCTGCTGGGCGGCGTCGTTCTTGGCGACGACCGCGGCCAGGGCGAGGTCGGATTCCTTGCGCGCGTCCACCAGCGCCGGCCCCACAGCGAGATTGCCCGCCAGATACAGCGACGACAGCCGCCGCTCCTCCTGGAAGGCCTGCACCATCGAGATCGCCGGGGTGGTGGTGCTGCTCGCCAGTTCCGCCCATTTCGTGGCGTCGCGGCCGGATTGCACCAGGTAGGCGGCGGCGCCGATACCGATCGTCAGCAGCGCGACACTGGTGATCAGCACGATCGCGAGCAATCGGGTGCGGATTCCGACCCGGCCGCGGGTGCGATCCCGTCCGGAACCGATCCTGCGGGCCGGTGCTGCGGGGAGAAGCCGAAAAGCCAAAGTAGGTCCCACTCGTTCCCGGGGGGAGCGCCACCACCACGTTGTCGGTTCGGCTCGTCGCCCCAACTTTCCCTGCATTGCGGTGATCCCGGCAATGCCCCATCTGTCTCAGACCCTAGCGAAGAAGAGTCGTTTCAGCCTCCCGGGAGCGGGGGGTCGCACCGGTCGTTCACGCGGCGTTCTCCGCCGATCCGCGTCAGCCGCCGCGCAGACTGTTGGCGATGGTCTTCAGCAGTCCGAGTCCGGCCTCGTCGTCGGTGGTCCGCACCGGCGCGCGCACAGCGAGCCGGCCGTCCTCGATCAGATCGCCGACCAGCACTTTGGTGAGAGTGAGGGGAACGTGGATATGGGCCGATATCTCGGCCACCGATTGCGGGGTCCGGCAGAGTTGGACGATGGCGACGTATTCGGGGGCGGAACGCCGGGGCGCGAGCCCCGCCTCGGTATCGACCACCATGGTGTCGAGGGTGAGTTCCGACCGGCGCGACCGGCCCCGGCCGCGGGTCAGCGCGTAGAGCCGGACGACAGGTCCGACTACCTCTTCGTCCCAGGGTTCGTCGTCGGGCGGGTTCACGGCTGTCGCTCACCCTCCGGATCCGAGGTGCCGGAATCCGCGGTCTCGGCGCTCTGCTCGCGGCCCGAACGGGTGCCGCCCTCGATCGCGGCCATCAGATCGCGCGCCTGTTCGGGGGTGCGCTCATGGGTCGGCTCGGCGGCGGCCGCGGCGGCCGGGTTCTCGCCGGTATCGGGTTCGGCGGACTGGCGGCGCCGGCGGGGCAGCGGCGGTTTGGCGCCCGGGGCGGCGGGAACGGGCAGCTTCTCGGTGACCTGTTCGGCGGCCACCGCGAGGGCGGGCGCGGCCGAGGCGCCGTTGGTCCGGGCGGGCGGAGTCTTGGATCCGGCGCCGGCGAGCGCGGGTTCGGGCACCGGCGATTCGAGGGGAACACCGGTTTCGACGAGGGGACCGGGAATGAGCACGATCGCCTTGAGCCCACCGGATTCCGATGCCGCGAGCCGCACCGAGACCTCGTGCCGGGCCGCCAGCGTGGCGACCACGAACAGTCCGAGACGCGTCTGGCCGGTCAGCGCCGCCACCCCGAAGTCGGGCGGTTCGGCCAGCAGCCGGTTGCGTTCGGCGATCTCCTGCTCGGTCATGCCCAGTCCCTGATCGCTGATCTCCACCGCGACCCCGCGCCCGACCTCGGTCGCCGACACCTCCACCTGGCACTGCGGCGGCGAGAAGGCGGTCGCGTTGTCGATCAGTTCCGCGAGCAGGTGGATGAGGTCGGCCGTGGCCTGACCGGCGATATGGACATGACTGATATGGCCGATCTGGATCCGGGTGTAGTCCAGGCTCTCGGCCTCCGCGCCGCGGATCAGATCCCACAGCGGGATGGGCTTGCGCCAGCGGCGGCCGGGTTTCTCGCCGCCGAGGACGATGAGGTTCTCGGCGTGGCGCCGGGCGCGGGTGGCGAGATGGTCGAGCTGGAACAGCAGTTCGAGCTGGTCGACGTTCTCTTCCTGGCGTTCGGCACGTTCCAGCAGCGTCAGCTGGCGGTGCACGGTCACCTGGCTGCGGTGCGCGATGTTCAGGAAGACGCTCCGGAAGCCCGACCGGGTGCGCGATTCCGCGACCGCCGCCGAGACTGCCGCGAGCTGTGCCCGGTTGAACGCGTTCGCGACCTCGCCGAGCTCATCGGTGCCGAAGTCGAGCGCGGGCACCGCGGTGGCGGAATCGACCTGTTCGCCGTTGTCGAGACGGCGCATGATGTCGGGCAGGCGTTCGTCGGCGAGTTCCAGGGTGTCCTTGCGCAGCCGGCGCATCCGCGCGACGAACCGGTTGACCATCAGCAGTGCCGTGCCGACGGCCAGTCCGGTGATCAGCAGGACGAGAATGCCGCCGGCGAGTGAGGTCGCGGCCGTGGTGGTGCCCTCGGAGCGCGCGGTGGCGTGGGCGTCGCGGCTCTGGTCCTCCCACAGCTTCAGCAATGCCGAGTTGAGCTGCTGGGATGCCTCCTGCCAGGCGGGCACGGTGAGCGGCAGGGCGGTATCGCCCCGGCCGGACTGCTCGGAGCCGGACCCGTCGGTGTTCGCGCCGCGGGAGGGCACCGGACCGCGCAGGATGACGGCGTCCTGAATCTCGACCACCTGGTGCCAGGCCGGCGAGTCGGTGATCGCGCGCAACTGGTCGAGCCGTTTGCCCTTCAGCACCGCCGCGGCATAGACCGCCTGGGCCCGGAACTCGCCCGCGTGCCGGGTGAACTCCAGCAACTGGCCGGGGGTGAGCTGGCCGCGCATCACAGCGACCACGCCCAGCGCGTCGGCCTTGGACAGCGCCTCGGCGGCCCGGAGCGGTTCGACGCCGTACCCGAGTTCCAGGGCGGTGCTCGCCTCGGGCGCGACCCGGGCCGCGATGAGCGAGGCGGTGAAGATCGTATCGATCACCTCGGTGAAGAAGGCGAACACTTCCTCCCGGGGGACGACGCGGGTATCGATCGCGTCGCGCATCCCGGGCACCCGGTTGTAGAGGGGGCGGAACGTCTCGAGTTCGGCCGCCGACCCGTCGGGATCGAGCCGCTGGGCGGCCTCGCCCTTCTCGATCACGGCGGCCAGGGCGTCATCGGAGCGTTTGCGGGCGGGTACCAGTTTGTCCGCCGCGGTCGGATCGTTCTCCAGGAACAGCAGCGTCAGGCGCCGTTCCTCTTCGAAGGACTGCACCATCGAGATGACCGGGGTCGTCGTACTGCTGATCAGATTGGCCCATACGGTGGCCTTCAGGCTCGAGAACAGCAGATATCCGGCGGTCCCGGTGCCGACCGCCAGCAGGGTGACACTGGTGACGAGGACTATCGCGAGCATCCGGGTGCGGATACCGATCCGGCCGCGAAATCCCTCTCCGCCGAAACCGGTCGCCCGGACCAATGATCCGGGTAGGCGCCGCAGACCAGCCACAATCGATCAACTCGTTCCCGGCGATGCGCCGCGTACGACATCCCGGCGCCCGGCCCACCACCCAATGCTCGGCGTCGCCGACAACTCCGGCGACGCATCGGGTTTCGTCCGGAGACCATAGCAAGTCGCCCGCTCGGCCGGTGACGGGTCTCACCGAGCGGTCCACGATGTTTGGATTGTGATCGGGTGTGAGATCAGCCTCCCCGCAGGCTGTGGGCTATGGTCCGCAGCAGGTCGAGGTCGGGTGCGGCGGCGGTGGCCTCGACGGGAGCGCGCACGATCAGCCTGCCGTCGTCGATGAGATCGGCGATGAGGATCTTGGTCAGCGCGAGCGGGAGATGCAGTTGCGCCGAGACCTCGGCCACCGATTGCGGGTGCCGGCACAGCCGGATGATATCGACGTACTCGGGTTCGGTACGCCGCGGCGCGAATCCGGCCCCGGCATCGACCACCCTGGTATCGAGGGTGAGATCGGCCCGCGCGGAGCGGCCCCTGCCGCGGGTCACCGCGTAGAGGCGTACGACGGGTCCGGCGTCCTCCTCGTCCCAGGGGTCGTGCGGGGCGTTCACGGCAGTCTCGCGCCGTTCGGATAGGGGCGGGCCTCGACCGCGAGATGCGCGCCCACCCGCGCGACGGTGCGGTTCATCTCGTAGGCCACCATCCCCATATCCGCGGAATCGGCGGCCAGCAGGGCGAGGCAGGCGTTACCGCCGGCCGCGGTGATGAACAGGACGGCCCGGTCGAGTTCGACGACCGTCTGGCAGACGCCGCCGGCGTCGAAATGGCTGCCGGCGCTACGGGCCAGGCTGTGGAACGCCGAGGCCATCGCCGAGAATCGTTCGGCGTCGACGCGGTCGAGTGCGGCCGAATGGCCCATCAGCAGGCCGTCGGTGGACAGCAGAACGGCGGATTCGGCGTCGGGCAGACCACTGACCAGTTCTTCGAGGAGCCAGCTCAGGTCAGTGCGCGGGGAAGTGGTCATCGTTGCCTTCTTCTCGACGGTGTTCGGTTGTGGGGTGTGCCGGACCGGCGCGCCGCCCCGACCGGGTGCCGCCCTCGATGGCCGACATGAGGTTTCGTGCCTGGTCCGGGGTGCGGGTCGGGGGCGTCTCGAGGACGGGGATCCGTCCGGTATCGCTATCGGCCGGTGGTCTGTTTCGCCGGGGCAGCGGCGGTCGGGCGCTCTCGGACGGGCGGGGTTCCGCGACGATGGTGAGAGTTTCGGCCATTCCGTTGGCGCTGCGGGGTGGTGCGGCGCTGCCGTGGGACCGCGTGGGCGCGGGCCGGGTTTCCCGGACCGGTTCGATGGCCGGGCGTTCACCGGAAGGCGGTCCGCCCACTTCGGTGAGCGGGGTCGGAATGATCACGATGGCCTTGATCCCGCCGTACGCGGACTCCGACAACCGCACCGCGACCCCGTGCCGGGCCGCCAGGGTGGCGACGACGAACAGGCCGAGCCGGGTATCGCCGGTCAGCGCGGCCACTCCGAAGTCCGGTGGCTCGGCCAGCAACCGGTTACGGGTGTCGATCTCCTCCTCCGACATTCCCAGACCCTGATCGGCCACCTCGACCGCGACCCCGCGCCCGACCACGGTCGCCGACACCTCGACCCGGGATTCCGGCGGCGAGAAGGCGGTGGCGTTGTCCATCAGCTCCGCGAGCAGATGGATGAGATCGGAGGCGGCCTTCCCGATCACCCGGACGTCGGCCACCCGGCCGGTATGGATCCGGGTGTAGTCCAGGCTTTCCGCCGCCGCGCCGCGGACCAGATCCCACAGCGGCACCGGATTACGCCAGCGCCGGCCCGGCTGTTCGCCGCCGAGCACGATGAGGTTCTCGGCGTGGCGGCGGGCGCGGGTGGCGAGATGGTCGAGTTCGAACAGCAGCTCGAGCTGTTCGGCGTTCTCTTCCTGGCGTTCGGCCCGGTCCAGCAGGGCGAGCTGCCGGTGCACGGCCAGCTGGTTGCGGTGCGCGATATTCAGGAAGACGGTGTGGAACCCGGCGCGGGTCTGGGCCTCGGCCACGGCGGCCGAGATCGCGGCCACCTGGGCCCGGTTGAACGCGTCGGCCACCTGACCGAGTTCGTCGGTGCCGAAGTCCAGCCGGGAGACCTCGGCGGCGGAATCGATCTTCTCGCCCCGCTCCAGGCGGGCCATGATGTCGGGCAGCCGCTGATCGGCGAGTTCCAGGGTGTCGGTGCGCAACCGGCGCATCCGGGCGATGAACCGGTTCGCCAGCACGAGCGCGGCGAGGAAGGCCAGCGCCGTGATCAGCAGGACCGCCGCGCCGCCGAGCAGCGAACGGAACGCGGTGTCCTCGCCCTGGGCCCGGGCGGTGGCATGGGCATCCGCGCTCTGGTCCTCCCACAGTTTCAGCAGTCCGCCGATGACCTCGCCGGAGGCCCGCTGCCATTCGGGAACGCCCAGCGGCAATTCGGGGGTTTCGGATTCGGTCGGCTCGCCGGCACCGTAGCGGCTGCCGGTGGTGCTCGTCGTGCTGTCGTCGGCTTCCTCGGCCGTGACCGGTCCGCGCAGCATCACCGCGTCCTGTACGGCGATCAGCTGATACCAGGCCGGGGAGGTGGTGATCGCCTCCAGCTGCGCCAGCCGCTGTCCCTGGAGTTGGGTGGCCGAATACGCCACTTCGCCGCGGAATTCGCCGACCAGGCGGTTGAATTCGATCAGTTGCGCGTTGCTCAGCTCACCGAGGGTGAGCGCCACCGCGCCGACGGTATCGGCCCTCGACAGCGCCTCGGCGGCGCGCAGCGGGTCGACCCCGTAGTCGAGTGCGATGCCGATACCCGCGTCGGGAGCCACCCGGGCGGCCAGGACCGAGGCGTCGATCACGGTATCGATCACGGTGCCGAAGAACCCGAACGCTTCCTCTCGCGGCAGTGCGCGGGCGTCGACGCCCGCGCGCAGCATCGGCACCGCCTCGAAGAGCTTGCGATACCCCTCCAGCTGGTCCTTCGACCCGTCGGGGTCGAGCCGCTGGGCGGCATCACCTTTGGCCGTGAGCATCGCCAGGGCCGCATCGGAGCGCTGCCGCGCATCCACCAGAGCGGGCGCCGCGCCGGGATCACCGGCCAGGTACAGCAGCGATAGCCGCCTTTCCTCCTGGAGGGACCGGACCATGAGGATGGCGGGGGCCGTGGTGCTGCTCGCCAGGTCCGCCCATTCCCGGGCCTCCCGGCCGGATTGCACCAGGTACGCCGCGGCCCCGACGCCGATCGCCAGCAGGACGACGCTGGTGATCAGGACGATCGCGAGCAAGCGGGTCCGGACACCCACCCGGCCGCGCGTCCGGTCCCGGCGGGCATCGAGTCTGCGGGCAAGAAATCGGGGGAGGGGCAGTCGTACGGCCACGGCAGGTCAACTCGTTCCCGGGCATGCGCGCGTCCGACGGCATACGTGGCCGGCCACCGCCCAACTCTCTAGGCACTGGCGGTGATCCGGCAATGCGTCGTGCTCGATCCGAGAATTTACCGAAAGTTCCGCGTTTCAGTCAGGAAAATGACGAGTCTCACCAGGAGTATTCGCCGAATTCCGAATCTTTCTTTTACCGGAGTGCCGAGCCGGTGGTCCGGGAAGTGGTGGTGCGTCCGGCGGCCGCGCGGAAGCACAGCACCAGATCGCCGTAATCCGCGAGCGGTTGCGCCTCGGCCGCCTGCCGGACACCGCTGGCCGGAAGTTCGGTCAGTTTCGCGAACATGGTGGCATTACCGAACGCGGAACGGATCTGGGTCTCCGAGGCGTAATCGGCGCCGTAGTCGGCCAATTTACCGAAATCCAATGGCGCCAGCGGGGCGTCCAGGGCGACCGGCTCGGCCGGCCGGCCCAGCGCCGCGTACTGCGTGGCGCTGCCCTGCTCGTACCAACACAACTCGTAGGCGAAGCTTTCGGTGCTGGTCACGCTCATCACCGGCCAATGTTTCGACAGGCTCAGCGCCAGCGGGTTCTTCGCCACCGGGGTGAGCTCCCATTTCAGGCTCTTCACCGCCACCCAGCTACCCGAGAGTCGTTCCACGAGCACGATGTCCTCACCGAGTTCGGTGGCGGCGTTCATCTGCGGATCCCGGGTCCCCCAGTGCGCCTTGTCCACTCCGTAGGCGGTGTTGATATCGGCCCGTTCGGCGCCCGCCGCGGTGAAGGCCTCGATGATCGCGGCCCGCACCTGTTCCAGCGCGTCGGGCGCCGAACACAGCACGCTCAACGCCCCGAACGACGAACCGATCTCCACCGGTTTGGCGGGCTGATCCGGCATCGCCCCGGCGACCAGCGGTTTCAACCCGACCAGCGCCAGCTGCCAGTTGATCTCCTCGATCGTGGCCAGATCGCCCGCGCTTTGGTACAGGATCTGCTGCTGGGTCAGATAGCCGGCGCGCTCCAGCGTCCGGCATTCCAGTTTCCGCAGCGCGGACTGGGTTTTGCCGGTGAAACCGATCTCCTCGATCTTCAGCGCGCGCAACTGTGCCGCCATGGTGGGCGTCGTGAGCGCGGTATAGCGCTCGCGGTACATCGACACGGCCTGTTTGCGCTGCCGGCCCACCATCAGCGTGCGCAACAGGGTGTTCAGGGTGGCGAGGTATTTACGGGATTGCTCGGGATCGGCCTGGAACAGGGTGGCGCGGATGCGCACCGCCTCGTCGGTGGCGACCACCGCCGCGCCCGGATCGAGCCGGCACAGCCACACACCGCATTTGGACAGACCGTCCGCGCAGACCCCCGCCGCGTTCGGGTACTCGTGTGCCACCTGCGTATAGGCATTACAGGCGTCGCGGATGGTGGCGGTGGCGAGTTCGCGATGCCCGATGGCGCGGGCCGCCTGTTCCAGCAGCCGCAGCGTGTCCTGGACCTCGTTGGCGAATACCGCCGAGACCCGGCCCGCGGTGAACCAGCGCAGCCGGATCATCACCGCTTCCTGCGCGGGTTCCAGGGCGCCGGCCACCCGGTTGCGCACCGAGCCGTCGTTCTTGGTCTCCAGATACCCCGTGGCGAGTTCACACAGGGTGGCGGCCAGTTGGAGTTCGGTTTCCGGGGTCCGGTGCCGCGCCGCGATCCGGTCCGCGGCGACCCGCCCCTCGATGGCGATCAGATCCATCGCGCTCTCAATTCCCGCATCACCTTCCGCGCACGGTCGTCGAGCGGCCGTCGTCCCAGCATTTCCGCAAAGTCTGCCACACGCAGGGGTGGGTTAGCAGGGCTACCGGGAGGTATCGCTGCGCGGCGCCGCCGTGGATCACCCGGCCGGTATCGTCGCGCTGCCCATTCCGAGATAGAACAGGGTCAGCAGCAACAGGAACCAGCCCGCGCCCTGCCAGATCGGCCAGGTCCCGCCGCGCCGCCACACCCGGATGGTCTCGGCGAACGCGCCGATCCCGCCCAGGAACAACACCGCTCCCGGGCCGAACAGCACCGCGATCTGCGCGGGCGTATCGCACAGCAGCGCCTCGGCGTCGCGGCACCGGCCGGTGGCGGCCCACAGTGCGGTGGCCGCGCACACCAGCGCGGCGACCACCAGCACAGCCAGTACATAGCGCACGGCCCGGCGGAAGTTCCCGTCGTCGGACCAGCGTTTCTCCACATCGTCGGTCATCGCCGGATCCTCCTCGGCGCGGGATAACCCGGTGTGTCCGGCCCAAACGTGCGCTGCCCTCTCAGAGATACTGTTCGCGTAGTTTGCGCTTGACCAGTTTGCCGGTGGGTGTGCGCGGCAGTTCCTCGGCGAAGTCGACACTGCGGGGCACCTTGTAATGCGCGATGCGCTCACGCAGGTAGTCGCGCAGTTCGGCGGCCAGTTCCGGCCCCGGCTCCGCACCGGGCGCGGGCTGGACGACCGCCTTCACCGATTCGCCCATCTCCTCGTCGGGCAGCCCGATCACCGCGACGTCGAGCACCTTGGGATGCAGGGCCAGCGCGTCCTCGACCTCCTGCGGGTAGATGTTCACCCCGCCGGAGATGATCATGAACGCCTTGCGGTCGGTGAGGAACAGGAAACCGTCGGCATCGACGTAGCCGATATCGCCGGTGGTGGTCCAGGTCGGATACGCCGGGTGCTGCGCGTCCTCGGTTTTCGCCGGATCGTTGTGATAGGTGAACGGCACTTCCTCGCGTTCGAAGTAGATGGTGCCGATCTCGCCGATCGGCAGCTCCGCGCCGTCGTCGCCGCAGACGCGGATCGAACCCATTCCGGCGGGCCCCACCGATCCCGGCTTCCGCAACCACTGCTCACTGTCGATGAAAGTGGCCCCGTTGGCCTCGGTGCACGCGTAGTACTCGTACAGGACCGGGCCCCACCAGTCGATCATCGCCTGTTTGACCTCGACCGGGCACGGGGCCGCGGCGTGGACGGCGACCCGCATGCTGGAGACGTCGTAGCGGGCGCGGACGGCCTCGTCGAGTTTGAGCATCCGCACGAACATGGTCGGCACCCACTGGCTGTGCGTCACCCGGTAGCGCTCGATCGCGGCCAGGGCGGCCTCGGCGTCGAACCGCTCCATCACCACCAGGGTGCCGCCGAGAGCGTGCACCACGCCGCCGAACCGCAGCGGGGCGGCGTGATAGAGCGGGGCGGGCGACAGGTACACGGCATCGGGGCCGAATCCGTAGAGCGGGCCGAAAACGGCGGTGTAGGGGTCGCCGGGCTCATCGCCGACCTGACTGTCCGACAGCGGCTGTTTGATGCCCTTCGGGCGGCCGGTGGTGCCGGAGGAGTAGAGCATATCGGCGCCGCGCGGCTGGTCGGCCAGCGGTTCGGGCGAGGCCGCGGCCAGGGCTTCTTCGTAGGATTCGTACCCGGCCACCGCGCCGCCGAAGGCGAGCCGGAGCTCCACTCCCGGCGTCTTCCCCGCGACCTGCTCGACGGCCTCCCGCAGACCGGCCGACGCGATCAGCGCGCGGGCGCCGCAGTCGTCGACGATATAGGCGATCTCGTCCGGCGACAGGTGCCGGTTGACGGCTGTGATGTAAAGCCCGGATCGCAGCGCGGCCCAGTAGGCCTCGTACACCTTCGGATCGTTTCCGGACACCAGCGCGATGTGATCGCCGCGGCGCAGTCCCGCCTCGTGCAGATGGCGGGCGAGCCGGGCGGAGTTGTCCTCGAGTTGCCGATAGGTCAGCGTCTCGCCGGTCCCGGCCATGATGACGGCCGGTTTATCAGGGAAACGATCGACATGCGCACCGGGGTACATGCTGCTCCTCTTCGCCAACACCGGCGGTCGCGACCGGCCGCCGAGCCGATGGGGGACCGCGCCGCGCCGCGTCGCGCGTCTCCCGCCGGGCGTGTTGCCCGGTAGCGCGACGATAACCGAAAGTGAACGGTCATTCGGTCAATATGTCTGAAATTGCGAGGTGCCACCGCAATCCGGCGCCGCCGCGGTCCGGGTTGCCGGGTTCAGGTGTGGCGGGTCTCCGTCAGGAAGGTGCTCGCCAGTTCGTTGAACAGCGCCGCGCGCTCCCACTGCACCCAGTGACCGGCCCTCGCCACCCGGTAGATATCGCAGTCGGGCATCCGATCGGCCAGCATGCGCGCGCCCCCGGGCCGGTTCACCCGGTCGTGCGCGCCCCAGACGACCAGCGTCGGCTGCGATACCCGCCGCAGCCGGGGGTCGCGGGTGAGGTCCATGCGCAGCAGGGTCCGGGCGGCGCCCCGGCCGGACGGGCGGCGTAGCGGCGGGTTCGCGACCACCTCGGGGTCCACACTGGCCCGGAACCGGGCGTCGATCATCTCGTCGGTGACGGCGCTGCCGTCGAAGACCAGGTGTTCGCGCAGGAAGACGGCGAGTTCGTCCCGGTCGGGCCCGGTGCCGGTGTAGTAGGACAGCAGTGCCCGCAGCCCCGGCGTCGGCAGCGTCCGGGTGGTGCCGATACCACCCGGCGCCAGCAGGATCAGCCGGTCGACGAGATCCGGGCGGTCCATCGTCAGCCGCAGCGCCGCCGCCCCGCCGTAGGAATTCCCGATCAGGTGCGCGCTCGGCAGGTCCAGTGCGTCCAGGAGCCCGCCGATCGCGGCCGCCAGATCTCCGAACGGGTCGGACCGGTCGATTCGTTTGGTGGACCGGCCGTAGCCCGGGAGGTCGGGCACGATCACCCGGAACCGGCGGGCGAGGGCGTCGATATTGCGCGAGTAGGCGGCCGCGCCCGAGGCGCCGGGTCCGCCCCCGTGCAGCAGCACCACGGGTGTTCCGCCGCCGTGGTCGCCGTAGAAGATCTCGCGGTCGCCCACGTCCACTGTGCGCCCGCTGTCCGCGCCGGTCATCCGATCCTCCTTGCCCGGGGTACGCGCCGAACGCTACGCAATGCGGGGGAGGGGTGACGGTCCGGTGCTACGGAGCCGGGCGGTGGTGCGGTGGCCGGGCGGTGGTCGGCGGGCCGACATCCGAGTGGTCTGACCAATACTCCGATTTCACTCGGATCGGTATGGGCCGGTGCCGCTCGGGGGTTGTCGTCCGCGGTGTGAAGTCTCGCCTAATTGGTCGGGGAAGTTACCGCCGCACAGTGATTTTCCAGGTTGTATTGCCGCCCGGTAAATCGGTCGTTACGTTCGGCGACCGTTCTCGCCAGGGCCGGTCCGGCACCTTATCGTCGGTGCATCAGGTGGTCTGACCAATAAGGAGATCGCGGTGACGCTGACCTGGCAGGAGGCCGCGGCCTTTCCGGTTTTGCAGCAGGACACGGGAATCGAGCCGGGTACGGCGTATGTACCCGCCGAGCCCGGCACAGTGCTCTGGGGCAGGTTGCCCTGTCGCTCGGATTCCCCGGTGGCGACCTTCGCGCCGGGCACGACGGTGGTGATCGACACGATCAGCCACGAGGGAATCCTGGAGGACCAGGGCTCGGATCCCGTGCGCTATTTCGGGGGCCACGGGGTGGAACGCGACGACGTGCTCGCCGATGCCGTCGAGGTGACGGCCCGCTGCCGGCGTGAGCCCGGCGCCGGGCCGCATATCGTCACCGGGCCGATCGCGATCGCGGGGGCGCGGCCGGGCGATCTGCTGGCGGTCCGGATCGACGCGCTCACCATGCGGGCGCCCTACGGCGTGATCTCCACCCGCCACGGTCGCGGAGTGCTCGCCGGGCGTCCGGGATTCGACGGCGACTACGGCCAGTTCTGCCGCGTGCGGTCCCAGGACGGCGACTGGATCGCCACCATGCCGCTGGCCGCCACGGCCGGTGCCGCGCAGGCCGCCTTTCCGCTGGCGCCGTTCCTGGGCATCATCGGGGTGGCGACCGATACCGGTATCCGGGTCGACTCGGTGCCGCCGGGCCCGCACGGCGGCAATATCGACGTCAAACTCCTCACCGAGGGCGCCACCCTGTTCCTGCCCGTGCAGGTCCCCGACGCGATGCTCTACATCGGCGATCCGCATTTCGCCCAGGGCGACGGCGAGGTGGCCCTCACCGCGCTCGAGGCACCGCTGCGCGCGAGCCTCACGGTGGATGTGATCCCGGCCGCGGAGATCGCGGGTGGATTCGGCGGCCGGATCGGGCCGTTCGCCGCGGCGCACGGGCTGCTGATCCCCACCGGCCTGCACACCGATCTGAACACCGCGCTGGAGCTGTGCGTGACCCATGCGGTGGAGATGATCTCCGAACTCTTCGACGCCGAACCCCGGCGCGCCTACCTGTATCTCAGCGCCGCCGCGGATTTCACCGTCTCGCAGGCCGTGGACCGGGTCCGCGGGGTGCACGCCGCGGTGCGCCGGTCCGATTTCGGTCCGGGCGCCGATACCGCACTGGCCCGCCGGATCCTGGAGCGGGTGAGATGACCGGATCCGCGGCCACCGAGGTGGACACCACGGTCTGGCGCCTGGTGGGCGCGCCGCTGGTCGAGGCCACGGCGCCGGGACCGCTCACCGGTCATACGGTGGCGGTCAAGGATCTGTACGCCCTGGCCGGATACACCATCGGCGCCGGGGTGCCCGGTTACGAACTCGACGGGACCCCCGCCCGCGCGCATGCCGCGGTCCCGGCCCGGCTGCTGGCCGCGGGCGCGCACATCACCGGTATCGCGCAGACCGACGAATTCGCCTACAGCCTCACCGGCAGCAACGGCCGGTTCGGGATGCCGGTCAATCCGGCCGCCCCCGACCGGATTCCGGGCGGTTCGACCAGCGGCCCGGCGGTGGCCGTGCGCCGCGGCGAGGTGAGTATCGGACTCGGTACCGATACCGCGGGATCGATCCGGGTACCGGCCGCCTACCAGGGGCTGTGGGGAATCCGCACCACCCACGGCCGGGTCGCGACCACCGGGCTGCTGCCGCTGGCGCAGTCGTTCGACGCGGTCGGCTGGCTCACCCGCGACGGCGCCACCCTGGCCGCGGTCGCCGACTGCGTGCTCGGCGTCGATATCGAGCTCCAGGGCCGCACCCCGGGCCCGGTGGAGTCCGCCGATCCGGCACCCCGCGCGGGTTTCGCGTTCGACCCGGCCTTGTGCGATCGCGCCGACGCCCCGATAGCGGCCGCGGTCCGTGACTACGCGCGCGCGGTCGGCGCCACCCGGGTGGACCTGGCCCCGGACGGATCCTGGCCCGAGGCGTTCCGGGTCGTCCAGGCGTTCGAGGCCTGGGCCAACCACGGGCGGTGGATCGCCGCGCACCCCGGCGTACTGGAACCCGATGTGGCCGAGCGGTTCGCCTTCGCCGCGACCGTGACCCCGGCACAGGCCGAGGCCGCGCGCGCGGTCCTGGCCGACGCCTCGGACGGTATCCGGGCCGCGGTCGCCGGCCGCGCCCTGATCCTGCCCGCCACCGCGACCCAGCCGCCGCGTCGTTCGGCGGGCCCGGCGGCATTCGCGGCCGCCCGTGCCCGCACCGTCGCGCTGACCTGCCCGGCCGCCATCGCGGGCCTGCCCGCGGTGACCCTGCCGCTGGGCGATCACGACGGCGCGCCGGTCGGCGTCTGCCTGGTCGGCGCGCCCGGTACCGACCGCTCCCTGATCCACCTCGCACTCAGCAGCGCCGCTGGGCCCGCTCCACAGTGAGGACCGAGTATGAAACGCCCACTCCGTCATATCTTCTCGATCATCGCGGTCGCTGTCCTGGCGGTGGCCGGCCTGAGCGGGTGTATCGCCACACCCGACAGCGTCGGCGGTGACCCGGGCGCGATCAAGATCGGAACCCTGCGCGGGCAGCCGCATCTGTACGCCCCGTACTTCATGCAGCGGTTCGCGCCGGAGAACACCACCTACGAGGTCGTGCTGTTCGAGAACTCACCCGATATCAAGAACGCCCTCGCCTCGGGCGCCATCGATCTCGGCGTACTCGGCGCACCGGCCATGCTCGCCGGAGTCGCCGCGGAACAGAATGTCCGTGTCATCGCCTCGGCGGCCGACGGCGGATCCGGTTTCGTCGGGCGTCCGGAGATCCGGACCGTGCAGGACCTGCGGGGTAAGCGGATCGGGTTCCCGGCCGGGTCGTCGCAGGAGATCGCGCTGAAACTCACCCTGCGTGCGCACGGCCTGGACCCGGACTCCGATGTGCAACTGGTGAATCTGGCCTACTCGGATATGGCCAACGCCTACACGGCCGACCGGGTGGACGCTTTCCTCAGCGCCGAGATGGGCGTATCCATCGCCCGGCAGGCCGGGGCCCATGAAATCGTCTCCCCCTACGAGACCCCGATCGGCGCCACCAATATCGTCTTCGGCGGTAACGGCGCCTTCCTGGACGCCGAACCCGACCGCGCCCGCGAAGCCGTCGGCGCCTTCACCCGCGCCACCGATTTCATGAAAGGCGACCACGACGCGTGGGCCGCCGGACTCGTGGAAACATTCGGGATGGAGCGGGGCGTCACCGATATCGCCATCGGCAATATCAGCCTGCGCTGGCAGCTGGACGACGAGTACCGGCAGCGGGTCGCCGAACTCGCGCGACAGATGGTCGCCTTCGATCAGCTCCCGGCCGCTCCGGATATGACGAAGGTCTTCCGCACCGAATTCCTCGACACCGTGGGAGCCGCGGGATGACCACGCTGGGAATCGCGGCCGAAACCACCGACGCGAAGCCGGTCACCCCGGCGGAAGCCGAACCCGGCCGCGGCCCGGCACGGTGGGCGCGCTACCGGGGCCGGCTGGTCACCCTGCTCTGGGCGCTGCCGGTGCCGGTCCTCGGACTGCTGCTGTGGCATCACGGCGTGGGTGGCGGCTGGACGCTGCCGTTCGGGATCCAGATGGAATTCCTGCCCACCCCCTACGAAGTGGCGCGCCGGCTGGCCGACCTCGCCGTCGGCGGCATCGTCGACGACACCTACAGCGGCACCCTGTGGGTGCACCTCTACGCCAGCACGCTGCGGGTGGTCCAGGGCTTCGCGATCGCCGCGGCCATCGCGGTACCGCTGGGTATCGTGATGGGCCGCTCGCCGCTGGTCTACCGGATGCTGGAACCGACCCTCGGCCTGATCCGGCCCATCCCGGTGACCGCGTGGGCCCCGCTCTCGCTGCTCATCATCGGATTCGGTGATCGCGCGACAATCTTCCTGGTGTTTCTCGCCGCGGTGTTCTCGATCCTGATCAATACGATCGCCGGGGTGCGCGCGGTGCCGCGGCGGCTGTTCGAGGCCGCCGCCATGCTGGGGACCCCGCCCGCGCAGACCCTGTACAAGGTCGTGCTGCCCGCGGCGATTCCCACCATCGTGTCCGGCCTGCGGATCGCGCTCGGATTGTCGTGGGTGATCCTGGTGGTGGGTGAGACCGTCGGTATCCGGGTGGGGCTGGGTGCGTTGATCACCCAGGCCCGCGAACAGTCGCGCACCGATCTCATCGTCGCGGTGATGATCGTGATCGGCCTGGCCGGTTTCCTCGCGGACCGCATCCTGATGCTGGCCGTGCGGTTGTTCGCGGGGCGGCGCCCCCTCCTTCCATGATGCGGCGGCGCCCCCTCCTCCCATGACCCTTCCTCGGATCAGGTGATCACCATGAAGATCTATTCCACCCGCCGCCGCCCCCACCGGCCCGCCCGTATCACGATCGAGGATCTGGGCAAACGGTATCCGGGCAGCACCGGCTACGCCGTGGACGGTGTTTCCCTCGATATCACCGCCGGTGAATTCGTCTGCGTGGTCGGCGCGAGCGGCTGCGGTAAATCCACCCTGCTGCGGATACTCGCCGGTTTCGAGACCGCGACCAAGGGTTCGGTCGCCGTCGCCGAGGAACACGTCACCGGCCCCGGCCCGGACCGCGGCGTGGTCTTCCAGGACTACGGTCTGTTCCCGTGGCTGACCGTCGCCGAGAACGTCGCCTACGGGCCGAAACAGGCCCGGATGACCCGCGACGATATCCGCGAGACCACCGACCGCTGCCTGGAGACGGTCGGGCTCACCCGGGTCCGCGATTCGTTCCCGCATCAGCTCTCCGGCGGTATGCAGCAGCGGGTGGCCATCGCCCGGGTGCTGGCCAACCGGCCGGCCGTCCTGCTGATGGACGAACCCTTCGGCGCCCTGGACGCGCTCACCCGCACCGGGATGCAGGCCGAACTGGCGCGTATCCACCGTGATTCGGGGGTGACGGTCGTCTTCGTCACCCACAGTGTGGAGGAGGCGGTGTACCTGTCCGACCGGGTGGTGGTGATGGCCGGGGGCACCGCGCACGGGTCGGCGGGGCATATCCGCGAGGTCGTCGAGATCGATCTGCCCCGCGAGCGCGAATCCACCACCCCGGAATTCAACGACTACAAACGCCGTATCGACGCACTCATCCACCAGGGCGATCACGCGGCCGCGCACTGAGCCGGAGATGTCACGAGGACGGCCCCGGCCTGTGTGACACCTCCGGGGCGGTGCCTCATCCGTGTGGGCTCACCGCCAGGGGGCGAGCAGCCGGTTCGCCTCCGCCGCGAGCGCGTACTGCAGAAACGGTCCGAAACTCACTCGTGCCGCGCCGTGTTCGGCGAAGTACGCCTTATCGCCCTGCTCCGGCAGCGTGACGGCGTTGACCGGCAACGGCAGTTCCGCGCACAGGCGGCTCAGCACCTCGGGTCCGTAGCGGCCCACCGGGTACAGCACATCGGCGCCGGCCGCGGCCGCCAGCCGCAATCGGTCGATCGCGGACCCGGCCAGTTCGGCCGGATCGCCGGAGGACGTGAGCAGCAGATCGGTCCGGGCGTTCACGACGACGTGCACACCGGTATCGTCGGCGGCCAGGCGCAACCGGCCCACCAGATCGGCGTGCTCCTGCGGCTCGCGCATCCGGCCGCCCTCTTTGTGCACTGTGTCCTCGATATTGAAACCGACGGCACCGGCCTGCAGCAGCCCGTCGATGAGGGCCGCCGGCTCGATCCCGTAGCCGGATTCGAGATCGACCGAGACCGGCACGTCCACCGCCGCCGTGATCTCCCGGACCCGGCCGAGGACTTCGGCGAAGGCCATACCCTCCTGATCGGCTTTGCCGACCGAGTTGGCGAGCGGATGACTGCCGACCGTGAGCGCCGGAAAACCGGCCTGCTGCACCAGATCCGCCGACCACGCGTCCCAGACCGTGGGCAGGACGACCGGATCACCGGGACGATGGAGCGCGAGAAACGCGGCGGCTTTTTCGGACAGTGTGGTCATCACACCGATCCTGCCGTACTCCCGGCTCTCATCCGGCGGTGACGGGCAGCAACTCGCGGATCCGTCTGGTTCGCGCGACCACCCGGCCGCCTTTGATCACATAGCAGCGGTCGGGCCGGTCCAGCAGCGCGTCGGCGACCCGCGAGGTGTCCAGGACCACCAGATCGGCCGCCGCGCCCACCCGCAGGCCGTAGCTGTCGGCGATACCGATCACCGCGGCGGCCTCGTAGGTGGCCATACCGAGGACCCGGGTGAGGTCGGCGGGACCGGCCAGATGCGAGGTCTGGGCCAGGAACAGGCCGATATCGAGCAGATCGGCATTGCCGTAGGGGGTGAAGGCATTGCGAATATTGTTGGACGAGTAGGCGGTTCGCACTCCGGCGGCCCACAGTTCGCGGACCGGGGCGATACCGCGGCGGATATTCGCGGTATCGGTACGGCCGCCGAGGAACATATCGGTGGCGGGCAGCGGCACCACCGCGACCCCGGCGTCGGCGAGCAGGCGCAGCACCCGTTGCCGGTCCCCGGGTTCGCGGGCGGCCAGTGAGGTCGCGTGACCGATGGTGACCCGGCCGCCCATTTCGGTGCGCCCGGTGACCTCGGCGATGTAATCCGCGAGGGCGAACCGGGGATCACCGATATCGTCGGCGAAATCGGCGTGCAGATCCACCGGCACCCCGAATTCGGCGGCCAGTTCGAAGACCAGGTCGATATGCCGGCGGCACTGCGCGGGCGAATCCTCGTTGTAGGTGCAGCCGCCGATCACATCGGCGCCGTCACCCAGCGCCTCCCGCAGCAGCGCCAGGGTGCCCGGCGCGCGGAATATCCCCTCCTGCGGAAACGCGACGATCTGCAGATCGATCCGGCCCCGGAACTCCTCCCGCAACTCCAGCAGTGTGTGCACACCCAGCAGTCCGACGATCGGGTCCACATCGGGGTGGGCGCGAATGGCCGTGGTGCCGTTGCCGATCGCCTGTTCCAGGACCCGGCGGGCGCGGGCGCGGAGGGAATCCGCGGTGAACTCGCGTTTGAGGTCCGCGGTGATCTCGATCGCCCGGGCGAGGGTGCCGTCGTCGTTCGCGCGCTCCCCGTCGAGCAGCGCCTTGTCGAGGTGGACATGTGATTCCACCAGTCCGGGGATCACCACCCGCCCGGCGCAGTCGATCTCGTGCGCGGCCGGCACCGCGATATCCGGCCCGATCGCGGTGATCACGCCGCCGGTGACGGCGATATCGACCGGAGCGGTCGCGTCATCGATCCGGGCATGCCGGAGCAGCAGATCGGCGGTGCCGGGCGCGGCCGGCGGCGAATCGCGCAGCGGGATCTCCGGTGCCGGAGCCTCGGGTGTGCGGAGCGGGGACGTCGACATCGATACCTCCCGGAGAAAAACGAACTCCGGTTTGTATACGACCCGGGTGTTTCCGGTAGGGCGGCGGAATGCTTCGCTCAGGTTACGAACTCGATCCGGGCCCGCCGGTGACCGCGGGGTGGTGCTCCGGTACCCCCCGCTGCCGCAGCCGGTACGCGGTGGTCGCGTGCCCGATGTGCTCGGCGACCACCCGCCGCGCCGCCTCGGCGTCCCGGGCCTCGAGGGCATCGCAGATCCGCTCGTGTTCGTACCAGGAATCCGCGGCGCGGCGCGGGAGTTCGACCGCGTACACCCAGGCGATCTTCCAGCCGAGCTGGGTGATCAGCTGGGTCAGCAGCGTACTGCCCGACGCTTCGGCCAGCACCTCGTGGAACCGGCTGTTGAGCCTGGTCAGCTCGTCGAGCCTGCCGCCTCGGACCGCCTCCTGGCCGAGCGCGGTGAGTTCTTTGAGCCGGCCCAGCTGCTCGGGGGTGCGCCGGTGCGCGGCCCGGCTCGCGCACAGCGGTTCCAGCAGCGCCCGGATCTCGAGCAGGTCGGCGGCCTCGTCCTCGGTCAGTTCCGCGACGAAGGTGCCCGCATAGGGGCGGGAGTAGGCGAATCCCTCGGCCTCGAGTGTGCGCAGTGCCTCGCGGACCGGTACCCGGGAGACGCCGTAGCTCTCGGCGAGGGTGTCCTCGGTGAGCCGCTGGCCGGGGGCGAACAGGCCGTGGATGATGTCGTCGCGAATGGCGCGGCACACCTGCTGCTTGGTCATGCGCGGGTTGCGGGTGCTGTCCACATCGTCCTCGGTTCGCTGGGGGAGCGGCGGCCTTCGTCTACGATCCGCCGCCCGGTATTTCCACTGGATACCAGGAAACTCCGCCGGACGCCGAGGGGGCTCGCCCGGCCGGGGCGGTCGGAGTGACCGGCGGCACTCGATCGACAGGCCGGAAATTTTTCGTATACGATCCGGACTCACTTCGGATCGGAAGGACGCCATGGATCCCGTGTACGCGGTTCTGCTGCTGGTGGCCGGATTCGGCGCCGGCGTGTGCAATGCCATCGCCGGCGGCGGCAGCCTGCTCTCGTTTCCCGCCCTCGTCGCCACCGGACTGCCCCCGGTGACCGCGACGGTGACCAACGCCGTCGCCGTGTGGCCCGGTTATCTGGGCGGCGCGGCCGCCCTGCGCTCCCGGCTCGCCGATCACCGCAGCCTGGTCCCGGGGCTGGTCGCCGCCGGTACCGCCGGTGCGATCGGCGGAGTGATCGCCCTGCTCGCGGCCCCGCCGGAGGTGTTCGCCGCTCTCGTGCCGTATCTGGTGCTCGCGGCCACGGCACTGTTCGCCGCGCAGCCGATGATCTCCAAGCGGCTGGCCCAGAAGGGCGGCGACTCCCGGTTCACGTTGTTCGCCGGGGTCTTCCTCGGCGGTGTCTACGGCGCCTATTTCAACGGCGGGATGGGTATCGTGCTGCTCACGGCCCTCGCGCTGGGGATCGAGGCTTCGATCAATTCACTCAACGGCCTCAAGAGCGCGCTCACCCTGGCCGTCTCCACCACCGCCACCATCGCGGTCGCGCTGTTCGGGCCGGTCGAATGGTGGTCGGTCGCGGTACTGGCCCCGGCCTGCCTGCTCGGCGGCACGGTCGGCGCGAAGATCGCCGACCGGCTGCGCCCCGGGGTGTTCCGCGGCGTCGTGATCGTGTTCGGCGCCGGCGCCGGCCTCGCCATGCTGTTCACCTGATTCGCCGGACCCACTCCACTCTCGGGAAAGAAGGAACCATGACCGACCTGCTGTTGCGCAACGGACGCCCCTGGAGCCCGGGCAGTCCGCTCACCACCGCCGATATCCTGGTCCGGGGCGGCCGGATCGAGAGCATCGGACCCGATCTCGCGGCCGCCGATATCGAGACCGTGGATCTCGGCGGCGCGCTGGTGCTGCCCGGCTTCGTCGACACCCACTGTCATCTCGACAAAACCCTGTACAGCGGTCCGTGGGTGCCCAACACGGGTGGCCGTTCACTGGCCGGCCGGATCGCCAACGGCGAGAACCGGCGCGCCGAACTCGGGATCCCCAACGCCGGTTACGCCGGAAACCTGCTCGCCGCCATGATCGGCAGCGGCACCTCCTACGTGCGCAGCCATATCGATATCGATCCGTCGGTGGGGCTGGGCGGGGTCGAGGCGGTGCGCGAGGCCGCGGCCCGTCACCGCGACCGGGTGGACGTCGAACTGGTCGCGTTCCCGCAGGGTGGTCTCGTCTCCCGGCCGGGCGTCGCCGATCTGCTCGCGGCGGCCTTGGCCGACGGCGTCGAGGCGGTGGGCGGAATCGACCCCGCCGGCTTCGACGGCGATCCCACCGGCCAGCTCGATATCATCTTCGGCCTGGCCGAACGGTTCGGCGTGAAGATCGATATCCACCTGCACGATCCGGGCAACCTGGGCGCCTGGGAGTTCGACCTGATCATCGAGCGCACCAAAGCGACCGGGATGGCCGGCCGGGTGACCATCAGCCACGCCTACGCGATGGGCGGGCTACCGGCCGACGATCAGCAGCGTATCGCGGAACGGCTGGCGGAGGCGGGGGTCGCCATGGTGACCTGCGCTGTCGGCGACGCGCCGGTGGTCCCCGCCCGGGTGATGCACGCCGCCGGCGCGACCCTCGCGCTGGGCAACGACGGTATCCGCGATCTGTGGACGCCCTACGGCGACGGTGACATGCTGCGCCGGATCATGACCGTCGCGTTCCGCGACCGGCTGCTCTCCGATACCGAGATCGAACTGGCCCTGGCCGCCGGAACCCACGGCGGCGCCGAGGTTCTGGGGCTGACCGATTACGGCTTGGTCCCGGGAGCCCGGGCGGATTTCCTGACCGTGGACGCCCCGGCGCCCGCCGCGGCGGTGGTGAGTGTCGCGCCGCGCGGACTGGTGGTCAAGGGCGGCCGGGTGGTCGCGCGGGCCGGGCAGCTCACCAACTGATCGTATACGAAACAGGGGTGTAATCCGGTCGACCGCGATCGGCAATCAGCGCCCGATAAAACTGTTTCATGAGCACAAAGGCTATTCCGGTACCGACCTCCGTGGAGGAGGCCGTGTATACGAACCGCGCGGCTACGGCCGAGCCGGACCCGGCGCTCGCGTTCCGGAACGTTTCGATGGTGTTCGAGAACGGGACCGCCGCTCTGCGCGATATCGATATCACCGTTCGCCCAGGGGAATTCGTCTCCCTGGTCGGGCCGTCGGGGTGTGGCAAATCGACCCTGCTGCGCTTGGCGGCCGGATTCGAGGAGGCCAGCGCCGGTTCGGTCGACGTGGCCACCGAACAACTCGGCTACGTCTTCCAGGAGGCCACCCTGCTGCCGTGGCGGACGGTACTGCGCAATGTCGAGCTACCCGCGGAACTGGCGGGGGTGGACCGCAAGGTGCGCCGCGCCGCCGCCCTCGACGCCATCGAGCGGGTCGGTCTCGGTGGTTTCGAGAAACACAAACCGGCGCAACTGTCCGGCGGGATGCGCATGCGGGCCTCGATCGCCCGCGCGCTCACCCTGCGCCCGGAGGTGTTCCTGTTCGACGAACCGTTCGGCGCGCTCGACGAGATCACCCGCCAGCGCCTGAACGAGGAGGTGGGCGGGTTGTTCCGCCGGGACGCGTTCGCGGGTGTGTTCGTCACCCACTCGGTACCGGAGGCGGTGTTCATGTCGACCCGGGTCGTCGTGCTCACCGGCCGTCCCGGCCGGGTGGCGGCCGATATCACCGTGCCACTGGACTTCCCGCGCGACACCGGGATGCGGTACACGCCGGAGTTCGCCGAAATCGCCGGCACCGTCTCGGCCGCCCTGCACGCCGCCGAACAGGCGGTGGCGGCATGACCACGGTGGCGGCGGATACCGCCGCGCAGACGGTCACCGCGGAAGCCCGCCCGAAAGCCGCCGCGGGGCGGCGGGCACGGATCGCGCCGGTCCGGATCATCGCGCCCGTAGTGGTGTTCGTGCTGGTGATGGGCGCCTGGTACATCGCGAGTCACTATCTGATCGCCGCGGAATCGCGGTTCCTGCTGCCGGGGCCGGACCAGGTGATCACCGAGGGCCTGCTCGATGCCGCGGTGCGGGCCGAGATCCTGTCCGCGCTGGGATCCACGGTGCTGGTGGCGCTCAGCGGGCTGGTGATCGCGATGGTGCTGGGGGTGGGCTTCGCGGTGATCATGAGCCAGGCCCGGTGGGCGGAGTACTCGCTCTATCCGTACGCGGTGATCCTGCAGACGATTCCGATCCTCGCGGTGGTACCGCTGTTCGGGTTCTGGTTCGGCTACGAATTCGGCAGCCGGGTGATCGTCTGCGTGATGGTGTCGCTGTTCCCGGTGGTCACCAATACGCTGTTCGGTCTCAAGGCCGTCGCGCCGGCCGAACACGATCTGTTCACCCTGCACGGCGCCACCCGGTGGCAGCGCCTGCTGAAACTCCAGTTGCCGACCGCGCTTCCCGCGATGATCTCCGGTTTCAAGATCTCCGGCGGGATGGCGATCATCGGTTCGATCGTGGCGGATTTCTTCTTCCGCCAGGGCGAACCCGGAATCGGCCGGATGATCGACGTCTACCGGCAGCGGCTGGCCACCGAGGAACTGCTGACCGCGCTGCTGCTCTCCTCGCTGGCCGGTCTGATCCTGTTCTGGTTCTTCGATTTCCTGGCCGTCCGCGTCGAACGGGCCCACGGCCGCCGCCGCGGCCACTGATCCCCGCCCGGCGGTGATCGACCGGTGCGAACCGGTGGATCACGGCCGTGCTTCCCTCCCATCCACCGCTGCACACCAGGAAGTCCCATGAAGAGACCCCTTTCCGTCCTGACCGCCGTAGCCGGCGCCGCGCTGCTCACCGCCTGCGGCGGCGCGACCTCGGTTCCCGAACCCACCGGTGAGGGCCCGCTGGCCGGTGTCTGCCCGTCCACCGTCGTCATCCAGACCGACTGGTACGCGACGCCGGAACGCGCGGCCGCCTTCCAGCTCGTCGGTCCCGACGGAACCGTCGACGTCAACAAGGGCTCCTACGCCGGCCCGCTGGGCGATACCGGTATCAACGTCGAGGTCCGGCTCGGCGGCCCCTTCCTGGGCGGGCAGCCGGTGCCCGCGCAGATGTATCAGGACACCTCGATCACACTCGGATTCGTCCCGACCGACGACGCGGTGAGGGCGCAGTCGGAATTCCCGGTGACCGGTGTGTTCGCTTCACTCGATGTGAACCCGCAGATCGTGATGTGGGATCCGGCGACCTACAAGGTCGATTCATGGAAGGACGTGCCCGGCACCGACGCCCCCGTGGTGTACAGCGAGGGCAAGATCTTCATGGACTATCTGGTCGCCAACGGGTTCGTGCGCCCCGATCAGGCCGACGCCTCCTTCGACGGCACCCCGAGCCGGTTCGTCGCCGAACGCGGCAAGGTGATGCAGCAGGGTTATGTCTCCAACGAGCCCTATCGCTGGGAACACGATGTCGAGGGCTGGAAGAAACCCACCGACTATCTGCTGGTGCACGAGGCCGGCTACGAGATCTATCCGCACGCCTGGTCGGTGCGCGCCGGTGAACTCGAATCGCTGCGTCCCTGCCTGACCGAACTGGTGCCGATGCTGCAGCAGGCCCAGGTCGATTACATCGCGAATCCGGAACCGGTCAACGCCGCGCTGCTGCGTATCGCCGAGACCATCCCCGACGGCCCGCCGATGACCGCGGCCGGTAACTCCGATTCGGTGAAGGTGCAGGTCGCGGAGAAGATCGTCGGCAACGGACCCGACAGCACGCTGGGCGATTTCGATACCGCGCGGGTGGACCGGGTGATCGACGCGGTGACCCCGATCCTGCGCAAACGCGGTGATCAGATCGCCGACGGCCTCACCGCCGCCGATCTGGTGACCAACGAATTCATCGATCCGGCCATCGGCCTGCCGGCCGCGCCGAAGCCCTGAAACCCGGCGCCGTCCGGCTGCCGAGCCCGGCCGGACGGCGCCGACCCGTCCTCCGGTAGCCGTCCGTGCCGCGGTTGCCGGAGGACGGTGCCGTCCGGAGCGCCGCCGGTCGCGAGCCGCTCATCCGGCGACGTCGGCGTACACGGCGCGGACGAGGTCCGCGAACGGGTGCTGCGGGTGCGGTCGCTCGTCGAAGAACTCGTTGTGACAGATCATGACGGCGAGCTCTGCGTCCAGATCGGCAAATCCGAGGGCTCCTCCGGCGCCGGGATGCCAGAGAACACGATTGCTTCGAAAACCCAAGAGTTCGTCGCATGCGGGGAGGGCCGAGCCCACCATCAGTCCGCCTGTTCCGATGACGGCCCGTGGGCCCGCGATCGATCCGGCCGGGTGGGCACAGGCCCGGGGTGCCAGGAAGGTCTCGATGCGATCGGAGGGCAGCAGGCGCGCTCCGTCCAGCTCGCCGCCCTGGGCGTACAGCGCCCAGAGGCGTGCGGCCCCTCGTGCGGTCGTCCACGCCCCGCTCGGATCGATCCTGTCCCGGTACCGGGGCGTGTTGATCTCGTGGTCCGCGCTGACGATGAACTTCGCCGGATCCCCGCTGAGGATCTCACCCTGTACTACGGCGACATCCGTCTGCGCCGATTCCGGTAGCCGGTGCCAGATCTCGGTGATTCCCAAGGGTGCATGGACCTCCGCGCGAACGAGGTCCTCGAACGATCGGCCCGCCGGGTCGGCCCGCCGAGCGATCTCCCCGACGACGTAACCCCAGGTGCGTGCGTGATAGCTGTTCCGGTGGGCCGGAACATCGCTCGGGGCCGAACGTGCGAGTCGTTCGACCATCCACTCCCAGTCTCCGAGCAGTTCCGGTGTCGCATCGCCGGGCAGGTCGGGGAGGCCGACGCGGTGGGTGAGAGCATCGCGCACCGTGGCCGTCTCTTTCCCATGAGCGCCGAACTCCGGCCAGATGGACGCCACGGGCTGGTCGTAGTCGAGCAGCCCCCGTTCCACCTGCACGTGCAGGGCAGTCGCCGTGGACACCTTCCCCGCGGAGGCCACCCAGAAGATCGTGCCGGAGCCGACTTCATGGCTGTCCGGCGCCACTTTCCCGGCGTTGATATCGATGACCAGCTCGCCCCGGTGGTACGCCGCGACCTGCAGGCCCACTTCGCCGCGCGAGA
The DNA here is from genome assembly GCF_055586645.1 of Nocardia sp. NPDC049935. NCBI lineage: Bacteria > Bacillati > Actinomycetota > Actinomycetes > Mycobacteriales > Nocardiaceae > Nocardia > Nocardia sp. NPDC049935. The sequence continues at coordinate 317,673 of NZ_JBVJHV010000008.1, read as the reverse complement.
GCGCCTGGTCGATCGCGTTCGCTACTGCGCTTCCCATCGTCGAAACCATCCCGTTCATATGTCGGCCAGTGGATTGTGGAGCGGGACGGACAAGCCGATACGGGCGACGGAGCGACCATCGGTTATCTGTTCACCAGAACGTGATCTGTAAAATAGAACACATTCTCCGCCCTCCGCAAGGTTTTCCGTCACGGGAGGGGCCCTGCCGGTGATCTGCTTGACAGAATTTGTTCTGCTCAACAGAATATCGAAGACCTGTACTCGACCGCTGCCGCGGTGCGGGTCCCGCGCGGCCCGCCGGCCGCGCCGCAGGTCGACGACGGCTAGGCGAAAGGTCGCAGCACATGACTCCTTCCGGGGACCCCCACACCACCTCGGCCGATCCTTTGGACGCGGACGTCCTGATCGTGGGGTACGGCCCGGTCGGTCAGGGCCTGGCCGCCCTGCTCGGCGGGGCGGGACACCGTGTCATCGTGTCCGAACGGCGTGCCGGTCGTTACGAGACGCCGCGTGCCGGTCACTTCGACCACGAGATCATGCGAATCTTCCAGGCGATGGGCGCCGCCGACGCGGTCGGCCGTATCGCCGATCCCGCGCGCCTGTACGCGTTCCTCGACCCCGGCGGGGAGGTGCTCGCCCGGCTCCCGCGGGATTGGGACGCTCCGTCCGGGTGGGAGGCGTCATATCACTTCTACCAGCCCGAACTCGAGGAAGTCGTCGACGCGGCGATCCATGAGATTCCCACGGTGGACCTCCGCTTCGGTGACGCCGTCGTCGATCTCCGGCAACACCACGACCGCGTTGCGGTGACCATGGCCAGCGGTACGGTCGTCACCGCTCGCTATGTGGTCGGCGCGGATGGCGCGAACAGTACGGTGCGGGCTCTGTGCGATATCGGCACCGAGGACCTGGGCTTCCGTGGGGACTGGCTGGTTGCCGATATCCGCCCGAAGCCCGGTGCCCCCGTGCTCGACATTCCGCACACGGGACAGGTCTTGAACCCCGAGCGGCCGAATCATATGGGCCGGGTTGCCCAGCGATACTTCCGGTGGGAGTTCATGCTCGTGGACGGCGATGACCCCGCGGAGATGGCGACCCCGGAAAATGTGTGGAAGCTGGTGCGGCCGTGGATCGGGCCGGACGCGGGCGAGCTTATCCGGCAGACCGTCTACCAGTTCAGATCCATAGTGGCGGAGACGTTCCGCGCCGGATCGGTCCTGCTGGCGGGCGATGCCGCGCACGTTATGCCGCCGTTTCTGGGACAGGGCATGAGCTCCGGTATTCGCGACGCCGCGACGCTCGCCTGGATTCTCGACCTGATCGTGAGCGGGGCCGCGGACCCACGGCTCCTGGATCTGTACACCGCCTCGCGCCGGCCGCAGGTCCTGGCATATATCGAGGAGTCGATCCGGATCGGGACCGTCGTCTGCGAGACCGATCCGGTACGCGCGGCGCAACGCCGCGAGACCATGCGGTCCGCGACCGAACTGCCACCGCCGTTCCAGCCGCCGGTCGGCGCGGGTTTCCGCGCCGGGGACCCGCTGGCCGGTCACCTCGGTGTCCAGCCCCTGCTGCGCACCGCGGAGGGCAGGTCCCGCCGCTCCGACGACATCCTCGGCACCGGGTTCACCCTCTTCAGCCTTGCCGAACTCGATACTGCCGCGGCCGCGGCGGTCGCCGAGCTGGAGAGCTCGATCGGCCTGCGATCGGTGGTCGTGAATTCGCCCTACGGGCTCTATGAGGACGGCGATACATTGAGCCGGTGGATGAAGGAGGCCGGCGTCATCGCGGTGCTGGTGCGCCCGGACTTCTATGTCCTCGGTTCGGCGTCCGAGCTCGCCCGGGTGCCGGGACTTCTCGCCTCGCTGCGACCGGCACTGTCGCTGACCCGGTAGCCGTCGCCCTGGGGGCGGTCGCTAGCTCAGCGCCGCGCTGAGCCGGTCGGTCGCCTCGAGCAACGCCTGGGCATGGCCGGCCAGCTCGTCTTCGGTCAGCCGGAACGACGGCCCGGAGATGCTGATGGCGGCGCGGACATTGCCTGCCGCATCGAGAACAGGGGCTGCGATGGCATGCAGACCCGGTTCGCTCTCGCCGAGGTTCACCGCGTAACCCTGCCGGCCGACGGTCTCGAGTGCTTCTTCGAGCTTGCGCCGGCTGGTGATCGCTTCGGCCGTGCCGCCCTGAATGCGGCTCCCCGGATATCGTTCGCGAAGCTCTTCGCGGGTCAGCGATGCCAGCAGCACCTTGCCTGCCGCCGACGCGTGCGCGGGCGCCCGGTCTCCGGTCCGTTCCGCGGCACGGATCGCGAATCGCCCCTCGACACCGTCCAGGAACACGATCGTCGTGCCGTCGAGCACGATCAGGTGCGCCGTTTCGCCGATATCGTGGCAGAGCCGCTCGAGTGTGGGCCGCACCTCGGCCCGCAGATCGTTCGCGCCGATAACCGCGATACCGAGCTGTACGAGCTGAGGGCCCGCGGCATAGCCGCGCGTCGTGGGGTCCTGGCGCAGCAGCCCCTGGGATTGCAGGGTTGTCAGCATGCGGTGGGCGCTGGACCGGGCGATGCCCAGCTCCGAGGCGACCTCGGCCACGCGGAGAACGCGCCGGCCGCGCAGCATCAGCAGGACCCGGGCAGCGTTCTCCACCGATTCGATCGGGTAGCCGGCCAGCGCCGCCATCGGTGCCCTCCATGGATGTCGAGACGAAGACCACGCCCGGTGGCGGTCGCACCCTATCACGGACCGGGCGAAATCATTCTGTTGTGCAGAACAATGTATGCCCAGCGCGTCGACCATTGTTCTATTGACAAGAACCGCGTCTGCTGAACAGAATGGGTCGCAGATCGCGGTCGTCGACCGCTCATCGCTGAAAAGGATTCGCTCCATGTACGCGTACACCGACATCCCGCGCCCGAAGGTCGCGGAGCTCGGCCACGTCGGCATCCGCTGCCTCGACGTGGACAGGCAACTCGCGTTCTACACCGAGGTACTCGGGCTGGTCGTCACCGATCACGACCCCGCACTCGGTAACTACTTCCTCTCCGCCCGTCCCGACGACGAGCACCACGAGCTTCTGCTGGCGAAGGGGCGCGACGTACCCCGCGAGGGCCGCTTGATCCAGCAGATCTCGTTCCGTTGCGAGACGTTCGATGATCTCCTCGGGCTGTACCGCCGGCTGCGGGAGCACCGGACCGAGTTCGACATGATCGTGTCCCACGGCAACGCCGTGGGTGTGTATTTCTTCGACCCCGAAGGCAATCGGGCCGAGGTGTATTGGCGGACCGGTCTGGTGGCGCGCCAGCCGTTCGTCGAGACCATCGATATCGAGACCCCGGCCGCGGAGCTCATGGCCGCCATCCGTGCCTCGGTGGACAAGTACGGAACCGCTGGGTTCACCGAAGAGAGCTATGAGCGGTGGACCCACGACCAAGCGGGTCCGAAGGACGCTGTCACGAAAGGGAATGTCGCCGAATGAAGTTCGCTCGATTCGCTCGCACCGACGGTGCGGTCCAGGTCGGGGTCGTCGTCGAAACCGGCTTCCGAGTCCTCCACGGCTACAACGACCTCCTTCCGCTCATCGAATCCGGGGAGGCAGCCCTGCTGGCGGCCGGACGCGAGGCCGCGGCTTCCGGCGCGGAAGTCGATCCCACGGACGTGCGCATCCTCTCGCCGCTGGAGACGCCCCCCACCTTCCGCGACTGCTACGCCTTCGAACAGCACGTCCGGGCCGGCCGCGCCTGGCGTGGGCTCGAAATGGACCCCACCTGGTACGAAATTCCCGTCTTCTACTTCTCCAATCCGTACGCGTTCCGCGGCGATGGGGAGATCCCCATGACCCCGGGAGCCACCAAGTTCGACTTCGAGCTCGAGGTGGCGGCGGTTGTCGGCAAGGCGGGCGCCAACCTGACCGTCGAGGAAGCGGCCGATCACATCGTCGGCTACTGCGTCCTCAACGATTGGAGCGGCCGCGACGTGCAGCAGCGCGAGATGACATTGTCCATGGGCCCGGTCAAGGGTAAGGACACTGCCACCGGACTGGGGCCCTACCTGGTGACCGCCGACGAGCTCGCTCCGTTCGCCGCGGGCAACGGCTTCGACAGGGCCATGACGCTGACGGTCAACGGCCGCCTCTATACCGAGGCCAACTGGTCCGATGTCCACTGGTCGTTCCCGCAGATGATCTCGTATGCCTCGCGCGGAACCGAGGTCCGGCCGGGAGATGTCATCGGGTCGGGCACCTGCGGTACGGGCTGCATCCTCGAGTTGTCCCGAACCCACAGCGAAGAGGCCTATCCGTGGCTGAAGGAGGGCGACGAGATCGTCGCCACCATCGAAGGGCTCGGAAGTCTTCGCAATACGATCGTCGCCGCCGATCCCGTCCATCCGCTCGACCGAGGCTGATTCCGGTCCGGCCTCTCGACTATCGGAGCCTCATGACCGAGATCAGCGAAAAACCCCGGGAACCGGCAGACGCGGTCAAGACGCGAGCCGCGCTCCTGCGCTCCATGACGCCGACCCGCATGCTCGACTACGGCATGGATCATTGGGACGCGGCCCAACTCACCGGCGCACCGGCCACGCAGGCCTGGGACGATACCGCGGCCGCGCTCGCCGAAGCTCAGCTCGCCCGCGCCGCGTCCGCTGTCGGACAGGGCAATATCGAGACGGCGGTCGACTGTTACCGGTGGGCGGTGGCGGCACTGGTCGCCGCCCAGATGGCCCACAACTACGACAACGCCGCCAAGCGCGCTCTGTACGGCCGGCTGTCGCAGGCCTACCAGGACGCGGCCCATCTCGACACCGACCTGTGCGTCGAACGACTGGCGATCCCCCACAGGTCGAGCCACTGCATCGCATGGTTCGTTCGTCCTCGCACGGATCACCCGACCCCGACGGTCATTATCGTGGGAGGTCAGAGTGGGTGGGGGCCGGCATACCACCGGCAGGCCGCAGCCCTGGCCCGGCGGGGGCTGTCCGCCGTCCTGCTCGAGGCTCCCGGCCAGGGCGAAACCCGGATCTTCAACGGTCTGTACCTCGACGAGCATGCGGATGGGGCCTTCAGCGCGACGCTCGACGCTGTGCGCGAACGCACAGGTTTCACCGGCCCGGCCGGAGTGTGGGGCAACAGCTTCGGCGGATTGATCGCCGCGCGCGCCGCCCTCCACGACAGCCGCTTCGGCGCATGCTGTGTCAACGGCGCACCCTCGCGCCCGGAACCCGCGCCGTTCCGTACTGCCGGCGAGCAGTCCCGAGCCCTGCTCGGTGTCGGAAGCGACGAGGAGGTCGCCGCCATCTTCCGTACGCTCTGGATCGACCCGGCGGTCGACCGCACCTCAGCGGCGGTGCTCGTGCTACACGGCGAGGCCGACCCGCTGATCACATTGGACCAGCAGCGCGCCTTTCTCGACCTGTCGGCCGATTCGACACTGCGAGTGTGGGAGGACGGCGAGCACACCATCTACAACCATTCCGCCGAACGCACGGATTTCGTGGCCGACTGGTTCCGCCATCGGCTCAGCGCACTGTCCGCGTAGGACACCCGGTTATGCGGAAGTGATATTCTCCTGCAGTGGAATCGCCGATCAACCCGCAGGTCGGCGACGTTCTCTATCTCATGGCCACGGTCGAGCGGGCCGAGGGACTCACCGAATCCCAGCTGTCCGGGCTGTCGGTCGGCAGCGCCGCCCTGGTACGCGGCGATATGCCCGCCGCGCTGGCCGGTTTCGATATCGTGCTCGCCGCGCCCGACCTCACCGAGAAGACCCGTGACCAGGTCGCCGCGCTGCGGTTGCTGACCGTGACACTGCTCGGCGATCCGGCCGGCCGCGCCCCGGATCCCGCCGAGGAGGCGGGCGGGCCGGCGCTGCGCGCCGTCACCCTGTGCCTGCGTGCCGACCGGCGCTGGCGGGCCGGTGAACTCGCCGAGGCGCTGTGGCAGAACCAGCTGGCCGAGAACGTCGCGGCCGAGGCCGGGCCGGTATGGCACGTCTACACCCGGCTGATGTCGGCGAAACGGCTGGTCGATATGCGGGTGACCGCCCGGGCCGCCGATCTCGTCGCCCGGGTCCGCGAGGAGCAGGATCGGTACGGCCTGCACGCCTTCGAGTCCATCCCGGCCGCGCTCGACGCCGCGCTGTGCCTGCAGCGCGACGAACCCGAGGCCGCGTTGCGCTGCGCCGCCGCCGCGATCGAATACGCCCGGCGGCACCGGACCACCGTCGCGGTCCCGCGAGCGCTGGCGGTCTCCGCGCTCGCCCGCCTCCGGCTCGGGGATATCGGCGGGGCCGCCGAGCAGCTGCGCCGGATGCGCGAGCTGCCGGATTACTTCGTGCTGCCCGATACCGTGGCCCGCGCCGCCCTGATCGAGATCGCGATCGCCGCGCGCGGGTCCGATCCGGACGCCGCGGCCGGTCTGGTGCGCGCCGGCCGGCCGGTGATCGAGGCCGAACCGGCCTCCTTCCTGGAGGACCCCACGACGGCGGGCGTCCTGACCGCTACCGCCGTGCGCGCGGGCGATACCGCCACGGCCCGGCTCGTCGTCGCGGCCATCGAGGCCCTGGCGCAACGGAACCCGGGGATCTCCCTGCTCTACGACGCCGCCCGCTACGCTCGCGCCGTTCTCCACGGCGACGCGCACGCCCTGGCGCACCTACTCGATTCCGCCTCCGACCCCTACCTGTTGCGTCATCTCCGGGCGGAGGCCGGTGCGGCGCCCGCGCAGTCGCGTCCGGGCGGCGCACCAGCCGCCGCGTCTCCCGTCCATCTTCCGCCGGTGATCGGTTCCGGCGGCGCGCTCTACGCCGAACTCACCGACCGGGAACACGAGGTCGCGGGACTGGTCGGCCGGGGGATGACCAACCGTCAGGTGGCGCGCGAGGTCGGGATCACCGAGCACACCGTGAATTTCCATCTCCGCAAGATCTACCGGAAACTCGATATCTCCTCACGCGCCGAACTGATACGCCGAATAGCCAGTTCCGACTGAACGCCGCGGCGCTACCCGTTCTGCTACTACCAATTTTGGTAGTCCCCATTCACATTGCGCGGCAATATGATTCGAATATGGGCAGCGGAGCCTGATCACGATCCGAAACCTATTCGAACAAGGAAGCGGAGGGTTGGGTGAACGACTTCTGGGAGCGGGCGCAGCTCATACGCGAATCAATTCGCGAAGATCTCGAGAATCTGGATGCGAAGAAAACCGATGCCGCCACCGGAGACGATATGGTCTCCCGGCTGATCGCCCTGGGCTGGAGCGGGGTCGGTATTCCGCGGCAGTGGGGTGGGCAGGGCAAGGGCACCCTCGCGCGGCTGGTGGCGATCGAGGAGGCCGCCCGTAAGGATGCCGCGCTGGGTGCGAGCCTGTCCGCGGCGACACTGGGCGCGGGCCTGTTACTGGAGTTCGGCGACGAGCGGCAGCGCGCCCGCTGGCTCCCGCAACTGGCCCGCGGCCAGGACATCATGACGATCTGCATGACCGAGGCCGATTCCGGATCGCATCTGCTGGGGATGGGCACCACCGCGGTCCGCGACGGTGACCACTGGATCGTCAACGGCCGCAAATGGTTCATCGGCAACTCCCATATCGCCACCCTGCACGGGGTGATCGCGCGGACCTCGCCCGGAGCGCACTCCGGTGCGCTGAGCGCGTTCGTGGTGGAGGCCGGCACCCCCGGCTGCTCGGCCGGGATCGAACACGATCTCGCCGGACTGCGGGGATTCAGCCTGGGCGAGGTCGTCTTCGAGGACTGCCGGATACCGGCGGGCAACATGATAGGAGGGGAGGGCGAGGGGCTCGGCTACGCGCACGCGGTGGTGACCAGGCACGGAAAGCCGAATATCGGTTCGGTGGCGCTGGGTCTGGCCACCGCGGCACTGGACCGGGCACGCGAATACAGCCGGAACAGGGTGCTCTACGACGCGCCGCTGGCCGGGCTGGACAGTGTGCAACGCCGCCTCGCCGATATGTTCGCCGGTATCTACAGCAGCCGGCTGGCGCTGTATCACGCGGCGTCCCGCCTCGATGCCGGGCATCGGCACGATGTCGGCTTCATCATCGGAAAACTGCAGGCCAGCGAAACCGCCGTGCACTGCGCGACCGCGGCCGTCGAGCTCATGGGCGCCCGCGGCTGCCATCCCGGTATCGGCGCGGTGCAACTGCTCGACGACGCGCTCATGACGCTGGCGCCGTCGGGAACCTCCGATGTCATCCGGAAACGGCTGGCCGAGTTCGCGCTCGGCGTCAACCGGCCGGCCCCGGAAAGCGCCCCGGTCTGATACCGGCGCGTGCCCTCCGAATTTCTCTTCCCTATTACGACAGGAGCTTCTGCTGTGCGTGACATTCTGACCGTGGGCGACGTCCAGGAAATGACCTATACGGTGCCCGAGAACAAAACGGTGCCGCATCTGTATCCCGAATCCGAGGATTACCGCATCATGCCGGAGGTTTTCGCCACCGGTTTCATGGTGGGCCTGCTGGAGTGGTCGGCGATCCTCGCGCTGCGCCCGGTGCTCGAAGAGGGCGAGGGCAGCCTCGGCACGATGGTGAACATCCTGCACAGCGCACCGACCCCGCCCGGCGCCCGGCTCACCGTCACCGCGCGCTGCGTCCGGGTGGACAAGAACTACGTCGAATGGGAGGTCGAGGCCCGCGACGACGAGGGGGATGTGGCGGCCAAGGGCACCCACGGCCGGCACGTGATCGACACCGGGCGATTCCTCGCACGCGTCGCCGCCAAGGCCGAACGCCTGGTCCCGGTCAGCGCGTCGTGACCACCGCCGCCGTATCCACCGCCGACCGGACCGCGCACGGATGGTCGGTGGGTACGGCGGTCCTCGCGACGGTATGGGCGCTGCTGTGGGCGGGTGCGTTCCTCGCCACCCAGATCGCGTTGCGGCACGCGGGTCCGGCCGCGGTCGTGGGCGCGCGCTGCGTACTGGCGGGGCTGGTCCTGCTCACGCTCCGGATACATCTGGTGCGCACCCTGGCGCCGCGCTCGCTCCTCGCACTCGGCCTGCTGGGGCTGCTCAACAACATCGGATATCTGCTGGTGATGGCCTGGGCGCTCCCGCATCTGTCGGTGGGAATGGCCGCCGTCCTCTCGGCGTGCACTCCGCTGCTGGTGCAACTCGGGTCGGCCGCGCTGGGACAGGGGCGGCTCTCCGGCGTCCGGCTGCTCGGCCTGCTCCTCGGGTTCGGCGGCATCGTGGTCTCCGCGCTCGACCGGCTCGGGGCGGGGGTGATCACCGGTGCCGGGATCGCCGCCGGGGCGGTCGCGGTGGGATTCCTCGTGGTGGCCACCGTCTGCACCCCGCGCCTGGTCGGCGATATCGACCCCTATCTGGCCACCGGCTGGCAGGCGCTGGTCGCCGGGGTGCCGATGGTCGTGTTCGCGGTGGCCTCCGGCGACACCGTGGATTTCGGACCCGCGCCGGCCGTCGCGGTGCTGTTCCTGGCCCTGGGCGCCTCGGTGATCGGGATGAGCCTGTGGCTGCTGCTGATCCGGCGGGCCGGACCGGCGGGCGCCAGTGTCGCCCAGTTCATGCCGCCGCTGTTCGGGGTCGCGCTCGGGGCGCTGGTCCTCGGAGAGGCGGTCACCGCCGTCGAAATCGCCGCCGTGATCCCCGTGGCGGCCGGAATCGTCCTGGCCACCCGGCGGCCCGCCGCTTCATCGGGGCGTCCCGACGCCGTGCGACCGACAACCGGGCGGACCACGCCCGGTGCCCGACAAGATCGTTACCGACAGACCCAGGAGTCGTCATGAGAGACGCAGTGATCGTCGAAGCCGTCCGCACCCCTATCGGCAAAGGCAAGGCCACCGGAGCGCTGCACGGCGTCCATCCGGTCGACCTGCTCGCCCACAGCCTGCGAGAACTGGTGGAACGCACCGGTATCGACCCGGCGCTGATCGACGATGTGATCGGTGGCGTGGTCACTCAGGCCGGCGAGCAGTCGGTCAATATGAGCCGCCGGGCCGCGCTGGCCGCCGGCTACCCGGAATCGGTCCCCGCGACCACCGTCGACCGGCAGTGCGGGAGCAGCCAGCAGGCGATCCATTTCGCGGCCCAGGGCGTGATCGCGGGCGCCTACGACTGGGTGGTGGCGGCCGGGGTGGAGTCGATGAGCCGGGTGCCGATGGGCGCCAGTGTGCTCGGCGCCGACCTGGACGGATCCGATTTCCCGAAGCGCTATCCCGAACCGCTGGTATCGCAGGGAATCAGCGCGGAACTCATCGCCGCCCGCTGGAATCTGACCCGCGGTGAGGTCGACGAGTTCGCGGCCGTGAGCCACGAGAAGGCGGCCCGGGCCACCAAGGACGGCGCCTTCGATGCCCAGCTGGCCCCGATCGCGGGCCTGGCCACCGACGAGGGCATCCGCACCGGGACCACCGCGGAGACCCTGGCCGGGCTGCGCCCCGCCTTCCACAGCCCGCAACTCGCCGATCGCTTCCCCGAGATCGGCTGGAACGTCACCGCCGCCAATGCCAGCCAGATCAGTGACGGCAGTGCCGCGGTGCTCATCACGACCAGCGAGAACGCCGCGCGGCTCGGGCTGCGGCCGCTGGCCCGCCTGCACAGTTTCGCGGTGGCCGGTGACGATCCGCTGCTGATGCTCATCGCGGTGATCCCGGCGACCCGCAAGGTGCTGTCGCGCGCGGGTCTCGATATCTCCGATATCGACCTCTTCGAGGTGAACGAGGCCTTCGCGTCGGTAGTGCTCGCCTGGGCGCGCGACGTTCGGGCCGAGCTGTCCCGGGTGAACGTGCACGGCGGCGCGATCGCCCTCGGCCACCCCCTGGGGGCGTCCGGAGCCCGCCTGGCGACCACCCTGGTGCACGCCCTGCGTGATCGCGGCGCCCGCTACGGCCTGCAGACCATGTGCGAGGCCGGCGGTCTGGCCAACGCCACCGTCTACGAACGACTCTGAGCCGCGAACGTCTGAGCTGCGAACGTCGCCGAAAACGCCGCATCGGGCCGGGTGTGGCGAGTACAACCGGAACAGGGCCGAATCCGCCGGAGTATGAGGACCACGCGTATGAACGACCAGCACAGCCCATCGCGGGACGGATTTCCGCGGGCGGCCGAGATGACACCCGGATGGCACGCCGAGCGCACACCGGACCGCCCGGCCGTGATCATGGCCGAAAGCGGGCAGGTCGTGACCTACCGCGAACTGGAACAACGTTCGATCCGCGGCGCCCGCGCCCTGCGGGCCCGCGGATTGCGCACCGGCGACCATCTCGCGATCCTGATGGAGAACAACGCGGCGAATCTGGAGATCGCCTGGGCGGCGCAGCGGTCGGGTCTGTACTACACCGCCGTCAACTGGCACCTCACCGCCGGTGAGGTGCAGTACATCCTCGACGACTGCGGCGCGACCGCGCTGATAGCGGGGGAGTCGGTGGCCGGGGTCGTCGCGGACCTGGACCTCACCCGGATCCCGGTGCGGATCGCGGGAGCCGGTGAGCTGCCGGGTTTCGAACGCTACGAGGACGTGCTGGCCGCCGAATCGGCGGAGCCGCTCGGCGCCGAGGAATGCGAAGGCCGGGAGATGCTGTACTCCTCGGGTACCACCGGACGGCCCAAGGGGATCCGCAAACCGCTACCGGCCACACCGCTGGGCGATCCGTCCGCCGCGCCGGTGCAGATCGCCCGCGGGCTGCTGGTGAGCGGCGATACCGAGGGCGCGGTGTATCTGTCGCCCGCGCCCCTCTATCACGGTGCGCCGCTGGTGTTCTCCATGTCCTGGCACCGGCTCGGCGCCACCGTGGTGGTGATGGAACGGTTCGAGCCGCGGTTGTGCCTGGAGCTGATCGAACGGCACGGTGTCACCCACACCCAGATGGTGCCGACCATGTTCGTGCGCCTGCTGCGCCTGCCCGCCGCCGACCGCGCGCGCTACGACACCTCCAGCCTGGTGGACGTGGTCCATTCGGCCGCGCCGTGCCCGGTCGCGATCAAACAGCAGATGCTGGACTGGTGGGGGCCCATCATCTCCGAGTACTACTCGGGCACCGAGGATGTGGGCAACACCTATATCACCGCCCGGGAATGGCTCGACCATCCCGGATCGGTGGGCCGGCCGGCGCAGGAATGCCATATCGTCGGCGAGGACGGCGCCGAACTCCCCGCCGGTGCGGTCGGAGTGGTGTATTTCGACGGCGGCCGCCCGTTCGAATACCACCACGACCCCGGCAAAACCGCGTCCGTGGTGCATCCGAAGGGCTGGCGCACACTGGGCGATATGGGGTATCTGGACGCCGACGGCTATCTCTACCTCACCGATCGCCAGGCCCATATGATCATCTCCGGCGGAGTGAACATCTATCCGCAGGAAGCCGAGAACACCCTGGCCGCCCACCCCGCCGTCGCCGATGTGGCGGTGATCGGGGTACCGGACGCGGAAATGGGGGAGTCGGTCAAGGCCGTGGTGCAGCCGGTCGACCCGGCCGCCGCGAACGCCGGGCTGGCCGCCGAACTCATCGCCTGCTGCCGGGCGGAACTCGCCGGTTACAAATGCCCCCGCACGGTCGATTTCGTGGACGAACTGCCGCGCGACCCGAGCGGGAAGCTGTACAAGCGGCAGCTGCGGCAGCGGTACTGGCGCGACCACGACAACCTCATCGTCTGAGCCCGAGGTCGTCGCCGCGCACGGGCTCGTTCGTGGCACCGCCGCGTCGGTGGGCGGGTGTAGCCTGCGGCTTCAGCGGTTGTCGGGAGTTCGGGAGGCTACGGTGCGGCTCGGCCGGGATCAGGTGTTCGCGTGGCGGCTCGAACGTCAATTCGTCTCGCGGGTGGCGAGCGGCGGGGCGGCCGAGGTGGCCGGGCGGCTGGCCGGGGTGCAGGCGCAGGTGACGTCGGCGGCGGAGATGGCGGTGGCGCTCCGGAGCGCGGCGCCCGAGCCGGGCGCCGTCGCCGGCGCCCTCGAGCAGGGTGTGCTGATCAAGACCTGGGCCATGCGCGGCACGCTGCACGCCATGCTGCCGAGCGACGCGGCGGCGGTGCTGCCGCTCATGGCGGCGACCCGGATCTGGGAGAAACCCTCGTGGCAGAAGACGTTCGGCGCGACGCCCGCCGAGGTCGCCGCGCTCACCGAGGCGGTCGGCGGCATCCTGGCCGATGCGGTGCTCACCCGGGAGGAACTGGTGGCGGCGCTGCTCGCCGATCGCGCGTTCCACCGGATGGGGGAGGAGTTGCGTTCGGGCTGGGGTGCGCTGCTGAAGCCTCTTGCCTGGCAAGGGGCGCTGTGCCACGGCCCACCGCGCGGCACCAAGGTCACGTTCACCGCGCCGCGGCGGGCCGTGCCCGGCTGGACCGGCCTCGCCGATGTGGACGCGGCCGCGACCACCGCGATCACCGCCTATCTCGGCGCGTACGGTCCGGCCACACCGGAGGTGTTCGACGCCTGGCTGACCCGGAGCAGCCTGCGCAAGACCCTCGTGCGCGGATGGTTCGGCGAGATGGGTGACGCGCTCACGCCCGTCGATATCGACGGGCGCCCCGGCTACGCCCTCACCGAACACCTCGACGCGCTCGCCGCCACGAAACCCGATGACGCGGTCTACCTGATCGGCCCGTTCGATCAGTACGTGCTCGGCCCCACCACCGCCGATACCGACCTGCTCCCGAAACAGCACCGCTCCGCCGTCAGCCGTACAGCCGGGTGGATCGCGCCGGTGGTCGTGGTGAACGGCCGCATCGTGGGCACCTGGGAACTCGACGGCGCCGAGGTCGCGATCGCGATGTTCGACGAGGCACCGCTGCCGGAGAGACTGGATGCGGCCGTGGCGCGCGTGGCGGCGGCCGCCGGCCTGGAGAAGGTGAGCGTGCGGGCGGTGTGAGGGTGGTGTCGCCGGGCCGGGGCCTACGCCTCGGAATTCAGCGGCGCCCGGGACGGGACGCCGTTCGCTTGTCGGGTGCCGGAACGTTCACGAGATCTATGTCGAATACTGCCGGAGCCGTACCGCATTCGGCGATCATCCGGATCGCCTCCTTGCGTATCGCCTGTTCGTCGAGGACAATCCTCGTCACGCCGAACGCTGGTGCGGTGATGAGCCACCGGGCGCCGTCACAGCTCACCCTCACCTCGAAGCGCATGCTCTCCCCTTTGTCATTGTCACCGACCCCATGGGCCGTGCCGACGCGAAAGCACCGGGCGCGGCAGCCGATTCGACGTTAAGGAGCCGATACCCGCCAAGGCGAGCAGTGAGCACAAGTTTGCACAGATGCCGTTTCGTGTGCGACCCGAGTAAACAGTGGGGTGCATGATGGACCCGGTACGGGAAAACTCGTGCTCATCTTCGGAACAGGGGTCGAACAATGCAGTTGGCGTTCCTCGGCAAAGGCGGTTCGGATCTGGGTGGCTGCCCGAGCCTCTACACCACCGATCAGGAGAGCTATCTGGTCCAGGGCTGGGAGACGGAAAGACCGGAAACCATCGAAATCCCTCATCTGCTGGTCGGATACGTCGAGCCCGATACTTTCATCGGCGCCACGATGACCGATACCGGGCGGGGTACCTTCACACTCACCGGTCGTCCCGTCGCCGAGCGCGAGGTCCTGGCGCAGCTCGAACTCGCGCCGAACGAAACCGCGATCGAAGTCCCGAAAACTCGAAGGACGTTCTACGGTGCTCTACCTTCCGCATGAACCGCCGGACTGGGCCGCATTGCTCCGTGACTGTGACCTCGAGGCCTTCCACCTCGAGGTCCGCGACGACTACGCCGTTCCCACCGAGTCGGACCGGTACCGCCGGTTCCTGGAGGGGCGGCCCCTCCGGCCCGACGCCTACAAGGACCGGTGGAACACCCTGATCAGGGCGACGATCGCCCGGGGGGTGACGGTCCGGAGGGTGCGGGTGGTCACCGTCCCGCACACCACCTACCACCGGTGGCTGCTCTCGGTGACCGATACCAATACCGAGGCGGGTGAGGATATCCGCTACGTTCCCCGGCATCTGGCCGGGGACGTCCCGCCCGACGACTGGTGGCTGATCGACAACGAGCGCGTCGTCTACAACCTGGTCGACGTGTGCGGGAGCCCCGCCGGGCTGGCGATCACCACGGACCCGGAGATCGCCGGGCACTGCCGGACCGTGAAAGAGCGGCTCTGGGAGCTCGCGACGCCCTACCCGGAGTACGCAAGACGATGACCGACGTACACGACGCGCGGGAAGCGCTCGGAGCCAGACTCCGCGAGGTCCGCCGCACCGCCGGGCTCACCAACCGCCGGCTCGCGCAATTGGCCGGCTGGCACGAGTCCAAGGTCAGCAAAATCGAATTCGCCCGGATCAGGCCCTCCGACGACGATGTCCGCGCCTACTGCCGGCACTGCGACGCCGACGATCAGCTCCCCGATCTGCTGGCCACCGCGCACACCATCGAAACCGCCTATCTGGAGTGGCAGAAGGTCCTCGGGACCGGCCTGAAACGCCGCCAGCAGAAATCGCTGAAGCTCGAAGCGGCCTCCACCCATATCCGTGATTTCCAGCCGCAGATCATTCCCGGCCTGCTGCAGACCGCCGAATACGCCGAGGCGAAGCTGCGCCGGGGTATCGAATTCCATCGCATACCCGGCGATATCGAGGAAGCCGTCGCGAAACGGATGGAGCGCCAGCAGGTCCTGTACAAACGCGACCATCGGTTCCACTTCCTGATCGCCGAGCAGGCGCTGTACACCACGGTCGGCGACGATGCGGTGATGATCGGCCAGCTCGACCGCCTGTCCTCCATCCTGGGTATGCCCCGGGTGACCCTCGGTGTGATCCCGTCCACCGCCGAGGCGCTGGTGGTTTCCACGAATTTCGCGATGTTCGACAACCGGCTGGTCATGGTGGAGGGGACGGCGGCCGAACTCACCATCACCCAGCCGCGCGAGATCGACGTCTACGGCCGCGCGTTCGACACCCTGGCCGAGCAGTCGGTGACGGGTGCGGGGGCGCGCGGGCTGATCCAGGCGGCATCGCGGGCCCGGGGTGCGGAGGTCGGCGGCAGGTGATCCTTCGAAGGCCCCGTGAGCTGGGGATCTTCGATACCGAGAAGTGTGCTCTGGACGCGCCCTGGGGCCATAAAGTTCGATAAAATAAACTAAGATCTAATCAAACTTAGATTCGATCTAACATTATGGAGGCTGTCTGTGCAGTTCAGGGGCCGTACCGGCGACCTCCGGTTGTTGAACGAGCAACTGAGGTCGGTTGCCGAAGGGACCGGCGCGACCAGGGGACGGGCCGTCATCATGACCGGCCGTCGCCGGGTCGGAAAATCGCGCCTCGTCCAGGAGTTCTGCGATCGTTCCGGGCTTCCGTATGTCCTCTTCCAGGCGACCCGAGGTCGTAACTCGGCGGCCGAACGGGCGGATTTCGTCTCCGCCGTCGCGTCCGGCCCGTTCGATAATGCGGAGCTGGTGGCCGGGCTCGCCACGGCGGACTGGAATCAAGCGTTGCGTACCGCCGCGATCGCGGCCGCCGCCGACGCTCCGAGTCTTCTCGTGCTCGACGAAGTCCCCTGGCTCGTGGAGCAGGATCCCGAGTTCGAAGGAGCATTGCAGACGATCTGGGATCGGCATCTTTCGGCGAAGCCGGTCCTGCTGCTGCTGGTCGGAAGCGATCTCTCGGTGATGGAGGCGCTGCAGTCGCGCGACCGGCCCTTCTTCGGGCGCGCGACGAAGATGACCGTACAACCGCTGCATCTGGCCGATGTGCAGGAGATGACCGATCTCCCCCCGGCGGAGGCGGTCGATGCTCTACTCATCACCGGTGGATTTCCCGAGATAGTTCAATCCTGGCAACGGGGTAGCAGTCGCGGGGAATTTCTCGCGGAGTCACTGTCCAACCCACTGGCCCCGCTGCTCGTCGCGGGAGAGCTGTCGTTACTCGGTGAGTTTCCCGAATCCAGTAGGTCCCGTGCTGTGCTCGAGGCGATCGGTAGCGGCGAACGCACGCACGGCACGATCGCTGCGCAGGCGGGGAATTCCGGTTCGCTGCCTGCGGGGACCCTGTCGCCGATATTGAATACGTTGCAGGCCAAGCGAATCGTCGCCGCGGATCTGCCGCTGTCGACCGCATCCGATACCAAGAACAAGCGGTACCGGATCGCGGACTCCTACTTACGATTCTGGCTCGCATGCCTGGAGCGCGCGATCCCGTTGACCGAACGAGGACGCGGCGATCTCGCACTGGCCCGGGTCGAACGTGCGTGGACGAGCTGGCGAGGCCGCGCGGTGGAGCCGCTCATCCGGGAATCGCTGGCTCGAATCCTTCCCGATGAGCGCTGGTCACGCGTGGAAGCGGTGGGTGGATGGTGGAATCGGCAGAACAATCCCGAGATCGACCTGGTCGGCACCGATCGGCGGCCGGTTGCCGGGGAGGTGTCGTTCGTGGGCTCGATCAAATGGCTCGAGGACCGGCCGTTCGATCGACACGATTACGACGCGCTGGCTCGCAGCGTGCTCGCTGTTCCCGGGGCGGCGGCGACCACTGCGCTGGTCGCGGTATCCCGCTCGGGGACGGTCCCCGACCTACCACTCGCGATGGTATGGGGGCCCGACGACCTACTGCGCGCGTGGCATCGGTGAACAGCGGGCCGTGCGGCGGTGATCAGGGGAAGGGCGGCGTGCGGTAGGCCCCGACCCCGGCTCCCGCTCTGCGCCGGATCAGGGTCGCCAGCTGCGACGGGTTCTGCAGGTGGACCGCGTGACCGGTACCGGGGATCTCGCGGTGCCCGGCGCCCAGGAGGCCGGCGAGATCGCGGACCGAGCGGTGGCGGATGGGCGGTGAATTCCGGCCGACGGTGAGGGTGATCCGGTCCGGCGCGGCCACCGGTTCCGGTTCGAACGCGCGGAACATCGCCAGCTCGGCGGCCACCGTTTCGCGGGACGCGGCAGTGAGTTCCGGCGACCAGCACGGTCCGTAGAGCGTGCGGCCGAAGCCGGCCACTCCGTCGCGTCCGAACTCGCGGACGACCTCGTCGAGCAGTCCGGGCGCCAGCGATCCGGCGGCGGGTTCGTGCAACAGCGCGCCCGCGAATTCCACGCCCCGGGCCGCCAGCGCCAGACCCAGGGTCGCCCCGCCGCTCACCCCGACCACCAGCGCCCCCGCGCACAGTGGGGCGAGGGCGGCGAGTTCGGTGTCCATATCCCCGGATTGGGGGCGGTCGGGAGTGTGCACTTCCACCGCCGGGCCGAGTGCGGCGACCGTGGCCGCCCACACCCGGCTGTCGGTGGCCACCCCGTGGATCAGGACGACCCTCATGCGGTGACGGGCTTCGTCCCGAGTGCGGCCAGGAGCTGGTCGGAGGTGGCGACCGCGCCGAAGATGCCGCCCTGCATGGTGACCATGCTCAGGGCCGCCTCGTGATGCCTGCGCTCGGTGGCGCCCGTGCAGTCCGAGAGCACCAGGCATTCGTAGCCGCGGTCGTTGGCCTCGCGCATGGTGGTGTGCACGCAGACATCGGTGGTGATTCCGGTGAGGACGATATGAGTGATGCCCGCGCTGCGCAGCAGCAGGTCCAGGTCGGTGGCGTAGAAGGCGCCCTTACCCGGTTTGTCGACGATCGGTTCGCCGGGAACCGGCGCGACCTCGGGCACGATCTCCCAGCCCGGTTCGCCGCGTACCAGGATGCGCCCGCACGGGCCCACACTGCCGATCTCCGCGCCGACCCGCGCCGACCGCCAGCGTTTGTTGGCGGGCAGATCGGAGAGGTCGGGGCGGTGACCCTCGCGGGTGTGGATGACGGTGAAACCGAGTTCGCGGGCGGCGGCGAGGACGCGGGCGGTGGGTTCGAGCCCGGCACGGGTGAGCGACAGGTCGTAACCCATCTGGTCGACGTATCCGCCGGGTCCGCAGAAATCGGTCTGCCAGTCGATCAGCAGCAGCGCGGTGCGGGCGGGGTCGATCGTGCCGTCGAAGGGCCAGGTGTAGGGGGTGGCGTCCACGGGGGTGATGGTCATGGCGTAGCGGTCCCTTCCGGGGTCGGGAGTTCGTAGATCACGGTGACGCTGCCGCCGCCGGGTGGGCCCTGGTGCTCGGCGCCGCCGGAGACGTACACGGCGCTGTCACCCTTGAGCGCCGCCAGCAGGCCGCCGACCGCGCCGCGGGCGTGCCGGGTGGCGTTGATATCGGAGTCGGTGAGCATGGTGTGGCGGAATCCGCGGATCGATCCGGCCGGATCGGCCTCGGCCTTGGCGAAGATCTGGCGCACGGTGCCCCCGGCGGCCGTCACCCGGGCCAGGAGTTTCTGCACCGACGCCAGGTCGATGGCATCGGTCATATGTCCGTGCAGCGCGCGCAGCGGGTTGGCGGCGGTGGGGCTTTCGGCGACCACCAGCACATGGCAGTCATCGAGTTCGGCGCCCGCGCTGGCCGAGGCCCGCGCCGACCAGACGCCGGTGTCGCCGGCGAGTGCCCGCAGCGCGGTGTCGCGATCGCATTCACCGAGCGCGACCGCGATTCCCAGTGAACTCGCCGCCCGCGACCAGCCCATCGACGCGTAGGTGTCGGTGGCGACGGGCACCTGGCCGGCGGCGTGCAGCGCGGTGATCTTGTCCGAGGTGAGCAGCGGGCATTTCACCAGCACCAGATGGACGTCGGCGGGGGTCACGCCCAGTTCGGCGAGCAGTTTGCCCACGGTTTCGGTGACGGTGTCCACCTGACCGGCCCGCCCGAGCTCGGCCGGATCGAGCACCCGGCTGCGCCGTGCCGCCGCGACCAGGCCGCGATCGAATCCGGGATGGTGGCGTTCGTCGCGGACCAGCAGGTTCACATGCGGGCTCAGCACCCCTTCGGTGCCGCCGGAGAACACGGTCACCGCGGCCTCCGGAATGCGCGGCTCCCAGACCGCGGTGGCCAGGGTGCGGCTGAAATCGTTGACGCAGCCGTTGCCCTCGGTCTTACCGATGATCGAGACGAGATCCTCGGTGCGGTAACCGGATTCGGCGAGTACCTCGACGGGGTGGGTATCGCCGGGATCGGCGGTGGGGACGGTCAGCAGGGCGATGCCGGTCATACGGCGCTCTCCTTCGGGGTGCGGGCCGGGGTGAGGTGGTTGAAGACGAGGTTCAGGACGAACGCGACGATGACCGTGCTGGTGATCGCGCCGCCGGCGATGATCCGCACCGAGGACGGCAGTCCTTCGTAGACCTCCGGCGCGACCACCGGGATCATGCCGATACCCATGGCCAGGGAGACGACGAGCAGATTGTCGTTGCGGGAGTAGTCGACCTTCGCGAGGGTGGCGATCCCGACCCCGGCGACGGTGGCGAACATGACCAGGCTCACCGAGCCGATCACCGCCCCCGGCAGGTTGGCGACGACCTCGCCCATCTTGGGGACCAGTCCCAGCGCCACCAGCAGCCCGCCGGCCACGGCGACCGCGTGCCGGCTGGCGACCCCTGTCATGCGGACCAGGCTCACGTTCTGCGCGAAGATCGTGTCCGGGAACGAGGTGAGCACCCCACCCAGCACCGCGGAGGCGCCGTCGGCGCCGAGGGCGCGGGCCAGCCGGTTCGGTTCCAGCGGGCGGCCCAGATGGTCGGCGGTGGCCATCAGATACGCGGTGGACTCGGTGAAGATCACCAGCATCACCAGGCACATCGAGATGATTCCGGCGATCGGGAAGGTGGGGGTGCCGAACAGGAACGGGTTGGGCAGGCCGAACCAATCCGCGCTGCCGACCGCGCTGAAATCGGTGAGGGAGAGGGCGGCGGCGGCCAGCGTTCCGGCGACCAGTGCGATCAGCACCGCGGACTGCGCGATGATGCCGCGGCCGTAGCGCATCAGCACGATGATCATCACGATCACACCGAGTGCCAGCGCCAGCGGGGCGCCGCCGGCCGGTTCGTCGCCGAAGGTCATGGAGACGGCCTTGCCGATCAGCGACAACCCGATCATGGTGACCGCGGCGCCGCGCACCATCGGCGGGAAGAACCGCACCAGCTTGGAGAACGGGACCGCCACCAGCATGCCGAAGATCCCGGCGGCGATCATCGCGCCGTAGACCGCGGACACCCCGTACTCTTCGCCGATCAGGATCATCGGCGTGACGGCGGTGAAGGAGGCGCCGGCCACCACCGGCATCCGGGCCCCGAGCAGTTTCCCGAGCCCGAGGGCCTGTACGAGCGTGATGACCCCGGCGACCAGCAGGTCGGCGTTCACCAGTGTCGCGATGGTGGAGGTGTCCAGGCCCAGGGCGGCGCCGAAGACGAGCGGGACCGCGACGCACCCGGTGTACATGACGAGCACATGCTGGACACCGAAGAGCGCGGTGCGCCACCAGGGGAGCGGCGGGGAAGAGATCAGCTGCGGCGACTGGGTCGGGGCGGCGTCGGTGGACATGGGACCTGGCCTAGGGCAGAGGAAATAAGCAACACCCAAGTTTGTATACAAACAACGTTTCATTGATGTTGCCCAAGGTTCCAGTACCGTGAACTATCGAGAATCGGCGAGGATGTCGACCAATCTTGTATACAAGAAGGCATCGAATCGAGTCCGGAGTGACCCGGGCGCCAGGGCGTGGGAAACATTCACCGGGAGTGCGTGTTCCGGATCCATCCCCGGAATCCGCGGCGCGCGAGGTCCCTATGGCCCCGGGGTGTTGTCCGGCGCGGTATCCGCATCCATCTCGGCGAGCAGCTCCTCGTCCCGGGCGATGTGCTCGTCCATCAGAAAACCGGCCTGAACAGGTGACCCGTTGAGAATGGCCTGGGCGATCGCCGCGTGATCACTCCACGAGATATGGGTGCGCGATTCGAGCCGCTGACCGAAGATCCAGGACACCCGCTCCAGAATCTGCTCCAGCATCGCCCGCAATTGCTGATTACCGGATGCCTCCGCCACCAGGGAATGAAACCGGTGGACCAGGGAGGGCACCTCGTCATGGGCGTGACTGCGATCGGCGGACCGGCCCAGCTCCACCACCCGGGCCAGCTCGGCGGCCACCGGACCACCCCGCGAGCCGGCCGCCAGCTGCGCGGCCAGCACCTCGAGTCCGCGCCGGATCTGCACCAGCTCCCGCGCCGCCGACCCCGAAGGAGCCGATACCGTCGCGCCGCGATACCGCACCAGGGTGACGAAGCCCTCGCTCTGCAGCTGTGACAGCGCCTCGCGGACCGGCACCCGGGAGACCCCGAACCGCTCGGCCAGATCCACTTCCCGCAGCCGGTCACCGGGCGAGAGCCGGCCGGCGAGGATATCTCCGCGCAGGGCTTCGGCGACCGTCGTACCGGGGGCGGTCCGGCCGGTGGGCTGGGAGATGGTCATGTGGTGAGGGTAATCGGGTCCGCCGGCCCGGCCCGGCTCGCCGCGGCCCTGTCGACCGATACTGCCGGAGTAACGGTTCCCGGGAAACGTCGAATTCACTGAAATGTAACCCCGGCAACTGTATCGCGGGATTTTCGGCAAACTCACAGACATTCTCACAATGGGTCCGATCGTGGCGCCGGGTCGGTAATTCAGCGCTGTCACCTGTATTGATGCCGACGGTTTCCCATGGATCGGCGGAGCTCTGTGTACGGGTGGCCGTTTCGCCCTGATTGACAGGGCCGCAACATCTTTCGTACACGAGCCCAGCATCCCACCGGCATTCGAGCCGAGACACCCTGCATTCCCGGTGAATTGGGGTACCGTTTATCGGGAGTCCACGTACGGATTCGTCCCGGACACGAGATCCCCGGTGGCGAGGGAAACCGCCGACGGCAGGTACGCGCATGAGATCGGCTGATCGATGAGCATCGAGATTCCGCCCGAATTGCAGTGGCTGTCGTATCTGGCCGGGGCGTCGTGGCCGCAGGGGGACGAGGACGCGCTCTTCGCGCTGAGCCAGGACTGGACCGATGCCGCGAACGCGCTGCTCGGCGAAGTCATCCCGGCGCTGCGCACCGCCTGCGATACCGCGCTGCGGAATTACAGCGGGAGCGGCGCGGACCAGATGTCGGCCCAGTTCGACAAGTTCTTCTCCGGCGACACCTCCGTGGAGTCGATGGCGCACGCACTCGAACAACTGGCCGATTCGGTATTCGATTGCGGGACCCAGGTCGAATACGCGAAGTTGCAGATCATCATCACCCTGGCCGTGATGGCCATCGAGATCGCCTACGCCCTGGCCTCGGCGTGGGGGGCGTGGGCGGTGCCGATCATCCAGGCCACGGGGGCCGGGGTCATGCGGACCATCGCCTCGCGAATGGCCTCGGCCCTGGCCGCGCGTGCGACCAAGATGGCCCAGACCCCGCTGTGGCGGCTCACCGCGATCCAGGCCCTCGAAGAGGCCGCGATCGGGTTCGGGATCGACGCCTTGGCGCAGGGAATCCAGCTGGCGAACGGGCACCGGGAGGAATTCGATACCGAGCAGGCGTTCGTCACCGCCGCCGTGAGCGGGTTCGCCGGCGCCGTGGCCGCGCCGGTCGGGTACTTCGGCGGTAAGTACCTGGGCGGCGTGGTCAGCAAACACGGCCCGATGACCTGGTGGAAAGGCGGGCTCGTCGCCGTCGGCGCCGGTATTCCCGCCGGCCTGGTGGGTGCCGGGGCGAGCATCGTGGGCGTCGGGGTGCTCACCGGGAACTGGGAATTCGACCCGGCGGCCCTGGTCGGCGGTGTCGGCGGCGGTATCGCCGGTGGGATGCACGGGGTGGCGGGGTACTTCCAGAACCAGGCCGTCGCCGCGCATCTCCAGGCCGAGGCCCTCGCCGGGCCGGGTGGCGGTACGGAGAAGGTGCCGCCTATCGGTGGTACGGAGGGCGATCCGCCGCCGTACAGCGACGGGAGCGCGCTGCCGCCCGGCGCGACCACCGGCGATCCGCCGGCCTACGGCGACCGGAACGCGCCGCCGCCCGAGACCCGGAACGGGGGACCGGACAACAGGACCGTCGGCCCCGCGGCCTTCGGCAACAGCGACGAGCAGGCGGTCGACGGCGGTTCGCGGCGCGCGCCCGGCGAGGGCGAGAACCGGACGGGCCCGCTGGAGAACTCGCGCAATGGCAACGGCACCCTGTCCGGCGGCAACCACAACGGTGCCCCCTCCCAGTTCCAGCGCAACGGGGTGGAGAGCGAATCGCCACAGGTCAATGGCAATTCGCAGCGTACTCCGGGCCAGTCCGATGGACTGCCCGGCGCGGACGAGAGCACACGGAACGGACACAGCAACGCCCCGGGCAACCAGAACGGCGTCACGCCGCAGGCCCACGGCGACGAGTTCCCCGGGTCGTCTTCGAACGACGGTGAGTTCGGCGGGTCGTCCGAATCGGATCGTGACGATGTTTCCGAGATCTCGTCGGAGGACGACGACTACCAGGGGACGCCCTGGTCGGGCCGTGACGACGCTTCCGAGGTCTCTTCGCTCGATGGTGAGTTCGAGGGTTCGCCGTGGTCGGGTCGTGACGACGCGTCCGAGGTGTCCTCGCTCGATGGTGAGTTCGGTGAGTCGTCCCAGTTCTCTCGCGAGGATGACGAGGGTGTCCGGGATTTCGACGGAAACCGCGAGGAGTACTCGCCGAACGACCTCTTCACACCGGACGGTGACCGGACCGAGAACCCGTTCTTCACGCCGACGACTCCGGCGGACGGCATCCGCGGTGCGAATCCGGCCGTCCAGCAGCCGGTACCGCCGGGCAGCGAAAGCTCCTCCCCGCGACCGGAACAGCCGCCACGCACCTATTCCACGACCGTCGAGATCGCGGACGGCTCCGCCTCCGCCAACCCGTTCCGCTCCGATATCCAGGACCGGCCCCGCCCCAGGGCAGCGCTACCCGGCAGGAACCCGTTCGGTACCTCGTTCGCCGCCAACGGCACCGATCAGTTCCGGCCCGTTCCCGGCGCGGACTCCCCGGACCGCAACCCGTTCCGTACCAAGGCGGACGATATCCCCGGCGGGCGCTCGACTACGACCGAGGACGGTCGCGACCGCAGCAGTGCCATGCGGCCCACCTCCGATCAGAACCAGCGCACCCCGCTCACCAGGTCCGACGGCGACACCCGGCTGCCGCGCGAGGAGGCCCCCGGGCCCCGGGCCCGTGACACGAATCCGTTCCGGTCACACCTCGGCAACGGCGACGATCCGGTCTCGCGCATCACGGCGGACCGGCGTGATCCGGTCCGGCCCGTAGCGAAGGACGGCACCGAACAACCGGCGTCGACGGAGCGGTTCACCGAAGTACCCGGTATCGCGCGGGAGCATCCGGCCGCCGATCGCGTCACCGGTGACCGTATCGGTAACGAATGCGGCCGGCAGGTGTTGCAGCGGCTGGCCGCCGAATTCCCCGGCAATCACCGGATCAACGCGCCCCGGGATCCCGTGGGTCTGCGCGGTATGGACGCGTTCGAGTTCGAGATGCGCTCCACCGGCACGCTGCAGCGCTTTCCCGGCCACGAGGCGGTCGGTGCGGCATTGGACGCACTCGGCCCGGGGGCGCGGGCGGCGGTGGTGGAAACCTATCGGGGGCCGGTCGATCGGCACGGTATCGGTGCGCATGCCGTGGTGATGTCGGTCCGGAACGGCGAGACCTGGGTCTGGGATCCGGCCACCGGGCAGGAAACTCCGCTGCTGTTCCGCGACAGCGACGATATCGCGGTGGTGACCGCGGTGCTCTACGACGCCGACGGGTCGCCGTCGATCGATTCCGCGTTCGGTCTCGACGGGGTTCTCGCCACCGGCGGTGCCCGGATCGGGTGGTCCACCGCGCCGGGTTCGGATTCCCTCGGGACTTCGTCACGTGATGAGCCCGGACCCGGCGACCTCCCCTCGACCGACCCGGCCGCCGTATCGACGCGCGATTCCGATGTGTACCGGGATCGTGTCACCGCGCAGGAACGGGCCGAGCAGCATCAGCAGCAGGTAAAGCAGGCCGTCCAACGGTCCGGTGACCGCCTCGAGGAGACCCGGCGCGCGCTGGAGGCGGCCGTGGCGACCGACGACGGCTCGCGTATCGGCGAGGCACGGACAGCGCACACCCGGGCGGCCGAGGATCATCGGCGGACGGTCGAATCGGCCGTCGACGAACTCATGGACGCCGCGAAGGTGGCCGGTACGGACACCTGGAACGCGTTCCAGGACGGATATATCGGCCGCGATGACGCCTTCCCCCTGGTGCGCAGGGAGCGGGTGTCGGCCGCGAAGGCCGCCGCCGAGGTACTGCTCGCGCATTACGACAGCCAGGCCGGAACGGACAGGTCCGGTCCGCTGGCGACGCTGAGTGGCGCGGAGCTGGAACAGCGAATCCTCACCGGTTCGGAGAAGGACTCCCGCGTCGCGCAGATCGAGCTGTTCCGCCGCGGTACCGGCGGCGATATCGGCGGTCCGGGCGGCAAGGTGCTGCGGTGGACCCAGCTGACCTCCGAAATCCTGATGCACCACGGCCCGGTCGAGATGGACACCGGTGAGGGCAAGGAACTGACCGCCATCTCGCGGGCCACCCGCACCGCCCTGGACAAAGGTATCGCCCATGTGATGACCAGCAGTGATCCGCTGGTGGTGCATATGCAGCACGAGTTCGAGAATCTGGTCGCCGGCGATCACGGCCTGGGTATCGATGTGTACCACCTGGATTCGGACCAGCCGTTCCCGGAACGGGTGGAGGGCCGCAAGCTGATCGTTCTGGGTACCGCGCAGGACTACGGGTTCCGGGCGGTCAAAGAGGCGCAGGCGGTGGTCGACACACTGAAACAGAGCGGGATGCCGGCCGAGGAGCTGACCCGCCTGCGCTCGGATCTCGAGCAGGCGCCGTCGATGCGGGAGTACAAGGCGCTGCTGGACGCCGCGGCCGCGGACCGCGGATCGGACGAGCGTTTCGAACCGTTCCCCGGCGGGGATCTGATCATCGACGAGATCGACGCGCAACTGATCGACGAGCAGACCCACTACGTCCTCTCACCAGGGAAGTCCGGCCCGGCCGACGAGACCTTCTCGAACCGTGTCCACGACGTCTGGAACACACTGCAGGAAGCGAAGCGCAAGGGTGTGCTCAGTGCCGCGGATTTCGGAAAGGATCCGGACAAGCGCGGGATCTTCGACGCGAAGATGACCCGCTGGGGCCGGGCCAAACTGGCGACCATGCTGAAGTCCGGCCAGAACATCAGCGACGCGGACGCGGAGGAGTTCGCGCATGCCGCCCAGGCCGAATGGGGACCCGAGCGGGATTCGGACTACCACGTGAGCGACGACGGCAAGATCAAGATCATCTCCTCCCAGACCAACGATCAGGTCATGGATGATCCGGAGAAACAGAGTTCCAGCCGGTGGAACGGATTCGCGAAATACCTGGAGGCCAAGAACGGGCTGGAGATCACCGCGGACTCGGAGCATTCGCTGAGCATCACCGGAAAGCAGATATTCAGCGGCGGCCACTTCGGCCACATCACCGGCATGTCGGGGACCCTGCTCACCCCCTCGGAGGGCAATCCCCGCGGCGTCGAGGACGTGATGCACGAGGAGTACGGGACCGGGCCGATCTCGCATGTGGACAGATTCTTCAAATCGCAGCTCGAAACCCCCGACGCGCGGCATTTCACCTCCGGCGCCGAGAAGTTCGCGGCGATGGCGACCGATATCCTCGACACCGCGTTCTTGCGGAACCCCCAGTCCGGGGCCTGGGAGCAGAAGGGTTCGCCCCAGCTGGTCATCGCGATGGACAACGCCGATGTCGCCCGCCTCGCCCAGGCGCTCGATAGTGCCGCGGCGCAGCGGGGCGTCGAGGTGAAGTTCGACAAACTCGATGTCGCCTGGGTGGATTCGCACGGCAGCAAGGACCGGGCGAACGACGAACTGCAGAAGATCATCGCCGACGGCGGCGAGATGGGCCGGATCATCCTGGGTAACAAGATGATGGGCCGGGGCGTCGATATCACTCCCTCCAAGGAGGCCGTCGCGAACGGCGGACTGAAGGTCAAGATCAGCGGCGGACCCGCGTACTCGGAGCGCGTGAACCATCAGGCCGAAACGCGCGCCGCCCGCAGCGGCGATCCGAACGGGGACTGGGCGACCGGCGGAACTCCCGGCGAAGCCGTGCACTACGTCTCGCCCGAGGACTATCGCAGCGCCGCTCCGAACACCCGGGTCAAGACCTTCATCACGCGCTACGAGCAGGCGGCGGACCGGCACCGGGAGGCCGCAGCGGCGCACCGCGACGATCGGACCGCCGATACCGAGGCCGATCTGGACCGGACGCGCGCCGCGCTGGAAACGGCCGAGAACGACCTGCGCGACCTCGCGACGCCCCTGCAGAAGGCCGCCGTCGAACAGCAGCTGCTGGGTTCGCGGCGCACCGATCCGGACCCCGGCCGCGGGCCGCCGCTGCAGGACGACACCGGCGTCCGGCGTCCGGCCGTACCGCCTCCCGAGCCCGTCGCGGCGGAAACGGGCGCCACGCGCCCGCCGCCCACGACCGACGGCAGCGACACCGATCGCGCGGACCGTCCGCTACCGCGACGAAGCCACCCACCCTCCGGGCCCCCGGGCATCGGACGGATCCCCGGACCGCACCCTGTCGTCTTCCAGCAGCGGCGAGAATTCCCCTCGATCGAAACCATGCTCGGTACCGGGCAGTTCGGTTCGATCGGCCTCGGCACCGACCCGGCCGGTACCGCCACCCCCGGCCCGTCCTTCCGCCCGGAGGACCTGCCCGATTCCACCGTCGACGGTTCCGCGCCGCCGGTGAAACAGCCCCCGCCGCCAACCGGGCAACCGACTCAGAGCGCGCCGCCACGGCGATTCCCCGTGACCACCGCCCCGTACGAACGCCGGGCGAGGTCCGGGCTCGGGCGGCTGTTCCGAGGACTGTCCCGCGGGGTGCCCACAGTACTGGTCGACGGCCGCCGGACGACCGTGCAGCAGGAGTCGTGGCACCACCCCGCGACCATGCGCAACCCCTACCTGCAGTTGACCGGTGAAACGAACGACCGGACGCTGTGGGTCCGCCCCGAGAGCCGGGTGGCGGAACTGCCCGGTCATACGGTCGGCCGGTTCGGCGGCTGGCTGGCGATGCACTGGCTGCTGCACGAGTCGGACGACGCCGACCGGTTCGATTTCACGACGCTCACCTCCGCGCAGCGCCAGGACGCGATCAATGTGATCGCCGGGCTGCGCGCGGATACCGACGAGCGCACCGCGGACCGATGGGTCAATTGGGTGCAACTGAGCATGGGCGCCGGAGCCACTCACGCACTGCGCGAATCCGCGCCGCTGCGGGATCTGGCGGACAACGTCCGGATCTGGATGGTGGATCCGGGCCACACCCGGGCGCTGGCGGTGCAGCGCGTCGACGGGACCGAGGATTTCCGCGTCTACGATCCCGACACCGGCCGGACCGCGTACACGCACGTCTCGGTGCTGGAACAGATGATGACCCGCGCGGGCATCACCGATCTGCTGATCCTCGAACCCACACATGCCGACGCGGCCGCCGGGATGCCGATGCCCCGGGCCGTGGCCCCCGCGCGCGACGATCTGCCGGTCTACGACTATCCGGAGCTGCCCCGCTATCCGACGCCACCCGCCTACACGGGCCCGGCGGATCCCGTCGCGCTGTGGGGTGAGGCCAACTGCGCGGTCGTGGCGCTGGAGCAACTGTCGGCGTTCACCGGTCGTCCGCGTCCGCGGGTGCCCGGCGATCTGGCGGGAATCACCGGTATGCCCGCGGACGTGCTGGCCGGCCAGGCGGGCGCGCCGTTGCGGCGGTTCGGCGATCACGCGGATATCCGCACGCAACTGGAAGAGCTCGGGCCGGGCGCGGTGGCGCTGGTGGTGGACGAGTACCGGGATCACACCGACGCCCACGGGGTGGGGGCGCACGCGTATCTGCTGCGGGTCGGGGAGGACGGCACGGTCGGGGTCCACGACCGGTCCGATCCCGATACCCGGGTCTTCCCGCCGCGGATGCCGCACGAGCTGGCCGGGACCCATGCGGTGCTCTACGACGCCGAGGGCAACCCGCAGGTCACGGTGCCCGCCGGCGCGGAGGGGCTGCCCGCCTCCACCCGGATCGGCGCGAATCCGCTCAGTGACCCGGTCAAGAATTTCGGCGCGCACCGCCGCGGTGCCGAGGACCTGATCCACGTCATGCCCATCCCGCAGCGCACGATCGAGTGGCTGCGCGACCGCATCGTCGACGAAGTCGCGGCCAACAGCGGCAAATCGGACGCACAGCTCTGGCTGCAGGAGGTCAGAGAGCTCAATCCGGATGTCACCCCCGCCGCGATCCGGGAGAAACTGAAGGAACTGGGTCGCGACGAGAAGTTCGCCGCCGAGGTGGAAAAGAACCTGTCCACCGGACCGGGCCGGTTCGAGCGCGTCCTGACCATGGCGGGCCTGGGCAAGAAACCCGAGGGCGACGAACCGGAAATCGTCCCGGACAAGAAGTTCCGCGCCGCTGTCGACCGGAAACTGACCTCCCGCCTCACCACCGCCGAGATCTACCGCCTGCTGAGCGAATCGGGTATGCCGCTGGCCGTCGATTACCAGGGCAAACCGTTTCCGGTGTTCCTGCGGCTGGCTTTGAAGCCCCGCGACGGTTCGGTGGCGCACGACGGCCCGACGGTGAGCACCCAGCGGTGGACCTACGGGTTCACCGAAGCCAGCGATACCGCGGGCAGCCACGACCTGCGCTCGGCCGGGCTCGCGATCGACCTGCTGTGGGACGCGTTCAGCCAGAAGTTCCTCAACTGGGGTCTGGCGCCGCAGATCAACGCCACGCACAACCAGCTGTCCTCGAGCACCTCGGTCTTCTCGACGATCCAGTCGATCATCAAGAAGCGCAGTACCGAGGCCGCCGCCGTGCCGCACGGCTACGAGATGCAATGGGAGATGCGTCTCAACGACGACGGCCTGGCCGGGGTGATGTCACCGGACCTCCCGACGGCGAAGGGCTGGAAACCCATCCGGGGGCCGGTCCCGGACGATCTGGTGGCCTGGTTCCCGAAATACCTGCACGCGAGCGAGGGCCTTCCGAAGGTCGATACCGAGAAGCCGGCCACCGTCCCGCTGCCCTGGCATCGGCCGCTCGTGACACCGGAGCCCACCTCCTCGGCGTCTCCGCACGCGAAGGACGAGGACGGAGCCGTCGCGCCGGCGCAGCAGCCGGTGGAGGACGAGAACTCCCTCTCGCAGAAACAGCTGCCCTTCTACGGGCCGCTCGACTTCCCGCATCAGGACCGGCTCTTCGCCGATGTGATGAAATCGTTCCCGGGCCGGGTCGAGGGGATCTCCCAGAGTTCCGCGGTCGGGCTGCGGGCGTTCTTCGGCGACAACTTCCGCGGCAACATCCCGATGATGCACGGCGGCCGGGTGCAGTCGCCGACCCTGTACACCGCCTCCGGCGAACCGCTGGGGTTCTTCGAGGTGGAGATCGCCGACTTCCACGGCGGGGACACCCTCACCGGACCCACCACCACCCCGGGCGCCTCCCGCCTCGAATACAACGTGCTGCGGGCCTTGCGCACCCAGGCCCGGTCCATGATCTCCAACGCGCTCGGCGGCTCGCTGGCGCTGTCGTTCGGGCTGGGGAAGGGTAAGGCCGACAAGAAGACCGGATACTCGCCGGTCGGCGGGAACATCACGCCGCTGAAGGTGGGGGCGTCGCACGAGGCCAGCCATTCGCTGACCTACGGCGACCGCGCCCTCACCTCACGTGCGCTGCGGCTGGTGGCGCATCTGCTGCACACCACGCCCGAGATGGAGATCCGGGTCAGGTTCGTGCCGCCCGACGGTCCGCCCCTCGAACCGGACCCGGGGACGCCCCTCGGCATACCGGTGCGCGACGACGAGCAGTCCGAGACCGGCGAGACCAGGAAGGACGGTAAGCGCTACCCGATCAACATGCTGGTGCCGTCGATGGAATCCCTCGGTCGCCCGCCCATGGATTCCGAACGCCGCTATCTGCCCTCGGACCTGCTGCATCTGCAACAGCTCGGTTTGCTCACCACGCCGCTGCAGGTGAACGTGCCCCAGAACGTGTTCGACGGTATCGAGAAGTTCGTCGCCGACAAGGGGTTCCTGCCGCCGGCGACGGAGAAATCCTCCATTCTCGATCAGGACTCCACCCGGAACCAGCGGCTGGAGAACTACCGCAAACTCGCGCAGATCAAATCCCGGATGAACCGGCTCGGCACCGCGGACGAGATGATCCAGGGCGGCTCCCGGACAGTGTTCGAGAAATCCAACGGAGTCGATACCGAGCGCATCACCGTCACCATCAAGGCCGCCCGGAAATACGACACCGTCGATGGCCGGTACGACGAGGACAGCGACCCGAACGAGGGTGTGAGCCACTACTGGCTGACCCCCCACGTCCAGACGATGAACTACACCGGCATCATCCTGTACAGCGGGGAACAGTCCGAAAGCACACCGTTCGCCTGGGATGTCGGCGCCGCCGCCGCGGTGACCAATCCGTTCGACGTCACCGGCAGCCAAGGAGTGTCGAGCTTCGGCGGCTCGTACGACCGGTCGGGCGGCACCTCGAAGACCACCCAGAGCGACCACAATCACGCCGAGGAGAACTACACCTTCAGCCCGGGCCCCAATGCCGACAAGCCCGGTATCCAGCTGTTCCGCGTACCCACCCGCTACTACGTGGAGATCGCCTACAGCCACGGCCGCGGCGCGGATCCGATCGAGGGCGAAGGCAGCTTCCACCTGGCGGTTCCGACATATCTGACCACGGGCGAACCCAATACCGAACCGCTGGCCGAACCGAGTATCCGCCCGGATTCGGAGTCGAAGGACGGCCCGCCCGCCGAGGTCACCGAGCGGCTCGGCCTCGCCACGAAGGCTTCGATCGAGAAAGGCGTCGGCAGACTACCGCTGGCCGCCGTCATCGCCGGCCACCCGGTCGGCGAGATCCTCCACAAGGCCACGGTCGGCCTCATCGGCGATATCGAACGCGACGCGGCAACCGAGGCGAGGGAGCGCCTGGACGGTGAACGGCCCCCGTCCGTCCCCGGCGGGTTCACGCCGACTCGGGAGGACACAGAGTCGTCGCACCGGCAGCAGGAGCCGGGCTCGCGGTCCGGCTGGAACCTCGGGGGGTGGATGCCGAGCACGAACCCCTTCCGCCGGGCTGCCGACGCCTGGTTCGGCTCGCGGGATACCGAGCCGGAGAGCCACGAACTGACCGTCCGCGACCGGACCCGCCCGGTCGTCCCCGAGGCGCCGAAGTCCACCGAATCCGGCACGGTCGGTCCCGAGATCACCGTCGGAACGGTCGATCTGGAGGCCCAGAAGTCCACCGCCGGCACGGTCGATCCCGAGATCCGGCAGGCCACCGGCCGCGACGCGGAAGACGACGAACTGCCGAAGCCTCCGGGCGCCTGGCGCGAAGACGGCGAGGAGACCCCGGCCGGTGCGGTTCCGGAAACGACCTGGTCCGATGTCGGGCACTGGATGCTGGACAAAGCGGCGGGCGTCGGAAAATGGATCTGGCGCAATGCCTTCGGCGATCCCGTGGACAACCCCACCTCGTCGGTCCAGTCGGTGGTGCACACCGCGCTGTCGCCGCACCATATGTCCTCCTTCGCGCCGCTGATCTTCCGTGACTCCTACAAGTTCGAGGCCGAGATCCCCGGCGATGTGGCCGGAACCGATTACAGCGTCGATATCCGCGGCTACTTCGACAACATCAAGGCGCTGGAGCCGACTCCGATCGATACCGAGCACTGGCTCGAGGGCACCAACAACACCGCCCGCACCACGACCGTGAACAGCGGCAACCGCGGCGACATCACCCTGCAGGGCACCTACGGCAACAAGGCCGACAACAGCTTCCGGCCCGCCGGCGGCTGGCAGGGCAGCGACTCCACCAGCAAGAACGTCACCTCCGCCGATGCCACCGACACCATGCGCGTCACCTCCGACTACAACGGCAAGGTGTACCGGTTCGTGGCCGACGGCCACTACCTCGTCACCGTCGAGGTCGGTCTGCGCAACTATCTCAGCGGCCTGCTGCACGGTAAGCCGTACGCCAGTCGCACCCGCGTCGTCGACGCGCCGCAGCGGTTCGAGTTCTTCCTCACCGACCACGATCTGCACGACCATCCCGAATACCTGAAACTCGTCCAGGACGCGGCGAAGGCACGCGGCGACGAACTGGAGATCCTGCCCGAGGCGCAGGAGAAGAAGGACGGCGAGTGGCGGCCGACCGAGCCGCGCCTGCTGCCCGACGCCTACGCCGGAAAACGCGCCGACGATCCCGAGACGGCCAAGGGCCTGCTGTCCTTCGGGGCGGTCACCGAGGTCCTCTTCGACGACGGCCGCGGCGCGCTCGGAAACAAGGCCACCGAACTGGTGGAGAAACTCTCCCCGGGCGCCACCACGGTCGGCTCCACCAACTACCACCCGGGTGTGGCGCCGCTGATCAACAGGCAGACCACCAGTTTCGGTGTGCGCAACCTCGCCAACGCCGGGTCCGAGGGCAATCACTCTTTCCACTTCGTCGACCGGACCGGGTTGACGCCGCGCCTGGTGGGGGTCACCTTCACCGCCCGGCCCCGGCGGGACGAGGATCTGCCCGACGGGCAGACCCTGGCCACACTCGAAGGTAAGCAGGTTCCCCGCACCGCCGCCCTGGACAACGTCCACCGGCATATCCGCGCCGACGGTAACGCCCTGCTCGAACCCGGTGCGACCAGTGTCGGCACCAGCCGCACCAAGGGCAACGAACTGAGCGTCACCATGGGCGGCCAGAAGGGCCGCCATCGCCCCGCGGGCACGCTCGCCGTCCAGCGCGAAGGCACCCACAGCGAAGTCCAGACCTCCACCCGTGACCTGAGCGCGTGGCAGCGCAGTGGCGATGCCCAGTACCAGTTCAAGGTTCCGACCGAGTACAGCGTCACGGTCGACTGGCGGCCGATGACCGCGGCGTTGTCGTCCTACCTGCAGGAAAAGGCCGGGGATGCCCTCGTGATGGGCGGGCAGTGGATGGGTGTCACCCAAGGTCTGGTCCCCGAAGAACTACCGCCCCCGGGCGAATCCGAATCCGCGACCCTGAACGCCACCTCGCATGTGCGCCTGCATATCGCGGATACCAAGCCCAAACCGAAGCCGGGGGAGTCCGCCGCGCCGGAGGTTGCGCGTACCCGGCCGGCGGTCTTCGGATTCGATCCGTCCGCGAGCAAGCTCGGTCCGACCGATACCGTGCCGGCGGACGTGCGCTCACTGCTGTCCGTCGAGTCGTGGAAGCCCGAGCTACCGTTCGATATCCGCGAATTCGACGGATCGCAGCAACTCGCCGAGGTGCTGCTGGCCGTCGACCCCTCCCTGTCGACCAACGACAACACGCGCTCGGCCGAGGCCATGTACAACCGCCTCGTCACGCTCGTGGCCAGCGGCGAGGCCACCGCCCTGGGACCCCAGTCCACCGCACCGTTCCTCAATGTCGATCCGTCCGGCGCCGTGCCCGCCCCGCGTGCGCACGCCGCGAAGGTGACGGTGGACGGGATCGAGATCAAACTCAGTCTCTACTCGCCGCGCGCGGAGGAATCCGCCACCTCCATCGCCAACGACCGCTTCGAATTCACCGTCGACAATATGAGTTCCTCGGAGAGCAAGAGCACGACGGTGGCTCCGAGCTTCACCTACAGCGGCAAGCTGACCGCGGAGGGCAGCCACCGCATGGGCCCCACCGGCGTTCCCCTCGGCGGGCAGACCGAGACCAAGGGCGGCAGCGCCGCCACCGGCAGTATCCTGCGCAATCTCTTCCGCACCAACGCGCCGGCGAACGGCCACCGCCTGCGCTCGGTGGCCCTCGTCGAGGTCAGCGGACCGAAGGGCACCCTCTGGGTCACCGGCGATCTGATCCTGCGCAGCATCGAGACGCCCCCGGCGAGCGCGAACGTCACGAAGACCGTCGATCCTCCGAAGGACGGAAAGCCTCCGAAGACGGAACCGGAGCAGAAGTCCGAACCCGAGAAGTCCGGGGACGAGAAGGGGTCCGATACCAAGGACAAGGAAGGCAAGGACAAGGACGCCGAAGCAAAGGCGAAGGCGGATGCGGAGGCCAAAGCGAAGGCGGACGCGGAAGCCAAAGCGAAGGCGGACGCGGAAGCCAAAGCGAAGGCCGACGCGGAAGCCAAAGCGAAAGCCGACGCGGAAGCCAAGGCGAAAGCCGACGCGGAAGCCAAAGCGAAGGCCGACGCGGAAGCCAAAGCGAAAGCCGACGCGGAAGCCAAAGCGAAAGCCGATGCGGAAGCCAAAGCGAAAGCCGATGCGGAAGCCAAGGCGAAAGCGGATGAGAACGCGAAAGCGAAAGCCGATGCCGATGCGAAGCCGAAGGCGGACGAAGAAGCCGAAGGGAAGGAACAGGCCGAGGCGAAGCCGAAGGACGTAGCCGAGTCCGAGGCAGAGGCCAAGGCCGATGCGGAAGCCAAGGCGAAAGCCGATGCGGAAGCCAAGGGGAAAGCCGAACAAGAGGCCGGGGAAGGGGACGATGCCGCGAAGGTCGACGGGAAGGGCAAGTCCGTACTCTCGGGCCCGGAGGGAAGCTACCACTACAAACCACCGCCGCCGAAGATCAGGCGTGGCACCGGAGCGCGATCGGCCGTGGTGGACGGCGTGCAGGCGCCGGAGGGTTACGTGTGGGAATCCATGCCCCCCGACGGCGACTGTTTCTTCCACTCACTCGAACGCATCGTGCACCGCGACCCGTACGCATCGGAATCCGAACTCGACCGCCGGATCCGCGACCTGCGCAGGCTGACCGCCGACGAACTGTCGGGTCCCAGGCGTGCCGACTACTTCGAGGTCTTCCAGAACATCATGGTCGCCGCCGAGAACCGGGGCCGGAAACTCACGCCCGCGCAGGAGAAGGCCCCGATCTCGCCGCGGGATACCGCCCGCTATCGTGCGGCATTCGACGAACAGGTCGAACAGATACGGCGGCGCGGAGTCTGGCGGACCGGTATCTTCCACCTGGTTCCGCGGGCGGCGGCCGCTGCGCTCGCCGAGCACGGTTCGATCGTGCGCCTGTACAGCCGGCAGATCCCGGAGGGCTGGACCTTCGGCGAGGACACCGGGGCGCGTCCGGACGGCGCGGCCCTGATCGCGCACAACCACTACCATCTCGCCGTACCCGCTGGGGACCGGGTGCCCGGCCATCCACCCGGCGCACCCGCAGGCACGCAGCACACCAGGACCTGGGGTGAATTCGCCGATGTTCTCGGCCCCGGCTCCGTGCAGTACACCCCGCAGGCCTACGCGCAACCTTCCGCCGACACCACCCGGATCGTGGTGTTCGGCAACGAGAACGCCGTCCGCTATATCTGGCTCCCGCCGACCGGTGCGTGGCCCGGCGAGATGCACGACGCCGACAGCCTGCCGGTGCAGGTCACCTTCGACCAGGTTCTCGCCGATCCGGCCATTACCGTTGTCCGCGCGTCCGCGCCGGTCACCGAGGACGGCGACCGGAATCAGGAGTGGACCGATCCCGACCTGGCGGCCGCCATCGCCGCGTCCCTGGCCGGCTTCGAGGCAGCCGAAACGGAGGTCGACGACAGCCTGACGAAACCCGGCCCGGTCGCCGAATCCTCGTCCACACCGCCCGCCGTGCCGATCCCGGCCACCCCGGCCGACCTCGATCCGGTCGTCGTCACCGAGTATTCGCCCGCCGTGCCGTCCGAGAGCGTGCAATCCGGTGCCGAACTACCGGTCGGCACCGATCCGGCAGCCGAAGCCCCGGTCCTCGGCACCCTCGACGAGGAGGCCGTCGAATCGGATGACGATATCGTCGTTCCGCCCGTTTCTCCCACGGGCACCGTCATTCACCATCCCCTGTCCGAGGACACGAAAGCCGTGCTGTCCGAGGAGGAATCCGGTCCGCTCGATCCCGGTCCGCTCGATGGGACGGCGAGGCGACACCCCACCCCACCCCTCGTCCCGGCCACGCACCACATCCGCTCGAGTTCGCTGCCGCCCGGGATCCGGCCCCGCCCCGTGGTCGCGCCGGACCAGGACAGGCAGCCGCGACCGTCACGTTCGGATGAGCAGATCGGCTTCACCCGGCTCCAGGCCGCGGGCCGCCCGGCCCTGTTCTCCGGCGCGAGTTCACCGCGTATCGATCCCCGCCTACCGGCCGCGGCGGACCCGCTCTCCACCGTGTCGACGCCGCGCGAGAATCTCGAGAACCTCGGGCCGCCGGAGTCGTCCGGGATCGTGGATTTCATTCCCTCCGAGACTCCTCCCCGGTCCGAGACTCCGGATTCGCCCCGGGTCGTCCCGGTATCCGAGAACATCACGCCGATCGGACCCGTCGAGGGGTCGCCCGACCGACTCCGCGACTCCGCGATCCGGGACCTGAGGCCGGAGGAGAATCACGCGCTGGGCGAATACTCCGAGGTCCGGCGGCTCGTTCTGCAACGGATCGTCTCCTACCGCGGAGTCGACGAGGACGACGTGGTCCGCCTTGTCGAACGGATGAGCCCGCAGCTGCCAGCCGACCTCACCCGTGCGGCGGAAGCACTCGGCACGACCGTCCGGAATGCCGCGCGGTGGCAGGCCCGGGCCGACAACCTGGGGACGAGCGTGCAGGACGTCGCCCGTGCGGAAACGCGGGAGACCGACGATTTCGGCGACGGCTTCGTAGACGATTTCGCCGCATTCCGCGCCGGTGACGCGATGGGCGATTTCGCCGGACTCCGGGGCGTGAACGACGAACGATCCCCGGAGCCGCCGGTATACGGAGACGCCACCGTGCCTTCCGACGACGTCACCGTGCAGCCGAAAGAAGAAACCGCGCAACGACCGACGACACCGGAATTCCGCGAGCCGACAGCCCCCGAAACCGAGGCGTTGCGCCGATTCGCCGCGATCGACGAGGCGATCGACGCCACGGAACCGGAGAACAGCCTGGAACTGGCCCGGCACCTGTGGCCGGAGTTGCAGGACGCTTTCCACGGCGCGGTGACAGCGCTGCGGGTGCCCCCCGAACTGGCTGTGGACCTGTGGGCAGAAGCCGCCGACCGCCGGTCCGCCGACCCCGGTATCCGGGTGGAGGACATCAGACGGCGGATCACCCTGTCCTGGGAACCGGGAAACAACCACACCGGACTGCCCGCACCCGTCTGGGCATCGTCGCCGAACGATGGAAACCACCTGCTGGACTTGTTCACACCGCTGTCCGGGCACTCGACACCACACGAGACGCGCGCCACGCTCGCCCGGCGGATGGAGGCGCATCTCGAGGACTATGTGGATCTGATCCCCGCCTACACCCCGGACGGGTTGAAGGAGCTGAAGGTCGAGAAGCTCCGCGTCGCCCGGATGGAGGCCCAGGTCAGCGGGGAACGGTGGCGTCGCGCCCAGTTGCACACCGAACTCGTCATGCGCGGCGAGCTCACCCGCGATCAGCCGTTGCCGAGAACCGCCGAGGATCTCGCGGCGGAGACCCGCCGCCACGAGCAATTCGAGGAATCGATCCGGCGATTCGACGAATCCGGCCGCCGCCGGGCACGGGAGCGGCTGGCGTATCTTCTCGACGCGGTGCGCGACCCGAACCGGCCCACCGACCATCTCATGAGCGCCGATCTGCTGCCCATCGTCGCCCGGGAACTCGGACTCAACATCGTCGTGCTGCGTCCCGACGCACCCCGTGACGTCTTCCCCCACGGCGGACCGGAAGCGCCCTTCACCCTCCTGTACGCCTCCGCCGAGAACCCGCGGCATCTGCAGGTGGCCACGACCGCGGACGGTAGCCCGCTCCTGCTGCATCCGGACGAACTGCACACCGCCGCCGCGTTCGAACCACCGCCCGGACGCGAATGGCGGCCCGGCCCACCGGCCGGGCACTCCGGCACCGGACACCTCGACGACACCGGCACCCGGGTGTTCGATTCCGACGACGCGGGCCTGAACTACGGCGAGGCCGTGCTGAACCAGTGGCACCTGCTGCCGCCGGAACAACAGCACGCGGCATGGGCGTATCACGCGTCCGCGATCCACAACACCCTCCTCCGGGAGGGCGGAGGCCGAGCACAGGAGGTGCTCGACCGCGGGCACTCGGCGGCCGAACACCTCGGGCTGCTGACCGAACTGACCGGATCGGAGGAGCCCACACCGGCCCGGCTCGCCGAGCACTACCGCGCCGGAGCAGAGCATGTGTACGAGGCGATCACGGATCCGCGGCGCGCGAACACCACCTGGCGGCTGCTCCACGCCATCGTCACCCGCGATGATCCGGAATCCACGCTCGCGCAGCTGATCGCCGACGCCGCCTTCTACCGGCAGACGCTGCAGCAATTCTTCCAGCGCTATTTCGGTACGACGCCGCGACTCGACATACTCGGGCACGGGGTCCATACGCTCGATCGGGCGACGCGGCCGCTGCCCAATACCGAACCGATCCGGGTGGTGCGCGGTCTGACGGATATCGGGTTCATGCGCAATCGCGACGGCAGCCGCTTCGGTTTCTTCCAGGGCCCGGCCGATCTCGTGGGCTCGGTGCAGCAGGAACCCGGCTACCTGTCCACCTCGGCCGGTAGCGATCTCGCCACCATGCCGGACGGCCGCCGGTTCGAGTACCGGCTGAATCTCACCGTCCCGCCGGGCGCCCCGGGCCTGTGGATCGGGCCGCGCAGCGGCGTGCCCCGCGACAACGAACTCCTCCTCGCCCGCGGGACCCGCTATCGCATCACCGGGGTGACCCGGGACGAAGCGAACCACACGATCGTGCTCGACGCGGTGGTCCTGCTCCCCGACGAGCCTTCCGAGCCCTCGGAAGCCGCGCCCGATCACCGAGCACCCGAGCCGGAGGCGTCCGAGGACGACTCGCGTCGATGAGGAAGGCAGGATCGAATGAACGAACCGCACCAGGACCCCGCCGCGTCCGGCGAGGCTCCGGATATCGCCTTCAACCTGAGCGGTCCGGTTCCCGTGGGAGCGCTATCGACCGCCGGCCAGGTCGATTCCGGACCGGCGGGCCCGGTCGCCTCGGCGGCCGGTATTCCGGCCGGGCCCACTACCGACGCGGCGCCCGGCGCCGAACCGGTCCCGGCGCAGGCCGAGCCGCCCGACGCCGCCCCGCCCATCGAGCAGCAGGCGACCGAACTCGCGCATACGGTCGCGCGTGAACTCGCCGCGGCGGGCCCGCCGGGATGGCAACGCCTGGAAGCGCATTTCGCGATCACGACCGTGGGCGGGGTGACCTACTCGCTGTACACCGATCCGACCGGGCGAGTGTCCCGGTTCGAACCGTCCGACGAGATCGTCGATATGGTCCGGCTGCAGCGTGAGATATCGGCCGGGCTGGGGGACGGTCCGTGGTGGCGGATGGTGATCCGGCTCGATAGCGCCGGTGACCTCGCGATCACCTACGACTACGGCGAGGAACCGTTCCCCGATGATCAGCTGCTGGTCCCGGACGCCTACCGCGCGGATCTGGAGACCTTCCCCCGCGACCGGCTGCCGGTCTGGCTGGCGGCCTATATCGGTCACGGGAACCGGCAGTGGCGACCCGCGCAGCGGGCAGCGGCACGCGCCCGCGCGGACCAGGACGCCGGTATCACCGCGGTGCGGGCCGGCGACGATCTCCCCGAACTGCCGGTGCTCTGGGCGCGCTGGGCGACGATCGCGGCCGCCTTCGTCGCCGTCGGCTCGGAATGGGGCCCGCGAATCCTGCCCGCACTCGGCGTCTTCGAGGGTTCCGGGCGCAGCGGCGCCACGCTGTATGTCCTGCCCGGGGGACGCGCGGTGCTGTCGGGCGGTGTGTGGAACGCCCCCGAACTCGATGCCGCCTACAACGACGGCCGCCCCATGCCCGACCTGTACGCGGGCGCCCCGGAGTGGGTGGCCGACCAGGTGCTCAATCCCCGTGCCGCGCGCGGCCTGCTGTCGTTCTGCTACTGGTGGGAGGGCGACAGCTGGTTCCGCGGCGAATCGGCCCCGGCGGACCTGATCAGCGCCGCGGTACCCGGGGTGTGGTCGGCGCGGACCGTCGCCGAGGTGGTGTGCGGCGTGGTGAGTCCGGACCCGAGCGACCGGCAGCGCGCGGCCGCGGCGGATCTGGTGGCCGCCACCGAATCCGCTGTCGTCAACCGCGATACGCTGGCCGCCCTCTTCGACAACCCGTCCGACGATCTCGACGCCGCCCTCTACCAGCTCTCCCTCGCCGGTGTGGTGACCGAGGTGCCCGAGGTGCTGACGCGGGACCGCGCGATCGCCACGGTGCGCGAGCACATCCTCGCCCTCGGCATCGACACCTCCGGCTACCCGGTCGACGAACTGGTGGCCGAACGCCTGACCGTCGGCTGGATGGTCTTCGTGCCCACTCGGCCGGACGAGATCTCCATCGGCCGCGCGATCTTCTACATCGCCGACGACGGGGTGATCGAGCAGTCCTCGTCCTCCACCGCGCCCTCCCGCTACACCGAGGGCTTCGAGGCCCGCTTCCACCAGCGGCAGGGCGCCGCCGCCGACTTCACGATCTGATCCGAACCGAGAACAGGAGCAGGGCAATGAGTGATTCCGTAGAGATCAACCCCGACGGACTGCGCCAGGCGGGAGTCGAATTCGGTGTCGTCGCCGATATCACCCGGGGAGTTCTCGAGAACCTGCGGACCTCCTGCGAGAGCCGGGG
This sequence comes from Nocardia sp. NPDC049935, assembly GCF_055586645.1. Classification (NCBI taxonomy): domain Bacteria; kingdom Bacillati; phylum Actinomycetota; class Actinomycetes; order Mycobacteriales; family Nocardiaceae; genus Nocardia; species Nocardia sp. NPDC049935. The sequence goes on along the minus strand of NZ_JBVJHV010000008.1, from coordinate 275,140 downwards.
CGAGCCGTGGGGCGACGACAAGGCCGGCCGGGAATTCGCCGAGGGGGAGAAGGGCTACAAGGCGAACCGGGACAACACCTTCGGCTCCCTGTCCCAGCTCGTCACGGTTTTCGGGGACAACGCCGACAACCTCCGCGACTCGGCGAACGCCTTCGAGCACAACGAGAACGAAGTCTCCGGCAACGGCTAGTGCGGGCGCGGTACTCGGCGGAACAGATCGCCCTGATGCCGGGCGCGGACGAGGTCCTGAAGGAAATCCTGCGGCGAGTGCGGTAGGCACGATCTCCGACCGCCCAGCGGTCAGCAGTCGTTGACGATATCGGGAACGGGAGCCGTATCCGACGGGCCGCGGCTCTCCGCCCGCCGAATCAGTGCGTGCAAAGCGTCGTCGAACGGCGGTGTGTAGGAAACTCCGGTCGCGCAGCCGCCCAGATGCGGACCGGCGATGATTCCGACGAGATCGCGCCCGTTCCGCGCAACCCACGGCCCCCCGCTGGTCCCGTACACGAAACCGCCGCAGACGAATGCGGAGTAGCCATGCTCGGCCTGGGCGGGTCGTGTGCAGGCGGTCGGCGAATCCAGCAGTCCCACACCGTAGCCGGTCACGGTGACCGGATCCCCGACCCCGGGATTGCTCGCCACTCGGAGTCCTCCTCCGACCGCGTCTCCGATAGAGACCTCCCTCGCACCCGCTCCCGGGCGCACGCGCAGTATCGCGTAGTCGTGATCCACCGCGAGCCCGGCCACCCAGCGCCGATCGAGATAGACCTGCGATACCTGCCACCGCCCCAGCGGCTCACGCCCTCGGTCGTACCCCGGCGCGAAGCCGATGAGCGCCCCCGGCCCGATCACACAGTGCGCGGCGGTGATGACCAGATCCCCGTCCCCGCTGTCCAGAACACTCCCGGAGCAGGTGTGTACGGCCGTGCTCCCGACGAACAACGCTCCGATGCGCGGATCCGGTTCGGCCACCGGATACGAATCCGGCACCTCCTCCGCCCGGCCCGGTGCGGAGGTCCCCATCAGCACCGAGACCAGCAGAACAAGTACTCCGGCGGCAGGACGCATGCGCTCACGCTACAACTCCTTTCCCCCGCGTTGCGGCCCGGAAATTCGATACTGTGAGATCAACTGGAACGGTCGTGGCGCCGATCGTCGGATATCTGATCTCCTGCCACCCGGCGGGATCCGCTCGGCCGGCTGGACGTGGGCGGGTCTCCGGGCAGTATTCGAAGGTCGGCTCGGTCCAAGACCCTCCCCAGCTCCAACTCGATTTCGAACGTAGAGGGGGCGGCGCCGCACTGGGCGATCATGTCGCGCGCGGTCTGCCGGATAGCGTGCTTTTCCGCGACGAACCGCGATACGCCGAACGCGGGCGCGTACAAGAACCACTGCGATCCACAACAACTCACTCTCACGGAGAACAGCATGGTTGGCCCCTTGCCCTGTGTCCTTGGCTTGCTCGCGGCGGCGGGGAAGCGGCGCCCGACGCCGCGAGCTGCAGATGACGCTAGATTCGATCGGCTCTGACGCCCAGGAGTTTGGCACTGTTTGACGCATTTATTTCTACCTGCGGTGATATTGCTGATGCGCGGGCACAATCAGTTTCAGGAGTGTCACATCAGGTCATACTCCGGAACGGAGGAGAGGCATGCGTTTGCAATTCCTGGGCAGAGGCGGCTCGGGCGTCGGCGAGTGCCCTTCGCTGTATGTCAGCGACGAGGGCACCTACATAGTTCAGGGCTGGAGGACCGGTCGGTCCGGGACGGTGGAAATCCCGCATCTGCTTCCGGGTTTCGCCGAGCCGAATACGTACATAGGTGCGACGATGACCGATACCGGCCGGGGGACCTTCACCCTTGCCGGGCGTGCGGTTTCGGAGCCGGATACGCTCGCCCAACTCGACTTGGCCGAGGGCGAGTCGGCGATCGAGGTCCCGAAGCGGGAGAGGTATTTCTACGGTGCTATTGCTGCAAGCTGATCCCTTCCCGGATCTGCTTCGCGCCTGCACGCGCGAAGCGTTCCATCTCGAGGTGCGTGACTCCTATGGGGTCGCTGTCGAGTCCGAGCCACTGCGAAGATTCCTGTCGGGAGAGTCGGAGCCGGATTACGAGTGGTTCCGCCCGTGGCGGTTACTGATAGAGGAGACGACTCGACGCGGGGTTGCCGTACGTCGAGTGCGAGTAGTCACAGAGCCGCTCACCGATTACCATCGCTGGTTGCTGACGGTCACGCCGGAAAACCTTGCGGCCGGTGAGGACATTCGTTACTTGGGTCGGCACAGAGCCGGTCACATCCCGACGGAGGATTACTGGCTGCTGGACGACGTCCGGGTGGCATTCCACGCACGCGACCCCGACGGCCGTGGCCGCGGGATGGTCGTGACAACCGATCCGTGGATTGTTGATTACTGTGTCGATGTGAAACAGCGGTTATGGGCCTCGGCCACCCCCTACCACGAGTATCCGGCAGCCGACTCTCACCAGTGAGCAAGGCGGTTCACGAGCAGCGTCGAGCGCTCGGACAGCGTCTCCGTGAGATCCGCAAGGATGCGGGTCTCACGGGGCGCCGACTTGCCCTGCTGGCCGGCTGGCACGAGTCGAAGGTATCCAAGATCGAAACGGGTGACCGCAGCCCAAACGAAGCCGATCTGCGCGCATATTGCCTGCATACCGATAGTGGAGAGCAGCTTCCGGATCTGGTGGCCGCCGTTCGCAACATCGAGGCCGCCCATCTGGAATGGCGCCGGATACTTCAAACAGGAACGAGACAGCGGCAAGCGCGTTCGGTGGCGCTGGCCGAGCAGACGAGGCTGATGCGGATCTATGAGCCGGTCCTCGTTCCAGGAATGCTCCAGACCGCCGAGTACGCCGAGGCGGTTTTGCGCACCGGAGCCGGGTTCTATTCCGTACCCGATGACGTGGAACAGGGCGTATCGCGGCGGATGGAGCGGCAGCGGTTCCTGTACACAGGCGACCGCCGGTTTCATATCGTCATCACCGAACAATCGATCGCGACGACGGTCGGTGACCATTCGGTCATGGTGGGTCAACTCGACCGGCTCCTGGCTGTGATGGGATTGCCTCGGGTATTGCTCGGAGTTGTTCCTCTGTCCGCAGAATGGAGAGTTCCGGCAACGAATTTCGTCATGTTCGACGAGCGGATGGTGCTGGTGGAAGCTGTGTCGGCGGAGCTCACGATCACTCAGCCGCGGGAGATTGCGCTCTACCGAAGGGCTTTCGGGATCCTCGCGGAGCAGGCGGTTACGGGCGATGCCGCGCGTGGGCTGATTCACGAGGCAATGACCCGTCGGCGCGACGCAGTCGCCGGTGATCGGTGACGCCCGGGAGGATGCGCTGACAGTATCTGTGGAGCGGTTGGCGGCGGCGGTGCTGTCGCGGGCTTCGGGTGGGCGGCGGTTCGTGCTCGGTATCGCCGGGCCGCCGGCGGCGGGGAAGTCGACCCTCGCGGCGCGGCTGGTGGACGCGATGAACGGAAGTTCGGGTGGGGTCGGGGGCGTAGCCCCGATGGATGGGTTTCATCTGACTTCCGACGCCCTGGCGGCGGCCGGGGCGGCGCATCGTAAGGGGGACCCCGGCACATTCGATGTGGCGGGTTTCGTCGATCGGCTGAGACTCCTGCGGGAGACCCCACTCGGCCGGGAAGTGCCCTGGCCGACGTTCGACCGGACACTGGATGACCCGGTTGTCGATGGTTTCGTTTTCACGACGGAGCGGATCGCGGTGGTGGAGGGGAATTATCTCCTTGTCGACCGTCCGGGCTGGCGCGATATCCGGGGGCTTCTCGACGAAGTGTGGTTTCTGGATGCCTCCGAGGAGGTGATCGGCCAACGGTTGCGGCGGCGTTTTCGCGATGGCGGGAAATCCGCCGCGGAAACCGAGCGCAAGATCTCCGAAAGCGATCTGCCGAACGCGCGCCTGGTCTCCGGTACGTGGTCCCGGGCGGATCTCCGGCTGCGTGAACGCGGTGGCGGTTATCTCGTCGAGCGTTCCTAGAAACGCCTGCCGTCGCCTGCGTCGGGGGCTGTTTCGAAGAGGTTGAGTTTGTAGGTGGTGACCGGGGGCGGGAAGACCAGGCGCATCACCTTCATACCCAGGCGGTAGCGGCGCGGCCAGGTGCGGGCGACGGCGGGTTGGGGGGTGGCGAAGGTGCGGGAGTCCCGGAGTCGCAGGCCGAGCTCTTCGAGCGTGCGTGGGTCGTCGCAGATCCATTTCATGCGAGCCTGGAGCTGTTTGAATACCGGGTTTCTGTCCTGGGTGTTCATCATGGCCTTGCCGCCGGTGTCGAAGGCGAGGCCGCTGCCGGGGAACGCGGTCGCGATACGCTCGAGGACCGGGTGGACGGTGTCGGCGGGGAAGTACAGCAGGACCGCTTCGCTGAGCAGGAAGATCGGGCCGCCGCGTTCACGGACCCGGTCGAACCATTCGTCTTCCAGGATCGAACCCTCGACCATGGTGTAGCGGTCGCTGTCGGTGAAGAACTTGCGGCGCAGGGCCATGGTGTCGGGGAGATCGAGGTCGAACCAGCGCAGGCGGCCGTTGTCGAGACGGTCGAATCGGGTGGAGAGCCCGCAGCCGAGATCGACCACCGTGCCGTCGGGGTGTTCGGCGAGGAAATCGCGGACGTACTGGTCGAAGATCGAGGCGCGCAGCACCGACCCTCCGAGTGAGGGCCCGCGCAACTTGCCGAAGTCGTAATCGATGGCGGCGACCAGTTCGATCGCCTTGGTGTCGCGCAGAATGCTGTCGGGCCGCTGCGCATCCCGCGCGCGCCCGTACAGGGGTATCAGCAGCGTCTCTTGGACCACACCCAGCGATATCGCCTCACCCATGCGCCCAACGTAGCCGGAAACGGGAAAGAACGGTGAGCTACGTATCGCCGGGCGTGTTCACCAGATGATTGTCGGCCGAGTGACCCATCGGCACGCGCGGTCGGGCACGGATACCGGCGTGGCGGTGAGGTATTCGGGGCGGGGTTCAGCTGGTGGAGGCGGTGGCGAAGGGGGTGCCGGTGGCGGCTACGGGGCGGTCGACGGCGCGGCGCCACAGGCCCTTCTTCTCCAGGATCGGCAGGACGCCCTCGCCGAACCAGTACGCCTCCTCGACGTGCGGGTAGCCGGAGAGGATGAAGTGGGAGATACCGAGGCGCGAGTATTCGATGAGCCGTTCGGCCACCTCTTCGTGCGACCCGACGAGCGCGGTGCCCGCGCCGCCGCGGACCAGGCCGACGCCCGCCCACAGATTGGGGGCGATCTCGAGTTTGTCGGTGCGGCCGCCGTGCAGTTCCAGCATACGCCGCTGACCTTCGGATTCGCTGCGGGCGAGGTTGGACTGGACGCGTTCGATATCCGCCGGATCGATCCCCTCCAGCAGCCGATCCGCTTCGGCCCACGCCGCTTCCGAGGTGTCGCGGGTGATCACGTGCAACCGGATACCGAAGTCGACGGTGCGGCCGCGGTCGGCGGCCAGGCCGCGGATCCAGTCGAGTTTCTTGCTGACCGCGAAAAGCGGTTCACCCCAGGTGAGGTAGGTGTCGGTGTACTGGGCGGCGACCGGGCCGGCGGCGGGGGAGGAGCCGCCGAAGAAGATGGGCGGCAGGGGGTCGGGGTGGTTGTTCAGCAGGGCGTTCTGGACCTGGAGGTGGGTGCCCTCGAAGGTGAACGGTTCGCGGGATTCCCACAGGCTGCGCACGATGTGCAGGAATTCGCCGGTGCGTTCGTAGCGGTGTTCCTTGTCCAGGAAATCGCCGAAGGCGCGCTGTTCGTGGGGTTCGCCGCCGGTGACCACGTTGAGGAGTAATCGGCCGCGGGAATGCCGCTGGAAGGTGCCGGCCATCTGGGCGGCGAGGGTGGGGCTCACCAGACCCGGCCGGAACGCCACCAGGAACTTCAGCGTCTCGGTGGTCTCCACCAGCATGGCGGTGGCCAGCCAGGCGTCCTCGCACCAGGCGCCGGTGGGGGTGAGTACCGCCTCGAAGCCGTTCTCCTCGGCCGCGCCCGCGATCTGGTTCAGGTAGCGCAGCGAGGCGGGACGGTCGCCGGACATGGCGGTACCGTGACCGCCGGCGATCAGGCCGCGCGAATCGCCGTAGGTGGGCAGGAACCAGTGGAAGGACAGGCTCATCCGGGGAACTCCTTCGAGGGGCTCGAGAGCGGGCAGGGCGGCGGCCGAGCTCCTCGCCGGGCCGACCTCCGATCCTGACCCGTCCCGCCGCGCGGGTCACCGGTTGGAATCAGCGGGATTCTTGCCCGGGAAGGGTGCGGATGCCGTGCCCGGGCCGCGCCCGGCGGCCGGTTTCGGATCGCGGTGCGCGTAACGGGTGAGTGTGCGGGTGGCGTCGGTGATCGTGGGGCGATGACCTCCACCGCATCCCAGCCCGCGACCGATGCCGATCTCGACGCGGTGTTCGCGCCGATCTACGCCGATATCGCGGCCGGCGCGGTCGAACGCGAGATCGACCGCCGGCTCGCCCACGACGAAGTCCGCCGCCTGCGGAAGGCGCGGTTCGGCGCGCTACGGGTCCCGGTGGAGCACGGCGGGTACGGGGCGAGCGTGCGGCAGCTGTTCCGGCAGCTGATCGAACTGGCCGCCGCCGAATCGAATCTGCCGCAGGCGCTGCGGGTGCATTTCGTTTTCGTGGAGGATCAGTTGCTGGCCGAGGCCGGCGAGGGGCGTGAGCGCTGGTTGCGGGCACTGTCCGAGGGCGCCCTGATCGGGAACGCGATCACCGAGCCGGGGGTGGGCGCGGTGGACCGGTACGCGACCCGGCTCACCCGCGCGGGGGACGGCTGGGTACTCGACGGCACCAAGTACTACAGCACCGGATCGCTGTACGCCGACCACATCCTGGTGGCCGCCGATCGCGACGGTGAGCGGGTGGGGTTGCTGGTGGCCGCCGACGCCGAGGGGGTGCGTCAGCACGACGACTGGGACGGATTCGGGCAGCGGCTCACGGCCAGCGGTACCACCGAGTTCAGCGGGGTCGCGGTGGCCGAGGAGCAGATCCTCGGACCTGGCTACGGGGTCGCCGGGCCGACGTACTCGACCGCTTATCTCCAGTTGTTCCAGCTCGCGGTGCTGGCGGGTATCGCACAGCGCGCCGAACGCGACACCCGGGAGTGGGTGGCGCGCCGCCGTCGCGGCTACACCCATTCGGCCGCCGATCTGCCCCGTCACGATCCGCTGGTGCAGCAGGTGATCGGCCGGTTGTCGGCCGCGGCGTTCAGCGCGCGGGCGAATGTGCTGGCGGTCGCGGATCTGCTCGACGAGGTGCTGGCCGCGGGCGCGCAGGACGAGAGCGCGCTGAACCGGGTCGAGCTGGCGTCCGCGCAGGCGCAGCTCGCCGTGATCGATACCGTGCTGCCCGCCACCAGTGAACTGTTCGAGGTGGGCGGGGCGTCCATCACCGCCGAAGGGCTGCGGCTGGACCGGCATTGGCGCAATGCCCGCACCATCTCGGTGCACAACCCGGCGATCCAGAAGGCGCGGGCGGTCGGGGACCATCTGCTCAACGGCACCGAACTCCCGTTCGCCTGGAGCGCGGGTGAGCGCGCGGCGGCGCAGGAGCCGGCGAAATGACCCGGCGCATCCGGTTCAACGCGTTCGATATGAACTGCGTCGCCCATCAGTCCCCGGGCCTGTGGCGGCACCCGGACGATCAGTCGCACCGGTACAAGGAGATCGGCTACTGGACCGAGCTGGCCCGGTTGCTGGAACGCGGCCGGTTCGACGGGCTGTTCATCGCCGATGTGCTGGGCACCTACGACGTCTACGGCGGCGACGACCGGGCGGCGCTGCGGCAGGGCGCGCAGATCCCGGTGGCCGATCCGCTGCTGCTGGTATCGGCCATGGCGGCGGTGACCGCGAATCTCGGTTTCGGGATCACCACCGGCACCGGATTCGAGCATCCGTATCCGTTCGCGCGGCGGCTGTCCACACTCGATCACCTCACCGGCGGCCGGGTGGGCTGGAATGTCGTCACCGGGTATCTGCCGTCGGCGGCCCGCAATTTCGGCGCCGACGATCAGCTCGACCACGACGAACGCTACGACCAGGCCGACGAGTACCTGGAGGTGCTGTACAAGCTGTGGGAGGGGTCGTGGGAGGACGACGCCGTGGTGCGCGATCCGGTGCGCAACGTCTATGTGGACCCGGCGAAGGTGCACCATATCGGCCACGCCGGTAAACATTTCACGGTGCCGGGCGTCCATCTGTCGGAACCGTCACCGCAGCGGACGCCGGTGATCTACCAGGCCGGGGCGTCGCCGCGCGGGGTGCGGTTCGCGGCCGAGAACGCCGAGGCGATCTTCGTGGCCGCGCCCTCGAAGCGGGTGCTGACACAGACGGTGACCACCCTCCGCGATGCGCTCGAGGCCGCCGGGCGCGACCGCCACGCCGCCCGTATCTACGCGTTGGCCACCATCGTCACCGACGCCACCGACGAGGCGGCGCGCGCCAAACACGAGGACTATCTGTCCTATGCCAGCGTCGAGGGCGGTCTGGTGTTCATGTCGGGCTGGATGGGCATCGACCTGTCCCGCTACGACCTCGACGACCCCATCGGCGAGGTCCGGAGCAACGCCATCCGGTCGGCGGTGGCGGCGTTCCAGGAGTTCGACGACGACGGCCGGGAGTGGACCGTCCGCGATATCGCCCGGTGGGCCGGTATCGGCGGTATGGGCCCGGTGTTCGTCGGGTCCGGGGAGACGGTGGCCGACCGGCTGCAGGAGTGGGCCGGGGAGACCGATGTGGACGGGTTCAACCTGGCCTACGCGATCACCCCGGGCACCTTCGAAGATATTGTCACGCACGTGATTCCGGTGCTGACAGCGCGCGGCGCCTATCCCGGCGAGTACGTCCCGGGGACATTGCGCAACGCGCTGTTCGGCCGGGGCGACCGGCTGCCCGCCGAACATCGCGGTGCGCGGTACCGGCCGGGCGGTCCCGGTTCGACGGCGTTACCGGACGAGATCGCGCGGGATGCGCGGCTGGTCCCCTGATGCCGGTGGACGCGAGCAGGCGCGGTCAGGACGGCTTCAGGGAATTCACGAACACCTCGGCTACGGCCTCCAGCCCGCGGCGGTCGATCTCGTCGAACCGCGCCGCACGGGGACTGTCGATATCGAGGACGCCGATGAGGGTGTCCTCGCGGACCAGTGGCACCACGACCTCGGAGCGGGAATCGGCATCGCAGGCGATATGGCCGGGGAAGGCGTGGACATCGGCGACCAACTGGGTGCGCCGGGTCGCGGCGGCGGTGCCGCACACCCCGGCGCCCAGCGCGATCCGCACACAGGCCGGTTTGCCCTGGAACGGGCCGACCACCAGTTCGTGTCCGTCGAAGAAATAGAAACCGGCCCAGTTCACCTCCGGCAGCGAGTGGAACACCAGGGCGCTCAGATTGGCGGCATTGGCGATCCGGTCGGTCTCGCCGGTCAGCAGCGCCGCGGCCTGGAGGGTGAGTTCGCGGTATCCCTCGGCGCGGTCGCCGGAGAGCGGAACGAGGTCGAAGGACATGCCCGGATCGTAGAACGGGCGCTCGCCCACGTCGCCGGGCCGGTCCCCGGTGCGCCCGGAAAAACGTGCGGTCCAGCAGTTTTCGGCATCGATTCGCGGTGAGTGTAATACTGCACCGCATCGCCGGTGATCGAGACCATAGCGCCATGACATCCCAGACCAATTCCCCTCGTAAGGCAGCCGTCGTCGGGGCCGGGCAGACCGGCGTCACCGCGGCGCTCGGCCTGCTCGACGCCGGTTTCGACGTCACCCTCTACAGCGAACGTGATCAGCGCGAACTGCGCGACGCGGTACCGGCGACCGGCACCGCGCTGATCTTCGGCGAGGCCCAGGAGGCCGAGGCGAAGCTCGGCCTGCCCACCTACCGCGACCGCGCCCCGCTACACACCGGCCTCACCGTCCGGGTCGCCGGCGGCGGTGAGGAGTTGATCGCCTTCGACGGCGCCTTCGACGGCTTCGTGGGCCTCGCGGTCGACACCAGGCTCAAGGCCGATGAGCGCCTGACCGTCTTCCTCGAGCGTGGCGGGCGGTTCGTCGTCGACTCCGTCACCGCCGAAAGCCTCGATCCGATCGCGGCGGGCAACGATCTGACCCTGGTCGCCACCGGCCGTGGCGGCCTGTCGCGACTGTTCGAGATCGATACCACCCGCACCGTGTACGACGCGCCGCAACGCAGTCTGCTCACCGTCACCGTCACGGGGCTCCCGCACGACGAGTCGGTGTTCGCGCACCGCAGCCCGGCCGGGGGCGGGCGCAGCCTGTTCTCCATCGTCGCCGAACAGGGTGAGGCCTGGTGGGGCCCCTACCTGCACAAGGACGTGGGTCCGAGCTGGGCGTTCCTCGGCTGGGCGCGCCCGGGCAGCGATTGGGAAAAGCGTTTCGCCGCCGCGGATTCGGCGGAATCGGCGCACCGCATCGTGACCGAGCTCTACCGCGACTACCTCGACTGGGATCTGCCCGAGGTGCTGGCCACCAAGCCGATCACCTCCGATCCGCATTCCTGGCTGAAGGGCGCGGTCCGCCCGCTGTTCCGGCGCGGGGTGGGTCATACCGCCGGCGGACACACCGTCGCGGCGCTGGGCGATACCGCCGTCGCCTACGACCCGATCGCGGGCCAGGGCGCGCAGAGCGGGCTCATCCAGGCGCAGCGGCTGGTCGCCGCGGCCGCCGCGCACGACGGGGCGTTCGACGACGCCTGGATCACCGCGCGGTACGAGGAGTTCCTGGCCGCGCGGGCGGAGGACGCCGCCAAGGTCACCCGGCTGTTCCTCAGCGACCCCGACTTCGCCGAGGTCGGCGGCCAGTTCTTCAGCGCGGCGGCGGCCGACGAGCGGTTCGCCTCGGCGCTGGTGAGCACTCTGCACTATCCGCAGGCGGCGCATTCGGTGAACTCGGTGGAGGACGCGCACAACCTGATCGCCCAGGTCACCGGCGAGGACGCGGCCACCGTGCTGGGTCGTTTCCAGCCGGCGGGCCGGTTCAGCCGGTCGGAGTACAAGGGTCACGCCGAGTCCAACGCCTGATCCCGTGTAGCGCCGCGTACCGAACTGCGCCCGGTGTGCGGCCGTCCGCACGCCCGGCGCCCGGCATTCCCGCCGTGGCGCCGGGCGTGGGTGCGGGGGATGTGATCCGCTCGATTCAAACCCTCGTACCCCCAGCATCACGCTGGTGAACTGTGGGCGCGCCGGAATCGCGCCTGTCGCGCCCGGCGTCCAGACGACCACGCCCCACGGCCGGTAGCGGGAGCAGCGATACCCCGCCCACGCTTCGGCCTCCGCGGACCGCACGCACCAGCTCGAGGGAGGCTCGATGAGCACTGAGAAGACCACCGACCAGATCCGGTTCGCGTACTGGGTGCCCAATGTCAGCGGCGGGCTGGTGACCAGTGCGATCGAACAGCGCACGAGCTGGGATTTCGAGTACAACAAGAAGCTCGCGCAGACCGCCGAACGCAACGGTTTCGACTACGCCCTCTCCCAGGTGCGCTACACCGCGTCCTACGGCGCGGAATTCCAGCACGAGTCGACCTCGTTCAGCCTGGCGCTGCTGGGCGCCACCGAACGGCTGAAGGTGATCGCGGCGGTGCATCCCGGGCTGTGGCATCCGGCGGTGCTCGCGAAATTCGGGGCCACCGCCGACCACCTCTCGAACGGGCGGTTCGCGATCAATGTGGTGTCGGGCTGGTTCGCCGGGGAGTTCACCGCGCTGGGCGAGCCGTGGCTCGAGCACGACGAGCGGTACCGGCGCAGCGCCGAGTTCCTGGAGGTGATCCGCAAGATCTGGACCGAGGACGAGGTGAACTACGGCGGTGACTTCTACCGGATCCGCGATTTCACGCTGAAGCCGAAACCGCTGAACACCCCCGAACGGCCGAATCCGGAACTGTTCCAGGGTGGTAACTCCAGCGCGGCGCGGCGCAACGGTGGCCGCTTCGCCGACTGGTACTTCTCCAACGGCAAGGATTTCGACGGTGTCACCGAACAGCTCGACGATCTGCGCGCGGTGGCCCGGGCCCACGACCGGGAGGTGAAGTTCGGGCTCAACGGGTTCATCATCGCCCGCGATACCGAGCGCGAGGCGCGGGAGACGCTGCGCGAGATCATCGCCAAGGCGAACAAACCCGCCGTGGAGGGATTCCGGGACGCGGTCCAGCAGGCGGGAGCGTCCACCAGCGACCGCAAGGGTATGTGGGCGGATTCCAGTTTCGAGGATCTGGTCCAGTACAACGACGGTTTCCGGACGCAGCTCATCGGGACGCCCGAACAGGTCGCCGAACGGATCGTCGCCTACCGGGAACTGGGAGTCGACCTCATCCTGGGCGGATTCCTGCACTTCCAGGAGGAGATCGAATACTTCGGGGCAAAGGTGCTGCCGCTGGTGCGCGAACTGGAGGCCGCGCGACGTCCCGCCGCCGCGGCAAGCCGATGACCGCCGTCGGCGCCGCCCGGATCACCTCCGCCGAACAGGCCCGGGCGGCCGCCGAACGTCTCGCGGCCGAGTTCGCCGCCGGAGCGGCCCGCCGTGACGCCGAACGTGAGCTGCCGTTCGCCGAGATCGGGCAGCTCACCGCGAGCGGACTGCTCGCCGTCACCGTGCCCGCCGAACTCGGCGGCGCGGATCTGCCGCCCAGCGCGGTCGCCGAGATCGTGCGGGTGCTGGCCGTGGCCGACCCGAATATCGCGCAGATCCCGCACAGCCATTTCGTCTACGTCAACCTGCTGAAACTGGCCGGGACCGAACGACAGCGGAGCCGGTACCTGACCGCGGTGCTCGACGGCGGGCAGATCGCCAACGCGCAGTCCGAACGCGGCGGCGCCACGGTCGCCGAGATCGCGACCACCGTGGCCCCGATCGAGGCCGCGCAGCGGTTCCGGATCGACGGCACCAAGTACTACTGCACCGGATCGCTGTTCGCCGATACGCTCGCCGTGCTCACCCGGCTCGACGACCCCGACGGGCGATCCGGGCTGCCGGCCGGGCAGTATGTGGCCTTCCTGCCCGCCGACGCGCCCGGTGTCCGGATCGTCGACGACTGGAACGGGCTCGGACAGCGCACAACCGGCAGCGGCACGGTGATATTCGAGGGCGTGGCGGTAGAACGCGATCAGCTCGTCCCCCGGACCGCGGCCGTCGACGCCCCGACCGGCTACGGCGCCGCCGCGCAACTCCTGCATGCCGCGATCGATGCCGGGATCGCGCGCGGCGCGCTCGCGGCGGCCACCGAGTTCGTGCGGGACAAGAGCCGGCCGTGGTTCGAGGCGGGGGTGTCGCGGGCCGTCGACGACCCCCTGGTGATCCAGCGCTTCGGGGAGCTCGCGGTGACCCTCGCCGCCGCCGAATCCACTCTCGTGACCGCGGGCGCCGCCGTGGACGCGGCGGTGGGCGACCCCGGCCGGGTGGCCGCGGCGTCGATCGCGGTCGCGGGCGCGAAGGTGCTCGCCGACCGGGCCGCCAACGAGATATCCGGCGCATTGTTCGAGGTGAGCGGAACGCGCAGCGCGGCAGCCGATCTCAATCTCGCCCATTTCTGGCGCAACGCCCGCACCCATACCCTGCACGATCCGGTCCGCTGGAAATATCAGCACATCGGCCGCAGTCTGCTGCACGGGACACCGCCGCCCCTGCACGGGGTGATCTGAGAATCCGGACCGCCGCGGGAGCGGCGGTACTGCCTCAGGCCGCCGAACCCGTGGGCAGGCCGGTGACCACCACCGGGACGATATCGACCAGCTCGGGAACGAAACCACCGCTCACCGGTGCGATATTGCAGATCGTGGCGACCAGGTAGATGCCCTGGGGCACCTCGGTGAACGATCCGGCGACCTGTCCGGTCGGGCCGGCGAACTGGATCCGCGGTCCGGCGGCGACGGCGCCGTCGGCGATCAGGCGCTGCAGCAGGGCGAACGCGTCGGGGGTGCGGCCGGCGAGCGAGTCGACGGCGGCGGGGGTGAGCGCAGGGGCGGCGGCCAGGGTGTCCACCAGGACGGTGGTGCATTCGCCCGGTATGACCGGGAAGTTGTTGCGCCGGTTGGGGATATCGGCCACCGCGTAGTCGATGGTGGTCCCGGAGACGGCGGCGGAGAGGGTGATCGCCGGTCGGGTGTCCTGAGCGACGGCCGCCGCGGGGAACAGCGCGGCCAGGACGGCCAGGACGAGCGCGGCGAAGGTCGCGCCGAGGCCGAGACGGAGAACGGACCGATCCATCGATCTCTCCTGTTCGTCAGGTTGCGGTCACGCTAGCAGGAAAAAGCAGGTCAGCGTGGTATTCACCCGGGTGTGCCGCGAGGGTGACATGGTGGCGGCGGGCGTATCAGTCCGGCGTCAGGGAGCTGTCAGGCCGGGTGCCGATAGTTGCTGTCATGACGAACCACAGCATCTATTCGGACAACTCGCACTGGACCGGCATGGTGGAGGTCGAGGACACCGCCCTCGCGGTCACCGATACCGGCGGCCCCGGTATTCCCCTGGTCTACCTGAACGGCCAGTTCGCCACCCAGGGCTACTGGAAGAAGGTCATCGCCGAACTCGGCCCCGAGTTCCGCCACATCACCTACGACGAGCGCGCTCGCGGCAAGTCGAAGCGTTCGGCCGACTATTCCTTCGACGCGGCGGTCCGGGATGTCGACGCGATCCTGGCGGCCCGGAGCGTGGACCGGCCGCTGCTGGTGGGCTGGTCCTACGGCGCGGTGGTCGGGGCGCACTGGGCGAACCGTAATCCCGGCCGGACCCGCGGCGCGGTCCTGGTCGACGGCGCGTTCCCCTACGACTGGCTCGACGACGCCATGGAGCAGCGGATCCGCAAGCTGTTCAAGCGGCTGAGCCCGATAGCGCCGCTGGTGCGGCCCACCGGCCTGATGCCGCGGATGAGTGCCGCGCAGCAGGCCGAGAGCAATATCGAACTCGGCCGGCTCTCCCGCGAGCGGGAACTCGGACCGGTGCTGGACGGTATCGCCGTTCCCACCCGCTACGTCGTCGCCTCGGGGACATCCTTCGGCAGTAGAGGCGACGAGCAGGAACGGATCCGCGCCGGCCTGGACCAGGTGACGACCCGGAACCCGAATATCCGCATCAGCGCGAAGGTCGCGAGCAATCACGGCGCGCTGCTGAAGAAGGATTTTCGCGCCATCGCCGATGCCGTCCGTGAGACGGCGTCCGCCGGGAGCCGGGAGGGATGAGGGGTCGTCCGGCCGAGATACCGCACAGTGGCCGGGAGGCGAGACTTCACGCCCTGGATCCTGATAGGCCTGCTACCGTGGTTAGGGTTACCTAATAACTGTGGGAGGGTCAGTGGAGACGATGAAGGCCGCGATCCGGCAGCGGGCGCAAGGTGATCGGCTGCTGTCGTTGCGGGTGCGGATCGCGGGAGTCGACACACTTTCGCCGGGATTCACCCGAGTGGTGCTGGAGGGGCCGGAGCTGTCCGAATACCGAGATCCGCGTCCGGCCGACGCGTTCAAGATCATGCTGCCGCCCGATCCGGAGACCGCCGTCGAGACACCGGTGCGCGGCGCGAACGGTCTGCCGGAGTGGCCGGGCGGGGTGCAGCCGGTGCTCCGGGCGTTCACCGTCCGCACCTTCGACCCCGCCACGAACAGGCTGACGATGGATGTGGCGGAACACGAGGCGGGCGTGAGCATCTCCTGGCTGCGCGCGGTGCGGCCGGGCGATGAGGTCTGGCTGGCCGGGATGCGGCCGGAATGGGCCGTCGCGCCGGGGGTGCGCGACCATGTACTGGTCGGCGACGGTACGGCGCTCCCCGCGATCGCCGCGATCCTCGAAGGTCTCGACCCGGGCCACACCGTCTCCGCCTACCTCGCGCCGCCCGACCCCGCCGATCTGGAACTCGTTCCGCCGCATCCGAATCTGACACTGCGGTCGCTGCCGTCGGTCACCGATGTCACCGAACTGCTACCGCTCTCGTTCGCCGCCGGCCGCCGCACCCAGGTGTGGATCGCGGCCGAAGCCGCACAGGTGCGCCGGGTGCGGGCGCATGCGGTCGACGTCTGGGGTGTGGATCGCGGGGATATGCTCGCCCGCGCGTATTGGAAGCGCGGCAGCACCAACACCGAGATCGACGCGGCCGCCCGGATCCGGTACGAGCGGGCAATCGCCGAGGGCGGCAGTGCCTACGATCCGGAATTGGCCGAGGCCATCGACCTGGCGGTGTGATCGCCTCCGGTAGCGCCGCCGCCCAGGGGCTTCAGGAGAGCCGTTCGAACACCGCCGCCAGACCCTGGCCGCCGCCGATGCACATGGTCTCCAGGCCGTAGCGGCCTTCGCGGCGGTCGAGTTCGCGCAGCAGCGTGGCGAGGATCCGGGCGCCGGTGGCGCCGACCGGATGGCCCAGGGAGATCCCGGAACCGTTGGGGTTGAGGCGGTCGTCGCCGGCGTCGATCTTCCAGTTGCGCAGCACGGCCAGGGTCTGCGCGGCGAAGGCCTCGTTGAGTTCGATGACCGACATATCGCCGAGAGTGAGATCGAGCCGGGCCAGCGCCTTCTCGGTGGCGGGGACCGGGCCGATACCCATCGTGCGCGGCGGCACCCCGGCCACCGCCCAGGACGCGAGCCGGGCCAGCGGGCGCAGGCCCAGGGCCCGGGCCTTCTCCGGGGTGGTGACGATACAGAGGGCGGCGCCGTCGTTCTGGCCGCTGGAGTTTCCGGCGGTGACGGTGGCGCCGGGGTCCACCCGGCCGCGGATCGGGCGCAGTTTCGCGAGGGCCGCCACGGTGGTGTCGGCCCGGGGATGCTCGTCGGTGCCGACGACGACCGGATCCGATTTCCGCTGGGGGACGGGGACTCCGACGATCTCGTCGGCGAAGCGGCCCGCCTCCTGGGCGGCGACCGCCCGGCGATGCGACTGCACGGCCAGTTCGTCCTGCTCGTCGCGGCCGATCGAATAGTCGGCGCGCAGGTTCTCCGCGGTTTCGATCATGCCGCCGGGGACCGGGAAATCGCGGCCACCGGCGCTGACCCGGGCGCGGGCCAGCCGGTCGTTCAGCGCCACTCCCTCGCCCTGCACCCCCCAGCGCATACCGGTGGCATAGAACTCCGCCCGGCTCATGGACTCCGTGCCACCCGCGAGCACCAGATCACTGCCACCGGTGGACACCTGCATACACGCCTGCAGCACCGCCTGCAGCCCCGACCCGCAGCGCCGGTCCACCTGCAACCCGGGGACCTCCACCCCGAGGCCGGCGTCGAGGGCGGCCACCCGGCCGATGGCGGGGGCCTCACCGTTGGGGGAGGCCTGCCCGAGAATCACATCGTCGATCCGGCCGGCGTCCAGGCCGGTGCGGGCGAGGAGTTCGGTGATCAGGGTGGCGGCCAGGGTTTCCGGCGCGATATCGGAGAACACTCCGCCGAAACGGCCCACCGGGGTGCGCAGTGGTTCACAGATGACGGCGTCGTACATGGAGATTCCTTCGTGGAGCGGGGTTTTCAGGAGCGGTTCTGGACCCGCGACAGGTCGGCGCCGATGGCGGCGGCGGTGGCCCGCAGGGGTGGCAGCAGATCGGCGCGGACGGTATCGGCGCTGTAGCGGGCGGCGTGGGTGGAGATGTTCACCGCCGCGCAGACGGTGCCGGTGTGGTCGCGGATGGGCGCGGCCATGGACCGCAGACCCTCCTCGAGTTCCTGGTCGACCAGGCAGTAGCCGGCGTCGCGGGTGCGGCGTACCTCATCCCGGAGGGCGTCGACGGTGAGGAGCGTGCGGCCGGTGAGCGGTGTCAGCGTGACCTTCGCCAGATACTCCTCGAACGCGTTCTCGGACAGGCCCGCCAGCAGGACCCGGCCCATCGAGGTGCCGTAGGCGGGGAAGCGGGTGCCGATGGTGATCGAGACGGTCATGATCCGGCTGACCGGGACCCGTGCCACGTAGACGATGTCCTCGCCGTCGAGGATCGAGACCGAGGTCGACTCGTGCACCTGGTTGGCCAGCGCCTCCAGATGCGGGCCCGCGACCTCGGGCAGGCTCAGGCTGGACAGATAGCTGTAGCCCAGTTCCAGAACCCGCGGGGTGAGCCAGAACTGTGAACCGTCGGTGCGGACGTAGCCGAGTTCGACCAGGGTCAGCAGGAACCGGCGGGCGGTGGCCCGGGTCAGCCCGGTGGCCTTGGCGACCTCGCTGAGGGTGCGGCGCGGATTCTCGGCGTCGAAGGACCGGATGACGGCCAGGCCACGGCCCAGCGACTGTACGTAATCCGGTGAGGGTTCGGTCATGATGGTTCCTCTGCGTCCGTGGGGCCGGTCGCGGGTTGGTCGGACGGCCCGGCCCCGATCCCCTCGGCGAGCGCGGCCCGGCCGAGTCCGAAGGCGAGGTTACTGTTCGGCACACCCGCGTAGACGGCGGTGTGCAGGAACACCTCGGCCAGCTCGTCGGGTGATACTCCGGCCCGCAGCGCGGCGCGGATATGCATATCGAGTTCGTGGGTGTTGCCGACCGCGGTCAGAATCGCGAGGGTCAGCAGTCGCCGGGTGTGCTGGTCGAGTCCCGGCCGGGTCCAGATATCGCCCCAGGCGGTGCGGGTGATGAAATCCTGGAACGGCGCGGTGAAGGCGGTGGTGGCGGCCACGGCCCGGTCCACATGGGCGTCACCCAGCACCGCCCGGCGCATCCGCATCCCCTCGGTGAACGCGGCGGATCGCTCGTCGTCGCGGCGAATATGCGCGGCGAGCAGCGCCGAAACCCGGCCGGCCTGTTCGATATTGGCCAGATGCGCCGCCGGGTCGAGGATGTGCAGGACCGAATTCGCGATGCCGTCGGCGAGGACGCGCATATCGTCCGGGGTGGTGGCCGGATCCTGGGCGCCGGCGATCACCAGGGTGGGTGCGGTGATCCGGGCCAGGTCAGCGCGGCCGTCGAAATGGGCGAGTGCGGTGCAGCAGGCGGCGTAGCCCGCGTCCGGGGTGGCCGCGATCATCGCGCGGCCGCGGGCCACCAGCTCGGGGTCGCGGTCGGCGAGTTCGGCGGTGAACCAGCGGCCGACCACCGTGTCGGCGAGCGAACCGGTCCCCTCGGCCCGGACCGCGGCGGCGCGCTCGAGCCAGGACCGCGGTGTCCCGAATTTCGCGGCGGTGCACAGGAGCGTGAGCGTCCGCACCCGCAGGGGCGCGTGCGCCGCGATCCACTGCGCCACCGCGCCGCCGAGCGACAGTCCCACCAGGTGGATTCGCTCGCGGCCCAGCCGGTCCAGCAGGGCGAGTACATCGGCGGCGAGATCGGCGACAGTGCAGGGGCCGTCGGCAACGGGGGAGTCGCCGTGACCGCGCAGGTCGACGGTGAGTACCTCGTATTCCCCGGACAGCGCGGCGACCTGCGGATCCCACATGGACCGGTCCGAGCCCAGCGAGCCCAGCAGGACCACGGTGGGGGCATCGCCGCCGGGTCCGGTCGCCCGGTGGGCCAGATCGGCCTCCGGTCGTGCCGTATCCGCCGCGGGTGTGCTCATACCATCTGCTCCGTTTCTCTCACCGGCGCTCCTCGACGCCGAGACCGCCTGCACCTTCTCCGGCTCGCGGTGGTGTTCCACTGACCGGCATCTGGTTCGCGTTTGCCGAACTCGGCCGCACTGTTCGCGGCCGGTCATCGTCGACCGGGCGGCTCGGTGACGCCGAGCTCCTCACGGTGCGCCGGGTGTCGCTGTCGCGGCGGGTACGCCCGTGTCGCGGGCGGCCAGGACGCGGTCGACAAGATCGGTCGCGTGACCGAGATAGGTTGCGGGATCGAGGAGTTCACGGATCCTGTCGGCCCCCAGCGCCTCTACGATCGCGGGATCGGTGGCGAGGGCGGGTGGATCGGCGGTCGCGGCGGCGGTGACGATCTCGCGCGCGCGGCCGGTGTGCTCGGCCAGGGCCGCGGTCACGCGTTCGGCCAGCAGCAGACCGCCCGTGATCTCGAGATTGCGCGCCATCGCGCCCGCGTGGACGTGCAGGCCGGTCAGGCTCTGCGCCAGCCGGTGGGCCGCGCCCCCGGTGAGCCGCAGCAGGTCGGTGACGGTTTCCCACTCCGCGTGCCACGCGCCCGCCGCGCGCTGGAATTCGTGATCCATCGCGGCGAGTGCGTCCGCGACGAGCCCGGGGACCCGCCGTGCGGCCGCCCGCGCGGTGATCGCGGCGACCGGATTGCGTTTATGCGGCATCGCCGACGAACCACCGGGGGAGTCCTCGCTCACCTCCGCGACCTCGGTGGCCGACAGCGCGACGATATCCGTCGCTATCTTGGCGACCGCGCCGGCGGCGACCCCGAGCGCCGTGCACAGTTCGGCGATCGGAGTCCGGTCGGTATGCCACGGGACCCGCTGATGGGCCAGGCCCAGTTCGGCGGCGAGCGCGTCGGCGACCGCGAGGCCGTGCGGGTGCAGTGCCGCGAGAGTGCCCGCGGCCCCGCCGAATTGGACGGGCAGTTCGGCCAGCACAGATATCAGCGCCGCGGCGGCCCGGTCCAGGGCCGCGCACCATCCGGCCGCGAGCGCGCCGAAGGTGGTGGGCAGCGCCTGCTGTCCGAGGGTGCGCGCGGCCATCGGGGTGTCGCGGTGGGTCCGGGCGAGTCCGGCGGCGGCGTCCGCGGCGGCGCCCAGGTCGGCGATGATCAACTTTCCGGCGCGCTGGACGAGCAGCAGCAGCGCGTTGTCCAGGATGTCCTGACTGGTGGCGCCCCGGTGTACCGCGGCCGCCGGGACACCGCGCTCCGCGCAGGCCGCGCGCAACTCACCCACCAGCGGGATCACCGGGTTACCGCCCGCGACGGCCGCCTCTCCCAGCGCGGCCGGGTCGAGGGCCGCGGCCACCGCCGGACCGGCCGCGTCGATGGCGGCGGCGTGGTCGTGGTCCAGCACACCGGCCACGGCCTGGGCCCGCGCCAGCGCGCATTCGACGTCGACCAGGGCGGTGATCCAGGCGCGGTCGGAGAGGACGGCGCCGAGCCCGGCCGCTCCGAACAGCGGATCGAACAGTTCTCCACGCGGCACGGTGCGATTCCTCCTAGAAGTAGAAGAATGGGGTCTCGGCGCCGTCGGGGTCGGCGTCCTGGAGCACGATGCCGAGGTGGTAGCCGTCGGCGGTGGCGGTGGCGATCAGCTTGTGGCGCTGGGATTCCGGTAGCGCGGACAGCACCGGGTCGGCGGCGTTCGCGGCCGCCTCGCCGGGGAAGTAGAGCCGGGTGACCAGCCGGTTGAGCATGCCGCGGGCGAAGATCGAGAGATTCAGATGCGGCGCCTGGAGGCCCGTGTCACCGGCCGGGACGGCGCCGGGTGCGACGGTGGTGAACCGGACGGTGCCGGTCGCGTCGGCCGGGCAGCGGCCGAAACCCCGGAACGCCTCGTCGGTCTGTGCGCGCGGATCGTCGGGGTGTTCGAAGACCCCGTCCCGGTTGGCCTGCCAGACCTCCACCAGCGCGTCCGTGACCGGGCTGCGGTCTCCGTCGAGGACCGTGACGGTGATCGTGATCGATCCGGCGGTGCCGGGGGCGACGATCTCCGGGCCGTCCGGCCAGGGCAGACCGATATGCAGGTAGGGCCCGACGGTCTGCGAGGGTGTCGGCCCGAAATCGGCGGTGGTGAAATCGCCCGGCGTCACCGGGTATCGGGGGGCGAATACGGCGTCATTCATCGTGGTCGTCCTCCTCGAACGGCGTCGCGTCGCGACCCCGCAGCACGATGTCGAAACGGAAGCCGAGCGCCCAGTTGTCCCTGGTGGCCGAATAGTCGAACACGCTGATCATGCGCTGGCGGGCGCCGTCGGGAACCGAGTTGTAGATCGGGTCCTGGAAGAACATCGGATCGTCGGGAAAGTACATCTGGGTGACCAGACGCTGGGTGAAGGCGCGCCCGAACAAGGAGAAATGGATATGCGCGGGCCGCCACGCGTTGTGATGGTTGCCCCAGGGGTAGGCGCCCGGTTTGACGGTGGTGAAGGAGTAGTGCCCGTCGGCGTCGGTGAGGGTGCGGCCGACCCCGTCGAAATACGGGTCGAGCGGGGCGGGCCAGCGGTCGCCCTGATGCCGGTAGCGGCCGGCGGCGTTGGCCTGCCAGATCTCGACCAGGGTGTGGGGGACGGGTTTGCGGTCGCTGTCGAGTACCCGACCGTGGACGACGATCCGCTGACCCGCGGCCTCGCCGCCGCGGGCGAGCGTGAGATCCGCGTCGGCGTCGGTGACCCGGCCTTCGCCCAGCGCCGGCCCGGTGAGCTCGCCGAGCCGCTGCGGGAGCAGCACCAGCGGTTGTTTCGGATGCCGCAGGGCGGTGGTGCGGTAGTCGGCGAAGTCGAGCGGAGCTTCCTCGTTCTTTTCGATACCGCGATACGGCGGTGGCAGTTGGAGCATGCGCGACGACCTCATGTTCGGTATGTGGACATAGTTCCGGTATGCGAACAGCATAGGACGCCGGGGTGGGGGCGCCAAGCGTGACGCTCGGGTGTTCGCTATGCGTACGTTGGTTCACAATACGCACGATTGAGGTTACAGTGGTCGGCGTGATGGACAAAGTCATTGCCTCGGCCGCCGACGCGGTCGCCGATATCCCGGCCGGTTCGTCGCTGGCCGTCGGCGGATTCGGGCTGGTCGGGGTCCCCGAAGTGCTGATCAACGCGCTGCTCGAACAGGGCGCGGGCGAGCTGGAAGTGGTGAGCAACAACTGCGGCACCGCCGGTTTCGGGCTGGGTGTGCTGCTCGCGGCGCACCGCATCCGCCGCACCGTCAGCTCCTATGTGGGCGCCAACGAGGAGTTCGCGCGGCGGTACCTGTCCGGCGAACTGGAGGTCGAACTCACCCCGCAGGGCACGCTGGCCGAACGGATGCGCGCCGGCGGCGCCGGAATCCCGGCGTTCTTCACTCCGGCGGGTGTCGGCACCCAGGTCGCCGAGGGTGGTCTGCCGCTGCGCTACGACGGGTCCGGCGGTATCGCGGTGGCGAGCCCGCCCAAGGAGACCCGGGAGTTCGACGGGATCACCTACGTCATGGAACGCGGCATCGTCACCGATTACGCGCTGGTCCACGCCTGGAAGGGCGACCGGCACGGCAATCTCGTGTACCGCGCCAGCGCCCGCAACTTCAATCCGCCCGCCGCCGCCGCGGGCCGCGTCACCGTCGCCCAGGTCGAACATCTCGTGGAACCCGGCGAACTGGACCCCGACGAGGTGCACACCCCCGGGATCCAGGTCCAGCGCGTGGTGCACGTGGGCGAGGTCGAGGTCGGAATCGAGAACAGGACGGTGCGTGCATGACGCTGACCCGCGAACAGATGGCGGCCCGGGTGGCCCGGGAACTCGAGGACGGGCAGTACGTCAACCTCGGGATCGGGATGCCCACGCTGGTGCCCAACTATCTGCCCGGTGATATCACCGTGGTCCTGCATTCGGAGAACGGCGTCCTCGGCGTCGGGCCGTACCCCACCGAGGAGGAGCTCGACCCCGAGCTCATCAACGCGGGTAAGGAGACCGTCACCGTCCTGCCCGGCGCCTCGTTCTTCGATTCCGCGCAGTCGTTCGGGATGATCCGCGGCGGTCAGGTGGATATCGCCGTACTGGGCGCCATGCAGGTCAGCGCCCGCGGCGACCTGGCGAACTGGATGATCCCGGGAAAGATGGTCAAGGGTATGGGCGGCGCCATGGATCTGGTGCACGGCGCCCGCCGGGTGATCGTGATGATGGAGCACGTCTCGCGCGCCGGGGAACCGAAGATCGTCGAGGAATGCTCCTTGCCGCTGACCGGTCTGGGCTGTGTGGATCGCATCATCACCGACCGCGCCGTCCTGGATATCACCGAGACCGGCCTGGTTCTGGTGGAAACCGCGCCGGGAGTGACCGTCGACGAGGTGCGTGCCGCGACCGGCGCCGGGATCGAGGTCGCCGCCGATCTGCTGGAGCGGGTGAGCTGAAATGCCCGGCGGTGCGGCGGGTCCCGGCTTCTCAGAGTGCCGGGAGCTTCGCCGTCGCGGTCCGGATCACGTCCAGGAACCAGCGCTGCGGTGCACCGCCCTCCGGGGTGTGCCGGGTGTAGGCGGCGACCTCCACCGGGTCGACCGGCCACGGCAGCCGGAAGATCCGTACGGAATGGGTACGACCCAGGGCCCGCGCGACCCGCTCGGGCACGATCGCGACCAGTTCGCTGTCCTGCACCACATACGGCAGCGTCGCGAACCGGGTGACCTGGACCGCGATCCGGTCCTCGAGCCGGTGTTCGGCCAGTGCCGCGCGCGGTCCGGGGTGCCCGGTGCCGCCGTCCACCACCACATGGCGTTCCCGTTCGAGGTCGGCCTGGTCCGGGGTGGCCGACCGGAGCCGCGGGTGGCCGGCGGCCACCATTCCCACGTATCCCTCGGTGAACAGGGGCGTGCGGCGCAGCCGGGGCGAATCGAGAACCGGGCTGGCGATCACGGCGTCGAGTTCGCCGCGCGCCAGCTGATCGGTCGCGGTGTCCAGATCGAACGCCCGCACCCGCAGCCCGGCCCGCGGCGCCTGCTCCGCGAGTTCGGCCAGTACCAGCGGCAGTACCGTCACCTCACCCAGATCGGAGAGTCCGAGGGTGAAGCGGGTCGGGCGGCCGGGGTCGAATTCGTCGGTCGCGCCGAGGGTTTCGGTGACCTTGGCCAGTGCGGTGCGCAGCGGTGGGTAGAGCCGTTCGGCCTCCGAGGTCGCGGTGAGTCCGCCGGGGCCGCGCACGAACAGTTCGTCGTCGAGGCGCCTACGCAGTTTGCCGAGTCCGTAGCTGACCGTCGGCTGGGTGACGCCCAGCAGATCGGCGGCCGCGGTCACGCTGCGCGTCTCGTAGAGCAGCACGAATGTGCGCACCAGGTTGAGATCGAAATCCGCCGCCATAGATCCCCTCTATCCAACTTCGGAAAAACATCTATTGGATTTCTGATGGACGCGAGCTTAGCGTGAGTGCCATCACAGTTCCGGGTCGGCACGCACGACCCGAAGATCAGAAATGAATTCCCCCATGAACAAACTGCTGTCGTGGCCGGCCGCGTTGTGCTGGCTCACCGTGCTTCTCGACGGGTACGACCTCGTCGTGCTCGGCGCGGTCATCCCGACGCTCATCGACGAGCACCACCTCGGGTTCACCGCCGCGAGCGCCACGTTCGCCGCCACCATCTCCCTGGTCGGCGTCGCGATCGGCGCCGCCGGAGTGGGACCGCTGGCCGATCGCTACGGCCGCCGCCGGGTGCTGCTGGCCTCGATCGCGCTGTTCTCCGTATTCACCATCGTGGTGCCCTGGGCGGGCTCGGTCGGCGTCTTCGGCGCCTTCCGGCTGCTGGCCGGGCTGGGGCTCGGCGCGTGTATGCCCACGGCGCTCACGTTCATGGCCGAACATATGCCGCCCGCCCGCCGGGCCTTCGCCAGCACCTTCACCATGACCGGATACCACTTCGGCGCCGTGCTCGCCTCGCTGCTCGCGCTGTGGCTGGTGCCGAACTGGGAGATCCTGTTCTACGCCGGTGGTATCGCCGGACTGCTGCTGGTGCCGCTGATGTGGCGCAAACTGCCGGAATCCGACGCCTACCTGGAAGCCCGGGAAAACACCGTGCGGGTCAAGCCGACGGTCGTCCTGCAGCCCCGCTACCTGCGCACCACGCTCGGCGTCTGGGTGGGCTCGTTCATGGGCCTGCTGCTGGTCTACGGCCTGAACACCTGGCTGCCCAAGCTGATGCGCGACGCCGGATACAACATGTCCACCTCGCTGACCCTGCTGCTGGTGCTCAATATCGGCGCCATCATCGGCCTGGTCGTCGCGGGAATCCTGGCCGACCGCCGCGGCACCAAACCGATCATCCTGGTCTGGTTCGCCGCCGCCGCGGTCCTGCTGGCGCTGCTGAGCGTCAAGGTGTCGAGCACGATCGCCCTGAACGCCCTGGTCCTGGTGACCGGTATCTTCGTCTTCTCGGCCCAGGTGCTCGTGTACGCCTACGTCACCCAGGCCTATCCGGCCGAGGTCCGGGCCACCGCGCTCGGCCTGGCCGCGGCCGTCGGCCGGCTCGGCGCCATCTTCGGCCCGAGTATCACCGGAGCGCTCATCGTCTCCGGATCGGCCCATCCCTGGGGATTCTATTTCTTCGCGGCGGTGGCCGCGCTGGGGCTGCTCGCGCTGGCGACGGTGCCCCGCCTGACCCGGCAGCTCGACGCGCCGGCCGAACCCGCCCGAACGGGACACGACGATCTGAAGGAGTACGCCACATGACCACCACCCGCACCCAGGTAGCCATTGTCGGCGCGGGTCCGGCGGGCCTGCTGCTGTCGCATCTGCTGCACCGGTCCGGAATCGACTCGGTGGTGGTGGATATCCGCGACCGGCACGAGATCGCGACCACGATCCGCGCCGGAATCCTCGAGGCCGGATCCGTGCGGACCCTGGTGGAGTCCGGCGTCTCCGACCGGGTGATGACCGAGGGCGACCGGCACGACGGGGTGGTGTTCCGCTTCGGCGGCGACAACCATCGCATCGATTTCAAGGATCTGGTCGGCGAATCGGTCTGGCTCTACCCGCAGAACGACGTCTTCGTCGATCTGGCCGCGCGCCGTGAGGCCGACCAGGGCGATGTGCGCTACGGCGTCACCGGCACGTCGGTGGATATCGACGCCGAGCGGCCGGTCGTCTCCTTCACCGGCCCCGACGGCCGGCCCGCCCGGGTGGAGGCGGATCTGGTGGTCGGCGCCGACGGGTCGCGGTCGATCTGCCGCAAGACCTTCCCGGCCGGTACCCGTAGCGAATGGTTCCGCGAATACCCCTTCGCGTGGTTCGGGTTTCTCGCCGAGGCGCCGCCCTCGCATCCGGAGCTGATCTACGCGCAGTCCGAGCACGGCTTCGCCCTGGTCAGCCAGCGCACACCCACCGTGCAGCGGATGTATTTCCAATGCTCGCCCGACGAGCGCCCCGAGGAGTGGGACGACGAGCGGATCTGGGCCGAGATGCGCCGCCGGGTGAACGGGAACGGTTTCGAGATCGTGGAGGGGCCGATCAGCGCGAAGATGGTGCTGCCGTTCCGGTCCTTCGTCACCGCGCCCATGCGGCACGGCCGCCTGCTGCTGGCAGGCGACGCCGCGCACACCGTCCCGCCGACCGGCGCCAAGGGACTCAACCTGGCCCTGGCCGATGTGCGGGTGCTGCACGAGGCGATCCTCGACTTCCTCGGCGGGATGGGCGATCCCGCGCTCGACCGCTATACCGAGCGGGCGCTGGACCGGGTGTGGAAGGCCCAGCACTTCTCCTACTGGATGACCACCATGCTGCATTCGGTGGAGGGCGCCTCGGCCTTCGATATCGAACGCCAGCGCGGGGAACTCGCGCTGGTCACCGGATCGCGCCACGGCGCCGCCTATCTCGCCGAGGCGTATACCGGCTGGCAGCAGGCGGCGTAGGCCCCGAGACCCGTCCCGACCACGACTCGTGAAGGAGTTCCCATGACCGCCACCGCCGGATCCGCGACCACCGCCTGGCACGGCGCCCTGTTCGACGGTGCCTTCCGCCCCGTATCCCGCGCCCTGCCGGTGACCTCGCCCGCCACCGGAGCCGTGATCGACACGGTGGGCGAAGCCGGGGCCGAAGATCTGGACCGGGCCGTGGATTCCGCGCTCGCGGCGCAACGGGACTGGGCCGCGCGCACCTATGACGAGCGGGTGGCGGTACTGCTGCGGGCCGCGCAGCTACTCGGCGAGAATCCCGACCGCCTGGCGTCCTGGCTGGTCGCCGAGGCCGGTTCGGGGCAGGGGAAGGCCGCGTTCGAGGTCGGGCTGGTGATCAGCGAACTCCAGGAGTCGGCGGCCCTGGCCTCCCATCCGTACGGCGAGATCCTGCGCTCGAGCAAACCCCGGTTCTCGGTGGCGCGCCGGGTGCCGGTGGGCGTGGTCGGCGTGATCTCACCGTTCAACTTCCCCGGCATCCTGTCGATCCGGTCGGTGGCGCCGGCCCTGGCCCTGGGGAACGCGGTGATCCTGAAACCCGACCCCCGGACCCCGATCTCGGGCGGTCTCGCGCTCGCCGAACTGCTGTCGGAGGCGGGCCTGCCCGCCGGTGTCCTGCATGTGCTGGCGGGCGGCGGTGAACTCGGCGCCGCGATGGTGTCGCATCCGCGGATTCCGTGCCTGTCGTTCACCGGGTCCACGGCGGCGGGCCGGCGGATCGCCGCCGAGGCCGGGCCGCTGCTGAAGAAGGTGCATCTCGAACTCGGCGGGAACAACGCGCTGCTGGTGCTGCCCGACGCCGATATCGCGGCCGCCGCCTCGGCCGGCGCGTGGGGATCGTTCCTGCACCAGGGCCAGATCTGCATGACCACCGGGCGTCATCTCGTGCACAGTTCGATCGCCGGCGATTACATCGCGGCGCTGACGGAGAAGGCCCGCGCTCTCGCCGTGGGCGATCCGGCCGACCCCGCCAACGCGCTGGGCCCCATCATCGACGCCGCCCAGCGCGACCGGGTCCACGAGCTGGTGACCTCCGCAGTCGCGGCGGGCGCCACGGTCGCCGCCGGCGGTGATTACACCGACCTGTACTACCGGCCCACGGTCCTCACCGGCCTCACCCCGGACAACCCGGCCTGGACCGAGGAGATATTCGGCCCGGTGGCGCCGGTGCTCACCTACGACACCCTCGACGAGGCCGTCGATCTCGTCAACGCCTCCGAATACGGTCTCTCGGTGGGCATTCTGACCGGCGACGCCTTCCGCGCGTTCGAACTGGCCGATCGAATCCACTCCGGTGCCGTGCACGTCAACGATCAGACGGTGGACGACGAGGCGGTCATTCCCTTCGGCGGTATCAAGGCATCCGGGGTGGGCGGACGGTTCGGCGGGCCCGCCGCCAACCTCGACACCTTCACCGAAACCCAGTGGGTCACGGTGCAATCCGATATCGCCCGTTACCCGTTCTGACCCGATCAGCGGGACGCGGTGGCGCCCTCCGGACGCACCGGATGCCGCCCCTCCGCGAACTCCTCGACGATCTTCGCGCAGAACGCGGGTAGATCGCCGGGGTTGCGGCTGGAGACCAGGCCGTGGTCGTTCACCACCTCTTCGTCGACCACGGTGCCACCGGCATTGCGGATATCGGTGCGCACGCTGGGGTAGGAGGTGAGGGTGCGCCCGCGCACCACATCGGCCTCCACCAAAGTCCACGGTCCGTGACAGATCACCCCCACCGGTTTGCCGACGGCGAAGAAATCGCGGACGAATCCGACCGCCGCGGGATCCTGGCGGAGTGCGTCGGGATTGGTGGTGCCGCCGGGGAGCAGCAGGGCATCGAATTCCGCGGCGGAAACCTCGCCGACCACCCGGTCGACCGGGAAGGTGTCGCCCTTCTCCACATCGTGGTTCATGGCCTGGACGCGCCCCGGCCGCAGCGAGACCAGGGTGGTGCTCGCGCCCGCGTCCTCGACCGCCGAGCGGGGCTGTACGAGCTCGACCTGCTCCACACCGTCGGCCGCGAGGATCGCCACCCGGCGCCCGGTCAGATTGTGCTGGGCCATTTCCTGCTCCCTTCTACGCGGAATCTTCGTACCTGCGAAAACGCTGTGCCGATACCGGCATGTGGGCGGCCTACCCCGGCCCGCGGCCGCGAAACAGATGTGATCGGCGCCATCGGTGAGATGGCGGCCTGCTTGATTCGAGAGTGTGATTCCGGGTAGCCGCCCTCTTGTCCGGAACGACAAGAAAGGGTTTTCGTTGATGAACGTCCCGATCAAGAGCACGCTCGACCCGGAACAGCAGCGCATCACCGGTGAGGCCCTGCGCGCCACCGTCGTCGACCTCATCGACCTGACGCTGATCGCCAAACAGGCGCACTGGAACGTCCTCGGACGGAATTTCCGCTCCGTCCATCTGGCCTTGGACGAACTCGTCACCGCGGCCCGCGATTTCACCGACCAGGCCGCCGAACGCGCCACCGCCATCGGGGTGAGCCCGGACGGGCGCGCGGCCACGGTCGCCAAGGAGGCCGGTGGCCCGGATTTCCCGGACGGCTGGCAGCAGGACACCGATGTGATCAACGCGGTGGTGCAGAATCTCGATACGAACATCCGCCGGCTCCGGGTCCGGATCGACAGCACCGAGAAAGCGGACCCGGTCACCCAGGACCTCTTCATCACCATCGCGGGACGGCTGGAGCAACTGCACTGGATGTGGCAGGCTCAGCTGTCCTCCGCCTGATCCGCCGGCGCGGCGTCGCAGCCCGGCGGGCGGCCGAGGGGTCGCGTCGGGGTGACCGTTACGGTCCCCGCCGGGTTGTGTCGCGCCGGATCGCCGGCGCCGGAAGAGGAGTGGCACATGGTAGAGGTTCCCGGGGCGCCGTACGGAGTGAGCACGGGAGCCGACGGCGCCCTGTGGTTCACCCTGGCCGGTACCGGCGCGGTGGGCCGTTATCTCGAGGGCGACGTGCGCGTTTTCGCGTCCGACCGCCCCGACGGACAGCCGACCGTGATCGTGCCCGGGCCCGATGACGCCATGTGGTTCAGCGAATTCCGCGGCAACCGGATCGGCCGGATCACCGGGGAAGGTGATCCGGCCTGGTTCCCGGCCGAAACGCCGTACGGACTCACCACCGGTCCGGACGGCGCGCTCTGGTTCACCGAACTCCAGGCCGACCGGATCGGCCGGCTGGCGCCGGACGGCGGTACCACCTATTTCCCGGTGACCGGTATGCCCTCGATGATCACCACCGGTCCCGACGACGCCCTCTGGTACACCCTCAACCAGGGCAACGCCATCGGCCGGACCGGCCTGGACGGTATCTCGACCGCCCACCCGCTGCCGACGCCGGGCGCGAACCCGGTGGGGATCACCGCCGGCCCGGACGGCGCCCTGTGGTTCGTGGAGATCGGCGCCGGGCGGATCGGCCGGATCACGACGGCGGGCGAGATCGAGGAGTTCGCACTGCCAGATCCCGCCGCCCGGCCGCACGCCATCATCACCGGCCCGGACGGGGCCCTGTGGTTCACCGAATGGGCCACCGCCCGGCTCGGCCGGATCACCGTCGACGGGGTGATCACCGAAACCGGGCTCCCGGGTTCGGAACCACACGGTCTGGCCGTCGGCCCGGACGGTGCGCTCTGGGTGGCGATGGAATCGGGCACTCTGGAGCGCGTTCCGGTCCGATAGCGGTTCCGGGCCGGTACTCAGACCGTCGCGGGCGGCCCCGCGATCTCCCGCAGGCCGCCCTCCGACAGGCGCAGCCACCGCCGCACGCCGATCTCGCGCAGGAAGCGTTCGTCGTGGCTGACCACCACGAACGCGCCCTCATACGCGTCGAGCGCGCTTTCCAGCTGTTCGACGCCGACCAGATCCAGGTTGTTGGTCGGCTCGTCCAGCAGCAGCAGTTGCGGCGCCGGTTCGGCGAACAGGACACACGCCAGGGTCGCGCGCAGGCGTTCACCGCCGGAGAGCACGCCGACCGGGAGCTGCGTGCGGGCGCCCCGGAACAGGAACCGGGCGAGCAGATTCATGCGATCGGAGTCCGGGAGTTCGGGAGCGGCCGCGGCCAGGTTCTCGGCGACCGTCCGGTCGGGGTCGAGCAGGTCCAGCCGCTGCGAGAGATAGGCCACCCGGCCCTCGGCGCGGGTGACCTCGCCCGAATCCGGGATCAGATCACCGTGCACGATCCGCAGCAGTGTGGACTTGCCGGCGCCGTTGGGCCCGGTCAGCGCGATCCGTTCGGGGCCGCGGATCGCCAGGTCGGCGCCGTCGGGGCCGAGGACGGTGTGGTCGCCGAACCGGTGCCGCAGCCCCTCGCCGAGGAAAACGGTGCGTCCGGCCGGAACGCGGGTGCGCGGCAGCTGGATCGAGATCTTGTGCTCGGTCCGCAGCGCGCGTTCGGCCGAATCCAGTTTGGTCTTGGCGGCCTCGACCCGCGCGGCGTGGGTTTCGCCGGCCCGGCCCGCCGATTCCTGCGCGTTGCGTTTCATCGTGCCCGCGAAGATCTTGGGCAGCCCGGCATTACCGAGATTGCGCTGGGCGGTACCCGCCCGGCGGGCCGAGCGTTCGCGGGCCTGCTGCAATTCGCGTTTCTCGCGTTTGACCTCCTGTTCGGCATTGCGGATGTTCTTCTCCGCGACGTCGCGCGCCGCGCGGACCGATTCCTCGTAGTCGCTGAAGTTGCCGCCGTGGAAGGCGATCTCACCCGCGTGCAGTTCCGCGATCCGGTCCATCCGGTCCAGCAGCGCCCGGTCGTGGGCGACCAGCAGCAGAGCGCCTTTCCATTCGCCGAGCACGTCGTAGAGGTTGTGGCGGGCCTCCAGGTCGAGATTGTTGGTGGGTTCGTCCAGCAGCAGCACATCGGGCCGGCGCAGCAGCTGGGCCGCGAGCCCCAGCGACACCACCTGACCGCCGCTGAGCGTACGCAGCGGGCGGGTGAACGCCAGGTCCCCGATCCCCAGCCGGTCGAGCTGGGCGCGGGTGCGCTCTTCGATATCCCACTCCGAACCGATCGTGGTGAAGTGTTCCTCGGCGGTATCACCGGATTCGACCGCGTCGAGCGCCGCCAGCACGGGCGCTATCCCCAGCAGCTCGGCCACCGTCATATCGCGAGCCAGCGGCAGGGTCTGGGGGAGGTAACCGAGAACGCCGTCGACGGTGACGCTGCCGGCCGATGGCGGTAGGTCACCGGCGATCAGCCGGAGCAGGGTGCTCTTCCCGGCGCCGTTGGGGGCCACCAGACCGGTGCGCCCGCCGGGGACGGAAAAGGACAGGCCGGTGAAGACAGGAGTGTCGTCCGGCCAGGAGAACGACAGATTCGAGCAGACGATACGGGCATCGGACATCAGGGGAGACCTTCGTTTCGTGCGGGCGCCGGTGGCAGCACCGCGAACGGATCGGCGAACGACGATATGGCCACGACAGCGGCGCCCGATGCGCCCAACTGGTGGCCGTCAGAGCCGGGTGACCCCGGTGATGTCGAGTTCACCAACCATGGTCGGTCTCCTGTACTTCGATAACCGGTAGCAGGATATCAGCCGTGCCGCGACCGCCCGGCCGGGTCGCGGCGGCCGGCGGCGCCCGGCGACCGGTCCCGGAAACGGATGAGCAGGTCGCGTGGGTACACGGCCTGCTCATCCCGACGCACGCTCCTTCGCGAGCAACGTGCGTTCTGGGTGGTGGTTCGGGTGAGGTGGCGGGGCGGGTGCGCGATCTGTCTCCGTGAGCGGATCGGACGGCGGACGGGGTCGCGGATCGCGCTCGCCCGAGTGGTCAGATGCAGACCTCGGCGCTGCCGAGGGGGACGCAGATCTCTACCGATCCGAGGCCCGGGATCACGGGCGCCTGGATCGGGCCGGTCGCGGCCGACGCGGCGGGAGCCGCGGCTGCGCCCAAGGCCAGAGCGATGGCGGTCGCGGCGAAGAGCTTGGTGATTCTGGCCGGCATTTCAGGACCTTTCCATTGGTGAAACCGTTGACTTCTCCTGCGCTCCCCCAGTTTTCGCCGGTCAGGGCGTCGATACCAGACAAGGAAGCATTACGTTCCGGTGTCCGGGTCACAGAAGGGTCGCCGCGGCGGCGGTAGGGGTCGCGGAAGGGTCACATCGCGGCCGCCGCAGCGTCTCGCCGCGCCGGTCACGCGGGCCGGTGTTCGGTTAGGGTGAGTTCGTGCGGGTTCGGCGGTGGCGGCGCGTCTATCTGGCCGCGGAGTACACGGCACTGTTCTTCGGCGGTGCCACCCTCTACAACCGGTATCTCCGGGGGAAACCACCCATTCCCGGGCTGGTGGTCCTGGCGGCCGGTGCGTCGGCCTATCTGCGCAGTACCCCGGATTTCGACCGCTCCGCGCTGTGGCGCCCGCGGGCCCTGCGCGACCAGGCGGCGCCCATGGCGGCCCTCACCGCGGCGAGCGCGGCCCTGCTGGCCGGCGCGGTCGCCGTGACCGATCGCGAGAACCTGTTCGACCTGCCCCGCCGCCATCCCGGGCTGTGGTCGGCGGTGATGGTCCTCTATCCGGTGCTGAGCGTGTATCCGCAGGAACTGATCTTCCGATCCTTTCTCTTCCACCGCTACGCGCCCGTCTTCGGCACCGGAACCGGGGTGGTGGCCGCCAGTTCGGCCGCGTTCGGATATGTCCACATCATCTTCGGCAGCTGGGTCTCGGTGGTGCTGAGCACCGCGGGCGGCTGGATCTTCGCGCGGCGCTATCAACGGACGAATTCGCTGTTCACCGCCTCGGTCGAACACTCGATCTACGGAATGCTGGTGTTCACCGTTGGGCTGGGCACGTACTTCTACCACGGGTCTGCGGTGGCCCGCCCGGCCGCCGGACCCGCGGGTCCGGCCCGCTCACTCGGGAATGCGTAGCAGGCACTCGTCGTAGCCGACACCGGACGCGAAGCAGTCGGCCAAACCGCTCTGCACATCGCCGGAGGTGGGTGGTTCCCCGCAGAGCAGGCCGCAGCGCTGAGAGCCGGGGACCTCGGCGCCGTCGGGATACCGGCAGCCGTCGGCGTCGCAGGTGTAGCCACGGGTATTCGGGTCGCGGGGCAGCGGCGACTGCGTATACGACCAGACATGGCTTTCGCTGTCCACGATCGCGGTGCAGTAGACGGTTCGCCCGTCCGCCTGCCCCACGGCGCCCGGTTCGGAGCAGTAATCGTTCAGGGCGACCGACGGGATCTCGGGATCGGCGCGCGCCGGTCCGGCTCCCGGTAGGGCAGGGGCCAGCAACGGCCCGGCCGCACCGGCGGTGAACAGGACGGCCGCGGCGGCGAGAATCCGGAGCCGCTGGCCGGGGAGAACGTGTGAATGCGCTGGGTACCGCATGGATTTCACCATCTTCGATACTCGGGTGCGTGTCAGGATCGTCGCGGGTGTCGAAGCGGGCGGCGTGGGGGCGAGCGGAGACGATCGGTATCCGCCCGTTACCGGACGGCGTGGACCTCCCGGCCCGCGCCGTTGCGCAGACCGTCCGCCCAGCCGTTGTTGACATCGTCGTTGGTGGGTGGTTCGCCGCAGCGGGCGCCGCACCGCTGTTCCTGCGGAACCTGGTTCCCGTTCGGGAACGTGCAGTTCGCTCCGTAGCAGGTGTACCCGCCGGTATTCGGATCCACGGGTAGTGCCTGGGGTTCGGGCCACATGGACCACACGTACGAATCGGAGCCGTTGATGGGCGTGCAGTAGACGGTCTCACCGTCCGCGAGGTGACCCACCTCGCCGGGAGCTTCGCAGTACTGGTTCAGTTCGACCTGTGGACCCGGTTGCCCGGCGACGAAGGCGTTGCCGCCGAAGGGGAGGGCCACCGCGGGTGCGGCGGTGACGATGAGCGCTACGGCCCCGACCATGGTGCCGATCAGTCGAGGGCCCGCGCGCAGGAACTGCGCTTGTGGCCTCATGGGTGGATTCCGTTCTGTCGAGTGTCCGACCCGATTCGACTCGATTGATAGTAGCTATCACCGCTGCTCGGTGGCAATGCTCGCTTGTCGCTCGGTGGCAATGCTCGCTGTTCGCCCGGTGACGATTCCCAGCCGTCCGTCGTCGATTTCGGCGATCCGGTCGGCGGCCGCGAGATGGGTACGGTCATGGGTCACCAGGACGGTGGCGGTGCCCTGCCTGCGGGTCAGCCGGGCGATCAGGTCGACCACGGCCGCCCCGCGTTCGTGGTCGAGGGCGCTGGTGGGTTCGTCTACGAGGAGCACCGTGGGGTCGTTCATGAGGGCGCGGGCGACATCGACGCGCTGGCGCTGCCCGCCGGAGAGCTGGTGGGGACGGCGGTGGGCCAGGCCGTCCAGGCCCACCGCGTCGAGGAGTTCCCTCGCCCGGTCCCGGACGGTGCGGGGTCTGCGGCCGTCGATCTGGGCCATGACCTGCAATTGCTCGACAGCGGTGAGCGCGGGCAGCAGATTGGGTTGCTGGAAGACGATACCGATTGTGCGGCGGCGCAGTTCGGCCAGTTCACCACGGGTCATACCGGTGGTCGAGGTGCCGTCCACGACGACGGTGCCGGAGTCGGGCGTGATCAGGGTGGCCGCGACGGCGAGCAGGCTGGATTTACCGGAACCGGAGGGGCCGACCACGACCGTGAGCGAGCCGTCCGGGACTTCCAGGCCGATCCGGTCGAGCGCGGTCAGGCGGTTGTCTCCGTCGGGGTAGGTGAGGGTGATATCGGTCAGTGTCAGGCTCATCGGGCGCTCCCCAGGGCGGTCAGTGGATCGACGGAGGTGATGCGGCGGATCGACAGCGCGGCTCCCAGCGCGCCGAGCAGGATCATCACCGTGGCCGGTAGGAGGACGGTGGCGGGGGTGAGGAGGAACGGTACGGCCGAATCCGCGACGAGTGCCCCCACGGCGGCGGCGAGGCCCGTGCCCAGCAGAGTGCCGCCGGTGAGCAGCACGACCGCCTGGCCGAGCGCGTCCACGAGCAGGTTGGTGGTGGAGGCTCCCAGGGCCTTCAGCACCGCGATATCGCCGCTGCGCTGGATGGTCCACACCGTGAAGAAGGCGCCGATGACCAGGGCGGAGATGGCGAACAGGAAACCGCGCATCAGCTGCAGTGAACCGTTCTCGGAGGTGTAGGAGCCGATCGCGGACAGCGAGTCCCCGGTGGCGACGGTCGTGGTGCCGGCCATCCGGTCGGTGGCTTCGGTATCCACCCCGGAGGTGGTGTTCAGGGTGAGGACGGTGGCGATCGGGGGCGCCCCGTCGCCGGCCGGCGGTGCGGTCGCCTGCCAGATGTCCAGACCGGTCCAGACGACCGGCGTATGACTGAAGAACGCGTCGCCCGCGACGGCCGCCACCTCGAGTCGCCGGCCCGCCACGGTGAGGGAGTCGCCGGTCGTCACGTCCAAGGCGTCCGCGGCCGGGGCGGACAGCACGACCGCGTCGCCACCGATCTTGTCGCCGTCGGGGGCCAGGCCGGATCCGGGCTCGACCCCGAAGAGCGAGACCCCGGCACTCGTGGTCCCGGTAGTGGCCACCGTCGTCGTGATCCCCAGCGGTTCGGCGCTTTCCACGCCGGTCGCCTCCGACCACTGCTGCCACTGCTGCCGGGTGACCGTGGAGCCGCTGTACGAGAGGTCCCGACCGTCGCGGGGCGCCTGGAACGCGATCTCGTCGGCGGGCAGTTCCGTGATCGCGGAGGTGTTCTGCCGGCCCAGTCCGGCCGTCAGCCCGGACAACAGGCCCACGAGCAGGGTGATCAATACGATGACGGTTCCCATCAGGGCGAAACGCCCCTTGGCGAACTTCAGATCTCTCCAGGCGACGAACACGGCTGCGGCCCGTCCTTTCCAGCGATGACAGCGGTACGACTCCACGGTCGCACCCGAATCCCCTGCGCGCGTCCGGCGCAGGACCGCATTCCGGGAGCCGGAAGGCGGCACGCGGGTTCCCTCTTTCGATAGAGGTCGGGGGCGTCGCGGCTCCGTAGCCTGGAGATACTGTGAAGACCGCCGCCCCCGCCCTGACGCCCACCCCCCGGATCCTGGCCTGGTGCCTGCATCTGCTGATCATCGGCCTGCTCGCGCTGGCCGCCGGGCGGGCCGTGACCGGCGACCGCCCGCACAGCGCAGGGGTGGTCGCCGTGGCCGCGGTCTGCGGCCTGGTATACGCGGCGGGTCCGGTATCGCCGCGCGTCCACCGCTCGCGGCGTGCCGCCGCCCTGTGGCTGGCGGCGGTGGGCGCGATCTGGCTGGTCCTGCTCGCGCTGACCGCCGATGCCGTATGGGTGGCCTTTCCGCTGTTCTTTCTCCAGCTCCACCTGTTGCCGCGCCGTATCGGCCTGGCCGCGGTGGCGGCGACGGCGGTGGCGGGTATCGCCGGATACGCCCTCCATACCGGTTCATTCGCCCCGGCCATGGCGATCGGTCCCGCGCTCGGCGCCGCTGTCGCCGTGGCCGTGGTGTGGGGTTACCAAGCCCTGTACCGGGAAAGTGAACAGCGCCGGCGGCTGATCGAGGAGCTCACCGCCACGCGGGCCGATCTGGCCCGGGCCCAGCACACCGCCGGCGCGCTCGCCGAACGTGAACGGCTGGCCCGCGAGATCCACGACACCCTCGCCCAGGGACTGTCCAGCATCCAATTGCTGCTGCGCGCGGCAGAACGGGCTCTGCCCGACGCACCGGAGAACGCGGCCCGCTATATCGATCAGGCCCGGCAGGCCGCCGTCGACGATCTCGCCGAGGCCCGCCGCTTCGTGGTCGCCCTCACCCCGCCCGCGCTGGAGGGTACCTCCCTCGCCGGCGCCCTGGAACGCCTGTGCGCCACCACCTCCGAACGGCACCGCCTCACCGCACGCTTCCGGCTCCGGGACGAGTCCCGGCCGCTCGCGACCGCGCACGAGGTCGCGCTCCTGCGTATCGCGCAATCCGCCCTGGCCAACACCGTTCGCCACGCCGCCGCCACTCACGCCGAGGTCACCCTCGGTTACCCCGGTGACCACGTCGTCCTCGAAATCGCCGACGACGGAACCGGTTTCGACCCCGCGCACCTGCCCGCCGCACCCGATCCCGAAACCGGCGGTTTCGGGCTGGCCGCCATGGCCGCCCGGGTCCGGGCACTGGGCGGCACCCTCGCCGTCGAATCCGCCCCCGGTCACGGCACCACGCTGACCGCCCGGTTGCCTCTCGTTCCGCCCGCCGAGGCCGGGTCCGAGCCGGATCCGGAGGCCCACCGGTGACCGAACCCACGATCCGCCTGCTCGTGGCCGACGATCATCCTGTCGTCCGGGCGGGGTTGCGCGCGGTGCTGGAGACCGAGCCCGGCCTGGTCGTCGTCGCCGAGGCCGCGACCGCCGAGGAAGCCGTCGCCCGCGCCGCCGCCGGCGATATCGACGTCGTCCTCATGGACCTGCAGTTCGGCAAGGGTATGGGCGGCGCCGAGGCCACTGCCCGGATCACCGCCCGCCCGGACGCCCCGCGGGTGCTGATCGTCACCACCTACGACACCGACGCCGATACCCTGCCCGCCATCGAGGCCGGCGCCACCGGTTACCTCCTCAAGGACGCGCCGCCCGAGGATCTGGCCGCCGCCGTGCGCACGGCCGCGGCCGGCCGCACCACCTTGGCTCCCACCGTCGCGAACCGGCTGATGAACCGGCTCCGCAGTCCCGGCACCACGCTGACCCGGCGCGAAACCGATGTCCTCGTCCTGGTCGCCGGGGGGTTGTCCAATCAGGCGGTCGGTGAGCGCCTCCACCTGACCGAGGGCACGGTCAAATCCCACCTGGCCCGCATCTACACCAAACTCGACGTCGACTCCCGCACCGCCGCCGTCGCGGTGGCCACCGAACTCGGTCTCATCCGAAGGCCCTAGGGCGCGCGTCGGGCACAGTCCTGTGTTTCCAGCGTCACGCGTCCGCGGTAACCAGAGCGGGCTTGGTTTTGAACACCCGTCCGAAACGCGCAATTGTTGCGATCATCACCCCAAGGGCCGGCAGCACCCACAGGGCCGCGGTCAATGAGGTCCATTCGGCGAGATGCCCGATCAACGGGGGGCCGGAGACGAAGCCCAACCACCCCAAAGCCGAGACGACGGCGATGGCTCTGCCCGCGTTACCGTCGATCCCGTCGCTTCCGATGGCGCCGGCCGCGCTGAACGCCGTGGGAACCACCAGCGCCAAACCTACCCCCATGCAGGCGAACCCGGCCAGCGCCGCCACGGGCTGCGCAATCAAAAGTGATGTGACCATTCCAGCCGCGAAAATCATCGCGAGAGCCGGTATCAGATTCCGTGCGTCGTACCGTGCCTGCAAAATTGTGGCGGTCAGACGCAGAGTGACCATCGCCAGCGCAAACGAGGCGTAACCCAACCCTGCCAGCGCGGCGCCGGTGTGCAGCTCGGTCTTCAGATAGTTCGCCGACCAGTCGGCAGCGGCACCTTCGCACAGCATCGACGCGAAGGCGAGCACTCCCAGAACCAGAATCGGGCCGACCGGCACACGCCGACCGGAGTCCGGCTTCGCGAGCGGCGGTGACGGATCCCCGGCACGAGGAGCAGCATCGAGCAGAAGTGCAGCGGAACGGAATTCGACCACCGCGACCGCCACCACACCGAGAACGACCATCTGCGTCGTCAGGCTCACATCAATGGCCACCGCGGCAGCGCCGATCAGGGCACCGGCGAACCCCCCGAGGCTCCACATCCCGTGCAGCCGGGACATGATCGGCTTGTCCACGGCCGTCTCGACGGTCACGGCCTGGGTGTTCATCGCGACATCCAGAGCCCCTTGGAACAACCCCCATAGGGCCAGCGCGACGAAGAGCAGGGTGGGTGAACCGGCAACACCGACTCCGATACTGCCGACCGCGTAGCCGACCACGGTAATCTGAATCATCGGCCGACTACCCACCCGCGGCAACAGCCAACTGCACAACATCATTGCCGCTACCGACCCGATCGGCGCTCCCAGCAGGGCAGTGCCCAGCATCGCGTCGGTCATCTCGAGCTGTGCCTTCACCTGCGGAATATGGGCGGTCCACGCCGCGAACAGCATTGAGTGCGC
The DNA here is from genome assembly GCF_055586645.1 of Nocardia sp. NPDC049935. Classification (NCBI taxonomy): domain Bacteria; kingdom Bacillati; phylum Actinomycetota; class Actinomycetes; order Mycobacteriales; family Nocardiaceae; genus Nocardia; species Nocardia sp. NPDC049935. The sequence goes on along the minus strand of NZ_JBVJHV010000008.1, from coordinate 234,711 downwards.
CACAAAGGTCGCACCCACCACCGTCTGGGATACCCGCAGATCACGACCTGTCGCCGGTGGTGACTTCGCGTAGGGCCGGCTGTGGTCAGACACGATGGACCTCGATGCCTTCGGAACCGAGAGCAGCGACCGATGCGTCCGGCGCATCCTCGTCGGTGACCACGATGTCGATATCGGCGGCCGGGCACACTACAGCCATCGCGGTCCGCGCAAACTTGCTCGAATCGACCATCGCGATGGTCCGTGCGGCCGACGACATCGCCGCGCGCTTGACCGCCGCATCCTGCAGATCGTAGGCGGTGACCCCACGGCGCGGATTCAGGCCGCAGCAAGTCAGCAGCATGGTGTCGAATCGCAGGTCGGCTAGGTTGTGTTCGGCTATCGGGCCGACCAGCGAGGACTCACCGGGGCGCACCGAACCTCCCGGAACCAGCAGCGCGACGTCGCGGCCCGCGGCCAGGACGGTGATCTCGTTGACCGCCAGCGGCACCACTGTCACCCGCCGCTGAACAAGAATGCGTGCTGCCGCCAAACCGGTTGTACCGCTGTCGAGAACTACCGATTCGCCATCGGAGATCAACTTCACAGCCGCCGCCGCGATCCTGGCCTTGGCCTCGGCACGCTCCAACTCCCGCATCGCGAACGGTGATTCCTCACCACGCAGCATGGTGCTCACCGCGCCGCCCCGGACCCGGCGCAGCACCCCGGCCTGCTCGAGCTCTGCCAGATCTCGCCGAATGGTCACCTCGGACGTGCCGAGTTCCTGCGCCAGCGCGGTGACGCTGACCAATTCAGTCGTTTTCAACGCGCGCACGATCTCCGCGTGTCGTTGTTCGGCTACCACCATACCCATACGGTACAGAAAGTATGATCGTTCGAAAGCTATGACTGATCGATAGTGCCGGATAGGTCTTGTAACCGCGCCACAGCAGGTGAGGCCTCGGCCGATAGCGCAGCATCCGTGGCCGGTCATTCGTGGGAAACCGATCAGAGACCCGGCCACGGGCCGGCGGCCCGATCTTCCGACGGATACGGCGCCGCCGGAGCACGGGCGGCCTGGATTCACGATGATCGAAGTGATCGCGGGCTCGACGCAGCGAACATCGGAACCCGAGGCGCGGATGCCGAAAATACGGGGGAGGGTGGTGCGCGAGGGGGGACTTGAACCCCCACGTCCGTGGACACCAGAACCTAAATCTGGCGCGTCTGCCAATTTCGCCACTCGCGCTTGGTGGTACGACCGTCCAAACTCTACCGGGCCGGCGGCTGATCATGAAGACGCGGGCGGCGTGTTTGTACTCACCAGTAACCCCACCTGGGATTATAACGATTATGTTACGGCCAATATGAGGAGTACTCATGTTTCGCGGCGGTAAGCACACGGCCTCACCTGCGGCTTCAAACATGAGGGAGGGTCATATTTTCGGTAACTCTGGTACGTACGTACTGAAATACTCGTGGGTAAGCGACGCACCGGCAGGCAAACGTGAGGATTTCCTCATGATTTCGTGGCATCCTCGCCGATAGCGAGCCGACGGGCATGGCATGCCCGCGCGCGGACCGGGAGCCGGGGAAGCCTCCGAAGATATGTCGCCACGAGAGAGAGCCGAAGCGTCTTGACGATTAACGAGAGCACTGCGTCCGGAGCCGGAAACCGGATGAACGCGGCCGGGGCCGCGAGCAGGTCTGCCTCCGAGACGAATCGCACACCGTTGCTGGACCGTCTGCGGGAGGGAACCCCCTACGCGCTGGCCTTCGGAGGCCAGGGCGCGAGCTGGCTGGGAGAGCTGGCCGAGATCGGCCGCGACGCCGCCCTGGAGCCCGAACTCACCGCACTGGTCAACGAGGCGGCCGCGCTGCTGGCGCCGGTCTCGGATCAGCTGCTGACCGTCCGGCCCGTCGGCTTCGACCCGGTGGCCTGGATGCTGGAAGACGAACTCGCCGACGACGACACCGAAACGGTCTCCGACGCGCCGCCGGAACGCGTGCTGCGCTCGGCCGCGGTGTCGATGCCCGGTGTGCTGCTGGCGCAGCTGGCCGCGCTGCGGGCGCTGCGGTTGCAGGGGCTGGATCCGGCGGAATTCGAACCGGTCGCCGTGGTCGGTCATTCGCAGGGCCTGCTCGCCGCGTCCGCGGTGGCCGCCCGCGGGCAGCGCGACCCGGAGATGCTGGCGATCGCCCAGCTGGTCGGTGCGGCAGCGGGTTTGGTCGCGCGGCGGCGCGGGCTGATGCCGGTGGGCGAGCGCTCCTCGATGGTCGCCGTCTCCAATGCCGATCCGGAGCAGTTGCGCGTCGTGATCGCCGGTGTCGCCGCGGGTATGGATCCGGCCGCCGCGCCGGTGCTGTCCATCCGTAACGGCCGGCGTCGCGTTGTGCTCTCCGGCACCCCGGACGCGCTGCGCCGGGTGCGGCAGCGCTGTGCGCAGCTGCACGACGAGCAGGAGCGGGAGCGGTCCGCCAAACAGCGCGGCGGCGCCGTATTCGCGCCGGTGTTCGAAGATCTCGATGTCGACGTGGCGTTCCATCACCCCGCCCTGGCCGATACCGTCGACCTGGTCGTGGGCTGGGCGGGCCAGTGCGGCCTGGATACCGAGCTGGCCGGGCGGTTGGCCCGGCAGATCCTGGTGGACCCGGTGGACTGGGTGTCGATCGTCGACGGTGTGGTCGGCGCGGGCGCCGAATGGATCCTGGATCTCGGTCCCGGCGATCTACTCTCCCGGGTGAGCGGCAACTCCCTCAAGGGCACCGGCGTGGGCGTGGTCGCGGTGGCCACCCGGGCCGGTCAGCGCAGCCTGCTCACCCCGGGCGCGACCCCCGAGGTGGCCCGGCCGTGGTCGGCGTTCGCGCCGGCGCCGGTGCGGCTGCCCAACGGGCGGATCGTGGTGGAAACCGCGTTCACCCGGCTCACCGGACGCTCGCCCATCCTGCTGGCGGGGATGACCCCGACCACGGTGGACGCGAAGATCGTCGCGGCCGCGGCCAACGCCGGGCACTGGGCGGAACTGGCCGGTGGCGGCCAGGTGACCGAGCAGATCTTCGCCGACCGCGTGGAGGATCTGAAGAAGCTGCTGCAGCCCGGACGGCAGGTGCAGTTCAATTCGCTGTTCCTGGACCCGTACCTGTGGAAACTGCAGCTGGGGGGTAAACGGCTGGTTCAGCGGGCTCGCGCGGCGGGCGCTCCGTTCGACGGTGTGATCGTCACCGCCGGTATCCCGGAGCTCGAGGAAGCCGTCGCGCTGATCGAGGAACTGACCGAGGTGGGGATCGGCCACGTCGCGTTCAAACCGGGCACCGTCGCGCAGATCCGCTCGGTGCTCCGGATCGCCGGCGAGGTCCCGGACTACCCGGTGATCATGCATATCGAGGGTGGAAAGGCCGGTGGGCACCACTCCTGGGAGGATCTGGACGATCTCCTGCTCGAAACCTATGCCGAACTGCGCGGACACGGAAACGTCGTGGTCTGCGTCGGCGGTGGGATCGGAACCCCGGAGCGGGCCACCGAGTATCTGACCGGCACCTGGTCGGCGGCGCACGGCTATCCGGCGATGCCGCTGGACGGTGTCCTGGTGGGCACCGCCGCGATGGCGACCCTGGAGGCCACGACGGCGCCGGAGGTCAAACAGCTGCTGGTCGACACCCCCGGCACTCCGGACTGGGTGGGCGCGGGCACCGCGACCGGCGGGATGGCCTCGGGCCGCAGCCAGCTGGGCGCCGATATCCACGAAATCGACAACGCCGCCTCGCGGACCGGCCGCCTGCTCGACGAGGTCGCCGGGGACGCGGACGCGGTCGCGCAGCGGCGCGACGAGATCATCACCGCCCTGAACGCCACGGCCAAACCGTATTTCGGTGATGTGACCGCGATGAGCTACCTCGCCTGGCTCGAACGCTATGTGGAACTCGCGATCGGCCAGGAGGGCCGGCAGGAGTTCGACTGCGGTAGCGATCTCGGCGAGACCATCTCCGAATGCACCCGGTCGCTCTGGCTGGACATCAGCTGGCGTGAGCGGTTCGCCGAGATGCTGCGCCGCGCCGAGGCCCGGCTCGCGCCGGCCGACCGCGGCGAGATCGACTCCCTGTTCGCGGACGAGGATCTGGAGAACCCGGCGCGCGCCCTCGCGACGCTGGGCGAGCGGTATCCGGCGGCCGCGGCCACCCTGCTGCATCCGGCCGATGTGCCGTTCTTCATGGCGCTGTGCAAGACCCCGGGCAAGCCGGTGAACTTCGTCCCGGTGGTGGACCAGGACGTGCGGCGCTGGTGGCGCTCCGATTCGCTGTGGCAGGCGCACGATCCGCGCTACTCCGCCGACCAGGTCTGCGTGATCCCGGGCACCGTCTCGGTCGCCGGCATCACCCGGGTCGACGAGCCGGTCGGCGAACTGCTGGACCGGTTCGAACAGGACGCGGCGTACACGCTGGTCCGCGACGGTGTGGTGCCGTCGGCCGTCGACGCGCGCCGGGTCGCGTCGGTGACCAGCGGCCCGATCGATGTGGTGCTGGCCGCGCCGGATGTGAGCTGGTCCGGCCGGGCCACCGTCAACCCGGTGCACCGCCTGGGCGACCTGCACGAGTGGACCGTGGACGAGAAGGGCGCGATTCATCCGCCCACCGGCGCCACCCTCGTCGAGACCGAGGGACCCGAGGCCGAGCATTCGTATGTGGAACTGACCGTCCCGCTGTACGCCGGACATGTGGTGCGGATCCGGATCACCGTCCCGGTATCGGTGTACAACGGCGGCGCGCCCGTGGTGACCGAGACCGACGCGGACGCCGCCATGTCGGCGCTGCTCGCGGTCGCGGCCGGGCAGACGCTGCCCGAGGTGAAGGGCAATATCGCGCACGTCAACCTCGCCTGGACGCCCGACCTGGTCGCCGACCACGCCGGCGTGACCGGTGCCGGGCTGCCCGCGGATCTGAGCACGCTCGGCCGCACCGTGCCCGATGTCCTGGTGGGCGCCTGCTGGCCGGCGGTCTTCGCGGTCCTGGGCGCGGCGCGAACCGCGCCCGGCGCCAGCGTGATCGAGGGCATGCTCGATCTGGTGCATCTCGATCACCGGATCGAACTGCTGCGCGAACTCCCCGATGTCACCAGCATTCTCGTGGTCCGCGCCCAATCCGGTTCGGTGCTCGACACCGATCTCGGCCGCGTGGTCGAGGTGGAGGTCACCGTCGGCGAGATGCGGGACCAGGGCCTGGACGTGGTGCCGCTGGCCCGGCTCGCGGAGCGTTTCGCGATCCGCGGCCGCACCGGCGCGGGAGAACTGACCGATCCGCCGCGGGCCGCGGGCACCGTGAGCGACGACGCCACCGAGACGCCGCGTCGCCGGCGCCGGGACGTCACCATGATCGCCCCGCGCAGTATGGCCGCGTTCGCGTCGGTCTCCGGTGATCACAACCCGATCCACACCAGCGATGCCGCGGCGAAACTGGCCGGGCTGGGTAGCCCGATCGTGCACGGGATGTGGTTGTCGGCCGCCGCCCAGCACGCCGTCTCCGCGGTGGATCCGCAGGCATCGGTACCGGCTCGCACCCTGACCGCGTGGACCACCCGCTTCCTCGGCATGGTGCGGCCCGGTGCGGAGATCGACGTCCGTGTGGAGCGGATCGCGGTCGACGCCGGTGACGAGATCATCGAGGTCTCCTGCCGGACCGGCGGTGATCTGGTGATGACCGCGACCGGTCGCACCGCCGCCCCCAAGACCGTCTACGCCTTCCCCGGCCAGGGCATCCAGCGCAAGGGAATGGGCCTGGACGCCCGCACCCGGTCCAAGGCCGCCAAGGCGATCTGGGATCGCGCCGATAAGCACACCCGGGCGGCGCTGGGCTTCTCGATCCTCGCCGTGGTGCGGGACAACCCGACCTACCTGAAGGCGCGCGGTGTGGAACACCGGCACCCGGACGGTGTGCTGCATCTGACGCAGTTCACCCAGGTCGCGATGGCGACGCTCGGTGTCGCCCAGGTCGCCGAGCTGCGCGAGGCCGGCGCTTTCGTCGAGGGTTCGCTGCTGGCCGGACATTCGGTGGGCGAGTACAACGCGCTCGCCGCCGTCGCCGGGGTACTGCCGCTCGAGGCCGTTCTCGAGGTGGTGTTCCAGCGCGGTTCGGCCATGCACGAACTGGTCCCGCGTGACGACCAGGGCCGCAGCGACTACCGGATGGCCGCCATCCGGCCGTCGCAGATCGGGCTGCCCGACGACGAGGTCATCGAGTTCGTCGCCGAGGTCGGCCGGGAGGCGGGCGAATTCCTCGAGGTGGTGAACCTCAACCTGCGCGGTTCGCAGTACGCGATCGCGGGTACCGTCGCCGGTCTCGAGGCGCTGGAAACCGAGATCGACCGGCGCCGCGAGGAATTCGGCGGTAAACGCGCCTTCATCCTGGTGCCCGGAATCGATGTGCCGTTCCATTCGACCGTGCTGCGCAAGGGCGTTCCGGAGTTCCGGGGCAAACTCGAGCAGTTGCTGCCGGAGGAGCTGCATCCGGAGGTACTGGTCGGCCGCTACGTTCCGAACCTGGTGCCCCGGCCGTTCTCGCTGGAGCGCGAATTCGTCGCCGAGATCGCGGATCTGGTGCCGTCCGAACCGCTGGCCGCGGTGCTGGCCGATTTCGACTCCTGGTCGCAGCGGCCCAGTGAACTGTGCCGGGTGGTGCTGATCGAGCTGCTGGCCTGGCAGTTCGCCAGCCCGGTGCGCTGGATCGAGACCCAGGACCTGCTCTTCGGTGAACTGGGCGTGGAACGGTTCGTCGAGGTCGGCCTGGGCGCCACCCCGACGGTCGCGAACCTGGCGAGCCAGACCCTGAAACTGCCCGATTTCACCACCGCCACCGTGGAAGTGCTCAATATCGAGCGCGAGTCCGGGATCGTCTACTCGACCGATACCGATCCGGCGCCCGTGGACGAGCCGGTGGAGGAGGTTGCCGAGGCGCCCGCCGCGGCCGCCGCTCCGGCCGCCGCGCCCGCTGCCGCACCGGCGGCCCCCAGCGGTGGCCCGCGTCCCGACGACATCACCTTCACCGCCGCCGACGCCACCCGGGTGCTGATCGCCCTGTGGACCAAGCTGCGGATCGACCAGATCGGCCCGGTCGACACCATCGAGGGCCTCTGCGACGGTGTGTCCTCGCGACGCAACCAGTTGCTGGTGGACCTCGGTTCCGAGCTGTCGCTCGGTGCGATCGACGGGGCGGCCGACGCCGATATGGGTGCGCTGTCGGCCACGGTGGAACGCCTGGCCCGCACCTACAAGCCGTTCGGCTCGGTGCTCTCCGACGCGATCAACGACCATCTCCGCAAGGTGTTCGGTCCGTCCGGTAAGCGCCCGGCGGCCATCGCCGAACGGGTGAAGAAGGTCTGGGAACTGGGCGACGGCTGGGCCAGCCACATCACCGCCGAGGTCTCGCTGGGCACCCGCGAGGGCGCCAGCGTGCGCGGCGGCGATCTGGGCGGCCTGGTAGCCGGTGCGCTCACCGACGCCGCCTCCGTGGACGCGGCCGTCGACGCCGCCGTGCAGTCGGTGGCGGCCCGCCGCGGCGTCGCGGTCTCGCTGCCGAGCGCCGGCGGATCGAGCGGCGGCACCGTGGACGCGGCCGCGCTCGGCGAGTTCACCGAACAGATCACCGGTAAGGACGGCGTGCTGGCCTCGGCCGCGCGCCTGGTGCTCGAACAGCTCGGCCTGAGCGAACAGGTCTCCGCCCCCGAGGCCACCGAAGACGGTCTGGTGGACCTGGTGTCGGCCGAACTCGGTTCGGATTGGCCGCGCCTGGTGGCGCCGGCCTTCGACGGCCGCAAGGCGGTTCTGCTCGACGACCGCTGGGCCACCGCGCGCGAGGATCTGGCGCGGCTGTGGCTCGGCGCGGACGCCGAGACCGCGCAGCTGCCGGTGACCGGGTTCGCCGGAGCCGGTGCAGCCGTGGCCGCGCAGGCGGACTGGTGGCGGCAGCGGGCGGTGCACGAGGCCCGCTCGGTACTGGCCGGGCACTACGAGCGGATCGCGGTCGCGGCCCGCGACACCGAGCAGGTGGGGGAGTGGTCCTCCGATATCGCGATCGTCACCGGCGCCAGCAAGGGTTCCATCGCGGCGGCCGTGACCGGGCGCCTGCTGGGCGGGGGCGCGACCGTGGTGGTCACGACCTCGCGCCTGGACGACTCCCGGCTCGGTTTCTACCGCGACCTCTACCGCGACCACGCCCGCCAGGGCGCCGCGCTGTGGGTGGTCCCGGCGAATATGGCCTCCTACACCGATATCGACGCCCTCATCGAATGGGTCGGCACCGAACAGGTCGACAACGCGGGCGGCGCCAAGATCAAGACCAAGGACGCGCTCACCCCCACCCTGCTGCTGCCGTTCGCGGCGCCGCGGGTGGCCGGTGACCTCTCCGACGCCGGCGCGCGCGCCGAAATGGAGATGCGGGTGCTGCTGTGGTCGGTCGAGCGGCTGATCGGCGGACTGTCGAAACTGGGCGCCGATCACGATGTCGACGCGAAACTGCATGTGGTGCTGCCGGGTTCGCCCAACCGCGGGCTGTTCGGCGGTGACGGCGCCTACGGTGAGGCCAAGGCCGCGCTGGACGCCGTGGTCGCGAAGTGGCGGGCCGAGAAGTCGTGGTCGGCCCGGGTCACCCTGGTGCACGCGCTGATCGGCTGGGTCCGGGGCACCGGGCTGATGGGTCATAACGATGTCATGGTCGAGGCCGTCGAGAAGGCCGGGGTGCAGACCTGGTCCACCGCCGAGATCGCCGACGAACTGCTGAAGTGGGCGACGCTGCAGGCCCGGACGGTGACCACCTCGGGTCCGCAGCAGGTCGATCTGACCGGCGGCCTGGCCGGTGCGAATCTCGATCTGCCGGAGCTGGCGAAGCAGGCGCAGGAAGCCGCGGAGCAGGCGGCCGCCGAAGAAGCCGATACGCGGTCGGCGACGCGGATCGCGGCGCTGCCCGCCCCGCCGGCCCTGACCTCGGCACTGCCGGTGCCCGAATGGGGTCCGGTGACCAGCGATCTCACCGATATGGTCGTCATCGTCGGCGCCGGTGAACTCGGACCGTACGGTTCGGCGCGCACCCGCTTCGAAATGGAGGTCTCCGACGAACTGTCGGCGGCGGGCGTGCTGGAGCTGGCCTGGACCACCGGCATGGTGACCTGGGAGAACGATCCCAAACCGGGCTGGTACGACACCGAATCCGGCGATCTCGTGCCGGAACACGAACTGGCCGGGAAGTACCACGACGCGGTGGTCGAACGCTGCGGTATCCGCCGCTACGCCGACGACGGCGCCATGGTCGACAACAGCAGCCCGCTGATGACCTCGGTCTTCCTCGACGAGGATCTGTCGTTCACGGTCGGCGGCGAGGCCGAGGCGCGCGCCTTCCACGCGGCCGATCCCGAGCACACGGTGATCACCCCGGTCGCCGACTCCGGCGACTGGACGGTGACCCGCAAGGCCGGCACCGAGATCCGGGTGCCCCGGCGCGCGAATCTCTCGCGCACCGTCGGCGGCCAGATCCCGACCGGCTGGGATCCCACGGTCTGGGGTATCTCCGCGGATATGGCGTCCTCCATCGACCGGGTGGCGCTGTGGAACATCGCCTGCACGGTCGACGCGTTCGTCGGCTCCGGGTTCAGCCCCACCGAGCTGATGAGCTGGGTGCATCCGAGCCTGGTCGCCAACACCCAGGGCACCGGTATGGGCGGTATGTCGTCGATGCGCTCGCTCTACGTCGACAACCTGCTCGGCGAATCGCGGCCCAACGACATCCTGCAGGAAGCGCTGCCCAACGTGGCGCTGGCGCATGTGGTGCAGTCCTATGTGGGCAGCTACGGCGCCATGGTGCACCCGGTGGCGGCCTGCGCCACCGCGGCGGTCTCGGTCGAGGAAGGCGTCGACAAGATCAAACTCGGTAAGGCCGAGGTGGTCGTGGCCGGTGGTTTCGACGATCTGGGTATCGAGGGCATCGTCGGCTTCGGCGATATGTCGGCCACCGCGGATTCCGCGGCCATGAGCGCCAAGGGCATCAGCGACCGCTACTTCTCCCGCGCCAACGACCGCCGCCGGGGCGGGTTCGTGGAATCGCAGGGCGGCGGCACGGTCCTGCTGGCCCGCGGCGATGTGGCGCTGGAACTGGGTCTGCCGGTACTCGGCGTGGTCGCCTACGCCCAGTCCTTCGCCGACGGCGTGCACACCTCCATCCCGGCGCCCGGGCTCGGCGCGCTGGGTGCGGGCCGGGGTGGCCGGGAATCCCGGTTCGCCGCGGAACTGCGCAAACTCGGTGTGGGCCCGGACGATATCGCGGTGGTGTCCAAACACGACACCTCCACGGCGGCCAACGACCCCAACGAGTCCGAACTGCACGAGCGGCTCGCGGCGGCCGTCGGCCGGTCCGAGGGCGCACCGCTGTTCGTGGTGTCCCAGAAGAGCCTCACCGGGCACGCCAAGGGCGGCGCCGCCGCCTTCCAGCTGATCGGCCTGTGCCAGGTGCTGGAAAACGGTGTGGTGCCGCCGAACCGGAGCCTGGACTGCGTGGACGAGAAGATGCGGGAGTACCCGCATCTGGTCTGGCTGCGGGAGGCGCTGCGCTTCGGCGACCGGTTCCCGCTGAAGGCGGGTCTGGTGACCTCACTCGGGTTCGGGCATGTATCCGGTCTGCTCGCGGTGGTGCATCCGGAGGCCTTCGTGCAGGCGATCGAACCGGGCCGGCGGGCGGAGTACCAGCGCCGGGCCCAGGAACGGCTGCTCGCGGGCCGGCAGCGCATCGTCGAGGCCATGTGCGGCGGGCCGGCGCTCTACGAGCGTCCCGCCGACCGGCGTCTCGGCGGCGACGGCACCCCGGCGGCGCAGGTGCGCGGTCTGGAAGCCGGTGTGCTGCTCTCCGAACAGGCCCGGCTCGGCGCGGACGGGGTGTACCAGGTCGGCGGAGCCGGTTGCGAGACCGGGCAGTTCGCCGGTGGCGGTTCCGATGCCGGCGCGCCCGCCACACCGTAGGCTGCGCCACTGTGACCATCATCGGAATCGGCTTGGACCTGGTAACAATCTCCGAGTTCGCCGAACAGCTCGACCGTGCCGGAACCACCATGCTCCGGGAGAGTTTCACCGCCGGTGAGCGGCGATACTGCCAGAGCAAGGCCACGGATCCGGCACGGAGTTACGCGGCGCGGTGGGCGGCGAAGGAGGCGGTGCTCAAGGCCTGGGCATCGTCGCGCTTCGCCCGCCGCCCGCAGATCGGGGACAACCCGTATCCGCTGATCGAGGTGGTCAACGACGCCTGGGGCCGGCCGAGCATCAAATTGCACGGCCTGGCCGCGGAGTTCCTGCCCCGGGTGCGGGTGCATCTGTCGCTCACCCACGACGGCGACACCGCGGCGGCGATGGTGGTACTGGAGGATCCGGGTGAACTGGCCGACCTCATCGAGGGCCGGTCACCGGAGAACTGAACAGATAGAGACGAGAAAGGGCCCGCAGCGCAACGCTGCGGGCCTTTTCTCGGATGTGTGGGTCAGCGCTGGCCGCCCGTGCGCGATTCCTTCTCGGCGACCAGGAGATAGGCGACCATGAGCCGTTTCAGCTCGGCGACCGCGTCGGCGTGGCTCTGTTCGTCCTGTACCGAGAAATTCATCATCGAATACACCACGTGCACCAGCACCTCGGCCATCATGGTGCGCCGGGCGCGCGGTGTGCGCGGCGTCAGCGGGCGCAGCATCTGCGAGACGACCTCGGCGAACTCCTTCTCGTGGATGGCGCCGGTGGCCCGGGTGGACGGCGTGGACTGCATGGCCAGCCACACCTCGCGGCGGGAGGGGTCGGTCATCCAGAGATTGGCCAGGTGATCGACGAACTGGTTCATATGCCGGAGCCAGTCCAGGGACGGGATCTCTCCGTGGAAGTCCGCGAGTTCCTGAGACACCGCCACCAGATCCTGCCGGTTCAGCTCGCAGACGATCACGTATTTGTTGGCGAAGAACTGGTAGAGGGTGCCGATCGGCACCTCGGCCCGGGCGGCGACCTCTTCACACGTGAACGATTCGAAACCCACTTCCACCAGCAGCTCCCGCGACGCCTGCAACAGTGCGTCGAACTTTCGCTTACTGCGTTCCTGGGTCGGACGCCGCCGCGGCATCAGCTCCTGCGGATCGTCCTGGAGTTCCAGCGCAGGGTCCGGACGCCGTTTCGCCCTGGCCTCTGTGCGTACGTTCACCTGTCCCAGGCTAGCGGTAGCACGAAGTCCGTGGTGCAGAGTGTGCGACTGTGACGGCGAGTCTGTCATGTCTCACCACCGCGGTCCCGCCGATCCGGGCTCCGCGACATCGCTGGTGCGCGCTGCCGCGGCCGGTGGATCGGCGGGCGCACCGTCTCAGTTCCGGGTCCGCCGCTGGAAAAGGATCAGCGCGGCGGTATAGGCCATCACCGCGATGCCGCCCCACCAGATCAGAGCGAGGACGGCGCTGTTGCCGATCGGCGTGCCCACCAGCAGCCCGCGCAGGGTTTCGATGACGGGGGTCACGGGCTGGTGCTCGGCAAATCCGCGCAGCCACGAGGGCATGGTCTCCGGCGGGACGAACGCGCTGCTCACATAAGGGAGGAACATCGCGACGATGGTGAATCCGTTGGCGGCCTCGGGGCTACTGGCGAGGAGCCCGAAACACGCGGACACCCAGGACAGTGCGACGATCACCAGCGCCAGGACCGCGGCGGCGGCCAGCCAGCGCAGTGGGTCGGCGGTCGGGCGGAATCCGATCACCAGCGCGACCGCGACGACGACGGCGGTGGCCGCCATATTGCGCAGCAGGCTTTCGGCGATATGCCCGGTCAGGAACGCGGACCGGCCGATGGCCAGGGTGCGGAACCGGTCGACGATGCCCTCGGTGATATCCACCGAGACGCCGACCGCGGTGGTCGCGGCTCCGAAACTGGCGCACAGCAGGATGATCCCGGGTACGACGTAGTCGACGAACGGGCCGCCGACCTCCATGGCGCCGCCGAAGACGTAGACGAACATGACCAGGATCATGATCGGCAAGGCGAGGGTGCTGATGACTCCGTCGGGGCTGCGCAACGTATGGCGGAGGTTGCGGCCGGTCATGGTGGCCGCGTCCTGGACGGTGTGGGCGAGTGTGGTCACGGGTGGGGCTTTCTGTGCGGCGGGGAATGGGTGCGAGCGGGTCACGAGGCCGCGGCCACTGTTTCGGCGGGTCGGCCGGTGAGCGCGAAGAACACATCGTCGAGATCGGGGGTGTGCACGCTCAACTGCTCGACGCCGATATCGAGGACCGCGAATTCGTCGAGTAGATGCTTCAGATGGGAGACGCTGCCGTCGGACGGGACCTGCAGGGTGAGTTCGTCGGGATCGGTTTCGGTATGGCCGGTCAGCCGGGCGGCGGCGGCCAGCCCCGCGGCGTCGGCGAAGCGGAAGAGGATATGCCCGCCGGGGGTGAGCTGTTTCAGTTCGGCGGGGCTGCCGTCCGCGACGATCAGGCCGTCGTTGAGCACCGCGATCCGATCGGCGAGCTGATCGGCCTCCTCCAGATACTGGGTGGTGAGGAAGACCGTGACACCGTCGTCCACCAGTTCCCTGATGACAGACCAGAGTTCGCGCCGGCTGCGTGGGTCGAGCCCGGTGGTGGGTTCGTCGAGGAACACCACCTCGGGCTGCCCCATCAGGCTCATGGCGAGGTCCAGGCGGCGCCGCATACCGCCGGAGTAGGTGGACGCCGGGCGCCCGGCGGCCTCGACCAGATCGAACCGCTCCAGGAGTTCGGCGGTCCGGCGGCGGGACTCCGCCCGGTTCAGATGGAGCAGGCGCCCCACCAGGTGCAGGTTCTCGCGCCCGGTGAGGACCTTGTCCAGTGCCGCGTACTGGCCGGTGACGCCGATGGCGGCGCGGACCCGGTCGGGGGCACGGAGCACGTCGTGGCCCGCGACCCGGGCGGTGCCGGCGTCCGGGGCGGTGAGGGTGGCGAGGATGCGCACCATCGTGGTCTTCCCGGCGCCGTTGGGTCCGAGCAGGGAGAAGACCGTGCCGGCATCGACCTCGAGGTCGATGCCGGTGAGTACGCGGTGGCCGGCGAAGGATTTGCCGAGGCCGGCGAGGGCGATGGCGGGTGGGGCGGTCATGGTGGACTCCGTTCCAGAAACCGTATGCCTCATAAACTGTATATGGCATATATTCTGATTAGAGCGTACACAGTTTGGAGCGGGGCGCAAGAGTCCGGTGGGGAGGTGCGGTAGGAAAGGATGGTCACCGGGTAGGTACCGCGGTGGCGGTGCCGTACCGGCTGTTGCCGCCGGTGGCCGAACGAAAGGAAGCGGAATCGATGCCGAGCTCAGCCGGGAGCGGTCCGGACGCGGATGGGCGATCTCGGGCTGCGCAGGCCGGCGATCCGGCGGAATCCGGTTTCCGGCCCGGGAACGCGCCGGAAGCGCGACTGCCGAAATCCATCGAGTTGATGTGGGGGTTGGCACCAGAGGGGGCCCGGGGGCCGCGGCGCGGCCTGAGCGTGGAGCAGATCGTGGACGCGACGATCGAACTCACCGATGAGATCGGGTTCGACTCGCTGTCGATGACCAAGGTCGCCGAGCGGCTCGGCTTCACCGCGATGTCGCTCTACCGGTACGTGGACAGCAAATCGACACTGGTGGAACTCGCATTGGACCGGGTGATCGGCCAACCGCCGGAGATAGCACCGGGGACACCGTGGCGCCCGGCCCTCGAGCAGTGGGCCCGGGCGGAGTACCGGATCGTCTCCCGGCACGCCGCCTGGCTGAGCGTGCAGATGCGCACCCCACCGCTGGGACCCAACAACTTGGCCTGGCTGAACGCCGGCCTGGCCGCGCTCGCGCAGACTCGGCTGGCCGAATCGACGAAACTGCAATTGGTGCTGAATCTGTCGCTCTACATCGTGGGACGGGCGCGGATGGCCGCGGAGATCGAACCCGAAAACGAGGAATCCGAAGGCGACTGGGGGATCCTCGCGCAAGTGCTGGACCCCGAACGGTTCCCGGCGCTGGCCGCCGCCGTGCGCGCCCAGGCCTTCGAACAGGACGAACAGGGATGGGCCGACCTGTTCTTCGACAAGAGCCTGGCCCTGCTGCTGGACGGATACGAGCGGCTCATCGACTCCCAGGAGTAGACCGGCCCCGGCCGGTGGGCACCGGCCGGGGCCGGCCGGCGCTCATACCGAAAGATCGCGGCGGAGCTTGGCGACATGCCCGGTGGCACGCACGTTGTACTGCGCCACCTCGATTTTGCCCTCGGCGTCCACCAGGAAGGTGGACCGGATCACGCCGGTGACCTTCTTGCCGTACATCGTCTTCTCGCCGAACGCGCCCCAGGCCGTGAGCACCGCGCGGTCGGGGTCGGACAGCAGCGGGAAGTTCAGCCCTTCGGCATCGCGGAACTTCGCGAGTTTGGCGGGTTTGTCGGGGGAGATGCCGATCACATCCAGCCCGGCGGAATTCAGCTCGCCGAGGTTGTCACGGAAGTCGCAGGCCTGCTTGGTGCAGCCCGGAGTGCTCGCCGCCGGATAGAAGTAGACGACGACCTTGCGGCCGCGGTAGTCGGCGAGCGATACCTCGTTGCCGTCGGCATCGGGGAGGGTGAAATCGGGTGCCGGATCGCCCGGGGAGAGTCGCTGGTTGTCGGTCACCCTGGCACCGTAGCCGAACCGCCCCGGTCGGCGCGGGGTCCGAGGGAAGTGGCGGCGACGGTGGCCGCGGATACACTCGAGCGCGAACCCTGGCGCGATCCGGCGCGAGCCGCGGTCCAGGGGTGTTCATCGGCCGCCGGAGGACGCGGCAGACCAGGTACAGGAGGCTTGAAGGTGGCAAAGGATACCGAGCGGATCGAGCGGGAGATCGAGGCCGCGCGGGAACGTCTGGCCGGCACGCTGGACGAGATCGCGGTCCGGGCCGATCCGCAGCGGATCGCCTCGGATACCAAGGCGCTGGCGCTGGCCAAGGTGAACGAGCCGAAGGTGAAGTACACGCTGATCGGGGTGGGCGCCCTGCTCGTGGGCGCGGTGCTGTTCAAGATTCTGCGCTGAGGCCTTTCGGGATCCGGCGTCGGCCGCATACGAAAACACCCGGTGACAGAAGTTCTGTCACCGGGTGTTCGTGCGCAGTGGAGTCCGATCAGACGGTGGGGCAAGCGAACCCGTCGCCGTCCGGATCCAGATGCGGACCGAAGCCGGGCTCGCCACGGAAGATCGGCGCCCGACCCGCGGCGCGTGCCTCGTCACAGTTCTTGAAGGCCCCGCCCGCGGAACCGGTCTGCGCCAGCTGCGCGGAACCGGTGGCGCCCAGGACGGCGTCGGCCGCCGAGGAACCGGTGCCGGCCAGGGACGGCAGCGGAATCTGGAAGGGGGCGGCGCTCGCTGCAGCGGGAGCGGCCAGAAGAGTCAGCCCCGCGGCGGCGGCGCTGACATAGAGCTGGCGTACGTTCATGAAATCCTCTATGTCTGCTGGGGAGTGGAACTTGCGTCCGACAGGAGAACGCGCGGCTACCACTGTTGTGAGGGGCGCCTCGATTGTCAACTCGTATGGCCTGGATAAGACAGGGGAAATTGCCCACACAGATGGGTACTCCCCGGATGCCGCGGCAGACCACGCCGCGGTGGCGGATCTCCCCTGGCGACACCGGGAGAATTCGCCGGAGAGAACACGTTGTGATAGGGATGCATGCTATGTCCGAGGCTCGACTCCGCTGCTGTTTCTCGCCCCACCCGGGGCCGGCCGGAGAATTCGATAGGTCGGAGTAGCAAGGTGTTGCGAATCAAGGACCGTGGCGTGGCCGATACTCCCGGGGATCGGCCCGATGCCGCAGCCCGCTCGGCGGATTACCGGCTCGACCTCGATGGGCTCCGGGGGATCGCGATCGCCCTGGTCGTCGCCTTCCACGTCTGGTTCGGCAAGGTTTCCGGCGGCGTCGATATCTTCCTGGTGCTCTCGGGCTTCTTCTTCACCGGCATGCTGCTGCGTCAGGCCGAGCGGGCCGGCCGCGTGGAGTTGCGGCAGACCGCGGTGCGGACCGCGCGCCGGTTGCTGCCCGCTCTGATGGTGGTGCTCGCCGTGGTGGCGGTGGTCACCGTCGCGACCCGGCCGTATTCCACCTGGGCCAATATGTCCGGCCAGACCGTGGCGTCGGCCTTCTACTACCAGAACTGGTACCTGGCCCAGGCGGCCGAGAGCTACCTCGCCGCCGACCCCTCGGTGAGCCCGCTGCAGCATCTGTGGTCGATGGCGGTGCAGGGGCAGTTCTATCTGGCCATCGCGGTGCTGCTGGCCCTGGTGGCCTGGACGTGCCGCCGGGCCGGCGGCCCGGCGGCGGTCCGCCCGGCCGTCGCGGTGCTGGCGCTGCTGCTGGGCGCGGCGTCGTTCACCTACGCGGCCGTCTGGATGACGGTGTCGCAGGAATGGACCTACTACGACAGCGCCGCCCGCGCCTGGGAGCTGCTCACCGGCGCCCTGCTCGCGGCGATACTGCCCTGGGTCCGGATCGGCGCGGGCCGGGTGTCGCGCGCCGTGCTGGGCCTGCTGGCGGTCGCCGGTCTGACCGCCGTGCTGGTCTGCGGTGTGCTGTTCGACGGTGCCCGCCAGTTCCCCGGACCCGCCGCACTGTTCCCGGTGGGTGCCGCGGTCGCGTTGATCATCGCCGGTATGCGCACCGAGAACAGCACCCGGCCGGCCGTCAGCCGGTTGCTCGCGACCAGGCCCATGGTCGAACTCGGCGCGATCGCCTATTCGCTGTATCTGTGGCACTGGCCACTGCTCATCTACTACCTGGTCCAGACCGGGAAACCGCATGCCGGGCTGGAGGGCGGCCTGCTGGTGCTCTCGGCCTCCCTGGTGCTGGCCGTGGTCACCAACAAGTTCGTCGAGAACCCGCTCCGTATCCGTTCCGGCGCGACCTTCGCCGGGCCGGTGTGGCGCCGCCGGGTTCCGGGTGTGGCGGTGAGTCTGGTCGGTGTGCTCGTCCTGGGCGCCTGCGTCTCCTGGCAGGTCGTGGTGGCGCGGACACCGTCGGAGCCGGTGGAGGCCCTGCCGGTCAACGAATATCCCGGCGCCGAGGCGTTGTTCGCCGGGGCGGCGGTCCCGGCCGCGAAACTGCGGCCCTCCATCCTGGAGGCGTCCAACGATCTGCCGGCCCCCACCCGCGACGGCTGTATCTCCGACTGGTTCAACAAGGAAGTGGTCACCTGTACCTACGGTGATCCGAACGGTTCGCGCACCATCGCGATGGTGGGCAACTCCCACGCCGAGCACTGGATGCCGGCCATGGACGCCTTGGCCCAGGTGCACGACATCAAAGTGGTCGTCTACCTGAAGATGGGCTGTTCACTCAATATCCGCGACGACGCGCAGTACCGCGGTCTGGATATCTCCGATTGCCGCGACTGGTCCCGTCAGGTCATCGATATCCTGTCCGCCGATCCGCCGGACTGGGTGTTCACCACCGCCACGGCGCCCATCTGGCCCAGCGGCGGCGATGTGGTCCCCGCCGAATACCTCGACGTCTGGGCCGCGCTGGCCGAACGAAACCTGCCCGTCCTGGCGATCCGGGATACTCCCTGGCTGCGCAGTCCGGAGGGCATCCGGTACAGCGCCGTGGACTGCCTGGCCGCCGGCGGCGACAGCGTGACCTGCGGTATGCCCCGCACGGCCGCGCTGGCCCCCGTCAATCCCGCCCTGGTGCACGCCGCCGCGTTCCCCAATATGCGTCTGCTCGATCTCACCGATTCGGTCTGCGGCCCCGATATCTGCCGGGCCGTGGAGGGAAATGTGCTGGTCTACCACGACGAGCATCATCTGAGCGCCAGCTACGCCCGCACCCTGGCCCCCGAGTTGGAGCGGCAGATCGGAACGGCCACCGGCTGGTGGGAGACCCCGCAGCCCGCCGGAGCGTGATCGACCGGCCGGCGCGGCCTCGGGCGGATGATTCCGCCCCCGGCCCGCGCCCGGCCGGTGTCACCACGGTGTGACAGGTGGTTTCACCCAGAGCAGCTTCTCGTCGGTATGCGGCCGTCGCGCGGCGGGGTGAGAGGGATGCCGTTCCGCCCACCCGGACTTCTCGTCCAGGAGGTGCGCCACCGATCGCCAGGTCTCTTCCGTACTCGGTGGATTGACGCCCGCCGCACGGGCGAGTTTGCGCCGCGCCGCCGCCGGGAGTCCGAGAAGTTCACGACCGGAGATATCCCGATCCCAGAGATACCCGGCCAGCTCCCGTGCCTTGGCGGCACGACCGGCCTCCGCGGCCGGGGAATGCGCGTAATCGGCCATACACAAGTGTAAGTACCGGCCGGAGTGCGGAGTTCGGCGGGCAGCGCGCGACCTCGGCCGAAACGCGTCGATGCCGCCCGGAATCCGGACGGCATCGACTACCCACGTCGTTGTGGTACACCCACGCCATTGTGGGTGATGCGTACCGGCCTCCCGGCCGAGCACGCGGTTGGACTTCGGGACCACCACGCTGTGATCCGGCAATACGACTCTGCAAACCATCCGGCGGATCCGCACCAGCGCGTCCCACCGTCCGGTAAATTTCTCGATTCCGGCCCACTCAGTGCTCCACCGGCCCCCTGCCCACATCGGCGCCGCCGGTCGACCCCTTCCGAACGGCCGTGCGCACCCTCACCGCGGCACCACCCACCCCGGCGATCAACGCCTTTCCCTACTGGTCGCCGACGCCAGGGTGGGGCCCGCCCGGTTCTGGAGCGACCAGAGGGAGGGAGCGCAGCGACCGACCGCCGGGAGTGAAGAACCGGGATGTCAGGGCCCCACCCTCGAGCGGCGGAGCCGCTCCAAAATGTCAGTACGCGCTGTTGACGTTGTCCATGGAGCCGTAGCGGTGGAAGGCGTAGTTGCAGGCCGCGGCGATGTTGGAGACCGGGTTCCACACGTCGAACGGGGTGCCTTCCACGTGGTAGGCGGCGAAGGTGGGGTCGATCACCTGGAGCAGGCCCTTGGAGGGGATGCCCATCACGGCGTTGGAGTCCCAGAGGTTGATGGCCGCCGGGTCACCCGAGGACTCGCGCAGGATGTTGCGGTGGATGCCCTCGTAGCTGGCGGGGATGCCGTTCTTGTTCAGGATGTCCAGCGCCTCGCGGATCCAGCCGTCCAGGTTGTTGGGGTACACCGGGGCGGGTGCGGGCGCGGGGGCCGGGGCGGGCGCCGGAGCGGCCTCGGGGGCCGGGGCGGGCGCGGCCAGCGCTTCCGGAGCGGGGGCCGGGGCCGGGGCGGGCGCGGCCAGGGCGACGGGGGCCGCGGCGGCGGCCGGGGCCTGCTCGGCGACCATGGCGACCCGGTCGGGGGTGCTGTCGTCGGCCATGGAGACCGCGGAGGAGGCGGTCACGGCGACGAGGCCGGCGGTGGCGAGAGCGAAGCCGACCGCTTCACGCTTGGTACGGAGGCGCAGGGTGGAGAAACGATGAGTAGCCATTGCGGATTCGGTTCCTTGATCGGGTCTCGGGATCCGGCCCGGTTCGGGCAGCACGGATCTTCGGCGGCGGGGCGGGTGCCTCACAACCGGAAAACATGACTGTGCTGTTGTCGGGTTTTGTTGTATTGACACCGAACCGGGCGGGTTCGGGTCCGGATGGCGCATTTCGCGATTCCGGGGTGGTTTCCCGGTTCGCCGCGCCGGCGCAACTCCACCAATGGGCGGAGTACAGTGGACTCGGGTTCGGTGTTCGCGAAAACCGTCTGCGATTTCCGTTCCGCCGGGCTTCCGCGGTTGTTTCTCAACCTCGTGCCCGCAACGTGGCGGCCATTTCGAACCTCAGGTCTGTATCGACCGGATCTCAGAATGGTCACAGCAGGTGAACAGAAGGTGAACGGGACCTGAGAAAATCCTGAGCCCGATCTTGAATGCCGAAATGAACATGTTCTATCGGCGCGACGACCTGGGGAAATGTCGCTAAACCTCTTGTGGCGCAGGCCACAGAATTTCTTCCCGCGAACCGTGGATTTCCCGGTTTGTGATGGTTCCGTGATGGGAAAAGCCCCGGTTTCGCGCCCGCCGCGGGCCGGCGGATAACCGGCCGTTACCGGCGGGGCGTGCGACGTACCGGGCTGGTTTCCGGGTGCGGCTGATGATGTGATGGGTCCAGCAGGCGCAGTACCGGGCGGTAACAAGCCCGGACCGAGACCGGAAAGAGGGCCGGCGATGCACTCGACGACGAGTTATCCGCAACTGTTCGCTCCGCTCGACCTGGGGCACACCACGCTGCGGAACAGGGTGGTCATGGGCTCTATGCACACCGGGCTGGAGGACCGGGCGTGGGACGTCAACCGTCTGGCCGCCTACTTCGCCGAACGGGCCCGCGGCGGGGTCGGGCTGATCATCACCGGTGGTTACGCCCCCAATCGCACCGGCTGGCTCCTGCCCTTCGGCGCGAAGCTCACCAGCCGGACCGAGGCCTACCGGCACCGGGCGATCACTCGCGCGGTGCACGAGGCCGGCGGGAAGATCGCCCTGCAGATCCTGCACGCGGGCCGGTACGCGTACGTTCCGGGCAGCGTGTCCGCGTCCTCGATCAAGGCCCCGATCAACCCGTTCCGTCCGCGTGCGCTCTCCGAACGCGGCATCCGCCGGACCATCGACGACTATGTCCGATGTGCCGAACTCGCCCGGTTCGCCGGTTACGACGGAGTCGAAATCATGGGCGGGGAGGGATATTTCATCAATCAATTCCTCGCCCCGCGTACGAATAAACGTACCGACCGCTGGGGTGGATCCGCCGAGAATCGGCGCCGCCTCGCCGTGGAAATCGTCCGGCGGACCCGCGCGGCCGTCGGCCCGGAATTCATTCTCGTATTTCGATTGTCGATGGCCGAATTGGTCGAGAACGGTCAGACATTCGAGGAGATCCTCGAACTGGCCCGGGAATTGGAAAACGCCGGGGCGAGCATTATCGATACTGATATCGGATGGCACGAGGCGCGGGTGCCCACCATCGTCACCTCGGTGCCCCGCGCGGCGTTCGTCGAGTTCACCGCGAAAATCGCCGCAGCGGTCGAGATTCCGGTGTGCGCGTCCAACCGCATCAATATGCCCGAGATCGCCGAGGAAATCCTCACCCGGGGTGACGCGCAGCTGATCTCGATGGCCCGGCCGCTGCTGGCCGACCCGGAATGGGCGAACAAGGCGGCCGCGGGCCGCGCCGACGAGATCAACACCTGTATCGCCTGTAACCAGGCCTGCCTGGACCACGCCTTCCAGCGGCGCACGGTGTCGTGCCTGCTCAACCCCCGGGCCGGGCACGAGACCGAACTGGTTCTGCTGCCCACGCGCCGGACCAAGCGGATCGCGGTGGTCGGGGCCGGGCCCGCGGGACTGTCGGCGGCGGTCAACCTCGCCGAGCGCGGTCACCGCGTCGACCTGTTCGAGGCGCTGGACCGGATAGGCGGGCAATTCGATATCGCCCGGCGTATCCCCGGTAAGGAGGAGTTCGACGAATCCATCCGGTATTTCACCCGCCGGCTGGAACGCACGGGCGTCCGGGTGCATCTGAACACGCCGGTCACCGCGGGCGAACTGGTGGCCGGCGGGTACGACGACGTGGTCCTGGCCACCGGAGTCCGGCCCCGGATCCCCGATATCCCCGGGATCGACCATCCGATGGTGCTGTCCTACGCGGAACTGGTGCGTGAGGAGAAGCCGGTAGGCGCCCGCGTCGCGGTGATCGGCGCCGGCGGGATCGGATTCGATGTGAGCGAATACCTCACCGTGGAGGGCCACCCCACGCTGAAGGTCGACGAATGGAAACAGGAGTGGGGTGTCGACGCCGACGACGAGCGGCTGCCCGGCCAGTTGCGCACCCCCCGCCCGTCGCCCGCGGCCCGGGAGGTGGTGCTGCTGCAGCGTAAGGACACCCCGTTCGGAAAGGGCCTGGGCAAGACGTCGGGCTGGGTGCACCGGGCGGCGCTGAAGGCCAAGGGTGTGGAACAGATCGGGGGTGTGAACTACGAGCGGATCGACGATGACGGGCTGCACATCAGCTTCGGGCCGAAACGCGAACGTCCCCGGCTGCTGCGGGTCGACAATGTGATCGTCTGCGCCGGTCAGGAATCGGTCCGCGACCTCGAGGCCGAACTCGGGACGGCCGGTATCGCGGTCCATCTCATCGGCGGCGCCGATCTGGCCGCCGAACTCGACGCCAAACGCGCCATCGACCAGGGCACCAGGCTGGCCGCCCGGCTGTGACACCGGCGGCGGCCCGGACGACGGGCCGCCGCGAAATATCCTTTCCCCGAACGGGTTCGCACGGTAAGGTTCCGTCCTTGTGTTCGCACGAGGGAGGGGGGTGACTGTGCTGGGCGCGGCCGATCTCCCGGGTACAGCGAAGGTCTACTGGCGCTTGGTGGTCGCCGGATTCCGGCGGCAATGGCATTACAAACTGGCCATGTTCGCGGGGCTGTTCACCAACTGCGTATTCGGATTCGTCCGCGCGTCGGTGATGGTCGCGGCCGTCGGGGCCACCGGCGGATTCGCCGGCTACGACGCCGGCAGTATCGGGGCGTACGTGTGGATCTCCCAGGGACTGCTCGGCGCCCTCCAGTTCATGGCCGTCGAGCTCGAACTCGCCGAACGGATCCGCACCGGCGATATCGTGGTCGACTTCCTTCGTCCCGTCGATATCCAGCTGAGCAATCTCGCCGCCGATCTCGGCCGCGCCGCCTGCACGCTGATCCCGCGCGGGCTGCCGAGTCTGGTGATCGGTTCGCTGACCTTCGGCTTGGTCCTGCCCGGCACTCCCGAGTCCTATCTACTCGGCGCGGTGAGTGTGTTGGTCGCCGCCGCGATCTCGTTCCTGGCGCTGTTCGCGCTGACCATGGCCGGTTTCTGGGTGGTCGAGACACGCGGTATCCGGACGCTCTACCAGACCTGCGGTCCCTTTCTCGCGGGCCTGTTCGTCCCGGTGCACCTCTTCCCCGACTGGTTGCGCGCCCTCGCCACCGCCACCCCGTTCCCCTCGATGCTGCAGGCTCCGGTGGATGTGCTCTCCGGGCGGGTCGCCGGCTGGGAAGCGGTGCAGGTCGTCGGCACCCAGCTCTTCTGGTTGCTGGCGATCATGGCGCTCGGGCGGGTTCTGCTGGCGGCGGGACAACGCAAGCTGGAGGTCCAGGGTGGCTGAAGTCACGGCGGACGCCTCCGGGCAGCGGGCCGGATCGGCCGGATCGCGATGGCGGCCCTACGCCGCTGTCCTGAGTTCCCGGATCCGGGCCCAGCGGTCCTATCGGCTGTCGTTCGGCGGCGAGATGCTGGCGGCGGCGCTGCTCGGACTGGTCGAGTTCGCGGAGGTATGGCTGATCTTCCGGCAGGCGAAAGTGCTGGGCGGACTGGATATGGATGCCGCGCTGCTGCTGTTCGGGATGAGCAATCTCGCCTTCGCGTCGGCCCAGCTCTTCTGCGGTCACCTCGACAAACTGCCGTCCCTCATCCGTCTCGGCCTGCTCGATATCTACCATCTGCGCCCGCAACCGGTACTGCTGCAGCTGATCACCAGTGATTTCTCGTTACGTCGTCTGGCCCGCGCCTCGGTCGCGCTGGTGGTCCTCGCCGCCGGTCTGGTGCGCAACGATATCGAGTGGTCGGTGCTCACCGTGGTCCTGATCCTGATGACCCTGATCTGCGGCGCGGCGCTGTTCGCCGGCCTGTTCGTGACGGCGGCGGGCTGCCAGTTCTTCCTCATCGACGGCGCGGAACTGACCAACAGCTTCACCTACGGCGGATCCTTCGCCGCGACGCAGCCGACCTCGGTTTTCCCCACGCCGCTGCGGATGTTGTTCTGCGTCGCGATACCGGTCGCGTTCACCGCCTATTTCCCGACCCTGGCGGTGCTCGGCATGCCCGGTCCGGCGGGGCTGCCGTCGTGGCTCGCCTGGCTGGCGCCGATCGCGACGGTGTGGGTGTGGCTGCTGGCGGCGGGGATGTGGCGGTTCGGCACCAGGCACTATCAGAGCGGCGGTGGATGAGATGGGAGACCGGTGATGGCCGGGACGGATTCGATCATCGAGGTCGACGAACTGACGCGCCGGTTCATCCGGTACCGGCGTGACGGTAAACGCGGCCGGCGGCGCAGAGAGCAGGTCACCGCGGTCGATGCCATGAGTTTCACGGTCGAACGCGGGGCGGCGGTCGGGTACATCGGGGCCAACGGCGCCGGGAAGTCGACCACCATCAAGATGCTCACCGGAATCCTCGTCCCGACCTCCGGCGCGGTGCGGACCTGTGGCCTGGAACCCATCCGGCGCCGCCGGGAACTCGCGAGCAGGATCGGGGTGGTGTTCGGGCAGCGGTCCCAGCTGTGGTGGGATCTGCCGCTCCACGAATCCTTCACGATCCTGACGGCCGTGCACCGGCTGGATCCGGCGGCCGGCCGGGCCCGCACCGCGGAACTGGTCGCGCAACTGGAGATGGAGGACACCCTGGATACGCCGGTGCGGCAGCTGTCCCTGGGACAGCGGATGCGAGCGGAGGTCGCGGCGGCCCTGCTGCACTCCCCGGAACTGGTGATCCTGGACGAGCCGACCATCGGCCTGGACGTCCTGTCGAAACAGCGGCTGCGCGAGTTCCTGCGCGCCGAACGCCGCGAACGCGGCACCACCCTGCTGCTGACCACCCACGATATGGGCGATATCGAGCGACTCTGCGACCGGGTGCTGGTGGTGGACCACGGGCGGCTGGCCTACGACGGCTCGCTCGACGGTCTCGGCGCGACGGTGGGCGCGCAGCGGGTGCTGGTGGTCGACCTCGCCGAACCGGCCCCGCCGCTGCGCGGGCTGTCCGGGGCGGAGCTGGTGGCCGCGGAGGGTGAGGGGATGCGGCAGCGGCTGGCCTTCGACGCGGAGACCACCACCGCCGCGCAGCTGCTGGCCGAGGTGTCCGCGCGCGCCCGGGTCCGCGATCTCTCCATCGAGGAACCCGATATCGAGGACATCGTGCGACGGTTGTACGAAACCGCCCGCTGAACACGACGGTGCCGGGCCCCTGCGGGAGCCCGGCACCGGTGCTGTGTCGCGATCGGCCGTTATGTCTGGGCGTTGCCGGCTTTCCACTCCGACCACGGGATATTCCAGTCGCCCAGGCCGTCCACCCCGGACAGGGTGCCCCCGACGGTGTTCTGCACGATGGTGATATCACCGCGTTTGGCGGTGTTGTACACCCACTGGGCGTCCTCGGGACTCAGGTTCAGGCACCCGTGGCTGGTGTTGGTGTTGCCCTGCGCGCCCAGCGACCACGGCGCCGAATGGAAGAAGATCCCGCTGTAGGACATCCGGGTGGCCCAGTCGACATCGGTGCGGTACCCGGCGGGGGAGTTCACCGCGACACCGTAGGTCGAGGAGTCCATCACGATGTGCTCGTGGCGGTCGGCCAGGATGTACACGCCGTTGTCGGTGGGGGTGTCGTCCTTGCCCATCGACGTCGGCATGGTGCGGATGACCTGGCCGTTCTTCTCCACCGTGACCATCTTCGTATTGTCGTCGGCCTTGAAGACCACGGCATCGCCGACCACGAAGTGCGAGGTGATGTCGTCCTGGCCGTAGAGCCCGTTGCCCAGGTCCTTGCCGTAGACGTTCACGTTGATGTCCACGCGGGTGCCCTGCGCCCAGAAGTGTTCGGGCCGCCAGCGGACCTCGCGGTTGTTCACCCAGTAGAAGGCGCCCTCCACCGGAGGTTCGGTCTTGATCGTGATGGCGTCCTGCGCGGCCTTGCGGTCGGGGATGTTCTCGTCGAACTGGATCGCGACCGGCTGGCCGATCCCGACGACCTCACCCTCGCCCGGGACGAGGTAGGGCTTGGTGACATTGCCGGGAGCCGTCGTGGTGAAGCTCATCCCCGCGGTGGACGCGCCGCCCAACCCGATCGACCGCGCCTGCAGCCGGTAGGTCTTGCTGTAGCCCAGCGGCTCGGTGGTGCTCCAGCTGCGCTTGTCCTGGGAGAGCTCCCCGGCGACCGGCTGGCCGTCCGGGTTGAGCAGGGCCACATCGGTGAACAGGCCGTCGGAGATCTCGAACTTCAGCGGAGAAGCCGGCGACACGCCGATATCGCCGTCCTTGACGGGCGCGACGAGTTTGGGCTTGATGAGTTCGGTGATGGGGTTGCGATCGATGGCGACGGATTTGTCCGCTGCTTCCGAGGACGAACACCCGGACATCACCAAAGCGATCAAACTGATGAGAAGAATCGGCCCGAAGAACCGACCGATCGGCCTGCGCCGATCACCTGTACGCATATCAACCCCGTTTCAAGTCCCGGCGCACCCGCTCCGCGCCGATGGCTTCGGATCCGACCGATTTCCTGCTCACCTCGACCCACCGCAGCGGCGGGATCGGTCGAGACCACGTCCTACTATTCTGCCAGCCGTTCCGAGGTGATCCCAACCGAAGATCATCTCCCCGGGCCCGGGCGGCCCACCTACACATAGGGTTCGGGCCGGTATCCGTTACGGCGTCGCGCGGCTCACACCCGCCCGACTCGCTATCGATTTCACTTCTACGGCCCGGGCCTGTTAATGTCTGTCCCGCACCGCACGACGGGGCGCGCGCCATTAGCTCAATTGGCAGAGCAGCTGACTCTTAATCAGCGGGTTCGGGGTTCGAGTCCCTGATGGCGCACCTCAGGGTTCCAGGACCCGTTCCGACTATAGGGTTCCCGATCACGATTCGCGTTGGGCGACAGTCAGATGTGATCAACCCGCTACCGGCCCGTATTTCGAACGTGGCTGTGCCCTACATCCGCCGAGGCCCGGCCGGTTTCCCGAGGATCGGTTAGTGTGCGCGGTATGAGCGAGGCGGACGCGCGGGTGGGGCGCGGACAGGTGACCGCGTGGGGGCTGTGGGACTGGGGTTCGGCCGCGTTCCACGCGGTGATCGGGACCTTCGTCTTCGCGGTCTACCTCACCGACGGCGTGGGCGAGGATCTGCCCGGCGGTATCTCCGCCAGCGCCTGGCTGGGCTGGGCGCTCGGGATCGCGGGCCTGGTGGTGGCCCTGACGGCCCCGGTGACCGGACAGCGTTTCGATGCGACCGCCAATCGCAAACGTTCGCTGGCGATCATGACCACGGTGACGGTCTGCCTGATCGCGGCCATGTTCTTCGTCCGTGACGATTATCACTATCTCTGGCTGGGGCTGGTGCTGCTGGCGTTCGGTCACGTCTTCGTCGAACTCGCGACCGTGCCGTACAACGCGATGCTGCGTCAGGTGTCCACCCCGGCGACGGTCGGCCGGATCTCCGGGTTCGGCTGGGCGATGGGCTACTTCGGCGGGATCTTCCTGCTGCTGATCAGCTACTTCGGATTCATCGCCGGCGACGGCGACGAACGCGGCCTGTTCGGGGTTCCGACCGAGGGCGGGCTCAATATCCGGCTGGTGGTCCTACTGGCCGCGCTCTGGTTCGCGGTGTTCGCGCTGCCGGTGTTCTTCGCGGTACCGGAGGTCCGGCGGACCGGCGCCGACCCGGGGGCGGCCTCGGCCGGATTCTTCGCCTCCTACCGGGTGTTGTGGCGGGACCTGCGTGAGCTGTGGGCCCTGGATCGCCGGGTCATCTGGTTCCTGCTGGCCAGCGCGATCTTCCGGGACGGGCTCGCGGGGGTTTTCGCCTTCGGGGCGGTGCTGGCCGTGCAGGTCTACGGGATCAGCGATTCCGATGTCCTGCTGTTCGGGGTCGCGGCCAACGTCGTGGCGGCGCTGGGCGCGATCGTGGCCGGCCGCTTCGATGATTCGATCGGCCCGAAACGGGTGATCGTGGTGTCGCTGGCCGCGGCGGTGGTGTGCGGCGGTGCGCTGCTGGTGGTGTCCGGGGTGACCATGTTCTGGATCTTCGGCCTGGCGCTGACGCTGTTCGTGGGGCCGGCGCAGGCGTCGGCGCGGTCGTTCCTCACCCGGCTCACGCCGCCGGGACGGGAGGGTCAGCTGTTCGGGCTCTACACCACCACCGGACGGGCGGCGTCGTTCCTGTCGCCGTCGCTGTTCGGCCTGTTCGTCTGGATATTCGGCGCGGACCGGGCCGGGATCGCCGGACTGCTGGTGGTCCTGGCCGGTGGTCTGATCGCGCTGCTGCTGGTCCCGGCGCCCGACGATCGGGGCAGCCGGGTGCCGGCCCCGGCCTCGGTCGCCTGACGGTCAGGGTTTCCAGACGCCCATGCCGAGGGCGATGAGACGGACCTGCGCGATCGTGCGCTCGACGGTCGGCTGTTGCTCGCGGGGCGTGGCCGAGACGTAGTCGGCGATACCGTCGGTCACGGTGGCGACCAGCAGATCGGCCGCGATCTCGAGATCGCCGGGCGACCAGGTGTCCAGCGCGCGGACCCGGGACAGATCGGCCACGAGTTCGCGCACGATGAGCTGGAGTTCCAGGGCGATCGCGGTGCGCAGGGCGGCGGTGCCCCCGCGCTGTTCCCGGATCAGGAATCCGTACAGTTCGCGTTTCGCGCCGACCTCGCCGAACACGAAGCGCACCGTTTCGGAGAGCCGGGCGTCGGGGGTGCGGCGTAACTGCCGCAGTGCCAGACGCAGGGCCTGGACGCCTTCGTCCACGAGGGTGGCGCCGAGGTCGTCCAGAGAGTCGAAGTGGCGGTAGAAGGCAGTCGGCACGATACCGGCCGACCGGGCGATCTCCCGCAGGCTCAGGGCCCCGAACCCACGCTCGGCGGCCAGCGCCAGCGTGCCGTCGAGCAGGGCCTGCCGCGTGCGCTCTTTGCGCTCGACTCGGCTCGCTCCCTGATCGGTCATTTCAGTGAGCATACAGCCGTTCACCATCCATCCCTCGCGTATATGTCGTCCGCGTCACACCGATTCCTGGTTGACAGTTCCATCGGGGTATCCGGCACACTAGTTGAGTGTACATACGTACACTGAAAATGGTTCGAGTACGTGACGCGACCGATGGACGGACGGAGAACTGGCTATGGCGGCCCTTCTCGATCTGGTGCAGACCCTGACCACCCCGCACCCGGTGGACCGGTACCTGGAACTGGTGCGCCCGACGCTCACCGTGCGCGATATGCGAGCGCGCATCGTCGAGGTCGACCGTTCGGTCCCGGGCACCTTACGTCTGGGCCTGCGCCCGACCCGGCAGTGGAAGGGACTGCGTGCGGGGCAATTCGTGCAGGTGGGAGTGGTTATCGACGGTGTGCGCCAGACGCGGTGCTATTCGCCGGTGAACTCCCAGCACGACCCGCGCCGCCGGCTCGACCTCACCATCCGGGTACACCCTCACGGGCTGGTGTCGCGTTATCTGAACGAGAACGCCCGGCCCGGCGCGATCGTGGATCTGGAACCGGCCTCCGGTGTCTTCCACCTGCCCGAGCGGCGTCCGGAGCAGGTGCTGCTGATCAGCGGCGGGAGCGGGATCACCCCGGTCCTGTCGATGCTGCGCACCCTCGCCGACGAGGGATACACCGGCCCGGTGGTCTTCCTGCACTACGCGCGTTCGCCGGAGTTGGTACCGCATCGCGCGGAGCTGGCCGAAATCGCTGCCGCGCACCCGAATATCTCGGTCGAGATGCGGTACCCGGAGCAGGACGGGCGCGGCTTCTCCTACGACGAGCTCACCCGGGTGGCCCCGTGGTTCGCCGACGCGCAGACCTACCTCTGCGGTCCGCCGCCGCTGATGGAGTCGGTGCGGGAGATCTTCGACGCCGAGGATCTCGGTGAACGCCTGCACACCGAGGAGTTCGTCGCCACGGCCGTACCGGTCGACAGCGCGGACGTGCACGGGACAACGACGTTCTCCGCCAGCGGGGTCACCGCGGACAACGCCGGCGAATCGCTGCTGGAGCAGGCCGAGGGCGCCGGACTGACGCCGGAATTCGGTTGCCGCATGGGTATCTGCTTCTCCTGCACCTCGGTGCGGCGCAGCGGCTGCACCCGCAACCTGCGTACCGGCGAACTGGAATCCGACCCCGATCAGCCGATCCAACTCTGCGTCCAGGCCGCCGTCGGCGACGTGGACATCGACATCTGAGTGCACACCGCTGCACCGCCACCGACATCTGGAAACGAAGGGGAGAACAGATGACCATCCTCACCGAGACCAAGGACGGACCGCTGGTCCTCTCGCCCGCGGAGGTCGAGGAGATCGGCCGCGCCCTCGACGAACTGCGCGACCGGGTGGTCGCCGATCTGGGCGCCCGCGACCGTGAGTACATCTACGACATCATCAAGGCCCAGCGGGGATTCGAGATCGCCGGGCGCGGCCTGATGTACCTGGGCTTCCTGCCGCCGTTCTGGCTGGCCGGCGTCGCCGCGCTGAGCGTGTCGAAGATCCTCGACAATATGGAGATCGGCCACAACGTCATGCACGGTCAGTACGACTGGATGCGTGAACCGGGGCTGAACTCCCGGGTCTTCGAATGGGACACCGTCTGCCCGGCGGACCAGTGGAAGCATTCGCACAACTACATGCACCACACCTACACCAATATCCACGGCAAGGACCGCGATATCGGCTACGGCGTGCTGCGTATCGACGAGGGCCAGGAGTGGAACCCGTACTACCTGGGCAACCCCCTGTACGCGTTCCTGCTGATGGTCTTCTTCGAGTGGGGCGTGATGCTGCACGATCTCGAAGCCGACAACATCGTCAAGGGCAAGCGCAGCTGGGCCGAGCTCAAACCGCTCCTCAAGGGCCAGTTGCGGAAATCGGGCCGGCAGGTGCTCAAGGACTATGTGGCCTTCCCACTGCTGTCGGGGCCGCTGTTCCTGTCCACCCTGGCGGGGAACGCGACCGCGAACATCGTGCGCAACCTGTGGGCCTACTCGATCATCTTCTGCGGCCATTTCCCCTCCGGCGTGCAGTCGTTCACCGAGGACGAGACCGCCGAGGAGACGCGCGGGGAGTGGTACGTGCGCCAGATGCTGGGCTCGGCCAATATCTCCGGTAGCCCGCTGTTCCACATCATGTCCGGCAACCTGTCGCATCAGATCGAGCACCACCTGTTCCCCGATCTGCCGGCCAACCGCTACCCGCAGATCGCGCCGGAGGTCCGGGCGCTGTGCGAGAAGTTCGGGCTGCCCTACAACACCGGGCCGCTGGGCAAGCAGATCGGTTCGGTCTGGGCCAAGATCTTCCAGCTGGCCCTGCCGCCGCAGTTCACCGAGTCCCGCTTCGCCCGGTTCCTGCCCGCTGTACTGCGGAAACGTCCCGAGCCCGGTGTTATCGTGATGCGTCAGCAGAGTCCAACCAAAGCGGGCGTGTGATGATCGGCAAATTCGAGGCCAACAAGGATCTGATCCAGGAACTCACCTCCTCGGGTGCGCGCCGGGTCGGCAATATCGCGGGGATCATCACCGGCACCGTCGCCGAGGTGACGCGTGAGATCGGTGAGTGGATCACCGACGCGATCGAGATGAACGAGGCCGCGGCCGCCGCCCGTCGCGACGCCGCGGACGCCCGGGAAACCGGTGCGGAGGTGGCCGGTGATCCGGCCGCCGGCGACCACGCGGATGACCGGCGCTCCGGCCACGCGGACGATGTCATCGACGGTGAAGTGGCCGGACCGGGTGTGGTGGACGCCGATGTGGTGGACGCGGACGTGGTGGACGCCGGCGCCGCGGAACCGGGTCCGTACGGCAAACAGGACCGATAGGGTCCGGACAACCGCCCGGTGGGACAACTCACCGGGCGGTTATCCATGAGCTAACCTCAGGTTCGTGCCCGCCTATATCTCCTCCCCGGAGCTGACCTTCGGCTTCCTGTTCGCGCTCGAGGATCCGGAGCGGATCGCGGAGGTGGTGCGGGGTCTCATGGAGCGCAAAACCGTCTCGGTCTTCCGGCTGGCCCGCCTCTCCGACGACGCCGGGCCCCCGGAGCGGTATGTGGTCAACTGGGCCGCCATTCCGCAGATCTCCATCACCACCACGGCGCCGGACCCCGCGGAACTGCGTGCCGAGCGGGTGATGCTGGTCAACGCCTTCCTCGGCGACGGCGGTGAGGTGCGGTTGTACTCGGCGCAGGGCCGGGCGCCGGAGTAGCCCGTGACGGGAGATGCCGCGATCGCATTCCCGTGACCGGTGGTGACCCACCGTTATCGAACTGTAGCCTTGTTCGGGGGATAGCAACGATCGATGAGCAAGGAGTGGGCGCAGTGGAGAACGTACTACGGCTGCTGATCGTGTTCGGGGGCACGCTGGCCGTGACGATCGCGATCGGCTGGGCGATAGACCGTGGCCTCAGGTTCTGGTCGACCCGGCACCCCAAGACCGCGGTTCCGGGGATGTTGCGCCGGATGCAGCTCCCACTACAGCTGTTCCTCGGATTCGCCGCGCTCCGGCTCACCTACCCCCTCGCGGAACTGGACCTCCGACAGGATGCCGTCATCCTGAACGTGCTGGCCACCATGGTCACCATGTCGGCGGTCTGGCTGGTGGTCAATATCGCCGACGCGGTCGCCGACGGCCTGCTCAACACCTATTCCCGCCGCGCCCGCGACCCGCGCCGGGTCCGGCAGCTGAACACCCAGTTCACCCTGATCCGCCGGATCACCAGTTCGGTGCTGGCCGTGGCCACCGCGGCCATCGCCATGCTGATCATGTTCCCGGAACTGCGGGTACTGGGCACCTCGCTCCTGGCCTCGGCCGGCATCATCGGCATCATCGCCGGTGTGGCCGCCCAGTCCACCCTGAGCAATCTCATGGCCGGTCTGCAGATCGCCTTCGGCGATTCGGTGAAGATCGGCGATACGGTCGTGGTGGAGGGGGAGATGGGCACCGTCGAGGAGATCACGCTGTCCTTCCTCACCGTCCGGATCTGGGACGACCGGCGGCTGACCATGCCGGTGTCCTACTTCAACAGCAAGCCCTACGAGAACTGGTCCCGCGGCGGGCCGGAGCTCACCGGCACGGTTTTCCTGCATCTGGACCACAGCACCCCGGTCTCGGAGCTGCGCGCACATCTCTACGAGTATCTGAGCGATCACCCCGACTGGGACGGCCGCAGCTGGAATCTGCTGGTCACCGACAGCACCCCCACCGGAATCGAGGTCCGCGCGTCGATGACCGGGCGCGATTCGGACGCGGTGTGGTCGCTGCGCTGTGCCGTGCGCGAGGAACTGATCGGCTGGCTCAACGACAAGCATCCCGGCGCGTTGCCGCGGATCGCGCCGCTGGAGGGGTTCGAGAAGACCCCGGTGCGCTGAGGGTCCGAAGGCCTGCGCGGCGCTCCTGATCTCGATGGCGTGTCGGTATCCGGCACAGAGCCCGAATGAGTGTGTTATAGCTCACAATTGAGGTACGGCCGAGCCTCATCCGGCCGGCCGGGACGAGCACACTCGAAGGAGCGTTGATCACGATGCCTGCTCCCGCCGGTTATCCGGTCCGTATCCGCGGCGATCTGGACCCCGCGCTGTCGCGCTGGATGTGGATCGTGAAATGGATTCTGGCCATACCCCACTACATAGTCCTGTTCTTCCTGCACATCGGCTACGCCGTGGTGACGCTGATCGCGTTCTTCGCGATCCTGTTCACCGGCCGGTATCCGCGTGCGCTGTTCGACTACAGCGTGGGCGTGATGCGCTGGTCGTGGCGCGTCTCCTACTACGCCTGGTCGCCGGCCGGAACGGATAAGTACCCGCCGTTCTCGCTGGCACTCGACGAGACCTATCCGGCGGATCTCGACGTCGACTATCCACAGACCCTGCACCGCGGCCTGGTTCTGGTGAAATGGTGGTTGCTGGCCATCCCGCACTACCTGATCATCGGCGGGCTGACCGGCGCCGCCTGGGTGGTGGACTACGACGACGCCGACGGTATGGCCAGTGCCATGGGTGTACCGCTGATCGGCGTGCTCACCCTGGTCGCGTTGGTCGGACTGCTGTTCGTCGCCCGCTATTCCCAGGGCCTGTTCGATTTCGTGATGGGAATCAACCGCTGGATACTGCGGGTCCAGGTCTACGCGTCGCTGTTGCGCGACGAGTATCCGCCGTTCCGGCTGGATCAGGGCGCCCGCGATGTGGCTGTGCCGGTGGTGGACCCGGAAAAGCCCGCCGACTGATCGCTCACCGCGTACCCGGCCGGGACAAGGAAAAAGCCCGAGGGCGTGAACCCTCGGGCTTTCTCAGGGTGAGTGACGGGACTCGAACCCGCGACAGCCAGGATCACAACCTGGTGCTCTACCAACTGAACTACACTCACCATCGCCGGAAACACCGGCGGCCTAGATACTAGCGTGTCTACCCCGTCGTTAGCTAATCGGTTTCCGGTGTGGCGGTGACCTGCGCCGATTCGTCCGCACCGGATAACGGGGCCAGATCTTCCCGCGCCTGGGTGCTGACCTCGGCGGCGATCGCGCCGATCTCCGCCGTCGACGGGCCCGGAGCGGGAACGAAAGCCGTGCGGCGGTAGTACCGGAGCTCCCGGATCGACTCCTGGATATCGGCGAGTGCGCGGTGGGCCAGACCCTTCTCCGGCTGGCCGAAATAGATCCGCGGGTACCAGCGGCGGCACAGTTCCTTGATGGAACTCACATCGATCATCCGGTAGTGCAGGTGTTCGTCGAGACGCGGCATATCCCGGGCGAGGAAACCGCGATCGGTGGCGATGGAGTTACCGGCCAGCGGCACCGTCCGCGCGGTGGGCGCGTACTGCATCACGTAATCGAGCACCTGTTGCTCGGCCTGTGCCAGGGTGACCGGGGACCGGCGCACCTCCTCGGTGAGCCCGGACCGGGCGTGCATATCGGCGACCACCTCCGGCATCGCGCCGAGCGCCTCGTCGTCGGCGTGGATGACGATATCCACCCCGTCGCCGAGCACATTGAGGTCGCTGTCGGTCACCAGGGCGGCCACTTCGATCAGCTTGTCGGTGACCAGGTCGAGCCCGGTCATCTCACAATCCATCCACACGATCAGTTTGTCGGACACTCGTACCAGCCTAATCAGCCCGGCACCGCGTCACGCGCATTCGTACGGTCTGCGGTATTCGCCGGGCGTGTGGGCGGGGCTCAGCCGCCGAGTTTCTTGTAGAACGCGCCCGCGATGGGAGCGGTGAGCGCGCGTGGACCGTAGTTTCCGGCGACGCTCATCCCCTTGCCGATCACGCCCGGGATCACCCGCATCTTGTTCCGGGCCAGGGCGTCCAGCGACAGCCGCGCCGTGTAGTCGGAGGACACCCACAGTGCGTCGGGGACCATCCGGTCGACCAGGGACGCCTCGGCGGGGTCGGGCATTTCGGTGCGTACCGGACCGGGGGCGAGCAGGGTGATGTGCACGCCCGAACCCTTGAGCTCACCGCGCAGCGATTCGGTGAACGTATTGGCGAAGGCCTTGCTCGCGGCATAGGTGGCGTTGTTGGGAATCGGCATGTTCCCGGCCGCCGATCCGCTCACCAGGATTCCGCCCGCGCGGCGCGCCAGCATGCCCGGTAGCACCGCCAGCGTCAGGTCGTGCACGGCCACGGCATTGAGTTCGAGCTGGTCGCGTTCGTATGCGGGATCCAGTCCGGCCAGCGGGCCGAAGGTCGCGATACCGGCGTTGTTGCACAGGATCGAGATCTCGCGTCCGGCCAGTTCCTCGGACAGGGGGGCACGCTGCGCGCGGTCGGCCAGGTCCACGGCCCGGACCTCCGCGGTGATTCCGTGCGTGCGGGTGAGCCGTTCGGCGAGATCGTCGAGCAGATCGCCGCGCCGCGCGACCAGTACGAGCGAGTACCCGCGGCGCGCGAGCTCGGTGGCCAGAGCGGTTCCGATACCGGAGGAGGCGCCGGTGACGACGGCGCGGCTATCGGCGGTAGGCGAAGGCAAACCCATTCCGTCACCCTAGGACAGGCCCGCCGGGACCGGCTCGGCACGGCGGCCGGCCCGCGAACCGGGGCCACGGCGGCGTCCCGGGAGAATCCGAACTCTCTGTGCGGAGGGTGTGTTTGGAGTTCTGAAGGAGTGGGTAAACCCACTCCGACTGGCCTGAGCAGCTCAGTCGGGTGGGTGGAGCGCCCCCGGCAGGAATCGAACCTGCGACCTAGGGATTAGAAGGCCCTTGCTCTATCCAACTGAGCTACGGAGGCAGTGGTTCCACCATCGCGGACAACGGGCGCGTTGTCCAGCTGAAAAGTGTAGCGATCGTCCGGATCGTTTGTTTTGGGCTGCCCGCAGAACAGCCCGGCCGGGCCTGTCGGGACCCGTCGAACTACCCTCGAACCTATGTCGTCAGCCCAGGCCTCCGCCGCCGAACCAGTCACCGAGGCCGGTGGGCCGGCCGGTACGGCGACTGTCCCGGCGGTGCTGACGGTGGTGGCGGGAGCCTTGGCGGCGCTGGTCGCCGTCGCTGTGGTGAGCCTGTCCGCCGCCGCGGCGCTGGGCCTGCTGGGCATACCCGACCCGGGTCCGCTGACCACCTACGGACTGCCCGCCGTCCGGGCGCTCGCCGACCTGTTCGCCGCCCTGACAGTGGGCGCGCTGCTGTTCGCGGCATTCCTGGTTCCACCGCAGCGCGGCGGGCTGCTCGACACCGGCGGCTACCGAGCTGTCCGGCGGGCCTCGGTGCTCGCGGGCGCCTGGGCCGTATGCGCCGCGCTGCTGGTGCCGCTGACGGTTTCGGACAGCACCGGCCGCCCGGTCACCGAAATGCTCGCGCCACAGGATCTGTGGGGCGTGATCGACGAGATCGAACTCGCCGGTACCTGGCGGCTCACCGCGATCTGCGCCCTGCTCCTGGCCGTGGCCTGCCGCCTGGTGCTGCGCTGGGGATGGACCCCGGTCCTGTTCGCCGCCTCGCTGGCGGTCATGATGCCGCTCGCGCTCACCGGGCATTCGTCCTCGGGTGGTTCCCACGATGTGGCGACCAACAGCCTGATCCTGCATCTGATCGCGGCGGCGGTCTGGGTCGGCGGACTGATCGCGGTGCTGGTCAACGCGCTGCGTGACGGTACGCACACCGATCTCGCGGCCCGCCGGTTCTCCCCGGTGGCGGCGGTGTCGTTCGTGGTGCTCGCGGTGAGCGGCGTGGTGAACTCCTGGGTGCGGGTGCCCTGGGACGAACTGTTCACCAGCACCTACGGGCGGCTGGTCCTGGCCAAGGTCGCGGCGCTGGCCGCGCTCGGTGTCGTCGGCTGGTTCCAGCGGCGGGCCGCGCTCCCGGCGCTGGCAGCCGACCCCGGGGACCGCCGGGCTCTGGTGCGTTTCGCCGGGGTGGAGATGCTGCTCTTCGCCGCGACCATGGGTCTGGCGGTAGGGCTGGGCCGCACGCCGCCGCCTCCGCCGACCGCCGTGCCGACCCCGGTCGAGGTGGAACTGGGCTACACCCTGGACGGCCCGCC
Source organism: Nocardia sp. NPDC049935 (assembly GCF_055586645.1). Taxonomy (NCBI): domain Bacteria; kingdom Bacillati; phylum Actinomycetota; class Actinomycetes; order Mycobacteriales; family Nocardiaceae; genus Nocardia; species Nocardia sp. NPDC049935. Next base: position 196,481 of record NZ_JBVJHV010000008.1, on the reverse strand, counting down.
GACCGTGGCGCGGCTGCTGTTCGACTGGCGGTTCGACCTGATCTTCGGCACCCTCGCGATCGTGCTGGCGGTGCTGTATCTCCTCGGGGTCCGCCGCCTGCACGCCCGCGGCGACAGCTGGCCCGTCGGCCGGACCGTCGCCTGGTTGCTGGGCTGCGCGATCCTGCTGTTCACGACCTCTTCGGGGGTGGGCCGGTACGGGCCCGCGATGTTCAGCGTCCATATGGGCGCCCATATGGCGTTGTCGATGCTGGTGCCGATCCTGCTGGCGCTCGGCGGCGTGGTGACGCTGGCGCTGCGCGCGCTCCCGCCGGCGGGTCGCGGCGGGGCGCCGGGGCCCCGGGAATGGATTCTCGCCGCCGTGCACAACCCGGTCTCGCGCTTCCTCACGCATCCGATCGTCGCGTCGGTGGTGTTCGTGGCCGGTTTCTACGCTCTGTATCTCGGCGGTATCTTCGACACCTTCGTCGATTCCCACGCCGCGCATCTGCTGATGAACCTGCATTTCCTGGTCAGCGGATACCTCTTCTACTGGGTCGTGATCGGTATCGACCCCAAACCCCGGCGGGTGGAGCCGCTGACCAGGCTGGCGATGGTGTTCGGGTCGCTGCCGTTCCACGCGTTCTTCGGCGTGGTGCTGATGGGAATGAGCACGGTCCTCGGCGGCTGGTTCTATCGCAGCCTGGCCCTCGACTGGCACACTGATCTGCTGGGCGATCAGCGCACCGGCGGCAGCCTGGCATGGGCGAGCGGTGAGGTGCCGCTGGTAGTGGTGATGCTCGCGCTGCTGATCCAGTGGTCACGCAGTGACGAGCGGCTGGCCCGGCGTACCGACCGGGCCGCCGAGCGCGACGACGACGCCGATCTCGCCGCGCACAACGCCATGTTCGCCGAATTGGCCAAGCGAGATCGGGCGAGTAGGTAGATGACCGAGCAGAAGACCCCGCTGACACCCGTGCACCCGCTCCGGCGTATCTACCGGTCGGATGTCCGGGCGGCGCGGCGCCGGCTGGGACGGCGTATCCGCAAGACCCCGGTGTTCCATACCGTCGTACCCGGTCCGTTCGGGCCGGTACCGGTCACCCTGAAACTGGAGTACCTGCAGCACGGGGGCACCTTCAAGGTGCGCGGCAGCTACAACGCGCTGCTCTCGGAACGGATCTGCCCGGAACATGTGGTGATCGCCTCCGGCGGGAACGCGGGTATCGCGGCGGCGCTGGCCGCGGCCGGTATGGGCAAGACCTGCACGGTGGTGGTCCCCGAATCGGCGCCGCATACGAAGGTCGCGGCGATGTGGTCGCACGGAGCCGAGGTCCGCTGGTACGGCACCACCTACGCCGAGGCCTACGAGCACGCCTGCGAACTCACCGCCGAACGCGGCGCCCTGCAACTGCACGCCTACGATCTGCCCGCCGTGGTCGCCGGGGCGGGGGTGATCGGCCTGGAGATCGAGGAACAGGTCCGCGGCCGGCCGCCCGTACTGGTCGCCGTCGGTGGTGGCGGTCTGATCGGCGGTATCGCCGCGGCCGGTGGCCGCCGCCGCGAGATCGTGGGAGTGGAACCGGAAGGGATTCCGACCCTGCACGCGGCGCTGGCTGCCGGGAAACCGGTCGATGTGGGCGTGTCGAGTATCACCGCCGACGCACTCGGAGCGTCGCGGATCGGCGAGATCTCCCTCGATGTGTGCCGTCGCTACGGCGTGCGATCCGAGCTGGTGACCGATGACGCGATCACCGAGGCCCGGGAGTATCTCTGGCGGGAGTTCCGGATCGTGGTGGAACTGGCGGGCGCGGTGGCGCTGGCGGCGATCCTCAGCGGCGCGTATGTGCCGGCGGAGGGGGAACGGCCGGTGGTGGTGCTGTGCGGGGCGAATACCGAGCTCCCGGTGCTCTGACGGCCGGACCCCGGTCGGCGGGCGTCGCCGCGGGCGAGTTGTCCACAGGGGGACGGCGGCGGGGAAGTTGTCCACAGATCGTGGTGGTGGTCTCCGCGGCGCTGCCGGGCGGGCGACGATGGAGTCGTCCCGGATCGCGGGGCGGGGCCGGCCCGGATACACCGGGTGGGGACGAAGGGGTGGGATATGTACGAAGCAGTGGCGACGGTGGTCGGTACCGTGGTGACCGAACCGGTGAAACGGGAGCTGCCGAGCGGTGAGCAGACGGTCAGCTTCCGGCTGGCCAGCGCCGCCCGCCGGCTCGACCACGATTCCGGCGAATGGGTGGACAACGGGATCCTGTTCCTCACGGTGAGCTGCCGGCGGCGGCTGGTCGCGGGGGTGGACGCCTCCATCCGGCGCGGTGATCCGGTGATCGTGCAGGGCCAGCTCCGATCGAACGAGTACCGTACCCGGGAGGGCGCCGAGCGCCGTGACCTCGAGATGCGGGCGCATACGGTGGGGCCGGATCTCACCCGCTGCACCGCCCGGGTGACGCGTCGGCGATCCGGGAATCCCCCGGTCACCGGGAATAATTCCACCGGTTCCCACGCTGGGGAAACCGGAAACGGGGGCGTGGGGGACCAGGACGTGACGCCGGCGGCACCGCCGGCCCGGGACGACCGGGCCGGATGCGCCGACGTATGAAACCAGACCGATGTACGACGGATAGGGTGATCGCCATGGCTGAGTTCATTTACCAAATGAAGAAGGTTCGTAAGGCGCACGGCGATAAAGTCGTGCTCGACGATGTCACCTTGAACTTCCTTCCCGGCGCCAAGATCGGCGTCGTCGGCCCGAACGGCGCCGGTAAATCCAGCGTGCTGAAGATCATGGCCGGACTGGACCAGCCGAACAACGGCGAGGCCTTCCTCGCGCCGGGCGCCAGCGTCGGGATCCTGCAGCAGGAACCGCCCCTGAACGAGGAGAAGACCGTTCGCGGGAACGTCGAGGAGGGCCTCGGCGAGATCAAGGTCAAACTCGACCGGTTCAACGAGATCGCCGAACTCATGGCCACGGACTACTCCGACGAGCTCATGGACGAAATGGGCAAACTGCAGGAGGATCTCGACCACGCCGACGCCTGGGATCTGGACTCCCAGCTGGAGCAGGCCATGGACGCGCTCCGGTGCCCGCCGCCGGACGAGCCGGTCACCAACCTCTCCGGTGGCGAGCGGCGCCGGGTGGCGCTGTGCAAACTGCTGCTGAGCAAACCCGATCTGCTGCTCCTGGACGAGCCGACCAACCACCTCGACGCCGAGAGCGTGCTGTGGCTGGAGCAATTCCTGGCGCAGTACCCCGGCGCGGTCCTGGCCGTAACCCACGACCGGTACTTCCTCGACAATGTCGCCGGCTGGATTCTGGAACTCGACCGGGGCCGCGCGATCGGGTACGAGGGCAACTACTCCACCTACCTGGAGAAGAAGGCCGAGCGCCTGGCGGTCCAGGGTAAGAAGGACCAGAAGCTGCAGAAGCGGCTCAAGGACGAACTCGCCTGGGTCCGTTCCGGGGCCAAGGCCCGGCAGGCCAAGAACAAGGCGCGCCTGGGCCGCTACGAGGAGATGGCGGCCGAGGCCGAGAAGATGCGGAAGCTGGACTTCGAGGAGATCCAGATCCCGGCCGGTCCGCGCCTGGGCAGTGTGGTGGTCGAGGTCGAGCATCTCGACAAGGGCTTCGGCGACCGGCAGCTGATCAAGGACCTGTCGTTCACCCTGCCCCGCAACGGGATCGTCGGTGTGATCGGCCCGAACGGCGTGGGTAAGACGACCCTGTTCAAGACCATCGTCGGTCTGGAGGAGCCGGACAGCGGCGTGGTGAAGGTGGGGGAGACGGTCCAGCTGAGCTATGTCGACCAGTCCCGCGCCGGTATCGATCCGAACAAGACCGTGTGGCAGGTGGTTTCCGACGGGCTCGACTACATCGAGGTCGGCCAGCAGGAGATGCCGTCGCGGGCCTATGTGAGCGCGTTCGGCTTCAAGGGACCCGATCAGCAGAAGCCGGCCGGGGTGCTCTCCGGTGGTGAACGCAACCGGTTGAACCTGGCGCTCACCCTCAAACAGGGCGGCAACCTGATCCTGCTCGACGAGCCCACCAACGATCTGGACGTGGAAACGCTCGGCTCGCTGGAGAACGCCCTGGAACAGTTCCCCGGCTGCGCAGTGGTCATTTCCCACGATCGGTGGTTCCTGGACCGCACCTGCACGCATATCCTCGCGTGGGAAGGTGACGCCGACAACGAAGCCAAGTGGTTCTGGTTCGAGGGCAACTTCGAAGCCTACGAGGCCAACAAGATCGAACGCCTCGGCCCGGAAGCCGCACGGCCCCATCGCGTGACACATCGCAAGCTGACCCGCGGGTAACGCCGCAGATCTTTTCCCGCTACCAGGGTTCGGGACTACCCTCGGGACCGGCAACGGTGTGTCCGAGAACATCCGCATTCAAGGGAGTGGGAAATGACGGTCTCGTCCGAATTGTCCAGCGAGGCATGGATTGCCGAGTTGCCGGACACCCTACGGGCCGGACTCGGCGCGTTGGAGGACGGATACTTCCGGCATGTCGGGACCGACGACGCGGATTGCGAGATCACCGCTCCCACCCTCACCTTCCGGGCCCATCTGGCCCTGGCCCTGACCCGGCAGCCGGGTCAGGGCCTGGTGCGGGCGCATCACCCGGACGACGGCTCCGGACTGGGCGCCGCCGTGCAGATCGTGACCGACGATATGCCGATGCTGGTCGATTCGGTGACGGCGCTCTTCAGCCGGATGGGTGGCACGGTCAGCGAGGTCATCCATCCCATCGTCACCGTCGAGCGTGATGCCGACGGGCGGCTGATCGCGGCGCGCCCGCACGAGGCCGGGCGGGGGCGCAACGGTACGGCCCTCGGTCGCGAATCCTGGATCCACCTCCAGTTACACCCGGCCACCGGGGTGGAACTACTCGCCGAGATCGCCGCGGCCATCCCCGAGGTGATCGCCGATGTGCGGCGCGTGAGCAGTGATACCGCCGCCATCGAGGCCCGGCTCGGTGAGCTGGCGGCCGGTCTCGACACCGCCGGCGCCGCAGTCGCCGCCGATGCCGATATCGAACCGGCCGAATGCGCGCGGCTGCTGCGCTGGATGGCGGACGGCAATTTCACCGTGCTCGGGTACACCCGTTACCGCTACGAGCCGGGTGAGCCGGTTCCGGTTCCGGTGGCCGATTCCGGGCTCGGCGTCCTGCACCCCGACGCCGGCACCGGATTCCAGGTGCCGGTCAACACCGGCGCGCGGCCGCTGCTGCGGATGACCCAGGGCCTGGTCCCGGTGACCATGCAGCGCGCCGTGCACCCGTATTTCATCGGTGTGGCCGATCTCGACGGCGACGGCGAGGTCCGGGGCGAGCACCTCTTCCTCGGGGTCTTCACGGTGACGGCGCTGCACGAGAACGTCCTGGACATCCCGGTGGTGGGGCAGCGGGTGCTCTCGGCCATCGAGGGCAGCGGCTTCGCGCTCGATTCCTTCTCCGGGCAGGCCATGCTCGAGGTGATGCAGGGCTTCCCCCGCTCCGAACTGTTCTCCTCCGACGCGTCGACCCTGCGCCGCGTCGCCGGTGCGGTCCTCAATGTGGGCCTGCGCCGTCAGGTGCGGCTGTTCCTGCGGGTCGACCCGTACGGGCGTTTCGTCGCGGCGATGGTCTACCTGCCGCGCGACCGGTACACCACCGCCGTCCGCCTGGAGATCCAGGACATCCTGGTTCGCGAACTCGGCGGCGCCTCCATCGACTATTCGGCACGAGTGAGCGAAAGCGAACTCGCCAGTGTGTATTTCACCGTCCGCATGCCGGGCGCCGACGACGCCGATCCGGTGCGGGTCTCCTCGGCCGAGGAGATCTCCGAGGCCGAGCGGTTGCGGATCCAGAATCTGCTCGCCGAAGCGAGCCGTACCTGGGACGATCACCTCAACGACGCGGTGAGCAGTTCCACCGTGCTCGACCCGCGGATCGTGCGCCGTTACTGCGAGGCGTTCCCGGAGGGTTACAAACAGGATTTCACCGCCCGGCGCGCGCTCGCCGATATCGACCGGCTCGAGCGGTTGACCGCCGGCGGTATCGACCAGCACCTCTACCGGACCGCCGACGCACCGGCCGGTTCCTGGCGTTTCACCCTCTATATCGGCGGTGGCGCCATCTCGCTGAGCCAGGTGCTGCCCGTACTGCAGAGCCTCGGCGTCGAGGTGCTCGACGAACGGCCGTACCGGATCCGGCGTGAACCCGACGGCCGCAGTGCCGACCAGGAACACTGGATCTACGATTTCGGTCTGCAGGCCAGCCCGGAACTGCTGCGCGGCGCCGTCGACCAGGATCTCGACGCCGAACTGCTCGAGGTGGCGCCCGATACGCCGGCCCGGACGGCGGCCGTCGCCGCCACCGCCGCGCGCGTGCGCGATCGGTTCACCGCGGCGTTCGACGCGCTCTGGTACGGGCGGGCCGAGGCGGACGGGCTCAACGAACTCGTCCTGCGGGCCGGGCTGGACTGGCGTGAGGTCGCGGTGGTGCGGACCTACGCGAAATACCTCCGGCAGGCCGGTTTTCCGTACAGCCAGTTCAATATCGCGCGGGTGCTGCACACCTATCCGGATACCGCGCGGCTGTTCGCCGCGCTGTTCGCCGCCCGGTTCGATCCGGACAGTCATTCCGCCGAGCGCTGCGACGAACTCGAACAGCGCGTCCGCGACCGGATCGACGAGGTCGTCAGCCTGGACGCCGACCGCATCCTGCGGGCCATCCTCGGCCTGATCCGCGCCACCCTGCGCACGAACTACTACGTCACCGACAACGACGGCGCGGCCCGCGATTTCATCTCCGTGAAGGTCGAGCCCCAGGAGATCGCCGAACTGCCGCAGCCGCGGCCGCGGTATGAGATCTTCGTGTATTCGCCGCGGGTGGAGGGTGTGCATCTGCGGTTCGGTGCGGTGGCGCGTGGTGGTTTGCGGTGGTCGGATCGGTTGGAGGATTTCCGGACCGAGATTCTGGGTTTGGTGAAGGCGCAGGCGGTGAAGAACGCGGTGATCGTGCCGGTGGGTGCGAAGGGTGGTTTCGTGGTGAAGCGCCCGCCGGCCGCCACCGGCGACGCCGCGGTGGATCGCCAGGCACTCATGACCGAGGGCGTGGAGTGCTACCGCACCTTCATCTCGGGTCTGCTGGATATCACCGATAACGTCGACCTCGCCGGTGGGCAGGTGCTGCCGCCGGAGCGGGTGGTGCGCCGCGACGGTGACGATACGTATCTGGTGGTCGCCGCCGACAAGGGCACGGCCACGTTCTCCGATATCGCCAATGCGGTGGCCATCCGCTACGGGTTCTGGCTGGGTGACGCTTTCGCGTCGGGTGGTTCGGCCGGGTATGACCACAAGGCGATGGGGATTACCGCGCGGGGTGCGTGGGAGAGTGTGAAGCGGCATTTCGCCGAGATGGGGATCGATACCCAGTCGCAGGATTTCACGGCGGTGGGTGTGGGGGATATGAGTGGTGATGTGTTCGGCAACGGGATGTTGTTGTCGGAGCATGTTCGGTTGGTGGCGGCTTTCGACCACCGTCATATCTTCCTGGACCCCGACCCCGACGCCGCTTCCTCCTACGCGGAGCGGAGCCGGATGTTCGAGTTGACCCGGTCGAGTTGGGCCGATTACGACAAGTCGCTGATCAGCGCGGGCGGCGGCGTCTACGACCGCACGGTGAAATCGGTGCCGATCAGCCCGCAGGCGCGGGTCGCGCTGGGACTGGACGACGACATCGTCTCGCTGTCACCCCCGGAATTGATCCGGGCCATTCTCCTGGCCCCGGTGCAACTGCTGTGGAACGGCGGTATCGGCACCTATATCAAGGCCAGTAGCGAAACCAATGCGGACGCCGGTGACAAGTCCAACGATGCCGTCCGGGTGAACGCGGATCGGCTCCGCGCGAAGGTCATCGGTGAGGGCGGCAACCTCGGTGTCACGGCATTGGGCCGGATCGAGTTCTGCCGTAACGGCGGGAAGATGAACACCGACGCGCTGGACAATTCCGCGGGCGTGGACTGCTCCGATCACGAGGTGAACATCAAGGTTCTGCTCGACGGTGTGGTGTCGGCGGGGGAGTTGGAGCTCGCCGACCGTAATCCGCTGCTGGCCGAGATGACCGACGAGGTCGCCCGGATGGTGCTGGAGGACAACGTCTCCCAGAACTACGTGATGGGGATTTCCCGGGCCGAGTCGACCGGAATGCTCAATGTGCACCGGCGCCTGATCGAGGATCTGGAAACCCGGCGCGGCCTCGACCGTGAGCTGGAGGCCCTGCCCACCGATATCGTCCTCAAGCGCCGGCTCGAAGAGGGCAGCGGGCTGGCGTCACCGGAACTCGCCAATCTGCTGGCCCATGTGAAACTCGCGCTCAAGGCCGACCTGCTGGCCGGCGATCTGCCCGACAGCGCGCATTTCGCGGCCCGGCTGCCCGAATACTTCCCGACGCCGCTGCGGGAGCGTTTCGGCACCGCGATCAAGAAGCACCGGCTGCGCCGCGAAATCGTCACCACCCTGATCGCCAACGAGGTGGTGGACTACGGCGGGGTCACCTACACCTTCCGGCTCGGGGAGGAGATCGGCGCGACCGCCACCGATACCGTGCGCGCGTTCACCGCCGTCACCGAGGTCTTCGGGCTGCACGACATCTGGGCGCGTATCCGGGCCGCGGACGCCTCGGTGGGTGTGCGCGATCAGCTCGAACTGGAGACCAAGCGCACCCTGGACCGGGCTTCGCGCTGGCTGCTCACCAACCGGCCGCAGCCGATCGCCGTCGGCGCCGAGATCAACCGCTACCGCGAGGGCGTGCGGGAACTCGCCCCGCAGGTGCCCGGCTGGCTGCGCGGTCACCATGTGACCACCCTGACCGATCACGCCGCCGATCTCGTCGCACACGGCGCGCCGCTGGATCTGGCCACCGAGGTCTTCGGGCTGCTGCACCTGTTCCCGCTGCTCGACGTGATCGATATCGCCGATATCACCGATCGCTCGGGCGAGGAGGTCGGCTCCCTCTACTACGCCCTCAACGAGCATCTGAAGATCGACTGGCTGCTCGAGGCGGTGAGTCACCTCGAACGCGGCGACCGCTGGCACGCGCTCGCCCGGCTCGCGCTGCGCGACGATATGTACAGTTCGCTGCGGTCGCTCACCCTCGACGTGCTCTCCGGCGGCGACCCGGAGGAGAGCGCGGACGAGAAGATTGCATACTGGGAGTCCAAGAATCAGTCCCGGCTCGGTCGCGCCCGCGCGGCGCTGGCGGAATTGTTCGAGTCCGGAACCCACGATCTCGCCACGCTGTCGGTTGCGGCGCGGCAGGTGCGCAGCATGGTGAGTGGGGTGGGCGCCCAATCGGAGGTACCACGGTGACGAACGCTGTTTCCCGCAACGGGGAGGGTGCCGGAGCGGTCGCGGCCGCTCAGGCCCGACGCTTCCATACCCAGGTGCATGTGCGCTGGTCGGATATGGATGTCTTCCAGCACGTCAACCATGCCCGGATGGTCACTCTCCTGGAAGAGGCGCGGATCCCGTGGCTGTTCGGGGACGACCGGCCCACCGTCGCGCTGCGCAACGGCTGTGTGCTGGTCGACCTGCACGTGAAGTACCGGGGCCAGTTGCGCCACGAGGACACCCCGCTGGATATCGCCATGTGGATCGAGCGGTTGCGGGCCGTCGATTTCACGGTCGCCTACGAGGTGCGGGCCGCCGGCTCCGCACCGGGCACGCCGGCGGCCGTCACCGCCACCACCCAGCTGGCGGCGTTCGATATCGATTCGCAGAGCCTGCGGCGCCTCACCGCGCCCGAACGTGACTATCTGGCGCAGTGGAAGGCCGAATGACGACTGTGGCGGTGCCGAGCCGATCATGATGTCCGAAGAACGGGTCCTGACCGTCGCGGATCCGGCGGAACGGGAGAACCTCGCGACCTTCCTCACCAGGGCCCAGCGCCTGGACCCGGCCGTGGTGGTGCGGTTGCGCCGCCGTGGCGAAGGCCGGGTGGCGGCCTGGGTCGCGACCGGATTCGAGGCGCTGGCGACCCGGACGGTCGCCGCCGAACTCGGCGTCGACGATGTCACCGTCGGCGCCGACACCGTACTGGCCGGGTTGTCCGCGCCGGGCCCGATGGACCTCGGCTTCTCCGTCGACTCCGCCTGGCGCGGCGCCCTGCCGCCCGGCAGCGGGTTCTCGCATATCGACGACCTCCCGGCCCGCACACTGGTGGAGCTGGCCGAACGGGGCGCGGACCTGGCGAAGGAGCACGGCTCCGGCCACGGCCCGCCCGCCTCCCTGCTCGACCAGACCGTGCTCACCGTCTCGGCCGCCGGCGAACAGGTCCAGGTTCCGATGCGGGTGGTGTTCGCGCTCACCGCCATGGACTTCATCCCGCACTCCGGCGACCGCACCGAATCCGCGCGAATCCCCTCCGACGAACGCGTCCGCGTCCGCGCCAGCACCACCTGGCTACGCCTGGACGCCCGCTACGGCTCCGTAGCCCGCCGCCGCGCCGGCACCCTCTCCCTCACCCCGAACTGACCCCCGCATTCCCTTCCACCAACCGCTCGCCCCCGCCAGGGCCGGGCCCGCCCGGTTCTGGAGCGACCAGAGGAAGGGAGCGCAGCGACCGCCCGCCGGGAGCGAAGAACCGGGTTAACAGGGCCCCGCCCTCGAGCGGCGGAGCCGCTCCAACTAAGCAGCCCCCTCGCCGAGGTATTGGAGCCAGACCGGATCGAGTTCGTTGACGGTGGACAGCAGCCGCCAGTGCGGGCCCTTCGGGGAGACCAGCGGAGAGCGCAGGGTCCAGCCCAGTTCGGCCAGGAGTTTGTCGGCTTTTCGATGGTTACAGGGCGCGCAGCTCGCGACGCAGTTCTCCCAGCTGTGTTCGCCGCCGCGGCTGCGCGGGATGACGTGGTCGATCGTTTCGGCTTTGCCGCCGCAGTAGCCGCAGCGGTAGCGGTCGCGTTGCATGAGGGCGGCGCGGGTCATCGGGACGCGGGCGCGGTAGGGGACACGCACATAGGTGCGCAGCCGGATGACGGAGGGAATGGCGACCGCGGCGCCGGCGGAGTGCAGGACCGGGCCGGTGGGATCGTGGTGGACCGCGTCGGCCTTATCGCAGACCAGCAGGACGATCGCGCGGCGGGCGGTGAGCGCGGTGAGGGGTTCGTAGGTGGCGTTGAGCAGCAGAACGCGCCGTTTGAGCCAGTTCAGCGGTGGGGTGGGGAGAGCGGAGTCGCTCGGAGAGAAAACGGAATCGGTAGCGGATGCGGTATCGGCGGTGTGCCTGTTGACCGCGTGATCGGACAGCAATTGCAACGGAGGAGCCCCCGACCCACGAGCGTGGACGTCGGCGGGCTTCAGTTGTCGGTGGCGTAGGGCCTCCGTTGATCGGGCGCCGGTCCGTTGCTTCATGTCGACCCCAAATTCTGCGTTTCAAGATCATGTGGTATCTCGCCGGGAGACAGAACCCAGTTGACCACGGAAAGTTCCGGAGTGCACGGTTATTTTGCACAATGGCTGGTTAACTGTCGCTGAAGCGACGCCCGGGGGCCACCCGGGCGGTGGGCCCGGCGCGGCCCGCTGCCGGTCGGCGGCGGGGAATCTGCGACCGCGCGGCGCGGCGGGCACAATGGACGGCGCACCCACCGAAAACGAGAGGTTTCATGACTTCGGGTAACCCGGCTTCCGGCCCTGCGCCGAGCGAACCGGCCGCGAACTCCTTCTACGAGGCCGTCGGCGGGGACGAGACGTTCCACCGGCTGGTCGCGGTGTTCTACCGCGAGGTGGCCGCCGACGAGATCCTGCGACCCATGTATCCGGAGGAGGATCTGGGCCCGGCGGAGCGCCGGTTGCGGATGTTCCTCGAACAGTACTGGGGTGGCCCTCGCACCTACTCCGACGAACGCGGCCATCCGCGCCTGCGGATGCGCCATATGCCCTTCCAGATCGGCCCCGTGCAGCGGGACGCCTGGCTGCGGTGCATGCGGATCGCGGTCGCCGAGATCGAACCCGAAACCCTCGACGACGAGCACCGCCGCCGGCTCCTGGACTACCTGGAGATGGCCGCCAACTCCCTCATGAACAGTGTTTATTAATTTTGGAGCAGCTCCGCTGCTCGAACCCGTTTTCGGGCCTCGCCGGGTTCGGCGGGGGCGGGAGATCGATTCTGTACGGCGGGATGGGCGAGCGTCGCCGGAGATCGGGCGCTGTGCGGGTCGTGGGGTGGGCAACACGCCACCGGTGGGCGATCTACTACAGGGGATCGGATACCTTTAACGGGTGAGCATTCTCGAGACAGTGGCGGTGTTCGCCGGTATCCCGCTGGGGATCTACCTCATAATCGCCGGTTTGTCGTATATCGGTAAGCCGCTGCCCGGTGAGAAGCCGGTCCACTTCGATATGAGCAAGAAGTGGACGTCGGAGCCGGTGCTGTGGAGTGCTACCGATGAGGTCACCGGGCATGGTCATTCCTACGATGCCGGTGAGTCGTCACATGGGTCCCATGTGGCGTTCGATTCCCTGGAAGCCCCGAAGGGCGCGCTGATCGGAGGCCGGGCAAGTGGCAAGTACTAAATGGCCCGCGGTGGTCGAGTCCGACCTGCCGCACGGATACGCGCTGATGAGCAGCGGCCGGGTCTCCGGGGTGCACGAGGCCGGCGATGTGTTCAAGGAGGCGCCGTTCGACAACAACGAGCGGCTCGCCGTGGACAATGTGCTGACCGAGGCGACCCGCGCGACCAAGGTGCGGTTCAACGTGTTCATCGGGGATCTCGGTCCCGATGCCGGCGCCGCCGTGGACGCGTTGTTCCCGTCCACTCCCGAGGCCGCTCGTTCGGTGCTCATCGCGGTCTCCCCGAACGATCATTCCGTCGAGGTCCGCTCCGGCCGGGATGTGGCCGAACGGGCCAACGACCGGGTGTGCCAGCTCGGCGTCACCGCCGCGCTCAGCTCGCTGCGCCAGGGTGAGCTGATCGACGGCCTGATCTCCGCTGTCCGGGTGATGGCCGCGGCCATCGGCCGCTGAGAGCGCGCCCCGGACGGGGCGTGATCCGGGAGCGCTCGCTACCGACGACAACGGCGCGTCCACCCCTCGGGGTGGACGCGCCGTTTCGCGACCGGTGTCAGGAGATATCGAAGGCGCGGGCCCGCAGCGAACGTTCGATCCCGGCTTTGCCCTCGGTCACCAGGCGGCGCAGGGCCGGCGGGTGGTCGCCGGCGAGGAATTCGTCGGCCCGGGCCACGGCCTGCTCGCTGATCTCCCAGGACGGGTAGAGCCCGATCACCACGGTCTGCGCGACCTCACTGGAGCGCCGATCCCATACCGCGGGGATCTCGGCGAAGTACCGCTCCAGATACGGCTGCAGCAGGGCATCCTGACCGGCGGGAGCGAATCCGTTGACGATCGAACGCGCGGTGATGTTGGGCACCGAGTCGTCGTCCATCACGGTCGCCCACGCCGACTCCTTCACCTCGGCGATCGGCCGCGCGGTAGCGGCGGTGGCGGCCTGGCGCCGGCCGGCGGCCGTTTCGTCGTTGCGCAGTTCGCCGTCGATCACGGGAGTGCCGGCGCCGTCGGCGTCGACCTCTCCTGCCGCCGCCAGCGCGGTGAGCAGCCGCCAGCGCAGATCCGTATCGACGGTGAGCCCGGCGAGGCCCACCGCGGCCGGATCGCCGTCGAGGAGTTCGCGCAGCACCTCGGTATGCCACGGCGACAGTTTCGCGCCGGTGAGAGCGTTGACGAAGGCCAGCTGATGGTCGGAGCCGGATTCGGCTTCCCGGGCCAGTTCCAGGAGCCGGTTGGCGTAATCAGCCCACCCGGTCGCCTCGGCCCACGCCGGATCGGCGTAGCTGCGCAGCGTGGTGTTGGCCTGCATGAGCAGGCGCTGCACCACCCCGATCTCGGATTCCGCGCCCACTCCGCGCTGCACCAGGGCGACGAAGTCGCGGGCCCGGAATTCGGCCTGCCGGGTCATCTCCCAGGCCGCCGACCAGGCCAGCGTGCGGGGGAGCGGTTCGGCGATATCGGCGATCCGGTTCACCAGGACGTCGAGCGAATCGGCGTCGAGCCGGACCGAGCAGTAGGTGAGGTCGTCATCGTTGACCAGGACGAACTTTCCGCGCGGAACACCGGTGAGTTCGGGCACCTCGGTGCGTTCGGCGGCCCGCAGATCGAGCTCCACCCGGTGGGTGCGCACCAGTTTGCCGTCCCGGTCGTCGTAGACGCCGACCGCCAGCCGGTGCACCCGGCGTTCTCCGGCGCCGGGTTCGGCGCCTTCCTGGATCACCGCGAAGGAGGAGAAGTTTCCGTCGGCGTCCACCTCGAAATCGGGGCGCAGGATATTGAGACCGGTGGTCTTGAGCCACTGGGTGCCCCAGCCGGACAGATCCCGCCCGGAGGATTTCTCCAGAGCCGCGAGCAGATCGTCGAAGGTGGCGTTACCGTACGCGTGGTCGGCGAAGTAGGCGCGCAGACCGGCCAGGAACGGCTCCAGCCCGACATAGGCGACCAGCTGCTTGAGCACGCTGGCGCCCTTGGCGTAGGTGATGCCGTCGAAGTTCACCTCCACCGCCGCCAGATCCGGGATATCGGCGGCGATCGGGTGCGTGGAGGGCAGCTGGTCCTGCCGGTAGGCCCAGGATTTCTCCACATTGGCGAAAGTGGTCCAGGCGCTGGTGTATTCGGTGGCCTCGGCCTGGCACAGCACCGAGGCGAAGGTGGCGAACGACTCGTTGAGCCACAGATCGTCCCACCACTTCATGGTGACCAGATCGCCGAACCACATATGGGCCATCTCGTGCAGCACGGTTTCGGCCCGGCGCTCGTAGGAGGCCCGGGTGACCTTGGACCGGAACACGTAGTCCTCGAGGAAGGTCACCGCGCCCGCGTTCTCCATCGCGCCCGCGTTGAACTCCGGTACGAACAGCTGGTCGTACTTGCCGAACGCGTACGGGATCCCGAAGTTCTTGTGGTAGAAGCCGAATCCCTGCTTGGTCTCGGTGAACAACCGGTCGGCGTCCATGAACTCGGCGAGTGAGGCACGGCAGAAGATCCCGAGCGGGATGGTGCCGTGATCATCGGTGTAGCTGTCGGACCACTGCGCGTACGGACCGGCGATGAGCGCGACCAGATAGGTGCTCATCAGGGGAGTGGTGGCGAACGTGTGCCGCCCGCCGTCGGCGGTGCCCGCGCCGTTGGAGATCACCTTCCAGTCCTGCGGGGCGATGACCTCGATATCGAAGGTGGCCTTGAGGTCCGGCTGGTCGAAGCAGGCGAACATCCGTTTCGCGTCGGCCGTCTCGAACTGGGAGTACAGGTACACCGCGCCGTCGGCGGGGTCGACGAACCGGTGCAGGCCCTCGCCGGTGTGCGAGTACTCGCATTCGGCCTCGACCACCAGTTCGTTGCGTTCGGCCAGGTCGGGCAGGGTGATCCCGGTCGCCTCGTCGTATCCGGCGATATCGAGCGGTTTGCCGTTGAGGGTCGCCGACCGCACACCCCGCGCCACGATATCGATGAAGGTGCGGGATCCGGGTTTCGCGGTGAAGGTGACCGTGCTGCGGGAGAAGAACGTCTGTTCGCCCGGTTGACCGCCGCCGTCCGTGAGATCGAGGTCGACGGAGTAGTTCTCGACCGAGACGATTCCGGCGCGTTCGATCGCCTGATCGCGGGTGAGGTTCGGTGCGGACATCGGACTCCTTCGAGGGCACAGTGGGCACGGGCGCTGTCCACAATGCCACGTGGGTAAGGTTGCTCGCGTGCGCGTCGACCCCGCACACCACTCGACCAGGATCGGAGCCCCGCCAGTGAAACACGTGCACGCCGGCAAGGTGCGTGACCTGTACACCGACGGCGACACCCTGCTGCTGGTCGCCTCGGACCGGGTCTCGGTGTACGACGTCTCGCTGCCGACCCCGATCCCGGACAAGGGCGCCCTGCTCACGCAGCTGTCGAACTGGTGGTTCGAGTACTTCTCCGATATCCCCAACCATGTGCTGTCCACCACCGATGTGCCGCCGGAGTTCGCGGGCCGCGCCATCCGGGTGAAACCCCTGAAGATGGTGCTGGTGGAATGCGTCGCCCGCGGCTACCTGGTCGGATCGGGCTGGAAGGACTACCAGCGGACCGGTTCGGTATCGGGGATCCGGCTGCCCGAGGGGCTGCGGGAGGGCGACCGGCTCCCGGAACCCATCTTCACCCCGACCACCAAGGTCTCGGCGTCCGGTCACGACGAGCCGATGACCTTCGACGAGGTCGTCGCGCAGGAGGGCCGTCCCGTGGCCGAACGCCTGCGCGATCTCACCCTGGAGTTGTACACCCGCGGTGCGGCCTATGCGGCCGAGCGGGGTGTGATCATCGCCGACACCAAGGTCGAGTTCGGCTGGGACGGTGAGGTGCTCACCCTCGGCGACGAACTGCTGACCTCGGATTCCTCCCGTTTCTGGCCGGCCGCGGAATGGGAGCCGGGCCGCCCGCAGCGCTCGTTCGACAAACAGTTCGTCCGGGACTGGGCGACCTCGACCGGCTGGGACAAGGAGCCGCCGGGGCCCGAGATCCCCGCCGATATCGTGGCGGCCACCCGCGGGAAATACGTGGAGGCCTACGAGCTGATCACCGGCCGCACCTGGTAGCTGCCACCGGCCTCCGGTTCACAGCGGTATCGAGGTGTCCGCCAGTCTGTCCGGATCGACCGGGTCTCCGGAAAGGATCAGTTCCTTGATCCGGTCACCGGCGTCCCAGACGTTCACATTCATCCCGGCGAGCACCCGGCGCTGTGCGTCGAGCCAGAACGCCACGAACTCCCGGCCCGCCCGATCGCCGCGCACCACCACCTGCTCGTAGTCGCCGGGCGCCGCGAACCCGGTGTACTCCATCCCGAGGTCGTACTGGTCGGTGAAGAAGTACGGGAGCCGGTCGTAGACGGCCGACTTGCCCAGCATGGTCTCCGCGGCCACGGCCGGCTGATTCAGGGCAGTGGCCCAATGCTCGACCCGGATCCGGCGCCCGAGCACGGGATGGTCCTGTTCGGCGATATCGCCGACCGCCACGATATCGGGATCACTGCTGGTCAGACCGGCATCGACGAGGACCCCGGTATCGATCGGCAGCCCCGCGGACTCCGCGAGATCCAGCCGCGGCCGGGCCCCGACCGCGACCAGGACGGCATCGGCCGCCACCGTCGAGCCGTCCGCGAAACGCACCCCGGTCGCCCGCCCCGCCGAGGTGGTGATCTCCTCCACCCGGGTGCCGAACCGCAAATCCACCCCGTGCGCGCGATGCAGGTCGGCGAAGACCTCGCCCATCTCGGGCCCGAGAGCGCCCAGCAGCGCCCCGGTCGCGGTCTCCACGACCGTGACCGCCACATCCGCCGACCGGGCCGCCGCGGTGACCTCGAGCCCGATCCACCCGGCCCCGATCACCACCACCCGCTCGGCGGTGCGCAGCAACTCGATCAGCGCGTCGGAGTCCTCCAGCGTGCGCAGGGTGTACACCCCCGGCGCGTCGGCGCCCGGGATCGGCAGGGTGCGGGGCGCGGACCCGGTCGCCAGGGCGAGTTTGTCGTATTCCAGCGCCGAACCGTCGGGCAGCCGCACCGTCCGGGCCGCCCGGTCGACGGCGGTGACCTCGGTACCGAGCAGCAAGTCGACGTTGTGATCGCGATACCAGGCGGAATCGGCGACGGTGAACTCCTCCACCGGTTTCTTACCCAGCAGGTACTCCTTGGACAGCGGCGGGCGTTCGTAGGGCAGGTGCTCCTCGGCGCCGATCAGGGTGATATGCCCGTCGAAATCGTTGTCCCGCAGCGCCTGGGCGAGTTTCGCGCCGGCCAGCCCGGCGCCGACGATCACGAAATGTCGCGCAGATGTCATGGATGACACTCCCTTGTGGTGGGTTGTTCCAGCGACGATCCGGACTACTCCCGCCAGCGTACTGAGCGCGCCCGCGATATTCGGCCGGACCGGGAACGAAAACCCGCCCCGGTGGGTTGGTCGGAGTGCAGCGAAAACTACGGAGAGGAACATTCGTGTCCGACACGGCCGTGAAGAAGGATCTTGCCGAATTCTGGTTCGACCCCCTGTGCCCGTGGTGCTGGATCACTTCCCGCTGGATCCTCGAGGTCGCGCAGGTCCGCGATATCGAGACCCGATTCCACGTGATGAGCCTCGCGGTGCTGAACGAGGGCCGTGATCTGCCGCCCCAGTACGAAGAACTGATGAAGAACGCCTGGGGCCCGGTCCGCGTGGCCATCGCGGCGGCCCGGCAGCACGGCGACGACATCCTGCCGGCGCTCTACACCGCGATGGGCACCCGGTTCCACGACCGGCGGCCGGAGTTCGAGCAGGAGGGTGACGCGCAGGCGACGTTCGCGGCGATCGTCGCCGACGCGCTCACCGAAGCCGGCCTGCCCGCCGAACTGGCGGAAGCGGCGACGAGCACCGACTACGACGAGGCGCTGCGGGTCAGCCACCACGCCGGTATGGACAAGGTGGGACCCGATGTCGGCACACCCACCATCCACGTCAACGGGGTCGCGTTCTTCGGACCGGTGCTCTCCCGCATCCCGCGCGGGGAGGAAGCGGGGAAGCTGTGGGACGCGGTGGTCACACTGGCTGCCTACCCGCACTTCTTCGAGCTGAAGCGCACCCGCGACGAGGAGCCCGTGTTTACCTAGCTGGAATATTGGAGCAGCTCCGCTGCTCGAGGTTCGGCCCTCTTTGGCGCCTGCTGTCGGCCCTCGAGACTCGTGGCTTCGCCACATGCGCTTCGAGGGCCGACAGCAGGCGCGGGCCGAACCGTTTCAGGCGCGGGCCGAACCGTTTCAAGGGCGGGCCGAACCGTTCAAGGCCTCGCTGGACTCGGCGCCGTGAGGGGTCGGCTCGGGTTGGGTGGAGCGGGGCGGGGCCCGAGTTGGAGGGACCGTCGGGTGGGACCGGGTCGGGGCGGTCAGTGGGGGGTTTTCGACAGCTCCACTTCTCCGCCGCCGAACGGGCCGGGTGGGGGCATGGGAGGCGGGGCGAGGCGCGGGGGTACGGGGTTGGGGCGCCAGAAGAGACGGCCGTGGGCGCTGCGGTCGCGCAGGGCCCACATTCGCCAGGTCAGGACGGGGTGGGAGGACATGGCGTTGACCATCCAGACGAAGAAGCCGCGTTCCTGGGCGGCGCGGTCGGCCATCTCGTCGAAGCCCACGACGCTGTTGAGGTACTTGCCGGCGGCCAGGGTGCCCATGGCGGCGGGGGCGCCCTGGGGGCGATGGCAGTAGCCGTGGTTGTCGGCGGTGTATTCCTGGGAGCGGATCAGCGAATTGCCGAGGATCGGCAGGAACGGCACCAGGAACATGCCGAGCTGGCGCCAATAGGAGGTGTGACCGGCGGCGATATGCCCCACCTCGTGGCCGATGATGAAGGCCAGGGCGTCGGGTTCGCGGGCCGCGCCGCTGATCTCGAAGAGGTCGCTGTAGACCACCACGTACCGGCGGAAACCGTGCCCGGACGCGAACGCGTTGATCTGGCCGTTGCCGAGCACGACATAGGCGTCCGGGGCCTTCGCCATCCCGAACCGCGCCGCGGCCTCCTGCACCATGCGGTATCCGTCGGGAAACTGCGTCGGTGACATCCGCACCCCGTTGACCCGCTGGGACGAGAAATTCACGCCGCGGCCGAACCAGATCAGCAGCGGGGCCGCCACCAGGATCAGTACGTACTGGTTCACCGCGCCCAGGAACAGCAGCAGAAACGCGAGCGCATAGGCCACGGTGGTGAACAGGACCACCACCACCAGTAGCGGAATCTCCCAGCTGTGCCGCGCGGGCATCCCGAACGGGGATAGTCCGCGCGGCTCGTGGGCCGGTCCCGGCGGCGGCGGATAGCCACCGGCGAAGGGAGCGGCGGTCGCCCGGTCGGTGAGCCACGGGTAGTGCCCGGGCTCCGGCGGATGCGCGGACCAGGCGGGGCCGGGCCCGGATCCGGACGGTTGCTGAGGGTCGTGCGGCTGCATACCACGACTCTAAGCAGTCACCCCGGGACACCGCCCGCCGTCACGGCCTGTCCCGGGGCCTGACACAATCGCGGCATGCGCGTATACCTGGGTGCCGATCACGCTGGTTTCGAACTGAAGAACGCCGTCAAGGACCACCTGGAAAAGGCCGGTCACGAGGTCGTCGACTGCGGCGCCCTCGTCTACGACGCGCTCGACGACTACCCCGCCTTCTGCATCGAGGCGGCCCGCCGCACCGTCGCCGACCCGGGCAGCCTCGGGCTGGTCTTCGGCGGTAGCGGGAACGGCGAGCAGATCGCCGCCAACAAGGTGCCGGGCGCCCGCTGCGCCCTGGCCTGGAGCGTCGAAACGGCGCAGCTGGCCCGTCAGCACAACAACGCCCAGCTCATCGGAATCGGCGGGCGGATGCATTCGCGGGAAGAAGCGCTCGCGATCGTGGACGCCTTCCTCGCGACCCCCTGGTCGGAGGAGGAGCGTCACCAGCGCCGGATCGATATCCTCGCCGACTACGAGAAGTCCGGCGAGGCGCCGGCGCTGCCCGCCCACTGACCGGACAGGTCAGCGGCGGTGCCGGAAGGTCATACCCTGCACCGTCTCGCGCGCCGGCACGATCGCCGGCTCGCGGGCGCGGTGGTGCGGGTGTCGAGCCCGCAGGGCAAATTCGCCGACGGCGCGGCCCGGGTCGACGGGCGGATGCTGCGCCGGGCGCAGGCCTGGGGTAAGCATCTGGTCCACGAATACGAGGGCGAGATATTCGTCCACGTCCACCTCGGGCTGTACGGCACCTTCACCGAATCCGGGCTGCCGATGCCCGAACCGGTGGGGCAGGTGCGGATGCGCCTCACCGGGCCCGGCCGCGACGGTTCCGGGTTCGGTACCGACCTGCGCGGACCCACCGCCTGCGAGATCCTCACCCCACCGGAGGTCGACGCCCTGGTCGCGCGGCTCGGACCCGATCCGCTGCGCGCCGACGCGGAACCCGGGCGCGCGTGGGAGCGGATCCGGCGTTCCCGCCGGGGCATCGGGTCGCTGCTGATGGATCAGCGTGTGGTCGCCGGCGTGGGCAACGTCTATCGCGCGGAAGTGCTGTTCCGGCACGGGATCTCCCCGGCCCGGCCGGGAACCGATATCACCGCGCCGCAGTGGTCGGCGCTGTGGGACGACCTCGTCGCGCTGATGCGGGTAGGCGTGCGTCGCGGGAAGATGCACGTGATCCGCCCCGAAGACGACCACGGCGCGCCCTCCTACGCCCCCGACCGGCCCCGCACCTATGTGTACCGCCGCGCGGGCGAACCGTGCCGCCGGTGCGCGGCGGCGGTGCGGTACCGCGTGCTCGAGGGCAGGAACCTGTTCTGGTGCGCGCAGTGCCAGCCGGACTGACGCCGGATCAGCCCGCCACCGCGGTATCGACGGCGGTATCGCCGGGGTCGGCGCCGACGTAGCGGCGGCCGCCCGCGGTTTTCGCCGAGTACATCGCGTGATCGGCACGACGCAGCAGTTCCGCCAGTTCGCTCCGGTCCTCGGGCGGCGAATAGGTGGTCCCCACGCTCGCCGATACCGGTACCGGCCCGGCCGAGGACCACACCGAATCGTTGAGGGCGAGAACGATATCGCCGGCCAGTCCGGCGACGTGGTTATCGGCCATCGCGGCGGCCAGCACGAACTCGTCGCCGCCGTACCGGCAGACCACCGCGCCCGTGGGCGCCACCTCGCGGAGCCGTTTCGCGAGTTCCACCAGCACCTCGTCGCCGACGGCGTGGCCGTAGTTGTCGTTGATCTGTTTGAACCGGTCCAGGTCCACCACCAGCAGCCCGATACCCCGTTCCGGGTGTTCGGCCATCTTCCGAACCCGGTTGCGCAGCAGCGTGCGGTTGGCCAGCCCGGTGAGGGCGTCGTGGGTGGCCTCGTGTTCCAGCCGCTGCTGCAGCGCCGCGAATTCCCGGACCCGCTGGGTGGCCTCGTCGGAGAAGTTCTTCTTCTGCTGGGCCAGGGCGAGTTCCTGCAGCGCCTGGGCGTAGCTGTCGATGGCCTGACTGGCCACCAGCGGCCACTGTGTGGCGACCAGCGAGCCGCGCGGTCCGGCCGGGAACCCCAGCAGGGTCCGGGTGACCAGCGCCAGCATCCGCACATGGTGCAGTGGCTCGGCGCACAGTCGCGCGCCCAGCCGCCGGGCGGCGCGCACCGGGAAGGGATCGGAAACGGTGAGATCGAGTAGTTCCTCGAGAATCTCGATGAGAACGGGCTCGATCTCCGCCGCGGTGATGTCCGCATCGGGCTGTGCGCCCGCGGCCAGCGCCCATTCGCGCGCCGTGGAGCGGACCGGGGGCCGGCTCTCAGCTGCCATGGCGATCACCGGAGGCCGAGGTCATCGCGCCGCGGATACCGTCCCGCGGCTCGGGTGCCGGGCCGGGCCGGCTCTGTCGTACTGCTATGCGGGAGGTCCACCTTGTCGGGTGCACGCCACCGCCCCCTTTCCAGAAACCCCGTCCGGCAAGAAGATCGTAGCAAGATGGTGGGTCCCGGCGACTTGCCTTCTATAACAAGTTCGCGGACCCGGAGCAACAGCAATCTCTGTCGTATCGCTATGAATCCGTCCGCGTTACACACTTTTTCTCCCGATCGCCGACGCGGCGGAGGGGGTGATTGGCGAAACGAATGTGCGATTGGGTACAGTCGCTGATGCGCGCGGCGTCGCGGTGATACCACCGAGGCCGCAGCACGCGGGTGTAGTTCAATGGTAGAACCTCAGCCTTCCAAGCTGATGGTGCGGGTTCGATTCCCGTCACCCGCTCCGAGGACCGATAACACCACCCCCACTCCAGGGGGTATAACGGGGTGTGGCGCAGCTTGGTAGCGCACCCGCTTTGGGAGCGGGTGGTCGCAGGTTCAAATCCTGTCACCCCGACAGTCTTTCGCCCCCTTCCCTTGCGTCAGCGGTGTGAGCGCGACGGTTGTTTTCCGTTCGGGGCGGCGGTGCGCCGGGTGGTGTACGGCGAATGCGCGGCATCGGCGGCGGGCAGTCCGGCCGGTTCCGCGGTGGGGAGCGCGGGGATCTCGGGTGCCGGTAGCTCCGCGCGCCGGCCGAAGGCCTGGTCGATCAGCTCGGAGGCGGCGCGGGTGACGATCAGGCGGGCGATGGCCAGATCGGTCTCGAGTTTGGTGCGGTCCTTGGGGTTGCGTTCGGACTGCTCGTAGGCGCGGCCGGCCAGGACGTAGAAGATTTCGGCGGCATAGCGCTCGGCCATCCGGTCGCAGTCGGCGCGCATCCGTTCCACCAGGTGGAAGGTGGCCGCCGCGGGGAGCCCGGCATCGGTGAGCCTGGTCGCCAGATCGCTGCAGCGGGGGTTGGTGACCCGGTAGACGTCGAACGGGTCGTCGCTGGCGGCCAGGGCTTGCTGGACGTATTCGGGGAGCTCGTGGGCGGGCTCCTCCGGTTCCGGCTGGGGTGGGTCGGCCGCGGCGCGTCCGGGCGGCGCGGCGTTATCGGTGACGCCCAGGACGTCCGCGAGACCGTCGCCGCGGTCCCACGCCGAGAGCAGCTCCCGGATGCCGTTGAGCTTCATCCCGCGCCCGAGCAGCCGGCTGATGGTCTGCAGCCGGTTGAGGTGGTCTGCGTCGTAATAGCCGATCCGGCCACGAACTTCGGGCGAGGGCAGCAGCCCACGCTCGTGGTACACGCGGACGCTGCGCACGGTTGTCTCGGCAGCACGCGCCAGCTCGTCGATCGTGAACTCGGATTCGCCAGCCATACCTATAGGAAACCACAAGTGGGCCCGTAGTTAAACGGTCCGTAACTAAACGAACCGCTAATCGACGGCTTAATGATGTGAAAATAAGATCAACGTCCCGTTACTTAACGGTACGAGACCTTGCTTTCCGGCCCTCCGGTGCTTTACCGTCGTGATACAGCTGACATCAGCTGGTTTCCGGGGACTGTTGAGCAGCCCTGACGTTCCGCCCGACCAACGGGACACGTATCGGTTCCACCGGCGTGCCCTCGGCAGTTCCGGAGACGGTGATGACGACAACACGAGTTCGTACCCTGAACGTGGTTCTACCTCGGACTACGCAAATTCCGCGAGTTCCCTCGCCGACTGTGCCCGCCGCGCCGAAATCGACGCAGCGGCCGCCGTGCGCAGAGTTGCCCGACAGCTGGGACCTGGATTCCGGCACGCCGGAGGCCTGGCATTCGGCAGTGCGTACTTGCTATGGCTGTCCGCTTTTCGAGCAGTGCGCCCGGCTGGCACAGACACTCATCGACCGGGGCGATGCGCCGCGAGCCATGATCTGGGCGGGCATCGCCTACGACAACTCGGGCAATGTGATCGAGAACCTCGATCGCCACCGCACGGTGCCGATCGACCACAAGCGACCCATGCGGATCATCCGCAACGGCCCACGTCCGACCCACGGCGCGGCCGTATCCGGTGCGCCCAAACGGCATATCGTGCTGGGCCGCCCGCTGCATTCCGCGGAAACGGCAGCTGTCTGACTATGCTGCGGGGGCAAACGCGGATCTAGCTCTGGTGGTGCGTAGATGACAATCCTGGCGTTGGAGATCGGCGCGGCCCGGCTGGCCGCGATCGAGATCGCCGACGATGTCGGTTCCGACGGGCTCCAGCAGATCCCGGTCCCCGAGTACGGCGCCTGGGATCAGGTGCGGGACCTCCTGCTCGGTATCGCGGCGGGCCGGGACGTGGTGGCCGTCGGCATCGCGTCCCACGGGCCGCTCGATATGGCCTCCGGGGTAGTGGCGCCGACGCGGATCCGCGAATGGCAATCCGGGTTCCCACTGGTGGAATCGGTGCAGAAGCTGTTTCCCGCGGCGTCGGTGGTGCTCGCCCTCGACGGAGTCTGCCTCTCGCTGGCCGAGCGGCATTTCGGCGCCACCCAGGAGGTCATGGACTCGCTGTCGATCCATCTGTCGGACACGATCGTCGGCGGTGTCATGGTGGGCGGGTTCGTCGTAGTCGGGCGTACCGGTAATGCCGGCCAGGTCGGTCATATGCTGGTGCCCGGTTTCGACGAGGTCTGTGAATGCGGCGGCCGCGGCTGCCTGGAATCGGTCGCCGGCGGCACCGCTCTCCTGGCCTGGGCGAAGGCCCAGGGCTGGGGCGGTGATTCGCTCGGCTCGCTGGTCGCCGACGCGCAGGCCGGGGAACGGATCGCCGTATCGGCGCTCGAACGTGCCGGGACCGCGCTGGGCCGGGTCATCGCCTCGGTGGCCCCGCTGCTCGATATCGACCGGGTCGCTGTCGGCGGTCCGATCGCGGCGGCCGGCTCCCCGCTGTGGAAACCGCTGCACAGCGCGATCGCCATGCACGCGCGGCTGCCGGTGTTGACCGGGCTGCGCGCGGTTCCTTCGGATCTGGAGGATCTCGGGCTGCTCGCGGGTGCCGGGGTCATAGCCCTGACCTCGCAGGCCGAATGATCGACCGCTGACGAGCCTGCCGCCGGACCCACTGCGACCCGGGCGTATTCACATCGTGGGCCGCTGCCCACCCCGAATCGACCGGGTATTCACCTGTTTTCGTACAATCTTTCGGCCGGACCGCCCGCATGGTCCGGCCGAGACGGTTGTGTCTTCGGGTGGGTCCCGGTCGGATCTCGAGCCGAGTCCGGATTTCACTGTTGAACGTACCGCTGAGCAACGGTACATTATCTTCTGCGGACGTTGTCTCGTTGGAGACATGCTCCGCGCAACAGTTGGACGCAGGCGATGAGAGGGCGCAGTGATCCCCTGGGTGACGGTCGAAACATTGGCACCGGAAGGCTTCTCGGTCGCCTCGGTCGGGGATACCGCGCGGGATTTCGCCGACTGGCGGCGGGTGCTGCAGCGTCAGCTGGCCCGGACCCCGGCGCTCTACGACGGGTTGAGTACCCGCGATATCACCGAGGCCCTGCGCACCTCCATCGAAGGCGCGATCGATCTGGACCGTACCGTCACCACACGGTCCGGTCCGCACCGGCTGATGGTGCGGCCGGTTTTCGGTCCGGCGGGTGAAGTGCACGCGGTGCGCTGGTGGGCGGGGCCGGCCGACGGTCCGGTGCCGCCGCTGCCGCCGGCAGTCGGCGCGATCTGGGATCTGGACAGCCAGACCCTGGCCCAGCCCAGCGGTATCACCGCACTGTCGGGGATCGCACCCGAGGAATACGTCCCGCGGATGTCGATCGCCGAATTCTTCCACCGGGTTTCGGCCTTCGACCGGCACGCGGAGGTACTCGATCTGCTCTACCGTCCCCAGTCCGGCGACAAGCTCCAGTTCGAGGTGTCGATACTGCGCCCCGCCGGCCGGGCCACCCGGTGGCGGATCACGGTCCGGGCGCGCGACGACGACCACACCCGTGGCGCCTGGTGGCTGATCGAGGACATCACCTCCGAGGACGATCCGGCGGTATGGCCGACGCTGGAGAGTGTCGGCCTGCGCGAGGCGCATCGACGGGCCGGAAACCACCTCGCGGTGGTTCAGCTGGCGCACACCACGATTTCGCATTGGCTCACCGATCCGGCGCCGTGGGTGCGATGGGACTACCTCTTCCGGCCGGTCGACGTCTTCCATCCCGAGGACCGGGTCCGGCTGGTCGAACTCGGGTCCCGGGTGCGTGCCGGTGACAGCACCGGGGTCACGGTGCGGGCGTTGAACTACGGCGGCGGTTACACCCCGACCTCGCTGCTCCTCTATCCCTACCCGGGTTTCTCGAACCGGGAACTGGCCATCGCCCAGCTGGTGCGCGCCGCCGACGATATCCCGGTGGTGGAACCGGATCTCACGGATCTGGCGTCACCGGATGTCCCGATCGGTTACGACGACCAGCTGCGCTACCGGCTCGCGGGCCGGCTCCGGCACAGTACGGTCTCCTGATCGGGCCTCGCCGGATGCCGTCCGAGTCCCCATGTGTGGGAAGGGATCGGCCGCCGGTGAGGGGCCCTCTCTCTACCATTTCGAGAGTGAGGACTGGGGCGGCGGGACGCGCGGATTCGGGCGAGGCACTGCTTCGCCAGATGGCCGCGCGCCGGCGCCGCGACAATATCGTCGTCGTGGTTCTCGCCGTTCTCGCCGTTCTCGGCGGCGGCCACGCGGTCTACAGCTTCTTCGCCGCCGACCCGGCGCCGCCGGGTGACGAGTCCATGGTGAGTGTGACCGGGCACGCGCAACTGGCCGGTTCGTTCGCCGAGGATTTCGTGGTCACCTATCTGAGTGCCGGATCCGGGCAGCGCGACGCACTGTCCCGTTTCGTCGACGGAACTCAGCAGATATCACTGCCGAAAACCGGGCAGCAGGTAAGCGATCCGCTCGTCGTCTATATCTCGCGTGCGCTGGCCGCGGGTCCGGTGGACGTCTGGTCGGTCACCGTCTCGGTTCGTACCGGGCACGGCCAGACCCAGGCGCCGCGCCAGTACTACCGGGTGCCGGTCTCGGTCTCGGAGGGCAATCTGCGAGCGCTGACCCTGCCCGCCGCCGTCGCGGCTCCCGGCATCGGTTCCGACCTGGCGCAGTCGTATTCGGCGCCGTGCGGGGAGGAGACTCCGTTCACCCAGGTGGCGACCGGATTCCTCACCGCCTATCTGACCGGCTCCGGCGATACGGCCCGCTATGTCAGCGTCGACTCCGGTATCGCGGCGTTGCGCCCGGCGCCGTACACCGAACTGGAGACCGTGACCGTCACGGCCGAGGATTCCGCCTGCGGGACCGCGGGGTCGCAGGCGCGGGTGCTGGCGACCGTCACCCCGAAGGGCGGGAGCGGGAGCGCGCCCTCGCTGGCCTATCCGCTGACCATGGTCCGCGGCGAGGGGCAATGGCAGGTCCGGGCCATCGAAGCGCTGCCCGCGCTGAAGGAACCGCTCACCGCGGTCATGCCCCAGGGAGAGAAGTCCGATTCGGCGCCCGGCGCCACCACCGCTCCGACCACCACTGTGCAGATCCCGCCGGCGACCCAGAACTGATGAGGCGACCACCATGAGCAATATCAGCAATATCCTCTACGGCATCCTGGTCTTCGTCCGGTGGGCCGGCCTGATCCTCATCACCATCGTCTCGATGGGTGTGCTGATCGCCGAGGCCGCGAAATCCAAACTCTCCCCCGCGAAGATCCTGGGTGTAGCGGGATCGGCAATCCTGGCGGCGGTGCTGTTCTGGATGTTGCCGACCCTGGTCAACTACGCCCGCAGTGACGCGAACACGATCGTGCCCGATCACCCGGTGGGAAGCCTCTACCAGTGACCCAGGTGATCAAGGTCTTCACCCCGGTCAAACGGGTCCCGACGATGATCGGCAAGGCCCAGAACGGCCAGAAGCTGCCGTTCGGGCCCTACACCCTGCCCCAGGTGGCGGGTGTCGCGGTGGGGTTGATCCTCACCGGCGCCGCGGCGATGACCCTGCCGGTGAATCCGGCGGTGACCTTCCTGGCGGGTGTGGCCTTGACCGTGGTGCTCGGCTTCGGCCTGGGGCTCATACCGTATACCGGCGTACGACTGTCGTCGCGCGTGCTGTGGTTCGGGCGGCTGATCCTGTGGCCCAAACCCGTACTGGCTTCGGGGATGCCGGTGACCCCCGAATCGGCCCGGGTGACCATGTTCGTCGAGCAGACAGTGGTGGCGATCTTGCCGCACGAACCGCCGGCGAGCGCCGGTGCGGACCGCCCGCGTGGTGTGCAGTTGCTGGACCTGGTGAGCGGTGGCCGATCCACCCGGCCCGCGGCGACGGCGGCCGGACTGTCGAAGTGGCGGTCGCTGGTCGACGGTTACGGGGGGCGGCCGAAAAGCGGAGAGGGACGCTGATGGGATTCAACCGGGACTTGCAGCCGACCGCGGCCATTCGCGGGCATCTGCAGTTCACTCATTCAGGGCTGGTGACCGCGAACTATTTCATCAGCCCGCTCGGTTATGGACTGCGCAAGGCCGGCGACAAGTTCGATGTCAAGCTCGCCCACCACTCCTTGATCAACAACCTGCCCAACGGTTCGCTGTTGCTGGGCGTCCAGGCGCGGCAGAACACCATCGATGTGCTGAGCAAGATGGTCGAGGGCGTCGATCTCGACGAGTGCGCCGACTACGCCGACGAGGTTTTCGCCTCCTATGAACGAGTCCGGGCGATCGCACCTCAGACGCGTATCTTCCTGCTCTCGATCCCGGTCGGTACCGCGAACACCGGTGGGATCTCCACGCTGTCACGGATGTGGCGGGGCAGCACCACCACCATCGATGCCACCACGCTCTCTCGTGCCGAGATCGAGGGCTACGAGGCAGAAGCCGATGAGATCCTGTCGCGCATCGGTGACGATTTCGACCCGGTGCCGGTTCCGGCAGCCCTGTTCCAATGGCTGTGGGAGCACTACCTGGCCCGTGGCGCGGTCGGTGACCCGGTAGCACCCACCCGGGCCGGCGCGCTGGATGATGCCACCGCGGCGGTGTTCAAGTCCGCGGCTCTCGACGAGGGCGCCCGCGCGGACTCTGCGCGGCGTCTGCGGCCCTCGTTCGTCCCGGTGGTCAAGGTGGTGCAGTCCGATATCGGATACCGGCCGTCCTATCAGGCGATGCTGACACCGCGTTCTTTCCCGTACGGAGGTATGGCTTTTCCCGGAGGCAGTGAATTCCTGAATGTCATCGACGGGCTCGGGGATGTCACGGTGGACTGGGGTATGCGGATCTCCACGAAGCCCGCCGACCAGGTCCTCAAGAGCAACGAGGTGAATCTGCGGCGGCTCGGCGAGCAGATGGATCAGCGCGACCAGGAGCTTTCCTTCGCGCAGAACACGCTGATGTCGAAGGCGCAGATGCTGGGGGAGTACAACCAGCATTTCGAGGTCAACGGTGGCGAATCGGAGGTGTCGTTCACCACGGTGATCGCGGTCGGCAGCTCATCGCACGACGACACGATGGATGCTGTGAACGCATTGCGGCGCCGGTACAAACGATTCCAGGTCGAGATGACCGCCCCGGTCGGCGCGCAGGTGGACCTGTGGTCGCTACTGGTGCCCGGCAGTCCGCCGCGCCGGGCGTTCGACGATTTCGCTCATATCGTCCCCTCCGATATGTGGGCCGGTTTCGTACCCTTCACGACGAGTCAGATAGGTGACGACAGCGGTCCGGTGATCGGCGTCAACCTGCTGTCGGGGCATTTCGAGCCGATTCACTTCGGAATCATGGAGGCCGCGCTACACGATCTTTCGGCTTCGTTCGCGGTGACCGGCGAACTGGGTTCGGGAAAGTCGTACTTCCTGAAACTGATGGCGGTGCTCGTGCACGATATGGGTGGGCAGTTCTTGGCCATCGACCGCAGTCAAGTAGGGGAATGGGAACATTTCGCCTCGGCGATCGACGACGCGGTGATCATCGATCTTGCCGACCCGTCGGTCTCGCTGGATCCCCTGCGGCTGTTCGATCCCCGGGTCGCGGGCGAGCGCGCGCTCGACTCGGTGCTACCGCTGCTGGATCTCTCGCCCACCTCGGGCACCGGTGCCGCGATCAGCAATCTGCTGTCCCCCAAAGGTATCGCCCACTACGGCATCACCAGTCTGCTCGACCTGTACCGGGTGGTGTGCCGGTTACGCGACGAGCCGGGGTCGCCGGAGGAGTACACCGATCTGGCGGCGCGACTGGGCAGCATCGCCGAACGTGTGCCGGTCCTGTTCGATCCGGCCCTCGCGCCGATTAGGCTGGATGCCGCGGCGACAGTGGTGCGGACCCATAAGCTGGCCCTGCCCACTGCCGAGGAGTTGACCACCCCACATCTGTACAACCGGTTACCCCTGACCAAACGGCTCGGCACCGCGTTGTACGAACTGGTGGGAGTCACCGCGCGGGAGGCATTCCTCTCCGACAACGGGCGTTTCGGGCTACTGGTGGGCGACGAAGCGCATCATTTCACCCAGACGCAGGTGGGGGCGGCGGTGACCTCGGATTTCAGCCGGGACGGACGTAAGCATCTGGCCGCGATCGGGTTGGCGTCTCATGATCCGGCCACCGACTTCCGGGGTGCGGCGCATAATCTGATCCCGAACCGCTTCGTTTTCCGCCAGCGCGACGAAACATTGGCGCGGAACAGCCTCGAATGGCTGGGAGTCGATCTCGAAGAAGCCCCGTTCCTGCTGCAGGCACTGCGTGAGGAGACCTCACCACCGGTGGGGGCGGGGCGTCAGGTTCCGGAAGAGCGGCGCGGGGAGATGTTCATGCGAGATGCGCTGAGCCGGATCGGTCGCGGAAAGGTATTGGGTCCGGCCCGGGCCGACCGGGCCGACGCGATCACCAGCACTCCGACACTCGCTGTACGCGCGGACCGGACGGAGCCCGAGGTCGTGCGATGAGATCTTTCGTGCCGCAGTTTCCCTATCGGTGCCGATCGTGGCGATCGACGAGCTGATCGGGGGCGATCCGTCGGGCAGTGACCGCTCCCGCACGGTATGGCTACTGCTGATCCTCGGTGTGCTGATGTGCTGTGGATGTGGCGGAATGGTGGTCTCGGTCCTGGCTCCGATAGGGGAACTCACGTCGCTGGGGAGGTCGGACCTCCAGCGTCAGTGCGATATAGCGCTGGGCCGGCCACCCGGTTCGCCATCCGGCACGCCTACCTCCGCCGCTGCCACCACTACCGCTGATGCGGCCTCACGCTCGCCCCGTCCGAGTGTCAACCCGTATGCCGCGCTGACCGTTGCCCCCGACGATCCGGCGGTGTCCGGACATGACCGGTCGTGTCTGTCGGCGATGCGACTGGCGCCCTACCAGGATGCGCCGTCGAATCGGCCGAACACCGGTGCCGCCGCGACCTGTGCGGCCGGCCTCGCCCTGCGCTATCCCGAGGCCGGTGGGACGCCGGACGCGGCGATGCTCGCGCGCGACGTGATCTACAGCGCTTCGGTCGCGGCCGAGGCGAATTGTGCGCTCACCCGAGCCCCGGACGCGCCGTCGTCGGCCGGCTGTGGGGACCCGGGCGTTACGGCACCGATCGTTCTACCGGGAACCATCGCCGGTCAGGGATTGTGCGGTCAGCTGGTGGAGCGGGCCGCGGTGTCGCCGGGTGATCTGGTGTTCTGGAATTACGACGGCTCCGGGGCTACCAGAGCCGGAATCGCACTCGGTGCCACCGAGATGATGACCACCGACTCGGGACGGTTCGTGCGCGCGGCCATCCCCGACAGTGACGGAGTACGGGTGAAGCGAGTACTCGGGGAGGCGCTGTGACAAGTGCGGAGGTGGGACCACAACCGGTGGGAGCCGAGGTCGACGAAGAGGATCCGATACTCGCTACCGCTCCGGATGCCACAACGCCCTGGACCGCAGGCGAACACCGGCGCTGGGGTGCGGGCCAGAACAACGGCTCCGCGCCGGGGGCGCCGGGCCTGCCCTCCGGGCAGGCGTCGACCCCCGGTGCCACGCCGGTGTCGAACCCCGCCGCCGGCCCGGCCGGCGGCGCCCCGGCGGGCGTTGCGTCGTCGGGGCCGGGCGCGTCGGCACCCGGTCCGGCGACGGCCCCGGGAGCGGCGGTAGCGCAGCCGGTCGCGGCCGCGGCTGCCCCGCCGGCGGCACCGGGGCAGCCGGCGGGATCGCCGGTATCCGCTCCGGATGCCGGCCGGGACACCGACGAGACAGAAGCTCGATCCCTGCTCGACCCCGAGTCACTGGCCCAGATGGCGCCGATGGCGATGATGGCCGGCTCCGCGCTCCTGCCGATGATCGGGTCCGCGTTGTCCGGATTGCTGGGTGGTGGTTCCGGTGGCGCCGCGCCAGGCGGCGGAACCGATCCTGTGGTGGACGGCGCCGAGGGCGGAATGGCGCCGGAGTCCCAGCGGGCAATGCGCGCGCTGAAGGCCCTCGAGGCGGTCTACGGCGAGGGCGAACCCACCGATCCCGAGGTCAAGAAACTGCGCGAAGAGCTGGGCACGCCGAAGACCGCGGGGTCCGGCGAAGGCGCGGCGATGGTGAAGGCCGAACAACTGTTCCAGGCCAACCGGGCGACGGCGTTCAACAACCTCGATACCCAGCTCGCCAATTACATCTCGCGTCTCGCCGGCTCGAACAAGGTCGACAAGACCGCCGTGCGTAACCTGCTGAAACAGGTCAACGAGGCGCTGAACGAACTCGGGCCGACCGCCTACACCAAGGAAGGCCAGCAGAAGGTCCGCCAGATCCTGACCGTTGCACTGAAGAAGGCGCACCAGATCGTTTCGGGCGGTCAGAGCAACGCCGGTGATACCGCTTCGGCGATCGGACAGCTCACCAACCAGTATCTCTACAACATTCTCGGTAAGAAGATGCCGGGTGGAGTGAACCTCGCCTCGGGCGGGTCGAGCGGAGGAGGCGGAGGGGCCTCCCCGCGGGCGCAGCATGCACTGAAGACGGCGCTCGCCCAGATAGGCGATCCCTATGTGTGGGGTGCGGAGGGGCCCGGTAGCTTCGACTGCTCCGGACTGATGCAATACGCGGCGCAGAAGGCGGGCGTCAATATTCCGCGGGTCGCCGACGACCAGTACCGGAGCCTGCCCCGGGTGGCCAACAGCGATATCCGGCCCGGTGACCTGATCTTCCCGGCCAGCAGCTACAAGAACGGAGAGATGGGGCACGTGATGATGTACGTCGGCAACGGCCAGTGCGTACACGCTCCGCGTACCGGCAAGGATGTCGAGATAACCTCGCTCCCCACACGTTTCGCGGCCGGCCGCTTCGCGTGACGCGGTTCCCGGCCCCGTGAGGGTTCGGGGCCCCACGGTGCCGTGCTGCCTACGGATCCCACGGGTCGAGGCCGTGGGCCGGGTCGAGATGGTCGAGATTGGCGATGCGGTTGGACCACTGGATCAGAGTCTGGCGATTGAGTTCGCTCGGATTGGCGTGGTACCTGACCGCGGCCTGTTCGAACCCGGTGGCCGCCTCGGTCGCGACGGTCCAGCGGGTGTCGCGCCCGACAGAATTCCACTGCTGCGGCGTGATCGCGTTGCGAAGCGCGATATCGGAGTCCCAATTGCGGCGGACGTCGTTCACGAACGCGTGGTTGATCCGTGCACCCGGCGGCGGTGCGCTGGTATGCCGGGCGAAGTTCTGGGCGGCGACCACCGCCTGGGCCGAGAATGCCTGTCGAGTTGTCAGTGAATCGCCTGGCCGGAGATGGTTCTCGACCGCGCGGCCGGCCGCGAGCGCCTTCTGCAGCGGTGCCCAGCCGTAGGGGTTGGACGACATACTCGACTTCTGCGCGGAGGCGGCGCGCAGCACCTGGTGGACCCGCTCGTCGGGCGTTCCGGCGGCGCGCAGCAAACCGGCGATCTGACTGTCGGGCACGCGGCTGTCTCCCGCACCGTCCAGTGCGTTGGCGACACCGAGCGCCGCCGTCATGCCGCCGTACGGATCGGCCCGCACGCGTGCTTTCCGCAGCCAGTTCGCCCGGCCGAGTTGCGACCAGTTGTACATCTCCTCGCGGGACATGGCGGTTCTGATATTGGCGAGATCGGAGCGCCTCCGACCGCGTGCGAGCGGATTCAGCGGGCTGGGGGTGGCACCCAGGAGCCAGGCCGTGGCCGGGGAACTGTTCACCGTGTTGAGTGCGGCGAGTGCGGCGATGCCGGTCAGGCCGCCACCGCCCGAACCTCCACCGCCGGCCCCCATACCCATCCCCAGAGCGGCGCCGCCCCCGCCGGAGCCGCCCCCGGAGGAGCCGCCCTGAATGGCCAGCGAGAACCGGTTGGCGATCCAGTCGTTCCCACGCGACAGGCTCTTGTTGAGTCGGCGAACCTGGGTGATGGCCACGATCTCGATCACGCAGGCGATGACGATCACCGACATCACCTGGCCCTGCGCCTGATTGAACACGTTGCCCATGAAGAGCACATAGACACCGAGGAATACCGTGAACGCGGTCATCCGGGCCGCCGCGACCAGAGTGTCGACGATATTGCGCACGAGGAAGGTCTGGGTGGGCCCGTAGACGAAACCGCCGGCCGCGAAACCGAAAATGGCCATGAAGCCGTGGTAGATGGCGTTCAGGGCCGCCTTGATGACCTTGAGCGCGAGGTAGATCGCGAACATCAGCAGAACCG
The DNA here is from genome assembly GCF_055586645.1 of Nocardia sp. NPDC049935. Lineage (NCBI taxonomy): Bacteria > Bacillati > Actinomycetota > Actinomycetes > Mycobacteriales > Nocardiaceae > Nocardia > Nocardia sp. NPDC049935. Next base: position 161,506 of record NZ_JBVJHV010000008.1, on the reverse strand, counting down.
TGGCGCAGACCAGGAGGATCAATCCGGTCCCGACCTGACCCATCGTGGGAGTCGAAGCCCGGGCGTACGCGGATTGGTTGCCGCAGTCCCGCATACCCTCGCGGACATTGGTGTCCTTACCGGAGAGCACACCGGAGGTCCAGGCGGTTTCGCAGGCGGCGTAGTTGTCGACGATATGGCCGAAGTTCCACACCTGGACGGGTTTACGGGCGAAGTTGTCGGCCAGATCGTGCTGGACGACCGTGACGAGTTCGGCCGGATTCGGGCTGCCGTCCCCGGTGAGCCCCGCCGCGACCGAAAGACCCACATCACGTCCCTGGGTCAGCAGCCCGTCCGAGGAGAGCACATCGGCCAGGGGTGCGGACAGGAAGATCGGACCGAGTATCGCGACCCCGAGCATGGTGACCACCTGCATGGTGGCCTTGCTGGGAAAGCCGCGGACGATGAACCAGGCGACGAAGAAAGCGCCGATACTGGCCGCGGTGATGAGCACCATGGGAGTGGCGATCTGGCGGGTGAGGGCGTCGCCGACACCGGTGAGGGCATCGGCGAACATATCGAGCCAGGTGAAGCTGAACGCGAACCCGATGATCCAGATGGCGGTGGTCACGATCGCCATATAGCCGACGAACTCGAGATTGATCAGCGTCCACAGAATGGTGTTGCCCGGGTTGAACAGACTGCCCTTGTCGGTGGCGAAGGTATAGCCGGCGAGCGGGACTCCGTTGGAATCGCGGACATTCATCCAGCTCAGCCCGTCTATCTGGGATACGCCGCTGCTCACCTGCGCGGTGGCGACGACGCCGAGTAGCCCAGGAAAGACCACCAGCACGAAAACCGTGACGCTTGCCCACAGCAGCCGACGGCGCCAGGGCCGGGCCGCGAGCCAGGTCCGCGCCCGGAGGGCGAGGGTGTCCGGATACCAGCGGAGAGGATCCCAGTTCGCCTCGGCCGGGACGGAATCCGCGGTGGCTGCTCGTCTCAGCGGATTACGCAGGTTCATCGCCCGTATCCTCCTGCGTCGCTGATCGGTCCCGCACCGAGAGGACCCATTGTTCGTGCGCGTCAGTGTATGACTCGAAGTTTCGATGATGACCTGTTCCACCAGGTCAGCGCTTCCCGCTCATGGGAATCCCCGACAATGAACGGGTCAGGAAGGGAGTCTCGCGCATGGTCGGCTGTCCGTGCCCGGTACCTCGAACCCACCGGGCGATGACCGAGTGCCGGAATGCCGGCAGGGGGTCCGAGAGGGTGCCCGTGCCCGCGGTGAGGCCGGGCAGGTGAACCGTTGGGTTTCTGGGACGGGGTAGGCGATTTCTTCGGCGAATACGGCGACGACATTCTGGTCGGCGCCGTCAGCGTCGCGGGCTTCGCGGTGGGCGGGCCGATCGGCGCCGCGGTGGCCGGCGCGGTCGCGGGCGGAGCGGTCGCCGCGTATCAGGGTGAGAATGTCCTGGTCGGTGCCGGAGCCGGAGCGTTGGGCGGAGCGTTGGGTGGCGCCGGTTCGTGGGGCGTGCGCGGGCTCATCGGTGCGCGCGGGTCGCTGACCGCCGCGCGCGAACTGACCAGCGAACTGGGTGAGGAGGCCGCCAAGAAGCTTGCTCTCAACAAGAATGTGCTGGGCGCGGTCCCGCGCATGATCGGTGGCGCGCACCTTTCACCCTGGCGCACCTATATGGGTCTGCTGGGGGCCGCGGGAACCGGTCCACTCGCGAGCGGGCTCGAAGACAGTTTCTACAAGAACGTCATCGGCTACCCGGCCATCCCACTGATCGATATCAGCGAAGAGGAACTCGACGATATCCCGAAACGGATGCCCCACGTCTTCATGCCCGATCCGGATGGCATGCCTCACGGCCTCGAATTCTCGCCACCGATGCAGCAGAACTATCGCACGCTGCCCCCGACCCATCTCGGCTACTGGAAGAGTTTCGGCACGGACCCCGCCGACCGGACGCTGCCCGAAGAACTCGCGGTCGGCGATATCTCGGGTGAAGAGGCGGCGCATATCCCGGATTATTCCCAGCGGGTGGAGGCACTGCGGGAGCAGTACTCACGATTACGGTCGATGACCGGGGCGGTGGCGCATGCGGTCGAGCGGACGGCGACCCTGTGTGACGGTGGACGCAAGGATATCGGCGCCTCCATCGATGCGCTGAAGCGTTTCGCGGGATGCGATCCGCGGGATGTGGAAAAGATCGGCGAGCTCGTCACGGAATACACGGAAAAGGCCCAGCGCAGCCAGGAATCCGCGGCCGGACCGGACGATATCGCGGTCCCGGAGTTCCTCATCGACCCGGAACAACTCGCTGCCATGGGCGGAGGCGAAGATTCCTACGTCATGATGCTCATCGAATCTGCGTTCAATACCTCCGAAGTGATCATGACGACCTACGCCCAGGCCTTCGAAGCCGTCGCCGCGGACACCCAGGCGGCGGAACCGCTGAGACCCCAGGGTGAAACCGGGCAGCCCACCGATACGAATGACGGCACCACCGGAGATCGAGGTCGAACAACCGACAACGGAGACCAGGTCTTCGGGCCGCCATCGGCCGATCGGCCGTCCGCCGATGCGCCCGGGACCTCGGCCGGTGAGTCGGTGTCTCCGCCGCCTCCGCTGGACCTCGACGCGGAGGCGGCTACGGAGGATCCGTCCGATTCACCCGGCGAACTCGTCGAAGGAGCGTCCGGAACCGGTGATACGAGCTCGAACGGGCTCGATGTACCGGGCAGCGGCAACAGTGGCGGTCCGGCGGCGACTGCGCCATTCGTGCCGAATGCGATGACCGCCGGGACAACCTCCGGTTTCGCGAATATGTTGCTGCCGGCCCTGCTGCAGGCAGCCATGAATCGGCAGGGAACCGCGCCCGACAGCTCTGCTCGGCGTACGGACGACCCGGGTCGCACCGACACCAAGGGTCGCCCCGGATCGGTTTCCCCCAGCACACCCCCGGCGCGGCAACCCCAGGTGGTTGCGCAACCGGCCACAGCCCAGGCGGCGAACAACGTCACCGCGGCGAAAACCGTCACCGCCGCACCGAACACAACACCCCCTCCCGGCGGGCGCCGCAGTGCGGGCACAGCGGAGAATATCGTCTACACCTTCCCGGACGGCCGCACCCAGGAGGTGTCGGCAGTGGTCGCGGCGGTATTGGATGCCGCTTTCGGCAATGCGGCGACCACCGACGCCCGGCAGGCATACCAGCGGACGCCCGCGGCCTGGACCGATATCGAACGCACCGGGGCCCGAGTGGACCCGAATCAGGTGATGACCGGCGATATCGGAGTCTGGCAGGAGCGCAACGCGGTACTGGCGGTGTTCGACAACGAAGCCGGTGGCACGCTGGAAGCGGTCGTCGACGGGGCCCTGCGGCCCGTCGTTTCACTGGCCGAGATGAGCGATACGGCGGGCGGCTTCGGGCCCTTCGTGGGATTGTTCCATCCGCCCGGTATCGACAAGGCGGCTTCCGGCAGCGCCGAATCTGCAGACCAGGCTGTTCCCGTCGACCAGGCCACGGTCGGCGCCGTGGCGCCCGCGTAAGGAGTTGATATGGGCATCCTCGGATTCGTCACCGATGTCGCGGTAGGAACGATCGCCAGCAGGGTTCCCGGAGGTGTGGTCGTCAAAGGCCTGGTCGGGGGCGCCGCGGGTGGTCTGGCAGGTGAGATGGTCGAAAACGGCTGGAGTGTGGGCGGGTTCGCCAAGGCGGCCGGCTTGGGGGCGGCCGGCGGTCTGGGCGGCGGACTCGTCGGGAAATTCGCGGGTAATCGTCTCGCGGATGTGGTGAAGGCCAGGCGAGAGGCCATGGCCACCGGCACCGACAACCCTTACAGGCAATGGGAGGAAGCCAAAGTCGATAGGGGCCTTGCCCAGGACTCGTACCTGACGCATTTCGAGTCTTACCACGGGTCGCTCGGCCTGGGGCAACGCGCGCGTAACATGCTTCCGGGAGCTCAGCAGCCCTCGACGCTAGCCGACCTCAGGCAGGCCGACAATGCTGTCACGAATACGATGAAGCGGGCCAAAGGCCTGGAGTCCGCCGCCAAGAAATTCGAGAAGGGCACGAAGAACCGGGAAGAGTGGGCTCGGCATTTCAGCAACGGTGAGAACCTCAAGTGGTACCACCAGTTCGGGACCTCGGGATTGATCGGGCTCGGCTCGGCTTTCGTCGTCGAGTCATATGACGCGGCCGCCGCGGAAGCCAGTGGCGCGGACGGCGGTGGTGGTAAAGACGCCGGCGCACCCGAGCAGGGCAACACTCCGCTGGTCTGGGACGGGATCGCTCCGGCCCAGGCAGCCGGCGTGATGTGGACGCCACCCTTTCTGCAGGATGCGTCCGTGGTGGTGGAAGGCGGATCCGGTTTCCTGCTGCGGCCCGATAAGCTTTCGCAGGGGCTGATCACCTGGTATGCCGGGCAGTCGAATTCCTTCGCCTCTTCGGTCGTCGAGAATTTCGAGATGTTCGGCGACCTGAAGAAGAAGGAGCAGTTGTCGATCACTCCGATACCGAAGGTCCCCGGCGGTGGCGCGGGCAAACAGGCCAGTGCGGGCGGTAGCGCGTACCAGCAAGCGGCGGCCTCTTTGACCTCCGCCGCCACTGCCCTCGACAAATCGCAGGTAACGCTCGCGGAGACCATCGACAAGGTCGAGCAGATCTCGCAGACCGGGAAAGAGAATATCGGCCAGCTCATCGCCGGTGTGAACACTGTCATGCAGAGTATCCCGGACAATTCGGACGTCAACTTCCTGACCGTCCTCTCCCAGGCTTTCGGCGAGCTGGTCGGGGTGATGGAAGACGCGGCCGCAAAGAACGAACTCGCGGCCGGTCAGGTCAACGGGCCCGACCAGGGAGACCAGAAGGCTTCCGACGATCTTGCCAACTCGGTCGACAGGTTCGCGAATCAGGCGCAGGACCCGGCCTACACCCCCGACAGTTCCCGGATCGGGGTCAACAATCCGTACGATCCCGGCAATATTCCCGGGTACAACAGCACGCCGTCGAGTGAGGACCTGAAGGACGCGACCGAGCAGTTCCGTAAGGACGCCGAGGATCTGCAGAACCAGGCCGACAACCCGCAGAGCCAACTCGGCGGGTTGGGTTCGAGCAACAATCCGTCCACCACTCCCGCCGCGTACAACCCGAATATGTCCGGTCTCGGGGCCGACAGTGCGATGGGCGGAATGGGCAGTCTCGGTGGCCTCATGGGTCCGCTGTTCCAGATGATGGCGGCGAAGGCGGCCATGCAGAACACCAACGACAGCGATATGGCGAGTCGGATGCGCGACCTGGATCCGTCCCGGTACGACCGGGCCGCCGCGCCGACTATGCCGCAGGCTCAGCCGGCCGCCACCACCCCGTGGTCGAACCAGGCCGCCACCGGTGCCGCACCGGCCCAGGCCCAACCGGCCCACCACCAGACCGGCGCACCCAACGGTGCCACCTCCACCCAGACCGGCGTCGGGGCGCCGCGCCGGGTGCCCGGCGAGGACGGACTGGTGCCCTACTCCTTCCCGGACGGCCGCAGCCAGCGGGTTTCGCCGGCGGTCGCGCAGGGGCTCGACAAGGCGTTCGCCAACAAGTCCGGTACCGACGCGCAGGCCGCGTACGACGGGACCGCGGCGGCCTGGACCGATCCCAAGGACATCGGTCTCGCGGTTGATCCGTTCCAGCTGATGACCGGCGATGTCGCGACATGGACGGTCGCGGTATCGAAGGATGAATCGAAGGTCCCGGCCGGGGCGCAGGCGGTGGTGTCCTCGCTCGGTGGCGACCCCGGCTCCGCAGCGGGTGAATCCGGGGACTCGAAGCAATCCGAGCAGAAATCCGAGAAGCCGAAGGGTGACCCGTCCTACCGTACGGCCATCCTGGTTGCCTTCGGGGAGGGGGAGAGCGGCACACTGGAGGCGGTCGTGGCCGGCGAATTGCAGCAGTACGCGCCGGATATGGCCGATGCCGAAGGCCCGTTCGGCGATTTCGCCGGCTTCAAGCATCCCAAGGGCGTCGAGGCCGCCGGCGACAAGGGCCAGGACGTCGACGGCGCGGCCGCGGACCCGTCCGCGACCGATGTCCCGGTGCTGGCACCGGCATAGCGGGATGCGGGCGATGGATGAGAGGAGCAGGGCATGGCGCTGAACGTCGATCTCGGCGAGCTCGTGTCGGTGGCCGGACGGTCCGCGGACACGGCCCGGGTGACCGGTGCGGCGATGCCCCGGGAATGGGTGCTGCCCGCGGGAACCGACCCGATCTCGGCGCAGGCCGTCCCGCAACTGAACTCCCAGGCCGCCGCGCTGTTCAACGCGACGATCGGGGTGCTGAACAAAATCCAGCACGATGCGCATCTGGTCGGGCGGGCGGCGGCCGACTACTCGGCCACCGACGACGAGGGCGCCCGGTTGATCAACGGGTCGGGCGCCGAACTGGTGGGTAATCCGGTACCGGCAGTGGAACAGGTGGGGCTGCGGCGGGTGCCGCCGGGCCTGTCCACCATGCCGGTGGTCACCGGTGATCCGCTGACTTTCGCCCAGCAGTTGCAGAACGGCCCGGGGGCGGGGCCCGCGTACCGCTTCGCCGATTCGGTCCGGTTGTTCAACACCAGTTCCCGGGCCCAGGCGTCCGGTGATATGGATCGCGCGGGGTCGGTGTTGCAGCATTGGTCGCCGGTGGGTTCGGACGTCGCGCAACGCTTCGCCACCTATCGGGGCTGGATGGACCACCTGGGCGACGCGATGGAGAAACTGGCGCAGGGCGCGGAGTCCTACGGCAATGCCTTCGCCCGGGTGAAGGCCAAACACCCGACACCGGAGGAGATCCGGGCGGCCCGTAAACGGATGCTGGCGGCGGCGCGGTCGAAGAACGAAGCGGCACTGGCCGCGGCGACGGCGGAATACAACGAGCTGAATCTGCGAGCGGGCGAGGCGACCGGATCCTATGTCGCCGAGACGGGGACCGGTGTCGGGAATTCGGAATCCGGCACCGCGGGTTCGGAGGCGGCGGGCGCAGGGCAGCAGAGCGGGTCCGGAGACCAGATGCTGTCGCAGATGCTGCCGGCGCTCATGAGCATGATGGGGCTGGGCGCCAACGGGTTGTCCCAGAACGAGGACATCTCCGACGACTATTACGACGACTACTACGACGATTACGGTCTGGGCGACTACGCGGTGCCGTCGTTCCCGGCCATGAACAGTGGCGGATCGCCCTCGATGCCGGGCGGCGGTGTGCCCAGCGTCAGCGATGTGCAGACGCTGTCCGCCACCACGGCCATGCCACTGGCCGGTGCCGTCACCGGCGCGAATGTGGGCAGTGCGCCCCGGGTTCCGGTGGGTGATGCCATGGCCGGCGGCGCCGGTGGCCAGGGGGCTCGGACCGCGGGGTCGCCGATGATGCCGTACGCGCCGATGGGCCCCGGAATGGGTGGTGCCGGCGGCGCGGGTGGTAACGAACGGAACCGGGTGGTGGCCTGGCATCCCGACCGCCTCATGTACGTCGACGACACTCCGCATACCGAACCCGTTATCGGGGAACGGCCCACCATCGCGCCGACGGTCACGCAACCGACACCGGCGCCGGCCAACCAGGCCCCGACCCGATCCGGAGGGAACGTATGAGCATTCACCCCGACGTACAGGCCGCATTGGACGCGGCCCGCGAACTGCGCCATCGGATCGCCGATATGCGTGAGCGCATCGACGAGGTCCGGGCCCGGCGGCCCTCGCCCAGCGGCACCGTGATTCCCGAGGTGGATGCGATGGGCCGGCTCACCAGTCTGTATCTGGCGCCGGGCACGACGGACCGGTTCACCAGTGACGAGTTGGCCGCCGAGATCATGGCGGCCATCCGGGAGAGCACCCAGGACGCGGCCCGGCAGTACCAGGTGATCATGGAAACCGTGATCACCGAGAACGAATCCGAGGACGCGGGTTCCGCGCGTGAACCGGAGCCGGTCGCGGAGCCGGCACGATGACCGACGCCGAGATGGACGATTCGGTTTCGGCGGCCGATGCGATCGGCTGGCTGCACGAGGAGGGGCTGGCGCGGCTGGCCGGACTCGGGGCCGGTTCGTCCGCGGCTGCCGTCGCCTTCGCAGTGGATGTATCCACCGGGATCGTCACCAAATTTCCGGCCGCCAACGGCGGTATCGGCGCGGATTCCACCACCGTCGCCGCCGACGATCTACCCGCGCCGACCGGGGGAGCCCATCGGCTGGTGATCGTCGGTATCACTACCAGCGAGCAGTTGCTGGTAGTGGATCTGGCAGGTTCGCTGGTGATCGGGATCAATGGCGAACGGCCCGAATTGGCGGCACGCTCCTGGGTGACCCAGCTACTGCTGAACCCCGATGTCACTGTGACGACCAACAGTGCGGAGGTGGCATTAGGCGGTAGCCCGCGGTGCCGCAAGAGTTTCATCCCCGGCGGTAGCGGTTCGGTGATCTCCGTGGACGACGGCCGCCCGCCGGTGACCACCGTATCGATGAACTCGGATATGGACAGTCCCGATTATCTGGACCTGCTCGGCGACGGTTCCGCGGAAATGTATCTGGGCGCGCGGGTATGGCCGTTGCGGCTGGTGATGACCATCGCCGACGCGCCGTGGGCGGTGCTGTCGCAGACCCTGGCCGAGACCGCGTAACAGTTTCCGGGTGACCTCTGGGAGATAGTGATGACCGACGATTACGACTACGACGCCGCCGACGATTTCGGCGACCAACCGGCCGCGAAACCGGCCGCATCGAAGCAGGTACACGAGGTGTTCAACCCTGACCACACGGTCGGCGTGGCCTGCGACCGGGACGGCGAGGTGGTCGGTCTGCACATCACCGACGACGCGCGGGAGAACGGGGACAGCTGGTTGAGCGCGGAGATCCTGAAACTGGCCCGCCTCGCGCATGCCAAATCCCGGCTCGGGTTGCGGCGTGAGATGGAGGCCAACGGAGCCCGCTCCTACACCATCGATTCCTTCGGTCTGCCCAGCGAGACCGCGTACCAGGCCATGGAAGACGAGGCCTTCGGGCTGCGGCCCGCCTGAGCACCTCCGGCGCGAGCGATCGACAGATAGGAAGACGACAGATGGTGGATATCGACGATCCGGACACGGTGCGCGCGATCGGCGGCAATTTCGGTGTGGCCATGGCCGAGATGACCGGGAGTTTCGGTTCGACCAAGAATTCGCTGGTGCTGCAGTGCAAGGGCGATTCCCCGGTGGATCGCGTGACCACCGACAGGCTCGATTGGATGCTCGACACCTTCACCGACGCGGTCGCGGAGGCATGCCGTCAGGCCGGTATCACCGTGCGGGCCAACGATTTCGCGCTGACGACCCTGGACAACAACGATATCGACGGCGGCAGAACTGTCTCGTCGGCAGGGGTCTGACCGTCCGCGATGGCGCCGGAGCAAGCGAGTCCGCATTGGGACCGGATCGTCGGTGACGACTGGCCGCAGATCCCGCCGTCGGCCTGGCATGCCCTGGAGACCGCGGCCCGGGAGGGTGCGGAGGCCCTGAATCTCTCCGATGTGACACAGGCCCGGCATGCCTTCGACGAGGCGGTCCGGCGTTCGGAGGGGCTGGAGCGGATCCGGCTGGCGATGATCGCGCTGGAGAACCGGCCGCGCGCCTTCGCGGCCGCGTTGTCGGCGGCGGCCGACACCTTCGGCACCTTCGGTGACGTGGTGCGCCGCACCCGCAACCAGATTCTGGACGTGGTGGACGACGCCACGGACCGGATCGAGCAGGTCGGGCGCGAGAACAATGCCGAGGACGACGGGGAGGGCGACGAGGCGGAGGAGGCGGCGGCCGATCGCCGGGCGGTCGAGGCGATCCTCACCGAGGCACGGGCGGATGTCCGGGATATCGTCTCGGCGGCCGTGCGGTCGATGGGCCCCCAGGGCCTGCCCCGCCTCGACGATATCGCCGAGGCGCTGGGACAACCCGGCCCGTGGCGCACCGGTTCGGTACCCGATGCGGGGCCGTCGAAGCAACGCCGCTCCTGGGGGCCGGGGGACCGCAACGATCGGCACTGGGATCCGCGCCGCCGCGGAGACCATCCGCGCTGGGGGCCGGGTTTCGGACATCTGGTACCGCCCGATTCCCCGCTCGGGAGAATTCTGATCGACCTGGTCGGCGATATCCTGCACCCCCCGCCCGGAATGCCGGGTCCGGTGCTGCCGCCTCCGGGCGCCGCCGCCGATCTGCCCATCGGTCCGCAGACGCCGGTCGGCGGTGAGAACCCCGTGGGTGGGGGACCTCCTGTCGGCGAGAACGTTCCAGTGCACGGCGGCCCGGCGCATGTGGGGTCCGATCCCGGGTACGGCGCGTCCGGCCCGGCTCCGGGGCAGCGCCCGGACCCCGGCGTGCGCGGCGGCGGGTCCGAGGGGGCGGCGAGCGATACCGGGGTGGACGACCCGGGGGCAGGTGACGGGCCCGCGGCCGATCACACCGATAGGCAGGTGGGGGACCGGTCCGGGGATACCGAGACTGCCGGCGCCGGATCACCGGACCGCACGTCGGAAGCGGTGCGAACCGACGGTGCCGATCGCGGGGACATATCGGAGGTTCTGGCGCGCACCGCGGTCCAGGATTCCGGGTCCGCGCCGGGAGCCCCGGCGGTGCCGGTCGTGCCCGCGGCGTTCCCGGGCGGCGCCGCGGCCGCCGCACCGGGCACGGTGGCGTCCACCGCCGCGGCCACGACCGGAGGCGCGGGTTCCGCGGCGGCCGGTTCGCCCGCGCCCGGTTCGCCGGGCGTCGCCGCGTCCGCGGTATCGACCACCCAGGTCGCCAAGGGTGTGCCAGGGGTCGTGGAGGCGCATCGGGCTCCGGGGGCGACCGGGAAGGTCGCCCTGCCCGGAACCGGCGCCTCGGTACCCACCGCCACTGTCGGTAAAGTGCCCGGCTCGTTCCCGGATGGTGCGCCGGAGACGAACAGGCCCGAGGGCGCGCCGACCGTGCAGGAGGCGCTCGGGGTCGCCATGATCTCCTCGGCCGCACCGGCATTCGTGGTGGGCGAGCGGGTGGACGGTGACCTCGTCCTCGCCCGCACCGTGCTCGGCGGAATCCGGGCGGCCACCGATTCCTGGGTGGTGGGGGTGGATTGGGCGGTGGCGGTGCTGCGCCACCCGAGCGGGGTGAGCGCGTTCGTCACCTCCAACGAGGGGCGCGGCTGGCTGCCCGCGCGGTTGTATCTGCCGACCGAGATCTCGCTGCCCTGGCTGTGGACCGTCGCCGAGGGGTCGGGCTGGGAGGGAGTGGCCGACCCCGCGCGGATCCTGGTGGAATTCGCCGCGGCATGGGGGGAGAAATCGGGTTCCAAACTCGCGGCGCTGGCGTCCTCGCAGCCTATCGATCCGGTGCTGGGGCGTCAGCTCGGTGCCGTGGGGCTCGCCGGTTCGGTGGGGCCGTCGGACACCATGGACCTGCGTACCCCGGGGCACGGCACCCGGGATCGGCTGGGACTCACCGCCGCCACCGCATTACTCGACCGGACGGCGGCGGTCCCGGACACCCTGGTCGCGTTGCGCTGCCTGGAACTGGCGGTGGACGCCCATCTCCGGGTCGGGCGGGCGGATCTGGCGGCGGTGGACGCGATGGGGGCGCCGGAGATCCGCCTCCGTATCCTGCGTGCCCTGCGGGACGGCCGGGATTTCGCGGCGAGCTGGTGGGAGGAGATGCAGGACGCGGACGATCTGATCGCCGCGACCGCGCTCGGGCATCGCGCCGATACCTCACGGATCGCGCTCGGCGAATTACGCGCGACCGCCGACGAGCCGGAACCGGATTCGGATCTCGCGGTCGTGCGCGCGCTGACCTTCCAGCGCCGCTGCAACGAACTCGTCCTGCTGCTCGCCGAGCACCGCGACCGCCAGACCCTGCGCGACGCGGTGTACGCGCACGCCCAGATCCTCACCCATCCGGTCTTCACCCGGCAGACCGAGGCCACGCCGCCGCCCGCGCGGGGTACGGTGACCGCCGGCCCCACCCGCTGACCCAGGTGTACCCGCGTATCGAAACTCCCCAGCATTGGGAAGAATTGACAATGGGGGTAATAGCTGGCGGAAAGGATTTGATCGAGCATGCCGGACCGGTTGGATATCGAACCCGCGGTACTGCGCCAGCTGGCCGACCAGCACGATCAGGTGGCGGCCGAAACGCGGGAGTGGGCACAGCCGCCCGCGGACTGGCTGGCCAATTTCGAACCCACCTACGGCAAGATCGCCGATCCGGTGAAGCGCGCGCTCGAGGACTATTACGATGCCCGGCTGCGCGCCGGTGAGGCGCTGGCCCGTGAACACGAGCAGACCGCTAGATCTCTGCGCGACTCCGCCAACGAGTACGAACGCGGCGATCTGGAGGGCGCGGCCACCATTCGCCGGAACGGCGAGGATACCGACGGGGGCCGAGGCTCCGGATTCGACGACTCGGCCCCGGCCCCGAGGCCCGCGGTCGACGCACCGGGCAGGCCCGAGACCGCGCCGGTCGCCGCGGCGCCCGCCGACGGCAGCGGCCCCGGCATCACCACTCCGGCGGGCGGTGGGGTTCTTCCCGGAAGTTCCGACGCGACCGGACCCGCCGGTGCCCCGGCCGGCGGTGCCTCGCAGCCCGGACAGCCCGGGGCGGCACCGCAGACCGGCGGCGCTGCTCCCGGTGCGGTGCCGCCCGGGGAGAATATCGCCGCGTCCGCGGCCGGTACGCCCGGTACCGGCGGGACCGCGGGGGGTCCCACCGGAACGGGCGTGGTCGCGCCGGGCAGCGGCCTGATCGGTGGACCTCTCGGCTCCGGGGCCGGTGGCGACGAGCGTACGGGTGCCACCTCCTCGAACGCCGCCGCCTCGGACGGCACCCCCGTTCCCGTGGGAGCGGCGCCGACACCGTTCAATGCGGCCGTGGCCTCGGCCAAGGACCGGGAGGCCGAACCCGATTACATCGTCGGCGAGGCGGCGAACGAGGATCTCGTCATTGCCAAGACCCTGCTCGGCGCGGTTCTCGCCGCCACCGACTCGCCGGTCGGCATGACCTGGGCGGTGGCGGTGCTGCGCGGTCCGGGCGGTGCCGGGATGTTCATCACTTCCAACGAGGGCCGGGGCTGGCTGCCCGCCGGGCTCTACATTCCGCGCCAGGTCTCCACACCGTGGCTCTGGGATGAACTGCTCGCCGCCGATGGCGATATCGCCGCCCCGTGGGAGGGTGTCGCGGATCCGGCGCGGGTGCTGGTGGAGTTCGGCCTCGCCTGGGGCGCGAAGGCGAACGCCACCTTGTCGGCGCTGGTGTCCTCCGGGCCCATCGATCCCGGCCTGCAGAGCAGGCTCGGCGAAGTGGCGATGCAGGGCCTGGTCGGTCCCGGATACGACGTCGACCTGCGTGTGCTCACCTCCGATACCGCGGACCGCCTGGGCATCACGGGATCGGTGCCGTCCTTGGAATCGGTCGCCGCGGTCCCGGATTCCGGAGTCCGCGCGCGCTGTATCGCGCTGGCGGCCGACGCCCACGCACAGTTGTCCCGTTCCGTGCCGGGCCATTACGACACGGTCGGGGCTCGCGGAATCCGCGACCGGATCCTGGCCCGGGTCGAGGTGGGCGACGAGATCCCGCGCAGTTGGTGGGAGGAACTACGCGACGCCGACGATCTGCTGGCCGCGGCGATGATCTCACAGCGGGTCGATGTGGGTCGCGTCGATATCGGCGGCATCAGGGTGGGCGACGAGGTGACCGCGCTGCGCGCGATGGTGTGGGAGCGCCGATGCAACGAACTGGTCGCGTTGCTGGCCCGCGAGCCCGACCGGCAGGTCTTGCGTGACGCCGTCTACGCGCATGGCCAGGTGCTGGAACATCCCGGCTTCACCGCGGTTCCGGCCCCGGTGGCGGTGGGTGTGGACGAGCGAGTGGCGCAGCCCGGTGGCGGGTCGGGCGCCGTCTCGGCGCCGCCGGCCGGGGTGGATGCCCCAGCCGCCGGCGCCCCGGTGGGTCCGCCCGCCGGAGGCGTCTCGGCGCCGAGTACGGCAGCGGGCCCGCCGCCCGGTGTGGTTCCACCGGTGGTCACACCGCCCGGCGGGGACCGGGACGCGGTGTGATATCGGGTTGACTTCTCGGCCGGGCCCCTCGCCGCTCCAGATGGGTCGCGGGGGCCCGGCCCGGGAGCGTGGCCTGCGGTGGCACTACCAGGCCCGCCCCGGCCTCACCGCGGAACGTTTCGTCGCCGACCCCTTCACCCCGGGGCCGCGCGGGCGATTCCGCTATCCGGTGAGCCCGGCCGAAATGAGCCCGGCGTCACCCGAACCCGGTCGATGATCGACTCTCGCGGACGGTGACGAGCCCGCCGCGCCGGATTCTTCGCGTCTCGGCCGACTCGGGCCGCTATCGGCCTACCGCCGCGGGGCAGGACGAATCATGCATCGGGACAGTCGGTCACGCCTGTTTGCTGGGAGGTGTCGGGCCGTAGGGAATCTCGGTCTGCGGTGTTCCCGGCTGCGGATTCTGGTTCGGCGGCGGTGCGTCGCCCGCGGGCGGTGCCGCGCCCTGCGGTGCCTGGGCGGTGGGGTCGGTCGGAGCGGGCCCGGCAGCCGGAGCGGGCCGGCTCGGCGGCGCTTCGTCCTCGTCCTCGTTCTCGTCGTCGTCCTTTTCCTTGTCCTTCTGCCCGAGCATCTCCGGCAGCTGGCCGAGCATCGGCATCAGCGCCATGGGCAGCATGGCCAGCATCGGCAGGATCGAACCGAGACCGCCACCGGCGCCTCCGGCCGCGCCGGCGCCCGTGGCACCGCCACCGCCGCCACCGGCGGAACCGCCGCCACCGGAGCCTCCGCCCGCGGCGCCTCCGCCCGCGGCGCCCGTGTTCACTTCCTGAGCCTTCTGCACCTCGTCATGGACCCTGGTCACCGCGTCGGCGACGGCGTCCATGATCTTGGCTTCCTGGGCGGGTTTGAGCTTTTTCGCGCCGACCGAGGCCAGCGCGGCATTCAGTTCGGACTTGATGTGGTGGATCCTGAACAGGGTCTGCGCCTGTTCGGCGGCCACCATCTGCGAGGTGCCGTCGACCTGGGCGTCCATATCCACCATGGAGTCCTGCCGGGCTCCGGCCGAGAGGACCTGCTGTTTGTACTGATCCACTCCCGCGCCCGAGCCCTCGAGCCCGGCGAGCTGGATCTTGTCCGGGGTACGCCCGTTCTTGGGTGGCGGCGGTGGATCCGACCGCCCGAAACCGAGCACATCCACCGACTGCTGCATGGCGGCCTCGGCCTGGCCGATGAAGAGTTTGAGCTCCTCCGAGGCGCCGGGGGGCCGGAGCAGGGCGATCGTGGTCTGGGGCTTCTCGGGACCGGATTTGCTGATGACGTGCAGAGCACCGGATTTGGCGGCCACATCGCCCGCGCGCTCTTCGGGCCCGCCCGTTCCCGGAGGCGCCGCGCCACCCGCTGTACCGGATCCGCCGCCGGGGCCCGCTTTATCGGATATCGGGGTGGCGGGCCTGGGCTCGCCGGGTCCGGGCGCGGGTGAGGCAGCGAGGATCCGGGGGTCCCGGGATCGTTGGTCGACGGGTCCGGCGCCGTCCGACGCGGGGACGGAGGTGTCGGGTTCCGCGTTCGCTGTCGCTGTATCCATCCGCTGTCGTCGCCTCCCGTGCAATCTCCTTCATTGTGTTGTCTTCCTAAGGATGGGAATAGGACGCGCCGCGTTCACTGCCGTCGTGTCGCATAGTCGAACCACGAAAATAGGGCGTAGTTGCCGAAGAATTGCCCGGGGTGCGGGGCAGAGAGGTAAGTCGGTGCGATGAGCGATGCTGAGCTGATCGTATGCCGGCACTGACCGACGATGTGCACGGTGTGTTACGGGAGCTGCTCGGGCTGTACGGAGCCGGGCAGCCGGCCGAACGCGGGTCGGCCTCGCTGGCACAGGCCATCGCATCGGATCTGAGCCGGCTCTCCGGCGGCGGGGCCACCCGCTACAACGACGCGCTGGGCATCCAGCGGACGGTGCTCGAGACACAGCACGGCCGCGAGGGGGTCGTGAGCAAGACGGTCACCGAATCGGGGACCGGCACGCTGAACGGACGGGGAGTGCTGACCGGTCAGATCTCCGACCTGCAGGCACGCATCCAGGCCATCACCGCCATCGGTGATACGAGATTCAGCGGTCCGGCGCTGCTCGATTCGGCCCAGCAGACCATCACGAATGCGACCAGGCAGGTGAACGCCGATATCGACGCGGCACGTAGACAGGCGGCGCAGATCATGCCGTCGGCGGCGCTCGCCGAGCGCGCACGCACAGCCTCGACGCCGCCCCGGAAACGGCGGCGCCGGCGGCGCCCACGCATGGTGTCCGGACAACAGGTCACCCAGCAGCAGCCCTCCCGGAGAACCCGGCGCAACTGGGACAAGAGCAAAGGCGGCCGGGCGGCCCAGGTGGCGGATTCCGCGCTCGGGCTGCCCTATATCTGGGGCGGCGGCGGCGCCGGCGGTCCCTCCGGGGGCGGTTTCGACTGTTCCGGCCTGACCCAGTACGCGATCGCACAGGCGACCAACGGTGAAGTGGTGCTGCCCCGGACCACCTACGAGCAGATCTACGCCGGAGAGCGGGTCGATCCACGCGATGTCCGTGCGGGTGACCTGGTGTTTCCGGCGGGATCGTTCAGCTCCCGCGGCCCCGAGCACGTCCAGCTCGCCGCCGGTAACGGTATGGTGATCGAGGCGCCGTACTCGGGTGCGACGGTGACGTATTCGCCCATGCCGCCCAGCGCTGTAGTGATTCGAGTCGTCTGAGCGGAACCCGCGCCGTTGGCCATCGAGATACCCCACGAAGTGGCGATGTTCCTGAACTTCGTCGGTGTCCCGTACCCGGATATCAACGAGGACCAGGTACGCGAACTGGCCGGGCACGTACGCACCTTCGCCGACGAGGTCGCCGGTACCCACGCCTCGGCGACGGGCGCCATCTCCGATATGGGGGCGGTGTACCAGGGGCAGTCCTACCGCGCTCTCGTGGCGTCGTGGGCACGGCTGAGTTCGTCGCATATGGAGAAACTCGACGAACTGTGCAACGGTGTCGCCACCGCGTTGGAGATCGCCGCCGAGGTGATCACCGCGGTGAAGATCGTGGTGCTCACCGAACTCGCGTTGCTCGCGGCCGCCTACGGCACGGCGATGGCGGCGACCGTGGCCACCGGGGGCGTTTCCACCGCCCTGGGCCAATCCCTCGCGATGGCGGCGAAACAGCTGGTCAAGGCCATGGAGCAGATGCTCATCGCCTATATCCTGGCCGAGGTTCTGGGCAAGGCCATCGAACCGCTGGAGGCCGCGGTCGCCGATATGATCAACGGGGTCGTCTACGACGCGGCCGCCGATCTGCTCGGTGTCGATCCCGGTGGTAGCGACGTGCTGCATATCGACCCGGACGAGGTCCGGCGCTACGCCCAGGTGCTCGACGATCACGCCGACGACATCATGGGGCACGCGGAGAAGTTCGCCGGCAACGTGGCGGCCTTGGATTTCACCACGCCGGTGGGCCCCGCTCCCGGTGCTGCCGCCCAGCCGGGCGCGGTACCGCCGGGGTCGAATCCGGTAGCGCCCGATCGTGTCCCGCCCGGCACCGGTGCGGGGCAGTCGCAGTCGACGGCGCCGGGTGCGGCTCCGCGCAACTGGATTCCGGATCCGGGGAAAACCGCTGTCGCGGAGTCGCCCGGGGACGACCCGTCGCGGAACGGGACCCGATCAGGGAGCGCGGAACCCGACGGGACGGGTCGGGGGCCCGAGTCTCCGGCGTCCGCGCGGCCGGTGGGTTCGGACGACGGGGCGGGGCGGGCGCTGGCGGCCGCGCAATCGCAGGGGACCCCGGGTGCGGAGCGGTTGGTGCCGGAAGCGCGATCGGAGACGGGTGCCCGGCCGGCGGCGGTTTCGAGCGAGACCCACGACAACGGTTCGCCGGGGGTTCCAGCGGTCACCGCCGATACCGGCGTGGCAGATGTCGGCGACCGGATCGCGGCGGAATCGGCCACATCGGCGTCTTCGCCGCCGGCGGAGACGGGCACCCGCGCGGCTACCGGTCCCGCGGCCGGTGCCGGGACGGAAGCGGCGCAGGCGAACCCGTGGAGCCGTGGCGCGGCCGCGGGTCCGGGTGGCGCCGACGCGGGCTCCGGTAAGGCCGCTCCTCGTGATCCGGCGGGCGCCGGGACGCGGGCTCCGCGGGGGCGGCCCGACCGGCGCCGGAAGACCGCGAAACCGAACCCGTGGTCGCAGCGTCCGGCGGATCCGGTGGCGGAACCGTCGAAAACGCCGTGGGCCAGGCCTGATCGTCCGGCTCCACGAGTTCCGGTTGTGACGGCCGCCGGGGATTCGCCGCACCAGGACGCGCCGCGGGGGGATTCGACACCGCCGCTCGGTGAGCCTGTCGCGCAGCCGGCGGGGGCATCGAGCGGACAACCGCCTGGAAATGAGGCCGAGCCGCGACCCGGGCACGATGATGATCGACGGCGGCGGACCGGGACCGCGGCGGTTTCGGCACCGCCGACCGCCGATGACGGCCCGCCCCGGATCTGATCGGGAGAGAATGCGGCGGCCGGTGGCTCGCTGTTTCCACCGGCCGCCGCTGGAACGGTCATCAGGGATGAGGGAACTGGTGACCTGCCGACTACTCTAGCAATGAATAACGTGCCGTCAACCAGCGGCACTATTGCCAATGGGGGGAAGGGTTCCTCGGCGGCAGATGGCCGAGGTCGTCCGAACTCCGCGGGATATCGAGGTATTCCAGGGGAATTCATGCGGAAGCCGGCCCCGGATCGCGGAGGCCGGCTGTCCGTAGAGAGTGGCCGGCGCGAGGTGTGGCGCGCGGCCGCCGATACCCTAACGCTGTTCTATGAGCCGTTCAATGGTGGGAGCTTCCGACCGTTCGGCGGAGCGCCCGGGAGGTTCTCGGACCCGGGAGCGGATACCTCACCGGTTCCGCGGGCCATTCGGTGAATGTTCCCAAGGGCGGGAAATGGGCGGTGCGTCCGGATCGGGGGCGGTGGCCTACCCTGCCAGCAGGCGAGGGTCGGCGGAAGGGAAGTCCGAGTTGTCAGCGGCCGAGGACGCGTTCTACACGGGCGTGCAGAGTTTGGGATTGGTCGCCGGTGGGGTGCGCAACGAAGAGCACGCACGCGCGGCGTTCACGGCGGCAACGGATCTCGATCCGGATATGTGCGATGCCTGGCTGGGCCGCGCGATGGCGGGTGAGGTGACCTCCGAGGTCATCTACGGCGCCTATCGTTCCTCGCACAATCTCTACCGGGACCAGCAACGCGCCGGTCTGGTCGACCGTGCGCTGTGGTGCCAGGTCGAGATCGGCGTCTTCGGTCTGCGGGTCGTGATGGCCGACCGCGACCAGATCGCCATCGCGCAGGCCTGCGCCTACGCCGGGGGAGGCGAATGGCAGGAGGCCGCCGCCATTCTGGACGAGGTCCGGGGCGACGATGTCGCCGATTTCGCCCGGCTCTCACTGTTCTACCGGACCGGCCGCTGGCCCGATGTGCTCGCCAACCGCGGGCAGAAACCGGTACTCGAAGACGGATTGCTCGATATCGCGGCCGAACTCATGGCGGCGAGCGCTCTGGCCCACCTCGGGCGTTTCGGCGAGGCCATGCCGCGCGCGCAGCGCATCGTCGAGGACAGTCAGTCCGGCAACCTCTCCTATATCTGGGCCGACGCCCATTACCTGCTCGGGATGATTCTGCGGCACAACGGCGAACACGACGCCGCCGAGAAGATCCTGAAGGGCCTGCAGGGGTCGGGTCTGTGGCCCGACCGGCCCAACTGGCAGCAGGCTGTGCGGGACAAGAATTACCGGCTCGAGGTCACCACGCCCGCCGTGATCGCCTCGCGCGTGAATATCTGGGATCCGAAATCCGGCGACGATCCCGCCGAGGTCGCGGCCAGCGCGGCCAAGGCGGAGCGGGACACGCTGCTCGACGAGGCGTCGAAACTGCTGCAGTCCCAGATCGGTATGGATTCGGTCAAGGAGCAGGTCGACCGGCTGAAGTCCGGCGTGCTCATGGACCAGGTGCGGGCGAAGCGTGGGCTGGCGGTCGATTCGCGCTCCAACCACCTGATCTTCTCCGGGCCGCCCGGAACGGGTAAGACCACCATCGCCCGGGTCATCGCGAAGATCTTCGCCGGACTGGGGGTGGTCGAGAACGCCGATGTCATCGAGGCCTCCCGCAACGATATGGTCGGCACCCATCTCGGCCATACCGCGCCCAAGACCAACGCGCTGATCGATTCGGCGCTCGGCGGTGTGCTGTTCATCGACGAGGCCTACACCCTCATCCAGGAGGGCCTGTCCGGCGGCGACGCCTTCGGCAAGGAAGCGGTGGACACGCTGCTGGCCCGGATGGAGAACGACCGCGACAAACTGGTGGTGATCATCGCCGGCTACGAGGCCGAGATCGACCGGTTCCTGCAGTCGAACGAGGGGCTGTCATCGCGTTTCACCAAGCGGGTGCGCTTCCCGAGCTACGACCCCGACGAACTGGTCCAGATCGCCGACCATATCGCGGGCAAGAAGGATTCCATTCTGTCCGATCAGGCCCGGGAGGTCCTGCGCGATCGGTGCACTGTGATGTCGGAGCAGAGCAAGAACGGGCGCCGGCTCATCGATCTGGCCGGTAACGGCCGTTTCGTCCGCAACGTGGTGGAGGCCGCCGAGGCGGAGCGGGATTTCCGGTTCACCCGCGACAATGTGGATATCGCCGCGCTGACCGATGAGGAGCTCATGACCGTCGACGCCTTCGATATCACCGCGGCTCTGCAGGGTTTGGCGCCGGTCGCCAAGTAACGCGTACCGCCGGGCCCACTGAATCTTCCCATTTTTGGGAACATTCCGGCGGTGGGTCGCGCGTTAGGTTGTGGCCGAGGTCGGCGGAAGGAACGAATACCGGTGGCACGCTTCCGGGTGGTGACCAAACACCAGGTTTCGGGTTGGCGGTTCCTGCTACACCGGATCGAGCACGCCCTGGTGCGCCGCGACGCGTCGATGATCGATGATCCTTCCCGCGGCCGGTCCACCGCGCTGGCCATCGGGGTGGCGCTTGCCTGTATAGGTATCGCCGGAGCGGCGGTCCTGGCATTCTTCAAACCGGCCAAACCGGTGGGGGATTCGCCGATCATCGCGGAAAAGAGCAGCGGCGCCCTCTACGTGAAACTCGGCGACCGGCTGCATCCCACGCTGAATCTGACCTCCGCCAGATTGATCGTCGGCCGGGCCGTGAATCCGGTGGAGGTCTCGAACAGCGAATTGGCGAAGTACCCGCGCGGCGCCTGGGTGGGAATACCGGGGGCGCCGGGGCAGATCTCCGACGAAGAGGAGAAGGATTCGCAGTGGACGGTGTGCGATACCGCCCGCACCGGCGCCGCCGCTCCGGTGGATCCCAAGACCGGTCTCCCGACGCTGACCCGGTCGGCGGTCCTGACCACCGCGATAGCCGGGCCGCTGACCGTCGACGATGACGCCGTCCACGAACTGAGCGGTCGGCAGGCCCGGCTGCTGCGCGGTGACGACGCGACCTGGCTGGTGTACTCCGACCCGGTGCAGGGCGTGGTGCGCGCGGAGATCAACCTCGCCGAATCACCGGTGATGCTGGCCCTGGGTATCGACTCGACCGTGCAGGTCGCCGCGGCGTCGCCGGGGCTGCTCGGCGCGATCCCGGAGGTGGCGCCGATCCGGGTTCCGGATGTCCCGGGCGCGGGGGCGCCGGTGACCTTGAAACCGGCGCTGGACGCGGTGGTCGGGTCGATCGTCACCGCGGCCTCGCCGAATCAGCCCGCCACCTACTATCTGGTGTCGAACGCGGGTCTGGTGCGGGTGAGCGCGGTGATCGCCTCGATCGTCCGCAACGCCAACTCCCACGGCTCTGTAGCGACGAGCACTATCGGCCCGGATGTCGCCGCGGCGAATCTGCGGCCCGGGGACTGGCCGGGAACGGCGACCTATCCGGCCGAACCGGTCGAGATACTCGATCCCATCCGTGATCTGATCACCTGCTACCAGTGGACCCGCACCGGTTCCGACCCGGACGCCCACACCCGGCTGCTGTTCGGCAGGCAGCTCCCGCTCACCAAGGAGGAGCAGGGTCGCACTGTACAACTGGTCACCGCGCCGTACTCCGGGGGCGCCACGGCCGACTTCGCCTACCTGCCCCGGACCTCCGGGAAGTTCGTGCAGGTCACCGGCTCCGAACCCGGGTCCCCGCTGCGCGAATCCCTGTTCTGGATCTCCGACAGTGGGGTCAGGTACGGGGTCGGCGCGGATATGAAATCGGGTGGCCAGAGCGATCCGACGCTCACCGCCCTGGGATTGAGACCGCCGGTGACAGCGCCGTGGAGCATCGTCTCGCTCTTCGCGGTCGGACCAACCCTGTCGATCGGCGACGCGATGATCCAGCACGACGGGATACCACCGAATATGGCGGGTGTGCAGATGACGGGTAACAAATGACCGCGACCCGCCGTTTCGTGCGGCCGGCGCGGATGGCGCGCGGCCCCAAGGCGCCGGCGGTCACCGAATTGCGGCTGCAGCCACCGACCGAACTGCCCCGGCCGGTGCCCATGTCCAAGCTCAAGATGATCATGCCGGTGATCATGGTGGCGGCCATGGTCGGCATGATGGCGATGATGTTCAGCGGCGGCCGGGCCATGTCGCCGATGATGCTGATGTTCCCGATGATGATGATCGTGTCGATGTTCGGCATGATGGGCGGTCAGCTGGGCGGGGGCGGGGGTGCCACCAGCACGGCGGCCGGCCTGAACGAGGAGCGCAAGGACTATCTGCGCTCGATCACCGACAACCGTAAAACCATTCACGAGTCCGAAACCGAACTCTACGACTACCTCTCCTATACGCACCCGGGCCCGGCGGGTCTCGGACGGCTGGTCGGCGGTAAGCGGATGTGGGAGGTACAAGTCGCGAATCCGCAGTTCCTGCGGGTCCGGATGGGCCGCGGCCGGATCGCCAACCAGGTCCGGGTGATCGTGCCGGAAGCGGCGCCGACCTCTGATCTCGACCCGGTGGGCGTGGTCGAACTGACCCGGTTCGCCAAGGCCTATTCGACGGTCGGCGGGATGCCGGTGGCCATCAATCTGCTCTCCGCGCCGCTGGTCGGACTGGACGGCGATCCCGCCGCGGTGGCGGGCCTGGCCCGGGCGATGATCGCCGAGATCGCGGTGCTGCACGGCCCGGACCAGGTCGCGGTGGCGGCGGTACTGAACCATCCGGATTCGCCGGAGTGGTCCTGGCTGAAATGGTTGCCGCATACCCAGCATCCGGCCGAAAGCGATGCCATCGGCTCGAGCCGGATGATCTACCGCACCGTGGCGGAATTGCGTACCAAGGTGCTCGCCGGACTGAACCGGGGCCCGTTCTCGGCCAACAACGAGCCCGCGCTGGACAAATCGCATTTCGTCCTGATCGTGGAATCCGGCGGCACCAACACCGACCGCGATATCTCCGGTATCGACGGCTGCACCTGGTTGCGGCTCGGACCTTCGGAACAATCGCTGCCCCGTTCGCTGAAGTTCGCCCTCGGCGCCGACCACGCGCTACAGGAGATCACCGCGCGCGGCACCCGGCTGGTCGGGACCGCCGACCTCATGTCGATACCGCAGGCCACCGCGGTGGCGCGGCGGCTCTCCCCGTACCGGCTGTCCACGGTGGTCGAGGCGGTGGCCGCGGAACAGGCCACCAGCAGCACCTCCTGGGAGGACATGGTCGGTATCAGCGACCCCGGCGGCGTCCGGGTGGATCGGCAGTGGCCCGTGCGCCGCGACGCCGACCGCAACCGCTTGAACATTCCCTTCGGGCACGACCCGACCGGCCAGGTGGTGCGCCTGGACATCAAGGAATCGGCCGAAGAGGGTATGGGCCCACACGGTATGTGCATCGGCGCGACCGGTTCCGGCAAATCGGAATTCCTCCGGACCCTGGTGCTCTCCGCGATCGCCGAACACTCCCCGGACGTACTGAACCTGCTGCTGGTCGACTTCAAGGGTGGCGCGACCTTCCTGGGCTTCGACCGGCTCTCCCATGTGACCGCGGTGGTCACCAACATGGAGGAAGAGGCCGATCTCGTCACCCGTATGGAAGACGTGATCAACGGCGAGATGGCGCGGCGGCAGCGGGTCCTGCGCGACGCCGGTAACTTCGCCAGCGTCGCGGACTACGAGAAGGCGCGGGAACAGGGCGCACAACTGGAACCGCTGCCGACCCTGCTGATCATCCTCGACGAATTCGCCGAGCTGCTCGAACAGCACCCCGGCTTCTCGAAGCTGTTCGTCGCCATCGGCCGCCTCGGCCGTTCGCTGCGGATCCACCTGCTGCTCTCCTCGCAGAAGGTTCCGGCCAACCGGATGGGCGAACTCGAGGCGCACCTGTCGTACCGGATCGCGCTGCGCACCAACCAGACCAGCGACTCCCGCGATGCCATCGGCACCGCCGACGCCTACCACCTGCCGAAGAAGCCCGGTTCGGGCTATCTGCGGGTCGGGGCGGGCGATCTGCAACGCTTCCAGGCCGCCTACGTGGGCGGCCCCTACACCGCACCCGCGCAGACCACCGCGTCCAGCGCACAGCGGGCCCGGCGTCCCGGCGGCGGATACCGTCCGCCGCAACGGTTCACCGCCGCCTATATCGCGGAGGTGCGCGCGGCGCAGCCGGTGGAGGTGGTGCACGCGCCCGAACCCGGCGACACCGACGGTGAAGTGGTCACCGTGATGGAGACCACGCTGCAACAGTTCGCCCGGCACGGACGCCCGGCGCACAAGATGTGGCTGCCTCCGCTAGGGGTCCCGCCGACCCTGGACCGCCTTGTCCCGGCGGTGGAGGCGGGGACGCTGCGGATGCCGTGGGCCATTGTCGACCGGCCCCGTCAGCAGCGGCAGGATGTCTGGTCGGTGGATCTGTCCGGCGCCGGCGGGCATGTGGCGGTGGTCGGCGGTCCACAGTCGGGTAAATCCACCGCCCTGCAGACCCTGATCATCTCGGCCGCGCTGACCCACACGCCGGAGCAGGTCCAGTTCTACTGCTTCGACTTCTCCGGCGGGCTCGCACCGCTGCGGACGCTGCCGCATGTGGGCGCGGTGGCCGCGGCCCGTGATGTGGACCGGATCCGCCGTACTTTCGCGCTGATCCGCAATCTCATCACCTCGCGCCAGACGCTGTTCGACCATCTCGGAATCGATTCCATGCGGGAGTTCCGGCGGCGCCGGGCAACCCCGCAGGGTTCGGCGGAGTTGTCGTCCTACGGCGATGAGCACGGTGATGTGTTCGTGGTGGTGGACGGCTGGGATATCGGGTTCGCCGTGAACGGGCCGTTCTACGACGAGTACATGCCGACGATGGAGAATATCGCGCTCCAGGGGCTGAATTACGGCATCCATCTGGTGGTGAGCAGTTCACGATGGGCCGCGATCCGGCCGCAGGTGAAGGATCTGCTGCAGACCCGTGTGGAGATGCGACTCGGTGACCTCACCGATACCGTGTTCAACACGCACCGAGCGGTCGTCGCCGGAATTCCGCCTCACCGGCCCGGGCGCTGTATCTCCACCGATGCGCTCCATATGCTGACTGCGCTGCCACGAACGGATGGCGAAGGTGACGCCGAGACCGCGTCCGCGGGATTGGCCGCGACGATCACTCAGTTGAACCAGACGTATTCCGGCCGCCGGGCGCCCGAAGTCCGGCTGCTCCCAGGACAAGTGCGTTTGCCGGAGATCCTGGAAACTATTCCCCGCCCGACGAACCTGGCCGAGCGGCTGGCACTTCCGTTCGGTGTCCGCGAATCCGATCTCGGGCCGGCCGTTATCGATTTCGGGGTGTCGCCGCATTTCGTGATCCTGGGATCGACCGGATGCGGTAAGTCGACAACGGTGGGTGCGATCCTGGAGTCCATCCGCACCCGTTTCACTCCGGACGAGGCCCGAGTGCTGCTCGTCGACTACCGGCGTCACCATATGGACGCCCTTCCGCCCGAATATATGGTCGGCTACCTCACCAGCTCTCGCGATCTGACCGAATATCTGCCCCCGTTCGTCGCGAAAATGCGTAGCCGGCGACCCCCGGACGGCGTTACCTCCCAGCAGCTCAAGGAACGATCCTGGTGGAGCGGGCCGGAGATCTTCGTGGTGGTGGACGATTACCATATGGTCTCGCAGCGTGGCCAGATGAATCCTTTGGATCCACTGAAGGAGATCATTCTGGACGGTCGCGACACCGGCTTCCACCTCGTGGCGGCACGCAATATCGCCCAGGCGGATTCGGCCATGTACGACTCGGTACTCGGACAGGTCAAGAACCTGAACTCATCCGGCTTCATCATGGACGGAACCAAGATGGACGGCATGCTCATCGGAGATGTGAAGGCGACCAAGCAGCCGTTGGGCCGGGGGATTCTCGTGGAACCGCTGCTGTCACGCAGAGATCTCGTCCAGGCCGCCTGGCAGTCGGAGTGAGCACCCGCCGATATCGGCGTAAGCCGGTGTCCCGCAGCTCATCCCCACAGTTGGGAATGGCTTAGCGTTTTCGGTATCGCCTCGATGCGATCCCGGCAACGGTCGATTGGAGATATCCATGCTTCCCCTGTCAGTGACCGAACACCGTCCGGCCGTCGGAGTACGGCTCGATGCGGATCGGTCGACTCCGGGGGGCGCCGGTAACGGGACGCAGGGCGATGGGGCCGCCGCGCCGGTATCTCCCAGATGACCCGGTAACTGCTCCGGAACGGAGTCGCCATGCCAATATACGATTTTCGCGCGGCCGATCCGCCGCTGAACTGGATCCGGCCCGATAGCCGACAGGGCGCGTCGCGGCTGTTCGCGGCCGCGTATGCCGGCCGCGGGGCGGGCGAGTTGTCGGACGTCGCGTTATCGGCTCGTATATCTACGGCTGCGGTGTCCGTCGCGAATACGGCGAAGCCGGCTCCCTCCCCGACCGGTCCACGGTCGGCGCGTCCTCCGGTTGTCGAGCGCGCCGGTACGGAACGTACCGGACAACATCGGCACACTTTCGGCGCGAAAGCGTCGACGCCCGGAGGGAGGAATACCGAAGACCGGAGCAAGCTTCGTACCAGGCGCGCTACTCGTCGGTGCACTCGACAGTCCCGCGGTGGAACGGAATCCGACGACACAAAGATGTCCCGGTGATTATCCGAGGCGCAACCACATCATTCGAGAGGATCGGAAAGAGCTATGAGTGGAATTACTGATGCCGACGGCGATCTGCTGCGAACTGCGAAAGGCCAGTTCGCGGTCATCCAAGGCGATATCGAGGGCGCCGCGCAGGCCATGGCCGGTATCCAGCAGCAGTGGTTTGCCGCTGTCAAGGGGCAGATCGGCAATGCGGGCTACGAGGCGCTCGGGAACGTGTACGAGCACCTGAAGGGGTCGGCCCACATGATCCAGGACAGGATCATGAATCCCCTGGACTCGGCCGGTATCAAAACCGACACCACCGCACTCGACGAGTCGGAACGTCTTCGGGCCGCCATGGGTGACGACGGTGTCGTGAATGTCGGAAACGCCTCCGGCGCGTGGAACGACGGACAATTCGCCGATACCGGTGTCCTGCAGCAGGATTACGGGAAGATCAATCTCAACTTCGACTGAATTGTCGAATCCATACCAGCGAAAGGTTTGAACCGACATGGCTCAAATTTCCAATAACTACGGACAGGTCGATAACCTCACCGGGGAAACCAACAGGCAGGTTACCCGGCTTCGTGAGGAGATCATTCCGGATGTGAAGAAGCGTTGGGACGAAACCGTCGCGACGTTCCACGGTGAGGGCGCGGACGCCTTCGAGGTCATCACCAAGGAGTTCCACGCGCGAATGAGTGCGCTGGAAGAGTCGTTGAAGAACCTGAACAGCAAGGTCATCGAAATCGCCGCCAGTGGCGGTACCGTTCAGCAGACGGATGGCCAGATCGCCAAGCTGTTCTCGTAGCGAACGGGGTCGCCGGCCGGATGGGACTCGGAAGCCTTCGGTGCTCTCTCGGCGTGACGCTCGGACATACCGTTCGAGGTCGTGCGGTGAGGAGAGTGGACAGCGATCCGATCTCTATCAAGAGGTGCGTCGATGCCGCCCTGATCTCCACGAGATGGTCGGCATCGACGACTTTCCCCGGGCCGGCGGTTCGGTAACACGGGCGTTCGGATCCGGGAATGGGGAAGGTCGCATCCGTACCGAACCCGTCCGGTCAGCGGGACTCCCCAGAGTTGAGAATAGCCTAGCGTTCTAGATGCACCGCTCGGATGCGGAAACAGGAATACAGTCGATCGGAGCCATCGATGATCCCCCTTTCAGTCTTCAATGAAGAGCTTCCCGCGATCAGCGCCAAGCTGGGGATCGGGGAGTCGACGTTGTCGTCCGCGTTGCACACGGCCGGCCCCGTCGCCGCACCGCAACCCACCGGAGCGCATCTGCCCGGCTTCATACTCAGTGCGGGCTTCACGGCGGTCAAAGAGGCCTATTTCGCCAACCTCGATGCCGGTGTCCTCGAAAAGCTGCGTGCCGGCCAGGCGCTGGTCCCCGTGAGTGTCACCTATGAAACCGCGGACACCACCGGCGCCGCCACGGTGAGTGCTGCCGATCGAGCGCGTCTCCAGGCGGAGGGCAAAGAAATCGTCGACGATATCTTCGGCGACTGACCCGGAGGCCTGTGGAGCGGAGTCGCTATGCCGTTCTTGGAGTACTGGGCCCTACCCCCGCGGGCGAACTGGACGAGCCTGAACAGCGGGGAAGGCGCGGTCCCGCTCATCAATACGGCGACCGCCTATCGCGGGGTCCGCGCCGCACTGGATTCCGCCGCCTCGAGTACGGATGGATCTCTGTCCGATTTGGCCGCCTCGTGGCCCGGCGGTCTCGGTACGCAGCGTGCTCAATCGGCGTTCCGTAAGCACAACGAATGGGTGCGGGGTCAGACAATGATCGCCGACGCGCTGGCGCGGGCGGCCGACGAGGGTACGGCAGCGCACCTGATGGCCGTCGGCGCGATGCCGACGCTTCCGGAGATCACGGCATCCGAAACGGCCCTCGCGGAAGCCATCATCGATTTCGTTCCTACGGCCAATACGCCCGCGGCGTTGGTGACCGGTCCCAAACTGGCGACAGCGCTCGGTGCCTACATGCTGCTCTGGGATCGGGCCGCCGCGTCGATGACGGACTACGAAATCGATGCGGTCCGCATCGTGTCGGGTCTGGCCACCGTGCCGATGATGCCGCCGCCCCCGATTCTCACCGCGCCCGGCGGGGGCAGTCAGCCGCCGCTCGATCCCGGCGACGCCCTACGGGATCTGGCGGAAAACGGTCCCGACAGCCAGCTGCTGTCCGAGCATCACAACCAATCGACCGGAGACGGCACCCAATCCACCGGTGACGGGCAATCCGGCGGTGACGGGCAATCCGGCGGTGACGGGCAGCCCGGCGGTGATGGGCAGCCCGGCGGTGACGGCGGCGATCCGGGTGGCTCGGATCCGACGCAGTCCCAGGGCCTCCCGGAGCAGTCCACTTCCGGGCTCGATACGGTCACGGACGGCGGATCCGGTATGGATGGACCGTCTTCGGCCCTGGACCAGCTGCTCGGTACCCCCTCGTCGTCGACTCTCGCGGGTCTCAGCGGCGGAGTCGGTAGTCTCGTCGCCCTCGGGATGACACGCGGTGGCCTCGGCTCCATGCCGGGTGCCGCCACCGGTTTCCGGATGCCGACCGGGTGGACGCCGGGCACGGGAACGCCGTTCGGTGCCACCAGCGGCTCGCCCAGCGGTGCACCGGTGCGCAATATGCCCCGGCGGGTCTCCGCGCCTACCGCACGGATGCGGCGGCGGAAAAAGGAAGAGGACGAGAGGACCGGCAAGGTCTTCACTCCCGGTGAGCAATTCGAGGTACCCGTGCTCGAGCGCCCGCCGGCCATCGGCGTCATCGAATACCAGGACGAAGAATCCGAGGAACAGCTCGTGCTCGACTCGTCTCTTGTCGGAGTACTCGATCAACTCGACGACGATGAACGACGCGACGACGAGAAGACCTTCCGCTGAGCGATCAGCGAATATCCGACATCAACCTCGAAGGGAACGATATGGCCGGCAATGAGTTCCTCGGTATCTTCTGATTTGTTCGAGTATCGCTCGGCCGATGCCGGAACGGCGGAATCGATGGCTACCGATCCGGTATCCATCGATCTGAATGTCGATGCCGCGCTCCTTCTCCGGAGCATGGTCGATATCGACACCTATCCGCCGGTTCTGTCGATCCGGCCGAATATCTTTCGGATCCAGGACCGGGACCGGGTATGGGCGATCGTCAGGGAACAACTCGCCGAGGCGGGAGTGATTTCCGGTGACGAGGTCCATCCTGTGGTCGCCGGCTGGATCCGGCGGCTCGCGCGGCCGGACACCGAACTGATGGTGCAGGTCATCGATCGGGACCAGGAGAGCCGGACGCCCACCATTTTTCGCGCTTCACTGGTGCGTGAGGGCACTGAGCACGTGCTGGCCGTCCGCTACGACGACCACATCGTCATTCAGGCCGTGTTTCACGAAGGCCGCGATTTGAATACACTGACGGCGGTGTTGAAATCCGCACTGGGAGACTATCCGGTTCTGGATTTCGATCCGTTCGTGGTCCCGTCGGCGGCCCTGGAGGATATACCGGCCGGGCCGGACGAGCGCCGGGCCGGACTGCGGGAGCTCGGTGCCCTGCCGCGCACCGCGAGTGTGCTCACCCGGGCCATGGAGGAAGTTGTCCGACGCGCCGAAGTGATCATGGTCCAACACCGGGACGGTGGCGGTGTCCCGGACATGAACGCCTGTATGAACGTGATCGACACGCTCGCGGGACGATTGGTGGCCACGCCCAGCCGGGCCGCGGACGGGCAACTCTGGTCGACCTTCCGCCCCGGCGACGACCCGGCCCTGCACAGTGGTATCAACGCATTGGCCGAACTGCTACCCGGCCGAAGCTGGTTCGATACCGCACGCACCGGTTGAGGTTCCAGTGCTGGATGAGAGGACGGTGAGATGAACCGGGCACCGACAACGAACGGCGACGCCTCCGCGGCGCTCGCCAAAGGCGGCTACGACGCCTATTTCGCTCAGCTCGAGGAACGTCCCGACAGTGGGCCGTCCACACCGATTCCCCCGCCTCCCCCCGACACCCGTCCCGCGGCGGAGGCGTCCGGCGCCCCGGCCGCCGATACCGTCTCGCCGCCGGAAACCGATGCCGAGCGAGGGAGTTCAGTGTCCGCCGAGGATTTCGCCTCCAGACCGGTGTCCGGGCCACCCGCGGGCGGTTCCGCGCCGGCCGCGGTATCGCCCCCGGCCCCCGCGCAGCCCCCGGCCGGCAACGATTCACCGATCACCTCCGAACCCGATCTGGCCGAGCTGCGCCAGCGCGCCGCCACCGCACATCAGCAGGCGGCCGAAGAAGAGCGCCGGGCGATAGCGCAGCGACAGCAACTGGGAGCACAGCCGCCGGTGTCGCCGCCCCCGGTGGGTGCTCCGCCGGAGCCCTCCACCGAGCGCAACCCGGCGGCGGCGCACACCTCCCCGCCGAACTGGGGTGAACCGCAAGCGGGACCCGGACCGCAGGCCGGCGCGGACACCCCGGGGGCGGCGGCTCCGCACACCGGCCGGCCCGCGACTGCCGCGCCCACCGGTACGCAGTCCGGCTACTCGCAGGCCGAGGCGCAGACCGGCTACGAGACTCGAGCGGGCTACGCCGCGAGGCCGGACTACCCGGGTGCCGCGGCGGGTTACGGCGCCCATCCGGGCGCGCCCGCCCCGGTGATGGGCGCCGCCGACAATTCGCGCGTGCCCGACCGCATCCACCGGCCCGCCTACGAGACCTCCGGCCGGATCGAGATCCTGCCGCCCGCGCTGGCGTCGGCGGAACTGCTCGCCGAGATCGCGGCGGTGCGCCAAGCGCATCTGCGTTCCAACAGTGGTGTCCGCGGCGCACTCAACAAGGTCGGATTCAACCTCGGACTCTCCCCGGCCGAGCAGCGGGCCGAGAACCGCCGCACCCGTATCCGCCGCCAGCTCACCGCGCCCTATCAGATCGCGGTGGTGAGCGTGAAGGGCGGAGTCGGCCGGACCACCACCACCGCCGGGCTCGGGTCGGTCTTCGCGAAGCTGCGACCCGACCGGGTCGTCGCGATCGACGCCAACCCGGATTTCGGGGATCTGTCCAGCCGCACGTCCCGGCACCAATACGGCCTCACCCTGCGCGATCTCGCCCAGGCGAAGGGCCGGCTGGATTCGTTCTCCGCCGTGCACTCCTACACCTCGGTCAACACCGCCGACCTCGCGGTGGTCGCCTCGCCGTGGAGCACCGACGCCGGGGAAGCGCTGAGCGGCAGCGAGTACCAGACCGGCGTGGAGATCCTGCGGCGCCATTACAATCTGCTGGTGGTCGACTGCGGAACCGGTGTGCTGGATTCGTCGACCAATACCGTCCTGCGGACCAGCGATGCCGTGGTCGTGGTGACCCCGGCGACGGTCGGCGGGGTCACCGGCGCGGTGGCCACCCTGAACTGGCTCAGTTCGCACGGATTCGATCATCTGATCGCCTCGTCGGTGGTCGCGATCGTCCGGCAGCACCCCGCGAAGCCCACGGTCGATATCGAGGCCATCGAGAAGCTGTTCGCCTCGGCGCAGCGGCCGACGATCCAGATACCGTTCGACCCGCACCTGGCCGAGGGCGGCGAAATCGATCTGCGCATGTTGGAGAAGGAGACCGTGCTGGCTTTCGAGGATCTCGCGTCCGATCTGTCCGACGACTTCCCCGGGTATGTCGCCGAACCGACGGTCGGTGACCACGGAGATTATCGGTGACCGCTGTGCAGGCGGCGCCCCCGTCCCCGGCGGGGGGTGCGGCGCCGGCGGAGGTCGCGCGGGCGCGGATCGCGGTGATGGTGGCCACCTACCAGGTGGATGTGGTGGTGCCGACCAAGTTCACCGTGGAAACATTCATCGACGACCTGGTGGCCGTGCTGGCCAACGCCATCGGTGACGAGGAGGTCGATTTCACTCCGCCACAGGGACAGTGGAGCCTGGCGCGCCCGGGCGAACCGCCGATTCCGCGGTGGCGCAGCCTGGGGGATCACGATGTCGTCGACGGCACGGTGCTGCTGCTGGCCCCGGTCGAATCATCGGAGGTCTTCACCCCGGTGGTCGAGGACATCACCGATGCGCTCGCGCTGATCAACGAGCGTGAGTTCGCCGAATTCGATTCCGATACCGCCGCCGTCGTCGGCCTGGGCGTTTTCGGTATCGGCGCGGTCGGTATCGCGACCCTGCTGTCCTGGAGCTGGACGCAGTCCGGGTCGTGGCTGTGGTGCGGCCTGCCGGCGCTGCTGCTGGGTGTGCTGTGCTGGGCTGCCGCGGTGGCGATCAAGGGCAGCGGTGCGGCCCGGCGGATCTCACTGGGCGCCGCGCTGGCGGCCATTCCGCTGCTTTTCACCGGTAGCGCCATGCTGGTACCACCAGCCTACGGCGAACCCGGTCCGTTCGCGCCCGCCAATATCGCCGCGGGTGCGGTGGTGGCGGCGGTCGCGGCCATGGCCCTGATGCGGGTGACCGGTTCCGGTATCGCCACCCTGATGAGTGTCGCGGTGCTCGGCGTCACAGTGACGGCTGTCGTACTTCCCCTGGCCTACTTCGATCTGGCCACCCGTCAGGTCGCCGGCGGCGCGGTGTTCGCCGGGTTGGTGCTGCTCACCCTCGCACCTCGGATCGCGGTCGTGATCGCCCGGATCCGGCCCCCCGACCTGCCCGACCCGGGCAACGAGGTGAACCCGGCGACGCTCACCGATATCTTCGACGCGGAAACCCACCGGGACGTCGAGCAGAACGCGGAGGACGCGGCGGCGGCCGAGGAGTCCCGGCACGACAACGAAGTGGGTATCGAGAGCCGGGCTCGGCTGGCGGTCACGAGTCTGCGCGGTCTCGTCGTGGCCATCTCCGGTCTGCTGTCGGTGTCGACGGTGATCTGTGCCGCCGTGAGCCCGGGCGGGATCCGGGAGATCGTGATGGGGACGGCCGTCGCGGGGATCCTCGCCATGCGTTCCCGGTGGTACCCGGACCGGGTGCAGGCCATCGCCCTGATCGCCGGGTCCGCGGTGACCGTTCTGGGTGTCGCCGGGGTCCTGGTCACGGCGTACGGGAGTTCGTTCGCACGGGTCTCGGTCGTTCTCATCGTGGCTGTCATCGCCTGCGCGGCATTGGCGGCGGCGTTGACCCTGCCCGGGAAACGGCTCACGCCGGTCACTCGCCGGATCACCGACCTCATCGAATACGCGTTGATCCTGATCGTCCCGGTGATCGCGTTCTGGATCATGGGCATCTACACCGCCATGCGAGGAATCTGATGAGAGTGGGCGGGGCCGCCGCCGCGGTGCTGGCCGTACTCCTGCTGAGTACCGGCGCCGGCCCGGCCGGCGCGCTGATACCACCGGAAGTGGTCGTCGGAGTGGCGCCGCCGGACGGTCCGCCTGGGCCGGAGGGGCCGACCAAACAGACCAGCGGTTGTGTGTCGGCCGGTGTGCTGAAGGATACCGATACCACGCGAACGCCCCCTTCGGAGATCTCGCTGAACCTGAGCGACGCCCGCACTCTCAGCCGGGGTGCCGGGGTGACCATCGCGGTGCTCGATACCGGGATCACGCCGCATCCGCGGCTGCCGAACCTGACCGGCGGCGGCGACTACGTCGTCCCGGGCGGCGACGGCCTCCAGGATTGCGACGCCCACGGTACGCTCGTGGCCGGGATCATCGGAGCCGCCGCCGATCCCGCGGACGGGCTGACCGGCGTGGCTCCCGACGCCCGGCTCATCTCGTTGCGATACCGCTCCAACGCGTTCCGGCAGGACGGGATGTCCAGCGAACCGCGCGAGCAGATCTCGCTGGAGTTGCGGACCATGGCCCGCGCCATCACCCACGCCGCGAATATGGGCGCGGGCATCATCGCGATACCCCTGCCGATCTGCGTACCGGTGGATTCGGGCGTAGATCTCGGTGTGATCGCCGAGGCCGTCGGTTACGCGGTGCACACCCGGGGCGCCCTGATCGTCGCGGGTGCCGGTGATGCCGGGGGCGGGAACTGCCGGCAGAACCCCGATCACGATCCGGGCCGGCCAGGGGATCCGAGGAACTGGAAGTACGTCCAAGCCGCCTCGGTACCGAGCGTTTTCGCCGAATCCGTGCTGTCGGTCGGTTTCACCACGGCCAGCGGCGGCGTCACCAACGAGTCCATGCTGGGTCCGTGGGTCACCGTGGCTGCTCCCGGCACCAGTATCGAATCGCTGGGCCCGGGCGCCGCCGGTGTGATCAACGGCGTGGGCGAACCGAACAAACTGTCCCCGGTCGGCGGCTCCTCGTTCGCGGCGGCCTATGCCGCCGGTGTCGCGGCGCTGGTGCGATCCCGCTATCCGAACGAGACACCCACCGAGATCACCGCCCGGCTGACCGCGAGTGCGCACGCACCGGCTCGCGGTATCGATAACATCGTGGGCGCGGGCCTGATCGATCCGCTCGAGGCCCTGAGCTACCGCACCCCTCCGGAGGTGCCCGAGGGTCTGTACCAGTCGGCGGTACTGGAACTGCCGCCACCTCAACGTCCCCCGGACAACACACCGGGAATCACGGCCGCGATCGTGATCGGCGCGGCGGTGCTGATCGGGGCCGGCGTGACCTACGGCGTGAACACGCGGCGACGGAGGCACGGGTGACGGTGACTGCGGAAAGGGCGGTGCGCGCGCCCGACCGCCGGGTCGCCGGAATCGAACGCGGCCCGTTCGCGGTGATGGCGATCGGAGGCAGTGTGGTGGTAGCCGGTTTATCCGCGTACCTGCCGCTGTGGGGCGCGGCGCTGATCGTGGTCGCGCTCATGTTGTCGGTCCTGATCCGGATCCGGCAGCGGACGCCGATGCGATGGCTGCTGGATTGGCTGTCCTTCCGGACCGGACGTACGGCACGGGCCGCCCTGCTGGGGGATCGGCTTCCGGTACGCGATATCGAGGTGCCGGCCGGCGTCTGCGGTATCGCGCAGGAAGGCGACGTACTGGTCGCGATGATCCAGCTGGCGCCGAATCTGGACCTGCCCACGGTGATCGCCGATCAGACGATCTACACCGAGGACACGGTGCCGGTCGACGCGCTGCTGCCGATGCTGGACCAGTTCGGGATCGGGGTCGATATCGATATCGTCACCACCGGACAGCGGGTCCGGGCCGCGGGCAGCTACAGCATGCTCTACGACCAGCTGATCGGCTCTCAGCCCGTGGTGGGCAACCGGCTGACCTGGCTGGTGCTGCGGCTGGACCAGGAGCGCAATCTCCGGGCCCTGGCGCGCCGCGGCCCGTGCGCGGTGGTGGGCCCGAAAACCCTGGCCACCGCGGCCCACCGGATCGCCGGACGGCTGCGCGAACGCGGGGTGGCCGCGCACCCGCTGCCGGCGTCGGCGTTCGTGGACGCCACCCGGCT
The DNA here is from genome assembly GCF_055586645.1 of Nocardia sp. NPDC049935. Taxonomy (NCBI): domain Bacteria; kingdom Bacillati; phylum Actinomycetota; class Actinomycetes; order Mycobacteriales; family Nocardiaceae; genus Nocardia; species Nocardia sp. NPDC049935. The sequence continues at coordinate 125,029 of NZ_JBVJHV010000008.1, read as the reverse complement.
CCTGCACGCGGGGGCGGAGCTCACCGATCTGACCGAGCGCTGGGATTGTCTGCGGACCCCGGTGCCGGGGCGTTTCGTCACCAGCTTCGGCATCGATTGGGAACAGCTCGACGATTCGGGTCTGGACGACTGCTGGACCTGGAACAGTGGCCGTACCACGCTGGTGGTCGGGTTGTCGGCGGACGCCGGCCCGCGGGCCGTGGTGCGCTATATCGGCCCGGCGATGAACGAGGCGCTGCCGGACTATCTGCGCCGGTTGCCCGGACGGCAGTCGCTGGCGCTGCGTGCCAGCCTGCCGACCGGGGTCACGCTCGACGCGCTGACCCGGGACGAGCGGACCGTCGAGGAGGCGCCCACGGAGACGGCGGCCTCGCTGGCGATTCCGATCGGGCCCAACGGCCAGATCCTGGGGGCCATCAACGGGCAGCCCCGCCACCAGCTGGCACTGCCGCTATACGATCCCGCTCGCTACAATCCGCGCCGCCGCACGGTCGACGTCCAGGCCCTGTTGCCGGTGGCCCAGCAGCTCGTGCTGCGGGCGACGGTGGTCGGCGCGGATATCGAGGTGCATACCAACCGGCCGCAGCGCTGGCAGAATCTGGTGAGCGCGGTGGGCGATGCGCGCTCGCTACGGCTGGCCGGCGTCGACGAGGGCGATTCCGGTAGCGACGCCACCATCGTGGTGTTCGATCAGTTGCCCCCACAGGTGTCGGCGGCGCCCACCACCGTGTCCATCAGCGATCCGGGGAGCCCGCGGCGCGGGTCGGTGGATCTGTCGATCGAACAGGTCGGGGAGGCCCAGCTGGATGTCCGGATACCGATGCGCACGGTCCGGGTGAATCTGGTGGAACCGCGCGGGGAGACCCGCTATCTCGATCAGCCCGAACGTCCCTCCAGCGTTGTCGCGCCCCCGGTGAATTCCGAGCGCACCGTACCGGTCACCCGGCCGCACGGATATCCCACCCGTTGACTATGGCAGAACAGGTAATCTCGATGACCGTGGTAGCGGACCCCGAACCGGACAGTGCACGAGCGGACGAGGACGGCACGCAGGAGCAGACCCCGAGACAGGCCGCCGCGGCGATATTCTCCAGCCGGCTCTCGGAACTCATCGCCGAATCGGTGGTATCCACCGAGGACGGCTCGACCCGTGGGCTGACACTGTATTCGCTGGCCCAGCATCTGGAACTGGCCTATCCCGATGTGCCGGTATCGCAGTCGGGCCTGTACCGGCTGATCCACGGTGACGCCATTCCGCGGCTGGATCTGATCATCGCGCTGGCGCGGGTGTTCGATGTTCCGCCGGAGTATTTCGTCACCACCGAGAAACCACGCTAGAAAGACCCGTTCGCCGGTGGTGACCCCGGCCCGAGCCTTCCACTGTTGGGAATAACGGCGCGGGTGGGGTGCTGGTTGCCGATACCATTTCGCCTATGCCCGAAGCTGATTCCGGAGATGTTTTTCTCCGCAATCGAGGCGCGATCATGGATGCGCTACTGGCGGATCCGGCGTTCGGGCTCGGCGCGACAGCGCTCGCGGATACCGGAATTCCCGAGCCGGCGTCCGCGCAGGACTCCGCGATCGGTCTCGACGACTCCCTGCTCGCCGGCGCGCCGGCCGCCAGGGAACCGGTCGAGGTCGGAGCCGGGGTCACACCACCGTCCGCGGGAGCCGGGGCGACGGCGCCCGATTCCGGTCCCGCCGTCTCGAGGCCACGCCGTTCGACGGCCGGACCGTCGGCCAGCGAGCGGATCAACGCGTTGCTCAGCGGGCAGATCCCGGATTCCGGGCCGTCCTCCTCGCTGGCCGCCGAGAATTCCGAGCGGGTCGCCGGGCGGCTGGCGGGTGGCACCGCCCCGGAGGCCGAACCGGAGCGTTCGCCCGAACCCGAGCCCACCGGCGCCGAACGGCAGTCGCCGCAGGACCGGGCGCGTGAAGTCGTCGAGCAGCTGCGCAGGCCGCGGGTCGCGCTGGCGGTGGCGGCCGTGATCGCGGTGCTGATCGTGATCCTGCTGGTGCTCACCAGCGGTTCCGAGAAGTCCGACACCTCGCCGCTGGCGATCACCGCCGCGCCCACCCAGCCGGCCCCGCAGACCACCGAGCAGGCCGCGAGCGGCACTCTCGAGGTGAAATCCGCGGAATCGAGCTGCCCATCGGGTGGAACCGACGGGATGGACGCCTTCTCCGGCGAACCGGACAAGGCGTGGTCGTGCCCGCGGGCCTACAAGATCGACGGGCAGGTGCTGCGGATCGATCTGGGCAAGGAATACGAGATCGATTCGATCGCGATCGTGCCCGGCTGGGATCATGTGGGTACCGACGGCACCGATCAGTGGACCAAATTCCGGACGGTGAGCCGGGTCTCGTACCAGTTCGACGACGACGACAAGACCACCTACACCCAGGAAACATTGGATCAGCGGTCGCTGGTGGTGACCCGGATCGAACCGCCCATCACCGCATCGGAGATAACCCTGACCGTGCTCAAGTCCAGCGGTTCCACCTCGTCCAACACCGTGGCGATCTCGTCGATCGTGATCACCGGGCAGTGAGGCCGGAATGAGACACGGAGCGCGCGGATGACGGTCCGGTGTCAGTACTGCGGGCATGCGTCGGCCCCGGGTTCCGGAGCCTGCGCGAATTGTGGGGCGCCGCTGCCGGTGGCGGAGGTTCCCGCCGCGCACGGACACTCGGGCGCGGGTGCCCGGGCGCCGGGACCGCACGGGATGCTCGGTGCGTACCAGGCCGAGATCACCGGGTGGGCCGGTGGACTCGGCGCGCACGCGGGGGCCACTCGCCGGTCCGGTGCGCACGAGGAGCACGCCGACCCCGATCACCCGGGCCGTTCCCATCTGGAGCAGCACGGACCGCGCGGGGCCCTGGGATTCGTGCGCCGGCATCTGGTCGGGGAGGCGGAGGCCGTGGTCCGGCGGCAGCACCCGAAATGGCAGTGGCGGGCGGCGGCCGGTGCGGCGGTCGCGGTGCTGCTGGTGCTGGCCTTCCTGATGGTCAAGTCGTGCGCGCTGACCACTCCGACGCTCACCGGGCCGCCGGGTCTGGCTCCCGCCGGTCCGGGCGCGGTGGATTCCGACCCGATGGCCGCGTTACCGGCGCCGTTGCGTAGCGCGGCCTGCCGGCCGCATCCGGAAACCGAGGGTGTGCGCAACTGCGTGATCGCTGCCGACAGTCCGCTGTTGCTGGGGGAGATCACCGGCGGGCGGACGCTGGCGTTCCAGGTGCACGCCGCCACTCCCGACGCGCTGCGGCAGGCTGTCGCGCAGTGGCGTTCGGCCGGGGGCAGCGTGGTGGCGGACGGGGATGTTTTCGCGGCCGTGAGCGCCTCCTCGGCGGTGTGGTACGCGGATACGAACTCCGGATTGCGCGTCGACACCGGCTCGTTCGCCAGCGCGGCGGGCGCCCGCACCTTTCTCATGCGGTCGGGTCTGCTGCAGCCCTGACTCGCGCGCGAACACTGCCGTCCGTGCACTTCTTCCCTGATCACGCATGGGGTGATCGGTTACACATACGTAACGTACCGCTATACAACGGCACATTAAACGCGTACAGTAACCGGGTAGCAAGTGCTCGAAACCGAAGCGGAAAGGCGCGGATCACGGTGACGACAATTCAGGAGACAGTTTCGCCGATGCGATTCCGGATTGATCCGAACGAACTGGGGACAGCGCGTTTCCGGACCGCGCTGTACCGCACGGCCGACGCGCCGCCGGGCGAATGGCGTTTCACCCTCTACGCCGCCGGCGAGGGTGTCTCGCTGAGCCGGGTCCTGCCGGTTCTGCACAGCCTCGGTGTCGAGGTCGTCGACGAGCGGCCCTATCAGCTCGACTCCCGGGACGAGAACTCGGACTGGATCTACGATTTCCGGTTACGGGTGGTCTCGGCGGTCTTACGCAGCCAACTCGACCCCGAACTGGAGGAGGATCTGGATCTGCCCGACGGTCCGGGGGCCCAGGGCATCGCGCAGCGATTCACCGCCGCGTTCGAGGCCATGTGGTTCGGGGCGGCCGAGGTCGACGCCCTCAACGAACTCATCCTGCGCGCCGGCCTGCACTGGCGGCAGGTGGTGGTGTTGCGCGCCTACGCGAAATACCTGAAGCAGGCCGGATTCTCCTACGGCGCGGCGGGTATCACCCGGGTGCTGCTGGCCAGCCCCGATATGTCGCGCGGGTTCGTGCGGCTGTTCGAAGCCTATTTCGATCCGGACGGCGCCGCGGAATCGGCCGCGGCCATCGCCGACTGGCTGGAAGCCGAGATCGACGCGGTGGTCAGCCTCGATACCGACCGGGTGCTGCGCGCGGTCCTCGGTGTGGTCTCGGCGACCCTGCGGACCAACTATTTCCGGCGCGACGCCGACGGCGAACCGCCCGCGCATCTCTCACTGAAATTCGACCCACAGTCGATCGCCCTGCTGCCGCAGCCGCGGCCGCGGTATGAGATCTTCGTGTATTCGCCGCGGGTGGAGGGTGTGCATCTGCGGTTCGGTGCGGTGGCGCGTGGTGGTTTGCGGTGGTCGGATCGGTTGGAGGATTTCCGGACCGAGATTCTGGGTTTGGTGAAGGCGCAGGCGGTGAAGAACGCGGTGATCGTGCCGGTGGGTGCGAAGGGTGGTTTCGTGGTGAAGCGCCCGCCCGCCGCCACCGGCGACGCCGGGGCCGATCGCCAGGCCCTGTTCACCGAAGGTATCGCCTGCTACCGGACCTTCATCTCCGGACTGCTCGATCTCACCGACAATGTCGAACACGGAACCGGCACGGTGCTGCCGCCGGACCGGGTGGTGCGCCGCGACGGTGACGATACGTATCTGGTGGTCGCCGCCGACAAGGGCACGGCCACATTCTCCGATATCGCCAACGATGTGGCGGGGCGGTACGGGTTCTGGCTGGGCGATGCTTTCGCGTCGGGTGGTTCGGCCGGTTATGACCATAAGGCGATGGGGATTACCGCGCGGGGTGCGTGGGAGAGTGTGAAGCGGCATTTCGCCGAGATGGGGATCGATACCCAGTCGCAGGATTTCACGGCGGTGGGTGTGGGGGATATGAGTGGTGATGTGTTCGGCAACGGGATGTTGTTGTCGGAGCATATTCGGTTGGTGGCGGCTTTCGACCACCGTCATATCTTCCTGGATCCCGATCCGGTGGCGGCGTCGTCGTTCGCGGAGCGGAGCCGGTTGTTCGAGCTGGCCCGGTCGAGTTGGGCGGATTACGACAAGTCGCTGATCAGCGCGGGCGGCGGCGTCTACGACCGCACTGCCAAGGCTGTTCCGGTGAGTCCGCAGGTCAGGGCGGCGCTGAAGCTGCCGTCCACGGTCACCCGGCTCTCCCCGCCGGAGATGATCCGCGCGATCCTGGAAGCGCCCGTCGATCTGCTGTGGAACGGCGGTATCGGCACCTATATCAAGGCGAGCGCCGAAACCAACGGCGATGTCGGCGACAAGTCCAACGACGCGGTACGCGTGGACGCCGACCGGTTGCGGGTGAAGGTGATCGGTGAGGGCGGCAATCTCGGCGCCACCGCGCGCGGCCGGATCGAGTTCTGCCGTAACGGCGGGAAGATGAACACCGACGCGCTGGACAATTCCGCGGGCGTGGACTGCTCCGATCACGAGGTGAACATCAAGATTCTGCTCGACGCCGCGGTCTCCGCGGGCGAACTGGATATCGCCGATCGCAACCCGCTGCTGGCGGAGATGACCGACGAGGTCGCCGAACTGGTGCTCCAGGACAATATCTCGCAGAATTTCCGGATCGGGCTCTCACGTTCGATCGCCGCCCGGCGCGGAGCGGTGCACCGGCGCCTGCTCACCGAACTGGAAACCCGGCGGGGTGTGGACCGGCACCTGGAGGCGCTGCCCTCGGACGCGGAGATGGAGCGGCGTATCGCCGCCGGAGCCGGGCTCACCTCACCCGAACTCGCCACCGTCATCGCCCATGTCAAACTCTCGCTGAAAGCCGATCTGCTGGCCGGGGATCTGCCCGACAGCCCGACCTTCACCGCGATCCTCCCGCGATACTTCCCGACTCCGCTGCGGGACCGCTTCGCCGGCGCCATCGCCACCCACCCGCTGCGCCGGGAGATCGTGGCGACCGTGGTGATCAACGAGATGGTCGATTTCGCCAGTGCGACCTTCGCGTTCCGGCTGGCCGAGGAAATCGGCGCCACGACCGACGACGCCGTGCGGGCCTTCACCGCCGCGGTGGAGATCTTCCAGCTGCGGGAATTGTGGGCCCGGATCCGGACGACCCCGATGCCCGCGGACGTGCGTGACCGGCTCGAGCTGGAAACGCACCGCGTCCTGGAACGGGCCGCCCGCTGGCTGTTGCTGAACCGGCCCCAGCCCATCGCCATCGGCGCCGATATCGCCCGCTACCGCGACGGTGTCCGGGCACTGGCGAGCCAGGTCCCCGGCTGGTTGCCGACCCCGCTGTCCGACCATGTCGCGGCGCGGGCCGCCGCCGAGGCGGAGCAGGGTGCGCCCGCCGATCTGGCCGTCGAGGTCTACCACCTGATTCAGCTGTACCCGCTGCTGGATGTGCTCGATATCGCCGATATCGCCGAACGGGACGCGCACGAGATCGCCGAGCTCTATTTCGCGCTGAATGCCCATCTGGAGATCACCCGGCTGATCAGCGCGGTGAACGACCTCGACTACGACCAGCGCTGGGCCGGTCTGGCGCGGCTGGCCCTGCGCGACGACCTGTTCGAATCGTTGCGGCTGCTCACCCTGGATATCGCCACGGCCACCGACCCCGAGGATCCGGTGGGCGAGAAGCTCGACTACTGGGAGCAGACCAACCGCTCCCGGCTGACCCGGGCCCGGGCGGCGCTGACCGAGATCTTCGGGGTGACCCGGCACGATCTGGCGACACTGTCGGTGGCGGCGCGGCAGGTGCGCAGTCTCGCGGGCAGTACGGAATCGGGGCTCGTGGGCTGACCCACTCCCGGAACCGGCCTGTTCGGCATTCGCCGAGCGGGCCGGTTCTGTTCGGATCGGCGGGAGACAGCAGGGCTGTTGCGCGCCCGGACAGGGGAGCGGCCGGTCAGGAATGCGGCGCCGGCGTACCGCAGGCGGCGCAGAACTTCGCGGCCGCCAGGAGATCCGCGCCGCATCCCCGGCAGGCGGCGGGTTCGGCGGGGGCGAATCGGTGTCCACAGTTCACGCAGAAGTTCGCGCCGGGGGGATTGACCGTGGTGCACGCCGTACACGCCGGACCTGCCGCGCCGCGGCCCGCCGGTAGTTCGGCGGGCGCCGGGTTCGGGAGTTCCGGATATGCGGGTTCCGCTGCCGGATGGGCCTGCTGCCAGGGGGAACGGGGTGCGGTGGGAAGTTGCCCGGGAACCGGGGGGCTCGACTGCTGCAGCGCGTTGATCCCCAGCGCCGCACCCAGGAATCCGCCCTCGTGCCCGTGCCCGGTCGCCAGGCCGTGGCCCGCGCCCAGCGCCATCTCACCCGCCGCGTACTGCCGGAAGTCCCCGGCCAGCCGGATATAGGTGACATCCTTGGCCAGCCGTTTCAGCCGGTCGGAGTCCTCGGGGGCGAGGGTGATATCGAAGTTGCCCAGCCGGGGGAGCCGCAGGCCGTATTCGTAGAGGGTGGTGTTGGTCTGGTGCAGGACCGCCCGCTCGATATCGGGCAGGTGGCCGGACAGGCCCAGGACCGGCCATTCACCTCGGGAAACACCCTGGGTGACAGCGATTTTCATGGCCTTGAGCAGCAGATCCGCGCTCCAGGATTCGATTCCGGCCGGATCGTGCAGATCGGTGCTGCCCGCCAGCGAGGTGATCAGCTGTTGCGCGTCGCGTACGGTGACCGCGAACTCGCCGAACACACGCAACGTGACGATCTGCTCGCTCACCGGGTCGGCGATATCGGCGAGCCGTCCGCCGAATTTGATGCCCGCGAATTCACGGGTGGAGACGAAGTACAGCTCCGCGCGGTAGTAGTTGCCGCCGGAGAGGGTATCGACCAGGGCGCCGAGCAGCGGGAGCTCATCGGCGTCGATGCGGTGCCGGCCGGGGCCCAGCGTGCCCACCACATGGCCGGATTTCACGAACAGCGCCGTCTGGTCGGCGTTGACGATCGCGCGGGAGTACCGGCGGATGTTCACATCCGGCCACTTGTAGACGAGTTGCTGTTTGCCGGTTTCCGGTACGGCGATGAACTCGCGTTCGAACCAGGCCATCGGAGCGCTCCCTCATCGATTTGACCCATCCAGCGTAACGATATTCAGCGGCTCGATCAATCACTCATCCGCTGGTAGAGGGCGGGATTCGGCGAAAGTGCCTGGTTTCCACCGTGTTACGTCCAGCGGGCACCTATTGATTGTGCCGCTAACTAGCGGTACATTCATCGCAGACATGATCTGCGCCACTCGAAAGGCAATACGATGACCACTGTTCAACAGCCTCGGGGACAGGAGGCGCCGGCGGCGGACGGACTGCACGCCGAAGACGCGGGCTATCACAAATCGCTGCGTCCCCGGCAGCTCCAGATGATCGCCATCGGTGGCGCCATCGGAACCGGGCTCTTCCTCGGCGCCGGTAGCCGGCTGCACGATGCCGGCCCCGGTCTGTTCCTGGTCTACGGCATCTGTGGCATCTTCGTCTTCTTCATCCTGCGCGCCCTCGGCGAGCTGGTGCTGCACCGTCCCTCCTCCGGCTCGTTCGTGTCCTACGCGCGGGAGTTCTACGGTGAGAAGCTGGCCTTCGCGGTCGGCTGGATGTACTTCTTCCACTGGTGCATGACCGGCATCGTGGATATCACCGCGATCGCCACCTACGTGCACTTCTGGGGCGCGTTCGAAGTGATACCGCAGTGGACCATCGCGCTGATCGCGCTGGCCATCGTGGTCGCGATCAATATGATCTCGGTGAAATGGTTCGGTGAACTGGAGTTCTGGGCCGCGCTGATCAAGGTCGTCGCCCTGGTGAGCTTCCTGATCATCGGCACGATCTTCCTGGCCGGCCGCTTCGATATCGAGGGCCAGCCGACAGGTCTGAGCATTCTCTCCGACAACGGCGGCCTGTTCCCGACCGGATTCCTGCCGCTGGTCGTCGTCACCACCGGTGTCGTCTTCGCCTACGCCGCGGTGGAACTCGTCGGCACCGCGGCCGGTGAGGCGGAGAACCCCGAGAAGATCATGCCGCGCGCCATCAACTCGGTGATCGCCCGGATCGCGCTGTTCTACGTCGGCTCCCTGGTCCTGCTCGGCCTGCTGCTGCCGTACACCGCTTTCAAATCCGGTGAGAGCCCGTTCGTCACCTTCTTCTCCAAGATCGGTATCGACGGCGCCGGTTCGGTGATGAACCTGGTGGTGCTGACCGCCGCGTTCTCCAGCCTGAACGCCGGCCTCTACTCCACCGGCCGCATCCTGCGCTCGATGTCGATGAACGGCAGTGCCCCGACCATCGCGGGCCGGATGTCCAAGAGCGGCGTGCCCTACGTCGGAATCCTGGCCACCGGTGTGATCGCGCTGGCCGGTGTCGGACTGAACGCGGTGGTCCCCGAGCAGGCGTTCGAGATCGTGCTGAACGTATCGGCGCTGGGCACGATCTTCTCCTGGACCGCCATCGTCCTGTGCCAGCTCCAGCTGTGGAAGTGGGCGCGCGACGGCAAGGTGACCCGGCCGAAGTTCCGCCTGCCCGGCACCCCGTACACCAGCTACGCCACCCTGGTGTTCCTGGTCGGCGTGGTGCTGCTGATGCTGTTCAGCGAGGAGATCGAGCAGCGGGCCGCGGTGATCGCGATGCTCGTGATCGGAGTCCCGGCGCTGGTGGGCGGCTGGTTCCTGGCCCGCAAGCGGGTCGCCGAGCTCACCACCGCGCGGGCCGCCGTCGCGGCCGGGCCGGTCGAGTCCGGCGAACCGGCCGAGACCGTGCGGATTCTCGACGAACCCGAGGATCAGCGGTAGCCGACGCGGTCGTCAAGCGGGCTTCCCCGGGGTAGCACCCCGGGGAAGTCCGCGTTTCCCAGGGAAGGGAAACCCTCGGCTCCCGGTGCCCGGGCGGCAGGATCACAATGGACTCTCGGTTCACCGTGGGTTTGAGAGGTCGTGCATGCCAGAGCATCCCAGCTCGTCCGAGCGTCCGCTCCCGCCGCCGTGGTCCAAACGGCGGATCCGCGGGGCCGATATGCCCCGGCGGGCCGCGCACACCTGGTCGACCCGCCGCACCACCAGCAGTGAGAGTGCGCACCGCGCCGCGCCCGAATCGGATCTGACCCGGGCCGCCGACGAACTGCTCGCCGAATCCGCGTCGCCCGGCCCGCGCAGCGCCACCGATGCCGCGTCGCTGCCCAGCGTCTCGGGAGTTATCGTCCCCGTCACCGCCGGATCCGTTCCGGCCGTGGCCCCGCCGGACGCGGTCGCGCCGCCGGCACAACCGGACACCGCCCCCGAACCGCCCCCCGGCCTCACCGATTTCGATCGCGCGATCGCCGCCCTGACCGGCGACGATATCGCCCGGCTCAACAGCCTGGGCGGAGCCGACGACGATGACGACCTGGACGCCCTGCTGCTCGCCGACGACGAGGACGAACTCGGCGATCTGGACCCCTTCGCGGGTTTCGAGGACGAACCGGTCTCCGGCCGTAACGCCCGGTCCCGGCCGAGTGTGCGCCGGCTCGGCGCCGGACTGGTCGCCCTGCCGCGAGTGGATCCGGTGGACCCCGCGAGCGCGGTGCTCGCGGACCCGGTGGTGCCCGAACACAAGCGGTTCTGCTGGAAATGCCAGGCGCCCAACGGCCGTTCCGGACCGTCGGGCCCGGGCGCGGTGGCCGGGGAGTGCGAGCGCTGCGGTTCGGCCTACAACTATCTGCCGGCGCTGGCCGCGGGCGAGGTGGTCGCCGAACAGTACGTGGTCAAAGGCTGTCTGGCCCACGGCGGCCTGGGCTGGATCTACCTGGCCGTCGACACGAATGTCAGCGACCGCTGGGTGGTGCTCAAGGGGTTGCAGAACCCGCAGGATTTCGAGGCGCACGTGGTGGCGCTGGCCGAGCGGCAGTTCCTCTCCGAGATCACCCATCCCGGCGTTGTGAAGATCTACAACTTCGTCAAACACCGCTCCCATCGCGAAATCGCCGACGGCTATATCGTCATGGAGTACGTCGGCGGGCGTTCGCTGAAGAAGATGCTGGATATGACGGCCCCGGAACGTATTCCGGTGGCCGAGGCGCTGGCCTACACCATGGAGGTGCTGCCCGCCCTCGACTACCTGCACTCCTTCAACCTGGCCTACAACGATCTCAAGCCGGACAACATCATGGTCACCGACGACGAGGTCAAGCTCATCGATCTGGGCGCCGTGGCGGCGATGGAGTCCTACGGCAGTATCTACGGGACACCCGGCTACCAGGCTCCGGAGATCATCGAGACCGGCCCGACGGTGGCCTCGGATATCTACGCGGCGGGTCGTACGCTGGCCGCGCTGGTGCTGGACCTGCGCAAGGACGCCCAGGGCAACTATCGCCCGGACGCGCCGACCGCGGAGGACTATCCACTGCTGCGGCGGCATCCGTGCCTGCAGCGGCTGCTGGTCCGCGCCACCCATACCGATCCGGGCCGCCGGTTCCCGTCCGGCTACGCCATGTACTGCCAGCTCGCCGGGGTGCTGCGGATGGTGCTGGCCGCCGACTCCGGCCGCGAACACCCGCAGGCCTCGGTCGAATTCGGCTCGCTGCGCGGTGATTTCGGTATCGACACCCTGATCGGCCAGACCGACGGGATGGTCGACGGCGGCCATCGCAGCCTGGGACTCGACGCGGCGGCCGTGGTGGCCGCGCTCCCGGTCCCGCTGATCGACGCCGACGATCCCAGCCTCGAACTGCTGGCCCCGCTGTTGCACGGGGACGCGCGCCAGACCCTGGACTCGCTGCGCCAGACCTCCGAGCGCATCGCCGCGGGCACGATCGACGCGCCCGAGACCTTCGAGGTGGAAGGCGCGCTGGCCGCGATCCGCGCGCATCTGGACCTGGGTGATCTGGATACCGCGCTGGCCCTGCTCGACGCGCTGCGGCCGCGCGCGGTGACCGACTGGCGTATCGAATGGTTCTCCGGGGTGACCGCCCTGCTGAACGGGCGGTACGAGGACGCGTACCTGCACTTCGACGAAGTGCACACCATGCTGCCCGGGGAGATCGCGGCCGCGCTGGCCCTGGCGGCCACCGCCGAGCTGGTGCTGCAGTCGCTGTCGGATCCCGCCGACTCCGAGCGCTGGCACCTGGCCGCGACCGAGTTCTACCGGCTCGTCTGGCAGACCAACCACGGCGTGGTGAGCGCGGCCTTCGGCCTGGCGCGGCGCCTGGCCGCCGATGGGGAGCTGCTGCAGGCGGTACAGGTACTCGACGGCGTCCCGGATACCTCCCGTCATCACGGCACCGCGCGGATGACCGGCAGCCTGCTGCTGGTATCGCGGCCGCACCGTGAGATCACCGAGGTCGACCTGCTCGAGGCCGCCTCGCGGCTGGAACTCCCCGACGAGCCCAGAGCCCTGCAGATGCAGGTGGTCGTGGTGGGGGCGGCCCTGGAATGGCTGCGGTCGCGGTTGCGCCCGGCCGCGGCCGACACCACGCTGCTGGGCTACCCGCTGACGGTCGCGGGCCTGCGCGGGGGCCTGGAATCACGGTTGCGCGCCCTGGCGCGCACGGCCCCGGGCAAACTGCATCGCTACCGCCTGGTGGACCTGGCGAACAGCGTGCGCCCGCATACCCGGTGGTAGCGGGTCAGAGCTGCCCGGTCGCCCGGCGCCGATGCAGGACCGCGGGCAGCAGCGGCGCGGAGACCAGCACGATCACCAGGAGCAGCAGCCACAGCCACCCCCCGAACACGAGAGCGAGAATCAGCGCGAAAACGGCCGCGATCCCGGCCATGACGGCGAACCCGGCCGCGGGATCGGCCGCCGGCGGCGGGGCGGCCGGAGCGGGCGCGGCCGGAAGATCGGTGAACAGCGAGGCGAGTTCGGGGGTGGTGGTGGCGGCCGTCGCGGCCGCCGATCGTTGTTCGTAATCGGTGAGTGTCAACCGGCCTGCCCCCAGATGCTCGGCGAGTTCTCGTAGCGCCCGATCGCGCTCCGTGACGGTGATCCGTGCCCCCGGTAACTCACTCATACCCGCAGCATAGGACGGTTTCCGGGGTCCGGGCCGGGCCGGTGTTCGCCACTGCCGGGAAGCCCCGGCGCCCCGCTGTGGACCCGATTCCCAGATATGGGGAGTAATTACGCTGACCTTGGAGATCCGGCGGCAGAGGAGTTGTGTATGACGACCGTGACTCGGCATCGGCGTCCGGCCGCCGAGGCCTGGGACTGGCAGTTGTCCGGCTCCTGCCGCGGACTGGAGTCCACGGTGTTCTTCCATCCGGAGGGCGAACGGGGCCGGGCCCGGGCCGCGCGGGTGCGGCGGGCCAAGCAGATCTGCGATTCCTGCCCGGTCCTGGACCGGTGCCGCAACTACGCGCTGGCCGTGGGGGAACCCTACGGTGTCTGGGGCGGTATGTCCGAGGACGAGCGTCGCACCCATACCGAACGTGCCACCGTTTCGCGATCGACGAATTAGCAAATCTCGCACCAACTTGCGCTGAATCGGACGTTTCGGTCGTGTCCGCCGCCGGTCGCGACCCCCGCCGTGTGGTTTCCTTGATATATGGCTGCTGGTGACGAGTACACGATCGATGAACTGGCGCGCGCTGCCGGTACGACCGTGCGCAGCCTGCGGGTTTATCACGAACGGGGGGTTCTGCCCCCACCGCAGGTCAAGGGGAGGACGGGCTACTACAGCCCGGAGCATCTCAACAGGGTGCGAACGATCAGCCGGTTACTGGATCGGGGGATCAAACTCAACGGGATCAAAGAACTGCTCAACGCCTGGGACCGGGGCGACGACCTCGGGGACATCCTGGGTGTCGGCTCGTTGCTCAGCGGTTTGGAACCGGGTGAACCGCCGGCCGGCGAACCGGTCGCGGCCGGGGATACGATTCCGGCCACCGAGCTGCAGGAACGCTATGCGTCGGTGCCCAACGGCCTGGCGCGTATCGTCGCCGCCGGTTTGTACGAGCCGGTGGATGCCGTCACCTATCGGCCCGCCGACCGGCAGCTCGTGCGCATGGCCGACCAGCTGGCCGCCGCCGGTGTCCCGGACGCCGAGGTACTGGGCGAGCTCGAGCGGATGCGGGCCGACTGTGACCGGATGGCGCGCCGGTTCGTCGACCTCTTCCACCGCACCGCCTGGCAGAAGTACCGGGAATCCGAGCGCAGTTCGGCGGATCTGGCCGAGCTGACCGGTCAGCTGCAGCTGGCCCGGACGCTGCCCGGTAAGGCCGCGGCCGAGCTGGTCAACCGGTTCGTCGCGCACTACATCGAAAGCGACAGCGAACTGTCCGAGGTCGCCACCGAGGGCTGAGGCCCCGCATCGCGCGGGTTGCCCGCTGTGGGAAGTCACGATCGGATATTTCGCCGGATAACGGTACATTCGATGGCGGCTCTTCCACCGGCCCCTGAATGCCCGGTGAATTCCTACCTAAGTAGGTTTATCGCCCATTACCGATGCGCGGCGCCCGGTTCGGATGCAGAATCTGCTCCTTGGTACCTGACGCGGTAGATGAGGCTGGGCATGGGAAGCGTGACACTCTGGATGCAGATCTCACTCGACGGATTCGCCGAGGGGCCGGACGAGGCGGTGCACTGGCCGGTGGTCGACGAGGAGATCTGCACCGAGTACCTCGATGAACTCCGGCGGGCCGATGTGCTGCTGTGCGGCCGGAAAACCTACGACATCATGGCGGCCTTCTGGCCCACCGCCGATCTGACGCCCGTCTCCCCGTTCTATGTCGAGTTCGCCCGGTTCTGGCGGGCGGCGCCGAAACTGGTCGTCTCCCGGACCCTGCGCGATCCGTCCTGGAACACCCAGGTGATCGGACCCGACCTGGTGGAGGAGGTGACCCGCCGCAAGGCCGCGGGCCAGAACATGGTGCTGCTCGGCGGGGTCGAGACGGCGGCGGCCTTCCTCGAACACGATCTGGTCGACGAGTTCCGGCTCTTCGTCCACCCGCTGCTACTCGGCGGCGGTGTGCCGCTGTTCCGCTCGCCGGTCGACACGACCGGTCTGCGGCTGCTGGACGTGCTGACATTCGACAGCGCCGTGGTCCAGATGCACTACCGGCAGACCGCGCACGCCTTGTGCTGAGCGGTACCGGGATTCGGGAAACCGGTGCGTCCGGAAACTCCGCCGCCGGACGGTGAATGAACGGGTTCACCCGACGGCTGTCGGTGACGTGCACTAATTTACGTTCCTATGGCGGTGATCTACCCGGACGGTGCGGCACCCGCCGCGCCCCCGGCCGAGTTCTTCGGCCGGGACCGGGAACTCGTGCGCCTCCAGGACCTGCTGCGACCTGGGCGGGCGCGCCTGGTCACCCTGGTCGGGCCCGGCGGGATCGGCAAGACCCGCCTCGCGGCCGAGGCCCTGCGCCGGGCGCAACGTGACGATCCGGCCCGGCCGGTCTACTGGGCGCGGCTGGCCGAACTCGAACACGATTGCGACGAATCCCCCGAAAGTGTGCTGCGGTCGGTGGTCCGCACCGATATCAGCGATCCCAGCGCCCCGGATGTGGCCACCGGCGCCTCCGCGGCGGTGGTCGCCGACCGGGCGATCCTGGTGCTGGACAACTGCGAACATGTGCTCGCCTCGGTGAGCCGGGTCGTGATCGACCTGCTCGCCACCACCGCGGGCCTGACCATCCTCGCCACCAGCCGCGAACCCATCGGCTGGGCCGACGAATACATCCTCACCGTGCCGCCGCTCTCGCCCTTCGAGGCGCTGGAACTGTTCCGGCAGCGGGCCGAACTCACCGGCCGGCCGGTGCCGGACGAACCGGCCCAGCTCGCGGTCGTACGGCGGATCTGCCGCCGGGTCGAGCACAGTCCGCTGCTGATCCGGCTGGCCGCGGCGCGGTTGCGGCACCGGCCGCCGGCGATGCTGCTGACCGAACTCACCGGCGATGCCGACGACCAGCGGATGCGCTGGTCGCACGGCGACCGGTCGGGAACCGAGCGGCGCCACCGCGGGGTGTTCGATGTGATCGCCTGGTCGTTCGACCTGTGCGATACCGAGGAACAGTTGCTGCTGGCACGCCTGTCGGTGTTCGCCGCCGGGTACGAGACCGACGGTGTGGAACCGCAGCGCAACGGCGTCGAATTCGCCGCCGTCGTCGCGGTGTGCGCCGACGAGCGCCTGCCCGAATCGCGGCTGGCTCCGCTGCTGGAGCGGCTGGCCGAGCGCTCCCTGGTCTCGACCTTCCGCACCGCGACGACCGTGCGCTGGTACCTGGTCGAGAGCGTGCGGCTGTTCGCGGCGGACCGGTTGCGGGCCGATCCCGGCGAGGCGGCCCGCCTCGCCGGACGGCACCGCCGCTACCACCGGGATCGAGTGGTCGCGGCCCGGACGCTCTGGTTCGGGCCGGGGGAGCAGTCCTGGATCGATTGGGCGCGCACCTCGTGGGACGACATCCTCATCGGAATCGAGTCCGGGCTCACCGATCCGGACGAGGCGCTCATCGGGCTGGAGACGGCGTCGGTCCTGCTGTCGGTATGGGTGCCGTTCGCCAACGGCGGCAGCCGGATCCTGATCCGGCTCACCGAAGCGGCACTGGAGGTCACCCGGGAGACCGCGTCCGGGGCGACCCGGCATCACATCCGGGCGACGGCGCTGCTCGGCTGGTACCACCTGTGGCAGGGCGCGGACGAACGCGCCGCCCGGTTGCTCGACGAATGCGTGGCCGGCTGCCTTCCCGGCGGTATCGCCGGCGGTTCCTGGCGGGACTCGCCCGAGACCGATACCGGTCTGCCGGCCTCGGTCGAATGGATCTGGGGATTGGAACTCATGCTGTTCCGCCGGGATCCGCGAGCGATCCGGGTCCTCGAGCGCGCCGGGCACAAGTTCACCGCGATGGGCGACCGGGTCGGCGTGGAACGCGGCTCGGTATTCGCCGCGCTGGCGGCGTCGATGCTCGGCGAACCGGCCGAGGCCGACCGGATGACCCGGCGCCATCTGGATCGTGCGCTGGCCTCGGAATCGGCATTGTCCGCGCATTGGGCCCGGGTGGCCCGGGCGCTGGCGCTGGCCCGGTCCGACCGGCCCGCCGCCGCCCTGGAACCGGCGCGGGAGGTGCTGTCGGGTCCGTGCGCGGTTCGCGACACCTGGATGACGTCGTGGTCGGTGGCAGTGTGCATGGTGGTGCTGACCCAGGTGCTGGCGGGCGATCCGGCCGCGGTGGGCGCGGTGACCGGGTTGCGGGTGCGGGCCACCGAGCTCGCCTGGCTGACCGGTGTTTTCCGGGCCTGCCATCACTCCATGGGGGTGTGCGTCGAGCGGGTGCCGATGATGGTGCTGGGAGTGCGGCGCGCGACCGAGGTGGCCGCCGCGATCATCGGTCCGGCGGAATTCGCCGCCGCCCAGGAGCGCGGCGGCGAATTCCGGCCGGGAACCGGTGTGGTCGAGCGGTATCTGCGGGACCGCTGGCCGATGCGGGAGGCCGAGCTCTTCCCGCCGGCCGCCGGAGGCACGTCACGCTGGGATGCCCTGTCCCCGGCCGAACGCGAGGTCGCGCTGCTGGCCGCCGCGGGGTGGCCGAACAGCGCTATCGCCGAACGCCGGAAGAGTTCGGTGCGGACCGTGGACGCGCAGGTCGCGAGTATCCGGCAGAAGCTGCTGATCTCCTCCCGCCGGGATATCGCGGGCCATGTCCCGGCGGAACTGGCCGATGCGGTCGGGGCGGAACGCGCGTCCACCACCGGTAACCGGCGGTACCGGCGGCGGACGGCGGGGTAGCCCGGCCGCGGGGATTACCGGCAGGCGTAGAAGAACGGCTTGTAGGCGCAGACGTCGTAGTAGCTGCCGTTGCCCTCGTAGGTCTCGCTGCGGTTGGCCGGGATCGCGTGCACCGGTTCGCTGCGGTTGCTCGGATCGCTGGGGAGGCTGTGGGTGTCGTTGTACGTGCCGTTACCCGGGTGGCTGTCGCCGCGGGTGCTGTGGCCGACGTCGGCGGAGGCCATCTGGGGGGCCAGGGCGGCCGGGGCCACGGCGAGGGCGCCGACGAGGGCGGCGGCCGCGGCGAACTTCTTGGCCAGGGCGTGGGTGCGGGTGATGGTCATGGTGGGCTCCGTTCCGTTCGGTTCGGCGGCTAGAACTTCTACGGCGGATCAATGTCTGTGGGTCCGTAGTTCTATGTGCCGCTATGTAACGGTACGGTACACGAGTGTTCGTATTCGGGCGGTTTGGTTTTTCTCCGTGGTGGGAATAGTTGAAATCAGCGCGGTTCGATTGCCCGACCGCCGCGGTGGTCCGTGAATGCCCAGGTAGTGGGCTTCTGTCCGGTCGTCACCGCGATCGGTCACCGGGGCGATTGCCCGGCAGGGCGGTCACACGCAAGGTCCCGGAGCGCACCGCGCACCGGGACCTTCCCGCTGAGTGTTGGTTTGTTCGGATGGGTCGGCCGCCGAAGGTCAGGCGGGCCAGCTCCAGTTCGCGATCTCCGGGATGTCCTCACCGTGGGCCCGGGTCCAGGTCCGGGCCCGCAGCCGCGCGTCCACCATCTCCTGGCGCAGCCCCGCCGCCTGCTGACCCAGCGCGGGCACCCGGTCGATCACATCCATCACCAGGTGATACCGGTCGAGGTCGTTGAGCATGACCATATCGAAGGGGGTGGTGGTGGTCCCGCGCTCCTTGTAGCCCCGGACGTGCATTCCGGCGTGATTGGTTCGGCGATAGGTCAGCCGGTGCACCAGCCACGGATAGCCGTGGAAGGCGAAGATCACCGGCGACTCGCGGGTGAACAAGGTGTCGAATTCGCTGTCGGGCAGACCGTGCGGATGTTCGTCGGCCGGTAGCAGCCGCATCAGATCCACCACATTCACCACCCGGACACGCAGCCACGGCAGTTGCTCCCGCAGGATGGCCGCCGCGGCCAGTGTTTCCAGCGTCGGGACGTCGCCGGCGCAGGCGAGCACCACATCCGGCGTGGTGGCCGGTTCGTCACGGTTACCGGCCCAGCCCCAGATACCGATCCCGCGCGCGCAGTGCAGGGCGGCCTCGGTGGCCGGGAGCCAGTCCGCCTGCGGCTGCTTACCCGCCACCACGACATTGACGTAGTGCCGCGACCGCAGACAGTGGTCGTAGACCGAGAGCAGCGTATTGGCGTCCGGCGGCAGATACACCCGCACGATTTCGGGCTTCTTGTTCAGGACCACATCGAGGAATCCGGGATCCTGATGGGTGAACCCGTTGTGGTCCTGGCGCCACACATGCGAGGACAGCAGATAGTTCAGGCTCGCCAGCGGCCGCCGCCACGGCACCTCGGCGCTGGCGTCGAGCCATTTGGCGTGCTGATTGAACATGGCGTCGACGATGTGGACGAAGGCCTCGTAGCAGGTGAAGACCCCGTGCCGGCCGGTGAGCAGGTACCCCTCCAGCAGGCCCTGGCACATATGCTCCGACAGCACCTCCACCACCCGGCCGGCGCGATCGAGTTTCTCGTCGTGGACACCGATCTCGGCCTGCCAGTTCCGGCCGGTGACCTCGAGGATGTCCTGCAGCCGGTTGCTCGCGAGTTCGTCGGGGGCGAAGGTCAGGAAGTTGTCCGGATTGCGCGCGGTGACCTCGCGCAGCCAGCCGCCCAGTACCCGGGTCGCCTCGTGCGCGGTGCGGCCCGGCCCGGGAACCTCCACCGCGTATTCGCGCCAGTCGGGCAGCCGCAGATCGCGTACCTGTTCGCCGCCGTTGGCCACCGGGTTGGCGCTCATCCGGCGGATACCGAGCGGGACCAGCTCCAGCAGTTCCGAGACCGGCGCACCGGATTCGTCGAACAACTCCTCGGGCCGGTAGGAGCGCAGCCACTGCTCGAGTACCGAGCGGTGCGCGGCATCGTCGCGGGCGGCGGGCAGCGGAACCTGATGGGCCCGGAAGGTGCCCTCCACCGGCTTACCGTCCACCCGCGGTGGGCCGGTCCACCCCTTCGGGGTACGCAGCACGATCATCGGCCAGTGCGGACGGCTGGTATCGCTGCCGTCCCGGGCGGCCCGCTGGATCTGCGCGATCCGCTCCAGGCAGGCGTCCATCGCCGCGGCCATGTCCTGGTGCACCTGCGCGGGCTCGCGACCCGCGACGATCAGCGGTTCGTATCCGTTGCCCCGCAACAGCGAAACCAGCTCGGACTCCGGAATCCGGGCCAGCAGGGTCGGATTCGCGATCTTGTACTCGTTGAGGGCGAGGATCGGGAGCACCGCGCCGTCGCGGGCCGGATTCAGGAATTTGTTGGCATGCCAGCTGCCCGCCAGCGGGCCGGTCTCCGCCTCGCCGTCCCCGACCACGCAGAACACCGTCAGCTCCGGATGATCCAGCGCCGCGCCGAACGCGTGCAGCAGGGAATAGCCCAATTCGCCGCCCTCGTGGAACGAACCGGGCGTCTCCGGGGCGCAGTGACTGGGCACCCCGCCGGGGAAGGAGAACTGGGCGAACAGCGCCCGCATCCCCTCACCGTCGCGCGGGATATGGCTGTACAGCTCCGAATAGGTGCCCTCCAGCCAGGCGCAGGCATTGGGGCCCGGGCCGCCGTGACCCGGCCCGGCCACGAACACCGCGTCCAGGTCGCGCGCCAGGATCGCCCGGTTCGCGTGCACCCAGGCGAGATTCAGCCCGGGAACGGTGCCGAAATGGCCGAGCAGCCGCGGTTTGATGTGCTCCGGCGCCAGCGGTTCGCGCACCAGCGGGTTCCCCATCAGATAGATCTGCCCCACCGACAGATAGTTGGCGGCCCGCCACCACGCGTCCAGTGATTCGAGTTCGTCGGGATCCAGCGGGCCCGTCGCCGCCGCGGACAGGACATAGGGCCGGGGTGCGAGGGATTCGCCGCCCCCCGCTTCCACATTGTCGGCGCCCGTATCCCCGCCGCCGTTCGCCAACTGCGTCATACGCCGAACCTCCTGGAGGTCGTATCGCAACAGCCGCCCCACCCACCGAGTGCGGTATTGCCACCACGATAGCTGGAGGTGTGCCGCGACGTGCCGTGTTCGGTGCCCGTGAACGGCGGCGTTGCCCTCGAATCGCTCTCGCGCGGCGGCATACCCACCCCGCGACCCGGTAATCGGCCCGCCTGCGCACCGCCGGGCCCGGCGCGGTGCCGCGCCGGGCGGCGGATTAGGGTCCCCGCATGCAGACAATCGGCAGGATCATCGCCGTCGCCGCGGTCGGCGCGGCCGCGCTCGGCCTCACCGGGTGCGGCTCGGACGACAGCTCCGAGAGCAGCACCCCGACCACCACCGCGGCCGCCCCGGCGACCGCCCCCGCCCAGGCCGGGCCCACCACCTCGAAGGGGCGGGAATGCGGCGCGGACGATATCGGCGTCACCGGCGGATACGGCGAGGTCCCGCAGATCACCCTCCCCGACGACTGTGACCCGCCGAAACAGCTGATCGTCAAGGATCTGGTCCCCGGCACCGGCCCGGGCGCCGCCGCCGGCCAGCAGCTGACCATGAACTACGCCCTGGTCACGTGGTCGGACGGCCAGACCCTCGACTCATCGTTCGAGCGCGGTGAGCCCTTCGAGCTGACCCTCGGCTCGGGCATGGTGATCCCCGGCTGGGAGCAGGGTCTGGAAGGTATGCAGCAGGGTGCCCGCCGGTTGCTGATCATCCCGCCGGAGCTGGGCTACGGCGCCGGCGGTAACGGCGTGAAGCCGAACGAGACGCTCGTCTTCGTCACCGACCGGCTGTAATACCGCCACCGGCCTGCAGCGCGGGCGGGCCGGTCAACTACCCTGGTCGGGATGCGTATCCCGGGCGCGTGAAACCGCAGGTGCTCGCCGCTTCGGACGGTACGCCGAGGGCGCGTACCCGCGTGCCGTCGCCGACCACGCGCCATCATCCGGTGACCAGCACGTATACGTGCGGGGCCGGTGAGAACACGAACCGACGAGAAACAAGGAGCATGTCCGTGAAGAGCACCGTCGAGCAGCTGAGCCCGACCCGGGTCCGGATCAATGTCGAGGTGCCCTTCGAGGAGCTGAAGCCGGACTTCGATCGCGCCTACAAGGCCCTGGCCAAGCAGGTGCGCATTCCCGGCTTCCGTCCGGGGAAGGCGCCGGCCAAGCTGCTCGAGGCGCGCCTGGGCCGCGGCGCGGTGCTGGAGCAGGTCGTCAACGACGCGCTGCCCGGTCGCTACAGCGAGGCCGTCACCACCTCCGAGGTGAAGGTGATCGGCCAGCCGGAGATCGAGATCACCAAGATCGAGGACGGCGCGGAGCTGGCCTTCACCGCCGAGGTCGATGTCCGCCCGGAGATCACCCTGCCCGAGGACTACAGCACCATCGCGGTGACCGTAGACGCGATCGAGATCACCGACGCCGATATCGACGAGCAGCTGCAGTCGCTGCGGCAGCGTTTCGGCACCCTCACCGGTGTCGAGCGCGCCGTGCAGGACGGCGATTTCGTCTCCATCGACCTGTCGGCCACCGTCGGCGGCGAGGAGGTCCCGGAGGCCGCGACCACCGGGCTGTCGCACGAGGTCGGTTCGGGCCAGCTCATCGAAGGCCTCGACGAGACCCTGATCGGGATGTCGGCCGGTGAGTCCAAGGAGTTCACCTCCACCCTGGTCGCCGGTGAGCACGCCGGGCAGGAAGCGACCATCACCGTCACCCTCGGTTCGGTGAAGGAACGCGAACTGCCCGAGGCCGATGACGAATTCGCCCAGCTCGCCAGTGAATTCGACACGATCGACGAGCTGAAGACCGATCTGCGCGCCCGCGTCGAGCGGGTCAAGAAGGTCACCCAGGCCGGCGAGATCCGCGACAAGGTCCTCGAGCAGCTGCTCGATACCGTCGAGGTGCCGCTGCCCGAGGCCGTGGTGAAGGCCGAGATCGACGCTGTCGAGCACGACGCCGTGCACGGTTTCGATCACGACGAGGCCAAGTTCGCCGAGGCGCTCGAGGCCCAGGGCTCCAGCCGGGAAGAGTTCGACGCCGACACCAAGGAAGCCGCGGAGAAGTCGGTGAAGACCCAGCTGCTGCTGGACGCCGTCGCCGAGGCCGAGGGCACCCAGGTCGGCCAGGAAGAGCTCACCGAGCGGATCCTGTTCCAGGCCCAGCGCTACGGTATGGCCCCCGAGCAGTTCATCCAGCAGGTCCAGCAGGCCGGTCAGCTCGGCGCCGTCTTCGCCGACGTCCGCCGCGGCAAGGCCCTGGCGGAGGTAGTGCTCCAGGTGACCGTCACCGACTCCGAGGGCAACACCGTCGACACCGACGAGATGTTCGGCACCAAGGCCGACGAAGACGCCGACGCCACCACCGAGGAAGCCACCACCGAGGCGGAGTAACCCCTCGCGGGGAGCGCGCAGAGGAGCCCTGGGACCTGAGGCGGTGTTGGCCATCCGGAGACAGCAGACGAACGACAGCTGTCCTCGGTATGCCCACACCCCGAGGCCCGGGGCTTCTGTCGGCTCCGGCCGGCCGCATCCGGTCATCGGGGCCCGCCCCGGAGTCGGAGCGACCGAGCGAGGAAGCGCAGCGACATCCCGCGTTCATCCGTATGGTCAGCATGCGAGGTTCGGGGCCCGTCTCGGTTCTGGAGCGACGGAGCGAGGGAGCGCAGCGACTGAGCGCAGGAGTGAAGAACCGAGACACAAGGGGGCCCCGAACCCCCGCGCCGCCGGAGGCGGCGCCATAGATATTGCGCTCTGAGCGAATCGGGGTGGTACCGGAAGATCGGTGCCGCCCTGTTTCGTTAGTGTTTGTGACAGCAACGAGCCGGCGAAGAGAAGGCAGGTATCCGTGACAATCAACAAAGCCGAGGTCATGACAGCTCCGACCGCTGGGCTCAATCTCAGTGATTCGGTGTACGAGCGCCTGCTGCGTGAGCGCATCATCTTTCTCGGCACCCAGGTCGACGATGACATCGCGAACAAGATCTGCGCGCAGATCCTGCTGCTGTCGGCCGAGGACCCGACCAAAGATATTTCGCTCTACATCAACTCGCCGGGCGGCTCGGTGAACGCCGGTATGGCCATCTACGACACCATGCAGTACGCGGAATGCGATATCGCCACCACCGCGATGGGGCTGGCGGCCTCGATGGGGCAGTTCCTGCTGACCGCCGGCGCGCCCGGCAAGCGTTTCGCGCTGCCGCACACCCGGATCATGATGCATCAGCCGTCGGCCGGTATCGGCGGTTCGGCCGCGGATATCGCGATCATGGCCGAGCAGTTCGCCTACACCAAGCGTGAGCTGAACGAGTTGCAGGCACAGCACACCGGTAAGCCGGTGGAGCAGATCAATGCCGACGCCGACCGCGACCGCTGGTTCACTCCCGAGCAGGCGCTGGAGTACGGCTTCATCGACCGTGTGATCAGCAATGCCCGTCAGGCGGGCGGCACGGGCAGCAACTAGGGCGTCGCCGCGAACGCGGACCGGTTGCGGTTCGATTCGCGAATCCGTCCGGCGGAAAGCTCACTCACAGACTTGGAGACGAATATGGCCAACCCGATCGATCCTCGCGGCCTGGGCGGTGTCGCCCCGGCGGGTCCGCAGTCGCGCTACATCCTGCCGTCGTTCATCGAGCATTCGAGTTTCGGCGTCAAGGAGTCCAACCCGTACAACAAACTGTTCGAGGAGCGCATCATCTTCCTCGGTGTACAGGTGGACGACGCCTCGGCGAACGACATCATGGCGCAGCTGCTGGTGCTCGAATCGCTGGATCCCGACCGCGACATCACCATGTACATCAATTCGCCCGGTGGTTCGTTCACCTCGCTGATGGCGATCTACGACACCATGCAGTACGTGCGCGCCGATGTCGCGACCGTCTGCCTCGGGCAGGCCGCGTCGGCGGCGGCGGTGCTGCTGGCGGCGGGTACACCGGGTAAGCGGGCCTGCCTGCCGAACGCGCGGGTGCTGATCCATCAGCCCTCGGTCGAGGGCGGCATCCAGGGTCAGGTGTCGGATCTGGAGATCCAGGCGGCCGAGATCGAGCGGATGCGCCGTCTGATGGAGACCACGCTGGCCCGGCATACGGGTAAGGAGGCGGACACCATCCGCAAGGACACCGATCGCGACAAGATCCTGACGGCCGAGGAGGCCAAGGAGTACGGGATCATCGATACGGTGTTCGACTACCGCAAGCTCAGCGCCCAGAAGTAGGGTGCGTCCGGGTCCGGCGGCCGCGCGAGCGCGGTACGCCGGACCGGCCGGGGTGGGCCTGCGGCCTATTCGGATACCGGGGCGCGTCGCCCGACACGCCCCATTCGGCGCGGCGCGCGAAAAAAGGCACCGCGACGAGGTATCCGCGTGAATCCCCGCACAACCGCGACGAGAAACCTGCCCGAGTTGTCGACCTCCATCGCGCACACCGGGTACGGTCAAACACAGGGACCTTTGTTCCCGGTTGACAGCACCGCCCACAGATCCGGGTGAAACCGCCGGATTCGCTCCACCTCAGGCGGCGGCCGGCTGACAGCTGGACGGATGGTTGCACGCGAACAAGGAAGTAGGGACCCACGAGATGGCGCGCATCGGCGACGGCGGCGATCTGCTGAAATGCTCGTTCTGCGGAAAGAGCCAGAAGCAGGTCAAGAAGCTCATTGCGGGACCAGGGGTGTACATCTGCGACGAGTGCATCGATCTGTGCAACGAGATCATTGAGGAAGAGCTGGCGGAGTCGAGCGAGGTCAAACTCGACGAGTTGCCCAAACCCGCGGAGATCCGGGATTTCCTGGAGAATTACGTGATCGGGCAGGACACCGCCAAACGCACCCTCGCGGTCGCCGTGTACAACCATTACAAGCGTATTCAGGCCGGGGACAAGGGCCGTGATGCGCGCGGGGAGAGCGTCGAGTTGGCGAAGTCCAATATTCTGATGCTCGGTCCCACCGGTTGCGGTAAGACCTATCTCGCACAGACTCTGGCGAAAATGCTGAACGTTCCGTTCGCGATCGCCGATGCCACCGCGCTCACCGAGGCCGGTTATGTGGGTGAGGATGTCGAGAACATTCTCCTCAAACTCATCCAGGCCGCCGATTACGACGTGAAGCGCGCGGAGACCGGGATCATCTATATCGACGAGGTCGACAAGATCGCCCGTAAGAGCGAGAACCCGTCGATCACCCGTGATGTCTCCGGGGAGGGTGTGCAGCAGGCCCTGCTGAAGATCCTGGAGGGTACGCAGGCCAGCGTGCCGCCGCAGGGCGGGCGTAAGCATCCGCATCAGGAGTTCATCCAGATCGATACGACCAACGTCCTGTTCATCGTGGCGGGTGCGTTCGCGGGTCTGGAGAAGATCATCTCCGATCGGACGGGGCACCGCGGAATCGGTTTCGGCGCCGAGGTCCGGTCCAAGGCCGAGATCGACACCACGGATCATTTCTCCGAGGTGATGCCGGAGGATCTGATCAAGTTCGGTTTGATTCCCGAGTTCATCGGGCGTCTGCCGGTGGTGGCGTCGGTGACCAACCTGGACAAGGATTCCCTGGTGAAGATCCTGTCCGAGCCGAAGAACGCGCTGGTCAAGCAGTACATCCGGCTTTTCGAGATGGACGGGGTGGATCTGGAGTTCACCCGGGACGCGCTCGAGGCCGTGGCCGATCAGGCGATTCTGCGGGGCACCGGTGCGCGCGGGCTGCGCGCCATCATGGAAGAGGTGCTGCAGCAGGTCATGTTCGATATCCCGAGCCGCGACGATGTGGCCAAGGTCGTGGTCGACGCGGATACCGTGAACGACAATGTGCTGCCCACCATCGTGCCGCGTAAGCGGGAGCGCCCGGAGCGCCGGGACAAATCCGCCTGACGGCACTCGCAATCGTTCCGATGCCGGATCGGGGCATTTCCGGATCCGGCCCGCAGTACTCTCGGTGACCACCCGGCATTCGTGCGATGTAGGAGCAGGTCATGGCGATGCAGCGACGATACGCACCCACACGGACGACCCGTGTGGGTGCTTTCGTATCGGTGCTCGGCGCCGCGGTGGTGGCGGCGACGCTCGCCGCGCCTCCGGCCGGCGCGACCGTGCGCCAGGTGAGTGTGGCACCCGATATGAACGCCGGCATCCGGACCAACTACGGCACCGGCTGCACCTATACCGTGCGGGCCTGGCTGAGCGAGGCGGTGTCACCGGTGACGTTCTTCGACAACGGGGTCCCGTTCCTGACCGTTCCGCCTCTCGGGGGTGGGCTGGCGCTGGCGCACTGGGTGCCAGGGTACGAGGGTGATCACACGCTGTCGGCGGTGCAGGCCGGCGGTGACGGCGGGGCGCCCGGTGTGCGGGTCTTCGTCGGGCGCGGCGAGCATATCGGCTACGCCTGCTGGGTCATCTGAGGTCAGGCCCAGGGCACCCGGCAGGAGTCGGTGCTGAACCCTTGAGCCGTGATGCCGAGGGCGTGGTTGCCGCGGGCGCGGGAGTTCTCCAGCGCGATCTGATAGGTCAGTTCGACCACGCCCGGCCGGCCGAATCGGCGTTCGAGATCGGCGACCTGCTCGTCGGTGACCGTCATCGGGGTGGCGGTCATGGCGTCGGCGTAGGCGATGGCGGCGCGTTCGTCGTCGGTGTAGTGCGGGGAGGTCTCGTAATCGGCGATGTGCTGGAGTCGGTCGATATCCAGGCCGTCCAGGCGCTGCAGCATGGTGCCGAAATCGACGCACCACGAGCAGCCGACGGTCCAGGCCGTGCGGTACACCGCGATCTCGCGGATATTCGCGGGCAGTTTCCGGGAGACGCGCTCGACGAGAAGTTCGTGGACACCGTTGGCGACCATGATGCCCTGGTGGTGGGCGGCGAC
Source organism: Nocardia sp. NPDC049935 (assembly GCF_055586645.1). Taxonomy (NCBI): domain Bacteria; kingdom Bacillati; phylum Actinomycetota; class Actinomycetes; order Mycobacteriales; family Nocardiaceae; genus Nocardia; species Nocardia sp. NPDC049935. The sequence goes on along the minus strand of NZ_JBVJHV010000008.1, from coordinate 97,215 downwards.
CGCGAACGGTTCGGGGACTTCGCCCATCCTCCGGCGGGCGAACCAGTACATCACCCGGGCCAGCGGTCCGGCGTCCTGCGGTGCGACTGCGGGGATGCGGGTTGTGCTCATCGGTGCTCCTCGTGCCGGTGGTTATCGGTCTACAAGGGGGACGAGGCGGCGGCGCCCGGCGTGACGCGTCGGGACCGGCAGCGTGACGTGCTCCACACGTCCGGCGCGGAATCGGGTTGTGGCGCCCGGGACGCCCACGATCTCGGCCCGACGCAGCCGGGACTTGTGGGCAGGTACCGGCTGCGTGATGGGGGCCAGGGCCGGTCGTGGGCGACCCGGGCAAGCGATGCGGACGGCTCAGCGCAGTCGAGTCGCCGCACCGCCGCTCATTCGGGTTCGACCGACATATCGTCGGCGCCCCAGTAGGCGCGCATCCGGATGATCCGGCCTTCGTCGTCGAACTCCATGGCATCGATCGGGCTCAGCGTCATGCGCTGCCCGCCGGCCCGGGTGACCAGGGTGAAGACGAAGGCGGCATGGCGTCCGGCGATGCGGACGGTTTCCGGGGCGAGGCTGGTCTCCCGATCCAGGCTCGCGATCACGTTGTAGAACTCGCGGATGGCGTCGTGGCCCTGTTTCGGCTCGGTGCCGATGGGATCCTCGACGATGGCGTCCGGAGCGTAGAGAGCGACGATCTCCTCGGTCGGACCCGAGCCGACCAGTTTCACATACTGCTCGACCACATCGCGGATCTCGCGTGCCATCACCACTCCTACCGAAATGAAACGTGTTCTAGGTCCGGCAGCGTAGCAGTTGTGTCGGGATTCGTCAGTGGAAACGCGGTGCGCGACCTCGGGCCCGGTAGCGGCCTCCGCCTCGTTGTCAATGGAAAACTGCAGGTGGACGCGGTTGCCGCTGCCGACGGGCGGGTATCGCCGCTGACTCCCTCGATTCGCCGTTGAATCGCCGCCGTGCAGAGTATGCGTCTGCCCGGATTGTCGGTATGCCGGCTGTGAGTGTTACGTGTTCCAGTATTGGATCGCGCAGAATTCCCGATCACCTGCGGGCGTTTCCGTGGCCCGCGGCGCGGTCATCAGTGAGAAATCATTGCTATGACTGCAGGTCCGGCCGGTGTGTCTGCGGTTCGGTGTCGGTATTGTGATGTTGAATCGACCCGATCAACCAGATGTTCGAGCGACAAGTGGAAGCGGAGGAAATATGGCACTGCCAACGATGACCGCGGAACAACGCACGGAGGCTCTGGCCAAAGCGGCGGCGGTGCGCAAGGCGCGCTCCGAACTGATCGGTCAGGTCAAGGACGGCAAAGTGTCCGTCGCCGACCTGCTGCGCAAGGCCGACAGCGACGAACTGGTCAAGAAGACCAAGGTGGTCGCCGTGATCAAGGCACTGCCGGGCGTCGGCCCGGTGAAGGCCGCCAAGCTGATGGATCAGGCGGATATCCCGGAGGATCGCCGTATCGGCGGCCTGGGTGCCCGGCAGCGCGCCGCGTTGCTGGAGGCGCTGGCCAACTGAGGAGTAGGGAGCGTCCGGCGCCGGACGCTCCGAACTCCGGTCGCGGGCCGAGCCGGTCGTCTCGAAACGACCGGCATGGCCTGGGCGGGAGCGGGGGAAGGGGTGGTTACTGTGGCGGTATGGCCGTTCGTGACGAAATCGAATCGTTCCTGGACGAGTACCAGTCCACGCTGAGCAATTACGACGCGGAACGCGCCGCGTCGCTGTGGGGGACACCGGGCACCATCGTCGGAGACGAATTCGTCGGCGCCCTGCATTCACGCGAGGATATGGCCCAGGGACTGGCCCAGGCGTATCCGGTGTATCAGATGCTCGGGCTGGCCCGCGTCGATCACACGGTCGTCGAACTGGCCGAATTGACTCCCGCGCTGGTCCGGGTCCGGGTGCGCTGGCATTTCTTCGACGGTGACGACACACTGCTCACCGATAGCGATTATGAATATGTGCTGCGCCGTGATGACGAGGGGTGGCGCGCCTACGTCGCGATCGACATCGACGCCGCGGAGAAACTGTCCCGGCTGGCCGCGGAGAAGGGGGTCCGGCTGCCGGGAATGTGACCGTTCTCGGGGTCGGCCGGATTCACGACCCGCTGTCACAGCGTTCGGCCAGCAGCGCCGCGACGCCGTCGAGAATCCGGTCGATGCCGAATTCGAGGGCGGCGTCCTGGCCGGGAGCGCCCGCCGCCGGGGGTTCCGAGAGTGCGGCGAGGACGGCGGGGAAGCGATCACCGGCCAGGTCCAGGGAGGCGGCGATGCCCTGGGCGAAGATCTTCTCGTTACCGCCGGGGCTCATCAACTGCTGGGCCAGGCTGCGCACGTGGCCGTTGAGAACGACCAGGGTGTCCAGGCGTTCCGGCCCGGTCAGGGCGGTGCCGGCCAGGGTCCGCAGGGCGAGATCCATCCAGCCGAGTTCGCAGGGGCCGATCGGCCGCGCACCGGTCAGCAATTCCATGGCCCAGGGGTGGCGCCGGTAGCGCTCGAAGGTGAGCAGCGCCCAGGACCGCAGACCGGACCGCCACCCGGCCGCCTCGTCGATAACCGATTCCGGTGGTGGCCCGAGTGCTGCCTCGAGCATCAGCGCGGTCAGTTCCGATTTGCCCGGTAGATGGCGGTACAGCGACATCTTCGTATAGCCGAGCCGTTCGGCCAGGCGCTGCATGGAGAGCCCGGCCAGGCCTTCGGCGTCGGCCAGCTCGATCGCCTCGGTGACGATCGCGGCGCGTGTGAGCGTGGGTTTAGGGCCCCGGGTGGGTCGCCGGTCGATCCCCCAGAGCAGCTCCAGTGCGGTCGGGGTCGCCATCGCGGGCCCTTTCGAAAAGTTGTTGACGTGCCACTGTGTCTACCATACGCTGATCGGCGTCCGACGGAAACAGTTTACGTCGGACGCAAATTGGAAACGGAGTACGTCATGCAGAACCGCACCGTTCTCGTATCCGGCGCGAGCATCGCCGGTCCCGCGATCGCCTACTGGCTCGACCGCTACGGCTTCGAGGTCACCGTGGTCGAACGCGCACCCGCCCTGCGCCCGGGTGGGCAGGCCGTCGACTTCAAAGGATCCGTGCAGCGCACGGTGCTCGAGCGTATGGGCGTCTACGAGGAGATCCGGCGGCGCAGTACCGGGGCCACCGATATGGTCATCATGGATACCGAAGGCCGGGAGCGGGCGCGCATATCCGGCGATTTCACCGGCGGTGATATCGAAATCCTGCGCGGCGATCTCGCCGAGATCCTCCACGGGCTCACCGCCCGGCGCTGTACCTATCTGTTCGGCGATTCGGTCAGCGCGCTGCGGGAGACCGACGGCGGTGTCGAGGTCGAATTCGAACACGGTCCGGCGCGCCGGTTCGACCTGGTGATCGGTGCCGACGGTATCCATTCGCGGGTGCGCCGCCTGGTCTTCGGGCCGGAAGCCGAATTCGTACAGCATCGCGGGTACTACTACGCGATCGCCGGGGAACCGCCGGCGAATGAGCGCGCGGACGGTCCGCGCCGCGGAATCGCCTATGCCTACAGCGCCCCGGGCCGGCTCGCGGTACGGGGCGGCCCGAAGGCGCAGCACATGTACCTGTTCGCGGCACCCGAGACCGGGTTCGCCGACGATGCCGCGAAGCGTCGCCTGCTGGTCGACCGATTCACCGGAATGGCCGGGGCGGTACCCGAGATGCTCGCCGAACTCGCGGACTACGACGATGTCTACCTGGACGCGCTGGCCCGGGTGCGCATGCCCGCCTACACCTCGGGGCGGGTGGCGCTGGTCGGCGACAGCGCGTACGGGAATACGCTGGCCGGGTTCGGAACCGGTCTGGCGCTGGTGGGGGCCTATGTGCTGGCCGGTGAACTCGCCGCGGCCGCGGGCGATCACAGCACGGCGTTCGCTCGCTACGAGCGAATCATGCGCCGGTACGCGAAACTCGGCGGCAGCAGCAGCCCGGGGCCGTTCCTGGCGCCGAAAACCGCGTGGGGCCTGCGATTGCGGAACTGGTTCCTGGGGTCGCGGTGGTTCGGCCTGATGGACAAGTTCGCCGGAGACGCCAAGGACGATATCGAGCTCACCGACTATGCCGCGGTCGCGCCGCGATAGCGGCCGGGGTCAGCCGGCGAGAGCGGATCCGCGGATCCGCTCGGGATGGGTGTAGATGTTCATGGTGTCGCCGCGGACGAAACCCGCGAGGGTGAGACCGGATTCCTCGGCCAGATCGACGGCCAGCGAACTGGGCGCCGATACGGCGGCCAGGACCGGAATTCCGGCGAGGACCGCCTTCTGCGCCAGTTCGAACGATGCCCGCCCGCTGACCACCAGGACGAGATCGGACGCCGGGACGCGGTTCTCCCGCAGCGCCCAGCCGATCACCTTGTCCACGGCATTGTGGCGGCCGATGTCCTCGCGCACGGCGAGCAGGGTGCCGTCCGGGGAGAACAGCCCGGCGGCGTGCAGACCCCCGGTGGCGTCGAACAGCGACTGCCTGGCGCGCAATATCTCCGGAAGCCCGGCCGCGACGGCGGCGTCGAGCAGCGGTTCCGGTGGCGGGATGGGATGGCGGCTGCGCAGCCGGATCTCCTTGAGCGCGGTTCGCCCGCACAGCCCGCAGGCGCCGGTGGTCAGGAAGGGCCGGGCCGGAAGCGCGACCGGCGCGCGCAGATCCACGTCGAGCACGTTGTAGGTGTTGCGGCCCTCGTCGTCGGTACCGGCGCAGTAGCGGGCGGCCCGGATATCGGCCGCGTCGGCGATCAGGTTCTCGCCGAACAGGAAACCGTGCACCAGGTCGATATCGTTGCCCGGGGTGCGCATCGTGACGGTGAGCGATTCCCCGCGCACCCGGATCTCCAGGGGTTCTTCGACGGCCAGGGTGTCGGGGCGGATGATCTCGCCGGACGGCGTGATGCGCCGCATCCGGCGTCGCGCGGTGACTCGGCTCATCGCGGCCCGGGCCGGTGGATATGGGCTTCGAGCCGGACGGTGACGGCCTTGGACACCGGGGTATTGGACCGTGCGGCCACATGGTCCAGCGGTACCAGCGGGTTGGTCTCGGGGTAGTAGGCGGCCGCGTTACCGCGCGGAGTGGAGTAGGGGACCACCCGGAAGCCCTCGACCCGGCGTTCCACGCCGTCGGACCATTCCGACACCAGATCGACGAGATCACCGTCGTGGAAACCGAGTTCGGCGATATCGGCGGCATGCACCAGCACCACCCGGCGGCCGTGGTGCACACCTCGGTAGCGGTCGTCGAGCCCGTAGATCGTGGTGTTGTACTGGTCGTGGCTGCGCAGGGTCTGCAGCACCAGCCGGCCCGGCGGGACCGGGACCCAGTGCAGGTCGTTCACCGCGAAATTCGCCTTTCCGGTGGCGGTGCGGAACTCGCGGGCGTCGCGCGGCGGATGCGGGAGAACGAAACCGTTGCGCTGCCGGACCCGCGCGTTGTAGTCCTCGCAGCCGGGGACGACCCGGGCGATCGCGTCGCGGACGCGGTCGTAGTCGTCGCGGAACTCCTCCCAGGGCACCGGATGATCCGGGCCCAGCACGGCGCGGGCGAGTTCGCAGACGATCGCGACCTCGCTGCGCAGTTCGGGCGACACGGGGGTGAGGCGGCCGGTGGACAGATGCACCATCGACATCGAATCCTCGACCGAGACCTGCTGGCGGGCGCCGTCGCGCAGGTCCAGATCGGTGCGGCCCAGGGTGGGCAGGATGAGCGCGGTGGCGCCGTGCACGATATGGCTGCGGTTCAGTTTGGTGGACACCTGGACGGTGAGCGCGCAACTCCGCAGCGCCGCTTCGGTGACCGCGGTGTCCGGGGTGGCGGCGACGAAATTGCCGCCCATCCCGAAGAACACCCTGGCCCGGCCGTCCCGCAGGGCGCGGATGGCGGCCACGGTGTCGTAGCCGTGCGCGCGGGGGCTGGTGATATCGAATTCGCGGTCCAGGGCGGCGAGGAAGGATTCGGGCATCTTCTCCCAGATGCCCATGGTGCGGTCGCCCTGCACATTGGAATGCCCGCGTACCGGGCACACCCCGGCGCCCGGTTTGCCGATCATGCCGCGGGCCAGCAGCAGGTTGGTGGCCTCCTCGATGGTGGCGACCGCATGGGTGTGCTGGGTGAGGCCCATGGCCCAGCACAGGATGGTCTTACCGGATCCGGCCAGCAGCGCGGCGGTGCGGTCGAGGTCGGCCCGGGTGAGGCCGGTCGCCTCGAGCACCGTATCGAGGTCGACGGCCCGGATATGCCGCTCGTATTCGTCGAATCCGGCGGTGTGCGCCTCCAGGAAGGCGCGGTCCAGGACGGTGCCCGGCGCGCGGTCCTCGGTGTCGAAGAGCAGCTTCGCCAGACCCTGGAACAGCGCCATATCGCCGCCGAGCCGGATCTGCAGGAAATCGTCGGCGATATCCACGCCGGTGGTGAGTCCGCGCACGGTCTGTGGATCCCGGAAGCCGATCAACCCGGTCTCCGGCAGCGGATTGATCGCGATGATGCGGGCGCCGGCCTTCTTGGCGTCGGCGAGCGCGCTGAGCATCCGGGGGTGATTGGTGCCCGGGTTCTGCCCGGCCACCAGGATCAGATCGGCGGCGGCGAAATCGTCGATGGTGACCGACCCCTTGCCGATCCCGATCGACGCGGTCAGCGCCGTCCCCGAGGACTCGTGGCACATATTGCTGCAATCGGGCAGGTTGTTGGTGCCGTAACTGCGGACCAGCAGCTGGTACAGGAACGCCGTCTCGTTCGCGGTGCGGCCGGAGGTGTAGAACACCGCCTCGTCCGGAGATTCCAGCTCCCGCAGCTGACCGGCGATCAGGCGGTAGGCGTCGTCCCAGGAGATCGGGGAGTAGTGGGTATCGCCGGGACGCAGCACCATCGGGTGCGTGAGCCGGCCCTGGCGGCCCAGCCAGTAGCCGCTCTTCCCGGCCAGGTCGGCGAGCGAGTGCTCGGCGAAGAATTCCGGCCCCACGGTCTCGAGGGTCGCCTCCTCGCCGACCGCCTTCGCGCCGTTCTCGCAGAATTCGGCGGGCCGGCGGTGGCCGGTCGGTTCGGGCCAGGCGCAGCCCGGACAGTCGAAACCGTGCACCTGGTTCACGCGGGCCAGCGAGCGGGCGGTCCGGACCACCCCCATATCGGAGACGGCCCGCTGCAGAGCGACCCCGACCGCCCGCAGGCCCGCCGCCTGCGTTTTCGGCGGTGTGACGGTGAGTTCCGTCTCGTCGATATCGTCGGCCGGGCTGTTGCGGTGCATACCGCCATTGTGCCCCGGACCCGCCGGCGGCGCGGCCGGGGCACCGCTCAGGACGAGGTGCTGCCGGAATCCTGGTAGGTCAGGACCTGTTCGCTGATCCGGATCCGGCCGCCGGGCGGCAACTCGGTGGGCGACTGGCTGATCCTGGTCCACCGGGGTTCGCCCGGGGTGGAGACGAAGGTGCCCGCGGCGGTCCCGGCGTCGCGCAGGAAAACTTTGCCGGCGTCGACCGCGAGGTAGGCGTGCACCCGGGAGATATGCCGGTCCCGCTGCAGGACCAGCGGCGCGGCCGTGTTGCGGCGCACCGATTCGTCGACCGACGGGCCGCGTCCGATGACGTAGGCGCGATCCAGTGGGTAGGCGGTCCCGTCCTCGGCGACCAGGACCGGGGCGGTGGGGTGCCCGTCGTCGCTCCCGCGCGCACCGTACGGGCGCTCCCGTTCCTTACCGAGCCGGACGGGTTTCGCCTCCGCGCCCGACCGACCCGGCGCCGCCTCCGCACCCGATCGACCCGGCTTCGCCGATACACCGGCCCGGCCCGGGTTCGGCTGCGGGCCGGAGCCGTACGCCTTCGCCGTGGTGCCGGTGCGGGACCGATCGGGCTCGGGGTGGATCCGGACCGGTTCCGCCTTGGCGCGCTGCGCCGGGGCGGCGGACCAGGCCCGGGTCCCCGGTAGCGGCTCCGCGGCCGATTCCGCGAGCCCGGTCGGCGGACCGGAATCCGACTCCGGCTCCGGTTCGGCGGCGGCCAACCCGGCCGGGGCCGTGGCCGCGGGTTCGTACGAGGCCGCGCGGGCCGGCGCGGCGGGCTTGTCGGCGCGTTTGGCGCGGCGCACCGCGGCGTGGATCACGAACCCGCCGCCGGGCACCACCCCGGCGCGCAGGTCGGTGCGCGGATACGGGGTGACTCGGGCCTCGGAGCCGGGACCCACCGCGAGCGTGCGCACCGGATCGCGCAGGATCTCGTCGACCCAGGTGAAGGCGCGCGCACCGACCAGGATCCGCGTGCCCTCGGCACCGGAGACGGCGGCCGACACGGGACCCCGGAGCAGCACGAGCGTGCCGTCGGCGGCCGGGGCCACCAGGCCGAACGGGGGCGGTTCCGATCCGGTTCCGAACACCACGGACGCGAGCCGCTGCGCGATGGCGGCGCCCGGATGTTCCGCGTCCGCCACGGCCTCCACGGCGCCGAGTATCCGCTCGGTGGACGCGTTGGCGCCCACCAGATAGATCACCACCTCACCGAAGCGCGCGACCAGGCCTTCACCCGGCGCGATACCAATGGTGGACGTATCGACGCGCACCCGCGGCTCCTTCCTGGCACAGCACCGGATCCAGCATAGATGCGAACCCGTTACCGGGCGTGTGAGATGGGGGACGACAGGAGCGCCGGTACCGGGCAGGATCACCGCATCGGTCCGGCTCGGGAAAGAGGAGATATGCCGTTCATCGCCGCGAGTGCCGACGGCCGGGCGGGCGCGGGGCGGGGTGGCCGAATCGTCCGATTCGGGACCGGCCCCCGAGAACCGCGGTGCCCCGAGCGGACCGCCTCGTGATCCGCGAGGCGACCGTCACGGATATACCGGTCCTGCGGGATATCGAGGTGCGTGCCGGGCGGCCCTTCGCCGAGGCGGGGATGCCGGCCGTGGCGGACGACGAACCGTTGCCCGCCGAGACGCTGGGCGAATTCGTCCTCGACGGCCGGGCGTGGGTATGGGATCCCGGTGACGGCGTACCGGTGGGGTATCTGATCGCGAGCGTCGTCGACGGGATGGCCCATATCGACCAGGTGTCGGTATCGCCCGAGCTGCGCGGCGCCCGGATCGGGCGGCGGCTCATCGATCACGCGGTGCGCTGGGCCGTCGCCGGGGGACTGCCGGCGATCACTCTCACGACGTTCACCGAAATACCGTGGAACGGGCCCTACTACCGGCGTCTGGGATTCCGGTACCTCGATCCGTCCGAGGAGACACCGCGGCTGCGCGCCCTGCGCGCCGAGGAGGCCGCGCACGGTCTGGACACCTGGCCGCGGGCCTGTATGCGGGCCGAAACCGCGACCTGGCACTACGCCTGATCAGCCGGTCCAGCCGGCCACGGCGGCCTCGGCGGCGGCCTCGGCCGCCGCGCGGTCGGCGGAGACCAGCCCGATCCTGGTGCGGCGGTCCAGGAGATCGCCGGTATCGAGGGCGCCCTCCTGGGTGAGCGACCAGGCGAACTCGGCCCCGATCACATCCAGCCCCGGCGCCACCGGTCCGGCCAGTTCCGGATTCGCCGCGGCCAGCGCGGCCACCGCGGGAGCCTCGGCGCCGTACCGTTCGATCAGCAGCTGCGGCGCTTCGAGCCGGTCGCGGGCGGCTCCGGCCACCGCGCCCGCCAGCGGCAGATCGGTGGTGCGGCACGGTCCGGCGACCAGCCCGCGCCCGGTGACCGCCGCGTCGACCGCGTCCTCGGCCATCTTCCGGTAGGTGGTCAGTTTGCCGCCGACCACCGTGATCACACCGTCCGGAGAGGTGAGTACCGCGTGCTCGCGGGAGATATCGGCGGTGCTGTCGCCCGCGGTCCGCAGCAGCGGGCGCAGGCCGGCGTAGGAGCCGCGGATATCGCTGTGGGTCAACGGGATACGCAGGACTGTGTTCACCGTTTCCAGCAGGAAGCCGACCTCCGATCCGGACGGGCGCGGTGCGTCGGATACCGGGCCCGGCGCGTCCTCGTCGGTCAGTCCCAGATACACCCGGCCGTGCGGGGCGGGCAGCGCGAAGATGAAGCGCCCGACCGTCCCGGGCACCGGAACCGTCAGCGCCGCGGTCAGTCCGCCGAACGCGGCGGCGTCGAAGACGAGATGGGTACCGCGGCTGGGCCGCAGCCGGATACTGGGGTCCACCTGATCCGCCCAGACTCCGGTCGCGTTGATCACCGCGCGGGCGCGGACGGCCAGCGTCTCACCGGTCAGGGTGTCGCGCAGAGTGGCCCGGTCCCCGTGGACCGATTCGGCCGCGACCCGGGTCAGTACCGTCGCGCCCCGCGCCGCCGCCGTCCGCGCCAGCGCGACCACCAGGCGCGCGTCGTCGACGAGCTGTCCGTCCCAGGCCTGCAAACCCCCACGTAACCCGTCGCGCCGCACCGTGGGCGCCAGGCGCAGCGCTTCGGCCCGGGTGACCCGGCGCGACCGCGGAAGCAGCGCGCCCGGCGTGCCCGCACCCGCCCGCAGGGCGTCGCCGGCCAGGAAACCGGCGCGGATGAGTGCGCGGGCCGGGAGGCCGATATCGGGCAGCAGCGGAACCAGTTGCGGGAGCGGCCGCACCAGATGCGGGGCGTTACGGGCCAGCAGGATCCCGCGTTCCACCGCGCTCTCGTGCGCGATCCCGATCTTGCCGCTCGCCAGATAGCGCAACCCGCCGTGCACGAGTTTGGAACTCCACCGGCTGGTGCCGTTGGCCAGATCGGATTTCTCCACGAGAACGGTGCGCAGGCCGCGCGCGGCCGCGTCCAGGGCGACTCCGGTGCCGGTGACGCCGCCGCCGATGACCAGCAGGTCGATCTCGGGGGCGTCGCCGAGGGCGGCGAGTTCGCGGCGGCGGCGCCCGGCGTTGAGCGCGGGACCGGTGTGCGGGGGCGTGGTGTCTGACATCTGCTGGCGGCACGGGGCGGGTCGCCGGACCCGTGCGCTACTCCTTCCGGGACGAGGGGGTGTCGGCGACCGGTGCCGGGGGAGGCCCGGGCGCGAGATAGGCGTCGAGGGCGTGGCGGAGCTCGGTATCCATGGCGTCGTCGTCGAGCAGTTCGGCCACGGTGGCCGCCGACTGCACCGCCGACTGGGCGATCAGCAGCACCATGGCGGCGAGCCGGGCGGGATCCCCGGCCCGGATCGACCCGTCGGCCTGGCCCTCGCCGATCCCGGTGGTGAACAGGTCGAGCAGCTGGCGCTGGTTACGGCCCAGCCGGCCGAACACATAGGTCAGCATCAGATCGGTATCGGTGCGGAAGATCTTGCCGAACAACGGATTCGATCTGACCTCCGCGGCACCGGTCACCACGCCGGTGATCAGCCGCGTACGCGCGGGCCCGGATCCGGGCATGGCGGTGGCGATAATCGCCCGCAGTTCCCGGACCAGGAGTTCACCGATGAGGGCGCGGCTGTCCGGCCAGCGCCGATAGACGGTGGGGCGGCTCACCCCGGCCCGCCGGGCCACCTCGGTGAGTGTCGTTCGCCGGACCCCGAATTCCGCGACGCACTCCCGGGCCGCGTCCAGGATCGTCTGATCGACGGGCGCGGGGCCGGGGTCCGGGAGACCGGTGCCGGTGGACACGGATTCCGCCCTCACTTTCGGGACCGCTGAGTTACTGCTTGACAGAATATGTCAAACTGTAACGCATGACCACACGGCGCGGCCAGACCGAGCACGACCCGAGTGACGCCGACGGGCCCCACGGCACCGACCGGCCGGATATGGTGTGGGATGCCTGGGGCGTCCCTGCGGGCCGGACCACCTTGTCCGAGCAGATCCGCGGTCTGCTCACCCAGGTGTTCGGAGTCTCGGGGGAGCTCGCGGCGCGTCGCGATGAGGGCGACGTGGCGCTGCGCCCGCTGGTCCTGTCCGAGGACCGGCGGGCCGGTCTCACCGATATCGTCGGCGCCGGGCATCTCGGCACCACCGCGGCCGAACGACTCCGGCACGCGGGCGGGAAGAGCACACTCGACCTGCTGCGACGCCGCGAAACCTCCCCCCAGGACGCACCGGACGCGGTGGTGTACCCGGCCGATCACGGGCAGGTGGCCGCCGTGCTCGCCTACTGTTCCGAGCAGGGGATCGCCGTGGTCCCGTTCGGCGGCGGCACCAGCGTGGTCGGCGGGGTGGACCCGGTGCGCGGGCGGTTCGACACCGTGATCGCGCTGGACCTGCGCCGCCTCGACGCGCTGCTGGCCTGCGACCCGGTCTCCGGGACCGCCACCTTCGGCGCCGGCGTCACCGGTCCGCGCGCCGAGGAACTGCTCGCCGCGCACGGACTGTCCCTGGGACACTTTCCGCAGAGCTTCGAATTCGCCAGTATCGGCGGGTTCGCCGCGACCCGGTCCTCAGGGCAGGCGTCGGCCGGATACGGGCGTTTCGACGATATGGTCCAGCACCTCGTGGTCGCCACACCGACCGGAACCGTGGAGCTGGGCCGCGGGCCCGCCTCCGCCGCCGGTCCGGATCTACGGGAGCTGTTCGTGGGCTCCGAGGGCGCCCTCGGCGTGCTGACCGAAGTCACCGTCCGGGTGCATCCGCGTCCCGAAACCACCGCGCATATGGCCTGGTCGTTCCCTGATTTCACGACGGGCGCCGCCGCCCTGCGCAGCGTGGTGCAAACCGGCGCGGCCCCGACCGTGCTGCGGCTTTCCGACGAGGCCGAAACCGGGCTGAACCTGGCCCGCGCCGGCGATATCGGCGGCGCGCCCGTCGCGGGATGTCTCGCGGTCACCACCTTCGAGGGCACCGAAGCGCATGTCGCCGCGCGCAGCGCGGAAGCGGCCGAGGTGCTGCGTGCTGCGGGCGCAACGGAATTGGGTCCCGGGCCCGCGCGGGACTGGGAGCACGGGCGCTTCGCCGCCCCCTACCTGCGCGACGCGCTGCTCGACGCCGGGGTGCTGTGCGAAACCCTGGAGACCGCCACCACCTGGGCCCGGTTGAGCGAACTGAAAGCCGGGGTCACCGCCGCGCTCACCGAAACACTCACCGCCCAGGGAACTCCCGCGCTGGTCATGTGCCATATCTCGCATACCTACCCGACCGGCGCGTCGCTGTACTTCACGGTGGTCGCGAAACTGCTCGACGAACCGATCGCACAGTGGCGTGCCGCGAAACAGGCGGCCGGAGACGCCATCGCCGCGGTGGGCGCGACCATCACCCACCACCACGCGGTCGGCGCCGATCACCGGGCCTGGCTGCCGGGCGAGATCGGCGACGTGGGTATCCGGATCCTGCGCGCGGTGAAACGCGAAATCGACCCGGCCGGAATCCTCAACCCTGGCACACTGCTGCCATGAGCGACGCCGATCGCCCCGGGGCCGATACCCGTACCGTGCGCTCGGTCGCCGTGGTGACCAACCCGTCGTCCGGCCAGGGCAGGGCCCGGGAGGCCGCCGCCACCGTGATCGAGCGGCTCGGCGGCGCCGATATCGACGTCCTCGAAATCCACGAACCCTCCGCCGCGGGCACCCGCCGCCGGGTGGGGGAGATCCTCGCCGGCGATGCCCCCGATGTGGTGGTGTGCGTCGGCGGCGACGGCCTGGTCAACACGATCCTCGAACCCCTCGCGCACAGCGGCGTCCCGCTGGCGCTGGTCCCGGCCGGTACCGGTAACGACCTGGCCCGCGAACTCGGAATCGGCGACGACCCGCATCCGGCCGCCGATCTGATCCGGTACGGGCGGACCCGCACCATCGACCTGGGCCGGCTGGAACCCGCGGACCACGAACCGATGTGGTTCGCCACCGTCACCTGCACCGGTTTCGACGCACGGGTGACCCTGCGCGCCAACCGGATGCGCTACCCGCGGGGCCGGCTGCGCTACACCTTCGCCGCGGTCGCCGAGATCGCGCACGGAACCGCCGTCCCCTACCGGATAGAACTCGACGGCGGCGATCGATCCGGCGCCGTCATCGAAACCGAGGCCCTGCTGGCGGCGGTCGGCAACACCACCACCTACGGCGGCGGCATGCTCATCTGCCCCGATGCCCGGTGCGACGACGGCCTGCTCGACCTGACGGTCGTCGGCAAGGTCTCACACGCGGAAATGCTGCGGATCCTGCCCGCGCTCTCGGCGGGCAAACGGATCGAGCACCCCGCCGTGAGCCAATACCGGGCGCGGTCACTCCGGCTCGACGCCCCCGGCGCCCCGGCCACCGCCGACGGCGAACCCGCGGGCCGGCTACCACTGACGGTGCGGATCGCACCGGCGGCGCTGACGGTCCTCACCCCCTGACCCCGGTCAGGCGGCGAACCGCACCTCACGCAACCGGTCGGCCGCACGCCGGTCCAGCAGCACCACCGACGCCGGCGCCGGATGCAGCCCGGTACCGTCCTCCACCCTGCGCACCAGGCGTCTCCACCGCCACACATGCCAGTGGAACGAGGCCCGCCCCACCCGCCGCCCGCGCGCGAACTGACCCGCCCGCGCCGATTCCGCCGGCACATCGAGCAGCACCATATGCAGTTCACGCCCGTGCCGCAGCGCCCAGCGGGCCAGCATCCGGCGCGTGAAATCGACAGTGCCGCAATCGTGGATCACCACCGGGCCGTGATGGTCACGCAAAGCGATCCAGATCCGGTTGAAATGCACCACGTGCACCACCGGACGCCACAGCGGATAGGGCAACCACGACAGCCGGGGCCGCCACGAGTTACGGGCCTGGATCGAATCGAAAACCAGCGACCCGTCCGGCCCTGGAGAAGCGTGCTCGGCATCCGGCCCGGCACCGAAAAGCCTGCGCAACGCGGTGCTCTTACCGGCACCGGGTATACCGGCGAAGATCACCGCCGCGGACGCCGGATACCGCAGCGACCCCGCGTGCCGGCCGCGTAGATCGTCGAGGCCACAGGGGCGGAGGATTTCCGAATCCGATTCCGGTAGGACGGATTCGGTCGGATACAGCGGCACTGAATCGAGCGGGGGGTTCACCCCGTCCAGGGTCCCCAGTGTGACCGATTTCGGCAAGATGTGAGCTTCCACCGGACATTCGGACCCTTCTGTGGGGCCCCGCGGTCCACACCCCTGGCCCGTCCGTGACCTGAGAATATCCGTGCTCAAGCTGAGAATTGCTTATGGATTGGCGGCGATGGCCCGGAACGGCGGTAGTCTGTCTGGTGTAGGCGGAGTCTTCGGTGTCCCTCATCCACCGAAGGCTCCGCCTCTCTGTTACATGGAGCGGCTCCGCCGCTCGAGGTTCGGCCCTCCTGAGCGTCTGCTGTCAGCGCTCGAGACTCGTGGCTTCGCCACATGCGCTTCGAGCGCTGACAGCAGACGCGGGCCGAACCTTTTCTCGAACCGGTAGGCCCAGGGCAGTCACCGGTAGGCCCAGGGCAGCGACCCACGGCCCGGGAAGGCGACAGCTGAGCGGGTCACCAGGATGTGACGTTCTGGAAGGGTGTGGATTCCCGAGCGCGTCCTCCACATTTACCTCCGGGGTCACCTACGCCGGGGCGGGGCCCGCCCCGGTTCTGGAGCGACCAGAGGGAGGGAGCGCAGCGACCGACCGCCGGGAGTGAAGAACCGGGGTTAATAGGGCCCCGCCCTCGAGGCGCGGAGCGTCTCCAATATTCCAGCCCCCGATCTGCCGGTCTTCTGGCGGGGCCAATACCATTAGGCGCGTGACCAGCGCAGCCCCTGACAACACGCGTAATCGTGCCGATGCCCTCCCCAAGAGCTGGAATCCCGGCGAGGTGGAGGCCGACCTGTACGAGCGCTGGGTAGCGGCGGGTTATTTCACGGCGGACCCGGGCAGCGACGCGCCCGCGTATTCGATCGTGCTGCCGCCGCCGAATGTCACGGGGACCCTGCATATGGGGCATGCCCTGGACCACACCTTGATGGACACCCTGGCTCGCCGGAAGCGGATGCAGGGGTTCGAGGTGTTGTGGCTGCCGGGGATGGACCATGCGGGGATCGCCACCCAGACGGTGGTGGAGAAGCAGCTCGCGGTCGACGGTAAGACCAAAGAGGATTTCGGGCGCGAACTGTTCGTGCAGAAGGTCTGGGACTGGAAGCGCGAATCGGGTGGCGCGATCCAGTGGCAGATGCGGGCCCTCGGCGACAGTGTGGACTGGTCGCGGGATCGGTTCACGATGGACGAGGGTCTGTCGCGGGCCGTGCAGACCATCTTCAAACGGCTCTTCGACGCGGGCCTGATCTATCGGGCCGAGCGGCTGGTGAACTGGTCGCCGGAACTGCGTACCGCGATTTCCGATATCGAGGTGAAATACGAAGAGGTGCCGGGCGAACTGGTGTCGCTGCGGTACGGGTCGCTGGACGATTCCGAACCGCATGTGGTGGTCGCCACCACCCGGGTGGAGACCATGCTCGGTGATACCGCGGTCGCGGTGCATCCCGAGGACGCGCGCTATCGCGCGTTGATCGGCACCACGCTGGAGCATCCGATCACCGGCCGGCGGATCCCGATCATCGCCGACGATTACGTCGATCCCGAGTTCGGTTCCGGTGCGGTGAAGATCACGCCCGCCCACGACCCCAACGACTTCGAGATGGGGCTGCGGCACAACCTGCCGATGCCCACGATCATGGACGAACGGGGCCGGATCACCGGTACCGGTACCGAATTCGACGGAATGGATCGTTTCGAGGCCCGGGTGAAGGTCCGCGAGCGGCTGGCCACCGAGGGCCGGATCGTCGCGGAGAAACGTCCTTATCTGCACAGTGTCGGGCATTCCGAGCGCAGCGGGGAGGCGATCGAGCCGCGGCTGTCCATGCAGTGGTGGGTGAAGGTCGAGGAACTGGCCAAGGCCGCGGGCGACGCGGTGCGCAACGGCGATACGGTGATCCATCCGCCGAGCCAGGAACCGCGCTGGTTCGACTGGGTCGACGATATGCACGACTGGTGTATCTCGCGGCAGCTGTGGTGGGGTCACCGCATTCCGATCTGGTACGGGCCCGAGGGCGAGGTCGTGTGCGTCGGACCCGACGAGGAGGCGCCGCAGGGATGGGTGCAGGACCCGGATGTGCTCGACACCTGGTTCTCGTCCGGGTTGTGGCCGTTCTCCACCATGGGCTGGCCCGACGCGACCCCGGAACTGGCCAAGTTCTATCCGACCAGCGTGCTGGTGACCGGCTACGACATCCTGTTCTTCTGGGTGGCCCGGATGATGATGTTCGGCACGTTCGTCTCCGGCGACGATGTCGTCACCACCGGTAAGGGTGGGCAGTATCAGGTTCCGTTCAAGGATGTGTTCCTGCACGGCCTGATCCGCGACCAGTTCGGCAAGAAGATGTCGAAGTCGCGCGGTAACGGCATCGACCCGCTGGACTGGATCAACGATTACGGCGCCGACGCGCTGCGTTTCACCCTGGCGCGTGGTGCCCAGCCCGGCGGCGATCTGTCGGTGGGCGAACCGCATGCGCTCGCGTCGCGCAGTTTCGTCACCAAACTGTTCAACGCCACCAAGTTCGCGCTGATGAACGGCGCCCGCCCCGGTGATCTGCCGCCGCGCGATTCGCTCACCGACGCCGACCGCTGGATCGTCGACCGGCTCGGTGAGGTGCTGGCCGAGGTGGACGCCGCGTTCGACGCCTACGAGTTCGGCAAGGCCTGCGAGGCGCTGTATCACTTCGCCTGGGACGAGCTCTGCGACTGGTACCTGGAACTGTCGAAGGTCCAGTTCGCCGAGAGCGAGGAGCGGGCCGAATCCACCCGGGTCGTGCTGGGCGCGGTGCTGGACTCGGTGCTGCGGCTGCTGCACCCGGTCATCCCGTTCGTCACCGAATCGCTGTGGCTGGCGCTGACCGGGGCCGAATCGGTGGTGATCGCCGACTGGCCGCAGCCGACCGGCGTGCCCGCCGATACCGCCGCCACGCAGCGGGTCACCGATCTGCAGCGGCTGATCACCGAGATCCGCCGCTTCCGCAGCGATCAGGGGCTCAACGACAAGCAGAAGGTTTCCGCGCGGGTTCTCGGACTCGACGCCGCCGGTCTGGCCCATCTGCATCCCGAGGTGAGCGCGCTGGGCCGGCTCACCGAGCCGGCCGCGGATTTCGCGGCCACCGCCTCGGTGGAGGTGCGGTTGAGCGCGACGACGGTAACCGTCGAGGTGGACACCTCGGGCACGGTGGACCTCGAGGCCGAGCGGCGGCGCCTGGAGAAGGATCTGGCGGCCGCGCAGAAGGAACTGAGCGGCACCGACGCCAAGCTCGGCAACGAATCGTTCCTGGCCAAGGCGCCCGAACCGGTGGTCGACAAGATCCGTACCCGGCGCTCGGTCGCCGCCGCCGAGGTCGAGCGGATCGGGGCGCGGCTGGCCGAACTGAGCGGCAAATGAACGCCGGCGAGGATTATCCCGAGGGCGGCCAGGGCGGCGCCGGGCTCGGCACCGGTCCGTCGCCGGTGGAGCTGGCGGAGATGGCGCTGGTCGAGGCCGAACTCGATAAGCGGTGGCCGGAAACCAAGATCGAACCGTCGCTGACCCGGATCGCGACCCTGATGGATGTGCTGGGGTCGCCGCAGCGCGGCTATCCGGCGATCCATATCGCCGGCACCAACGGCAAGACCTCGGTCACCCGGATGATCGACGCCCTGCTCACCGCGCTGCACCGCCGGACCGGCCGGTTCACCAGCCCGCATCTGCAGCTGGCGACCGAGCGGATCAGTATCGACAACCGGCCCATCTCACCCGCGCAGTACGTGGAGCTGTACCGGGAGATGCAGCCCTATATCGAGATGATCGACGCCCAGTCCGAAACCGCGGGCGGGCCGCCGATGAGCAAATTCGAGGTGCTCACCGCCATGGCCTTCGCGGCGTTCGCCGAGGCGCCGGTGGATGTGGCGGTCGTGGAGACCGGGATGGGCGGCAGCTGGGACGCCACCAATGTGATCGACGGACAGGTCGCGGTGATCACCCCGATCGGCCTCGACCACACCGACTACCTGGGCCCGGACCTGACCTCCATCGCGGGGGAGAAGGCCGGAATCATCAAACGCGCCACCGAATCGCTGGTGCCCACCGATACCGTCGCGATCATCGCCGAACAGGACCCCGAGGCCCTGGAGGTGCTGTTGCGCCGCGCTGTCGAGGTCGACGCCGCGGTGGCCCGCGCCGGTTCGGAGTTCCGGGTGCTGGGCCGCAAGATCGCCGTCGGCGGTCAGCAACTCGAACTGCAGGGCCTCGGCGGGGTGTACGACGAGATCTTCCTGCCGTTGCACGGCGAGCATCAGGCCCACAACGCGGCCCTCGCGCTGGCCGCCGTCGAGGCGTTCTTCGGGGCCGGCGCCCAGCGTCAGCTCGATATCGAGGCGGTCCGGGCGGGCTTCGCCGAGGTCAGCAGCCCTGGACGGCTGGAACGGATGCGTAACGCGCCCACCCTGTTCATCGACGCCGCCCACAACCCCGCCGGCGCCGCGGCGCTGGCGGCCACCCTCACGGCGGAATTCGACTTCCGGAAACTGGTCGGGGTGGTCGCGGTGCTCGGTGACAAGGACGCCGCCGGAATCCTGGACGCCCTCGAACCGGTGTTCGACGAGATCGTCGTCACCACCAACGGCTCGCCCCGTGCCCTGCCGGTCGAACGGCTCGCCGATCTCGCGGTCCAGCGCTTCGGCGACGAACGCGTGGTCACCGCGGCCGGTCTGCCCGATGCCCTGGAAACTGCCGTGGCCCTCGCGGAGGAGGTCGGTGACTCCGGGGAGATGGTGTCGGGGGCCGGTGTCGTCGTCACCGGCTCGGTGGCCACGGCCGGCGCCGCCCGTGCCCTGTTCGGTAGGACACCGGCGTGAAGACCCGAGACCTCGGGGGCTCCGATCCCGCGGCGCCGGAGGCGCCGCCAGAACTAAGGACCGCTGTATGAGCCAGCCCGACCCCGGCTCCGAGCCGACGGCCCCGGCCCCGCCCGACCCGTGGAAGGGACTGCGCGGGGTGATGGCGGGGACGCTGGTGCTGGAGGCGATCACGGTGCTGCTGGCCCTGCCGGTGGTCGCCGATATCGCCGGGGGGATCACCTGGGTGTCGGGGACCTATCTGGTGGTGCTGGCGGTGGTGATGTTCGCCGGCGCGGGGCTGCAGCGGCGGTCGTGGGCCATCCCGTTCAACCTGGGACTGCAGGTCCTGGTGCTGGCCGGTGGGGTGTTCCATGTGTCGATCGCGGTGATCGGGGTCGTCTTCCTGCTGGTGTGGGCGATCATCCTGCTGTTGCGCGCCGATGTGAAGCGCAGGCTCGAGGAGGGCACGCTGCCGAGCCAGCGCACCGGGGGCGCCGCACCCCGGTGACCGGCCGCGCTCCTCGGCGGGGCGGGCGGATGCGGGCCACCGGGCCGGTCTGGTTAGGCTGACCGCGTGACAGAGCAGACATTGATTCTGATCAAACCGGACGGCGTGGCTCGCGGGTATGTCGGCGAGGTGCTGAGCCGGGTCGAGCGGAAGGGTCTCACCATCGCGGCCCTGGAGCTCAAGCAGGTCTCCGAGGAACTGGCGGGCGCCCACTACGCCGAGCACGCCGAGAAGCCGTTCTTCGGTTCGCTGATCGAGTTCATCACCTCCGGCCCGGTCGTGGCCGCCGTTCTCGAGGGGCCGCGGGCGATCGCGGCGTTCCGGCAGCTGGCCGGCGGTACCGATCCGGTGGAGAAGGCCGTGCCCGGCAGTATCCGCGGTGACCTGGCTCTCGAGACCCAGTCGAATCTGGTCCACGGATCGGACTCGCCCGACTCCGCCAAGCGTGAAATCGCGCTCTGGTTCCCCGAATTCCCCCTCTGATCACTGCCCGGTGACGGGCGGGCAGTCCCCGTGCGAGTGCCTCGCGCAGCGCCATGGCGAACACCTGGCGCACGGTGTGGGATACTGGTACTCGGCCGTACTCGACAGTGGGTTCGGCCGGATGACACACTGCGGAACGATGCCGCCATCGCTGCCGCGGACGTACGGCCGGATTTCTCGGCCGCGTCTGCCCGGCGCGCTGGACGAGTGCTCGCCCCGCGGAGTTCAGCCATATGCCAGGCGCCGCGTGGCCAGTTAGCCCGTCCGACGTT
Organism: Nocardia sp. NPDC049935; assembly: GCF_055586645.1. NCBI lineage: Bacteria > Bacillati > Actinomycetota > Actinomycetes > Mycobacteriales > Nocardiaceae > Nocardia > Nocardia sp. NPDC049935. The sequence goes on along the minus strand of NZ_JBVJHV010000008.1, from coordinate 76,245 downwards.
CGATAGTGGAGATAACCGGGCACGCGGGGCGAGACCATTGACTTCGTGCCAACCGCGCGAGGCAGACGGATAGCGCCCCCGCGACGGCCGCGTCACTCGATGAGGAACGCGCCCGGGGGCCCGAGGAGACTTCGTGGCCGATCAAGAGCCGCTGGACACAACATCACAGGACGACGATCACTTGCCGGAGCGAATCCGAGTACATGCCCTCGCCAAGCGTCTGGGCGTGACCAGTAAACGCATCCTGGCCAAACTCAGCGAACTGGGGACGGAAGTTCGTAGTCCGCAGTCGAGCGTGGACCGGGCCGTCGCGGAGTCGGTCCGCGAATCACTGACCACCCCCAACCTGACCCCCGCCGAGCCGGGCCTGTTCGACGCCGCCGGCGCTTCCGCCGACAGCGTTCCCGCGGGTACCCCGGCCGCCGCGGCACCGGAGCCCGCGCCCGAGCGGACTCCCGCCGCTGCGCCCGGCACCGGGTCCGGGCAAATCCCGAGCATCGGCACGGCCTCCGCCGGAGCACCCGCCGCCGCTGCGCCCGAGGCCGGGGTGACGCCGGACGCTCCCGCACGGGAAACCACCGCTGCCGGGTCCGCGGAGCCGCCGGCCCCCGCAGCGGCCGCCGCCGAACCCACGGCCACGGGTACGGCCGCCCCGGCGGACCGTCGCACCGGGACGGAATCGGCCGCGCCCGCGCCGGCGGATACCCCGGGCGAGGCGACCTCCGTATCCGCGTCGGCCACCGAGACCGGCGCACCGGACGCTCCCGCCGCACCGCCGCCGCCCGCGTTCACCGCCGCGAACCTGTTCGCCAGCCCGGTGCCCGAGACGTCCGCGATCACCGAACCCGTCGTGTTCGAAGCGGCTGTCGTCGCGGCCCCGCTGTTCCTCTCGCCGGATGCCGCGGCGGTCCAGGAACTGCGCCGGCGCCGGAAGGCCGAACAGGAGCCCGAGGCCGAGCCGGAGCCCGCCGGCAGCGATACCGAATCCGAATCCGAGTCCGATGCGGACGATCAGTCCGAGCAGGGCGACGGCGACTCCGACGATCAGCCGCGCCGCCGCCGCCGGGGCCGCCGTGGCCGGGGCCGGGGCCGGGGCGAACAGCAGTCCGATTCCGAGGGCGATGCCGATTCCGAGGGTTCGGAGCCGGAGGGCGATACCGCCGAGGAGTCCGACGAGAAACAGGCGAGCGCCGAGGACACCGGGTCCGAGGAGTCCGGCGCCGACGAGTCCGGTGGCGGCGACGAATCCGACGGTGGCGGCAGCCGCCGCCGGCGCCGGCGCCGGCGGCGCAAGGTCGCGGGCGAGTCCGGGGAGTCGGAATCCGCCGACGACGACCCGCCCAACACCGTCGTCCACGAGCGCGAACCACGGAACAAGACCCGCGCCCGCGCGGCCTCCGACGAGGTCCAGGGCATCAGCGGGTCCACCCGGCTGGAGGCCAAACGCCAGCGTCGCCGCGACGGCCGCGAGGCCGGCCGGCGCCGCCCGCCGATTCTCACCGAATCGGAGTTCCTGGCACGGCGCGAAGCCGTGGACCGGGTGATGGTGGTCCGGGAGAAGGAGTTCCCCGGGCATCCGGCGGCCACCCAGGTCGCGGTGCTCGAGGACAACATCCTGGTCGAGCACTTCGTCACCAGCACCGGCTCGGCGTCCATGGTCGGCAACGTCTACCTGGGCAAGGTGCAGAATGTGCTGCCCAGCATGGAGGCGGCGTTCGTCGATATCGGCCGCGGCCGCAACGGTGTGCTGTACGCGGGTGAGGTCAACTGGGAGGCCGCCGGGCTCGGCGGCCGGGAACGCAAGATCGAGCAGGCCCTCAAACCCGGTGATCAGGTTCTGGTCCAGGTGAGCAAGGACCCGGTCGGGCACAAGGGCGCCCGGCTGACCACTCAGATCAGCCTGGCCGGCCGGTTCCTGGTGTACGTACCGGGCGGCACCTCCACCGGGATCAGCCGCAAACTGCCCGATACCGAGCGCAAACGGCTCAAGGAGATCCTGCGCGAGATCGTGCCCGCCGACGCGGGCGTCATCATCCGGACCGCGTCGGAGGGGGTCAGCGAAGCGGAACTGACCCGCGATGTCGAAAGGTTGCAGGCCGCCTGGCGCACGATCACCGCGGCCGCGGAGGGCGAGTCGAACGCGCCCAAGACCCTCTACGAGGAGCCCGATCTCCTGGTCAAGGTGGTCCGCGACCTGTTCAACGAGGATTTCTCGAAGCTGGTGATCGAGGGCGAACGGTCCTGGAACACGGTCGAGAGCTATATCGGCACCGTCGCGCCGGACCTGCTCGCCCGGGTCTCCCGGCACGACAGCGCCGGTGCGGATGTCTTCGAGACCTACCGGATCGACGAACAGCTGGCCAAGGCGCTGGATCGCAAGGTGTGGCTGCCCTCCGGCGGCACGCTGGTGATCGACCGTACCGAGGCGATGACGGTGGTCGACGTGAACACCGGCAAGTTCACCGGTTCCGGCGGCGGCAATCTCGAGGAGACCGTCACCCGCAACAACCTGGAGGCCGCCGAGGAGATCGTGCGGCAGATGCGGCTGCGCGATATCGGCGGCATGATCGTGGTCGACTTCATCGATATGGTGCTCGAGTCCAACCGCGACCTGGTGTTGCGGCGGCTCACCGAAGCCCTGGGCCGTGACCGCACCCGGCATCAGGTATCCGAGGTGACCTCGCTGGGCCTGGTGCAGATGACCCGCAAGAAGCTGGGGACCGGGCTGGTGGAGGCCTTCTCCACCACCTGTGAGCACTGCCACGGGCGGGGCATCCTGGTGCACAGCTACCCGGTGGAGACCGGCGGCTCGGAGGACGGCGGCGGCCGCGGCCGTGAATCGGGTTCGCGCCGGCGCCGCAACCGCGACAAATCCGCCGCCGCACCGGCCGCTCAGGCCGCGGCGCCCGCACCGGCCGCCGAGGTGTCGGAGGAGGACGCGGCAGCCAAGCGCGCGCATCCGGTGGCGCTGGCGATGGCGGCCCACCACGACGACGACACGGACGGGTCCGGCTCCGAGACGGCCGGACGGCAGGTCGCGGAGACCGGAGCCGATACCGCCGGTGGCGCCGAGACCACGTCCGAGGCCACCGGATCCGGCCCGGCTCCGGCCACCGAGGGCGCGGCCGAAGCGGCTCCCGAACCACGGCGCCGCCGCGGCCGGGTCCGCCGGTCCGCCGGGGCCGCGGGCACGTCCGCCGATCGCCCGGCCGCCGAGCGCAACGGCAGCGGAGCGCATACCGACACCGCGGCGGAGGCGCACCCGACGGCCGCTTCCACGGACAGGGAGCCCGCGGCCGCTACCGCGGTAGAGGCGGTTGCCCCCGCGACCGCTTCGGCGGAAGCGGAGACCGTCACCCGGGCGAGCGACGAGACCGACTCGTCCCTCGCCTCGGAACCGGCGGCCGAACCCGTCCGGGAGACCGCCGCTCCGGAAACCGCTCCCGCGGAGTCCGGTGCCGCCGCCACCGCGGTCGGCTCGAACGGTGTGGCGTCCGCTCCCGCCGCGGCGCCGGAAACGGCCGTCACCGAGCCGGTGGAGCCGGTCGCCGCACCGGCCGCCACGGAATCCGGGCAGGCCCCCGCCGCCGGCGCCCGGCGGGGACGCCGCCGGGTCGCGCGCTCGACCTCCGCTCCGGCCGCCGACAGCGCGGGCGCGGTGTTCGTGCTCTCCGCGCAGGAACAGCCGGCGGCGCCGGTGGTCGATTTCGCAGCCGAGCCGGTCGAGGCCGAGGTGCCCGCTCCCCGGGTACGCCGCCGGGCCGCCGGTCGTCCGGCCGGGCCGCCGGTCGACGAGGACTGAACGCGGCCGCCGATTCGTCACCGGCAGCGCCCGGCCCGGAAGGGGCCGGGCGCTGCCGCGTTCCGCCCGGTAGGGAGACCTGCGTCACCCCAGTGCGCGCCCGGCCGGGATACCGCGCGGGCTCGGCGGCGGCACAGGGGGACCGGTTTGGCCGGGAGAACCGGCATCGGGTAATCTTGGCCAGTCGTTGCCCGGCGACAGCGGTGTGCTGTTCCGTGGCCGGTTCCCGATACCGGAGCCACCAGGTGCTGAGGCGGCGGTTTTATCAGACCAGTCGTGCGGTGCATCCCGGTGCGAACCGAGGATGCCTCCGCATGAGACGAGTGCCTAGCACTAAGAGGAAGAAGGGTAGCCGACCGATGGCAACGTACGCGATCGTCAAGACCGGCGGAAAGCAGTACAAGGTCGCGGTCGGTGACCTGGTGAAGGTCGAGAAGATCGAGGGTGCGCCGGGCACCTCCGTGGCACTGTCGCCGGTGCTCGTCGTCGATGGCGCCGAGTTGACCACCGCAGCCGACAAGCTCGCGAAGGTTTCGGTGTCGGCCGAGGTGGTCGAGCAGACCAAGGGCCCGAAGATCCGCATCCACAAGTTCAAGAACAAGACCGGATACCACAAGCGCCAGGGTCACCGTCAGCCGCTGACGGTCCTGAAGGTCACCGGCATCAAGTAACCACCCCGCAGGGCTTCGCAGCCCGCGCTGAAGGAGTATCAGCAATGGCACATAAGAAGGGTGCATCCAGCTCCCGGAACGGCCGCGATTCCAATTCCAAGCGGCTCGGCGTGAAGCGCTTCGGCGGGCAGACCGTCAAGGCCGGCGAGATCCTGGTCCGCCAGCGCGGAACCCACTTCCATCCCGGCGTCAACGTCGGCCGCGGCGGGGACGACACCCTGTTCGCGCTGGAAGCCGGTGCCGTCGCGTTCGGCACCAAGCGTGGTCGCAAGACCATCAACATCGTGGTCCCGGAGCCGGTCGAAGCCTGACCGGCTGACGACTCCACCACAGCGAGCGGGTCAGGGTGATACACCCTCGGCCCGCTTTCGCGTTTCCGGGGCACCCGAATCACCACCGTGTCCTCCCCGCCCGCCAATCCCCAGAGAGGATGATCCGGCCATGGCCAAGTTCATCGACCGTGTCGTTCTTCATGTGCGCGCCGGAAAGGGCGGGCACGGCTGTGCGTCGGTGCACCGGGAGAAGTTCAAACCGCTCGGCGGGCCCGACGGCGGCAACGGTGGCGGCGGCGGGGATGTGATCCTCGAGGTCGACGCCAATGTGCACACCCTGCTGGACTTCCATTTCCATCCGCACGCCAAGGCCGGTAACGGCAAACCCGGCGAAGGCGGCAACCGGGACGGGAAGAAGGGCGGCGAACTGCTGCTGAAGGTGCCCGACGGCACCGTGGTGCTCGATGCCGGCGGTGAGGTCCTGATGGATCTGGTCGGGGTCGGCAACCGGTTCGTCGTGGCCAAGGGCGGCCGCGGTGGGCTGGGCAACGCCGCGCTGGTGTCGCGGGCGCGTAAGGCGCCCGGTTTCGCGTTGCTCGGTGAGGAGGGCGAGACCCGCGATGTGGTGCTCGAACTCAAATCGGTGGCCGATGTGGGCCTGGTGGGTTTCCCGTCGGCCGGTAAATCGTCGCTGGTGTCGGTGCTCTCCGCCGCGAAGCCGAAAATCGCCGACTACCCGTTCACCACACTGGTGCCCAACCTCGGCGTCGTGCACGCGGGGGAGACCACCTTCACCGTCGCCGATGTGCCCGGCCTGATCCCGGGCGCCAGCGAGGGCCGGGGGCTGGGCCTGGATTTCCTGCGGCATCTGGAACGCTGCGCCGTACTGGCGCATGTGGTCGATCTGGCCACTCTCGAACCCGGCCGCGATCCGCTCTCCGATATCGACGCGCTCGAGGCCGAACTCGCGGCCTACAAACCGGCGCTCAGCGGTGACGCGAGCCTGGGCGATCTGGCCGGCCGGCCGCGCGTGGTGATTCTCAACAAGGCCGATGTGCCCGACGCCGAGGACCTCGCCGAGCTGGTCACCCCCGATCTGCTGGAGCGGGGCTGGCCGGTCTTCCTGATCTCCGCGGTCTCTCACGCCGGACTGCGGCCCCTGACCTTCGCCCTGGCCCAACTCGTCCAGCAGTACCGCGACGACCATCCGAAGGCCGCGCCGAAACGGCCGGTGATCCGGCCCATCGCCGTGGACGAATCGGGCTTCACGGTGGTGGCCGATCCGGAGGAGCCGGGCGGGTTCCTGGTACGCGGTACCCGGCCCGAGCGCTGGGTCCGCCAGACCCAGTTCGACAACGACGAAGCGGTCGGCTATCTCGCCGACCGGCTGGCCCGGCTCGGCGTCGAGGACGAACTGGTGCGCCTGGGTGCGCAGCCCGGCGCCCCGGTGACCATCGGTGAGGTGACCTTCGAATGGGAGCCGCAGATCACCGCGGGCGCCGATATCGTGCCCACCGGTCGCGGCACCGATATCCGGCTGGAGCAGACCGACCGCGTGAGCGCGGCCGAACGTAAGCACGCCTCGCGGGTGCGGCGTGGCCTGGTGGACGACGAGGACGGAGAGTAGGCAGGTGAACCTGGGTAACCGCGGAGCGGGAGCACGGCCGTGACCCGCGCTCCGCTCGAACTCGGCGCGGCCCGGCAGGCGATCGCCCGAGCCCGGCGGGTCGTAGTGAAGATCGGGTCGTCCGCCCTAACCAGCCTGCACGGCGGGCTCGATATCGACCGCCTCGACCGGCTCGCGGACGCCATCGAGGCACGTATGCGGGCCGGGTCCGATGTGGTGGTGGTGTCCTCCGGTGCGATCGGCGCCGGGCTGGCGCCGTTGGGTCTCACCCGCCGGCCCCGCGATCTGGCGACCAAACAGGCCGCCGCCAGTGTCGGTCAGCTCGCGCTCGCGCACGCCTGGGGGACCTCCTTCGCCCGCTACGACCGCACGGTCGGTCAGGTCCTGCTCAGTGCCGACGATTTCGCCCGCCGCGAGCATCACCGCAATGCCCAGCGCACCCTGGACCGGTTGCGGTCGCTGGGCGCGGTGGCCGTGGTGAACGAGAACGACACCGTGGCGACCGAGGAGATCCGGTTCGGCGACAACGACCGGCTCGCCGCGCTGGTCGCGCATCTCGTGGGCGCCGATGCGCTGTTCCTGCTCTCCGATGTGGCCGGTCTCTACGACGGCGACCCGCGGAAGGGCGATGCCAATTTCATCGCCGAGGTGCGCAGTAGCGCCGATCTCGACGGGGTCATCGCCGGCAGCGGCGGCGTGCTCGGGACGGGCGGGATGGCCTCGAAACTGTCGGCGGCCCGGCTGGCGGCCGACGCGGGGGTGCCGGTGCTGCTCGCGGCCGCCGCGGATGCCGGGCAGGCGCTCGAAACGGGCACGGTGGGAACGGCTTTCGCGGCCCGGCCGGTCCGGCTCTCGGCGCGCCGGTTCTGGGTGCGGCACGCGGCCGACAGCCGCGGCGCCATCCTCATCGACGCCGGGGCGGTATCCGCGGTGGCGGGCGCCCGCCGTTCGCTGCTCGCCGCCGGGATCGTCGGTGTGCGCGGCCGTTTCCACGGTGGTGACGTGGTCGATCTGATCGGGCCGGATCGATCCGTGGTGGCGCGGGGAGTGGTGGAATACGATGCCGCCGAACTCGCTACCATGCTCGGCCGGTCCACCCGGGAACTTCCGGACGGTATGCAGCGGCCCGTGATCCACGCCGACGATCTCGTCCGGGTCTGAGGCGCCGGGTCCGGGCGGTCAGGCCAGGCGGCCGAGATGATCGGCGGTGCGGGTGGTTTCCGGCAACCGGTAGCGCGGCGCCAGCCGCAACACCAGCGCGCACGCGGTATCCAGGGTGAAGCGGTGCCCGACCGAGACGAAGACCGGTTTCACCCCCGGCTGGGTACGCAATGCCCGGCCCACGGTCTCGCCGTCGTCGAGCAGGGCGCTCCACTCGCCGCGGAGCGGGCCGGGTTCGGTATGCGGACCGTGGAAATTCTTGGCGACGCCGATACTGGGCAGATCGGTGAGCACGCCCAGATGGGCGGCCAGACCGAAACGGCGTGGATGGGCCAGTCCGTGCCCGTCGCAGATCAGCGCATCGGGTTCCACGCTCAGGGTCTCCAGCGCCCCGGTCAGCGCGGGCACCTCCCGGAACGCGAAAAGTCCTGATATGTACGGGAATTCGATCCGTTCGCGGACCACGGCCCGATCGACCACCTCCAGCGAGTCCGAATCCAGCACCGTCACCACCCCGACCGCGATATCGGGATCCCGGTACGCCACATCCAGGCCGGCGACCCGGCGGATCGGACCGTGTTCGTCGGCCACCCGGACCCGGTCCCGGAGCCGCCGCTGGATGGCGACGGCTTCCTCCTCGCCGACCGCCCATTCGTGCATACGCCGAACCCGAACCATGCGGGGAGCCTAGCGGGGCGGCGCGCCGCGACCACGGCACCGGGTCGCGGGAGCCCGATCGGGACCCGGGGTCCCCGCCGGGCTAGACGGAAACGGGGGCGATCGCACCGGGTTCCGGGTCGACCAGCGCATAGCCGCGCAGCCGCTGCACGGCGCGTTCGTCGGAGAGTTCGGCCCGGGCGTCGGGGTGATCGCGGTAGTAGCGGATCAGCCAGTAGGTGGCGGAGGAGCCGATCGAGAGTTTCTCCGCGTGGATCCGTTTCGTGCTCGCGCGTCCCGGCCGGCGGCCCGGCAACCCGATCCGGATGGTGCCCTTGGAGTTGTTCCGCGACACCACCGTGATCGATTCGATCGCGGTCCAGCTCACGCGGTTGCCGAAGGAGGTCTTGGTCGGCAGCACGATATGCATCGGCGTCAGCACCAGCCGCCGGATCTCCGGGCGCCGGGCGTAGAGGCACAGATAGGCCAGCAGCAGCGCGGCCACCGTGATCGCCAGCCACGGGGGGATCGGCGGATGCAGGGGGAGCGTGAGGGTCTCGGTCCAGGTGCCGATGCCGAAGATCGCGCACAGCGTGGCCAGCGAGAGGAAGCAGGTCACCAGGGCGACCTCGTAGCCGAGGGAGCGGCGAACCACCAGCGCGCCCTGATCGGTCGCGTAGCGCGCGCCCTCGATCTGGATCCGTGACCGTCCGCGCGAGGTCGCCGACAGCATCGGCAGATACGAGGCCACCCAGGCGGCGGTCGCGAGATTCACGGCGATCCGCAACGGTTCCCCGGAGTCCAGCGACAACACCGCTTGCGCCAGCAGGAATGTCGCCAGGACGGCGACCAGGAAGACCGCCGGATAGGTCCAGCCGTTGAGGTTGCCGCGAAGTTCACGAGGCGGTGGAAAATAATCCCGCGAGTTCGCCGGCCGCGAATCGGCCACCTCGCCCGGCCGTTCATCGGCCTGCGGCGGATCGGGGACAACGGTGTGCGGCTGGCGTGTCATCGGTACTACCTGTACTTCAGGAATACATCGGGCGCCTGCGATGATATCGGCAATCGGAGGGCAACTCCGCCTCGCGCGGGCAGGCTGACCCGTCTGCGTCACTCCTGCCGCGCGCGGGGCCGCAACCGGTCGATCGCCGCGACCACGACCAGCGAGATCGCGCCCCAGATCACGAAGGTCGTGAGCCGGCTTCCGACGATATCGGCGTCGAAATACAGGATGGAGCGGGCCGATTCGACCGCCGCCGGCATGGGCAGGACATCGTGCAGCGTCCGGAAGAGGGCCGGTTCCATATAGATCGACATCGCCCCGTTGGACGCGGGTACGCCCAGGAACATCAGCACGGCGATCACCGGCAGTACGGCCAGCATGCCCAGTATCCGCACGAAGATGGTCGTGAACAGGGCGGTGCTGAATATCGCCACCGCGCCGACGCCCCACAGGGGCAGGAAGTGACCGTGGATCGCCCCGACGATCGGGCCCGCGATGGTCCACACCACCGCCGACATCGCGAGCGACCAGCCGGCCAGGATCGGCAGCAGGGTCCGCAATCCCATCACCATCGGCGCCGCGGTGGCGCCCACGATGATGATCATGAATCCGGCCATGATCCAGCCCATCGCCAGATACATCGATACCGACCCCATCGAATCGTCCGCGCTCAGGGGCGTGACGTTCTCCACCTCCAGCGGCAGCTGCTGACCGGCCGCGACCTGGCCGAATACCGTTCGCACCACCTGCTGCTGGCTGACGCCGGCGGCTTCGTTGGTGATCAGCGTGGCGTGCGGGTCCTGCGCCGAGGGCAGCAGGTAGGCGGCCGATACCGTGCGGTCGCGGACGAGTTCGCGGGCCTGGTCACCGTCGGTGAGACCGCGCAGTTCGAACAGGCCGGACATGTTCTGCTCCAGGCCGTGCACCACCTGCCCGGCGGTCTGCTCGTCGGCGGCGACCACGGCCACCGGCATCTTGTCCGGCGCGGGCTGGTACATGGCGCCGAGCATGGTGGTCATCATCATCGCGACCATGGCCAGCGGGAAGAACGCCAGCAGCGCGTAGTGCACCCGGGTGCGCGGCCGGGGGCCGGGCAGCAGGGATTCGACGGTGCGCGCGGGCAGCGGCGCATCGGGATCGCGGCGGCGCTTCAGCGCGTCGATTCCGAGTGTCGCGAGCAGGGCCGCCGCGGCGCCGATCGCCAGGACCAGCAGATGCCCACCGAGTCCGCTGCCACCGAAATACAGAGCCGACCGCAGCGATTCGCCGGTGGCGGCGGCGGGCAGGAAGCTGTGCAGAATCGGGTAGAGCGAGGGCAGTGTGTACACCGACATCCCGAGATTCGAGGCCGGTACACCCAGCACCATCAGGAACAGCATGCCCACCAGGACGGCCATCGGGCCCAGGATCCGGGTGAGGAAGAGCTGCACCGACCCGACCGCGAAAACGGCCAGCCAGCCGATACCCAGCACTTCGGCGGTATGTCCTTCGATGGCGCCGAGAACCGGATCGGCCACCGTCCAGACCAGGCCCGCCATGAGCGCGGCCCAGCCGACCAGCAGCGGGACGAACCGCCGGAACCGCAGCAGTTCCGGGGCCGAGGAGAGCATCAGGCTCAGCGGCATATAGCCCGCGAGCATGAGCGCGGTCGTCATGAACATGACGGCCAGACCGGCGGTGTCGTGCGCGGGCAGCGGTGCGAGGTCCTCGGCCTGCGCGTGCCCGCCCTCCGCGATCACCTGTGCCGTGAGCACCTGGCCGACAGTGGACGCCTGGGAGGCGCCGGCGGCGCCCGCGGTGTAGATCGTGGTGGTGGCGCCCTCCGCCGGTGCGGACAGTGAGACGGCTCCGGCGACCTCCCGGTCCAGCACGAGAGCGCGGGCCTCGGCGTCGCTGCCGGTCACCCGGACGTCCACCGCCGCGCCCTGATCGGTTTCCAGCGCTTCGGCGAACGCCGCGGCGCCCGGTCCGGCCACGGCCACCGGCATATTGTTCGGCGCCGGTGCGTGCATGGCGGCCAGATAGCCGGTGATCATCATGGAGACCAGCAGGAACGGGAATACGAACATCCCCGCGATGCGGCCGATCCGTTCCTTCTTCGCCCGCGCGAGTTCCTCGGCGTCGGGTTCGCCGGGTGCGGGCGGGTTCGGGGTTTCGATGGGGGCAGCGGTCACCGCCGGACTCCTCGCTCTGGGCAGGCCCGGACGCGCGATCCGGTACGGGCAGGTGGGTCAGGAGCGGCAGGGCAGCGTCATCGGTCCCCGCAACCGCTCACCCGGTATGCCGACCAATTTACGCCACGTGACTTAAAATGGCGGGTTCGGAGTGGTGTGAGGCTGATCGCACCGGACGACTCGGCAGTATGGGACCGACGAGACCGGCGAGAGGAGAACACGGTGGGACGGCGTGGCGATCTGGCCCGGCAGGCGCTGTTGGACGCCGCCGAAGAACTGTTCGCCACGCACGGCATCGATTCGGTGTCCAACCGCCGGATCGCCGAAGAAGCGGGCCAGTCCAATCATTCGGCGGTCACCTACCACTTCGGCGGACGCGATGAGCTGCTGCGCGCCCTGATCGATCGGTACAGCGAACCCGTCGGGCGGTCGCGGGCCGAACTCGTCGACCGGTTGCCCCCCGACGCCGGCCTCACCGAATGTCTGCAGTGCCTGATCCTGCCGGTGACCGATCACATCGCGTCGCTGCCCACGCCGACCTGGCGGGCCCGGTTCCAGCGGCAGCTCGCGACCACGCCGTCTACGGCCGCCATGCTCGCGGACCGGGCCCGCGCCGACGCGCTCTCCGATGTACTCATCGCCCGGATCGACGCGTCGCTGGCCTCGATACCGCGATCGGTGCAGGAGGGTCGCGAGCGGATCGTGGCCCGGATGATCACCGATATCTGCGCGGAGTACGAGACCCGGGTCAATGAGGGATCGCAGCCCGCCCAGTGGCGGGCCCTCGGCTATTTCCTCACCGACGCCTGCGCCGGGCTGCTGAGCGCGCCCGTGAGCGATCCCGGGTTTCCGGGACTGTAGGTCCGCACCCGAACGTCACGGCGGTTTTCTGCCAGCGTGCCCCGGGGTGTTCACCGATGCTCGTTGTACGACAGCGGAATCGCGTCGTGACACGGGGTTCACGGAAGGAACGAGATGTCGGAGAACACAGTGCTGATCACCGGGGCCACCCGGGGGATCGGGCGGGCCACCGCGACGGCTTTCGCGCGCAAGGGCTACCGGGTCGTCGTGACCGGGCGGCGCCCGGAGGCCGTCGACGGTGTGGTCCGGGATCTGCGCGCGGAGGGGTTCGCGGTGGAGGGCGAACTGCTGGATGTGTGCTCGATCGACAGTGCGCGGTGCCTGGCCGAATCGCTGGGCCGCCGCCACGACCACCTGGATGTGCTGGTGAACAATGCGGGAATCCTGCCGGAGGCGACGGCGTCGGGGGCGGTGAACTTCGCCCATCTCGGTGCGTTCACCGACACTCTGATGACCAACACGTTCGGTCCGGTGAACGTGATCGAGGCCCTGCTCCCGCTGGTGCGGCAGGCTCCGGCGGGCCATATCGTCAATATCTCCACGGAGATGGGTTCGCTCACCGAGCAGCGCAACCCCGGGTCGGCGTACTTCCCGATGGTCGTGCCGGGGTATCAGGCGTCGAAGGCCGCACTCAACAGCCTGACGGTGGGGCTGGCGAAACAGCTGGCCGGGACCGGTGTGCGGGTGACCTCGGTCTGCCCGGGGTTCGTCGCCACCGAACTCGCTCCCGCCGCCGCCGACGCGCCGACGAGCCCGGAGGAGGCGGCGCGGCTCGTCCTGGCGGCGGCGGAATCCGCGGCGCCCACGGAGGCGGGAGCGTTCGTCGGCGCCGCGGGGCCGATCGCCTGGTGAGCAGGGCGTGGCGCGGCTACGCGGTGGTGTTCCCGGCGCAGGCCGACCGGATCCGGCCGGCCGCGTAGTGGGCGAAGGCCGTCACCTCCGCGCCCCGGCCCGTCCAGTCGTCGGCCAGGTCGCCGAGGTATCCCGCCCGTGCGTACCGGAGGGTCGCGGCGTATCCACCGGGGATCCGGGTGGCCAGCCGGTCCGCGGCCGCTGCCTTGGAGACCAGTGCGCCCGTTTCGGCCGTCACCCACATCCGGGCCAGGGTGAGCACGGTATTGCGTTCGTCGCCCGCGATACCGGTGAGCAGGGTGGGCAGGCTCGCCTCGATCGCGCGCACGATATCGCCCGGCGGGACCGGCGCGAGAATCCGGTGTGCGGGTGGCCCGTACAGTGCTCGCGACGATTCCCGCGCCATCGCGATCAGGATCGTCAGATCCGGGTCGGGTTCGGGTGCGGGGCAGTGCCCGCGTTCGAGGTCCTCGCGTAGCCATTCGCCGTACACGTATTCGGCGCGCGGGGGGAATCGGGCGGGGGACAGGCCGGCGGCGGCCACGACGGTGAGTTCGACGGGTCTGGCCCCATCGGTGCGGGGCCAGCGCCCCGAGGCGCGTAAAAGACGGCCGGTCAACGATTTACGCTCGCCTGTTCCGAGCTCGGCGCCGGTGACCGCCAGGAAATCGAGATCGCTGTCGTGGTGCAGACCGCCGGTCACCGCGGAGCCGTAGAGATACAACGCCGTGAGTTTCGTGCCCAGTACCTCCGCGGCGATGCGCAGGATCGCCGTGTACTCGGTGACGGTGTCGCGCGAGTATTCCTCCACCCCGCACACGATAGGGGTACACCCCGGTGGCGGTGTCCTTCCGGCGGAGGACATGGAAATCGGGGTTTTCATGGAGGTACCCGGGTGGGGGTACCCCCTAGGTTCGTGTGGTGAGGTCCCGGCGGGGACGCGGGGTATCGGGCGTGGCCCGGGAACAGTGAGGTGCGGTGTGGGCGGGGTCGATTCACAGGTCTCCGGAAGCGGCGGGATCACCGTGGCCCAGACGGTGCCGGATACCGGCGGTGTGGTGGTCGAGTCCGATACCGCACCGGCGCGGTGGCCGTGGCCGCTGCGGGTGGCCCTGCGCTTCGCCGTGGTCTACTGCGCGCTGTTCTGTGTGCTGATCGGCCAGATCCTCTTCGCCTTCGCGGGCGTGGTGTACGACCTGCTGCCGGATCAGGCGCCGATCTGGCCGCTGCTGCGGCTGGCTCCGCTGCTGGAATGGGTGGGCCGGACGGTGTTCGGCGCCGAGGCCGTGTTCCGGGAGGATTCCGGTAGCGGTGATCAGGCCGCCCTCTGGGTGCTGATGTTCTGCCTGCTGGTGGTGTCCGCGGTGGTGACGCTGGTGTGGTCGGTCCTGGACCGCCGCCGGCCCGCCTATCCGCGGTTGTCGGCCTGGTTCCTCACCGGTCTGCGGTGGTGCCTGGCCGGGCAGATGCTGTTCTACGGTATCGCCAAGGCCATTCCGACCCAGATGCCGCCGCCTTCGCTGTCGACGCTGCTCCAGCCGTTCGGGGAGATGACCCCGATGGCGGTGCTCTGGCTGCAGGTCGGCAGTTCGCCGGTGTACGAGATCCTGCTCGGGACAGCGGAACTCCTCGCCGGCCTGCTGTTGCTGGTACCCCGCACGGCGACCCTCGGCGCGCTGCTGAGCCTGGTGAGCATGGCGCAGGTGTTCGTCCTGAACATGACCTTCGACGTCCCGGTCAAAATCCTGTCGTTCCACCTGATGGTGTTCGCGCTGATCCTGCTCGCGCCGCAGGCGCGCCGCTTCCTGGACTTCTTCGTCCTGGCGCGGCGCGCCGACCCCGCCGTGCAACCGCCGCTGTTCACCGGACGGCGGGCCAACCGCTACGCCGGGATCGCGCAGGCGCTGCTCGGGGTGTGGCTGGTCGCCGGGATCGTGCAGATCGGCTGGTCGAGCTGGGACGAATTCGGGGGCGGGGTACCGAAACCGCCGCTGTACGGGATGTGGGAGGTCACCGAGTTCCGGGTCGGCGGAGAACCGGTCGCTCCGTTGACCACCGACGAGACCCGGTGGCGGCGGGTCGTCGTCGAGGCGCCGGGCGCGGTCACTCTGCAGTCCATGGACGGGGGTCTGGTGACCGTCCCGGCGACCGTGGATACGGCCGCGCGCACCCTCGCGATCACCATGCCGGCGGCCGGCCCGGAGGCGCCACCGGTGGTGTTCACCTATACCGGGCCGGACGGCGGCCGGTTGCGTTTCGACGGCGAACTCGACGGCCGCGCGGCCGTTGTCGAGATGCGCGCGGTGGATCCGGGCGAGTTCCGGTTGAACGGGCCCCGATTCCACTGGGTGCAGGATTATCCCGCGCTGTCGTGAGCGGCGCGGCCCGGCGGTGATCCACGTCAGGACCGCGGGGGAATCACTCCGGGCTGGTCGGGCGCACGCTGACCGGGGACGGGACCGGTGATACCCGGCTGACCCGCCGGGTCCGACAGCGGCACGCCGGTGGGATGCCGGCCCGGTGGAGCGGCCTGGGGTTGTTCCTCCGGTTCCGGCGGGGTGGCCGGTGGGTCCGGGGGCGCGGGGGGTTCCGGTGCCGCCGGGGGTTCGGAAGGCGCGGGCGGCTGTTCGGCGGCGGGCGGCGGCGCCGGGGCCTCCGGAGCGGGGGCCGCCGGCGGGGCGGTTTCGCCGGGAGCCGAGCCCTCGGGCGCGGGGTGCTCGGGCGGTGCCGGGGTTTCGGTGGGGGCGGGAGCTTCGGTGGGAGAGGGGGTTTCGGTGGGCCGCGGGGCCTCCGAGGTGGGTGGTCGCGCGGGGTCGTCCCCGGGTGCCGGGGATTCGGTATCCGGCTCCGCTTCCGGCGGTTCCGGTGCCGACCCGTTCGGTGAGTCCGGTGCCCCGGAATCGCCGCCCGCTCCGGCCGAATCCGGATCGGTGGCGGCGGCCGGGGCATCGGGTTCGGGCACCGCGGCCACCTGGGGCCGGGTCGGCGGGGCCAGCGGCGGCAGCGGGCCGGGCGCGGCCGGTGGCGCGGGCAGGGCCGGAACACCGGTGCCCGCGGCCGTATAGGCGGGTTTGTAGACCATGTTCATGGTGAGAACCGCTTCCTGGCGCAGGACCTCCTGCACCAGTTGCGCGTCGATCACCTTGGCCGCCTCCAGCATCCGGGCCAGCGCCCCCACCGGACCCGAATCACCGGGCGGTACCACCGCGATCTTCACCGCTTCGGCGGCCGCGGCCACCGCGCCCAGCCGTACCCCGACCTGGCCCAGGACCGCGGCGAGTTCGTCCACCGATTCGGCGAAACTGCGGGTACTGGCGAAGGCGGCGTCGGCGGCCTCACCGTCCCATTCCATCGCGTTCATCACCCGGTCGGTACCGGCGCGGGTGAGCGGAAAGGAGGTCTGCAGGGTGGTGGCGGCGTGCACCCAGGTTCCCGACAGGCGCAGGATCTCACCGGCATCGATCTGCTGGGTCGCCGCGTAGATGTCCTCGTGGCGCATGGCCTCGAAATGCTCCATGGCGCTGATGTATTCGGGATCGACCCCGGTCATCTCGCCTCCTTCCTAGGGGATACATGCCGTCCGCCGAGGTATGGCCTCACGGCACGAATCTCGCCTCCACCGCCCGCACCGCCGCGGCGCCCGCGGCGTCGGCCTCCTCGTACAGACCGCCGCTGACCAGGAACGCTTCCTTCATCCGGTAGGCGGCCTCGATGTAGTGGTCGAGCAGGGCGGCCGCGTCGCGCGCCTTGTGCCCGAAACCGGCCTCGAGCTGGCGGGCGGAGATCAGGCCGCCGAATCCGTGTGGCTCGGAGGCGTCTTCCAGTCGTTGCCGCAGGTAGATCAGGCGGTCGGCCTGCCGGTCGTAGAATTCCGCGCACCGCCGGGCCGCTTCCGGATCGAACTTGACGGTTCCGGCGTGGGCTGCCTGGCGGAACCGGACGATCTCGGCTCGACTGTCTTCGATCTTCATGACTGGCGTACCCCTCCGTCGGTCCCGCTCAGCGTAGCCGCAACACCGGGTCCGGGGCAGCCGGTCGGCGCGACCGGCGGCTCAGCCCGGAATCCGCTTCTGCAGATGCGCGGCGAGCTGTTCCGGTGAGGCGGCCACGATATGCACCGCGTCGTCGGTGCGCAACAGATAGCGCCCGTCGTTCTCGACGTCGAGCCAGGTGTAATGGATGGCGGGGGTCTCGGTGGGCCGATCGAGATGGGGTTCGATCCGGATATGGCCCTCGGCGGTATGCGGGGCGCACAGCAGTTTCCGGATGAGCGGCGCGGCGCGCTCCTCCTGGACCACGGTTTCGGTATCGCGTACCGCGGCGGCCGAGGCGGTCCGGGCCGGATGCCGCCCGGCGGGTGTGGTCGGCAGCAGCGACGCCAGGCGGGCGCCGAGTTTCGCCCGGTGACCGATCGCCAGCCGCACCGGTCCGCCGAATTCGGCGGTGCGCCCCGGCGCCTGCACCGCGAGCACCGCGCGGTCGTACACCACGCACCCCAGGACCCGGATTTCGCGGCCGGGTTCGGGACCCGCGCCGACGGCGATCACCCGCGTCTGCGGTTCGGCGAGAATACGCAGGCAGGTATCGAGATCGGGGTCGGGCGGCAGGCGCCGCACCAGCTCGGCACGCAGGATCTCGGCGTCGCGCTCGGTACGCGGCGATTCCAGAACCCGCAGCGGATACGGGAGCCGGTCCAGGTCGGCTTGGCGCCACACGTGCGCGAACTCGTCGGGGGTCAGGCTCCAACTCACGCGGAATCACATCCTCACCGAAACCTGCGCGGGCCACAACAGACTATCGGTTGTTTCGCAGCCCGCTGACCTCGGGCGGCGACGGGCGCCGGTATCCCGCGCGCTGACACAACCCCCGAATACGCGGTGGGCAGGCGGTTTCTCGGGTTTACTCGTGCGCACCGGCAACAGTGCTGTTGTGACGGAAGGGGTTGGAGGTCGGTTCGTGCGAGTACTCCGAACGTTGTGTGCGCAGGCCGATACCGCGGGAGCGGAGGCCGTGGGGCCCGCCCCGGCGACGGCCGCGGGGCGGCCGTGATCCGCGGCGCGGGCGAACCGGTGCCCGCGGGCGTGCCCCGGATCTGGGACGATTCCGGTATCGCCGAGGGAGTGCGGGGAATGACCTCGCCGCTCACCTTCACCCTGGTCGCCGGGATTCTCGACCGGGCCTGCCGGGAGTACGCCCGATCGCTGCGGGTCCCGGACGCGCAGGTGCGGCAGATGTCGGATTGGACTCCCTATCTGCTGGGGAGTTTCCACGGCCGGGTGTACCACAACCTGCTGCACTGGTATCGGATCGCCGGTATCGGGCCCGGCTACGCGCTGAGCCGCCGGGGCCTCGGCGCCGCGGCGCCCGCCGGGCCGCTGGCCGACGATATCGCCGGACCTCTCCGGCCCTTCACCTTCGCTTCCCGGCTTCGCGCCGCGGTCGTCCGGACCCGGATCGCGGCCGTCTACCTGCGCCGGTTGTCCGGTATCGAGGCGGTCGTGCGGGATTTCCGCGCCGGGTTCGAGCATTTCCGCGGCCGCTACGAGGCGATGGAGTATCTGCACGGTGAGCACGCGTACGCGATGTTCCGGCGTGCGGAGCGGGAGCTGGCGCTGCAGTGGGGCGCGGCGATGGTGCTGGACGCTGTCCTGATGTCACTCACCGGCGCGGTGGTGGCCGCGCGCGGCACGCCGGGGCGGATGTCGTGGACGTTCCCCGCGGGGCCGCCCGCGCCGGTGGTCGCCGGCTCCGGCGACCCGGCCGGCGCGCCCGCCGAGTTCGCCCTGCGCGAGGACGACCCGGACGCGGCGGACCGGTCCGGGGCACGGGAACTCCCCGTTTTCGAGGCCGCGCTCGATCCCGGCGGTGCGGACGCCGGCGGCGCGGGCGTGCTCCGCCGGTGGCTGACGGGGCGGATCCGGGACCGGGCGGTGCGATGCGCCGCGTATCGCGAAGAGCTGCGATCGTGCCGGTTGCACGCGTACCGGATTCTCGGCCGGATGATCCGGGTGATGGGGGAGGATCTGGCCGCGCGCCGGATCCTCGACGCTCCCGGCGATATCTACCAGCTGACCGTCGCCGAGCTGTACGCCTGCTACGACCGGGTGCCGATGCCGGATCTGCGGTCGCGGATATCGGAGCGGCGGGCCGACCGGGCCGTGGACCTGGGACTGGTCGCGCCGGCGCGGTTCGCCACCGTGGGCGCCACCTACTCCGACGCCGCGCTGGCGGCGGCGGGCTGGGTGCCGCGGACCGGTCGCCCGGGGACCTGACTCCGCGCCCGCCCGGCCGCGGCGGGGCCGCCTGCCTGCGAGAATGCCGGGGTGGATATGGCGATAGGTCTGGTGGTGCTGGTGGCGGCGGCCGCGGCGGTCGCGGGGCTGGCCCGGCGGTTCGGGGTGTCCGAGCCGCTGGCACTGACCCTGGCCGGGGTGGCGGCGTCCTATCTGCCGTTCGTCCCCGAGGTGCATCTCGAACCCGAGATCGTGCTGCTGGGGTTGCTGCCGCCGCTGCTCTACACGGCGGCGTTGCGGACCTCGCTGGTGGATTTCCGGGCCAATATCGGCGGTATCGCGCTGTTGTCGGTGGGGCTCGTGCTGTTCAGCACCTTCGCCGTGGCGGCGGTGGTGTGGTGGCTGCTACCGGTGCCGTTCGCGGTGGCGGTGGCGCTGGGTGCGGTGGTCGCGCCGCCGGACGCGGTGGCGGCCACCGCGGTGGCGCGCCGGATCGGCATGCCGCGCCGCATCGTGACCATTCTCGAGGACGAATCGCTGTTCAACGACGCGACCGCGCTGGTCGCGCTGCGTACCGCGATCGCCGCGTCCGCGGGGGCGGTCTCGCTGTGGGACGCGGGCTGGGATTTCCTGCTCGCCGCGGGCGGCGGCGCGGTGGTCGGGATCGCCGTCGCCTACCTGCTCGCGATGCTGCGGCGGCGGATCACCGATCCGGTGCTCGATACGACGCTGTCGTTCCTGGCGCCGTTCCTGGCCTATCTGCCCGCCGAGGAAATCCATTCCTCCGGCGTGATCGCGGTCGTCACCTGCGGAATGATCCTCGGTCACAACGCTCCGGTCTGGCAGAGCGCGGCCTCGCGCACCGCCGAACGCATCAACTGGCGCACGGTGCAGTTCATCCTGGAGAGCGCGGTGTTCCTGGTCATCGGGTTGCAGGTGAGCGGCATCGTCGAGGGCGCCTGGGAAAGCGGACTCGATCACACTCTGCTGATCGTCACCGCGATCGCGGTGCTGCTGGCCGTCATGCTGTCGCGGCCGGTGTGGGTTTTCGGGTGGGCGCTGGCCACCCGGCTGACCGGGCGTTCGGATGTTCCGCTGACCCACCCCGCGGTGGTCTCCTGGGCGGGTATGCGCGGTGTGGTGACGCTGGCGGCGGTGCTGCTGCTGCCCGCGAACACCCCGCAGCTGCCGGTACTGAAACTGCTGGCGCTGGTGGTGGTGGGCGGCACCCTGCTGCTGCAGGGCACATCGCTGCCCTGGCTGGTGCGCCGGCTGCGGCTGCGGGGGCCGAGCCGGGCCGAGGACGCGCTGCAGAAGGCGAACCTGCTCACCCAGGCCTCCAACGCCGGATTGACCGCCCTGGACGAGGCGATCGACTCGCATACCCCGGAGGAGGTGGTGCGCTCGCTGCGCGACCGGGTCACCTGGCGGACCAACGCCGCCTGGGAGCGGCTCGGACGCCCGGAGTCCGAGCTGGCCACCCCGACCGCGGAGTACCGGCGGCTGCGGCTGGAGATGTTGCGTGCCGAACGCGATACCGTCCTGCGGGTCCGGGACGCGGGCGGCGCGGACTACGAGATCCTGCAGGCGGTGCTGGCCCGGCTCGACCTGGAGGAGTCCATGATCGACCGGTTCGACGAGGGCGAGGACGATCAGGGCGCCGAGACGCTGGCCGGTCCGGTGGGCCCGGCCGCCGATTGCGCCCACCTGCGGGCGGCGCCGCTGGTCTGCGAGTCCACCGAACCGGATGTATGCGCCGAATGTGTGGCCGAGGGCCTGACCTGGGTTCATCTGCGCATGTGCCTGACCTGCGGTCATATCGCGTGCTGCGATTCCTCGCCGGGTAACCACGCGACCCGCCACTACGGTTCCAGCGGGCATCCGGTGATGCGCAGTGTCGAACCCGGCGAGGCGTGGCGCTGGTGCTACGTCGACGAACTCCTCGGCTGACCCGGCCGGCGCCGGGCGCGGACCCCGTGTCGGTGGTGTCGGGCAGGATGGCGGTATGACGACAGCACCGGGCAGCACCGTGGGCGGGGCCGGCGAGGTCGCCGGCGAACTCCGTGAGCACGCCGAAGCGCTCCTGCGCGAACTCGCCGGGCCCGGCGCCCGCCTGCGGGAGGACCAGTGGACCGCGATCGAGGCGCTGGTGGTGGGCAAACGCCGGGCGCTGGTGGTGCAGCGCACCGGATGGGGTAAGTCCGCGGTCTACTTCATCTCGGCGAAACTGCTGCGGGCCCGGGGGCGCGGACCCACCGTGATCGTCTCGCCGCTGCTCGCGCTGATGCGCAACCAGGTGGCCTCCGCGCAGCGGGCCGGGGTGGTGGCCGCGACCATCAATTCCGGGAACGTCACCGAATGGGACGAGATCCACCAGCAGGTCGCGGCGGGCACCGTGGATGTGCTGCTGGTGAGTCCGGAGCGGCTGAACAACCCCGATTTCCGCGACCAGGTGCTGCCCCGGCTGGCGGCCGATGCCGGACTGGTCGTGATCGACGAGGCGCACTGCGTCTCGGACTGGGGCCACGATTTCCGTCCGGACTACCGGCGTATCCGCACCCTGATCGCCGAACTCGGTAGCGAGGTGCCGGTCCTGGCCACCACCGCGACCGCCAACGACCGGGTGGTCACCGATGTGGCCGGGCAGATCGGCACCGACACCCTGGTGCTGCGCGGCAGCCTCGACCGGGAATCACTGCGGCTGTCGGTGGTCCGGTTCGACGACGCGGTGGAGCGCACCACCTGGCTCAGCGGCACTCTCGACGATCTGCCCGGTTCCGGGATCGTCTACGCGCTCACCGTCGCCGGCGCGCACGATCTCGCCGACGTGCTCACCTCACACGGTCACCGGGTCGCCGCCTACACCGGCCAGACCGATCCGGCCGAACGGGAGGCGCTCGAGGCCGCCCTGCTCGGCAACGAGGTCAAGGCCCTGATCGCGACCTCGGCGCTGGGCATGGGGTTCGACAAACCCGATCTCGGCTTCGTGGTGCACCTGGGTGCGCCGTCCTCGCCGATCTCCTACTACCAGCAGGTCGGCCGTGCCGGGCGTGCCACCGAACGCGCCGAGGTCGTACTGCTGCCCGGTCCCGAGGACACCCGGATCTGGAGCTACTTCGCCTCGGTCGCCTTCCCGCGCGAACATATCGTGCGATCGGTGCTGGAAGCCCTCGACCACGAACGCCCGCAGTCCACGGCGGCCCTGGAACCGCTGGTGGAGCTGAACCGGTCGCGGCTGGAGATGGTCCTGAAGGTGCTCGATGTCGACGGCGCCGTCCGCCGGGTACGGGGCGGCTGGCTGGCCACCGGGATGCCCTGGACCTACGACGCCGAACGCTACGAACGGCTCGACGCCGCCCGCACCGCCGAACAGCAGGCGATGCTGGACTACGAGCGCACCACCGCCTGCCGGATGGAATTCCTGCGCCGCCAGCTCGACGACCCCGCCCTCACCGCCGCCGCGCCCGGCACCGGCGCCTGCGGCCGCTGCGACAACTGCACCGGTGAACACCGCACCGCCGCGGTCGACACCGAGGCCGTGGCCGCCACCCGCGCCCGGCTCGACCGGCCCGGTGTCGACCTCGCGCCGCGTAAACAGTGGCCCACCGGCATGTCGAAACTCGGTATCCCGCTGTCCGGCAAGATTTCCGAGGGCGCCGAGACCGGCCGGGTGCTGGGGCGGCTCAACGCTCTGGGCTGGGGCCGGCGGCTGCGCCCGATTCTGGACGGGCCCGACGGCCCGGTTCCGGACGAGGTGGTGGACGCCTGCATTCCGGTACTGCGCGAATGGGACTGGGCCGTGCGGCCCACCGCGGTGCTGGCGCTGGAATCGGCCACGCACCCGGTGCTCACCGCGTCGCTCGCCGAACGCCTGGCCGGGATCGGACGCCTGCGCAACCTCGGCACACTGCACATCCGGCCGGATCGCCCGCCGGTATCGGCGGTCAATTCCGCTCATCGCGTCGCCGCCCTCTACGACTCCTGGGAGGTGCCGGATCTGTCGGCCGCCGACGGTCCGATCCTGCTGGTGGATACGCTCACCGACTCCGGCTGGACCCTCACCGTCGCCGCCTGGACCCTGCGCCGCGCGGGCGCGCCCGCGGTACTGCCGTTCGCCCTGGCCACCCCGACCTGATCGGCGCCGGGCCCGTCCCGGGCCGATCAGCGGAAGTCGGCGGCATGGTCGCGCGCCCATTCCGCGAAGGTGCGCGCGGGCCGGCCGGTGAGTTCCTCGACGATTGTGGAGGTCTGCGGCGTAGTGCCGGTACCGGTCTCCCAGCCGGCGAGCACCGCCGTCACCGCCTCCGGTGGCATCGTCTCGCCCATTTCGCGCCGGGCCCGTTCCGGGGAGATCCGCTCGGTCTCGACGGTGCGGCCGATGGCCCGGCCGATGAGTTCGACCTGGCGGCGCAGCGTGAGTGCCTCCGGCCCCCAGACGGTGTAGGCGCGGTTGCGGTGGCCCGGTTCGGTCAGTGCTGTCACCGCGAGCGCCGCCAGGTCCTTCTCGTGGATCGGTGCGGTCAGGGCGTCGGGATAGGGCAGCCCGACCGGGCGTCCGCTGCGCACGGCCCGCTGCCACACCCACACCGAGTTGGTCGCGAATCCGCCCGGCCGGAGGAAGGTCCAGTCGAGTCCGGATTGCTCCAGGGCCGCTTCGACGGTGCGGTGGGCGCGGGCGATCGGGTTGTGCTCGGGGTCGGGGAGCAGCACCGCGCCGGACGACAGGAACACCACCTGGTGTACCCCGGCCGCGCGGGCGGCGGCGACGAAACCGTCGATACCTTCGGGCTGGGCGTACAGGAAGACCCGGCGTGCTCCGTCGAGGGCGGCGGGCAGGGTTTCGGGACGGAGCAGATCCGCCGCGACCGACTCGGCGTCCGGCGGGAACCCGGCCGCGCCGGGCCGGCGGCTCACGAGCCGGATCCTCTCACCCTGCGCCCGAAGGGTTTCCGCGATATTGCGCCCGACATTGCCGCCGGCGCCGAAAACGACTGTGACCATGGCCGGAGCCTAACCAGCAGGCTTACTATCGGTAAGTACATACCTCGAGGTAAGCTCCTGAAGCGATGGTAGGTGCACAGGCCCGGCGCGGCGACCGGCAGGACCGGAGTGACGCATTCAACAGCGACTGCCCGGCGCGCGAGATCCTCGATCACATCACCAGCCGCTGGGGTGTGCTGATCCTGACGGCCTTGCGCGAAGGCCCGTTACGGTTCTCCGAACTCCACGGCTATATCGGCGGTATCAGTGAGAAGATGCTGTCGCAGACACTGCGCACCTTCGTCCGGGACGGTCTGGTCGCGCGTTCGGTGGCGCCCACGGTGCCGCCGCGGGTCAGCTACGAGCTCACCGATCTCGGCCGCGGCCTGACCGAACCCATGCACGAATTCCTCGGCTGGATCCGGGTGCACACCGCCGAGGTGGTGCGGGCGCAACAGCGGTTCGACGACCGGAGCGGTGGCTGACGTCGGCCCCCGTCACGCGGCCGGGTCGTTACACATTTCCTCGATGCTACCAGTGGTAGCATTCTGGTCATGAGTGGGAGCAGGAAGTACTCGGTCAGCCTGCCCGAGGAACTCGCCGAATCGGTTCGTGCGCAGGTCGGGCCCGGAGGGTTCTCGGCCTATATCGCCTCCGCGCTCGAACATCGGGTGGCGATGGACAAATTGCGTGAAATCGTCGACGACTACGAACAGGGCAACGATCCGCTCACCCGGACAGAAATCGATCGTGCGAAGGCCGAGCTCCGCCACGACAAGAACGGATCGGCCGCTGCCTGATGCCGGGAACACTGTTGCTGGATTGTGCGGGATTATCGAAGCTGTACCTCGGCGATCGCGCGATGATGGTCCGAATCGAGGCGGCACGCCAGGAGAACATACGGGTTGGTACCACCGCCATGACACGACTGGAGGCGGAGTACGACCGCATCCAGCCCGCCCGGATCGCGTGGGCGCTCTCGCGAATCGACGTGCATGAAGTGACTCGCGCGGTCAGCGATAGCGCGGCCGCGCTGTTACGGGCACACGGATTGCACGGTCGCAAGTACGCGATCGACGCGGTGCTCGCCGCCGTCGCCCTGGCGGTCCAGACCCCGGTGACGATCGCGACATCGGACCCTGAGGATCTGACACTGCTGTGCGGTGAGCGGGCCGCGATCGTCAAGGTGTGACGGTGCCGTGTTCAGATCGCGGCGCGGAGCCGGTCGAAGGTTCGCGGCGGGGTTGCCCGGTCGATGACACGCAGCCGGTGACGTCACCGGTGCGGGTGTCGACGAACAGGGGTTGCCGTCGCGGTCTGTGATGGGGACGAATGGCGGCACCAACAATTCGCCGGCCGATCCCGCGGGTTCGGCAGTGAGAGCGACGGGGTCGAATGCGGCCGCGTACTCAGGGGTCCGTCGTTGTTGATCGGCGTCGATATCGAGCCACATCGCGCGGATCTGCTCGCTGCGCGCCGCGGGTGGCACCGGCCCGCCGCAGGATCCGGCCGTATATGCGGCAGTTGATGCTGAGGTTCCCTGGGGCGGTACTCCACGGCAGCCTGTCGACCCGGGCTGCGTTGGACGAGGCGCTGTTCAACGATCCGTCGATGGCGGCGGGCAACAAACCACCGCGTACCAGAGGCCCTTCTCGGATTCCGAAAAGGGCCTCTGAACCGAAACCGTGATGACTCGCTGTCGTATGGCTATTTCAATAGGCTTCCGGCGTCAACGGGCAGCGGCAGGCCGGTGATGTAGCGCGCTTCGTCGGAGGCGAGGAACAGTACAGCGTTGCTGATGTCCACCGGTTCGACCCATCCCACCGGCAGAACATGCATGAGCTGGGCGACCGGAGCGAAGTCGTCGGGGCCGGGGTTCTCGAGGTCTGGCCGGAACAGTTTCATCGTTCCTTCGTTCATGAACATCGGGGTATTGACGTTGGTCGGCAGCACCGAGTTGACTCGGATGGAGTGCTGGCCCAGTTCCACGGCGAAGCTGCGCATCAGTCCGATCACCCCGTGTTTGGCGGCGATGTAGTGGCCGGTGTTGGGGTAGGCCTTCATGCCGCCGACCGAGCTGGTGAGGACGACCGATCCGCCACCGGCTTCCAGTAGATGCGGCACGGCGGCCTTCACCGTTTTCCAGACCCCGGACAGGTTGATATCGATCATGGTCTGCCAGTCGGATTCACCGGTTTTGTCCAGCGTTTCGCCGCCGTTGCCGATACCGGCGTTCGCGACGACGATGTCGAGGCGGCCCAATTGCTCGACCCCGTTGTCGAGAGCGGTTTTCAGGGCGTCGTAGTCACGCACGTCGACCTGTTCGGTCACGATGCGCCGACCGTGGTTCTTGACCAGCTCGGCGGTCTCGGCCAGGTCTTCCGGTGTCGAAGCGGCGATATCGTCGCTGCCACTGACCGGTTTGCACACGTCGATGGCGATGATGTCGGCGCCCTCCTGCGCCAGCCGGACCGCATGGCTACGGCCTTGTCCGCGTGCTGCTCCCGTGATGAAGGCGACCTTGCCTTCGACCCGCGCGCTCATGAACCACCTCAATCTGTCGCTGAACGATCACCGCGACAGCGCGCCGCGATCGTGAGAATCGACCAACTACTGATCGATCGATAAAACTGTGACAGCGGCGGCATGAACTGTCAACGGCAAGACGAGTACTGCAACCCGATGATGTGCCCGTTCCCGGTCGGTGCGCAGATCGTCCAGCCTTTCGTTCACGCACAGGACCCGATCCAACTGATCAAACCAAGGAAAGAAACAAAGGACGCCCTCACTCGCGGAGGCCGGTGGGTGGGCGCGTCTCGGCCTCCAGGCGGTACCGGCCCATCAGGTCCTCGACGAATGCGCGCAGCTCGGCATGTCCTTGCCGCATCCCGACAGCGCCTTCATTGCACAGGATCCGGGCCGCGCCGGTGAGCAGCATCGATACGACCACCGGCGGAAATTCGGCGATATCGACCCCGCGCGAGCGCAACACCACGGTGACGGCGGCGGTTTCGATATCGCGGACGCGTTCGGCGAACACCTTCAGCTCGGCCCCGACGGGCTTGCGATGATTGGCCAAGGCCATGAATTCGGTGTTCAGCTGGGTGAACCTGGGGTCGGTGTTGATCTCCCACAGCACCTGCAGTGGATCGTCGGCGGTGAGGGCCTGACGCATCCGGTCCAGTGCCCTTTCCCCACCCGCGCGCATCACCGCGACGAACAGGTCGTCCATCGTCGGGAAGTAGTAGTACACCAGGGCGGATTTGACACCGGCCACGGCTGCGACCCGCCGCGAGGTCGCCGCGGCGTAGCCCTCCTCGCGGATGATCTGAGCGGTCGCCTCCATAAGCCGCAACCGCGTGCCCGTGTCGTCGGCCTTGGCGGCACGTTTCGTCGGCATTCAGCAGCACCGCCCAGAGGCGCTGGTCATGGACCGGTCCGCGAAGATCTCCGGATCTCTTGACTGGCCGAAATGCCTCATGGTAGTCATGGTCCACCTTAACATTTTATCGATCGATCAACTTGTGGCGGTGTCGACAGCGGACACCCGTTTCCGGATCGATCCGACAGTGACGAGGCTCCGCAGCGGCGCGGCGGAGACCTGCTTCGAAAGGCTGCGAGCCGATGACCGACCTTGCCTCACGAGACTTCTTCTCCGATGAAGCCATCGCCCAGGACCCCTACGACTACCTGGACTACCTGCGCAGCCGGAACCCGGTGTTCCGCGAGCCCCACTACGGAGTCGTCGCGGTAACCGGATATCAAGAGGCCAACGAGGCATTCCGTAACACTGCGGACTTCTCGGCCTGTATCTCGATCGGTGGCCCGTTCCCGCCGTTGCCGTTCGAACCCACCGGAGACGATATCTCCGCGCAGATCGCCGAACACCGCCATCGATTCCCGATCTTCGAGCACATGGTGACCATGGACCCCCCGGAACACACGCGCGCGAGATCCCTGCTCAACCGCCTGCTCACGCCGAAACGGCTCAAGGAGAACGAGGAGTACATGTGGCGGCAGGCCGACCGCCAGCTCGACGAGTTCCTGGATGCCGGCCGCTGTGAGTTCCTCGAGGACTACGCGAAGCCGTTCGCGACCCTGGTGATCACCGACCTGCTCGGTGTACCCGAAACCGATCGGGAGAGATTCCGCCGGACCTTGGCCGGGAACGGCAATCAGGTGGGATCGCTGGATCACGAACCGGTCGGTATCAACCCGCTCGAGTGGCTGGACGAGACGTTCGGCGGCTATATCTCCGAGCGTCGCCGCGAACCTCGCGCCGACGTTCTCAGCACCCTGGCGACGACCAACTACCCCGACGGAACCTTGCCCGAGGTCATCGAGGTAGTGCGTCCTGCCACCTTCCTGTTCGCGGCGGGGCAGGAAACCGTCACGAAACTGCTCAGCTCCGCGGTGCGGATGCTGGCCGAACATCCCGAATTCCAACAGCGACTCCGTGCGGACCGCAGCCTGGTCGGCAATTTCATGGAGGAATCGTTGCGCACCGAGAGCCCCACCAAAGTCGACTTCCGGCTGGCCCGCCGATCCACCACCCTCGGCGGCGTCGATATCCCGGCGGGCGCCGTGCTCATGTTGTGCATCGGCGCCGCCAACCGCGACCCCCGGAAGTTCGAGAACCCCGACGAGTTTCGGCTGGACCGCCGCAACGCCCGCGAACACATCGCATTCGGGCGTGGCGTGCACACCTGCGCCGGGGCGCCGCTGGCGCGGGTGGAGGGCCAGGTCACGCTCAACCGGATGCTGGACCGGATGAGCGATATCGCGATAGACGAGAACGCACACGGATCCGGGGGCGCGCACCACTACGAGTACGAGCCGACTTTCCTGCTGCGCGGGCTGCGTGACCTGAACATCACATTCGTGGCCGCCTGACCTGTTCCCGTCGAGCTCCGAGCGAGACAGCCCACCCCGCCAGTCAGGGCAGTGCGCGCAGAGGGGGCTGTTCGACCTGAGATACCTCGAGCGAGTCGAGCGTCTCGGCCGAGGGAGGCGTGGACAACAAAGCCACTAGCGTATCCAGCAGTTGACTGACATGGACGGCGAACGGCGCCACGACCGATCCCGCCCCGCGCATGCGGTGGCGATCGGCGCACACGTGCAGGCAGATCGACGATGCCTGATGGATACGGATGTCCCGTAGCGGCTGGGGTACATGACCGATGAGTGCCCCCACGCGCGCGTAGTAGGCGCGTTCGGAATCTCGGTGGGTGGTGGGCAGTTTGTCCAGCGGGTGGACGTCGCGCACGAGTTGTTCGAGAAATGACAGGTAGTAGCAGTTCTCGTCCTCGGCCAGTTCCATCACCGGCAGCTGGTGAGCCTCGACGACGCGACGCAGATCCCCTGGCGGTAGGCGGGCCTCTAGCAGGCGCCGTCGCCGCGTCAGGTCTTCGACGCGATTGAGCAGGATCGCATCGATCAGGCCCTGTTTCGACCCGAAGTGGTACTGCACGGCCGATTTGTTGCCCATTCCGGCTTCGTCGCCGATCCGGCGCAGCGGCACCCCGTCGAGGCCGTGCACCGCGTAGAGCCGTTCCGCGGTGAGCACGAGCTGCTGCTTGGCAGAGAGGCCAACGGGGGTTGCCGGTTCGGTCATGGATCAATCAAACCACCCTGGACAATGGTAAGTCTTCTGCCTTAATGTTGCGGTCATCACATTAAATATCAGGAGATAGGCAGACCTATGGACAGCTACCGGTCCGTGATGACCGTCGACCCACCCGCAGCGGCGGCGACACCGTTCGAGCGCGCGGCCCGCGATTTCGTCATCGACCAGGTGTGGTCACGGCCGGGACTGACGCGCCGCGAACGACGCTTGGTAACACTGACCTGCGTCGGCGCCGCGGACGCACCGCAGCCGATCGAGGACCAGGTCTTCGCCGCACTCAACAGCGACGACATCACCATCGACGAAATGCTGGAATTCGTCCTGCACTTCGCGGTCTACAACGGCTGGCCCAAGGCCTCGCATCTGGAAGGTGTGATCCGCCGGCAGTGGGCCGTCATTCAGAACACCCGTGGTCTCGATGCCGCGATCCGGCCGCCGGACAACGCCGCCCTGGGGTCGGCCGACTGGACCGAACGCATCGCCGAAGGGACCCGGGAGTTCATCGAGGTCAACCTGATCGAGGCGCCGTCCCCGGCGACCCCCTACATCCACGCCGGGATCCTGAACTTCGTATTCGGGCACGTGTGGCAGCGCCCCGGACTCGGCCGCCGTGATCGCCGGTTCATCACTGTCGCCTCCGTCGCGGTCTGCGATTCGGCCCTGCCGCTGGCCTCGCATGTCGGCTCCGCCCTGGAATCCGGCGACATCACCAAACCGGAGATGGACGAGGTCGTCCTGCAACTCGCGGCCTACTCCGGCTTCGCCAAGGGCGAGGCGCTGCACTCCACCGCCGAAGCGGCCTGGACCCGACTGGGTCACTGAGAAAGGACAAGAATCATGCCAGGACTGGACGGACGCGTCGCACTCATTACCGGCGCCGGCCGCGGCCAGGGCCGCGCCCACGCGATACGGCTGGCCCGCCAGGGCGCCGACATCATCGGCGTCGACATCTGCGAGAACGTGATGTCGATGACTTACCCCAATGCCAGCGAAGCCGACCTCGCCGAAACCGAGAAACTGGTGCGCGAACACGGCCGCACCATGATCGCCCGCAAAGCCGACGTCCGCGACTATGACGCCTTGTCCACGGCGTTCCAGGACGCACACGAGCACTTCGGCCGCCTCGACATCATCATCGCCAACGCCGGCATCATCCGGATGGGCCCCGAATCCGACGATTTCCTCGCCGACTGGAACGACGTCATCGATACCAACCTCACCGGCGTCTACCACACCATCCGCGCAGCCCTACCGGCCATGCGCGAAGGCGGGCGCGGCGGATCCATCGTCATCACCAGCTCCACCGCCGGCCTCAAGGCCTCACCTTCCCTGAACGCCAGCGGTAACGCCTACGCCGCCGCCAAACGCGGTGTGGTCGCGCTGATGCAGGGCCTCGCCGGATATCTCGCACCCGAGTGGATCCGCGTGAACACCATCCACCCCACCGGCGTCGCCAGCGGTATGACCCACAACGACGCCATGCGCGAACTCATGGAACAGGCCGCGGCCGGCGGCCAGAACTCGATCTCCGGCATGCAGAACGCCCTCCCCTTGCAGATGCTCGAAGCCGAGGACGTCGCGAACGCGGTCGCCTACCTGGTCTCCGACGAAGCGAAATTCATCACCGGGGTCCAATGGCCCCTGGACGCCGGCTTCATGATCCGCTGACCGCATATCGCACGAGGATCAGAGAATTCGATGACATCCAGCCCCGCCACTCCGGCCCCATCCGATGCCCTGCCCACCGGCCTGCTCATCGCGGACGAGTGGGTCCACGGCTCTTCCGGAGGCACCCACCAGCACATCTATCCCGTGAACGGCCGCCCCAACGCCATCGTCGAAATGGCCGGTGCCGCCGAGATCGACAGGGCGGTCCGTGCCGCAGCCGAGGCGCAACGCGAATGGATCTCCTTCACCCCGGAGCGCCGGCGCGACCTCATGATCGACCTCGCCGACGCGCTGCACGCCGACACCACGCACCTGGCCCGGCTCAACGTGCACGACTTCGGCGTGCCGATCTCGATGAGCCCAGGACACGCCGCACTCGCGGAGAAGTTCATCCGCTACTACGCCGGCTATATCGACAAACCCAACGGCTCCAGCACCCCGGTCTCCGATAAATTCGATGTCAACCTGATCGAACGCGAACCGTATGGTGTAGTCGGTGTGATCGCCCCGTGGAACGGGCCATTGGTGGTAATCGGGCTCAATGTCGCGGCCGCACTGGCCGCCGGAAACGCCGTCGTGCTCAAACCTTCCGAGATCTCCCCCTTCACACCCCTGCGGTTCGGATAGCTCTGCCTCGACGTCGGAATGCCGCCGGGCCTGGTCAACGTCGTGCCATCGGGGCCGGAAGGCGGAGAAGCGCTCGTCCGCCACCCCGGAATCGGCAAGATCCATTTCACCGGTGGTGGACACACCGCCCGCACGATCCTCGCCGCCGCCGCACAGAACCTCACCCCCGTCGCCACCGAACTGGGTGGAAAATCAGCGAATCTCGTCTTCGCCGACGCCGACCTCGACCGGGCGGCGCAGCTGGCGGCATTCCAGGGACCACTGGGACAGTCCGGGCAGAGCTGTGCCTGCGGCAGCCGGATCCTCGTCCAAGACACGATCTATGACACCTTCATGGAGAAGTTCCTGAACGTGGTGCACTCGGCCCCCATCGGCGACCCGTTCGACCCACAGATCCTCGTCGGCCCCGTGGTCAGCCAAGCCGCGACCGACCGGATCCTCGACATCATCGACCGCGCCGCCACCGACGGAACGGGCGAGCTCGTCACCGGCGGCCACCGAATCGGCGGCGATCTCGCCGCCGGTTACTACCTCGAACCCACCGTCTTCACCGAGGTCGACAACCGCTCGCCACTGGCCCAGAACGAAACATTCGGGCCTGTGGTCTCGGTCCTGAAATTCACCGACGAAGACCATGCGATCGCCCTTGCCAACGACACCGCCTACGGACTCAACGCCTATATCCAAACCCGCGACCTCACCCGCGCCCACGGCGTCGCCCGCCGCCTCACCGCCGGATCCATCTGGATCAACCGCAACAGCGACATCGCACCGCAGAGTCCCTACGGCGGATACAAGCAGAGCGGCACCGGCCGGGCGGGGGGACTCGAAGGACTCCACGAGTTCCAGCAGGTCAAAAACATTCGAATCGCTATGCCCTGAGGAACGAACAACCCGAATCCGACAATCGGCCAATGGTTGCGATCGACCACCGGGGCAATTCACTCCGCCGCGCAACCCTGCCGTTACCTGCGTGCCCAGAGCCCGGCTACCCTCGGTCGAACCTGCCGCTCTGGACGGCTGTGG
Source organism: Nocardia sp. NPDC049935 (assembly GCF_055586645.1). Taxonomy (NCBI): domain Bacteria; kingdom Bacillati; phylum Actinomycetota; class Actinomycetes; order Mycobacteriales; family Nocardiaceae; genus Nocardia; species Nocardia sp. NPDC049935. The sequence goes on along the minus strand of NZ_JBVJHV010000008.1, from coordinate 43,005 downwards.
TGAACGCATCCCACTCGGCCGGAGCGAAAACCAGGGCCGGAAACCCTGCCGCGAAGGGGAGTACGGATCGCCCTGGCGGTTCAGGCTCCGGTGACGATCGTGACATCGGACCCTGAGGATCTGACACTGCTGTGCGGTGAGCGGGCCGCGATCGTCAAGGTGTGACGGTGCCGTGTTCAGATCGCGCGGCGGAGCCGGTCGAAGGTTCGTGGCGGCGTTGTCCGATCGATGAACTCCACGATTCGGGCCGAACAGGTTTCGGGAGTCGCGAAGGTGGTTTCGACCTCGAGGTCGTAACCGCCGTGGGCATGGACGTGGCCGAGTTGGCTTTCGGCGGTGCCGGGTTCGCGATCGCCGCGGGCGGTTTCGCGTCGGCGCAATTCCTCCGGGGCGCAGTGTACGCCGACGAACAGGACATCGAGGCCGGTCATGACGTCGAGGCAGTCCCGCAGCCGCCACGGCTCGGACAGGACGTGGTCCATGACGATATCGTTGCCCGCCCGGGCCATACCCGCGACCGCGCGGTGGAATCCGGCCCGGGTGCGCCGCAGGACCGTCCGCTGTGCGGCGTCGTCGAGGGCGTGAGTCGCGGCCTCGGCTCGCATCGCGCCGAACATATCGACGCTCATATGGAAGTAGGGGCTCGCCAGATCGGTCAGGAGTTGCCGGGCGAGGGTCGTTTTTCCCGCGCTCGATACCCCGTTGAGCAGGATGATCCGGCCCAGTGGTGCGGTGTAGGTTCTCGAGAGTCGTCGCATTCGGCCTGTCGATACTGGGACCGTCTCACCGGACGGCCACCGCCTCCGGTCTCAAATCTGTGGCATTTCCCGAGGATACGGCTCGCCGGTCTCGTTTGCGGGTCGTCTGGCTCTGTTACTACTGCGCGGCGGAGCGCTGGATCGTCGTGGTGGCAGGATTCGGCCGGCGATGGCGGGGATGATCAGCAGCAGGATGGGGTCGATTGCTTGGATGGTGATCGCGACCCCGAGGGGCAGGGTGTCGCGGCTGAGCGCCAGTAGTAGTGCGAGCAGGACGAGTTGGGCGGCGCCTGCGGCCAGGATCTGGGTGGCCAGGATCGGGTAGCGGAGTTTGCCGGGGCCGTAGCAGGTGGTGAAGATCCACACCGACAGCGGGATGAACAGTACGGCCGAGGTCAGGGTGCCGGGTGAGTAGCCCATGGGGGTGAAGGCGCCGAGGATGTGGCTGAGTGCGTTGGTGAACAGCAGCGCGGCGCCGGTGAGGCCGACGGCGGGGTTGCGCCGGCAGAGGAGTGCGGCGATTGGGAGGACGACCCAGACGAAAGGGATGTTGACCGCGACGAAGAACGAGGGCGTGAGCGGGCAGGGCTGTCCGGGGTCGAATCCGTAGGTTTCACACGCGGTGGCGGGGAATTGGAAGCTGCGGCCGCGGGCGTCGATGCCGTATTCCTCGAAGTTGTGCAGCAGGTAGGCGGCCACGGTTGCCCAGGCCAGCCATACCGGGTCATGCCGGCGTGTGTGTTCGGGCCGGGATCGCAGAACGTCGGTGAAGAACAGCAGGGCGAGTAGGACGAGGGCGGCGCCGAGTCCGACCGAGCTCCAATATTGTTCGAACCATTGCCACATGTTCGGGTGTCCTCAACTTGTTGCCGCGGCCCGGAAGCTTCGGGGCCCGGGGCCGGGTTGCTCACCACTCCGGGGCCGGCCGGGGTGGTGAGCGGTTGCGCTGGTTTGTCTAAGTGCTGAGCGCGGCGTCGAATTCGACGAATTCGTTGATGCCGAGGCTGCGCATCATCGCGGCGATGGGTGCGGGGAGGTCGCGGTCGGCTTCGCGGCCGCGGCGGCGGGGGTTGGTAAGGGTGTAGTGCCTACGGGCGCGGGTGATTTCGCCGTGGCCGGAGGTGAGGATGTTGCGTGCCCAGTTGGCGTTGCTGTTGTAGGCGAGGCCGACGATGAATCCGGTGTCGGTGCGGAAGGCTTGTACGGGGGTGGCGTAGGTGCGTCCGCTTTTGCGGCCCTGGTGGTGTAGGACTGCCAGGGGTGGCAGGGTGCGGGCGAGTGGGGTGAGGACGGGGTTGAGGCGGCGGGGGAGTCCGGGGAAGCGGCTCAGGGCAGACATGATGTTTCCTCGCAGGGGGTTAGATGACATCGCGGCGGCGGAAGCCGGCGAAGCCGATGGTCAAGAAGGCGATGGTGAAGAGGGCCAGCCAGCCGAGGCCCGCCGGATCGGGGGAGGGCGCGTTGATGTTGGGGATGTGGTGCAGGGGGCTGATGCCCAGGATCGCGTCGGGCAGTTTGAAGGTGGGGCCCAGGATGGTCAGGCCGAAGGTTGCGACGATCCCGAGCCAGGCGATCAGTCTTTTCGACGGCACCGCACCCACCGCGGCCAGGGCGAGGGCGACCAGCGTCCAGACCGCGGGCACGGTGGCGAGCGATTGCGCGATCACATCGCCGAGGGCGATGGTGTCGTCCTTGGCGGAGGCGACCAGCCCGAGCGCGATTCCGGCGACGACCATCGCGGCCGCGGATCCCGCGAGTGCGATGACGGCGTTGCTGGCCAGATAGGTGGGGCGGCGCAGTGAGGCGGCCAGTAGCGGTTCGACGCGGTAGTCGGTTTCCTCGGCGTAGACGCGTAGGACGACCTGGACGCCCATCACGGCGGCGATGACGGCGATGATCTGCAGGACGGTGACGATGAACGCGAAGGTGATATCGGCGGGGTTCGCGGCGCCGGCGGCCAGGATTTCGGCCATGGCGGGGTTGTCGGCGACGATATCGGTGATGGAGCTGGCGAGGTTGCCGAACAACAGTCCGAGCCCGGCGAAGCCGATCAACCAGGACAGCATCGCGCCTCGGTGCAGCCGCCACGCCAGCGTCCAGATGTTCGCGCCGGGTGCGGCGGCGGGTCCGGGACGGCCCGCTATCATGCCTTGGCCGAAGTCGCGGCGGCCCTGCAGTACGAACGCGGCGGCCACCAATGCCACCGCGAGCGCGAGGCACGCCAGTAGCGGCCAGGGGTTGTTACCCGTGGCGGGCTGGGTTTCCTCCAGCCAGCCGAGCGGAGTTGTCCAGGTCAGCCAATCGGGGACCTCGCTGGAGTCGAGGTAGCCGCGTACCACGAAGCACAAGCCGAGCCCGGCGATGGCGATGCCGGAGGCGGTGCGGGCTTCGGATCCGACCTGGGCGGTGACCGCGGCCAGGCCGGCGAACATCAGGCCCGAGGCAGTGAAGGTCGCCGACAGGATCAGGGTGGCAGTGAATCCGCCGCCGACGGCCATGGTCAGCGCGAAACACACCACCCCCAGGGCCAGTGAAGCGATGGCGGCCATCGAGACCGCGACCGCGAGCCGTGACCCGCGGGCGATGACTCCGGAGGCGATGAGTTCGGCTTGTCCGGAGTCCTCGTCGGCGCGGCTGTTCCGGACCACGATCAGAATCGCCATCATCGCGGCGAACAACGCGCCGAGTTGCCCGGCGCGCCAGGCGTTGAATCCGTCGGCGGTCATCAGATCGCGGGCGGGCCCGAAGATCAGCGACAGCGCAGGGTTCGCGCCCAATGTCTCGGCCAGCTCGGCGCGGTCCTCGGTGTCGGGGAACACCAGCGCGTAGGCCAGGATCGACGACGCCGACAGCGCCGAGATCAACACCACCCACGGCGCGATATTGCGGGCGTCCTGGCGCAAGGCGACTTTCAGCAGCGGCCGGGTTCCGGTGAAGGCCGTGGTCACGAGCGACGCTCCCGCCCGGTACCCGCGACCGCGGGGTCGTCGATGTAGTTCTGCAGGAACAGATCCTCCAGCGAGGGCGGTGACACCGTCAGCGCCGACATCTCGTAAGGGACCAGCGCGGCCATGGCGTCGTTGACGCGGTCGGGTTCCACCGTCGCGGTCAGCCGGTGGTGGTCGTCGAGGTGGATATCGTGCAGGACCGACAGGCTGCCGGGGTCGGCCGGTGGGTGTGCCAGGGTCGCGGTGATCGTGACATGGGTGCGGCCCCGCAGTTCGGTGAGGGTGCCGGTCTCGACGATGCGGCCGGTGCGGATGATGGAGACCCGGTCGGCCAGCGCCTCGACCTCGCTGAGGATGTGGCTGGACAGCAGGATGGTGCGGCCTTTGGCCTTCTCTTTTGCGATCTCGTCCTGGAACACCGCCTCCATCAACGGATCCAGCCCAGAGGTCGGTTCGTCCAGGATCAGCAGTTCGACATCCGCGGCCAGCGCCGCCACGATGGCGACCTTCTGCCGGTTGCCTTTGGAGTATTGGCGGCCGCGTTTGGTCGGATCGAGCTCGAACCGATCGATCAGCTCGTCACGCCGCCGCCGGTCCAGGCCGCCGCGCAGGTTGCCCAGCAGGTCGATCGCCTCGCCGCCCGAGAGGCCGGGCCACAGCACGACATCGCCGGGCACATAGGCCAGCCGGCGATGCAACTCGACCACGTCGGTCCAGGGGTCGCCGCCGAGCAACTCCACCGCGCCGGCGTTGGCGCGCAGCAACCCCAACAGCACCCGGATCGTGGTGGATTTCCCCGCACCGTTGGGGCCCAGGAATCCGTGCACTTCCCCACTGGCCACGGTGAGGTCCAGCCCGTCGAGTGCGGTGAACGACCCGAACTTCTTCACCAGCCCCTCGATACGGATCGCTGGTGTGGAGGTGGATGTCATCTGCCTACTTTCTGCGAAAGGACTGCTCGCGACCGATGGTCGGCCGGTCGGGCGGGTGTGTCGTGACCGTGCTGCCGCAGCACCGGCAGCGCCAGGTCCTCGACGATTTCGGTGATCCGTTCGGCGCTCAACGTGCCGAGGATCAGCAGGTCGTGGCGGGCCAGATCCATCGGCAGCGACAACGCATGCTCGGGAATCTCCCCGGTGCCGAGCTCACCGCGCGCCCGGGCCCGGGCCACCGCCGGGCGCAACAGGTCGCCCCCGCGCGCGAACAACAGCGGGGGTAGCCGTTGGATCATCTCGTCGTCCAGTTCGGCGAGCAGGCCCATCATCGTGGACCTCGCCGACCCGGGTAGCCACTCGCGGAGCACGGTCAACATCGCGGTGATATCGCCGGCCAGCGAGCCGGTGTCGGGGAACTCCACCCCGACCTGCCTCGACTTGGCCACCAGTGCGGCCAACACCATCTCGGCCTTCGTCGACCACCGGCGATACAGCACCGGAGTACTGGTGCCTGCCCGGCCGGCGATCCCCACGTAGGTCGTTTCGCCGTACCCGCGTTCGAGGACCTCCTCGAGCACGGCCTCGTGGATCGCCTGCTCGAGCTCCTCGCCGCGTCGCCGCGTGTCGCCCACCACTCCTCCTAAGATTCATTGTGCTTCTTATTTCTACACCCAGTTGTGCAAATAAGAAATACAGTGCTTCTTAGATATGAGGAGGATCATGGCGCCGAACGCCACACGTACCCCCGGATCCGGCGCCTGAGTAGCAAGGATCGCCGCCGTAGCCGTTAACTCACCGTGCCCGCGGCCGCGGTCTCTCGGATCGTGCCGGGTGCTCGCCGCCGGCTCGTCGGTAGTGCCGCGACCGCGCGGTGAAAGCGGGCCCGGGCGCGCCGCGGTACGGTTTGCGGTGCGGCGTTGTCGAGCGTGCGAGTCGCGGCCTCGGCCCACATCGCGCGCCGAACACATCGACGCTCCGGCTCCTTGGGCGCACGGCTACGGATACGTCATCGGTGCCACTGCCTGTGAACCCAGCGCGCGGCCTACCCTCGGTCGAACCTGCCGTTCTGGACGGTTGTGGTGAACGCGTCCCACTCGGCCGGAGTGAAAACCAGGGCCGGGCCGGTGGGGTTCTTGGAGTCGCGCACGCCGACCGCGCCACCGTCGAGGAAGGCGGCTTCGACACAGTCCTTACCGCCTCCACTACGGCTCGACTTGAACCATTCGGCTTTTGCCAGGTCGATGTTCATGTGGGGTACTCCGTTGCCGCGATCTGCCTGATGAGGCGTTTGCTGGATGCCATGTCCAGCGAGGATTGCCGGATGTCATCGTATGCCTGAACATACCGGCTTACATCCTTGTCTCGCTCCAGATACATGTCACCCGCGTATGACTCGATATAGACCACTGTGGGCGAGTTCGCCCGGCCCTTGGTGTTCCGGCCGAAATCCAAGATGGTGAAGGGGCCGGTCGGGAGACCGGTCGGAAACCCTGCCGCGAAGGGGAGCACGGATACCGTGACATTGATGGGCATATTCGCCAAGTGGTGCAGCTGCTCTCGCATCACTTGTGCCCCACCGACGACGGTGCGCAGGACCGACTCGTGAACCACCAGGTCCGCACCCGCGGGATTGGTCCTGCGGGTGATCAGCGCCTGGCGCTTCTTCTTGAGTTGGATGCGTCTGTCCCGCACATCCTCGGGCTCGTCCGGCATGAAGCCGCGTTCGACAGCCCGGGCGTAGTCGGGAGTTTGAAACAGGCCGGGCACGATATCCGGCCGATAGACCGTCAGCTGCCTGGCCGATGATTCGAGTCCGACATACAGGTTGAAACCGCGGAACATGACATCGTCGAATTCCTGCCACCAATTCTTCACCGCCGACTGTCTCGCCAGACCGACAAGGGCGGCAACAACTTCGGCGTCGTCTATTCCGTAGATCCGGCAGAGCGCTTCGACATCGGGAACACGCACACCCGTGAGACCGCGTTCGATCCGGGACAGTGTGCTGACCGACAGTTGGAGCAGCGGAGCCACATCTTCGAGGTTCATATTGATACCCTCCCGGGCTTCCCGGAGGTATCGGCCGAGCTGGCGGCGCGGCAGGGTGGTCGAACCATCGTCCGGCACGGGGTTCCTCGCTTTTGCGTAATGAGCGACGATCGTTTGCGCGTCGCAAAGATCCGCGCGCCGCGTGACAACCGCTCTGGGCCATTGGGAATAGTTCCGCGCAATTGCGGATCTCGCTTGTATCGACTGTTCTTCCGGTGGTGTTCTGGATTCACCCCGGCAGCCAGAAACTCGGATCAGAAAGCCGCCCAACGAGATCCCCATCCCAGGTGCGACTGGTTCGACAGTACCGCGATTCATCAGGCGATCAAGCGGTAAGGACGCGATGTCGTCTTCTGGCCACCGGGCCCATCACCCATCCCGACGGAGAGTCGCAACGATGACATGTGACGTGCGCGCGTGGGCCGGAAATCCCCGCGACCGGTCGATATCCGGTGTCCGGTGCCGCGAGGTCGAGGCCCGGTGAGGCCGCCGATCGCGTTCGGCTGGATCGATGTGGAGGTCAGCCGGTCGTGGGAGTGGGAATGCGCCCAGGTGCGGCGGCTGGCGCGGCGATTGGGTTATCGGCTGGTCTGGGCGCGAGCGGAATCCGTCCTGCCGGTCGCCGAGCAGGTCCGCGGCGCCGGCGCCGAGGCGGTGATCGTGCCCGCGCCCGACCATCTGGGGCCTAGAGCGTTGAACGCGGTCATGGCGGTCGCGGATGTGGAATCGGTCTTGCCGCGTCTGAGTTTCGCCCGTTGGACGCTGACCGAGGAGGCGCGGTCGTGAGCGCGACGGTGATTCTCGGGTACGCGATCGCGATCGGGCTGCCGCTCGGGGTGATCGCGGCGACGATCTGGTGGCCGCGGTAGCCGGTCGGTGCGCCTAACCCCCGGAATCCGCGTCCTCGTCGAGATCCACCTCGTCCCGGTCGGCCCAGTCGATCAGCGTCGACAAGTCGAAGACCGCGTCGTCGATACCGGCGTGCAGGTCCCCGAGGCGGCGATAGCGGTCGGGAACGGTGGCGATGGTGAAATCCCGGGGTTCGATATCGGGGATCTCGTCCCAGCCCACCGGGGTGGAAACGGTCGCCGCCGGAACGCCGCGCACCGAATAGGCGGCGGCGATGGTGTGATCGCGGGCGTTCTGGTTGTAGTCGACGAACAGCAGGCGCGGATCGCGATCGCGGCGCCACCAGGTGGTGGTCACATCGTCGGGGGCGCGGCGCTCGACCTCTTTCGCGAAGGCCAGCGCCGCGCGCCGTACCTGCTGGAAACCGAACTCGGGCGCGATCCGGACATAGACGTGCAAACCCTTACCGCCGGAGGTCTTCGGCCAGCCCACCGCCCCGATCTCGTCCAGCACCTCGCGCACCACCCCGGCCACCCGCCGCACCCGCGACCACGGGCAGTCCGGCATCGGATCCAGGTCGATCCGCCATTCGTCGGGGCTCTCGGTATCGGCGCGCCGGGAGTTCCACGGATGGAACTCCACCGTGGACATCTGCACCGCCCACACCACATCGGCCAGTTCCCGTACGCAGAGTTCGTCGGCGTGCCGGTTGTAGCGGGGAAAGAACACCCGCACCGTCGGTACCCAATCCGGTGCACCGGCCGGTAACCGCTTCTGGTGCACTTTGTCGCCCGCGAGCCCCTTCGGGAACCGGTGCAGCATGCAGGGCCGGTCCCGCAGCGCGTTGACGATTCCGTCGCCCACGCTCAGGTAGTACTGCACCAGATCCAGCTTGGTGGCCCCCGATTCCGGGAAATACACCCGGTCGGGGTTCGAGATCCGCACGACCCGGTCCCCGACCTCGAGTTCCACCGCGCGCGTGCTGCCGCCCATGGTCCGACGATAGCCCGGCACCCGGACACCTGCCGTTCGACGCGCGTGGTTGCCCGGCGCGGATCATTTGCCCAGCGGAGCCCGTTTCCACCACTGGTCGAGCAGGGTATCGACCGTATGACCGGGCCATCGGGCGACGACCACGAACCGGGTGTAGGCGGGGCCGGGGAAATAGGTCCAGACGTAGGTCGAGGTGTGGGTATCGCGGTGGTAGTCCACACCCGCGCAGGTCACCACCCGCAGGGTTTTGCCGGTTCGCGGGTGGTCCACATTCTGGTCGCGCGGCTGGCAGCCCTCCGACATCGTGGTGATCAGCTGATCCAGCTTCTGACCGGCCTGTTCCGTCCCGGCCCGGTCGAGAATATCGAAACTCAGTGTGTCGGTTTTGTTCTCGCTCATCGGGAGATAGCAGGAGATCCGGGCGAAGTCCTGGTAGGCGCGTCGCTCCGCGGATCCGGGGTCGTTCTCGGTGCAGGTCGCGCCCTGCCAGCCGGTATTCGCGTTCTTGTCGCCGACCAGATCCGGGAAGGCGGTGGCGGCGGCCGCGTGCCGGTCGTCCCAGCCGGGTGTCCTGTCCCCGCCCGGTACCGCGGACCCGCCGCCCGCGTCGCCACCGAACGTATCCGTGCCGGCGATCAGGAACCCGGCCACCGCGATGATCACCGCCGCCACGGCCGCCGCGACGACGACGAGCGGGGAGGTGCGCCGGGACCGGTGACCCGCCGCTTCCGGCGCCGTCGCCGGTGACACCGCGGTCGTATCGGCCGGCGCGGGTGCGGGCCGGACGGCCGCACCGGCGGGCGCGGACGTGGCCGGTGACGATGAGGTGGGCGGGGTGGGCGCCGACACGGCGGTGGTATCGGCCGGCGGTGACACCGGGGGAGTCGGCGCCGATTCGGGCGGGATCGGCAGCGCCAGCGCGCGGTGGGCGTCGGCGACGAACTCGGCGCAGGTGGGGTAGCGATCGTCCGGCTGCTTCGCCAGCGCCTTCGCGAACACCGCGTCCAGGACCCGCAGCCGCGGGACCAGCTCGCCCGGGAGCATGGGCGGCGAATACACATGGGCGTGCGCCAGCGCGATGGGTTCGCGCACCGGATACGGCGGCTGCCCGGTGAGCAGGACGAACAGGCTGCAGGCCAGCGAATACTGATCCGCCCGGTGATCGACCTCCTCGCCGGAGACCTGTTCCGGTGAGATGTAGGCGGCCGTACCGGTCACCGAACCGGTTCTCGTCAGCCGGCTGGTGGCGTCGCGCAGCCGGGCGATCCCGAAATCGGTGAGCAGTACCCGTTCCGGTGTGCCGGGCTCGGCGGCCGTGATCAGGAAGTTGGACGGTTTGACGTCGCGGTGCAGCACCCCGGCCCGGTGCGCGTGGTCGAGGGCGTCGGCGATCCGCGCCCCGATCCGCAGCGCGCGGTCCGGGTCGATTCCGAGCAGCGCCGCGGCGTCACCGCCCGGGACGTACTGCATGGCGATCCAGGGGATCTCGCCCTCGATACCGCGGTCGTAGATGGTGATGATGTTCGGGTGATCCAGCCGGGCGGTGAGATCGGCTTCCAGTTCGAAGCGGTGCCGGGCCTCGTCGTCGGCCATGGTGGGGTCCAGCAGTTTCAACGCCACGGGCCGGGGCAGACGGGGATCGCGGGCCAGGTAGACGATGCCCCAGCCGCCCGCGCCGAGCCGATCCTCGATGGTGTATCCGGCGAAGACCTCACCGGTGCCGAGATCGTTCATCGTCCCCTCGGGTCCGGACGATTCGGTTCGAACAGCGCGGCGCCGCCGCGACGATCGTGAATCGGCCACGTGTGCGGAATTTGCATCGTGCAATATAGCAGCGACGATACGGGCGGTCGCATCGGGTGTTCATCGTATTGTCTTGGTGCGGAACACTTTTCGTTCAGGAGGCGGCGGCCGGGGTGTCGCCGATCACCGTCGATGTCCCGGTGAGTGGGCCCGGGCCGGGTGTATCGGTGCCGGGTGTATCGGTGCCGCCGCTGCGCGGTGCGGCCGCGGGGGCGCTCGTGATCAGGCTCCCCAGCAGGGCCAGCGATCGCTGCGACGGCGAGCCCGGCTCGGCGTGGTAGACGATCAGCAGCTGTCCCGGAGCGCCGTTCACGGCGAAGCTCTCGTAGGAGAGCGTGAGGTCGCCGACCGCGTCGTTGTGGAACTGCTTCACGCCGGAGGTCTTGGCGCGCACGTCGTGGCGCGCCCACAACTGCCGGAACTCCGCGCTCTTGAGGGAGAGTTCGCCGACGAGCTCGGTGAGTCGCGGATCGTCGAGATCGGCGCCGGCCGCGGCGCGCAGACTCGCCACCGTCTCCGCCGCGATCCGGCGCCAGTCCGGGTAGACATCGCGCGCCCGGGGATCGAGGAAGACCATCCGGACCTGGTTGACCCCGGGCACCGAGCACGCGTTCACCGCGGCGGCCAGCGGATTCGCCGCCAGCACGTCCAGATGCCGGCCCAGGACCAGGGCGGGGGTGTGCGACCACGCCGCCATCAGCCGGAGCAGACCCGGCGTCACCCGTTCGGGGCGGCGCGGCGTCCGGGCGCGCGCGGGGGCCGGCCGGGCCAGTTCGCGCAGATGGGCACGACCGTCCTCGTCCAGGGAGAACACCCGGGCGAGCGCGTCGACGACCTGGTCGGAGGGGTGCCGGTCGCGTCCCTGTTCCAGCCGTATGTAGTAGTCGGCGCTGACTCCGGCGAGCAACGCGATCTCCTCGCGCCGCAACCCGGCGACCCGCCGCTGCCCGCCGGCCGGTAGCCCGAAATCCTCGGGCCGGACCAGCTCCCGGCGGGCCCGCAGGAACGCTCCCAGGCGGTTGTCCGATTTCATGGTCTCCAGGGTAGGGACGAGCCGTTCGTCGCGGGTGGCCCTGCGACTACCAGGATGTCCGCGACCTGGCAGCGGGTCGCGGTGGCGCCGAACGTAGTGGTCATGACGACATACGAGAATCTCGACGGCCGGGTGGCAGTGGTCACCGGAGCTTCCAGCGGCATCGGCGCGGCGACGGCACGCCGATTGGCCGCCGACGGCGCGAAGGTCGCGCTGCTGGGGCGGCGCAAGGAACGTATCGAGGAACTGGCGGCGGAGATCGGCGGCGACGCGGTCGCGGTGGTCGCCGATGTGACCGACCGGGATTCGGTCCGCGACGCGGCCGCCACGGTACGCGCGGCGCTGGGCCCGGCCGACCTGGTGGTGGCCAATGCGGGGGTGATGCTCGGCGCGGCGTTCGACTCGGCGGAGGTCGGTGAATGGGAGCAGATGGTGGGCACCAATATCACCGGGCTGCTCTACACGGCGCGGGCGTTCATCGACGACCTGCTGGCGGCGGCGGGTGAGGGCCGGGTGGCCGATCTGGTGCTGGTCGGTTCGGTGGGCGGCCACGCGGTTTTCCCGGAGTACGCGGTGTACTGCGCGACCAAGGCCGCGGTGGCGCATCTGACCCGTAATCTGCGGGCCGAGTTCGGGCCGCGCGGGGTGCGGGTGAAGAACATCGAGCCCGGATTCGTCGGTACCGAACTGGGCGCGGGTATGAGCGATACGAAACAGCTCGCCCAGCTGGAGGAATGGCGGACGGGGTTCACCATTCTCGAACCCGCCGATATCGCCGATGCCGTCGCCTTCGCCAGCTCGGTGCCCGCGCGGCTGAATGTGGCCGAATTGATCCTGGTCCCGACCCCGCAGGGCTGATCCCCGGGACGCGACGTGGGGCCCGCTCCGGCCGGAGCGGGCCCCACATCGTATCGGTCAGTGCCCGGCGGCTACGGGGTGTGTCACCGTGCTGTCCTGGTCGCGCTTCGCGAGCGGGAGTACCCGCGCGACCCACAGCGCCAGGGCGAAGTACACGATCTGTTCGGGGATCCGGAACCACAGCGGTGTGGCCGGATCGCCGTTGAGCGGGATGTCCTCCAGCGCCGCATGGATATTGGCCGGAATCATCACGACGAGCAGGGCGGCCAGGCCGATCCCCGCGTACCGCCGGGTGGCGGCGAAGACCAGTCCGGCCGCGCCGGCCAATTCCAGGACCCCGGTGGCGTAGACGGCGAAATCGGCGAACGGGATAGCCGGCGGCACCATCGCCACCAGGTCGTTGTGGCTCGGCATCACGGTGACCGAATCGGGCATGAAATGCGCGAGCCCGGTCATGGTGAACAGGAATGCCAGGCCGTGGGCGGCGCTCACCCGCCAGGTGCGGAACCGGCGGACGCCGAAAAGGCCCAGCAGGCGCAGCGCGAGGGTGGGGACGACGAAGAGCATCAGGGTGTCGAACATGGGGTTCTCCGAACCGGGAGTCGGGTCTCGGCAGGCGTCGGGACGGTTTGTGGTTATTGACTGATAACATACTGTATGCATCGACTGATAACAAGTGGGTGCCGGTCGACCTCGACAGTGACATGCGCCTATGCGCCCGGCCACGATGGTGGACCGTCGGTAGGTTCGGGGTATGGACAGGTCTGCTGTCGAGACGTGGGTGTCGGGGTACGAGCGCGCGTGGCGGTCGCCGGGCGCCGCCGGGCTCGCGGCGTTGTTCACCACGGAAGTGGAGTACGTCGTGTCGCCCTGGGCTCGCCCTGTGCGGGGGCTGGAGGCGCTGGCGGCATTCTGGGAAAGTGGGCGCGATGGCCCGGATGAGCCGTTCGCCATGACCTCGGAGTTGGTGGCCGTCGACGGCGATACCGCGGTCGTGCGGGTGGCGGTCCACTACGAGCACGATGATCCGGCCCGCTGGCGAGACCTGTGGGTGCTGCGGTTCGACCCGAACGGGCGCTGCGCCCGGTTCGAGGAGTGGCCGTTCGCTCCCGGCCAGCCGGACGGCCATTGACATTCGGTGGGCCGGGGAGCGCAGGCCGGCCATGCCCGGCGCTTCGGGCCGGCGGCGGGAGGATCGCGAGCGGTCGAGCGGGTCGTGGGCCCGAAAACCGCCCACGACCCGCCCGACACTTCTAGCCCTTGACGCAGAGCACCTGCCGCAGCGTCGCCACCACATCGACCAGATCGCGCTGCGCGTCGATCACCTCGTCGATGTTCTTGTACGCGGCCGGGATCTCGTCCAGTACACCCGCGTCCTTCCGTGACTCCACGCCTTCGGTCTGGGCGACCAGATCCGCGACGCTGAACTGCCGCTTCGCCGCATTACGGCTCATCCGGCGGCCCGCCCCGTGGGAGGCGGACATGAACGAATCCGGATTGCCCTTACCACGCACCACATAGGAGCGTGTTCCCATCGAGCCCGGGATGAGAGCCATATCGCCCGGGCCGGCCCGGACGGCGCCCTTACGGGTCACGAGCATGGGCACGCCGTCGATCTTCTCCTCGGCGACATAGTTGTGGTGGCAACTGATCGGAGTATCGAAACCGACTTCGCGCGTGGGGAACTGATCGCGCACGGCCCCGCAGACCAGCGCCAGCATGACCGCGCGGTTGCGGGCCGCGTACTCCTGCGCCCAGGTCAGATCGTGCCGGTAGGCGGCCATCTCCGGGGTGTTCGCCAGGAACACCGCCAGATCGCGATCGACGAGGTTCCGGTTGTGCGGCAGCGTGCGGGCCACCGCCATATGCCGTTCCGCGATCTCCTTACCGATATTGCGGCTACCGGAGTGCAGCAGGATCCAGACCTGGTCGTGTTGGTCCAGGCACACTTCGATGAAATGGTTGCCACCGCCCAGCGAGCCCAGCTGCTTGTGCGCCTTGGATTCCCGCGGCGCCACCGCCTGATCGAGGTCGCCGAAAGCCGACCAGAAGCGGTCCCAGCCGGTGCGCAGGGTCGGGGTGGCGACCCCGGACGGTCCGGGAGCGAGCTTGTTCACCTGCACCGGACTCCGGTGAGCGGCGAAACCGACCGGAACCGCGGCCTCGATCGCCGAGCGCAATGCCCGCAGATCGTCGGGCAGATCGGTGGCTTTCAGATCGGTACGAACGCTCTCCATCCCGCATCCGATATCCACCCCGACCGCCGCCGGCGCGACCGCGTCCCGCATGGCGATGACCGATCCGACGGTGGCTCCCTTACCGAGGTGCACATCCGGCATGACGCGGACGCCGTGAACCCATTCCAGCCGGGCGATATTGCGCAGCTGTTGCAGCGCCGCCGCGTCGATCTCGTTCTCGTGGGCCCACATCAACGTCCGTGCCCGGGTCCCGGACAGCTCGACGGGAAACATCGTCTCGTTCCTCTCCTCCGCGGCGGACCGATGCCCGCCGCCCCCTTTTCACGGTATGCCGCGAGGAACGGAACGGCATTCGAATTTCGGGCCGGTGGACGGGCCGATCGGTCAGCGTGACAGCGCGGCGTCGATCTCGGCGCGCCACGGAATCGAGGCGCTCGCGCCGAGCGTGGTGGTGGCCAGCGAGCCCGCGACGCATGCGAATCGCAGTGCCTCGGCCGGCCCCTCGCGCCACCGGGCGGCCAGCGCGCCCGTGAACGAATCGCCCGCCCCGGTCGTATCGATCACCTCGACCCGCGGTCCGGCGACGGTGGTCTCCGCCCCGCCGGGGCCACGGTAGCGGGCGCCGTCACCGCCCAGGGTCACCACGAGATGCGGTACCGGGTCCAGGTCGCCGCCCAGGTGGGCGGCCTCGTCGCGGTTCACCACCGCGATATCCACCTGGGCCCACAGGTCCGGTGCGAGGCGCTGCACCGGCGACGGGTTGAGCATCACGGTGGTGCCGTGGGCGCGGGCATGGGATACGGCCGCCGCGACCGTCGGCACCGGGACCTCCAGCTGGCACAGCAGGAGATCGGCGGCGGCGATCGCGTCCAGATCGGCGGGGGTCGGATCGGTCATCCCGGCGTTGGCGCCGCCCACCACGATGATGGAGTTCTCGCCGCTCCCGTCCACCACGATCGAGGCGATCCCGCTGGGGCCGTCGAGGGTGCGCAGCCCGGTGGTGTCCACCCCGGATTCGGTCAGTACCGCGCGCAGCCGTGGAGCGAACACATCGGTGCCGATCGCGCCGAGGAACAGCACACGGCCACCCGCCCGGCTCGCGGCGATCGCCTGATTGGCGCCCTTCCCGCCGGGCACCATGGTGAAGCCGTCGCCGAGCACCGTCTCGCCGGGTGCGGGACGCCGGCCGGTGGTGGTCACCAGATCCATGTTGATACTGCCGAGAACGGCGATCAGCGGAGTGCTCACGAGGGAGAACCTAACCCGCCACGGCCCGCCGAAACCGCTTTTCGAGGTGCGTAGGCTGGAGGCCATGACGGCCGAGAACACCGCTGTGTCCGATAACGCTGCGCCCGCGGGGGCCGACCCGGCCGCGCCCGGCGGAACCGAACCGGCCGTGGAGCAGGCAAACCCCGATATCCGGGAGGCCGTGCACGCTGCCGCGCGCCGCGCCCGCGTCGCCTCCCGGGTGCTCGCCCAGCTCACCACCGACCGCAAGAACGAGGCGCTGCACGCCGCCGCGGACGCGCTGCTGGCCGCCGCCGATACCGTGCTGGAGGCCAACGGCGAGGATCTGGTCGCCGCCAAGACCGCGGGGACCGAGGATTCCCTCCTGGACCGGCTGCGGCTCACCAAGGACCGGATCGACGGGATCGCGTCGGGACTGCGCCAGGTAGCCGGTCTCCCGGATCCGGTCGGCGTGGTCGAACGTGGGTCGACCCTGCCCAACGGTCTGGAGATCCGGCAGGTCCGGGTGCCGCTCGGAGTGGTCGGGATGGTCTACGAGGCCCGGCCCAATGTCACCGTCGACGCGTTCGGGCTCGCCCTGAAATCCGGGAACGCGGCATTGCTGCGCGGGTCGTCCTCGGCGGCGCGGTCCAACGCGGCGCTGGTCGAGGTGCTGCGCACCGCGCTCACCTCGGTGGACCTGCCGGCCGATGCCGTCCAGCTGCTGCCCAGCCGCGACCGCTCCAGCGTGACCCATCTGATCCAGGCCCGGGGCCTGGTCGATGTGGTGATCCCGCGCGGCGGCGCCGGCCTGATCAACGCCGTGGTCCGCGACGCGCAGGTGCCGACCATCGAAACCGGCACCGGCAACTGCCACGTCTATGTGCACGCGGCTGCCGACCTCGATATGGCCGAGCAGATCCTGATCAACGCCAAGACCCGCCGGCCCAGCGTGTGCAATGCCGCCGAGACCGTCCTCATCGACGCCGCCGTCGCCGAGACCGCCCTGCCCCGGCTGGCGAAGGCACTCGAAGCCAAGGGCGTCACCCTGCACGGTGACCTCGAAGGTATGGTTCCCGCCACCGACGAGGACTGGGCCGAGGAGTACCTGACCCTGGATATCGCGGTGAAGGTCGTCGACGATCTCGACGCCGCCGTCGAGCACATCAACACCTGGGGCACCGGGCATACCGAGGCCATCGTCACCGGCGAGCTGGCCGCCGCCGACGAATTCACCCGCCGGGTCGACGCCGCGGCGGTCATGGTGAACGCTTCCACCGCCTTCACCGACGGCGAACAGTTCGGCTTCGGCGCCGAGATCGGCATCTCCACGCAGAAACTGCACGCCCGCGGCCCCATGGGCCTGCCCGAACTCACGTCGTCGAAATGGGTGGTGCGGGGCTCGGGCCAGATCCGCGCTGTGTAATCCGCGCCGCCCCCGGCGGCGCGGGTTGGCTCCGGGGGACGAGGACCGGTGCAGGCCCGACCGGTAGCGTGGGTAACAGAGTTCGACGGAAGGACGCCCATGGAGCCCGCGAGTTCCCCCACCCCGGCCCAGGAGCCGATCTTCTCGTCGGTCGACGATGTGATCGCCCGTCTCGGCGAGACCGGCTACCTTGCCGACAAGGCCACCGCGACCTCGGTGTTCCTGGCCGACCGGCTCGGTAAACCGCTGCTCATCGAGGGTCCGGCGGGTGTGGGCAAAACGGAGCTCGCCCGGGCGGTCGCGCAGACCGCGGGCGCGGAACTGGTGCGGCTGCAGTGCTATGAGGGCGTGGACGAGGCGCGGGCGCTCTACGAGTGGAATCACGCCAAACAGATCCTGCGGATCCAGGCGTCGAGTGAGAACGATTGGGCCGAGACCAAGTCCGATGTGTTCACCGAGGAGTTCCTGCTCTCCCGGCCGCTGCTCACCGCGATCCGGCGCACCGATCCCACGGTGCTGCTGATCGACGAGACCGATAAGGCCGATGTCGAGATCGAGGGGCTGCTGCTGGAGGTGCTCAGTGATTTCGCGGTCACCGTGCCGGAGCTGGGCACCATCACCGCGTCGCGGCGGCCGTTCGTGGTCCTCACCTCCAACGCGACCCGGGAGCTGTCGGAGGCGCTGAAACGGCGCTGCCTGTACCTGCACCTCGACTTCCCGGACGAGGATCTGGAGCGGCGCATCCTGGCGAGCCGGGTGCCGGAACTGCCGCAGGCGGTGGCGGCGCAGATGGTGCGGGTCGTCCATGTGCTGCGCGGGATGCCGTTGAAGAAGCTGCCCTCGGTCGCCGAATCGATCGACTGGGCCCGCACTCTGCTTGCCCTCGGGTACACCGAGCTGGACGACGCGACCGTCCGCGAAACCCTCGGCGTGGTGCTCAAACACCGCAGCGACCACCAGCGGGCGCTGGCCGATCTGAAACCGGCCTGACCGTGGCGGTCACCGAGGACCGGCCGCTCGCGCCGCACGGCCTGCCTGGGCATCTGGTGGGGTTCGTGGAGGCGCTGCGGGCCCGCGGGATTCCGGTGGGGCCCTCCGAGACGGTCGACGCGGGACGGGTGCTGTCGGTGCTGGACCTGCTGGACCGCGAAACCGTGCGCGAGGGCCTGGCCTGCGCGCTGCTGCGGCGGACCACCCATCGCGCCACCTACGACGGCCTGTTCGACCTGTGGTTCCCGGTCGCGATCGGGGAGCGCGACGCCGCCGCGGAGGTCGAACTGCCGTATCTGCCCGACGGCCGCCTCGACGTGCCGGAACTGCGCCGGATGCTCGCCGAGATGCTCGCCGAGGAGGGGTCGGGACAGCAGCAGGCGCTGCTCGCCGCGCAACTCGTCGAACAGGTCGGCCAGTACCAGTCGGCGCGCGGACCGTCCTTCTCCTCGTACCAGGCGCTCAAGGAGGTGCAGCCGCAGACGCTGCTCGCCCAGATCCTGGCCGCCATGACCACCCCGGGGATGAGCGATTTCGATACCGAGATCGCGCGCCGGACCGCCCGTGGCCGGATCGACAACTTCCGCCGCACGGTGGAGGCCGAAACCAGGCGGCGGGTGGCCGAACGGATCGGCAAGGAGCGGGTCGCTTCCTACGGGGTGGCGCGTCAGGCCGAGGACGTGGACTTCCTGCGGGCCTCGCAGGCCGAGCTGGCCGAACTCAAGCGCAGTACCCAGCGCCTGGCCCGGATCCTGGCCTCGCGGCTGGCGGTGCGCCGCCGGCACGCCAAACGCGGCGAGATCGACCTGCGCAAAACCCTGCGCCGCTCGATGTCCACCGGCGGGGTGCCGATCGACCTGGTCAACCGCAAACCCCGGCCGGGCCGTCCCGAACTCGTCCTGCTCTGCGATGTGTCCGGCTCGGTGGCCGGGTTCAGCAATTTCACCCTGCTGCTGGTCAGCGCCCTGCGGGAGCAGTTCTCGAAGGTGCGGATCTTCGCGTTCGTCGATCACACCGACGAGGTGACCCGCTTCTTCGACCCGCACACCCAGCTCGACGAGGCCATGCAGCGGATCTTCGCCGAGGCCGAGATCGTCGGCTTCAACGGCCACTCCGACTACGGCAGCGCGCTGAAGAGCTTCGCGGAGGATTTCCCCGATGCCGTGACCAGCCGCAGCGCGCTGCTGATTCTGGGCGACGCCCGCACCAACTACCGCGACCCGGAACTGGAAACCCTGTCCGACCTGGTCACCGTCGCCAAGCACGCGCACTGGCTGAACCCGGAACCGCGTTCGAACTGGGGTTCCGGCGACTCCGCGGCCGACCGGTACCAGCAGGTGATCGATATGCACGAATGCCGGTCGGCGTCCCAGCTCACGGCCGTGGTGTCGCAGCTGCTGCCGGTCTGAGCGGAACGCGCCGCGGGCCCACCGTTAAGCTCGACACTCATGCGTGGAACAGGCCGGGGTGGACCCAAGCTCGGGGTGATGGGCGGGACGTTCGATCCCATCCACCACGGGCACCTGGTCGCGGCCAGTGAGGTCGCCCACCGGTTCGACCTGGACGAGGTCGTCTTCGTGCCGACCGGCCAGCCGTGGCAGAAATCCGGCCGGCAGGTGAGCCCGGCCGAGGACCGCTATCTGATGACGGTGATCGCCACCGCCTCCAACCCGCGATTCTCGGTGAGCCGGGCCGATGTGGACCGCAGCAAGGTCACCTACACCGTCGACACCCTGCGCGACCTGCACGAACAGCATCCCGGCGCCGAGCTCTACTTCATCACCGGGGCGGACGCGCTGGCCAGCATCCTGACCTGGCAGGATTGGGCGGAATTGTTCGAGCTGGCAAAATTCGTGGGGGTCAGCCGGCCGGGTTACGAGCTCAATATCGATCATCTCGCCGAACATCTGCGGGGGATGCCCGACGACGCGGTCACCATGATCGAGGTCCCGGCGCTGGCGATCTCGTCCAGCGAATGCCGCCGCCGCGCGGCCGAGGGCCGGCCCGTCTGGTATCTCGTCCCGGACGGGGTGGTGCAGTACATATCGAAGCGGCACCTCTACGTGCCCGCACAAGCGGAAGGTAATGAAAGCGTGAACGAGGTGCTGGCATGAGTGGTGGACGCCCGGAGGCGGCAGCCCCCGTAACCACGGAGGCGGCGGCATGACCGCGACGGACGAGGCGGTGCAGATCGCGACCCTGGCGGCGCTGGCCGCGGACGACAAGCTGGCCACCGATGTGGTGGTGCTCGATGTGTCCGAGCAATTGGTGATCACCGACTGTTTCGTGATCGCTTCCGCGCCGAACGAGCGCCAGGTGAACGCGATCGTCGATAATGTCGAGGAGAAACTGCGCGCGGCCGGCCATAAACCGGTACGCCGGGAAGGGACCCGCGAGGGCCGCTGGGCACTCTTGGACTATGTCGACGTGGTGGTGCACATCCAGCACAACGACGAACGTAATTTCTATGCGCTGGAACGGTTGTGGAAAGACTGCCCGACCGTTGCGGTGGAGGGGATCGGTGCGCCACGCGCCGCCGATGAGGAAAGTGCTGGAGAAACCGAGTGAGAGATAAAACCGGTGTGCGCACGCTGATCCTGTTGCGCCACGGGCAGACCGAGTGGAACGCCACCGACCGGATGCAGGGGCAGATCGATACCGATCTGACCGACCTGGGCCGGCGGCAGGCGAAGGAGGCGGCGCGGGAACTGGTGTCCCACAAGGCCGTCGGCTTGATCTCGTCCGATCTGAAGCGGGCCTACGATACCGCGCAGGCCCTGTCCGAACCGTCCGGCCTCGAAGTGGTCCGGGAGCCCCGGCTGCGGGAAACCCATCTGGGCGATTGGCAGGGGATGGGCGATGTCGAGGTCGACTCCCGCTACCCCGGCGCCCGGCTGGAATGGCGGATGGACGCCACCTACACCCCGCCCGGCGGTGAGTCCAAACTCGAGGTCGGCGCCCGCGCGCTACCCGTCGTGCGGGAACTCTTCGCCGAGCGGCGGGATTGGCCCGGCGCCACTATGATTCTCGTGGCGCACGGCGGGCTGATCGCCGCGCTCACGGCTGCGTTGCTCGATCTGCCGCCCCAGAACTGGCCTGCCCTCGGTGGTCTGGCCAACGCCAGCTGGGTGCAGCTGAGCAGCCACGGCCCGAGCATCGAGAAGCCCGGCTGGCGTCTCGATGTGTGGAACGCAGCGGCGAAAGTAGCACCCGATGTCATCTGACGACCTCAACAGGCAGATTCCGGACGAACTGTTCCGGAAGGTTTCCGCCAAACCGGAACGCGCGCTGCCCGACGCCCTGTTCGGCCCCCCGGCCGGCCGGGAGCCGGGCGGCGATTCCGGAACAGAGGACACCGAGCATCCCGAAGACACCGACGGCGGCGACGTCCGGAAGGCAGTCTGATCACCAGGAGGTTTCCGCAGTGACATCCACGTCGGATCGAGCGAACTCGACAGGTACCGGGGCGGATCCCGCCGCCGATTCCGGGACCGGAACGGACGTGGAGGTCACCACGGGACCGGCGGCCGGCGGCGCGGACGCCCCGCGACCCGTACTGCTGGTGATCGCCGACTCCCTGTCCTATTTCGGGCCGAAGGGCGGCCTGCCCGCCGATCATGCCCGGATCTGGCCCAATCTGGTGGGCGCGGAACTGGATTGGGATGTGGAACTCGTCGCCCGGATCGGGTGGACCTGCCGGGATGCCTACTGGGCGCTGATCGGCGATCCACGGGTGTGGGCGGCCGTACCGCGCGCGGGCGCGGTGGTCTTCGCGGTGGGCGGGATGGATTCGTTGCCGTCGCCGCTGCCCACCGCGTTACGGGAACTCATACGCTACCTGCGGCCGTCCGGGTTGCGCCGGGTGGTGCGCTCGGCCTACCAGTGGATCCAGCCCCGGGCCGCGAAATTGGGCCGGCCGGTGGCGCTGCCACCCGCGGTGAGCGTCGATTATCTGGAACAGTGCCGGGAAGCCCTGGCCCAGTTGCGGCCCGAACTGCCGGTGGTGGCCGTCCTCCCGTCGGTGCACGACTGCGAGGCCTACGGGCGGGTGCACAGCGGCCGGGAACCGGCGGTCCGGGCACTCGCGGCCTGGTCGGCGCGTACCGGCGTGCCGCTGGTCGATCTGAAGGCCGCCGTCCACGACAACATCTTCTCCGGTGACGCCAACCCCGATGGGATCCACTGGGGGTGGGACGGGCATACCGAGGTCGCCAAGGCGATGGTGAAAACTCTGCAAGAGGTGGGGTGAGACGTGGCGGTCGTGGTCGTCACCGATTCGTCGGCCAGTCTGCCCGCCGGCCTCGTCGGCGAACTGGGTATCGACGTGGTGCCCCTGCATGTGCGGGTGGGCGAACTGGAGGTGCGCGAGGGCGTCGATACCTTCGCCATCGACTACGCCGCGGATTCGGTCACCACCTCGGCGCCCTCACCGGGTGAACTGCGCGGCGCCTACGCCGCGGCGCTGGAGCGCAGCGGCGGCGACGGGGTGGTCGGTATCCATCTGTCCCGGCAGCTCTCGGCCACCTGGGAGGCGGGCCGGCAGGCCGCCCGCGATATGGGCGCCGAGGAGTCGGTACTGCTGGTGGATTCGCTGGGCGCGGGCCTGGCGACCGGGTTACCGGTACTGGCGGCCGCGCGCCGCGCCGCCCGGGGCGAACCGCTGGCCGCGGTATACGAATCGGCGGTCGCCGCCGCCCGCCGCGCGCGCACCTTCATCGTCGTGAACCGCACCGAACAGCTGCGCCGGGGCGGCCGGCTCAGCACCGCGGCCGGTTTCTTCGGCAGTGAGCTCGTGAGCAAACCGGTATTGCAGCTCGTCGAAGGACGGCTGGAATTACGGGAGAAGGTGCGCACCCGGTCCAAGGCGTTCGCGACGCTGGTCGCCGCCGCCGAGGAAGCCGCCGGAACCGGTGTGGTCGCGCTGGGCGTGCAGCATCTCGGTGCGCCCGAGGCCGCGGAATCACTGACCGAGCGGCTGCGAGAACGTATTCCGGCGGCGGGCGAAATCCTCACCGCGGAATTCGGCCCGGCGCTCGGGGTACATCTGGGATCGGGCGCGGTCGGTGTGCTGGTGCTACCGGGCGGCTGCGGCGGAGACACCGGCCCCACCGGGTGATCGGCCGGTAATCCACAGGGTGGAGTTGTCCACAGGGTTGTCGAATCCCCTGGTCGGCACCCCCGGTCGTCGGGTAGCGGCGCTCTAGCGTCGCGGCCATGGCACGACACGACGAGCGTGAACATGTACGCACCCGGCTGGGCGGGCATCTCGCGGATACCGCCCGCGCCGATTCCGGCGCCGGATCGCGATGGGCGGATCCGGGAGATCCCGGCGAGGGTGCGGTCCGCACACCACGCTGGCTGGAGGACGAACCGGAACCTCCCACCTGGCGAGACCGGTTGATACCGCGGCGATTCCGGCACGCCCGGCTCGATCCGGGTCGCCGCGGCGCGGCGGCCACGGCCGGTATCGGCCTGCTCGCGGCCCTGGTGACGGCGATCGTGGTGCTGTGGGAACGACCTGCCGCGCAACCCGTTCCACCGCTCCCCGCCGCCGCACCCGTCGCGCTGTCCGCCGACGATTCGGCCTCCGCTCCCGTGGCGGAGGTTCCCGTCTCCGACGCCGGACCCGCCGAGCCGGCCGAATTGGTGGTGAGTGTGGTCGGGCTGGTGCAGCGGGCGGGTCTCGTGCGGCTCGCGCCCGGCGCCCGGGTGGCCGATGCGATCGGCGCGGCCGGAGGTCCCCTGGCCGGCGCCGATCTGACGGGAATCAACCTGGCGCAGCGGCTCGCCGACGGTGATCAGGTGCGGGTGGGGGCCGCCGGTTCCGGCCCGCCGCCGACCGGCAGCGCGACGGTGAGCGGTGGGGGAGGGCAGGCGGCCGCGCCGGGTGGAACGGGTCCGGGGGCGACTCCCGGGGCGCCGGTGGATCTGAACACCGCCACCGAGGCGGATCTGGACGCATTGCCCGGCGTCGGCCCGGTCACCGCCAAGGCGATCATCGGCTGGCGGGAGATCCACGGCCGGTTCACCGATGTGGAGCAGCTGGCCGAGGTCGACGGTATCGGTCCGGCGCGCCTGGCCCGGCTCCGCGAGCTGGTGACGGTGTGACCGGTGTGCTCACGGAGGTGCGGGCCGCCGGGGAACACCGGTGACCGGTCATCGCGGCCCGGGGGAGGGCGCGCCCGGCGAAGGGCCGGAGGAGGTATCGGGTCCGTCCCTGCCGGTGCTGGACGCGCGATTGCTTCCGGCGGCGCTGGTCTGCTGGTCGGTCACCGTCGTGGCGGTCGGGATGGGCTGGGCCGCCGGTGTGGCTGTGGGGCTGGCGCTGATCGTGGTGGCGCTGGGTTCGTGGGTGTTGTTGTGGACCGGTCTCGCGCATCGCGCCGAACGCCGCCGGGTGGTCGCGACCGCGGTGGTGGGTGTCTCGCTGCTGGGTGCGGCGTTCGCCCTCGCCGGGGCCTGGCGGGAACACCAGGTGAGTGCGCACCCGCTGCGCGCGGTGCCGGCCGCGGCGGCGGTCCGGGTGGTGGTGACTCCCACCGATGATCCGAAGCCGGTGCGCGGCAGCGGTTCCGGTTCCGGGAGGCTCTGGGTGCTGCGGGCGGAGCTGCGTGAGTACGAGTACCGCGACCGGGTGGTGCGCGGCGGCGGGAGCGTGATTGTGCTGGGCGCCGGCTCGCGGTGGGGTGCGTTGCTGCCCGGCCGTCCTCTGGAGTTCCGGGCCCGGCCCGCGCCACCGCGGCAGCACGACCTGACCGTGGTCACCCTGCGGCCGGTCGGCGAGCCGGTCGCCGTGGGACCGCTGCCGTGGTGGCAGGCGGCGGCCCATGCGGTACGCACCGATCTGGCCGAGGCGGCGGGCGGCGCGCTCGCGCCGGATGCGGCGGGGGTGCTGCCCGCGCTGGTCGTGGGTGACACCTCGGGTCTCACCGATCGGGTGCACGCGGAGTTCGCCGCGGCCGGTTTGCAGCACCTCACCGTGGTGAGCGGGGCGAATTTCACGATCGTTCTCACCGGCGTGCTCGCGCTGACCCGGCTGCTCACCCTCGGTCCCCGGCCGTCGCTATGCGTCGCGGCCGGCGCCCTGGTGTCCTTCGTGATCATCGCCCGCCCCGACCCGAGTGTGCTGCGGGCCGCCGCGATGGGATCGGTGACCCTGCTGGCACTCGTCACCGGCCGTCGTCGACAGGCTCTACCGGCGCTGTGCGCGGCGGTGATCGGCCTGCTGCTGTGGCGCCCGGAACTGGCGGTGCAGGCCGGATTCGCGCTCTCGGTACTGGCCACCGCGGGATTGCTACTGCTCGCTCCGAGCTGGACCGACTATCTCCGGGAGCGCGGCTGGTGGCGCCTGCCCGCCGAACTGGTCGCGGTGGCCGCCGCCGCGTTCGTGGTCACCGCCCCTGTCACCGTCGCGCTGTCCGGCCGGCTCGGGCTGGTGGCCGTTATCGCGAACATCCTGGTGGCGCCGGTGATCGCACCGGTGACGATTCTCGGCGCGGTAGCCACGTGCCTGGCCACCTGGGCGTCCGCGCCGGCCGAACTGATTCTCCGCCTGGCGGCGCCGCCGCTGTGGTGGCTGCTGACCGTCGCGCACCGGGCCGCCGCGGTGCCCGGCGCCACGATCACGGTGCCTACCGGGATACCGGGTGGGCTGCTGGTGGCAGTCGTCGTCACGGCCGGGATCTGCGCACTCCGGGCACCTCCGATACGACGGGCCGCCCTGGCCGCGACCGCCGGTGTGGTCGCGGCGCATCTGCTGCTCTCGCTCTGGTTGTCACGGTGACGGGTATGGGCCGGGTCGCGCGCGTGCGCGGCCGACCGCGGGTGGGTCTGCCGGTGTGGTTCCGGATCCGGCGCGCCGACCGGCCGGAGGCCACCGATCAGGGATCGGGCGGGGAGTCGGCCGTACGATCGGAGCCGTGAGCGAACGACCTGCGGCGGTGCATCTGGTTCTCGGGGAAGAGGAACTGCTGATCCAGCGGGCGGTGGCGGAGGTGACCGCCACCGTGCGGGCGCATGCGCCGGCCCCGGACGCGGTGCCGGTGGACCGGATGCGCGCCGGCGACGCCGGTACCTCGGAGCTGGCCGAACTGTTGAGTCCCTCGCTGTTCGCCGAGGATCGCGTGATCATCCTCGAGGCGGCGGACCAGGCCGGTAAGGATGCCGTCGCGGTTATCTCCGATGCGGCCGCCGCACCGCCGGAGGGCGTGGTGCTGATGGTGGTGCATTCGGGCGGCGGCCGGGCGAAGGCGCTGGTTCCGGCGCTGCGCAAGGCCGGAGCGCAGGTGCACGAATGCGCGAAGCTCACCAAGGCGTCGGAGCGGGCGGAGTTCGTCCGTTCCGAATTCCGGGCCGCCGGTGTGCGGGCCTCGGGCGAGGTGGTGCAGGCCGTTCTCGATGCGGTGGGTTCGGAGCTGCGTGAACTCGCGGCGGCCTGTTCGCAGCTGGTCGCCGATACCGGCGGCAAGGTCGATATCGCGGCGGTGCGCCGGTACTACTCCGGGAAGGCCGAGGTCTCCGGGTTCGAGGTCGCGGACTTCACCGTCGCCGGGAACCGCGCCGGCGCCGTCGAGGCGCTGCGCT
This sequence comes from Nocardia sp. NPDC049935, assembly GCF_055586645.1. Lineage (NCBI taxonomy): Bacteria > Bacillati > Actinomycetota > Actinomycetes > Mycobacteriales > Nocardiaceae > Nocardia > Nocardia sp. NPDC049935. Next base: position 16,355 of record NZ_JBVJHV010000008.1, on the reverse strand, counting down.
GGGCCCAGGACCGCGGGGTACCGCATGTGGTGCTGGCCGACGCGTTGGCCGATTCCGTCCACACCATCGCGAAGGTGGGGTCGGCCGGCCGGGGTGATCCGTTCAAACTGGCGGGTCCGCTGGGGATGCCGCCGTGGAAGGTGAAGAAGGCCCAGGCGCAGGCACGAGGCTGGACACCGGCCACGATCGGGTCGGCGCTGCAGGTCGTGGCGACGCTGAACGCTGATGTCAAAGGTGGGGCCGCGGACTCCGGGTTCGCCCTCGAGGACGCCGTACTGAAGCTGCTGGCCCTGCACGGGCGCAGCTGACGGGCGGGAACGGTCCCGTGTGAGGGCCGGCGGCGCGGGCTGCTGTCAGTCGACGGCGCTGAGTTCCAGCGCCTCCTCCGCGACCTCCTCGTAGCGGCCCTCCCACTCCTCGTAGACGGGGGTCTCCTCGTCCCGGGTGACCATCCAGGCCATGACCTGAGTGCCGTCGTCGTCGGCGGGGACGAGCACATTCTCGATCTTCACACCGAAACCGAGCACCTCGGCGGCGCGGATCACGCCGGGCAGGTCCTCGGCATGGACTACCGATTGGTTCGCATACACCGTAACCATGCGCCGCATGCTACGGCAGGTGGACGACGATCCTGTCGGCGCCGTCCGGACGTGCGGAGAAATAGCCCCCTGACCGGGCTCCGGACACACCAAAAGCCGCCGTGGTCATCGAAGCCCGCGGCGGCTGTTCGTCGAGAGATCAGAAAATCAGAGCTTGTTGAGCGCGGTGGCCATCGCCGACTTCTTGTTGGCGGCCTGGTTCGCGTGGATGACGCCCTTGGAGGCGGCCTTGTCCAGCTTGCGGCTCACGACGCGCAGGCGCTCGACCGCGGTGTCCTTGTCACCGGCCGCGGCGGCGGCCCGGAAGGCGCGGATATGGGTGCGCAGCTCGGATTTGACCGACTGGTTGCGCTGGCGCGCCGCCTCATTGGTGCGGATCCGCTTGATCTGGGATTTGATATTGGCCACGCCGGTATCCTCTGGTTCCTGTCTGGTTCGGTCGGAAAGTCTGTGTGCGCCACCCGGCCCTGGATTCGCCGGATCGAGAATTCTCCGGGCACGGGGTACGGCAACGCCGATGGGCCAGATTACCAGCACGTGGCGAGGTCACGAAATCGCGGGTGCGACGGGCCCGGTCGCGAGGTCTTTATCACACACCGGCCCGGCCGGATGGCGTTGAGAAGATCTTTAGGCCAGCGTAACGTCCGACGAAATCTCCGCACATATTTCCCCGCAGGACCCAGGAATTATCCGGTGTGCGCCCCGTGGCGCGGTAATCCTCTCGGAAGGCGGTCTCTTATGTCCTCCAGTGCGCAGGAAGCGGTAGTCGTCCTCGATGTCGAGGAGGCTGCGATCCCCGATACCAAGAAATGGGCGGCCGAGGCCCTGGGCACATTCGTCCTGGTGATGGGTGGTGTGGGGACGGCGGTGCTGGCAGGAGACCAGGTCGGCCCGCTCGGTATCGCCTTCGCCTTCGGTCTCGGCCTGCTGGTGCTGGTGTACGCGATCGGGCCGATATCGGGATGTCACGTCAACCCGGCGGTCACGCTGGGGCAGTTGATCATGGGCCGGCTGTCGCCGGTCAGCGCCGCGGGATACATGGTGGGGCAGGTCGTGGGTGGTCTGCTGGCCGGTCTGGTGCTGTTCGCGGTCGCCAAGAACCTGCCGTCCTACGACCGGGCGGTGGACGGGCTCGGCGCCAACGGCTGGGGTCCGCACAGTCCGTCGGCGGTGACCGGACCCGCCGGGAACATCGTCATCCAGGACGGCTACGGATCGGCCGCGATGATCATCGTGGAGGTGATGCTCACCGCGCTGCTGGTCTTCGTCGTGCTGGCCTCCACCGATCAGATCTCGGACAAACCGCTGGCGGGTCTGTCCATCGGCCTGACGCTCACCGTGATCCACCTCATCGCCATTCCGGTCGACGGTACGTCGGTGAACCCGGCGCGCAGTATCGCCGTCGCTCCGTATCAGGGCGGCGCGATGGGCCAGCTGTGGGCGTTCATCCTGTTCCCGCTGATCGGCGGGGTGCTGGGCGCGCTGGTGTACGGAACGCTGTTCGGGCGGTCGCGGGACCCGAAGGCCTGAGTTCCGGCCCGTTCAGCTCCAGTGGTACTCGCGGACCAGCCGGTGCGCGACGCGGTCGAAGAGATCGCGCGGCAGGATGGCGCCCTCGCGCCGGATACCGTCCTCGGGGACATCCAGGACCCGGTCCAGCCGGACCCAGCTGGGCCGTCCCTGGTGGTCCCAGATTCCGCCGCCGATCCCGACCCAGTCCGGATCGTGCTCGCGGTCGGCGTTCGAGCTGAGCATGAGCCCGAGCAGGGTGTCGCGGTCGCGGCCGACCACGAGGACCGGGCGGTCCTTACCGTTGGCCGGATCCTCCTCGTAGGGGACCCAGGTCCACACGATCTCGCCGGGGTCGGCGCGGCCGTCCAGTTGCGGGGCGTAGACGAGCCGGCGGGCCCGCTGCCCGGTGGGCACGGGGGTGGAGGCGGCGGGACGGACGGCGATACCCGGGGAGCCGGCGGCGGGGCGGGCGCCGCGGCGGGCCCGGCCGCGGCGGTCGAGCAGGGCCTCGACCAGGCGCGGCGCCTGGCGCTGCACGATCTTGGGCCCCTGCTGTTTCGCGATCGCGGTGAGTTGCTTGCCGAGACTGTTCCAACTGCGGGCCATCCCAGGAGGATAACGGCCCGTGGCGGCCGGTGATATCGCTCCGGTTGCCGCGGGTGGGTGGCGGCGGCGCCGGACCTGGGGGACAGCGGGCCGGGACCAGCATGGGACGATGGTCGCCAGTACGCCCGATACTCATTGAGGAGTGGAGTGCCCGCCAGCTTCGCCGATACGACGTTCACCGATCCGTCCCGGATCCGGAACTTCTGCATCATCGCGCATATCGATCACGGCAAGTCGACGCTGGCCGACCGGATGTTGCAGCTCACCGGTGTGGTGGAGGAACGGCAGATGCGCGCGCAGTATCTGGACCGGATGGATATCGAACGCGAACGCGGTATCACCATCAAGGCCCAGAACGTGCGGTTGCCCTGGAAACCGGAAACCGGCGCGCACGCGGGCGAGGATTTCGTCCTGCACCTGATCGATACGCCCGGCCACGTGGACTTCACCTACGAGGTGTCGCGGGCGCTGGAGGCCTGTGAGGGCGCGGTGCTGCTGGTGGACGCCGCGCAGGGTATCGAGGCGCAGACGCTGGCGAATCTGTATCTGGCGCTGGACAAGGACCTGGAGATCATCCCGGTCCTCAACAAGATCGATCTGCCGGCCGCCGATCCGGACCGCTATGCCGCCGAGATCGCCCATATCGTGGGGTGCGAGCCGGAGGATGTGCTGCGCGTCTCGGGTAAGACCGGAGCCGGTGTCACCGAACTGCTGGACCGGGTGATCGAGCGGATTCCCGCACCGGTGGGCGACGCCGACGCCCCCGCCCGCGCGATGATCTTCGACTCGGTCTACGACACCTACCGCGGTGTGGTGACCTATGTCCGCGTGGTGGACGGCAAACTGACCCCGCGCGAGAAGATCAAGATGATGTCCACCGGCGCGACCCACGAACTGCTGGAGATCGGCATCGTCTCGCCGGAGCCCAAACCCACCCAGGGGCTGGGTGTCGGCGAGGTCGGATACCTGATCACCGGGGTGAAGGATGTCCGCCAGTCGAAGGTCGGCGATACCGTCACCGCGGCCCGCAACGGCGCCACCGAACCGCTGACCGGGTATCGCGAGCCCCGGCCGATGGTCTACTCGGGCCTGTACCCGGTGGACGGTTCGGACTACCCCGACCTGCGGGACGCACTGGACAAACTGCAGCTCAACGATGCCGCGCTCACCTACGAGCCGGAGACCTCGGTGGCGCTGGGCTTCGGATTCCGCTGCGGCTTCCTGGGACTGCTGCATATGGAGATCACCCGCGAGCGGTTGCAGCGCGAATTCGGCCTCGACCTGATCTCCACCGCGCCCAACGTGGTCTACCGGGTGGTGATGGAGGACGCCGCGGAACATATCGTGACGAATCCGTCCTACTGGCCGGAGGGCAAGGTCCGCGCGGTGTTCGAGCCGGTGGTCAAGGTCACCATCATCGCGCCGAGTGAATTCATCGGCGCCATCATGGAACTGTGCCAGTCGCGGCGCGGCGACCTCGGCGGTATGGACTATCTGTCCGAGACCCGGGTCGAACTGCGCTACACCCTGCCGCTGGCCGAGATCATCTTCGATTTCTTCGATTCGCTGAAATCGCGGACCCGCGGTTACGCCTCGCTGGACTACGAGGAGGCCGGCGAGCGGGAATCGCAGCTGGTGAAGGTGGATATCCTGCTGCAGGGTGAGGCGGTCGACGCGTTCAGCGCGATCGTGCACCGCGACGCCGCCCAGGCCTACGGGCACAAGATGACCACCAAACTGCGCGAACTCATTCCGCGCCAGCAGTTCGAGGTCCCCATCCAGGCGGCCATCGGATCGAAGATCATCGCCCGCGAGAACATCCGCGCCATCCGCAAGGATGTGCTCGCCAAATGCTACGGCGGCGATATCAGCCGTAAGCGCAAACTGCTGGAGAAGCAGAAAGAGGGCAAGAAGCGGATGAAGACGATCGGCCGGGTGGACGTCCCACAGGAGGCGTTCGTCGCCGCGCTGTCCTCCGACGCGCAGTCCGACAAACCGAAGGACAAGAAGTAGGGCCCTCCACCCCGGAGAAACCGGCCCCGCTCTTCCCACGGCCCCGCCCTCGCACGGTCCCGGCGGCGATCCGGCCTCGGATATTCGCTGATAACGAAAATGTGACAGCTGTGGATGTCGACAATAGGCTGATAACGGATCCGCGCCGGACCGATGGCGGTGCGGGCGCTGGTGGACCCGAGAGTGGAGTAATGGAATGGCGCGTGATCTGCCGTTCGACGGTGACGGTGAGCTGCCGTTCGAGGGTGACGACGAGGTTGCCGGACGCAGCGGTGATACCGCCTACCGTATCGCCAGTGCCGCGTCCCGGGTCGCCCGTGGCGGCGCCTATGTGACGGGCGGCGCGTTGATCGCCGCCAACGGCGGCGGTGTTCCCGCCCACCCGGGTGAACTGGACAGCCGTAATGCCGGGTGGGCGCGTAACGCCGACCCGGACCCGGATGTGCCGAGTCCCGTGGTCACCTTTCCCGATCCCGAGCCGGCGGCCCCCGAGGACATGCCCTTCGGGTCGCAGGGGGACGCGAGCGTCACCATGCCGCTCCCGCACGGCACCCTCGATATCCAGGTCGGTCATCCGGGCGAGTTCGACTTCGACGATATGGGCCCGTACGGGGTGCCGTATATGGAAGAGGTGCCGGGTCTGTCGCTGGTGCCGGGCGGCGCCGAATCCGGGGCTCCGAACGCCGGTTTCATGCCGGGCACCGGTGTACCCGAATCGGTGGTTCCGGGGATGCCCGACTTCGGTATGCCGGACGCGGGATCCCAGCCCTCCGGCGGTATTCCGGGGCTGGACGGGATTCCGGGCCTGGGCGAGGAGTTTCCGGCTCCGGGCGACGAAGGTTTCGGCATCCCGGACGATTTCGGGCTGCCCGCCCCGGGTGACGCGTTCCAGACCGATATCTTCGATCTGCCCAACCTCGGCCAGAGCCCGGACTGGGGGCCGAAAACCGTGGCGCAGGAACCGGGATCGGACTGGGGTTTCGATCTCGCCGGTCTCTTCGGCCGGCCGGAGCCGGTGGTGCGGGAACGCGACGAGCGCGATGACCGCGACCGCGACGAGGACGACAGCGACGTACACGACGCCCCCGACCTGAACGGTTTCGACGCCGGTGGTTTCGATACCGGCTGGTTCGACGGGTTCTCCGACGGCGGGATCGGCGGCGCCGTCATCGTCGACTCCGACTGGACCCTCGATGTGTCGGTGGGCCCCAACGGCGTGTGGGTCGACAGTGATTGGGATCTCGACATCACCGTCGGCGACGCGAGCCTGCTCGACGATCACCTGGACCAGTACCTGGACTGGGCGCAGCAGCCGGGCAACACGGCCGGGGACCCGTTGCAGGCCGCCGGCCGGCCGGGCTCACCGGATACCGGGACGCCCGCCGAGGCGGCCGCGGCCGAGGGCGTCGCGGCACTCGCCGGGAGTCCGGGTGCGGCGACCGCTGCCGCCGGGGCACCCGGTACCGCCGGTGCCACCACCGCGGCCGCCACACCCGGCGCGGTACCGGGAGCACTCGGCGCGCCCGGCGCGCCGGCGCCGATGACGACCGCGTCGGTGGCTCCGGCCCCGGCTCCGGCCGCCTTCGCGCCGCCGCCGATGCCCGCGCCCGCGGTGGCGCCCCCCGCGCCCATGGCACCCGCGCCCGTACCGCCCCCGGTGGCTCCGGCGGTGCTGGCTCCGGCCGTGCAGCCCGTGGCGGCCACTCCGCTGCAGAGCACCGTCCAGCCGGATATGGCGACCACCCCGATGGCGCACGTCTTCCATCCGCCCGCGGGTCCTTCGCCGCTCACCGCCCCGAAGGCGCAGCTGCCCGACCTGTTCCAGCGGCCGCCCGCCGCACCGGGCCGTGAGCCGCAGGCGCCGGCCGAACCGGGGCGTCCGGACGGAACCACCGCCGTGGTGCCCACCACCACGGCCCCGATCACCACCGGCGCCACCACCACCCCGGACACCACGACCACCGGGCCGGACGGGTCGACCACCACCGGCACCGACGGCAGCACCACCACCTCGGTGGACGGCAGCACCACGACGGGCCTCGACGGGAGCTCCACCACCTCGCCCGACGGTTCCACGACGTCGCCGGAAACCACCACCGGTACCGGCGGATCGACCACCGGCTCCTCGACGGAATCGACCACCCCCACCGGTGACTCCACCTCGTCGACCGGTGAGTCCGGCGGCGTGACCACCACCACGCCGATCCCCTCCGCCACCACCGGTGACGGCGGGACCACCACCGATCCCATCGGTGAAACCGGGACGGGCAGCCCGTCCACCGGCGACCAGGGTTCCGGCGCCACGCCGTCCACGGTGGACGTGCCCTCCCCGGAGGTCCCCACCGTCGACCAGCCGTCACCGCAGGTCCCGACGGTGAGCGTGCCCACCCAGCAGCCGAGTGTGCCGGACGCGACGCTCCCGACCGTGCCGCATCAGGTCCCCACACCGATCCCGACACCACAAGTGCAGCCGATTGCCGACCATCACTCGGTGGTCGTTCCGTACGATGTCCACGGGGTGGCTGTCGCGACCTATGCCGATCACGCGGTGTACGGACTCGCCGGTGGCGACCCGGCCGGGGAGCTGTCGCCGGGTTTGCTGCCGCATGCGGCCGTGGTGACCCACGACACGATCGCCGATCCCGGTCACTGGGTAATCCTCTGACCGTTCCCGACCTGCGCCGGTAGCTTCCCCGCCGGTGGTCGGGCGACGTTCGGCCACCGGTCTTCGGTGGGTATGCGGCCGCTCGCGGCCGGGAGAGTTTCGGCCGCCCGCGGTCGAGAGAGTTTCGGCCGCCCGCGGCCGGGGAAGTTTCGGCCGCTCGCGGTCGGTGAACGTGTAGTAGTGACCAAGAGTGAGGAGCTGGGCTTTGTCTGCCGTAGCCGGACCCCGGGCCGCCACGGTGAAGAATCCGGATGTGATGGCCCCGCTCATCCAGATCATCGATGAGCTGCGCGACGTCACCCGGACCGCGAGCCGTAACGACCTGCGTGGCCGCCTCGGTATGGTCCGGGCCCGGGTCGCCGACAGCCGGGTACGCCTGGTGGTGGTGGGCCCGCCCAAGAGCGGGATGAGCACGCTGGTGAACGCGTTGGCCGAAGCGCCGATCAGTGCCACCGACGCGCCGATCAGCGTGCCGGCGATCGTCGAGTACGGCCCCGATCCCAGCGCCACCCTGATCCGCCGGGAGGGCGGCGGACGGATCCGCCGCCAGCCCGTCGATCCGTTGAATCCCGGCCCGGCGCTGATGGCCAAGGGCGTGATCCGCGCCGATTTCACCCAGCCCAGTTCACTGCTGGCCGAGGGAATCGTGCTGATGGACGCGCCCGGCGCGGCCCTGCAGGAGCGCACGACCTGGTCGATGATCGCCGCCGCGGACGCCGTGCTGTACGTGAGCGACGCGTCCGCCGAGTACACGCACGACCAGATCGCGCACCTGCGCCGGATCGGTCAGGTCTGTCCCACGGTGATCTGCGTGCTCAACAAGATCGACCGCAATGCGCACTGGGCGCATGTGCAGGAACGTAATCGCGCGTTGCTGGACGGGGCGGGGCTGGGTTTCGCGGTGGCGCCGGTATCGGCGCAGATCCACCACGAGGCGTTGCGGTCCGGTAATCAGCAGCGGGCGATCGAATCCGGGGTGCCGCAGCTGGTCGAGCATCTCCGCGAATACGTGGTGGCCCATGCCGACGCGACGGCGGTGAAATCCGCGGTCCGCGATATCCAGCTGGTCGGCGATCATCTGGGCGTGGTACTCCGCACCGAGGCCGACGCGCTGCGCGATCCGCGCCGCCGCGCCCATGTGACCCAGCAGCTGGCCACCGCCCGGGATCAGGCCGATCAGCTGCGGCAGCGGACCGCCACCTGGCAGATCACCCTCGCCGACGGCAGCACCGAACTGATGGCCGATATCGAACACGATCTGCGGCACCGGCTGCGGACCCTCGCGCGCGACGCGGAGACCGAGATCTCGCGCACCGATCCGGCCACCCGCTGGACCCGCTTCGGTGAACAGCTGGAGGGACGTATCGCCGAGGCCGTGGCGGAGAATTTCGAGACGGCGAACTACCGCGCCGAGGAACTCGCCGAACAGGTGGCCGCGCGGTTCCCGGCCGATCACCGCCGGCCCGATCTGCCCGATATCCGGCCGCAGTACCCCTCCGACCTGCTGGAGAACGTGGCCCCGCTGGAACCGCTGCAGAGCGCGAAGGCCGGTGTGGCGGAGCAGTTCCTGTCGGCGCTGCGCGGATCCTACGGCGGTATCCTGATGGTCGGCCTGGCCACCAGCCTGCTGGGGATGTCGCTGGTGAACTGGTATTCGGCCGGTGCGGGCATCCTGCTCGGCCTGCACGCGCTGTGGGAGGACCGGCGGGCACGCCGTAACCGCCGCCAGGCCGAGGCCAAGGTGGCGCTGTCGCGGCTGATGGACGATGTGGTCTTCCAGGTCGGCAAGGAATCGCGGACCCGGCTGCGCGACGTGCAGCGGGTGCTGCGCGACCACTTCACCGATATCGCCACCGATGCGCTGCGCGCCGCCGAGGAGGCGTTGCGGGTGGCCGAGGAAGCGGGCGCCCAGTACGGGGACAGAGGCGTCGAACGTCTCGCCCGCCTGGACACCGATCTGGGCAAACTCCGCGACCTGCGGCGTCAGGCGGATACCTTCTCCGCCGCCTGACCGCCCGGTTCAGCGCGGCCGGCTGCGCCAGGGGGTTCCGCTGTTCTTGGCGTGGGCCGGCCGGAAACTCCCGGCCGGCTGCGAGCCCTCGGCCCGGATCAGGTGGGTGACCGCGTTGATGAGGGCCAGGTGGGTGAACGCCTGCGGGAAGTTGCCCAGATGCCGCCCGGTGTAGGCGTCGATCTCCTCGGCGTAGAGCTTGAGGGGGCTGGCATGGGTGAGCAGCCGTTCGCACAGGCTCCGGGCCCGGTCCACGTCGCCGATCTCCACCAGCGCCGACACCAGCCAGAACGAGCAGATGGTGAAGGTGCCCTCGGTACCGGACAGACCGTCGTCGGTGGTGTCGGTGCGATAGCGCAGGACCAGGCCGTTCACGGTGAGTTCGTCGGCGATCCCGCGGACGGTGGCCCGGACCCGGGGATCGTCGGGCGGCAGGAACCGGAGCAGCACCACCAGCAGCAGCGACGCGTCGAGCGAGGTACCGCCGTACACCTGGGTGAAGCGGCCGCGTTCGTCCACGCCGTGCGACAGGATGTCGGACCGGATCTCGGCGGCGATCGTGCGCCATTTCCGGGCGATCTCCGCCTGGCCGTGCACATCGGCCAATTTCGCCCCGCGGTCCAGGGCGACCCAGCACATCACCTTGGAGGAGGTGAAATGCTGCGGCTCGCCGCGCACCTCCCAGAGGGAGCGGTCGGGTTCGCGCCAATTCGCGATGGCCGCGTCGACCTGGCGTTTCAGCATGGGCCACAGGGTCTCCGGGACATGCTGGCGCGATTTCACATGCAGGTAGACCGCGTCGAGCATGGTGCCCCAGATATCGTGCTGCTCCTGGTCGAAGGCGCCGTTGCCGATCCGTACCGGGCGGGCGCCGCCGTAGCCGGACAGATGGTCGAGGGTGGTCTCGGTGAGCTGGCGTTCGCCGCCGATGCCGTAGAGCACCTGCAGCGGTACCGGGTCGCCGTCGGGGCCGGTGGTGGCGTCGTGCAGGAAGGCGAAGAAATCGTCGGCCTCGCGGTCGAGCCCGAGGGTGTACAGACCCCAGAGCGCGAAACTGGAATCGCGCACCCACGAGTACCGGTAGTCCCAGTTGCGTTCGCCGCCCGGGGTCTCGGGCAGCGAGGTCGTACCGGCGGCCATCAGCGCGCCGGTGGGGGCGTAGGTGAGGCCCTTCAGGGTGAGGGCGCTGCGCTGCAGATACTTGCGCCACGGATGGTCCGGGAAATCGCCGAGGGTGATCCACTGCCGCCAGCATTCGACGGTGGTCCACATCTTGTCGGCGGCCTCGTCGAAGGTCTGCGGCGCGGGTAGTTCGGACCAGGTGAGCGCGACATAGGCGCAATCGCCCTCGGTCATCCGGGTGCGGGCGCGCGCCTCCCGGCCCTCCAGGCCGAGCCGCAGATCGGTGGTGAGCACCAGGGTCGGGCCGGCGGTCGCGTCGGCCGAGCAGAACGCGGTGGCCTCCTCGTACACCTTGCCGGTGTACTCCCACTGCGCGGCCGCCCGGTGGTAGTCGAACGAGGGTTCGCAGCTGAGTTCCAGCTCCACGGTGCCGCTCACGCATTTCACCGTGCGCAGCAGCATATGGCCGGCATCCCAGTCGGTCGGCGTGCGGCGATGCGTGCGACTGCGCTGGTCGGTGCTGTGCCAGGGGCCCAGGACCAGCGCGTCACGGATGATGAGCCAGCCGGTGGCGGTCTGCCAGGTGGTCTCCAGGATCATCCCGCCGGGAAGGTAGCGCCGGGCGGCCGGCACCGTGTGCCCGTACGGGCCGAGCCGGAAATGCCCGGCGCTGCGATCCAGCAGGGCACCGAAAACGCTGGGCGAATCCGGGCGCGGGACGCACATCCACTCCACCGACCCGTTGCTGGCGATCAGGCAGGTGGTCTCGCAGTCGGACAGGAACGCGTAGTCGTCGATGGTCGGGAAGTTGTTCTCCGGCCGTCTGGGCTCCGACGGGAAAGCGCCGGTCCCGCTGTGGGCGGGTGCGTGCTCGGGAGTCGGCATAACCCATCATGTGTCGCCGGCGCCCGGATCGTCCACCTCATCCGGCGGTGCGGCGGATACGGGCCAGCCACGCGGCGAGTTCGACCTTGCCGGAGGCGTCGGTGGTGAGCTCGCCGGCCCGGTCGGCAACGGCCTCGGTGATCCGGCCGTAGTAGTGGTCGGGCCGCAGGTCCTCGACCTCCCAGTCCGGGCCCGCGAACGCGTCGCGGATGAGCCCGGCGCCGATCCGCGGCCCGAATCCGGGTTCGGCGTCGGAGAGCGCCAGCACATGCACCCGGCCGCCCGGTACGCACAGCAGGCCCAGGGTGCGCACATAGGCGGCGCGCGCGTCGGCGTCCTCCAGGAACACGTGGAACAGGGCACTGTCGACGACGGTGTCGAAAACGCCGAGCGAGCCGGTCCCGGATTCGGCGAGCGCGACCATATCGGCGACCTCGAACCGTGCTCGCGGCACACCCTTGGCGGCGGCATTGCGGCGGGCGTAGGCGACCGCGCTGGGGGAGAGGTCGACGCCGAGGACGTCGTATCCGAGTGCGGTGAGAGCGATGGTGTGCTCACCGGCGCCGGTACCGGGGTCGAGCACCCGGCCGCCGATCAGGCCGGCACGTTCCAGCCCGAGGATCGCCGGCTGGGGTTCGCCGATGATCCACGGCGCGGTGTCGTTGTCGTAGGCGGAGTTCCATACCTCGGTGGTCTCTGTCATGTATCCAGGCTGCAACCTCGACCCCGCTCGAGGTCAAGGCGGGACGCGGGTGGTGACAACCGGGTGTTCTACGCTGGTCGCCGTGGAGCGTATTGCCGACTGGTGGGACGGGTTCGAGATGTGGGTGGCGGGGCTGCCCTTCATACCCCAGTTCCTCGTGGTGCTGGTCGGCATGGTGCCGATCAGTTTCGGCATCGCCTATCTGATCGACCGGGTCCTGCGGCTGGCCGCGGCCGCGCTGGGCCGTGGTGAAGACCGCGACTCCGGAAACGAGGCGTGCTGATGCCGCGCTCACGGGTACAGCTGGCGCTGGTGGCGCTGCTGGCGCTGGTGCTCATCGCCTGGCTGCTGACCAGGTGAGGCCCGCCATGCCGGCCGTCCGCCGCCGCTTCCTCGCCGCCGTGGTGGCGCTACCGCTGCTGGTGTCCGCGTGTGCGGGCGGGTCCAGCGATGTGGTCGGCGGTAGCAGCGCCGACGGCAGCGGCGGCACCGTCGATCTCTATGCGTACGCCATTCCCAAACCGGGCTACGACCTGGTGATCCCCGAATTCAACAACACCGAGGCGGGCGACGGTGTGGAGGTGCGCCAGTCCTACGGCGCCTCCGGCGACCAGTCCCGCAAGATCGCCCGCGGGGCGCCGGCCGATGTGGTGAGTTTCTCCCTCGAACCCGATATCACCCGGCTCGTGGACGCCGGGCTGGTGGATCCGGACTGGAACGCCGACGCCACCCGCGGGGTGCCGTTCGGTTCGGTGGTATCGCTGGTGGTCCGGACGGGCAACCCCAAGGGCATCCGGGGCTGGGACGATCTGCTGCGCCCCGACGTCGAAGTGGTCACCCCGAATCCGTTCAGCTCCGGATCGGCGAAATGGAATCTGCTGGCCCCCTATGCCGCGGCCAGCGGCGGCGGCAGCAATCCGCAGGCCGGGATCGATTATCTGAATCAGATGCTCACCCACGTCCGGGTGCAGCCGAAATCCGGCCGCGAGGCCACCGAGGCGTTCCTGCAGGGCACCGGCGACGTGCTGATCAGCTACGAGAACGAAGCGTTGTTCGCGCAGCGGCACGGCGACCCGGTCGAGCACATCGTGCCGGATCAGACGTTCAAGATCGAGAATCCGGTCGCCGTGCTCGAACACGCCCAGCATCCGGACCAGGCCCTGGCCTTCCGCGATTTCCTCTACACCCCGGCCGCCCAGAGGGCCTGGGCCGAGGCGGGCTTCCGGCCCGTCGATCCGGGGGTGGCCGCCGAATACGCCGATGTGTTCCCGCGGCCCGCGACCCTGTACACCATCGCCGACCTGGGCGGCTGGGAAACGGTGGAGGACGAACTGTTCGCGCCGGACTCCGGATCCATCGCCGTGGCCTACGACAACGCGACCGAGTAGCCGGGTGACCCGGACCACACGCGATACTCGATACTCGTGACCGAACACAGCCCCGCCGCAGCAGCCGCGCCCGCCGGCTCCGCGGACCCCTCCGCTCCACCCCGCCGGCCACTGCGGTCCCGGCTGGGCTTCTCCGGTTCGGTCGGCCCGCTCGGTATCGCGACCGCGATGCTGTGGCTCAGTGTGATCGTGCTGTTGCCGCTGGCCGCGCTCACCGTCAGCGCGTTCGACGACGGCTGGGCCGGTTTCTGGGGTGCGATCACCGATTCGTCGGCCCTGGCCGCGCTGCGGGTGACGGTCGCGGTCTCGGTGGTGGTCGCGCTGATCAATGTGGTGATGGGAACGCTGATCGCCTGGGTGCTGGTGCGCGACGATTTCCCGGGCAAGGGGGCGGTCAACGCCCTCATCGACCTGCCGTTCGCGCTGCCCACCATTGTCGCCAGTATCGTGCTGCTCGCCCTGTACGGCCCGCGGAGCCCGGTGGATATCCATCTCAACGCGACCCGGCCCGGGCTGGTGGTCGCGCTGGCCTTCGTCACGCTGCCCTTCGTGGTGCGATCGGTGCAGCCGGTGCTCATCGAGGCCGACCGGGAGGTCGAACAGGCGGCGCTCTCGCTGGGCGCCGACAACTGGACGACCTTCCGCCGGATCGTGCTGCCCACACTGGCGCCCGCCATCATCAGCGGCGGCGGGCTGGCCTTCGCCCGGGCGATCGGCGAATTCGGATCGGTCGTGCTGATCGGCGGCAATATCCCGCGGGACACCCAGGTGGCCTCGCAGTACATCCAGCAGCAGATCGAGATCGACCGGCCGGTGAACGCGGCCGCGGTCTCGGTGGCGCTGCTGGTGATCGCCTTCGTGGTGCTGCTGGTGTTGCGGATCTTCGCCGAACGCACCTCGCGCAAGGAACGCGAGGCCCGATGAAACTGTCCACACCCGGGCGGGTGGCCCTGCGTGTGCTCGCCCTCGGCTACCTGTTCGTCCTGCTGGTGCTGCCCCTCGGGATCATCCTGTACCGGGCCTTCGAGCACGGTATCGGCGCCTTCGTCGACCAGATCAGCACACCGGCCGCCATCTCCGCCTTCAACCTGTCCATGATCATCCTGGCCATCGTGGTGCCGGTGAACGTGGTCCTCGGCGTCGTGATCGCGTTGGCCCTGGTCCGGGGCAACTTCCCCGGCCGGCGCCTGCTGCAGGGCGTCGTGGACCTGCCCTTCGCGGTATCGCCGGTGGTGGTCGGCGTCGCGCTGATCATGCTGTGGGGGGTCGGCGGCTGGTTCGGCGTGGTCACCGAATGGGGTTTCCGGGTGATCTTCGCGCTACCGGGCATGGTGCTGGCGACCATCTTCGTCACCATGCCGTTCGTGGTCCGCGAGGTGGAGCCGGTCCTGCACGAGATCGGTGACGATCAGGAACAGGCCGCCGCGACCCTCGGCGCCTCGGGCTGGCAGACCTTCTGGCGGATCACCGTTCCCGCCATCCGCTGGGGTCTCACCTACGGCGTGGTGCTCACCGTGGCCCGTGCGCTCGGCGAATTCGGCGCGGTGATCATGGTGTCGTCCGGTTTCCCCGGGGTCTCGCAGACGCTGACCCTGCTGGTGCACGAACGCTATATCAACGATCACAACGATTTCGGCGCCTACTGCGCCGCAGTCCTGCTGATGGGCCTCGCGCTCATCACCCTGCTGTTGATGACGCTCCTGGAACGAAAGCGGGATGTGTCATGACCGTGCATGCCGGAGGCCGCCCATGATCACCGTGACCAACGCGCGCAAGAACTACGGTTCCTTCGCCGCTCTCGACGATGTCAGCCTGGACATCCCCTCCGGCGAACTGACCGCGCTGCTGGGCCCCTCCGGTTCCGGGAAGTCGACCCTGCTGCGTTCGATCGCCGGGCTGGAGAACCTCGATTCCGGCCTGGTGACCATCGGTGGCCGGGATGTGACCCGGGTGCCGCCGCAGAAACGCGATATCGGTTTCGTCTTCCAGCACTACGCGGCGTTCAAACATATGACGGTCCGCGACAATGTCGCCTTCGGCCTGACCATCCGCAAACGTCCCAAGCACGAGATCGCGAAACGGGTCGACGAACTGCTCGGCATCGTCGGCCTCGACGGCTTCCAGCACCGGTATCCGGCGCAGCTGTCCGGCGGCCAGCGGCAACGGATGGCGCTGGCGCGGGCCCTGGCCGTGGACCCGCAGGTACTGCTGCTGGACGAGCCCTTCGGCGCGCTCGACGCCAAGGTCCGCGCCGATCTGCGCACCTGGCTGCGCCGCCTGCACGAAGAGGTGCACGTGACCACGGTGCTGGTCACCCACGACCAGGAGGAAGCCCTCGACGTCGCGGACCGGATCGCGGTGATGAACGCGGGCCGCATCGAACAGGTCGGTTCCCCCGAGGACGTCTACGACCGCCCCGCCAGCGAGTTCGTGATGACCTTCCTGGGCGCGGTGGCCCGGCTCAACGGGCATCTCGTACGGCCGCACGATATCCGGGTCGGCCGCGACCCGAGCATGGCCCTGGCCGCCCACGAGGGCACCGCGGAATCGGCGGGGGTCACCCGGGCCACCGTCGAGCGGGTGGTCCGGCTCGGATTCGAGGTCCGGGTGGAGATGCGCAACGCCGCCACCGGCGATCTGTTCGTCGCCCAGGTGACCCGCGGCGACGCCGAAGCGCTGCGGCTGGCCGAGGGGGAGACGGTCTACGCCCGCGCCACCCGAATCCCGGAGTTGTAATTCTGGAGCGGCGGCTGTGATGTTGGAGCGGCTCCGCCGCTCGAGGGCGGGGCCCTATTAACCCCGGTTCTTCACTCCCGGCGGTCGGTCGCTGCGCTCCCTCCCTCTGGTCGCT